>NZ_JBEFOA010000004.1:0-1179790 GCF_045063795.1 Maribacter sp. Asnod2-G09 | reverse complement strand
AAATGTATTTTTAGGTTACTTTGATGAACATGTATTTAGAAAAAAAGAACAATCAGTGAGGTTAGAAACTAATTTAGTGTAAACTCTAATCTATAACTTTTGTAAACCATGTATATTAACGAACATTAAAACCAACCACATCAATGATAAAATTCTTTAGAAAAATCAGACAAAAAATGTTGGCTAAAAATAAATTCAGTAAATATCTGCTTTATGCTGTTGGAGAAATAATACTTGTTGTTATTGGTATATTAATAGCTTTACAGATTAATAATAACAATAATTATAACGAACAAAGAAATCTAGAGAAAGAGTATTTATTATCCATACAAACAGAATTTAAAAATAACTTGAATATAATAAATGCCTCAATTAAAGAAAATGAGCAACGTATAGAGTCACTTGAATATCTATTGAATTTATTTGATAAAAATGTGCTTGACACAGTCAGTAGTCAGAGAATTTCTCAAAAATTCGCCCCTATTTTCGGTAGTTCCATTAGCTATATACCTGCAACAGGAGTTTTAGAAGACATCATTAGTTCAGGTAAGCTCAATATCCTTTTAAATAAAAATTTAAGACAAAACATAGCCTCTTTTAATAGTTCATTAGATTATTTAAACATTCAGTTAAATGCAATGGATTTCACAGAAGAAAATTTACGTACTATTTTTTATAAAAAAGGAAGTACACGAACACTTGTGATGGATATAGGATTTATGGATTTTGAATTCAAGTCAATTTCCGAAAAGATAGATAACAAACAATTATTCGAATCAGCTGAATTTGAAAATTATCTTTTAGCTTATTATCTATCGGCTAAAGTAACGAATGGGCCAAAGTTATTTGGACGTGTAAAGACTGAAATTGAGACGATTATAAAAGAAATTGAGCATGAGCTCGAAAAATAAAGAAAGCACAACAAAGAACTGAGATAACCAATTAAATTCTTCTCTAACCTGAGACACTACTATTCAATGCTCAAAGAATCTAAAATCAGATTCTTTGGGCATTTTTTAAACGAATAAGCCATGCCTAGGCTTTAAAATATTGATAATTTTATAAGGGTGATAAGATTTTCGAAATACTTCAGAACGATTTACGTTATTATCAAAAGTGAAATACGCTTTTAATCTTTATTGGTTATTAATTCAATTTATGTAGAATATAGGTATGAGAAGAAATTTGGGCTATTTATTATTACTTCTATTTTGTGCATCATGTGTTTATCAAGATGACAAATTATCAACTAATTATAAAATACAAGATGATCCGCTAAAGATTCTGATCATTAATAATTATAGTGATAGTACCCGAGTATTACTGATGCTCCCTATAACATTGGAAATCAATAACGATAATTTTCAAGCAGTTGAATTTACCAAAATGGCTTATAGTCAATCTGGAGGGAATATATACAGCATGGTTGGACCTAAACTGTATGATTATGTGAATAATGAGCTTGTATATGAGCCTGCAAAAAAAAGAATGATAAGTAGTAAAAGCAGCGAGACTTATAAATTATATATGGCTTATAATGCTACTTTAGATGGGAGGATTAGGAAAAATATATTTATAGATTCTGTCTTTTCTCAAACTATAAAAAATAAAAATGTTTTTAACGTACCAAATACAGAATTAAATCTACGTATGTATAATGAAGAAATTCTTGACAGTTTAAAAGGTTTTATTCATCTCAATTACACAAATCCAAAAAATGATAAATTAGACTGGCTGAACATACCTATACAATTTTAGCATCGCAAGTTAATACGAAGAGTTTAACATGCAATGCACATCATACCCAATCAACATTAGAACAAAACAAAATCATTAAATGAATCACCAAATATTTGAACCACAAGAGAATTTGAAAGAGTGGGTTAAATGCTATTGGAATTTAGAAAGTGATTTTGAAAACACCCCTTTAAAAAATACCATTGTTCCAGATGGTACAATGAAACTCATCTTTCATTATGGAGATACGTATAAGCATCATCCAGATAATAAAGAAAGTATAATTCTTCCAAAATGTTTTTTAATTGGGCAATTGACAAAACCATACGTTGTAGAACCGTTGGGTATTACGGGTTCATTTGTAGTTAGATTTCAGCCTAACGGTTTTTTACCTTTTTCTAGTATTTCAATAAAAGATATTCAAAATACAGCGGTACCCATACAGGAGTTATTTGGAAGGGAAGGAGTGAAAATTAGAAATCAAATTTTAAATGCTAATACTACCTCAGAGAGGATAGCATTAATTGAAACTTTTTTACTTGAAAGATTAACCGATAAAAATGTAATTGACACTATAGTAAAATCAACGATAGATACTATTATTGAAGCTAACGGACAATTTTCTGTGAATGAACTATCAGTGCAAAATAATATTAATCGTAGACAATTAACACGAAAATTTTCTTCAACGATAGGGCTAAGCCCAAAACAGCTTATAAAAACTGTAAGAATTCAGAATACACTAAAAACACTGCTTACAAAAGAAGTTTCTAGCCTTACAGATTTGGCTTATGAGAATGAATACTTTGATCAAGCACATTTTATAAAAGATTTTAAAGAATTTACAGGACTGACTCCAAAAGAATTCTACGGTGACGATTTAAAAATGTCTCTGGTTTTTGATAGAGAAGATTAGCTTTGTCCCATTTTTACAATTTTAAAGTTTATACTCATACCATATTTGCATTGCGATAAAGCAATAAAATTATATAGCAAATATTATGAAAAGCGTAAATCCTGTAAACTGGTTCGACATCAATGTATCAAACTTAAACAAAGCAAAAGAGTTCTATGAAACTGTTTTTAGTATTAAACTTGTTGATTTTCCTATTGAATTTGGGAAACAAGCTGGTTTCCCCTTTGATCCAAAAGGATTGAATATTACTGGTGCCTTAGTAGAAAAGGAAGATTTTGCGTCTAATGGCAATAACACAATTGTATACTTTGAATCTGAAGATTGTACAACTGAAGAAAACTTGGTTGAAAAGGCTGGTGGAAAAGTTATAAGGTCAAAAATGTCTATTGGAGAATTTGGCTTTATCTCTATTTTATTGGATAGGGACGGAAATACTATAGGGCTTCATTCAAGAAATTAAATTATGTATTTAAATTCTCAAATCTTCCTGTAATCAACTTAGTAGAAAAACAAGACTATCAAGTTTTCGTAACAGTGTTAAATTGATGAGAAATATTCTTTCCTCACTTTTACTCTTAATAACTTTACGAGCTATACTAAAGAAATTGAAATAATGAAAAGCTTAAAAGAACAAACCGATGCTAAAATTGCTTCTGGCAGATTGGCTAAACCTGAATTCATGAAAGGCGTTGATGAGGTGATTGAGGAAGCAAAAGCTTTTGAAAAAGGAGCAAAAGCAGTAAAGGTTGGGCAAAAAGCTCCAATTTTCAAGCTTCCAAACGCTGAGAATGAATTAATTTCACTAGAAGATTTACTTGAGAAAGGTGCTGTTGTGGTGACATTTTATCGTGGCGATTGGTGTCCGTATTGCAACTTGCAACTGAGAGCTTTACAAGCAAGATTAAGTGAAATACATGCATTAGGTGCTACGTTGGTTGCTATAAGTCCGCAAGTACCAGACGGGTCATTGACAAAAAGTGAAATCAGTAAGATGGATTTTATCGTTTTGTCCGATCAAAATGCTAAAGTAGCTTCTGAATATGGGGTTGCTTGGGAGGTGCCGGAGTTTTTATTAGATCACATGCGCGTAGATCGTAATTTAGATTTGGAATCCATTAATAATGGGAATGGAAGTGTCTTGCCAATACCAGCAACATTTATTTTAGGAAAGGATGGCGTTGTAAAATGGAGCTATGTAAATGTCGATTACAGAACGCGTTCAGAACCTGAAGAGATTATTCAGGCTTTGAAAAATTTGTCTTAAAAAGTAATTTCTACTTATAATTAAAACAGTGAACGGCGAAGAAAAGAGATTTAAAACTAAAACGGGTTTTT
The DNA here is from genome assembly GCF_045063795.1 of Maribacter sp. Asnod2-G09. Classification (NCBI taxonomy): domain Bacteria; kingdom Pseudomonadati; phylum Bacteroidota; class Flavobacteriia; order Flavobacteriales; family Flavobacteriaceae; genus Maribacter; species Maribacter sp. Asnod2-G09. Next base: position 1,175,802 of record NZ_JBEFOA010000004.1, on the reverse strand, counting down.
GCCATATTTTAACCGATAGAATTATACTAACTAGAGATGGTGTAATTGGAAACATTTCAAAAGTGGTAGTTGGCAAAAGCATAACCCGAGTATTGTTAGTTTATGGGGGTATTTCTGCATTTCTATTTTATTCAGCGTATGACGGTTTTCAAAGAGGAGAAACTTTTAGTACTGTGTTATTCGGATTATTTGGTCTCTATTTAGTTTATGGAATACTAAATAGCTTAAATAATTCAGCAATACCAAGTATTGAAAGGAATAAGATTAAAAGTGTCAAATTTAAAAAAGCAATATTTGGACTAACACGCGCGAGATTTATCTTAGTTTTTGAAGATGAAAATCAAAAAATGAAGAAGCGATTGATTATGCTGCCAGGATCATGGGATAATGGATTGCAAGAGACTGAGAAGGCATTAAAAATAATGAGAGAAGAAAAATTACTGGATTAATAAGTGAGCTAAATTCTTTGTTCGCAGAACTAATACAAGTATGGGTACTACTATAAATTTTGAGGATTTAAAAAGCGAAATTGAAATTGCTACAAAATTAGCTTTCAAAGAAAACGTTGAGAAATATGGTACAGATATTTGTGCTTTTTCATTGGTTAGTGATGATGGTGCAATGACAGTAGTGCCCTATATAAATACTAATGAGCATCTAGAAAAGATGCAGTCAGAAGATGCCGAGTATAAAGAAACATATGAGTTTGAGCCTGCAGAGTGGTTTGCATCCGGTGGGGCAAATAATGAGTTCAATGCGATATGTAAAACGCTTTGCGAAGCAATTAATAATGATGAATTAGATTTTGAATCTTTTAGAAATTCTTTATTTGAAACTTGTACTCAAGTTTTAGAAAAACTTCGATTAGAAAAATTCTTTCAAAAAGAACTAGGTAGAGATATTTTGTTGATGTTCAGTATTTCTGATACTTCTGAGTCTAAAGAGAATTTATTACAATGGATGAAGCGCCTAAATTCAGCTAGCGAGAGCAAACGCTTTGAAAAGTACTTGAGTGATTAGCGAATGATGTTGTTACAAAACTAGTCGGATTTTTAAATTTATTTTAAACCCCATATCGTTATCGTACGAGATGGGGTTTATTTTTTAATGTAGAAAAAGAAAATTTGATTATTTTATTTTGATTCTCAATGATACATATGCTAATCGTGTTTTATCCAACAATTTTATTCGGACTTTATAACTAAAAAAGCCAACTTCATATTTGTATACATTTTTCAATATCATCATCTTAAAATAAGGTATATTCATTGCTTGAAATCTTAATGATCGGTAATACCCCCTTTTAACTTGTTACTATAAATGAAAAGTCTTTTTTCTAGTGAGATCATGATGAAATTAAAAGCCCTAATCGGTTCGGTAAAAACCTATATTATTTTACTTGTTTTGGCAATAGCCTTGCTATTGTACACTGTTAGTGTAGGTTACAAGCAAGTTAACAGGCTTCATAAAACGGGTGATTTAGTTTCTCACACACTTGAGGTACAGCGTACTATTGTAGAGCTTTCTTCTAAATTTTTAGAGTTAGAGGCAATTCAGCTTAAAAAACTTTTTGAGCAACAAGAGACTGATCTTTCATCTATAGTGATTACTGAAATGGGGCAGTCGTTAGATAGGTTAAAAACACTTACCCAAGATAATGTGGCACAGCAAGAACGCGTAAAGGCTTTACAATTGCTGCATGATAGAATTAAGAATGAAATAGATTCTACTATTGTTGTAAATAGCTCTGTTGAAGATGACAGCCTTTTTGTAAAAGACAGTGTGGTGATTAATTTTACTGATTTATCGTTTCAAAGTAAGGAACGTATATCTAGAATAGTAACGGAAGCTCAGGTTATAAAAGATAGGATGCTGGCAGAAGAGAACTACTTAATGGTTGCACGAAAAGAGGAATATACTTCGCAATCTTTCTTAACGCCCATGTCATCTTTGTTGGTAGCCCTAACGGCATTGGGTATTTTTTTAATTGGCTTTATAAGTATTTACAAACAGAAAGGTGAAATACAAGAAGTAAATAGCCAGGTCTATCTTCAGAATAAGAAATTACAGGAGACAGAAGAGTTTTTAAAAGGTGTATATAAAAGTTCTAACAATGTTATCAGTCATTTTGAGCCTGTTTTGGATACAGATAAAAATATAATCGATTTTCAATTTAGGTACACCTCTAACGCCATTGAAAAAGTAACGGGATCAGAACAAAATGATATTATTGGTGGCTCGCTTTTAGAGATGTATCCTATGGTTCTTGAGAACGGTCTCTTTGAATTAATGAAGGAGTGTTATATTACCGGCAATACCCAAGAGCATGAGAGTGTATATACTTTTGAAGGACAAAAAAAATACATCTACAATACCATTGTTAAATCTGCCAACGGTATAACCAATACCGCATGGGACACTACAAAGGTTAAAGAGGCGGAAAAAAACCTTCAGAAATTGAACGAGGATCTTAGCCTTCAGAATACCATTTTTAAGGAGGCTGAAAATGTAGCGGGTGTAGGTAGCTTTATTTGGTATTTAGATGATGGTAGTGCTACTGTCTCTGATAATTTTTACAGGATTTTAGGAGTAGCGCCAAAAAGCTTTGAGGTAACTTTTAACGCTTATAAAGAATTTGTACACCCAGAAGATGTTGCCATTTTTGAATCTTTAAGCACAAATGAGATAGAAAAAGGGGCTTCTACAATTTTTGCATACCGTGTTTTTACCAAGACCAAAGGGGTAAGGCATTTAGATTTAAAAGGAAAATATGTTGAAATAGATAATAGACCGGTATCTGTAGGTATTGTGCAAGATATTACTAGCCGTGTAGAAAAAGACAGGGCTCTTATCGATAGTTATGAGAAATTGAAGCTTAGTAATGAAGAGCTAGAATCTTTTAATAGAGTAGCTAGTCATGATTTGCAAGAGCCTTTACGCAAAATTCAAATGTTTATTTCTCGAATAGAAGACGATGGTGAAAAGAACATGCCTGCCAGTATTCAAAATTATTTTGGAAAGATTAAAGATGGTACGTTTAGAATGCGAGAATTGATACAGAATTTACTTTCCTATTCAAGAATAGATAAGGTTAATTCAAAATTCGAAAATATTTCTTTGGGTGAAATTATAGGGAAAATTGAAGATGAATTATCGCAACTCATTAAAGATACCGGTACTTCTATTTCTTACGAGAATTTGCCTGTTATTCTGGGTATACCTTTTAAAATAGAACAACTTTGTACGAACCTTATCAGTAATTCTATAAAGTATAGCAAAAAAGATGTAGCTCCCAAAATAGTCATTAGCTCTAAAAAGGTACGAAATTCAGAAATTGTAGAAAACTTTAGTAAGACTACAGAATACTATTATAAAATCTCATTTGCAGATAATGGTATTGGCTTTGAACCCGAATTTGCTAGTAATATATTTGAGGTGTTTCAAAGGCTACATTCCAAAACCGAATATTCTGGTACAGGTATCGGACTCTCCATTTGTAAAAAGATAGTTGAAAAACATAATGGTTATATTCATGCTATTGGCAAGAAAGACAAAGGTTCTACTTTTGTCATTTATTTACCTGTTAATTAAAATCTTCAACACCTATATTTGAAGTTATATTTATAGTTTCAATACGTATCACATCAGCCATGAACAAACTCAAAATACAAACAGATCGATTAGAATTAAGGCTAATTGGCGTGGCAGATGTAGAAGTTATTCATCGCTTACATTCCATACCAGAAACAGACGAGTTTAATACTCTTGGTATTCCTGAAAATTTAGAAGAAACCCATAAGGTAATAACTCCTTGGATAGAGGATAATAACGCTGCCGAAATCAGAAATTATACCTTTGCTATTCAGCATAAAACGAATGATGAATTTATAGGTTTATTCGGACTACGATTAGGTCCCAAAAAATATAACAGAGCTGAGGTCTGGTATAAATTACATCTCGATTATTGGAACAAAGGCTATGCGACAGAATCTTTAAAAGCGGTATTGAACTACGGATTTGATGTACTTAAACTACATCGAATAGGAGCAGGTTGTGCTGTAGACAACATAGGTTCTGCAAAAGTGATGGAAAAAGTAGGAATGATGAAAGAAGGAAGAAAGAGAAAAATTCTCCCCTTGCAATCCGGATGGTCAGATAGTTTTGAGTACGCCATTCTAGAAACTGATGTGCGTAATTAATATTATGAACTAAAGTACAGGGAAAAGGATAAGAAAATCGGACTTAAAGATGCTATCTCTATAGGTATAGGCGGTATGGTCGGTGGTGGAATTTTTGCCGTTCTTGGGCTGGCAGTTGCTTTGGCAAAAGGTGCAACACCAATAGCATTTCTTTGGGCCGGTATTATAGCATTGCTAACCGCTTATTCGTATGCTAAACTTTCAAAGAAATATCCAGAAAATGGCGGTACGGTTAAGTTTGTGCATCAACATTTTGGAAACGGAATTTTCGCTGGCGGTATCAATAATCTTTTATGGATCAGTTACATTGTTATGCTTGCGCTATACGCATCGGCATTTGGATCGTATGCGACCGAATTACTATCGCTTTCAGGTTCAAAAGAAATCGATACACGTATATTTCAAACATCCATATTGCTAATTGCATTACTCATTAATTATTTAAGTGTTAAGCTGGTTAGTGAGATTGAGTCTATGGCAGTGATTATAAAACTATGTATTCTAGTCGCATTTATTGGCGTAGGCTATTATGGCTTATCTGCTCATCCAGAAAATTTACAACAATTGTCACCCGAAAATTGGGAAAGCCCCATGCTCATACTTTCTGGTGGTATGGTCATTTTTGTTGCATATGAGGGTTTCGAATTAATTGCAAATTCCGTAGCTGATTTAAAAGATAGAGAGAAGAATACGGCCAAGGCTTATTTTGGTGCTGTTGGCTTTGTAATCATATTGTATATTCTAATTGCTATTGTAACCGTTGGTGCCTTGCCATTTGATCAAATAGCAGATGCCCAAGATTATGTGTTGGCAAAAGCTGCAGAGCCAACTTTAGGGCAAATTGGTTTTACCGTAATGACCGTTACGGCTTTGATTTCTACTTTTTCAGCAATTAATGCTACTGTATTAGGTAGTGGCAGGGTTAATTATGACATCGCAGAAGACGACGAGTTGCCGAAGTATTTTTGCCATATGTTCTGGGGTAAACCTGTAGGGTTTTTAATAACGGCATTGCTGTCAATTGCATTGGTAAATCTGTTTAATCTGAAAAGTATATCAACAGCTGGTAGTGCAGGCTTTTTGTTGATTTTTTGTATCGTTAATTATATTGGTTACAAAAGGCACAAAGAACTAGAATCTAGAAGTTATGTTCATTTACTGGCGAGTGTACTTTGTTTATTGGCTTTTTCGACATTAATTATTCAGCAGTTTTCTGAGAATAAAGTAGGGGTGTTAACCGCATTGGGTATTATTGTTTTTTGTTTTATTCTTGAACTAGTTTATAAAAAGACAGAAACTAAAGTAGTGTAGTATGCAAATAATAAGGGAGCGTAAATTTGCTGGTATTGGTATTGTTATAAGTTTGATTGTAGTTGGTCTATTGTATTATACAAATGCTATGGTAGGTTTCCCAGATGGTCATTTGACAGAATTTGATCGGTTTTATAAAGAGGTCATCTTCCCGATTTTTATGACTATTAATCTCTTATTTTTAATCGTTTTTTCAACCCTATTTTTCGTCAAGAAAAAAGCGGGTTACCTATTGATTCTTCAATTATTAGCATTGATACTCTATACTGTGGTTGATTACTATTTTTCTATCAACCTAGAGAACGGACAAGGTGGGTAATACTACTTCTTAATGAGATAATATTAAGTGCAATCTTTACAAATCCCAGAAAGCACACAGTTTACTTGTGTTAGTTGATAATCTTTGGGCAGAGCGAAATTAACAGGTATAGGCAAGCATTCTATAGTATCACATTTCTCGCATCTAAAATGAAAATGATGTGGAGATTCTTCAGTTTCATCGCACTTTACGCATATGGCGAAATATTGCCTACCATTGTCTGCCGTAATTCTATGTAAAATTCCGTCTTCGCAATAACGATTCAAAACACGGTAAATAGTTGCCCTGTTTATAGCAACACCTATTTTCTCTTCAATGGCAGTTTGACTCATGGCTTTGCCAGAAGATTCTATAACAGAAAGCACGGCATTTTTTGTTGCTGTATTTCTTCTTTTCATGTAAAAACACCTTTTATTGCAATTGAGTTGCAATAATACAAATTATTTATATATTTGCCGATAATTATTAATGCGATTGAGTTGCGATAATGAGTTAGGTGAAATCAAAATCATGTAGCGTTTTAGTCGTCAGAACTAATGGAATAATTCATTTAAATCTATTTTATTAAAAGAATATGCAGGCAACAAATAATTTTGATGTAATCATAGTAGGTGGTAGTTACGCTGGTTTAGCAGCAGCGATGTCTTTAGGTAGGTCGTTAAGAAAAGTATTGGTAATTGATAGCGGTAAGCCTTGTAATAGGCAAACGCCACACTCACATAATTTTCTAACACAAGATGGTAAAACCCCCAGCGAGATTAGTGCGATAGCAAAGTCTCAAGTTTTAGCATATGAGACTGTAAGCTTCATAGATGACAAAGCAGTTGGCGGTTCAAAGAATGAAAACGGCTTTTCTGTTAGCACATTAACTGGAGCAACGTATACCGCTAAAAAAGTAGTATTTGCTACCGGCATTAAAGACATCATGCCCAACATAAAGGGTTTTGCTGAATGTTGGGGTATTTCTGTTGTTCATTGCCCATATTGTCATGGGTATGAGATTAGAAATAAAAAGACAGGTATTATCGCAAACGGTGAGCGCGCCTATCATTTAGCACCTATGGTAAACAATCTTACCAAAGATATTCGTATGCTGACCAATGAGCTAGCTTCTTTTTCTTCAGAACAATTGAGCAAATTAAAAGATAATAATATCGATGTTGTAGAGAAGAAAATTACTGAGGTTGAACATGAGAACGGGTATGTAAACAACATCGTTTTTGAAGACGGAAGTAAAGAAAAGTACGACGCGCTCTACGCTGCCTTGCCTTTTATTCAGCATAGCGATATACCTGATGCATTAGGTTGCGAATTAAATGAAGAAGGTTACATTCAGGTTGATGGCATGTACAAAACTACAATTGAAGGTGTATTCGCTTGTGGCGATAATAGTATAAAGATGCGTTCATTAGCAAACTCCGTAGCATCGGGTACTATGGTAGGTGCAATAATTAATATGGAATTGGTTAAAGAGCAGTTTTAGTTTTTATGTTTTAAGTGATAATTTTATATTGCTTGTATGAATCTAAACCAAATAACTGTTCCTTCTTTAAATGTTGAGAAATCAATAGCATTCTATGAAAAATTAGGATTAAAATTGATTGTAAAATCGCTTCCTAACTATGCGAGATTTGAATGTCCTGACGGGAACTCAACTTTTTCTATTCACCTAGTCGCTAAATTACCTGAAGGAGATGGTGTATATGTTTATTTTGAATGTGAAGACCTTGATGAGAAGGTCGTGCATCTTAAAAATAACGGAATACAATTTGATCAAGAACCAACAGATCAAAGGTGGTTGTGGAGAGAGGCTCGGTTAAAAGACCTAGATGGTAATCAACTTATATTATTTTATGGTGGTGAGAATAGACTGAATCCGCCTTGGCGAATTTAATTTCACCACTTTTCTTTATTTTCTAAAGTCAATCGATTTCATTTATAACAATATGTTATAAAATGCCTATATTCTTCCGCATTATTAATTGTGATGTTAACAGTTTAACAGTATTAACTTTAACAAGTTAACAATGTAATTGGTTGAATAGTTGCGATTAAGTAATACTATTCACTTGTTGAATGCGTTAATCAATCTTATACTATAACAAATAGTATTTTTAACGTTTTGTCTGTCGTAGGACATTAAATTTGCCAAACTCTTTATTTGCCCTTTGCGCAGTTGAGTTTGAAAGAAGATAGTTATAATTGAAAAAGATTTTATGGTCCATAAGAATGCTGAGGAACAAAGATTAGCCGTTGAGGATAATTATAAAAACTGGAAAAGATGGGGTCCTTATTTGGCAGAGCGCCAATGGGGTACAGTAAGGGAAGATTATAGTCCAGAAGGGCATGCATGGAGTTTTGTTGGTCATGACAAAGCACGTAGTAATGCCTATAGATGGGGAGAAGAAGGTATTGGCGGATTTTGCGATTCTAGAGAAATTCTATGTCTAGCACCAGCTTTCTGGAACGGAAAAGATGCCATTTTAAAAGAACGCCTTTTTGGTTTAACCAATGATGAAGGTAATCATGGCGAAGATGTAAAAGAACTTTATTTTCATCAGGTTTCTACACCTACGCACTCGTATGCCAAATATTTATATAAGTATCCGCATAAAAAATTTCCGTACGCAGAACTAGTAAGAAAGAATAAAAGTAGAAATCGTGAGGAATCTGAATTTGAAATTTTAGATACCAAAGCATTTGATAATAATACCTATTTCGACTGTTTTATTGAATATGCCAAAGAAGATGTCGGTGATATTTTAATGAAGGTGACGGTTATAAATAGAGGTCCGAGAGCCGCGAATATTCATGTGCTTCCACATTTATGGTTCCGTAATTTCTGGAAACATAATAATAGGTTCGAACGACCTGAGATGAAATCGACCTCAGATAATTCGGTACAATCGCGTAGCACGCGTAATGGTCGTTACTATTTTTATCACGAAAAAGGTGAGCAACTTTTCTGTGAGAATGAAACAAATAACCAACGTATTTACGGTGTGCCTAATGAGGTTGAATATGTAAAAGATGGTATTAATGACCATGTAATCGATGGGCAACCAACCGTAAACCCAGATAAAAAAGGATCTAAATTTGCCGTGTGGCATAAACTCCGCTTAAAATCTGGAGAAGAAAAAACAATAAAGGTTCGCCTTAGCAAAAAGAAACTCGCAGACCCTTGGGGTAATTACGATGCTATTTTTGAAAAGAGAATTCAAGAGTGTGAGGAGTTTTATGGTAATATCTTGAAAAAAGAACTTCCGGTTCAACAACAAGAGATTGCTAAAAAAGCCTTCTCAGGTTTACTTTGGACGAAGCAGTTCTATTACTACGATGTCTATAAATGGCTATTTGGTGGTCCTGGAGAATCGAAACCTTATAGAAATGATTCTAGAAATGCGCAATGGGAACATTTGACGAATCGTCACGTAATTTCAATGCCCGATAAATGGGAATACCCATGGTATGCCGCTTGGGATCTTGCTTTTCACATGGCTTCTTTCGTAGAAATAGATCCTTATTTTGCCAAAGAACAGTTGCTTTTGGTGCTGAAGGAAAGTTACATGCACCCTAACGGACAAATACCGGCATACGAATGGAATTTTAGTGATGTAAACCCGCCTGTACATTCATGGGCAGTGTGGACGGTTTATGAGAAAGATAAAAAACGAAATGGCAAGGGAGATTTTAATTTTCTAGAAAAGGCATATCAAAAGTTGCTAGTCAATTTTACCTGGTGGGTCAACCAAAAAGATAAAAGCGGAACCAACCTTTTTGAAGGCGGATTCTTGGGCTTGGATAATATCGGAGTATTTGATCGTAACCACATGCCAGAGGGTATTACGCGTATGCAACAAGCAGATGCTACCAGTTGGATGGCGATGTTTACCTTGAACATGCTACGTATGTCATTAGAGATGGCAACCATTAACCCAAACTATGAAGATAGTGTAGCTAAATTCTTTAGACACTTCTTGAATATAGCTTGGGCAATGCACCATATCGGGCAAAAAGATATTTCACTTTGGGATGATGAGGATAACTTCTATTACGATGTGGTAGAAATGTCGAACGGAAATACAGACCGATTAAAAGTAAGATCCTTGGTAGGTATCATACCAATGTTCGCGGTTGAAATCATTCACAAAGACTTATTCGATGAACTAAAGAATTTCAAAATTCGAGCTGCTGAAATTGTACGTACAAGACCAGATTTGGCTTCTTTGATTTCTAATATCGAAGAATTTAATTCAGACGGTAATTACCTATTCTCCATTATGCGTGGATTCAGGTTAGAGAAACTGTTGGTACGTTTGTTAGATGAGAAAGAGTTTTTGTCTGATTACGGTATTCGCTCACTTTCTAAATATCATGAAGAGCATCCGTATGTGTTTAAGCATAATGGGCATCATCAAATTTCGTATGAATCTGGCGAGAGTCGTTCAAATATGTTCGGTGGTAACTCTAACTGGCGCGGACCTATTTGGTTGCCATTAAATTATATGATTGTACAATCGCTTCGTAAATACTACTCGTATTATGGCAAAGAATATGTATATGAATTTCCTACAGGGTCTGGTAAAAAAATGAACCTGAATGAAATTGCAAATGAGATTTCTAAACGATTAATTAAGTTGTTCGAACCTAATGAAGATGGTAAGTTCGTGTACCACTCAGAAGATGCCAATAAAGTATTTACAAAAAATGAGCATTTTAAAAAGGAACATTTTTTCTATGAGTTTTTTGATGGTGATTCTGGTAAAGGTTTAGGAGCATCTCACCAAACGGGTTGGACAGCCTTGGTTGCAAATCTGGTGATGGAATTAGAGGAGAATAGCTAACGCTGTCTTTTATAAAATTTAATAAAGCGAGGTGTTTTCACATCTCGCTTTTTGTTTTTACATACTACATTACTGATGTAATAGCCTCATGTGCTTCTAAAGCAAAACTCCTAACTTTAGGATCTTCATCATTAAGGTGACTTTCGACAATACTTAAATAGCGCGGTTCTTTTTGTTGCGTTATTAGGTATAATACTGCTAGCTTAATCTTAAGGTCGTTGCCCTGTAATAGCAGTTTAAAGCATTCTAATTCTGTCGGTATTTTGTGTTTAATTTTTTGAAGTTCTTCTTCCGATGAAATATCTAATGCAGATTCTTCAATAATCGGTAACAGTTTACGTTTTAATTCTCCCGTTAAAAGATTGTCTAAGAATTCGATGGCATTGTGTTGGGCTTCCTGCTTCTGACTTATTAAGCCCTCATACGCAATGGCAACATCATTTTGCTGATAGCGTAAACCTAATAGTTTGAAAATACGCTCTAATCCAGAATCTAAACGACGTTCCAATAATTCTAAAAGGCTAGTTCTAGCATCTCGTTCCGCATCGCCAATTTCTTTCTTCGATTTGTTTCTATTTCGGTACGATACAATAATCTGGGTATGCATTGACGATAAGGTCTGATGATGCAGTTTGCATTCATCAAAAATTACCGAGACCACTTTGTAACGATTAAACTTTAACTGCGGGTGCGTAGCTCGTATGGCACTCAAAGCACGAATAGTTTCTAAACGAACAGTAAGGTCATTATCGGTTAAAATGGCTAATAAATGATGTACAGCTTCTTTTGAATGAAAAGATTGCATGGCAGCAGGTATAAACCGAAGTACAGGTAATGGTTGTAGACGATCTTGAATAGTACTACGTAGCAGCGGAAGAACCTGCTGGCCATAGATTTTAAAAGCTTCCATTACGGTTGGTCTATAATTCTTCTGTGCTAAAAACGGAATTATTTGTTGTGCCATGCTAGGGTCTGTAGCGGTACCGATAGCCTTAATCGTTGTTAGTACGATATCTTCATTATCATGATTTAGAAAGGCAATAAGCTTGGTGTTGAAAATGGGGATATTCGCCACACCTAGTATTTCTATGACGGCTTCTACATATGATAAACCCTTCTCATTCGTTTCAATATTTTTAAGCGCTGCTGAAATGCAATCTAATAGCGAGTAGCGTTGTTTTAAAGAATAGTTGTTTTTTGCAGCTCTAGCCAAGCAGTATAATGCAGCCATGGCAATTCGTTCATTTGAATGTTCTAAATAGGTATCGAACACGAACGATTTGTCTTTGTGCGCAAAACTTAAAACATAAGCTAATGTCGCAATAGTTAATTCTCGATCATCGATCTTCAATAGTTCAGAAACCTCGGCGGTCATACTTTTAGAGTTTAAAAAGTACAAATTTTGAATGGCCGATAATTTTACTTTATTACTCGGGTGATCTAACAATAGCTCAACGTCTTCTGCAAAACGTTTGTCATTAATCTCCATCAATTTATCTAGCATAAATAGTATTTGCTCTTCGGTACCTTTTTTAAATACCGTACGCATGCCAGCTACTATAGATACTTTTGAGTGCGAGATTTTTTTAGTCTTCTTGCCACTATCTGTCAACACCTCTAAATTGGTTCTAAAGGTCTTGTAATACTCTATTCTTACTTTGTAAATGAAGTACAGCCAAAGACAAACTAATACGATAATTAGCACGCCAATATAGAATGAAGGTAAGTCTAGACCACGCACTACGAATATTAAAAGGCATCCGGCAACACCTGTGGCCAAACTATCTACAACGACGTCGATAAACGATTTTGTCCTATTTTTTAAGTCAAACGGCAGTGGTAAGGTCAGTAATTCTGAAGCACTTTTGTGTATCGATTGTTTTAGTATTCCATCCATCGCCTTAATAACGACTACGGCAGAAAGTTCAGGTAACATCAAAAACAAAATGCTTCCGCCGAAAATACCAATGGGTAATAGAAGCAATGAAAATCCAACGCCCCAAATACCCACAATTCTATGGGTAAAAAATAGCTGTATCACCAGCGATAATAGGTTGAAGGTAGAAAACCAAAATGCAAAAAATGCAGTAAGCTCATCGGCATCGGTTATGGCAGATGAGGCAAAATCACTGAATAAGTAATCTACCAATTTGGCAACGACCACGCTCACCGCGACGATGCTCGCTATATAAGTAAGGTGCTTAGATTTTAATATGAGTTTTAATGGTGGTTCAGAAATGTTCGTTACCGTCTTATGTTTTTTGACGCTACCGTTTTTACGAACTCTAATATTCCAGATTCTTCTTAATAGCGGAATGCAAAAGAATAGCAATAGGGCAGCAACGAACATTAAGTTTTCATTGCCAATTAGTGGGGCAAGAATAGAGGTAAGGTATCCGCCAAAAATTCCGCCAATTATGGCACCCGACCCAATAAAACCGAACAGTCGTTTTGCTTCTCTGATATTGAAGACCAAGTTTGCCAAGACCCAAAATTGCGATGCAGATAGTACCGCATAAATTGCTACCCATATATAAAAGAAATAGAGCAACACGCCACTGACCACATCTAGCGAGAGCAGTATGCCTAAACCTATTAAAATGACAATAGAACTAATAATGGTAACCTCAATTACCTTTTTAAGCGGGAATTTTGAAACAGCTTTTGAATAGAAATAAGAGGTAGCTACAGCAGTTATAGCAACTAACAAAAAAGCAAAAGGCAATTGTTCAATGCCTAATTCTGATAGAAAAAGAGCATTGACCGTAGGCTTGATAATAAGCAGAACGGCGATAACCAAAAAAATGTAGGCGAGCATCCAAAGAGAAACTTTGAACTCGCCTTCACGTACATCGAATATTTTTTTAATAAGTCTTTCTACCATCAAGAAATGGAAATATGTATTCCAAGACCTAAAGTACAGGCTTTTTTAGCACCTTTTCAATTGGTTTCACTAAATCTCTTATAATTTGTTCGCCATTGGCATCATCGATCAAGGCAACTAGAATGTATCTCCTATTACTATCTTTTCCCCAAACCAAGATGGAGTCGGAATGGTAGGTGCGCCAAGAACCCGATTTTCTAAACAATCTGGCATTCGGTGCAATTTTATCTAAGGTATTTACAAATTTATGGTGCAGCTCTGGATCTTCAAGAATATCTAGCATCTGCTTCGAACGTTTTTGGTTCACGAGCTTACCGTTCGCCAATAAATAGTAATACCTACATACTTGCGTTACCGATGCAGCGTGACTCAAATTTTTTAAAGGTTCGCGGTTTGTTTCTCCGCCACTTCCGTAACGTTTACCAACCCAGAGTCCACCACCTTTTTGCTCGTCGTAAAAAGCATATTTAGGATCGGTCATAACCGATTCAAGCTTTTCGTAACCAACGCGATCTATCATTCTAGTAGCAGCAGAATTATCAGATTTACTGATCATTAGGCGCATATCTTTTTTAACCTCTGCAGTTTCTTTTAATTCGCCTTTCTCAATAGCATCCATAGCAGCGAGAAGAATAGCTATTTTAGGTAAACTAGCCGCATACATCATATGATTACCGTTTACACGTGCAAAACGTACATTTTCTGGATCGCTTAAATCAACCAAGCCTACTGACATTTTCTTTTGAGTAATAAGATCATTCCATTCTGGGTGTGATGCCAATTCATCTCTTAAGTTAGTCTGCAAAGAACTATCAAGTAATTTTTGCAAGGGTTTGATCTTCGAATTATCTATTTGTAGCGGTAGCTCGTTTTGTGCATTTGTGGCTATACAAAATAGGAAAGAAAAAAGAAAAACGATTCGGGTAGCTTTCATTGATTTATGTGTATTTTAAAATGTAGTCAAAATTAGGTTATGCACTGATTTGTTAAATGTTAATTTTTGTATTTCTATAAAATTTTAAAACTGCCGTAAAATCACTGTGCAGCCCCATATACTGTAAAATGCTGTGTTAAAATTCTAAATATTTTCAGATTATATAGTACCTATGCGTCCCTTTTTTTAAAGAGCAAATGGGTTAAAAATTTATATTGACATTCAATTAAATAACTGTATCTTAAAAATGGAATATATGCAAACTTATGAATCTTAAAGATGGCGTTAAAACGGCTGAGAATAAAGTGTCTATAGAGGCACGTAAACTTAGCGATATGGTTAAAGATACAAGCAAATCTTTAGTAGACCGTTTAGAGTGCTTTGAAGATATTATAAGTTTAGAAGTTGGCGATACGGGCTTACACCGTGCCAAGACATTAGAGCGTGAGTTCAATGTTCGTCAACTATATCTTAAATATGAAGGTGACAACCCCACCGGAACCCAAAAAGACCGTATTGCTTTTGCACAATTATACGATGCGCTGCGTCGTGAGTTTACTGTGGTAAGTTTGGCTACTTGTGGTAATTATGGTGTGGCAATGGCGCTGGCATCTGATCTAGCGGGTATTGCCTGTAAAATTTACATTCCAGAAAGTTACCATACGGATCGTGTTATTGAGATGGAAAACTTGGGGGCAGAGATTATTCGTATACCTGGTAGTTACGAAGATGTGGTCACCGAGAGTTCTCGATTAGCGGCAGAACATGGTTGGTATGATGCCAACCCTGGTGGTGCCAACACTCCGCTACAAATATCTGCCTATGCGCAAATTGCTCAAGAAATATTTGAAGATTTAGGCGATGCACCAAAATATTGTGCGGTACCTGTTTCTAATGGAACCTTGTTCGCAGGAATTTATAGGGGATTCGTAAATCTGTATAAAAGAGGAAAGACTTCTCGTATACCTAAAATGATTGCGGCATCTTCATCGCATAAGAACCCGATTGTGGAGTCGTTTTTACAAAATTTAGATCATTGCAAAGATTTGAATCCCGCTGCAATTAAAGAAACAAAATATAATGAACCATTAATTAACTGGCATAGTTTCGATGGGGAAGAGGCATTATATGCATTGAAAGAATCTGAGGGAGAAGCTTTTAATATCAGCGATAAAAAACTGAAAGAGATGACTTCTCTTTTATATAAGAAAGAAGGATTTCGAATTCTACCGGCATCGACAGCGGGTTTGATCGGACTCTTAGAATTAGACGAAAAAATGAATTTTGAGCCTGACCGTTTTGTGGCAGTGCTCACTGCAAAAAATTAAATAAATAGATGAAAAAAGTTATAGACGGTAAGGCACTAGTATATTGTGAGGGAGCATTTAATACTCCGAATGGTAAAACAGCACATGGTTTGGTTCGCTTTACCGAGCGTTATGAAGTTGTGGGTGTTTTAGATGAAAAATATGCAGGCAGAGATGCCGGCGATGTTTTAGATGGTAGACCGAATGGAATACCTGTTTTTAAAGATTTAGAAGCTGCCATTGTTGCACTTACGGCAAGTAATAATTTGCCAAGTTATTTGGTTATCGGTCTTGCACCAGATGGTGGTAGATTGCCACAAGTTGCCAAAGCGACCATTAAAGCTGCTTTGCAACAAGGTTGGAACGTAGATAGTGGTTTACATGATTTCTTAACTAATGACCCTGAGCTTGTAGCTTTGGCAAAAGAGAAGAGTGTAGCCATTAGAGATATTAGAAAAACACCAGATCGTGATCAATTACATTTTTTTACGGGTGATATTGAAAAAGTTGACTGCTTAAAATTAGCGGTTTTAGGAACGGATTCCGCCTTAGGGAAACGTACTACGGCGTGGATATTGGTTCACGCATTTCGTAATGCAGGTAAAAAAGCAGAAATGATCGGAACCGGACAAACAGGATGGATGCAAGGTGCTAAGTATAGTATGGTGATGGATAGCTGTATCAATGACTTCGTTTCAGGTGAAATCGAACATGCGGTCGTCAGTGCCTATAAAAATGAAGATCCAGATGTTATTGTTATTGAAGGGCAGGGGAGTTTAATGAATCCTGCATACCCTGGCGGATTTGAAATTCTTGCAGCCGGTAGACCAGATTATGTAATTCTGCAACACGCACCAAAAAGATTGGAGTATGACGGATTCCCAGGTTATAAAATGCACTCGTTGGAAGAGCAGATAAATGCTATTCAGGTGATTTCTGGTAAAGAAGTTATTGCGATTACCGTAAATCACGAGGATATGAAGAAAGAAGAAATTCTTGATGTTTGTAAGGCAATCACCTTAGAAACTAAATTACCTGCCTTTGATGTTTTAGAGTATGGTGCAGAAGATTTAATTGCACTTTTAATGACAAAATTAAAATGAAAATAACCCATATTTCTTTTGAGCGTTTAGACCTTAAATTGTCTGACCCTTATACTATTGCTTACGAAACAATCGACCGTACCAGTAATTTTATTTTAAAGGTTGAAACCGAAACTAAAATTGTGGGTTATGGTTGCGCAGCACCTGACCCTGTGGTTACTAATGAATCGCCAAGTGATGTTACCTATGCTATTAATAATATCATTGTTCCGTATTTATTGGGTAAAGATCCATTTACGTATGCATTGTTGTTATTAGAACTGAAGGAGTTATTGGGTAAAAGGTCATCGGCTCTTGCAATGGTAGATTTGGCTTTGTTCGATATCATGTCAAAAAAGGCTGAGGTGCCTTTGTATAAGTTTTTAGGCGGATATCGTAATAGCATTGCTACCAGTATTACTATTGGTATTATGGGTATTGAAGAGACTTTGGCTTATACAAGTGAATTTATAAAGCAAGGTTTTACCATCTTAAAAATAAAAGGCGGTTCTAATCTCGAAGAAGATATTGCCAAAATGAGAATGATTCATGAAAAGTACCCGAATATTGAATTGCGTTTCGATGGTAATCAAGGGTATTCTGTGAAAGAATCTGTTGCTTTTGTAAAGGCTACGGCAGCTATCGGAATAGAGATTTTTGAACAACCTACAAAAGTAGAAGCAGAAGAGCGATTGGGCGAGGTTACCGATCAGGTAAGTATACCCGTAATGGCAGATGAAAGTTTAAAAACATTGACCGATGCATTTCGTCTAGCGCAAAACGAGCGTGTAGATATGGTGAATATTAAGTTGCAGAAAGTAGGTGGTATTTGGGTAGGTATGCATATCAATTCCGTTGCCAAAGCAGCTAAATTAGATGCTATGGTTGGTTGTATAGATGAATGCGGACTAGGTATTGCTGCCGGATTGCATTTTGCCCTATCTAGACCTAACATTGTGTATGCTGATCTAGACGGACATTTAGATATTATTGATGATCCTTACCATTCCATTTTTAAATTGGAAAAGGGAATCTTATATCCGACCGAAAAACACGGATTAGGTTTTTCTGATGCTAACTTTTAATTATTTGCCATGTATTTAACGCTACTTGCTGTTTTTGTTGTTGGATATTTTTTTATTGCATTAGAACACACCGTCAAAATTGATAAGGCCGCCACGGCTTTGCTAACGGGTACCTTGTGTTGGGTTATTTATATTCTGGGTCGAGATGTGTTCATAGTCGATATGCCAGGTGATGAATCTATACATTTTGTAACCGAAAGTCTACGAGAGAATTTAGGCGAAATTGCAGAAATTTTATTTTTTCTATTAGGCGCTATGACTATTGTCGAAATTATCGATGCCCATGAAGGGTTTTCTGTAATTACAGATAGGATCACGACCACTAATCGTGTAAAATTATTGTGGATATTGTGTCTATTGACCTTCTTTCTGTCTGCTGTATTAGATAACCTTACAACGGCAATTGTAATGTCTGCCTTACTTCGTAAGCTCATACATGAAAAGAGAGATTTGTGGATGTTTGCGGGCCTCTTAATTATTGCCGCCAACGCAGGTGGTGCTTGGTCACCTATTGGCGACGTCACCACTATTATGCTCTGGATCGGTGGTCAGGTAACTGCTATGCATATTATTAAAGAAATATTCTTGCCGAGTTTAGTATGCTTATTAGTGCCGTTGACAATTATGTCATTTCGGTTTAAAGGTGATATCGCTAAATCTACAGAAATTGATGATGTGTACTCTCACGGATTTGAGGTGAGTAATTTTGATAAAAATCTAGTATTTTCTATAGGTATTGGTGCGTTATTATTCGTACCAATATTTAAAACTATTACCCACTTACCACCATTTATGGGGGTATTATTAGGATTAAGTGTAGTATGGATAACCACCGAAATTTTACATAGAAACAAGACTATCGAAGAAAAGAAAACTTTAGCAATTTCTAATGTATTAAGAAGAATAGACACACCTAGTATTTTATTCTTTTTAGGGATATTGGTTGCTGTTGGGGCACTACAGTCCGCCGGACATTTAGCCGATATGTCTCGTTTGTTAGATTCTAATTTTGATAGTATCTACGCGGTTAACTCCATCATAGGGGTTTTGTCTTCTATTGTGGATAACGTGCCATTGGTGGCAGGTACTATGGGTATGTATAGTTTAGAAACCTATCCGCCAGATTCTGATTTCTGGGAACTACTTGCTTTTTGCGCAGGTACAGGCGGTAGTATTCTTATCATTGGATCAGCAGCAGGTGTTGCCATAATGGGTATCCTTAAAATTGATTTTATGTGGTACTTAAAGAATATATCGTTGCTGGCGTTTATTGGCTACGTTGCCGGTATCTTAACTTTTATGATAGTCAATTAGAACTATTTTTCGTCTAGCTGTTCAATTAGGTTGGCGACTAAAGCCGTCCAACCTGTTTGATGAGCTGCACCTAAACCACGACCGTTTTCTCCGTGAAAATACTCGTAGAATAAAATCAAATCCTCAAAATTAGGATCTTGGTAATATTTCTCGTAGTTCTTGTTAATCGCACGGTTGCCATTGGCATCTTTCTCGAACATCTTTATAAGACGCTTGCTTAATTCATCACTAACCTGTTTTAGATTTAGCAGTTTCGTGCTTCCCGTAGGGTATTCAAACAAGAAATCATTACCATCATACCATTGGTATTCACGTAATGCCTGAATGAATAAATAGTTCATTGGCATCCAAATAGGACCGCGCCAGTTAGAGTTACCTCCAAATAACGAAACGGTAGATTCTGCAGGTTCATAATCAATAGAGTAATCTATGCCATCAATATGAATTTGATACGCTTTCTCATGTATTTTAGATAATGATCGAATGCCATATTCACTCAAAAATTCTTTCTCATCTAAAAGTGCAGTAACTAATTTTTGCATTCTGTCTTTTGGTACTAGCGATAGAAGTAAATCACCATTTTCTTCATACTGCTGAATCACTTCATATTTTAAATTCTCTGCACGGTACTTTTTAAACCAAAGAACACTTGCCTTAAATTTTGGGAATTTATCTAGTACACTTTTCTTGATTGTAAGCACAGCTGCCAATGATAGCATACCGGCAATTGATCTAACTTTTATAGTGGTCGATTGTCCGTCAGGTAGCGTTAAGCGATCATAGAAAAATCCTTCAACATCGTCCCATGTATTGGCTTTATCGGTGTCCATTTTGTTCAATGCTTCGGCTATGAATATGAAATGGCCGAAATACTTCGTCGCCATATCTTCATACGAATCGTCATGTTCTGCGATACGCAAACTAATTTCTAACATATTGAGACTGTACATTGCCATCCATGCGGTACCATCTACTTGGTCTAAAGAACCGCCACCGGGTACACCATGGCTACGGTCAAAGACTCCAATATTATCCAAACCTAAGAATCCGCCTTGAAAAACATTATTGTCATTTCTATCTAAACGGTTCACCCACCAGTTGAAGTTCAAATTAAGTTTATTGAACATTCGTTTTAAGAACTTGATATCTGGTACGCCGGTAATCGATTTATCGGTGCCGTAAATTTGCAAAGTTGCCCATGCCTGTACCGGCGGATTCACATCACTAAAATTCCATTCGTAGGCAGGTATTTGTCCGTTAGGCGACATGTACCATTCTTTGGTGAACAATAGCAACTGATCTTTCGCAAACTCTGGGTCAATTGAGGCGAACGATGCACAATGAAAAGCGGAATCCCACGCAGCATACCAAGGATATTCCCAAGCATCTGGCATAGAAAGTATATCGTGATTGCGCAATGTTTTCCAATGGCTATTACGACCTTCTAATCTTTCTTTTGGCGGCGGAGTGGTTTTGTAATCACCATCTAGCCATTTTTCAACTTCGTAGTTATAGTATTGCTTCGTCCATAGTAAACCTGCAAAAGCTTGTTTTAATATAGCCTTTCGGTCTTCGGTTGCTTTAGGGGCTATTTCATCATAGAATAGAGTACACTCTTTTTGTCTCTTTTTGAATATGGAATCAAAGTCTGAAAATGGTGCGTCAAGTGTTTCTTCGGTTAAACGAAGTTGGAATGTTTTTGATTCACCACCATCTAAAATGACTTGATATAAGGGCGCAAATTTAGTGCCTGAATTATTTTTTGTTGCTAACTCAAAATCATTATTACATACGGCTGTATGGAACAAATCTTTCTTAAACGGATGATCATTCTTATCCTTATAAACCTTTTCTCTATTGGTTTCATTTTCTGTAAAGAATAACTGCGCTGCCTTTTGAAAATAAAGATTGTACTTACCTACATAAGGGTGGTCTATGTGAACAAATGGGTTAGCTTTTGTCCCTTTTTGAGTGATGGTCGGTTTTTTGGGCATTTTTTTAAATGACCAATGATTACGCATCACCATTTGCGGTAATAGCGTAATAGGTGCTGGTTTCGAGTTTCTATTTGTAATGGTAATTTGAATAAGAATATCGGTTTCATCACCTTTTGCATATTCTGTACTTACATCAAAATAGGTGTTGTCATCGAAAATACCGGTATCCAACAATTCGAATTCTAGCTCTTTCCGATTCCGTTTTTGATTTTCGTCAATTAATTGATTGTACGGGTATGCTTTTTGAGAATACTTATACAAATACTTCATGTATGAGTGCGACGGCGTATTCTCTAAATAGTAATACAACTCTTTTACATCTTCACCATGATTACCCTGCGGACCTGTTAATCCGAAAAGACGTTCTTTTAAAATAGGGTCTTTTCCGTTCCATAAACCAATGCTAAAGCACATATTGCAGTAGCGATCACTAATACCTGCAAGACCATCTTCTCCCCAACGAAAAGCACGACTTCTGGCATGATCATGTGGTAGATAGTTCCAGGCATCACCACCGGCACTATAATCTTCACGTACCGTGCCCCATTGACGTTCACTTAAATAGGGTCCCCATTTTAACCAGTCTTTTTCTTCTGTATGTTGTTGGTCTAACCGTTTTTTTTCAGGGTTTTTCATTTGGTTTTATTAAAGTAATTGCCGGTTTTTAGTCCAACGGAATATGATATACTAAAGCTTATTGGTGTCAATTTTAAAAAGTTCTGCTGCATTTTTCCAGAGAATCAATTCTTTCTTTTCATCGGTGAGATCTAATTGCCCCATGAATTTTAAATACGATTTCATGTTAGAGATAGGCCAGTCAGTTCCATATAAAAGATACCTTGGGTCGCCGGCATACGTGATCATTTCTTCGATTTCTTTTTTCATGTAGCGCTCAAACTTATCAGAGAAGTCACCTAAAACCAACCCTGATATATCTGCGTAAACGTTTTTATTTTTATAAACGACCTCCATACAATCTTTGATCCATGGGTTTCCCACATGGCAAATCACGATTTTTAAATCTGGATAATCAACCGCCAAATCATCAATATGAATAGGGTGGGAATATTTAATTTTACCAGTAGGGGCATAGGTGTCACCAGAATGAAACATTACAGGTACATCATACTCGATCGCCATTTCATACATTAGTTTAAACCGAATATCATTCGGATAAAATGGCTCGTAACCGGGGTAGAACTTTAAACCTTTAATGAATCCTTTTTCAAGATAATTGCTAATCTCAATAACATCTCTGTGGTTGTAATGTAAATAGCTGATACCCGATACTACACCTAAATTGTTGTAACCTTTTACAGCTTCTACTACTTGTTTGGTACTCGGTCGGTGTTCATTGACTTTGTAAGAGGTAAGCACCAAAGAATAATCAATATTATTCGCTGCCATATTCTCAGAAAGCTTATCTAAACTTTCGTTTAATGAAACCACTCTATCTTCATGATAGTTGTTGATGTGGGTATGTACGTCTATGATCATTTGTTATTATCTTTATTAAGGTTTTAAAAGTTTAATCTTCAAAACGCATTCTGTTATTGGATTGATATAAACTATTAATTCTTTCACCTGTTTCAATAAGTAATTTTTCAATTAATTTGTTTTTTAACCCTAAAATTCTATAAACATTTATTTTCACAATAGTTTCAATAAAAAAAGAGGCATATAACATATCGAATTCTTCAAAAATATCCTTGCAACTTCCTCTATGTACAAGGTAGTTTCTGGTCTTTACGATTTTTGATATATAATCTTTTGCATTTTCGTTTTCAGGAAGTAGTTGGGAAAAATCAGCTTCATAATTAGTTAGTCTATTTCGGAAGTTGGGTTCATTTATATGTGCTAGGTTATTTTCTATTAACTTCCTTAAATTATCATTTTCAATTGATTTTAATATACTTCCTTTAATAGATTTGAATTCCGACTTATCGAATAGTTTGTAATTATTGAATCTTCTATGTAATGTTTCAATTGCAAAACAATTATTTAGAAAATAATTCTCATGACTCAATTGAGTATTGATGGTTTTTTCTAAAATTAATTCTATACTTGTGTGTAAGTCCTTTTTGTCAAACCAATTGTGAATGATTTCATTCAATTCTAATCTAATATCATCAAAGGTGATTTTAGGATTTATATAGGATGGGGATCCTAACGAATTACTACCTGGCCAAAATAGGGTGATGCTTAATTCCTCTTTTTTGTTGAAAGTCGTATCATCAATTTTAGTATCTCTATTTGTTAAAATAAAAAGTATTTTTTTTAATTCTTTTATTAAATGGAGGTAATCCCAAACATTAATATCTTTATTTAAAGAGCTGATTTTTAAAGTAATATTTTCTGTAAAATTGATTTCATTAAATTCTCGTTTTAAACTTATATTGTGGGAGGGAAAAATTTCTATGGTATAATTATCTGATTTGTAAATCGTTATTCTGTCAACATCTTTAACATATAAATCTTTTCCATCAAAATTTAAAGACGAAATTTTGGTCCAATCAAGTAAACCCGACATCTTTATATTCACATTATCAAAATAAATAGACTCTGGCTTATGAATATGTCCGCCCTTAAATAAGTATTCTACATTATACTTTTTAATAACTCCACCAGCACCACTAGATCTTCCTGTGTTTTGACAATTTACTAATGTGATTTTTCCAATTCCATTGAAAACACCAATAATTGTTTTTATGTTATTGAAATTGCGTTCTGTTGAAGGAAACTCTATTTCTATAGTATCTTGTGATAAAGAAAGTCTAACAGAATCAATGAAACCTTCATTATTATAAGGCGAGACTATTTTTCCGATATAATTTTGCATCAAAGTTCTATTTACGTCATAATAGGATGATTTTTTACCTAAACCGCCCTTTGCACTACCTCAAACACCTTATTGGCATCGCACTTTATGGTTTTAGAAGGGAATTTTAGAATCAACGCATAATCATGGGTCGCCATTAATATGGTTCTACCAGATTTATTGATTTCTTGCAATACCTTCATGACCTCTACACTGGTTTGTGGATCAAGGTTTCCTGTTGGCTCATCGGCAATAATTAGTTCTGGATCATTTAATAATGCACGTGCAATGGCAATACGTTGTTGTTCTCCGCCTGAAAGTTCGTGCGGAAACTTAAATCCTTTAGTTTTCATACCTACTTTTTCAAGCACGTTAGATACTTGGGTGTCCATTTTAACCTTATCTGTCCAGCCAGTTGCCTTCAAAACAAAAGCCATATTTTGGTTGATATTTCGGTCTGGTAATAGCTTGAAATCTTGAAAAACAATACCCAGTTTTCTACGTAAAAACGGAATATCTTTTTCTTTCAATGTCTTAAGGTCAAAATCAACCACATGACCTTCACCTTTTTGCAAAGGTAAATCGCCATATAACGTTTTCATGAAGCTACTTTTACCGCTGCCGGTCTTACCAATAAGGTATACAAACTCTCCCTTGGCAATTTTTATAGTTACTTCACTCAACACCAAACTCTCTTTTTGAAAAATAGAGGCATCCTTAAGTTCTAAAACAATCTCTTCCATAACGCAAATGTTGTTATAAAAGTAATAAGTTCCATTTGATATTAGAGAACCCTTTTTTAAAATCTTTTATTTTGAGTGCGTATTACACATACTTAGGTACAATTTTTGCCGTTATCACATGTGATACTGGTAATTCAAAATAGGTACAGAACACTATGCTTAAAAAAATCACAGCTTTTATTCCATTGGTATTCGGTTTGGTCGCTATGACCAGTGCCCAAGAAACTAAGATTTATACCCACGAACAGAAAGCATTCCAAGACGCGCTCGCGTTATACAACAACGAACAATATCAAGCGGCACAGACCATTTTCGAAAAGGTCAAAGTGACTACAAAAGATGAGGAGACCGCTGCCAATAGTGCATACTACGCAGCCAATGCGGCAGTACGCTTAAACCAGATGGGTGCAGACCGATTGATGGAAGATTTCGTGGAAAAATACCCGACTTCTACCAAGCGTAATTCTGCCTTTGCAGATGTGGCAGAGTACTACTTTCAAACAGGTAAATATCCGTATGCTTTAAAATGGTATGACAAGGTAGATCAGAACTCACTTTCTCGTGGCGAGATGGATAAGTTCAATTTTAATTATGGCTACTCTTTATTCTCATCACGAAAAACGAAAGAGGCTGAAAAGTATTTAGAAAAAGTTGCCAATTCACAAGTGTATGGATCTCAAGCAAAATATTACCTGGGTTATATCTCATATCAAGAAGATGATTACGAAACGGCAAATCAGCGTTTTGATCAAATTACCGATCAAGATGTTTTAGAAGAGAAGCTAAGTTATTATCAGGCCGATATGAATTTTAAGTTGGGTAAATTCGATGAGGCGATTGCTTTGGCGAAAAAACAACTGCCAAAAGCTGACAGAAGAGAAGTATCTGAATTGAACAAGATTATTGGGGAGAGTTATTTCAACTTGAAGCAATATGAAAATGCGATTCCGTATCTAACGGAATACAACGGTAAAGGTGGTAAGTGGAATAATACGGATTATTACTACTTAGGTTACGCCTATTATAAAGGTGGCGACTATGCCAGTGCCATAGCTCAATTCAATAAAATTATAGGAGGTACCAATAGCGTTGCTCAAAATGCATATTACCACTTGGCAGAATGTTATTTGAAGTTGGATAAGAAGCAGGAAGCCTTAAATGCGTTCCGTAATGCTTCTCAAATGGACTATAGTGCCGAGATCCAAAAAGATGCATTTCTTAATTATGCACGTTTAAGTTATGAGGTGGGTAATGCCTATGAACCGGTTCCGCAGGTAATTACAAATTATTTAAAAACATACCCTAAAGATGAGCATCAAGATGAGATGCAGACCTTGTTGGTAGATTCATACATTACTTCAAAGAACTTTGAAGGTGCAATGACGTTGCTAGAGGAGAATAAGAATTACGCTAGTAAAGCTGTCTATCAAAAAGTAGCTTATTACAGAGGTATCGAACTTTTTATGGAAGGCGATTATAATGCTGCAGCTGAAAACTTCAATAAATCTTTAAATAGTGCGGAAGATATGCTATTTAAAGCAAGAGCTAATTACTGGAAAGCAGAATCTGATTATCTATCTAATCGTTTCAATGAAGCGGTACAGGGCTATACGGCTTTCAAGAATAATCCGTCCGCAAAGAATACAGAAATGTATGCCGATGTAGATTACAATTTGGCATATGGCTATTTTAAACAAAAAGATTATTCCAATGCCATTACCTATTTCAATTCGTTTACAGCCAACGGAAATGCAGAAGTGGAAAAATTACATGATGGTTATTTAAGACTGGGTGATAGCTACTACGCTACTAGTAAATACTGGCCAGCTATTGAGACCTATAATAAAGCTTTGGCATTAACGGGACCAGAGAAAGATTACGCTTTTTACCAAAAAGCGATGAGTTACGGTTATGTTGATAAAGGTGATAGCAAAATTGAAAACTTAGAAGAATTTGTAGTTCAATATCCAAGATCTAGTTTTAAAGATGATGCCTTGTTTGAATTAGGAAACACCTATGTTTCTCAAGGTCAAGAGAACAAAGGTCTTGCTGCTTACGATCGTTTGATCAGTGAGTATAGAGGAAGTTCATTGGTGCCACAGGCGCTAATGAGACAGGGATTGGTAAATTATAATGCCGCTAGAAACGAAGCTGCCTTGGCAAAGTTTAAAACGGTTGTACGCGATTTTCCAAAAACACAAGAAGCCATACAGGCTGTTGCAACGGCTAAATTGGTGTATGTGGATATGGGTCGCGTAAACGAATATGCTGAATGGGTTCGCGGACTCGATTTTGTTGAGGTGACCGATGCGGAATTGGACAACGCTACTTTCGATGCTGCGCAAAAACAGAATTTAGAAGGCAATGTTGATGCAGCCATTAAAGGTTATAAAAATTACATTCAACAGTTCCCAACTGGTTTACATGCCGTAGATGCTAATTTTAGCTTAGCGCAATTATACTTCGGGAAAGGAGAAAAAGAATCGGCTTTACCGTATTACAAATATGTTGCCGATAGAAGCACGAGCGAATATGCAGAACAGGCGTTAACTCGTGTTTGTGAAGTTTATATTTCTAAAGATGATTATCAAATTGCACTGCCATATTTATTGAAATTAGAAAGCCAGGCAAACATCTCACAGAACAGAACATTTGCACGATCTAACCTAATGAAAGGGTATTACAAGCAAAAGAATTATCCGAAAACTATAGCATATGCCGATAAGGTATTGGCAACTTCGAATATCGACAATAGAATTAAGAGTGATGCGCAAATTATGATCGCAAGATCTGCCATTGCAACAAATGACGAAGCAAAAGCAAAATCTGCCTACGCCGAGGTATTGAAAATTGCATCAGGGGCAACAGCGGCAGAAGCACTGTATTACAATGCCTATTTTGAAAATTTAGACGGGTCATATGAGAACTCTAATATTGCCGTACAAAAATTAGCTAAAGATTATGCAGCGTATAAAGAATGGGGAGGTAAAGGTTTAGTGTTAATGGCTAAAAACTATTATGCGTTAAATGATGCTTACCAAGCAACCTATATTTTAGAAAGCGTTATAACAAACTTTACACAGTATCCAGAAATTGTCACTGAAGCAAGAGCAGAGCTTGCTATCATTAAATCGAAAGAGGCGAAAAGTAACTCATCGGTTGATCCTAACTAAAAATTACGTACACCAGTAAAAGAACATCTATGTACAACAAACATATATTTA
Organism: Maribacter sp. Asnod2-G09; assembly: GCF_045063795.1. Taxonomy (NCBI): domain Bacteria; kingdom Pseudomonadati; phylum Bacteroidota; class Flavobacteriia; order Flavobacteriales; family Flavobacteriaceae; genus Maribacter; species Maribacter sp. Asnod2-G09. The sequence continues at coordinate 1,147,741 of NZ_JBEFOA010000004.1, read as the reverse complement.
CGCTTATATTTTTAACGCTTGGCATTCAAGTTGTTTTTGCTCAAGAAGAAGAGGAAAAAGATTTGGGTACGGAGACCGTAACGGTAACTAAAGCATATACGCCAACCGTTTCAGATGCTTTTAAGATTAAGTCGGTTCCTAACATGAACGATTCTATCGTGCTGCAGAAAAAGCCTATTAATTATAGTATTTTTTCCGTTCCCGTAGCATCTACGTTTACACCTAATAAGGGTACGGCATCTAAAGTTGAAAGATTGCCACCACCGGTACTATATAATTCGTATGCCTCCTTAGGTGCGGGATTGTATGGTAATGTGTTGGGCGAATTTTATACCAGTAGAACCATTAATAGAGATGAAAATTTCGATATTGGCTTCAATCACTTATCGTCTCGTGGCGGTATTGATGGTGTAGAATTGAGCGATACGTTCTATGATACCAAATTAGACGCATCATACGCAAAGCGTGATCGCGATTTAGATTGGGGTGCAGCAATAGGTTTACAACATCAATTGTACAATTGGTATGGTATTGAGCCAGGAGTATTCAGTGAAACGGTACTAAATAGTATTGATGAACGCCAAAACTATTACATGGGCGAAGCTAGTGGTCATATTAATGTGGAAGACGCTTATTTTAAAAGAGCAGATTTAAAATACCGACGATTTTTTGACGCAGTAAGTTCAGGGGAAAACAGAGCTATATTCAATACCGGATTTGAGTTTCCGGTTAACGAAGAAACTTTAAATGCAAAAGTAAATGTAGATTATGTGGGCGGTACTTTTGAAAATGCGTCTGTAAGCAGTACGACCAATGACAACGGAATCTCTTATAGTAATTTACAAGTAGGTATTAATCCGTCTTTAAAAATGCTACGCGATGATCTTTCGTTGAATTTAGGAGTAAATGTGGTCTATGGAATGGATTTAGAGAATAGTGAAAGTAACTTCTATATTTACCCGGCCGTAACAGCTTCATACAGATTATTAGATGAAACCGTAATCGCTTATGGCGGAGTAACGGGAGAATTAAAGCAGAACTCTTATTATGATTTAGTAGAGGGTAATCCGTTTGTTTCTCCGACCTTGAATATAGCACCTACAGATAGTCAGTATAATGCTTATGTAGGTTTTAAGGGTCAGTTGTTACCTAATTTGAGTTATAATGTAAAAGGGTCGTATTCTGCAGAGAACAACAGACCGCTGTATACATTGAATCCTAGAAACGATTTTAGGTCAGATGATAAAGGGTACTATTATGGTAATTCATTTGATGTGTTTTATGATGACATCAAAACCTTGGGAATTTTTGGAGAGTTGAATGTTGATGTCAACCGTAATTTTACTGCAGGTGTAAATGTAGCCGTGTATGATTATAATACAGAAACCGGTAACCCAGCTTGGAACTTGCCAAATTTACAGGCATCATTGTTTATGGACTACCAAATAGGAGAGAAGTGGTATGCCGGTGCAAATTTATTTTATGTAGGCGAGCGAGATGATTTTTCATCATCTGCATTAGAAAATGTGCCATCAAGCGATTTTCCGGCAGCCTTAATAACTTTAGATGGTTATTTTGATGCTAACGCACATGTTGGGTATCGTTATACAGATCAATGGTCGTTCTTTATAAAAGGAGCAAATCTTTCTAATAACGCTTACCAAAGATGGGCTAATTTTCAAGTGCAAGGAATTCAGATTTTGGGAGGAGCAACTTATAAGTTCGATTTCTAGAAAACAATTATTAAAATATTTGAACGCCTAAGAGTCGGTTTTACTGATTTTTAGGCGTTTTTTTATTTTTTCACATTTAAAACCAAACCCTCTTCAAATTACTTCGTAGGTATTCTTGATTCAACTAATAAAATCAATAATATCATATGAAAAAATCTATAATTTATTTAGCAATTTTAGCAAGCGCACTATTTGTGGCTTCATGTAGTGACGATGACGATGCCATGGTAGATGTTACACCAGATGCCACTTGTGAAGACGGAGTAATGAACGGTGATGAGACAGGTATTGACTGTGGTGGTTCTTTTTGTGAGCCCTGCGGTGAAGGAATGACGGTTTTAGGTCGTAGAACAGACCTTTTCGTAACCAACAACGATAACGGAAATATTTCACGTTACAGCGTAACCGGAGATTCTTTGGTTACATTCATGACAACAACTACTGCTGCTGAAGGTATTTATTTTGATGCTACAACAGACGTAGTTTTCCAAGCATCTAGAAGTGCATTGCAATTAGAAGCTTTTACAGATGTAAGTACTTTAATGGACGGTGATGCAGTTGCCCCTGCTTATACAAGTGGAGCTGATTTGGAGAGCCCACGGGAATTAGCGGTTAACGGTTCTTCTTTCGTAGTTGCCGATAACGGTGCCAACAAATTCTTCGTTTATGAAAATACAGGAAGCGGATTCACATTGACAAGTACTGTTGAGGTTCCTTTCCCAGTTTGGGGTATCACTTTTAAAGGTGATGATTTATATGCGGTAGTTGATACAACAGGAGATTTAGCAGTGTATTACGATTTTCTTTCTAATGCTGCGAATGGTGTTTTGAGACCATCGAAAAGAGTAACTGTTGAAGGTATTGTAAGAACACACGGTATTACGTACGATGGTGCTGATGATGTTATGGTATTGACCGATATCGGTGATGCTACAGATGCAAATACAGATGGTGGTTTTCATGTAATTTCTGATTTCTCATCTAAATTCGATGCCTTATCTGATGGTGAATTATTACCAGTAGGTATGCAAGTAAGAGTAGCGGGTGCTTCAACATTAATGGGTAACCCAATCGATGTTGCTTATGATTCTGAAACCGATGCTGTTTATGTTTCTGAAATAGGAAATGGTAAAGTATTAGGATTTACTGCTATTGGTTCTGGTGGAAATTTAACTCCGTCTTTCAATAAAGATTTAGCGATGGCTTCATCAATTCAATTTAGTAGTAATGAAACTGATGGTAATACAGGCGATTCTAGTAGCGCTAGAGCAACAAGACTATACGCAACAAGTACTGCAAATGGTAGTGTAAGTGTGTATGACGGTTCTGGTGTTTTGGTAAAAACAGTTGCTACGGGTTCTGATGCTACTGAAGGTATTTATTACAATGCAATGAACGATGCAATTGTTCAAGCTTCAAGGTCAGGAATGGCATTAGAATACTACGGTAGTTTTGCAGCAGTTACAGATTTAGCGAATATCGTTGCTGATTTTGCTGGTGGTGCCGAATTGGCTAGTCCGAGAGAGATTGCTGTTTTTGGTAACAAGGTGGTAGTATCTAGTAATACAGAGAATAAGTTCTATGTATACGAGTACAATGGTTCTAGCTTTAGTCTATTAAATACGTTTGATGCCGGTTTCGATACTTGGGGTATCACGTTTATGGGGAATACTCTTTTAGCTGTAGTTGATTCCACTAGCGATTTAGCGGTGTACAATAATTTCTTAACAGACTTTTCTGCAGATGGTGCAATTACACCAACTAAAAGAATTACTGTTGATGGTATTATTAGAACACATGGTATAGATTATAGCGAAGCAGATGATGTATTGATAATGACCGATATAGGTGATGCTGCTGATGCAAATACAGATGGCGGATTTCAAGTAACTCAAGATTTCTCTACTAAATTGGCTGCTGCAGACAATGGCGGAACATTAGCACTTTCTGATCAAACAAGAGTTGCAGGTTCTTCAACAGAAATGGGTAACCCTATTGATGTAGCTTATGATCATAAAACAAAAACAGTATTTATTGCAGAAATCGGTAATGGTAAAGTACTTGCCTTTTCAGATGCTTTGAATGCGAGTGGTAATATAGCGCCAGCGGTTAGTAATGACTTAATGGCTGCGGCATCTATTTACTTATATAATAATTAAAAAAATATAGTTTAGGTTAGATTGTTTGGTGTTAAAAACCCTTTCTCAGAAATGAGGAGGGGTTTTTGCATTTTTGACCAATGGTATAATTTTATAAGATTTCTGTATTTTAGAGATTCTGTACAATGCACATGTCTACTAGAATACCACATTTCGGAATTATAAGTATGCTTATGCTTTGCATTCATTTTTGCGGATTCGGACAAAATTTGGTGGTGAACCCTAGCTTTGAAAAGTATAGAGATTGTCCGGTTAAACTTGGTAATCTTGAAAAGGATGTTTTAGACTGGAATATGCCCACATTGGGTTCTACAGATTATTTCAATGGTTGCAGTATTGCTATGGGTACCCCCGAAAATTTTAATGGGAAACAACCTGCAGATTTCGGAGTGGGTTATGTTGGTTTCTACATGTATGCACCTAATGATTATCGAGAATATATTCAAGCAAAACTAAGTACAACATTGACGAAAGGAGAACGGTATGCTATTTCATTCTATGTGAGTTTGGCAGAACGGTCAGATTTTGCGGTGAAAGAATTTGGTATCCGGTTTGCTGAGTTTCCTGTTGCTATTGAAACTACCAAGGTGTTATCTGGCTTGCATTTTTCTAAGATGAAAGGAGAAGTATCCGCAGCACTAGAAATATCCTATTCCAAATATTATTCCGATGAAATCAAATGGGTGAAATTGACGACGGAATTTGAAGCCACAGGTACCGAAAACTATATGATCATCGGTAATTTTAAGAACAACAAACGGACGCAGAAATATCAAACGAAAAGAAAAATTACCAAAGGCTCTTATTACTATTTAGATATGGTTTCGGTATCAAAAGTGAAATCAAATCTTCAAAACTCAGCTGTTACCGTACTTAAAGAATATGAATTGGATAGGGTACATGTATTTAAAGATGTTTATTTCAATTCTAATAAAGCTAAAATTAGAGGAGATCATCAGCAAGAAATGGAATCGCTGCTTGCTTATTTAAAAACGAATATAGCTATTGATATTGAAATTTTAGGGCATACCGATATTGTTGGGTCAATTTCTTTTAATCAGCGATTATCACTAAGGCGAGCTAACGAAGTTGTTACCTATTTGACTGAAAACGGAATACATAAAAACAGAATTACCGCTCAAGGTTTTGGCAGTTCAAAACCAATTTCTACCAACGAAACAGAAGCCGGTAGATTTCTCAACCGGCGCGTAGAATTTATATTGAGTAAAGCCGATTAATAATCAGAATACTCAGTTGGGTACAATAAATCAATATCTGCATGACTGACCGTATTTAGGTATTTATCCATCACAGAAATTTCTTTCCATTTGTCAGAATCAACAAAGTCTTTCCAAAGCGCATCTCTCTTTTTTATATTTGTAAAGGTTGTCATGTACATAAGGTTGGGCATTTTATCTCCAGAAATGACATCAGCATAGAAAACAGCATTGAATCCTAAATCTTCAAAAAGTTCTACTTCTCCGCCTTCATTGAACATGTCTACTTTTCTATTGTACATGGCTTCGGTTGGCCCTTCATAGCTTCTTAGTTCATACACTCTGTCAGCGCGTTCACCTTCTACTTCGCTAGGTTTCATTTTAGGCATATCTGAGAAAGCACGAAGTAGTATTGAACTTATTCTTTCATATGGTTTTTTATCATAAGTGGCATGTATATATTCAGCCCCAGCCGAAAGATGGGTCTTATCTACCGCCAACATGGCTTCTAGCTTATCAAATTCGGTCAAAGATTGAAATGGAATTAGCACATAAATTTTATTACTGACTTTAAACTTGTCGAGTCTTACTTTGAATACTCCGATATTATCAATACCCATTCTTTTTAAAGCAGGCATATAGGCGTTCTTTAAATAGTCATCGACCATTTTTTCTTGCGCATCACTTTTAATGGTGTAGGTTTTTAGTTCGTAGTACTCTTTTTCTTGTGCTAAGCTTGAAAAAGAAGTGATTGCTGCAAGCAAAAATAGAAGTATTGATATTGAGAATTTATTTTTCATGTATTCTGATTTGTTTTTCGGTAAACAAGTTAATCATAAAATGAGTGAACGCTATACTAGACTTTGTTGCTAACAATATTTCTATGTTAAAACACCTTGATAAAAGTACCAAAGCACCCTTTTCATGTGTTGTTTTAATTGATGATGGATTTTTGATATAGTACTCGAAATACGTTTATCTAGTCTTTTCTTTTTTAATAATCAGTTCTAAAAAAGAGGATAATAGACAGTAAAAAAAATCATTTTTAACTTTATTGGTTAACATCTTGCTGTTCAAGTAGAAATCAATTTATCTTTACATAAAACACTACAAAAATGGATTTGAATTTAGCAGTATTGATAGATGGCGATAATATACCGTCAGCTTATGTAAAAGAAATGATGGAGGAAATTGCTAAATATGGTAATCCTACCATTAAACGTATTTATGGCGATTGGACCAACCCACGCTTAGGGAAATGGAAAAATGTATTGCTTGAAAATGCTATTACACCTATTCAGCAATACGGCTATACGCAAGGTAAAAATGCCACCGATTCTGCCATGATTATCGATGCTATGGATGTGCTTTATTCTGGTAAGGTAAACGGATTCTGTATTGTTAGTAGTGATAGTGATTTTACACGTTTGGCTACACGATTAAGAGAAGCAGGTATGCAGGTATTTGGTATTGGCGAGCGAAAAACTCCTAATCCGTTTATTGTAGCTTGTGATAAATTCATTTATATAGAAATTCTTAAGGGTAGATCAGAAGAAGAAACTTCAGATGCTACAGATAAAACTCCGACAGAAAAGAATACGGTTGATAAGATTACGCCTAAAGCATTACGTTTTATTTCAACAACTATAGATGATGTTGCCGATGATGATGGTTGGGCTTTTTTGGGCGATGTTGGTAGCTTATTACAAAAGAAGCAACCTAATTTCGATTCTCGTAATTACGGATTTCAAAAACTGACTCCGCTAATCAATTCCATTCCTCATTTCGAAATTGAAAGAAGAGAAGATTCTAAGGGACGTAAAAAGCTGATTTACGTAAAAATTAAGGAGAAGGCGAATTCCAAATCCAAAAAGTAAACGGTTTCTGAAATTCCGTAAAATAGACTTCATTGCATAGTATTAGTTTTGTATTTTTCAGTACAAATTCTAATACTATGATTCGTACACTTTGGCTTTTATTATTCGTTGCTGTTATTACTTCATGTAAAGAATCTCCAAAAGAAGAACAGATCGCCACAACGAAACCTATTGCTGAGGTTTTTACCGAGTTTTATGAGTTTAAGAAAAGCATCAACCCTATAGAGGCTACCAAAGCTGGTTTTTCGGCATATAATGATACCATAGCCAATTACATTTCTGATGATTACATTTTACATCTAAAAGATCGATACTCTTATTTTTTAGATGAATTAAGTAAATACGATTCCACGAACGTTAGTGCTGCCGATTATATGAGCATGCGTGTTATGCAGTGGGATTGTACTGTGAAGTTAGAAGGCGTTATGAACCCTATAGTAACGGTTGCTTCACCAATTTATGATTTGCCGAATTTTGAGTTAATGCCACTTTTTCAGATACAATCGTTGCATTTGTATGTTGCCCAATTGGCAGGTGGTACCAGTGTACAGCCCTTTAAAAGTATTGAAGATTATAATAATTGGTTAAGTAGGTTAGAAGATTACTTGGTATTTTTAGATACGTCTATCGAAAAGATGAAAATAGGTATGGATAAAGGTGTTGTGCTGCCAAAAGTGCTGACCTTAAAAATGTTGCCACAGATACAGTCGTTTATTGATGTTCCGCTTGAAGAAAATCTATTCTATCAGCCGATAATGAATTTCCCTGAGGGACTGTCTGATGTTGATATGGATATACTGCAAAGTAATTATGAAGATTTCATTCAAGAAAAATTAACTCCTAAGTATATAGAATTAAATAAGTTTTTAACCGAGGTATATTTGCCTGCTTGTAGAGATACAGATGGCATGTTAGACTTGCCCAACGGAAAAGAAACCTATCAATATTTAATAAAATTACATACCACTACAAACATGAATGCTGATGAAATTCATGAATTAGGTTTGTCTGAAGTAGCTCGTATTTCTAAAGAAATGGAAGCAGTAAAAAAAGAAATAGGGTTTAAAGGAGACTTAAAATCATTCTTCAATTCGTTGCGTAATAAAAAAGAACTGATGCCTTTTTCAAAACCAGAAGAAGTCATTGAAAGTTTTAATGCTATAAATGATCGCATTGCCTTAGGTATAGATTCGTTATTTGCCTTGACCCCAAAAGCGGGTTTCAATGTGCGTAGAACAGAAGCATTTAGAGAAGCATCGGCAAGTGCAGAATATGTGCCAGGATCAAAAGACGGATCGAGAGCTGGTATTTTCTATGTTCCGATTCCTGATGTTAAGAGTTATAATATGGTGCATGATGAGGCTTTGTTTTTACATGAAGCCATACCTGGGCATCACTTTCAATTAAGTTTACAGCAAGAGAATAATGAGCTTCCTGAATTTTTGCATCCTGAGAGTATGGGTGTATTTGTAGAAGGTTGGGCGTTATACGCAGAATCATTAGGAAAGGAATTGGGAATTTATACAGACCCTTATCAGTATTTTGGTATGTTGAGTATGGAGATGCATAGAGCAATTCGCTTAGTAGTTGACATAGGTATTCATGCAAAAGGTTGGTCTAGAGAAAAAGCCATTCAATATTCATTGGATAATGAGGCGGAGTCAGAAGAAAGTATTATAGCCGAAATAGAACGTTATATGGCTACTCCGGGTCAGGCCCTATCCTATAAAATGGGTCAACTGAAAATTAGAGAATTAAGAACAAAAGCAGAAAAAGCCTTAGGAGATAAATTCAATATTAGGGAATTTCATAGTCAAATATTAGATTCTGGTAGTTTACCTTTGGTATTATTAGAAGAAAAATTAAACAATTGGATTGTAGCGAAAAATAAATTGCAGTAGTAAAAACCTTACAATCTATAAAATATATTTAAATTAGTATCGTTACTAATGCACATAAAACAATACTTTATAAAATGAACACTAACCATGTTTTAATAAAAATTGTCTTATTTACAAATGTTTTATTTATGAATTCGTTTATCGAAAATGGTTCGGTAAATTCATCATTCGATGGTATAAAGCATGAGCAAATAATAGATAAAAGCCCTGTTTTGGGTGTTTGGGAATTTTTAATGCCAGATGCTGATGCACCTTATAGAAAGGGGCGTATTTTCATATCGAAACCAAATAATGTTTACCAAGTTGTCATTAGCTTAAAAACGGGTTCTTTAAATGGTCAAGATATTAGGGTTGATGATAATCGCATCAATTTTAATATTAATATAGAAGGTATAGAACGTACCTCTTTTGTTCTTGAAGTAGAAGGTGATAAGATGATTGGCGAATTTTATTCTGAGAGTGGCTCAAGCGATGTTTTAGCAAAGCGCCAATTACCTCTAGAATAAAGATTTAAATCTTTCCGAAAAAATACTTAGTTTTCAGTAATTATTTAAAAAGGCACTTATAGCCTTATTTGACGATTTTACTAACTAACTATTTTTGTTTTGAAAAAACTACTTCCAATACTACTTGTGTTATTATCTGGTTGCGAACTCATGAAAGAGAAAGTCGACCTCGTAATCGTAAATGCCAAAGTCTATACCGTAGATGATTCTTTTTCTGAAGCACAAGCGTTTGCTGTGCAAGATGGTAAGTTTATAGCTGTAGGGACTACAGATGAAATAAGAGATGTTTATACTTCTGATCAATTAATCGATGCCGATGGTAGAGCGATTACTCCCGGTTTAATTGATGCACATTGTCATTTTTACGGATTAGGACTTACACAACAATTGGTAGATTTGGTGGGTACTAAAAGTTTTGATGAAGTATTGGAGCGTGTAAGAGCATTTCATACTGCCAACCCTAAGTCTTTTGTTAGAGGTAGAGGTTGGGATCAAAACGATTGGGAAATCAAAGAATTCCCTACCAAAGCACAATTAGATACTATTTTTCCTGATATACCGGTGGCTTTAGAGCGTGTAGACGGTCATGCTTATTTGGTGAATCAGAAAGCATTAGATATGGCAGGTATCGATTGGAGCACCAAAGTCGAAGGTGGCGAAATTGTAAAAAAATGGGAAAATGGCTATTCTGGTATTACAGGAATTTTGGTAGATAACCCAATGTCACTTATAGATAGTATTATGCCGGCACCAAGTTTAGAAGATAGAATTAAGGCTTTGAAAGATGCAGAGCGTATTAGTTTGAACCACGGACTAACAACTGTAAATGATGCAGGTTTAGATAGAAGTACTATTGAGCTTATTGATAGCTTGCAACAGGCAGGTGAATTATCGATTAGAATATATGCTATGGTGAGCAATAATAAAGAAGATGTTGATTACTTTATAAATAAAGGACCAATTAAAACCGATCGATTGAATGTGCGGTCTATTAAAGTTTATGGTGACGGAGCTTTAGGTTCTAGGGGAGCTGCTTTAAGAGAAGAGTATAGTGATTTGCCTGAGCACTTCGGGGCGATGATTACTCCCGTTGCAGATATTGAAGCTTTAGCTCAAAAACTAGCAAATTCAGAATATCAAATGAATACCCACGCTATTGGCGACTCTGCAAATATTGCAGTATTAAGAGCTTATAAAAACGTACTACAAGGTAAATCTGATAGGCGATGGAAAATTGAACATGCGCAAGTACTGACACAAAGCGATTTCGATTATTTTGAAGATGGTATTATTCCGTCAGTACAACCTACTCACGCTACAAGTGATATGTATTGGGCAGAAGACCGCTTGGGAGAAAGAGTAAAAGGAGCTTATGCTTATAAAACTTTATTGAATAAAGCAGGTACAATTGCACTAGGTACCGATTTTCCTGTAGAAGACGTGAGTCCGTTTTTGACATTCTATGCAGCCGTAGCAAGACAAGATACTAGCGGATACCCAAAAGGAGGCTTTCAAATGGAAGAAGCTTTGTCAAGAGAAGAAACCTTAAAAGGTATGACGATTTGGGCAGCGTACTCTAATTTTGAAGAAGATGAAAAAGGGAGTATAGAACCAGGTAAGGTCGCAGATTTTGTCATTTACGATAAAGATATGATGACGGTGCCTGTAGCAGAAATACCTACCATTCGTGCCGAGCAGACTTTTGTAAACGGTATCGTTCGATAAAAGAATAAAAAAAAGTTCAAAAAAAAACCTCGGTCAATGACCGAGGTTTTTTTATTATATCGTGTTTCTAATTACATAGTAATTGGAACAGCAACTCTTGTTTTGTCCCAACCCATTACTAATTGAGCACCACCGTTAGCTTCTTTGAAAGCGATAGAAAATTCTTCAAGCGACGCATCATCAGAACCGTTAGGTACAGTTACACGAGCAACATCAGAAGCTTCATCGTAGAAATAAGAACCCCATTGGTTTAAGTTTTTATTCAAAATAACTGTCCATTCATCTGCACCAGGTATCGTGAATAAAGAATATGTTCCAGCTTTAACATCTTTACCGCCGAATTTTACATCCTTATAAAATGTAATTTCAGGAGCTTCGTTCGCACCTGTTCTCCATACTTTTCCTGTTGGAGCTAATTCTTCCATAGAACGACCTTTCAATTGTGGTCTTCCGTAAATAATACGTACTGCCTTTTCAGAAACTTTGTAATCTGTAGGGTAGGCAGCCATATCCATTGGGCTTTTGTCTATTCCAGAGAACTCTTGAGCAGATACTGTAGAGGTTAAAACTAAGGCTAACATTAGTGTAGCTAGTGTAAATACTTTTTTCATAATCATTTGTTTGGTTTTCTAGGTCATAAAACTAAGCAGTTCCTTACACTAGTGTTAATAAAAAGAAGTTAAATTTTTGATTGTTACATTTCATCACGTTTTAAACATGAATTTATAGCAATATATGTCAAATCGAACTTAAAATGTATTTTATAATTACAATATGTAACCATAATTGACATATGTGTTTGTTAATTGAAACAATAAATTGATATTTGTATTCGAAATGATATAATTATTAGATTATGTGTGGAATAGTATGTGCATTTGATGTTAAGGAAAGTACTGAAGTACTTAGGCCTCAACTTTTAGAGATGTCGAAGAAAATTAGACATAGAGGTCCAGATTGGAGTGGTATCTATGCAGATGATAAAGCCATTTTAGCGCATGAGCGTTTGGCTATTGTAGATCCAGCTTCTGGAAAACAACCATTATTGAGTCCGAATGGTAAATTGATACTAGCGGCTAATGGTGAAATATATAATCATAGAGAGTTACGTAAGCAATTTGAAGGCAAATACGATTTTAAAACAGAGTCTGACTGTGAAGTAATATTGGCTTTGTATCAAGAAAAAGGAGTTGACTTCTTAGATGAATTGAACGGTATTTTCGGTTTCACTATTTATGATGCTGAGAAAGATGAATATTTTGTTGCTCGTGATCATATGGGTATTATTCCATTATATATGGGATGGGATAAAAACGGAACATTCTACGTAGCATCAGAATTAAAAGCATTAGAAGGTACGTGTACTAAAATAGAATTATTTCCTCCAGGACATTATTTACATAGTTCTGACGGACAATTAAAAAAATGGTACACTAGAGATTGGATGGAGTATGATGCCGTTAAAGACAACGCAACAAGCATACAAGAAGTTAAAGAGGCTTTAGAGGCTGCAGTTCACAGACAGTTAATGTCTGATGTGCCTTACGGAGTTTTATTATCAGGTGGTTTAGATTCTTCTGTAACCTCTGCTATTGCTAAAAAATACGCGCAGAAAAGAATTGAAAGTGGCGATACTGTAGATGCATGGTACCCACAATTACACTCTTTCTCTGTTGGTTTAGAAGGATCACCAGATTTGGCAGCTGCAAAAAAAGTTGCTGATCATATCGGTACCGTACACCACGAAATTAAGTTTACTATACAAGAAGGTTTAGATGCTATAAAAGATGTTATTTATAACATAGAAACTTATGATATTACCACCATTCGTTCTTCTACGCCAATGTACTTAATGGCTCGTGTTATTAAGTCTATGGGGATAAAAATGGTGTTGTCTGGTGAAGGTGCAGATGAGTTGTTTGGAGGTTACCTATACTTTCATAAAGCGCCAAGTGCACAAGAATTTCACGAAGAGACCGTACGTAAATTAGATAAGTTGCATATGTACGATTGTTTAAGAGCTAATAAGAGTTTAGCTGCTTGGGGAATTGAAGGTCGTGTACCATTCTTAGATAAAGAGTTTATGGATGTTGCTATGCGCATCAACCCACAAGATAAAATGATCAACGGCGAACGTATGGAGAAATGGGTAGTTCGTAAGGCATTTGAAGATATGATACCAGAAAGTGTAGCATGGAGACAAAAAGAGCAGTTTAGTGATGGTGTTGGTTACAGTTGGATCGATACCCTAAAAGAATTGGTCGACAAAGAGGTAACCAATGAGCAAATAGAGAATGCGGCATTCCGTTTTCCTATCAACACACCATTAAACAAAGAAGAGTATTACTATAGAACAATTTTTGAAGGGCATTTTCCTAGTGATGCTGCAGCTTTAAGTGTACCACAAGAGGCAAGTGTAGCTTGTAGTACAGCGACAGCTTTAGAATGGGATGAGGCGTTTAAAAATATGAACGACCCTTCTGGTAGAGCAATAGCTAACGTACATGACGAAGCATATGTTAAACAATAGGGTTTGAATTAGTCATTATATCTATTGTCAAAACCCCGTCTACTTTGTAGACGGGGTTTGCTTTTTTATAAAAATGAAGTAGACTATAAGTCGTTTATCATTTTTTTCAATTTCTCTTTAGACTCTCCGGTTTTTTCTTGAATTCTTCCTAATAGCTCATCAGATTTTCCTTCCGCGTAGGTTAGGTCATCATCTGTTAAGTCAGCATATTGCTGCTTAAGTTTCCCTTTTGCTATATTCCATTTTCCTTTAAATTGTTCCTCGTTCATAATAGATTGTTTTAAGATTATGACTCTAAATTAACATCCATATCTAAAGTAAATCTTAATTTTTCCCCATTAACAGCGATAGCGCAAGTAATCAGCTTTATCCCGTCAATTTCAGGTGTAAAATGTTAACATAGTGTAAAAATTAATGCCTTTTTTGATGGAATTATGACAATTTACTATTGGTCAAATAGGTTGGCTTTAAGGATTTTTTCGGCTTTCTCACTTCAATTTAGGGCTGTTTTATAATTTATGCCGCTATTTAAGAGCTGAGGGCTAATTTTCCACAATTATTGTTGATAACTTGCATTTGTCCAATACCTAGAAAGGCTATATTTCACGGGGTATTGCGTATATTTGTAAGATTGCAAAATTTGAAGTAAAACAACCATAATTTTATGAGCGAAGAAGCAAATAAGAAAAATTATTCGGCAGATAGTATTCAGGCCTTAGAGGGTATGGAGCACGTACGTATGCGTCCATCCATGTATATTGGTGATGTTGGGGTCCGTGGTTTGCACCATTTGGTATATGAAGTAGTAGATAACTCAATTGATGAGGCTATGGGTGGGCATTGCGACACCATTAGCGTAATCATCAATGAAGATAATTCAATAACCACTAAAGATAACGGTAGGGGTATACCTGTCGATCTTCACAAAAAAGAAGGCGTATCTGCATTACAGGTTGTAATGACCAAAATTGGTGCAGGTGGTAAGTTCGATAAAGATTCTTACAAAGTTTCTGGTGGTCTTCACGGTGTTGGTGTTTCTTGTGTAAATGCATTATCTGATCATTTATCGGCAACGGTATATAGAGAGGGTGTTGTTTGGCAACAAGAATACTCTAGAGGTAAAGCGTTATACCCTGTTAAAAGAATAGGAGAGACGACTGAAAGAGGTACTGAGGTAACTTTTCATCCAGATGATACCATATTTACTCAAACTATAGAGTATAGCTACGAAACTTTGGCGAACAGAATGCGTGAGCTTTCTTTCTTGAACAAAGGGGTTACTATCAGTATTACCGATAAGCGCCAAAAAGATGAAAAAGGGGAGTTTGTTAGTGAAACATTCGTTTCTAATGACGGACTTAAAGAGTTTGTTAAGTTTTTAGATGGTAACCGTGAGTCTTTGATTAAAGACGTTATTTCTATGGAAGGGGAGAAGAACGACATCCCAGTAGAAGTAGCTATGATCTATAATACGAGTTATACAGAGAATCTTCATTCTTACGTAAACAATATTAATACACACGAAGGTGGTACGCATTTATCTGGTTTTAGAAGAGGTTTGACTTCTACCCTTAAGAAATATGCAGATGCTTCTGGAATGTTAGATAAATTAAAGTTTGAAATTCAAGGAGATGATTTCCGTGAAGGTCTTACGGCAATTGTATCTGTGAAAGTTTCTGAGCCTCAGTTCGAAGGTCAGACGAAAACAAAATTAGGTAACCGCGAGGTTTCTGCAGCAGTAAGTCAGGCAGTGTCTGAAATGCTGACAAATTATTTAGAAGAGCACCCAGACGACGCTAAAACTATTGTTCAGAAAGTAATTCTTGCAGCGCAAGCTAGACATGCAGCTTCTAAAGCTCGTGAAATGGTTCAGCGTAAGAATGTAATGAGCGGTGGTGGTTTACCTGGTAAATTATCAGATTGTTCTGAACAAGATCCTGAAAAATGTGAGATATTCCTTGTCGAGGGAGATTCGGCGGGTGGAACTGCAAAAATGGGTCGTGATCGTAATTTTCAAGCAATTCTGCCTTTAAGAGGTAAGATTTTGAATGTTGAAAAAGCCATGCAACACAAGGTTTTTGAAAACGAAGAAATCAAGAATATGTATACTGCTTTGGGGGTAACTATTGGTACCGAAGAAGATAGTAAGGCATTGAATCTTGACAAACTTAGATATCATAAGGTAGTCATCATGTGTGATGCCGATGTCGATGGTAGCCATATTGAAACACTTATTTTAACCTTTTTCTTCCGTTACATGAAAGAGTTGGTAGAGCAAGGGCATATTTATATTGCTACTCCGCCTTTATACTTAGTGAAGAAAGGTCAGAAAAAACAATACGCTTGGAGTGATAAAGAGCGTGATGAAATTGCTGATAGCTACAGTGGTGGTGTTAGTATTCAACGATACAAAGGTCTTGGGGAGATGAATGCATCTCAATTGTGGGATACTACTATGAACCCAGAGTTTAGAACTTTACGTCAAATACAAATTGATAACCCGACCGAAACGGATCGTGTTTTCTCTATGCTTATGGGTGACGAAGTACCGCCAAGAAGAGAATTTATTGAGAAGAATGCTGTTTATGCAAACATTGACACATAGAAAATACCACTTACACAACAAAAACCTGCGCTTACAGCGCAGGTTTTTTAGTTTTAGGTAAAATTAGAAATATGAAAAATCTACTTACTTGTATTTTTGTTGGAACATGCTTAACGGCTTCTGCTCAAGCAGATTTCAATAATGTGCTTTCGGCCGGTGTTGAAGATGCAGAACGCTTTACAACAGATTACATGGCTCCGCTTTCTGAAAGTGTGGTGTATAGTATGTCAACAGGTTGGTATAATACCGCTGATGCAAAACCCTTAGGTGGTTTTGAAATTTCTATCATTGGTAATATTACCGGTTTTAAGAATAAAGAAGATAAGAAGACATTTATCTTAGATGCTAATGATTATCAGAATTTAGATTTTGTTGATAACCCAGGTGTGGCAAGACCGGTTTCAACTGCCTTAGGCGATATTTCTGGTACAGAAGTATTTGTGGAAGGCGAAGTATTGGGGGTAACGGTTCGTGAGACTTTTGAGCTGCCATCTGGTCTATCGGGAGAAGATATCGATTTCGTTCCTTCAGGATATGTGCAAGCAAGTGTAGGTTTGATTAAAGGTACAGAGGTAAAAGCAAGATTTCTTCCTAAAATGGAATATGAAGATGCTTCTATTGGTTTGTTCGGTTTAGGCATTCAGCATGATTTCACAAAACTATTACCGGCAGATAAGATATTACCCGTAGCTATTTCAGCAGTTATTGGGTATACCAATATTAGCGGTGATTATGATTTGGCAAATGCCAATTTAGTTGATGGTGAAAATCAAAGAATAGAAGCTGAAATTAGTAGTTGGGCATTCGGTGCTGTGGTATCTACAAAACTACCGATCATTAATTTTTATGGTGGTGTCAATTATATTACTGGTAAATCGGTAACAGATGTATTAGGTACGTACAGAGTAACGAGTGGACCTTTTGCTTCTGAAACATATATAGATCCTTTTTCAATCACTGAAAAAGTAAATGGGGTTACAGGTACTTTAGGTACGAAACTTAAATTAGGTTTCTTTAGATTGAATGCGGAATATAACTTAGGAGAATTCAATACTGCTACCGTTGGTATCAACTTCGGTTTTAGATAAAGAGAAGTTTTAAATTTAAAAAGGTCCGATAGGAATTATCTCTAATTCCGTCGGACCTTTTTTTGTGCTTTAAATAAGCGTAGGTAATACTTGTTAAAAGCTGTTTTAGAACAACAATGGGTATAAAAAAGACTGCCCAGATCCCTCCGGACAGCCTTTTTCCCATGGCCCTGTTAAAATTGTTTATTCCCTTATTGCCAATGTAGCACCATCTTTCTTCTGAAGATAAAAACCATCATCAGTAGATTTAATAGTGATTATATTGTTGGGTTTGCCGTCAAGACCTTTATACTCAACTGTATAAATATCGCCTTGTTTGGACCAATTGAAATCTGTTTTTAGGGTAGTTGTAGAACCATCGATTTCATGATATCTTCCTAAGAAAACATCATTAAAAATCCATTCTTTACGAACAGTTTGTTTCGAAGAATTTTCGGTTACTATTAATTCAGATTGCGACCATATTCCTATAATAGGATCGTTGTTTTGTTCGATCCTAGAACAGTTCGCAAGAAACACTATGGCGCATATCGCCAACAAAGAGAGGAACTTCTTAGTCATAAGTAGGTTAATTTAATTTTGGATTTGGGATCCACAGTAATTAACGTGACTAATTTTGGGTTATTACTTTAATTCGATGTATGGTAACTAATTCACGATATCTTCGTTAAAGCGCAATTTTTTTTAACAAAAGCTGCATTTTATCGATGTTTTTAAAGGCTTTGAGAGCTAATTAAATCAATAGTTCAATAGCATATTTCGTCAATAAATACCTATTTTTGGAGTGAAAATTCAATAAACATAAAGTGGACGTACCATTTTATATATAATAATTCATAAAATAGAAATAAATGAAAGTTACAGTTGTAGGTGCTGGTGCAGTAGGTGCTAGTTGTGCAGAATACATTGCCATTAAAGATTTTGCTTCAGAAGTGGTTATTTTGGATATTAAAGAAGGTTATGCAGAAGGTAAGGCTATGGATTTGATGCAAACTGCATCATTGATGGGGTTCGATACTAAGATTTCAGGTAGTACAAATGACTATGCTAAAACCGCTGATAGCCATATTGCTGTAATTACTTCTGGTATTCCAAGAAAACCAGGTATGACTAGAGAAGAATTAATAGGTATTAATGCTGGTATTGTAAAAACAGTTTCAAGCAACCTTTTAAAGCATTCTCCGAATGTTATCATTATAGTTGTTAGTAACCCTATGGATACGATGACATACTTGGTACATAAAACTACTGGTTTACCTAAAAATAGAATAATTGGTATGGGTGGTGCTTTAGATAGCGCTCGTTTTAAGTATCGTTTAGCAGAAGCTATGGAAGCTCCTATTTCTGATATCGACGGTATGGTAATCGGTGGTCATAGTGATACTGGTATGGTGCCATTAACATCTCACGCAACTAGAAACAGTATACGTGTATCAGAATTTTTATCTGCAGATAGATTACAGCAAGTTGCTGATGATACCAAAGTTGGTGGTGCAACATTAACTAAATTATTAGGTACTAGCGCATGGTACGCTCCAGGTGCAGCAGTTTCTTCTATGGTACAGGCAATTGCTTGTGATCAAAAGAAAATGTTTCCATGTTCGACTATGTTAGATGGTGAATACGGATTGAATGATATCTGTATCGGTGTACCGGTGATATTAGGAAAAGATGGTATCGAGAAGATTATCGATATTCCTTTAAGTGATGCTGAAAAAGCAAAAATGAAAGAAAGTGCCGCTGGTGTAACTAAAACTAATGGTCTTTTAGAGTTGTAGTTTATAAACTCTTAAATATAAAACAAAGCCTTTGTAGTCTAACTATAAAGGCTTTGTTAGTTTAATAAGGTATGCTTTAGAAATATATATTGTAAAAAATATACTACCTAGAATAATCTTTCTTTTTATATTTGCCGCATGAATGCAAAATGGTGCGTAAGTACTTTATTTATTATTCTAGCCTTATTTGGGTTAAGTCAAGAGCAAAAGAAAGCTTCTAATCAGCAAATATCATTACAATTTGCAGATGTAGAATTAGCTTCAGGTACTGCTCATGATGATGTTTTGGCAGTTATCACCAAGAAGTTAGAAGTCTTAGGTGTTGATGCTATAGAAATAGTAGAAAATGACGGTGCACAATTAAGTATTCGTTATTATAGCGATGTTGATGCCCTTAGTGTTAAGGAGTTTCTTTCTCAAGAAAACCATCAGTCAATATCTAATGAAGAAGAATCTCCTTCCGATTCTCCAAAAAAAGAATTTCCTGAGACCTATAATTTAGTAGTTTCTGATCTTCATCAGCAAGCTGATGACGGTGTTACGTTAAACGCTACACTGGTTGTGCCTCAGAAGCACGATGATAAAACGTTTTCTTATCCAGTAGTTTTGCCGTTTAGTGAAACCATAGTTTTTGAGCAAGACGCAATTGTAGATACAGCATTTAAAATAAATAGAACTATTGCAATAGCAATAGAAAACTCTTCACGAACAATACCAGAAGTAAGGGCAGGACCTTATGTTTATGGGAATAGTTAATTCCATTTAAAAATATTTCTAAGCGACGTAATTACTTTACGTAAAAGTGATTTGCCTTAGATTTTTATAATATTCAAAATAATAATCAACATAAATTAAATTATTACAAATGCAAAACAAGGGACTTATAAAGCTTTTTGCTTTATTATTTGGGTTAGTTAGTATTTACCAGCTATCCTATACTTTCGTAACTAGTAAAGTAGAAAAAGAAGCGAATAAATTCGCGGTTAGCCGTATTTCTGAATCAGAAGAAGGTTATGTAGCAAAAAGAGAAGTTGCAGCAGCAAGCTATCTTGATTCTATTGGTAGCGATCCTGTATTTGGTTATACCAATTACAATGAGGCTAAAAAGAAAGAACTTAACAAAGGTCTTGACCTTAAAGGTGGTATCAACGTTACTTTGCAAATCTCAATTAAGGATATCCTTAAAGGATTGGCAAATAACACTAAAAGCCCAGTTTTCAACAAGGCTTTAGCTGATGCAGATGTAGCTTCTAGAAATAGTGATGATACATATATCGATTTGTTCTTTGAAGCTTTCGATAAGATAAAAGGAGATACTAAATTGGCTTCACCAGATATCTTTGCAAATAAAGGTCTTAGTGATGAAATCAACTTTCAAATGTCTGATGATGAGGTTAAGCCTATCATCATAAGAAAAATAGATGAATCTATCGTTTCTGCATTTGAAGTATTAAGAGAACGTATCGATGGTTTTGGTGTAACACAGCCAAACATTCAAAGAGAAGGTAACTCAGGTCGTATTCTAGTTGAATTGCCTGGTGCTAGAGATATCGCTCGTGCACAAGATTTATTATCAAGTACTGCTCAATTAGAATTTTGGGAAACGTACAAGCAAAGTAATACTAGCTTTAGTACATTCCTTATTCAAGCGAATGAGAAATTAAAAACGATTGTTGAGGTTAAGCAACCAGAACAAATTAAAGAAGAATCTGAATTAGATTCTTTATTATCTGATGTTTCTGCTGATTCTTTAGATTTAGCGACACAGGTAAATCCTTTATACGAATTATTGATTCCTGCTAATCCAGGATCAAATGCAATGTTTCGTGCGGCTATTAAAGATACTGCTACTATTGGTTCTTACTTAAGAATGCCAGAAATTAGAAGGTTATTGCCTGCTGATATTCAGTTTACAAAATTTGTATGGGAGAGACCATCGGCTGAAGAAACTGAAGTTATCGATTTGTATGCTTTAAAATCTAATCGTGACGGTACACCTAGAATTAGTGGTGATGTAGTAAGTGATGCAAGAGCAGATTTCGATCAGTTCAGCAAGCCTGCTGTTTCTATGACCATGAATACGAAAGGTGCTAAAGAATGGGAAAAACTAACAGGTGACGCTTACACGAACCAGACTGGTATTGCTATTGTTTTAGATAATAAAGTATATACTGCTCCTGGTGTTTCTTCTGGTCCTATCTCTGGTGGTCGTTCAGAAATTACGGGTGACTTTACAGTAAATGAAACTAAAGATATTTCAAACGTTCTTAGAGCTGGTAAATTACCTGCTTCTGCAGAAATTATTCAATCAGAAATTGTTGGTCCTTCATTGGGTCAAGAAGCTATTGATAGTGGTTTTATGTCATTTTTAATTGCTTTTGTAATCGTTCTTTTATGGATGATTGGTTATTATGGTAAAGCAGGTGTATTTGCTGATATTGCTTTAATGTTGAACATCTTATTGATATTCGGTGTCTTAACTAGTTTAAATGCGGTGTTAACATTGCCTGGTATTGCTGGTATCGTTTTAACACTTGGTATGTCGGTTGATGCCAACGTGCTGATCTTTGAGCGTATTAAAGAAGAATTAGCGAAAGGTAAAGGCAAGAGTCAAGCTGTAGCTGACGGTTTTGGTAATGCACTATCTTCTATTTTAGATGCGAACATTACTACTGGTTTAACTGCAATTATCTTATTCATATTTGGTTCAGGTCCGATTAAAGGTTTCGCAACTACATTACTTATCGGTATTGTAACATCTTTATTTACTGCAATATTCATTACTCGTTTATTAATCGACTGGTATATTAGTGGAAAAGGTAGAAGCTTAGATTTCTCTACTGGCATCACTAAAAACCTTTTCAAGGGAATCAATGTTGATTTCTTGGCGAAAAGAAAGATTGCTTATGTAATATCTGGAATTTTAATAGCAATTGGTTTATTCTCATTGTTAGCAGGTCCAGGATTACAGAAAGGTGTAGATTTCATTGGTGGACGTTCGTATACTGTACGTTTCGAGCACCCTGTAAATCCTTCTGAAATAACATCAGAATTGAATACTGTATTTGGTAGCGGAACTAATGTGAAAACATACGGTGAGTCTAACCAAGTAAAAATTACAACTCCTTATAAAGTAGATGTAGAAGGTATCGAAGTAGATACTGAAATTCAAGATAAATTATATACTTCGCTTCAAAAATACTTACCAGATGGTTTTAGTAAAGAAGCTTTTGTATTAGGTGGTGTAGATGAAGAAGCCGTTGGTATTTTAGCATCTGTAAAGGTTGGACCAACGATTGCAGATGATATTCAGAAAAATGCATTCTTAGCAATTTTAGGTTCATTACTTGTAGTGTTCCTTTATATCTTAATTAGATTTAGAAGATGGCAATTCTCATTGGGTGCTGTAACTGCAGTATTCCATGATGTATTGATTGTACTTGGTGTATTCTCAATATTCGGAAAACTAATGCCTTTTAGCATGGAAATTGATCAAGCTTTTATTGCAGCGATTTTGACAGTAATTGGTTACTCGTTGAATGATACCGTGGTAGTATTTGACCGTATTCGTGAGACTTTGGCAGAACGCGGCTGGAAAGGCGGTTCTAACATTAACTATGCTATTAATAGTACGTTAAGTAGAACATTGAATACTTCATTAACTACTTTGGTAGTATTATTGGCAATCTTCATTTTTGGAGGTGAGTCGTTAAGAGGATTCATGTTCGCAATGATTGTTGGTGTTGTTGTGGGTACATACTCATCTGTATTTATTGCAACTCCTGTAATGTTCGATGCATTGAGTAAGAAAGTTACTTCTGGTGAAGCTGAAGTAAAAATTGAAGAGTAGATAATACAACTAACTCAAATAGAAAAAGCCGTTCAGAAATGAACGGCTTTTTTGCTTTATAAAAGTTTGTAATCATTTAATGATTCCCGATGAGCCATGCTCACTGGGTATAAGGTCTAAAGTCCGTTTGGGTTTTAGACCTTTTTCTTTTCTATGTGAAACGAAAATTATTGCGGTATCGGTTTCTTCTGCAAATTTATTCACTAAAGAAACCAATAAGCTAGCAGATTCGTCATCCATGCCTGCCGTAGGCTCATCTAAAATTAGAATTGGTGGTCTTTTGACCATGGCACGCGCTGTCATTATTAAACGTTGCTGACCTGTTGACAGCGTATTGAAATACTTATTTTTTATAGGATAGAGATCTAACAAGAGCAGCCATTGTTTAATGATTCTCTTTTGTAGCTCTGTTGGGATGGTATAAAGCCCTACAGAATCGTTTAAACCTGAGATCAACATGTTTTCAATAGAATGTCTGCCATTGAATTTAAGTGTCATTGCAGGGGCGTAATAGCCTATTTTTTGTTTTATATCCCAAACGCTCTCGCCACTTCCTTTTTTATTCCCGAATAGATAGATTTCCTGACCGAATGCTTTAGGGTTATCCCCAAATATCATGGAGAGTATAGTTGATTTTCCACTTCCGTTGGTGCCCGATAATTGCCAAAAATCTCCCTTCTTTATGGTCCAGTTAATAGCATTTAATATTTTTTTACTTTCGTAGGATATGCTGACATCTTTGAAATCTATTAATGGAGATTCAATATTTGGGTAGGTTGTGTTAGATTGTGGAATACGAATGGCATTGAAAGCACTGTGGATTTCGTTATCATTTGAGGATGTACTCTCGGTGATTGCGAATATATTCTTATTCAAATTCCCAAAACAATTTATGAATGATAGCGTGTCTGACTTTCGGCTTGCTAACTGAATAAATGAAATGTGTTTAGAGTGATCTTTAAGTATCGTTTTTATTGCTTCTTGAAAGGCGATATCTAAATTATCAAAAGGATTATCTAGAATAATATAATCTGGTTCTTCGTTCAGTAAGTAATATAGTAAGGCTCTCTTTTGCTCACCACTAGACATAGTTTCTAGTGCTTGATGCTCAGCACTGATAATTTTTTTATCGTGCTTATCTTCTTCATCAATTAATTTTTCTAAGGTGAAAGGAGAAAATAAGCTTCCGGTTTTATTTTCAAACTCCTGTAGTTCTTGTGGTATGCTCCCTTTTTGAAAATCTTTTAAAAAGCCTTTTTTATCAGAATTATTATCTAAGTAAATTACCCAATGATTCATGATGCATTTATTCTAAAAATATGAACTGTATTGTTGTGGTAGGTAGTCGTAAAATCTAAAAACATACCGTTTTTTAAAGCTGTTTTTTGCGAAGGAACATTATCAACTTGAATGATGGATATTAAACTAGTTGTCCATTCTTTTGCAAAAGCTACTTGCTTACATTTTTGGGCTGCTTCAAACGCAAAGCCTTGTCGCCAGTACTTTGGCAGTATAGAATACCCTATTTCTAATTCTTTTTTACCATTTACTTCTTGTATCAGCAAACCACAAAGACCTACTAAAGTATTTGTGCTTTTTAGGTATAGTGCATTCATGCCGCCCAAGTTGTCATTGTAGCGCTCGAAAATTCTATTAAACTGTTGTTGACAGGCTTCTTTTGGATCTTGTGGTAATCCTACCCAATATTGACTACTTAAAGGTTCTTCATGAAAAGATAGCCAGGTTTCGAAATCTGATGGCTGTACTTCTTTAAAAAGTAACCGTTTAGATTCTTCGTTAAATAGTACGTGTACTGGCATTGTATTACTATAAAATATAAAAGGGCAAGAGCTCTATTTTCTGCTGAAGCTAATGCTGTCGCCTATAGATAACCCTAATTCTTGTGCTAAACCTCCGTTGATTTCAAGTACATAT
Source organism: Maribacter sp. Asnod2-G09 (assembly GCF_045063795.1). Taxonomy (NCBI): domain Bacteria; kingdom Pseudomonadati; phylum Bacteroidota; class Flavobacteriia; order Flavobacteriales; family Flavobacteriaceae; genus Maribacter; species Maribacter sp. Asnod2-G09. Next base: position 1,122,837 of record NZ_JBEFOA010000004.1, on the reverse strand, counting down.
TTGATAGGCACTTGAGATGTTAGCCCAGACTCATTAAGTGGCTGTGCATTTTCTTGAAAACTGGCAATTCTTAAATCTTCTTTTATGTAAATAATATCTAAGGGAAACTCTGTATTCTTCATGTAAAAAGAATGTACTCGCTCATCAGGGAAAATAAATAACATTCCTTGGTTACTATCCATTCCCTTTCGGTACATGAGTCCGGTTTGGGTCTCGTAATCAGTTTCTGCAAACTCAATATTGAATTTGGTTTTTAACGTGTCACTTGAATTTAAAAAGACAGATAAGTCTCCTTCATGAGTGAAATCTATACTTTGCGTAGCTATAGTTTTTTTTGACGCTTCTTTACAAGAGAAAAGTAGCAGTGCTACAACTATTAGAATAACCGAACCTTTATGTATTGTTTTCAATATTATGCAGTTTTAGTTTTTTTGAACATGAAGTATAATCCAACTAGGATAAAAGGAATACTTAACCATTGACCGGTTGATAGTAGCCCTAAAGATTCTTCGAATCCGCCCTGACTTTTCTTTACGAATTCAACTAAGAAACGAACGGTCCATAATAACACAAAAAACAATCCAAATAAATACCCTGGCTTATTCTTTTTATCAGTTTTCCAGTACAGAAAGTATAGTAGAACAAATATTAAAAGGTAGCCTATACCTTCGTATAATTGTGCCGGATGACGATATGGTATTTCAGCTAAGTATTGCGAAAACTGCGGATTGTTCTCAATTGCAGCGTAAGCGGCATTTAAAGTTTTTTCTTGTGTAATGCCCAGTGCTTTTGATGGATGTAAGTCGTCTGAGTCGCGAATGAATTTGGTAGCGAATATGAAATTCTCATCTACAATTTTACCATTGATTTCAGAATTGAAAAAGTTTCCTAAACGTACACAAAAACAACCAATAGCAACAGGTATGACCATTCTGTCAAATATCCAGAGCATTTTGAATTCAGGGAATTTTCTAGTGTATAAATAGGTGCCTATAATAATACCAATTGTAGCACCGTGACTAGCTAAACCGGCAAATCCTGTAAATTCATACCCGTCTATTAAACCAAACAATAGACTGCCTGATGCACTTTCGCGAACAGGAATCAAAATTTCTATAAGGTGATTAGAATAGTAAGCCCAATCGTAAAAGAAAACATGACCTAATCTGGCACCTAACATGGTACTTAAAACAGTGTATATGAAAAGGGAGTCTAGTTGCTCGACAGATTTTTTCTCGTTAAGGAATATCTTTTTCATGATAAACCAACCTAAAGCAAAGGCGGTGATCCAAAGAAGATTGTAGTACTTTATTTGTATGAATCCGATGTTGAAAAGTGTCTCATTCGGATTCCAAGTAATTCCTAAGAAATGCATGTGTTGAATTTTGAAAGGCTAAGATAATAAAATAGAAATCTCCCTAGGCTTTAGAATAGGAAAATCGGTTTTGCATTTAGTTAAAAGAGGGTTAAGATTATAGGTGAACGAGAAGATAGAAAAAAGAGAATAGAATATAGAGTAGAGAAATTAGATATTAGAAAAGAGATTTTTTTATTTGACTATGTCAAAAGTTTTTTTCAACTGAACTTTTAATTTTAACTAACGTTTTTTTGACTTGAACTTGCGTCTTGAGCTTGAACTTGAACTTGAGTTTTCAACTTGAACTTTATTTAAGGAACTGGGTCATATCCTTTTCCACCCCAAGGGTTGCAGCTGAAAATACGTTTAATCGCCATCCATCCTCCTTTAAATAAGCCGTGTTTTTTTAACGCTTCTAATGTGTATTGAGAACATGTGGGGGAGTATCTGCAGGTTGCAGGAGTATATGGAGATATTGCCACTTGATAAAAACGAACTAGAAATACAAAAGGGGCAATCAGTATTTTTTTCAATGAAATTTTCACAGCTATAAATTGATAGTGCAAATTTACTACAAAAGTGTCAACTTGGTTAAAAGAAGAAGGCCGGATGAGTTACATCCGGACTTCTATCAAATAAATTAGTTTTTAAGCACCTATTCTAATCGGTTCTAAATGTTCGGCCTCTTCTTCAGAGTATAGTCTAGATTTGATTAAGAATCGAATACCCATGGGTATTTCTAATGAAAAACTTGAACCAATACCTGGTGTCACATCAAGGGTGAGTTGAGTATGTTTCCAATATTCAAATTGGTCTCGCGACATATGAAAATCGCACCCTTCAATATTTCCTAACCAGACATCGTTATCATCTAGCATTAAATCACCTTTCTCAAAGCACATAGGCGCAGAGCCATCACAGCAACCGCCGCTTTGGTGAAACATGAGTTCGCCATGCTTTTGTTTAAGTTCTGCTATTACAGCAGCTGCTTTTTCGGTAACTAATACTCGTTTAGTTTTCATGTTTTTTGGCTATTAAAAGAATCCCATTTTCTTCTTGTCATAAGAGATTAGCATATTTTTCGTTTGACGATAATGAGCTAACATCATTTTATGGTTTTCTCTACCGATACCTGATTTTTTGTATCCACCGAAAGGTGCATGTGCAGGGTATAAGTGATAACAGTTTACCCAAACTCTACCTGCTTTAATAGCTCTAGAAATTTGATATGCTTGGTGTGTATCACGTGTCCAAACTCCGGCACCTAAGCCATACAATGTGTCGTTGGCAATTTCAATAGCTTCTGCTTCATCTTTGAAAGTAGTTACACAGAGTACAGGTCCAAATATTTCTTCTTGAAAAACGCGCATTTTATTATTTCCTTTTAGAATCGTCGGCTGAACATAGTAGCCACCTTCTAAACCTTCGTTATATGCTTGCTCACCACCAGTAAGTACTTCACAACCTTCTTCTTTACCTATTTGTATGTAGTTAAGAATTTTTTCAAATTGATCGTTAGAAGCCTGTGCGCCCATCATAGTATTGGGGTCTAATGGGTGTCCCATTTTAATTGCCTTGGTACGTTCGATTACACGTTCTATAAACTTGTCATAAATACTTTCTTGAACTAGCATACGTGACGGACAAGTACAAACTTCGCCTTGGTTTAATGCGAACATATTTGCCCCTTCTAAGCACTTGTCAAAGAACTCATCATCGGCATCCATAATACTCTCAAAGAATACATTCGGAGATTTACCACCAAGTTCTAATGTAACGGGAGTAATATTTTTAGATGCATATTGCATAATTAATTGTCCGGTTGTAGTTTCTCCGGTAAAGGCAATTTTGTCAATTCTTGGGCTAGATGCCAATGGCTTGCCAGCTTCTGCACCAAAACCGTTTACCACGTTAAGAACACCATCAGGTAGAATACCTTCAATAATTTCCATTAATATTAAAATTGCAACCGGGGTTTGTTCTGCCGGTTTTAGAACAACACAGTTACCTGCAGCCAATGCTGGGGCTAATTTCCAAGTAGCCATCAATAAGGGAAAGTTCCATGGTATAATTTGACCCACGACGCCTAATGGTTCGGTGACGTTTAGGGCAACTGTATTAGAATCTAACTCACTGACCGATCCTTCTTCTGCTCTAATAACACCTGCAAAATATCTAAAGTGATCGACTGCTAATGGTAGATCTGCAGCCATAGTTTCACGAATGGCTTTGCCATTGTCCCACGTTTCAGCTCTCGCCAATACCTCAATGTTTTGTTCTATTCTATCGGCAATTTTTAAAAGCATATTACTTCTTTCGGTCGCTGAAGATGCATTCCATGATTTAGCAGCTTCCCACGAGGCATCTATAGCCTTTTCTATATCTTCCGCTGTTGATCTAGGTATTTTTGTGAAAGACTTACCGTCTACAGGTGAAATATTGTCAAAATATTCTCCCTTACTTGGTGCTACCCACTTGCCCCCAATAAAATTTTCATATTGGTTTTTAAACTTCGGTTTTTGAAGTACATCTTTTTCTACAGTTGCTGTTGTGCTCATAATATATGATTTAAGTATTAATAGATTTAGAACTCCTAAGTGGGAGCATGTTTTGTTTGTTGTTCTAAATGTAACTACCACTTTCTTAGATTGTCTGACCGATTCTATGAATAGTGTGAACTATTCTATCATTTAATGATATTATGATTTTTTTAAGTATATTTTTTTGTAAATTTCTTAAAATTAAATCAATATAAGTGTGATTCGTTTAGCTGAGAGTTTCTTAAAAGGAAGACGTCTAGAGACTATGGTAGAGAACCAAACCTCTTATACGATGAATAATGCGGCTATGCATGTTTTTGAAACGCATGAGCAAGCTGCAAGTGTTCTTTTGAAATTTGAACAGCCTGTTTTGGCCAGTATGATTCAAGGGAAGAAGATTATGCACTTGCGCGATTATGAGTCTTTTGATTTTTTACCTGGTGAATCTTTGGTTTTACCTGCGAATGAAGGTATGTGTATTGATTTTCCAGAGGCAATGGCGAAAAACCCGACTAGATGTTTGGCAATGGCTATTTCTGAGGATAAAATAAATAAGGTATTGCAATTCATGAATGAGAACATGCCTAAAAGTAATAAGGATGCATGGGGATTAATGGACTACAATTTTCACTTTGTAAATGATAGAGGCATATTTCAAATTATACAACGGCTTTTGTTCTTGTTTTCTGAAGATCACCCATCTAAAGATGTATTTGTAGATAATATGTTGCGTGAACTTATCATTAGAATTCTACAGACTAATGAACGAAAAATTTATAGTAATGCTACTTTATCGGTTAAAAAAGAAAGTAGGCTGACAGAAGTTATACGTTACATTAGAGATAATGTGCATAAATCATTAACGGTAGATGCGCTTAGTAAGATAGCTTGTATGAGTCCTTCACATTTTTATAGGACTTTTAAATTGGAGTTGGGTATTTCTCCTGTTGAGTTTATTAATAACGAACGTATAAAATTAGCCGTTGGCTTACTGCAAGATCCTAAGCGAAGCATAAAAGATGTATATCTCGATTGCGGGTTTGAAAGTAGGTCTTATTTTAATAGAGTTTTCAAAACAAGGCAACAAGTAGCTCCTGGAGAATACCAGTCTAAAATACAGAAATCTAGATTTTTAGATTAAGATTACAGGCTATATGTAGTACCTTCTTTACCGTCTTTTAATTGAATACCTAATACTGATAATTGATCACGTATTTGATCAGATGTGGCAAAATCTTTATTTTCTCTCGCTGATTTACGTAATTCAATCAATAACTCTACAACACCACCTAGTTTTTCGGTATCGGCATCAGAACTACTTTTGTTCTCTAAGCCTAAAACATCAAAAACGAAACCGTGTATGGTGTTCTCCAACTCAAGTTTATCTTCTTCAGTAATAGATTCAGCACCTTCTTTAATAAGGTTGATGTGCTTAACGGCATCAAACAGTTTTGCAATTAAGATAGGCGAATTAAAATCATCGTTCATGGCTGCATAGCAAGATGTTTTCCAAGCTGTAACATCAAAATCGGTAGTCTTACCGGTATTTAAAGATTTAATTGAATTGATTGCCTCCATCAATTTATTGAATCCTTTTTCAGATGCTAGTAAAGCATCATTACTTATATCTAAAATACTGGTGTAATGTGCCTGCATCATAAAGAAACGCACCATAGAAGGGGAGAAGGGCTTGCTAAGAATCTCGTTTTCACCAGAAAATATCTCACCAGGTAAAATACTGTTACCCGTTGATTTAGCCATTTTTCTTCCGTTCAAGGTCAGCATATTGGCATGTAACCAATAGTTTACAGGACTTTGACCATTACAAGCTTCAGCCTGAGCTATTTCACATTCATGGTGTGGGAATTTAAGATCCATTCCGCCTCCGTGAATATCAAATGTCTCGCCTAAGTATTTTGTGCTCATCGCAGTACATTCTAAATGCCACCCTGGGAAACCGTCGCCCCATGGCGAAGGCCACCTCATGATATGTTGTGGTTCAGCTTTTTTCCATAAAGCAAAATCTTGCGGATTATGCTTATCGTCTTGAGCGGCAAGATCACGAGTGTTAGCTATCATGTCTTCAAGCTTACGGCCACTTAATTTACCGTACTCATGTTCTTGGTTGAACTTTGCAACGTCAAAATAAACAGAACCATTAGTTTCATAGGCAAATCCTTTTTTAAGAATATCCTTAATAATTTCAATTTGTTCTATAATATGTCCAGTAGCTGTGGGCTCAATACTTGGAGGTAGAAAATTGAATTTCTCTAAAATATTATGAAAATCTACAGTATATCGCTGTACAACCTCCATCGGTTCTAGCTTTTCTAATCGTGCTTTTTTAGCAATTTTATCTTCACCATCTTCCGCATCATCAACTAAGTGACCGGCATCTGTAATATTACGAACATAACGTACTTTGTAACCTAGGTGTTTAAAGTATCTGAAAATCATATCAAAAGACATGAAAGTTCTACAGTTTCCTAAATGTACATTGCTATACACTGTTGGTCCACAAACATACATGCCTATGTGGCCTTCGTTTATGGGTTTGAAAACTTCTTTTTTTCCGGTTAGGGAATTATATACTTTGATTTCTTGACTTTCGTATAATTGCATGAAGCTATATGCTATTAAAAATGGGTATCTAAATTAAGGTAGTTCAAAAACTCGCGGCGTACTAATTCTTCTTTAAACTTACCACCATATTCTGCAGTTACGGTGCTACTGTCAATATCGCGAATTCCTCTAGAATTTACACAAAGATGTTTTGCATCTATAACACAAGCAACATCCTCCGTGCCTAAAGCTTTTTGTAATTCTCTTACGATTTGAATATTTAAGCGCTCTTGAACTTGTGGACGTTTAGCATAATAGTCTACAATACGATTCATCTTAGAAAGACCAACAACGGTACCATTAGAAATATAGGCAACATGTGCGCGACCTACAATGGGTAGTAAATGATGTTCGCAAGTAGAGTAAAGAGTAATATTCTTTTCAACCAACATTTCACCATACTTGTACTTATTATCAAAAGTAGAAGCCTTAGGTTTTCTTGCAGGGCTTAAGCCACCGAATATTTCGTTTACATACATTTTAGCAACTCGGTTCGGAGTGCCTTTTAGGCTATCGTCGGTTAAATCTAAACCTAAGGTTAGCATAATTTCGCGTACGTTTTCGCGAATGCGTTCAATCTTTTCGGCATCATCCAAATCAAAGGCATCTGAACGTAAAGGAGTATCCTCTGATGTAGAAATATGATCGTTTCCTAATTCATCAAATTGATCTTCCAGTGTATCCTCAATTTTCATTTTATCTATCTTTTAGAAGCTGCAAAGATATACAATATGTGCCACTTTATAACCAAATACGGGCATTACACAACATAAATTAGCCATAACGTTAAGGTCTAGTTAATTTTAATTTTTCAAATGAGAAGGCCTCTATGATCAAGTATGGTATATCCATTTTATTAATTTGCTTTTTTAGCATCTTCACTTGTTTTGCACAGGTGTCGGCAGATTGCGCCAATGCGGTTCCTATTTGCTATAATACCCCAGTAAATGGTGGTACTGATGGTTATGGTATTGACGATTTCAACGGTACATTTATTTCTGGTTGTATAATTGGTAGTTCTACTATAGAAACTAATTCTGCTTGGTATAAGTTTAAGATTGGTGAAATAGGTCAGTTAGGTTTTAATATCGGATTTGATACAAGCGAAGATTGGGATTTTGCCTTATACAAAACAAACGACTGCAGTGCTTTAGGTGACCCTGTGCGGTGTAATTACTTTGATAATGATGATGGTAGTAGTTTTATTGGGGTAGGAGAGGACCCTACAGGTATAGATAATATACAATATGATGATTGGTTAGATGTTGAACCGGGAGAAGAATATCTTCTCATGATCAATAATTTCAGTAACAACAATACAGGATTTTCTATTCAGTTTTCAGGTAACATATTTGTGGAGTTCCCAAACTCTGCGCTAGATTGTAATATTATAGATAATTTATTAGGTCCGCCAATAATAGCATGTGATAACGATACTGTGGTTTTAGATGCAACTACTGTAGATGCCAAAAATTATCAATGGGAATTGGATGCTGGAGCAGGTTACCAACGGATACCAGGTGAAAATGACCCAGAACTCTCTATTGCCGTTTCTGGCATGTATCGTGTAATAATAGTGCGAAATTCAGGTAATCCTTTAACAAGCGAAACCCAAGTTGCATATGCTCCATCGCCAGAAACATTTTCTTTAGAAGATGAAACGGCATGTTTAGATGGTACAGCTATCGATTTAAATGTAAAGGATGCTGAAGCGTTAGGAGGGCAGAGTCCTATGGAGTTTCGTGTTTCTTATCATGAAAGTTTTGAAGATGCAATTGACGGTGCAAACGCACTTTCAAAAGAATTTATACCAACAGAAGTTTTAGAAACCATTTATGTAAGAACGACATCTATAGAAAATTCTATATGTTTTGATGCTTCTGAAACCTTTGATATTAACGGAATTGAACTTCCTGTTCTAGATTTTGAAACAGAGGTATTTATTTGTGGCGATGAGCCGATTGTAACTATTGGGCAACGTATACCCGATAATGATTTTACATATGAATGGAGCTCTGGTCAAACATCATCATTAATTACCGTTGCAGAGCCTGGTGTGTATACGTTATCTGTAACGAACATAGGAGGGTTGATACAATGTATTACCGTGCGTTCTGTTACTGTGGTTTTTTCTAGTCCGCCGGTAATTTCAGATATTACTATAGAATATGAAAATGATGCTTCTAATGTGGTCAATGTTTTCTTGGAAGAAAGCGGCGATTTTGAGTTTCAAGTAGATAATGATGCGCCACAGAGTAGTGGGGTGTTCAATAATTTGTTTCCTGGAGAGCATACCATTACGGTCCGTGATATTAATGGTTGTGGATCTGATACTAGGGATATTGTAGTAGTTGGTTTTCCAAAGTTCTTTACTCCCAATGGAGATAACGTAAATGATGTTTGGAAAGTTGATGGTCTATCTGCTTTAGATAATCCTGTAATTACTATTTATGATCGTTACGGTAAATTATTGCATCAGATATTTGAAAACTCTAGTGGTTGGAACGGTTCTTTTAATGGTACGTTATTGCCGGAATCTGACTATTGGTTCAAGCTATCTTACACCAATTCTTTAGGTGAAGATACAGACGCATCTTACATTAATAATCATTTTACTTTAAAGCGTTAACTCTGTTGTTTAGGCTTAATTAGTGCATTTTATCGATTAAACGCAAGAATATCCGTTGTAAGATACTAAAGCAAGTCATGTGTAGTTATAATATACATCACGTATACTAATAAGCTACACTTTTATGAGAACACTTCTTTGTTCTATATGTTGTTTGTTTCTTTTTTATTGGAACCTAACTGCACAGAATTCAGCCGATTGTAGAACGGCTATACCAGTTTGTGCCGATCGACCTATTATGGGTCTTGCCGGCGGAACAGGTGATGTTGATGATTTTGACCCAGACGTAATACTTCAAACGGGGTGTTTAGAAAAAGGTAGTCTTTCTTCTGCAAATATTGAATTCAATACTTCTTGGTTCGTTTTTAGAGCGGGCACAGGTGGTCAGGTTGGTTTTGATATTGAGGCATTGGCGACTTCAGGTTCTACGCCAACTGCCGAGTGGGATTTTGCTGTTTATGGTCCAGATGTTGATTGTGCCGATATAAGTAATGGTACAGCACAACCTATTCGTTGTAATTATGAAGTAAACGATACTAATTTTACGGGACTAGGGGTTAACCCAGAAAGCGGTGAAGAAGGTCGTGCATCTTTAACGGGTAGTCAAAATACTTATGATGAGTATCTAGATGTTATTCCCGGAGAGATTTATTACATATTGATAAATAATTTTGCAGATAATTTTACTGGAGATCCTGAGCCTTTTATGTTGACGTTTACGGGTAGTTCTGTAAGTGATAGTCAAGATACTGCATTAGATTGTACATTAAGAGATGAGTTTTTAGGATTGGATATTATTGCTTGTGAGGGCGATGACCCAATAACTATTAGTGCATTGAATTCACCTGCAGGTGCAGATATTGCCAATGTAGAGTGGACGGTAGATTATGAAGATGACGGTGTGGTTGATGATACGCTTACCGGTTCTGGAGATTTTGGTGCTGAATTGGTAGTAGCTAGCCCGAATACCGGACGCTATTTTGCTACAATTACTACCATAACGGGCACACCGCCAACAGTGGCTGATGAGAGCGGAGTATTGATAACCTTTTTTGGAACACCTATATTAGACCGTGTTGAAACATTAGATAGTAACCTGTCTATTGATCCTGATCAAAATAATATTGAATTTTTTGTTGAAGGTGATGGGGATTATGAATATGCGATTAACGACGGCGTATTTCAAGACAATCCTGTTTTTATGAATGTGCCTCCGGGTGTGAATACAGTTGTTATCAATGATAAAAATGGATGCGGAATTACAAACCCTATAGAATTTTTAGTTGTTGGTTATCCGAAATTCTTTACTCCAAATGGTGATGGAATAAATGATGATTGGAATGTGGAGGGAATTGAAACTTTAAATAACCCTGTGGTATTTATTTTTGATAGATACGGTAAGTTGTTGAAGCAGCTTGGGGCGAATGATAGCTGGGACGGAAATTACAACGGACAGCAAATGACTTCTACAGATTACTGGTTCAGGTTTGAATATGGTGATATGGAAGAGGGGCTACTCGTAGCAAAAACCCGAAAGACACATTTTTCATTAAAGAGATAAACAAAAAAGGGGAGCAAATTGCTCCCCTTTTTTATGATTTAATTTTATATCCTTTAGAAATTGATCGTATAACTCAATGTTGCATTCATAATACCTCTATCAATCATAGCAGGTGTTGTAATACCGGCATTAAAAAGTCTTTCGCTAACATCTTGTTGAGAACGGCTAAGCGCGAAATCTAATTTACTGCCACCGAAGTTATAACCAATACCACCAGAAACGGCGTTTAGATCACCGATTGTATTTCCGTTTGCATACGGACTCTGTTCAAAGCGATACCCCGCTCTAAGGCTTACTTGTTGAATTCTATACTCACCACCAAGTCTAAATGTAGAAACAGCACCTAAATCACTTGCAATTTGAGAATTTACAGTCTGAAAACTTGGGTCGTTGGTAGGGCGTAATTCCGATTGAGAAAAATCTTGATATCCGTAATCAAAACTTAATAATCCGTCTTTTGCAAAAATTACAGCTAAACTACCTGTTAGTTTACCAGGGGTCTTTACAGTGTATTTCTCGAATAAATTCACCACATTAAAATTGATGAAATTAATATCTTCATCTGCTAAATCTGAATTTACACGTTGAGAAGTATTGTCTTCTAAACGATACCAAGTAGGAGATTGGTAGCTACCACCTAAACGAACAGTTTCATTTAGTTTAGCAATAGCGCCTAATGTAAAAGAGAAGCCGTTACCTTCTGTTTCTAAATAATTATCAAAAGTTGTTCTTCGAATTTCTGAATTAGGTTCGTATCCATCTTCAGTAAATTGATCAAACTGAGTGTATAGTACGCTATGAAAATTTAATGAGGCACCAACATAAAGGTTCTCTTTATATTGAGAAGCAACATTAACAGTAAACTTACTATTGTAGCCAGTGGTTCTTCTTAAAAAATCTTGATCAATAAAATCATAAAGGGAATTGCTGATGTAATTGGTGTTGTTGTCATCTTCGGTTTCTGGATCAAGAATTCCGCCATAGTATCCTAAGAAAGTTTGTTGATCTCTAAATCCTTGTGCTGAGCCAATATCTAGATATGCTTCTTCTAAAAACTCGCCATTTTGTAAAAGAATAGAACCAAAAGGAGTGCCGCCTGCATATTCTAGAAAATAAGTATCGATACCTTCAGTAGCGCTTCCTGAAACATAATATTCGTTATCGAAATTGTTCACCAAATCGTAATTGAAAGCTAAAGTAAATTTTTTCCAGTCAGAATTAGAATCTGTATTTTTAAAAACAAACGCACCACCAATTTGATTTAGTTGAATGTTATTGTTTTTGGTGATCAATGCATCGCCAAAATAACGTGCATCATTATTGGTGTGGTAGTTAGATCCACTAATGGTAAAGAGGCTGTTGTTAAAAACAGCTGATCCCGCAGGGTTAATATTTAGAGATGACAAATCTCCACCTAATGCGCCAAACGCTCCGCCCATCGCTTGAAAGCGAGCTGTGCCTTGTAGGTTTTCAGTACCGTAACGTAAAGCTTCATTTATATTTTGTGCGCTAATAACGGCACATGCCATTAGTATTACGAAAGTTAAATATCTTTTCATATCAATAATTCAAAGGTGATAAATGTTTGATTTTAGTTTCTTCGGCCACTACTACTTCTAGACGAGCCAGAAGATCTAGATGAAGACCCACTGCTTGAACTTCTAGAGCTGCTACCTGAGCTTCTGTAAGAACTACCGCTTGAACTGCTTCTGCCAGAGCTATAATTGCTACTTCTAGAACTACTTCTACCAGAGTTATAGTTACTGCTTCTAGAACTGCTGCCAGAACTTCTACCTGAAGAATAACTTCTAGAGCTAGAACCAGAATTTCTATATGTCGAAGTTCTAGGTACTGCAACCCTACTGCTTGATCTTGCGGTGCTAGAACTAGATGTTCTAGGGCTGTTACTGTATCTACTACTGTAGTTTCTTGAAGAGCTACTGCTGTATCTAGGTGTTGCTCTAGTGCTTCTACTTGTTCTATAAGCTCTATTCTGATCAACGCCAACAGATCTTCTTGCCGATGTATTACCTGAATAGGTTCTTGAACTACGAGTGTTTGCAGAACTTCTAGCTGTTGATGCTCTGCCGGTAGTAGTTCTATATCTAGAAGAATTACCTCTAGTGTTCACATTTGAACGACCTCTTGCTGCTGTTGAAGAAAGCCCACTATTATTAGACGTTTGTCTTGTGTAGTTTCCTCTTCTAGAATTGTTTAATGCATAGTTTCTGTTAGAATATCTATTGTTGCGACTGTAGTATCTGTTGCCATAACCGTAGCCATATGCATATCCGAAATTGTTACCGTAATAAGGTCTGTTCCATCCGTATCCCCAGTTGTTCCAACCGAATCCGAATCCGCCATAACCCCAATTGTTCCATCTATTCCATCTGTTCCAGCCCCATGGTTGACCCCAGCCACTACCATAGAAACCTGCATAACCGACATTGTTCCAGCCCCATCCGTAAAGACCACCATTGTTCCAGTTATTCCATCCGTTGTTATGAATGTAAATGCTTACATCAGCATTATTACTTCCCCAGCTGCCATAACCTTCATAGTCATTTGCAGTAGCGTAATAATCTGTTAATTGTTCTTCTGGAACATCTTGATTTAAATCATTACTAGAATAAGAATCTACATCAGTAAAAATTTCTTCATCTAATATTTCGCCATATTGGTCAGCTTTTTCACCAAAATAGTTGGTGTACGTATCCGTTTCAGGATTATTCTGTGTGTAATTTCTTTGTTGAGGTTGTCTTTCGACCGTCGTTGAAACATCATCGGAATAAATACCATCATTATCGTAGTAAGATGATTGTTGATATGAACCGCAGGAAGCTGTTATGACAGCTAAGGTTACCAACATTGTTATGTTTCGAAGTTTGTTGTGGGGTATAGAATATATCATCGGATCAAAATTATATTGTTGAACATATTAAAAATAACTAGTTTTACTCAATTATTATATACTAATATTCACAAAATTTGTGCCAAAGTCCAGATAATGAGTAAAAATTTGACGAAGAGAAGCGAGGATTATTCCAAATGGTATAACGAATTAGTGGTTAAGGCAGATTTAGCCGAAAACTCTGGTGTACGAGGCTGCATGGTAATTAAACCATATGGTTACGGTATTTGGGAGAAAATGCAAGCAGGTTTAGATAAGATGTTTAAAGAAACTGGTCATGAGAATGCCTATTTCCCGTTATTTATACCTAAATCATATTTAAGTAAAGAGGCAAGCCATGTTGAGGGTTTTGCTAAAGAATGTGCTGTAGTTACGCATTATAGGTTAAAAAATGCTGAAGATGGAAGCGGTATAATCGTAGATCCAGATGCTAAATTAGAGGAAGAACTAATTGTTAGGCCTACTTCTGAAACCATCATTTGGGATACCTATAAAAAATGGATACAGTCTTATAGAGATTTACCATTGCTTATTAATCAATGGGCAAATGTTGTTCGCTGGGAAATGCGTACAAGATTGTTTTTAAGAACGGCAGAGTTTTTATGGCAAGAAGGCCATACGGCGCATGCAACCGAAAAAGAAGCAATTGAAGAGGCAGAACAAATGATGAACGTTTATGCCGATTTTGCAGAAAACCATATGGCGGTACCTGTCATAAAAGGTACTAAAACAGAAAGCGAACGTTTTGCAGGTGCTATTGAAACCTATTGTATTGAAGCTTTAATGCAAGATGGTAAGGCGTTACAAGCTGGTACTTCTCACTTTTTAGGTCAGAATTTCGCAAAAGCCTTTGATGTTAAATTTGCAACTAAAGAAGGTAGTAAAGAATATGTTTGGGCTACCTCTTGGGGAGTTTCAACACGATTAATGGGAGCATTGATTATGACACATAGTGATGATAATGGATTGGTGATTCCTCCGAAATTAGCACCTATACAAGTTGTTATTGTACCAATTTATAAAGGATTAGACCAGTTGGATCAAATTTCTGAGACTGTTAATCCTTTAGTGAAAGAATTAAGAGCTAAGGGTATTTCTGTAAAATTCGATAATAGAGATACGCACAAGCCTGGTTTTAAATTTAATGAGTATGAGCTTCGCGGAGTACCGGTAAGGTTGGCAATTGGGCCAAGAGACCTTGAAAATGGTACTTATGAGTTGGCAAGAAGAGATACATTGCAAAAAGAGACCGTTGCGGCAACAGATGTTGTTGCTAAAATTGAGTTTTTGATGGAAGATATTCAGCAGAATATGTATCAAAAAGCACTTGATTATAGAACTAATCATATTACTGAAGTAAATTCTTACGATGAATTTAAAAAAGTTTTAAAAGAAAAAGGTGGATTTATTTCTGCACATTGGGACGGTAGTAAAGAGACTGAAGAACGTGTTAAAAATGAGACGAAGGCAACTATACGTTGCATTCCCATAGATGCAAAAGAAGAAGAAGGTACTTGTATGGTAACGGGTAAACCGTCGAATAAAAGAGTGTTATTTGCTAAAGCTTATTAATTTTTTCAAAAAATAATAAGTAGGTGTTGTGATAGTAAAAAATATTTGTATTTTTGCATCCGCAATTGCGCAAAGTATGGTCCGTTCGTCTAGGGGTTAGGACGCCAGGTTTTCATCCTGGTAACAGGGGTTCGATTCCCCTACGGACTACTAATTAAACCGTTGGATGTATTTCCAAGTATTGACATAATGGTCCGTTCGTCTAGGGGTTAGGACGCCAGGTTTTCATCCTGGTAACAGGGGTTCGATTCCCCTACGGACTACAAAAATTGAATGGATGAGAATCCGAAGAAATTATAATAAATTATAAAATGGCAAATCACAAGTCGGCATTAAAGAGAATCAGAAGAAACGAAGCAGTTCGTTTAAGAAATAGATATCAGCATAAAACTACACGTAATGCTATTAAAAGATTACGTTCAGAAGAATCTAAGAAAGATGCAGAGGCTCTTTTTCCAAGTGTTGTTAGTATGATCGATCGTTTAGCAAAACGTAATATCATACATGATAATAAAGCTGCCAACTTAAAAAGCAAGTTAGCTAAGCACGTATCTGCACTATAATTTAGCTTTAAAGTAAAAATTTAGAGCCTTCCTTTAATTAGGAAGGCTTTTTTTGTTCTATCTTTTTTGTAAATAGCCTATCTTATTGAAGTACTTCGTTTGCTATTCTGAGCCTTTTCATTAATATAAGACCAATGATAATGCACGCGTAAAATACACCTATAGAAATGTAATGGTATTTAGATAAATTATTGAGGATGAAAAAGTCGTATTCAAAAGATAAGATATACATGCTTATAGGGTAACATATATAAAAAAATAAAATACCAATACATAGCCAAAATAAAAGATTTCTATAAATAGGTAATCTATGTTTGGTAATTATTAGTTTATATAAATAGGTCGATGCTGTGTATATTAAAATTATCGATCCAACAATGATGGCAAAATTTTGAGGCTCTGTAAAAAAGTCTTGAAGAAATAGATTGCCAATACACGTTAGTGAAAAAGTTACTCCGCCATATTTAATTAAATTTTTAGTGAGTCTACTATCGCTCAACTGATAATAGACGAAAAAGAAATATAGAAAGAAAATAATATCATATATATTGAAAATTATGGTGTTGTAATTGTAATATTCTTGTCTGTACACTAATTGAATGTCATCTACGTCTCTTACTATTAGCCCTAATACTTCTGACATGAAGGTATAGGTTAGTAGTATTGGAAAATACCTTAAAACTGTATCGTAGTATAATTGATATTTTAGTATACATAACACCAATGCTATAAAATAGAGTGGCATGTAGTAATTGTCCAAAAGGTACGCTAGCATAATTTCAACCTTATTTTTGTAAAATTATTGGTTCTTTGGTGGAGGAACGCCTGATCCTCTATTTAGGGTTAAACTTTGTGATCCTTGTAGATTAAACGGTGCTACGGTTGTTGAATTTGAGCTAGGCACAATAGATGCGTAAACTTTGTTTCTTTCTTGCATACTAGTGCTGTAGCCCTTTATATCTTCAAAGTCATTTGTTAGTGGTACTGCTTGCTTGCCTTTTGCACCTTGTGCAATGTAGAAAAGGTAATCTCGTTTTCCATCATTGTAGGTAGGGGAAAGCATTATAGAATTCTGCCTAGGGTGTTTAATGGAATCTTTTGTATTCTTAAAAACAACTTCATCTGGATAATTAGAGAAATAGAACCTTAAAGTCGAAATTTCTACATCGGCATCTGCAGCCTCTTGTTCTATAAAAGCTAAGTATTGCTTGATTGTTTTGTAGTCATAGTATACAAATCTACCAACATCAAATTCTTTGTCCTTTTTAAGAGTTCTATTTATAGAATCTTCGTAGTGTTGAATTAATGGCACTCTTCTTTTGCTATAAGAATCATACATATTCTGAGCTTCAGGTATGGCAATAAGTTGTGCAGGTGCTTTAACTACTGTTGGTTTTTCATTTTTGGGATCATTTTCTTTTTGCGGTTGATTGCAACTAACGATAGCTGTTAGGGCGAAGAATAGGGCGATTTTGATACTTAAGGTGGTTGGTCTTTTCATTTTCTTAGAATTAAAATTATTAATACGAAAATTGGTAAAAGACTGGGGGAGAGTTCTTTTGTAATGTGTTAAAGATATTAAAAAGAATAATAGTCGTCTATTTTTATATAAAGCCAGAATTTATAGGGTATAAAAAATCCCGATTTCTATATGAAATCGGGATTTTAAAATATAGGTTAGAATTGCTCTACTGATTCATCGTCATTAAGAACTCTTCGTTGTTTTTAGTTTGTTTAAAGCGTTGTTCGATAAATTCCATCGCTTCTACTGGGTTCATGTCTGCAAGGTACTTACGCATGATCCACATACGTTGTAGTGTCGCTTCATCTAATAATATGTCGTCTCTACGTGTACTAGAAGATGTAAGGTCAATGGCAGGGAAAATTCTTCTGTTCGCAATCTTACGATCCAATTGAAGTTCCATGTTACCGGTACCTTTGAATTCTTCAAAAATAACCTCGTCCATTTTAGATCCAGTTTCTGTTAATGCGGTAGCAATTATGGTAAGGGATCCGCCATTTTCAATATTTCGGGCAGCACCAAAGAATCTCTTAGGCTTGTGTAAAGCATTGGCATCAACACCACCACTTAATACTTTACCAGATGCTGGTTGCACTGTGTTGTATGCTCTTGCCAAACGTGTAATCGAATCTAAAAGAATTACAACATCATGACCACATTCTACTAAGCGCTTAGCTTTTTCTAAAACAATATTGGCTACACGTACGTGTTCTGTTGGTTCTTTGTCAAAAGTTGAAGCGACAACCTCGCCACGTACATTACGTTGCATGTCGGTAACCTCCTCAGGTCGTTCATCAATTAATAATATAATTTGATAAACTTCTGGGTGATTTGCAGCAATACCATTGGCAATATCTTTTAAAAGCATGGTTTTACCAGACTTTGGTTGAGATACGATCATACCTCTTTGTCCTTTTCCGATTGGGGAGAACAAATCGATAATACGCGTCGATATTGAGCTTTGGCGTTCTGCCAAATTAAATTTTTCTTGTGGGAATAACGGAGTCAAATGCTCGAATGACACACGGTCGCGAACTATTTGTGGGTCTATCCCGTTAATTTTATTCACCTTAATAAGTGGAAAATACTTTTCTCCTTCTTTTGGTGGTCTTACGTTACCTAATACGGTATCTCCTGTTTTTAATCCGAAAAGACGTATTTGCGATTGAGAAACATAAATATCATCAGGTGATGATAAGTAGTTGTAATCAGATGAGCGTAAAAATCCGTATCCATCTTGCATGATATCTAAAACACCTTCACTGGCGATAATAGAGTCAAACTCATACTCAGGTTCTTTGTACCTATTCTTTAGATCTTTGTCAAAATTACTTTTGTCGTGAGTAGGTCTCGGATTAGGTTTATTTTTATGATTGTTGTTCTGAGGCGAATTCTTTTTGTTAGGTTGGTTTGCAGCTTTTGGTCTTGGTCTTGGCCTTTTTTGCTCAACAGGTTCCTTAGAAACACTTTCTTGAGAATTTTCTGTTTTAGCTACATTAGCCTTTGCAGGTGCCACCTTTTCTGCTGCCACTTTCTCTGGAGCATTAGTTTCTTTGTTCGTATTTTTTTCAACACGAGGTCTAGGTCTTGGCTTTGGCTTCGGTTTTGGCTTTACTTCTGCAGGCTTGCTAACTTCTTCAGTAGTAGCTGGAGCTATCGCTGCGGCAACCTTCGGATTAGCGGCTTGTAAGTCCAAAATCTGATAAACTAAATCTAGTTTTTTTAAGGTTTTGAATTTAGGAACCTTAAGTCCTTTCGCAATTTCCTGTAATTCAGGTAGCTTTTTTGATTTTAAATCTGAAATCTCAAACATTAAGTAGTAGAATAAATTATAAGAGTTTGTATTGTAAGAAGTAAATATTTTATTTGGATAATCTAAAGGAGATAATTTCCTTACTGGTAGGCGTTATGACGTGATAACGTAGCAATATTACAAATTATTTTGAATAAAAGGGTTATATTTTTTGAAAAGACATGTATTTTTGCAGTGTAAAGTGGTAATTGATTTATGATTCAAAGAATACAGAGCCTTTATTTGATAGTTGTAGCAATACTTACGGGTATTCTACCGTTCTTCTTTAACCTATGGATACATGTCGATGGTACTGAAGTATTTGCAAATAATGAAATGCTTATTTCTATTGCCTTTTATGTAAGTACTGTTCTAGCAATATGGGCTATGGTACAATTTAAAAATAGAAAATCTCAGTTTGTCATAAACAGGCTGAACATGATATTGAATGTTTTTTTATTAGGATTTTTCGTTTACCGATCACTAAACTTATCCGGAGAGACTTTGGTCTCTGAGAAGGGTATTGGGATGCTGATTCCAGTATTTTCTATCATTTTTTTGGTTCTTGCTAACAAGGCTATAAAAAAGGATGAAGATCTTGTAAAATCTGTTGATCGCTTGCGTTAAACCTATAATCTTAGTAGTATTAGTGCGTTAAAACCCGGGGTAGTTTCCGGGTTTTTTTATGTCCTTACTTTTTAAATTCAAAACACTCCTTTCTTTAATTATCACAAAAACATCGCAGTTTTTCTATCTGCTGTGATACACTCTTTACTTTTTCTTGAATTCTTCGTGATACCACATTTCTATGTTTGTCCCAAGAAACAGCAAGGCTAACGATAGTCGTTAGTTACACTGTTTTATAAACTAAACATTTTAAAAATTACGATTATGAAAAACAGAAAATTTACTCTTGTATTATTGGCTAGTGTTATGACAACTTTCTTTATTAGTTGTTCAGATGATGATGGTGAAGTAGTGACAGTTACAGAAACTGTAGTTGAAACAGAAACGGTAGAAGTAGATTCGTCATTACCTGTCGGCGATTTAATGGTAACCTTAAGTGGTAACCTGGTTGCAGAGAGTGGTACACCAACACAAGGCTTAGTAGAGGTAGGTGTCGATACCGATGATACAAGTTTTGTTCGTTTTGCAGATGACTTTACTACTGAATTAGGTACTGGTACGGTTGGTATCTTTTTATCGACTTCTGAAGTTTTTACGCCAGATCCAGCTAACGGAAATCCAGATTTAATGCTTATTGGTAATGTAGCCGATAACGGTGAGATGTTTATTAAATTGAGCGAAACACCCGATGCTAAATATACACACATTGTTCTTTGGTGTGCTACAGCTAACATACCATTTGGTAATGTTGCTTTAAACTAATATAATTTTTTACTGCCTTTGGGAATAGAGACACATGATTCTGTTTTTCTATGTCTCCCAAAGGCTTTTTTTATTATGTGGTTTAAAACAACCCGCTTTACTTTAATATAACAGAATTATGAAAAAAATAAAAAACATCATATTTATATGCTGTTGCGTCTTCACTTTTTATGCCCAAGCGCAAAGTGGCTGGACAAGAGAGGCTAAAGGATTTTACCTTCAGGCATCGGCGGCACATTTCTCGTCAAATAAGTATTATACTACAGAAGGTAGATTGGCTGATCAAGGAAGTACTTTTAATACGAGTGCACTATTAATTTATGGTGAATACGGTATTTCAGATAGGTTTACGGCGATTGTTGATTTGCCATTGGTGCGTTTAAACAGTTTTAGTACGACGGAAACTGTTGGCGGTGTAGGTAATATACAATTAGGGGTAAAGTATAAATTATTAAAAAGCTTCCCGTTGTCTTTACAAGTAGCATTAGATATACCCACTA
Source organism: Maribacter sp. Asnod2-G09 (assembly GCF_045063795.1). NCBI lineage: Bacteria > Pseudomonadati > Bacteroidota > Flavobacteriia > Flavobacteriales > Flavobacteriaceae > Maribacter > Maribacter sp. Asnod2-G09. The sequence continues at coordinate 1,101,879 of NZ_JBEFOA010000004.1, read as the reverse complement.
ACGATGGTAGTAATTTTGCACAATCTAAGAATGCGAATGCACTTGGTGAGTTTGATGAAATTAACCTGCCAATTTCTGATGGGGAGTTTAATGTGTGGACAACCCTTGCGGCTTCGCACGGCTTTAAAAATGGTAAAACTTACGCTTCTGCTTTCTCAAGTGTTAATTTTAGAACAGAAGATTTTAGTAATCAATTTCAGGCTGGGGTAGAACTGGGTCATTTGTTTTTTGACAAACTCTATCTAATCGGTAAGCTAAAAATTCAAGAGCGATTATCTTCAGAAAACAATGTACAAAGCGGATCGTTCTTGTTTGGCGAGGGTACTGCTTTTACCAATTATGGTGTCACTTCTATGTACAAAGTGACTGATCATTTTAATGTGGTCGCCCAATATTCTGATTATGCCGGCTTTTTAGTTGATCGTAAGAATATTTATGATGGCGGTACATTTTCTTTAGGCGTTTCGTTTGAATATTAATTAGCTGAATACAGGATGTGGATAGAGAAGAACATCCTGTATTTTATCTTTTTCCTAGCTCTATAACTTCTAGGTTTTTAATATTATCACCTTCTATAACAAAACGTAACATGGTACGTACTTGGTGAAAACCATGTTTCCCACATGCACCTGGGTTCATATGTAATACTCCTAATTTCTTATCCATCATTACTTTTAGAATATGTGAATGCCCGCAAATGAATAATTTCGGCGGATTTTCTCTAATCATATCTCGAGTTCTCATATTATACTTAGGTGGGTATCCTCCTATATGAGTTATAAAAACATCTACGCCTTCACAAAAAAAACGGTTATTCTCAGGAAATTCTTTTTGAATTATATGGTCGTCAATATTACCATGCACTCCTTTTAAAGGTTTTAATTTCGCAATGGCATCTGTAACGTCTAAAGACCCTATATCACCGGCATGCCATACTTCATCTGCCCATTTTACATGCTTTAATATGGCATCGTCAATATGAGAATGAGTATCAGAAAGTAAGAGGATTTTGGTCATTTTTAGATTTCAATTTGATTGGGGAAATAGATTCGTTTTATAGAACAACTAATATTCTTATTTGACTTTGCTGGATCGAATGTTAAAACGTATCCTTTTTAATACCTTTGCGAAGTACAAAACTAGCACATACTTTTGAGATTCTTCATTCAATTTTCATACTTCGGTAAAGCTTATCATGGCTGGCAAAATCAGCCTAATGCCATAACTGTTCAAGAAGTGCTTGAGAACGGCATGTCTAAACTCTTAAATTTGCCTGTTTCGCTTATGGGTGCAGGTCGCACAGATACTGGTGTTCATGCCAAAGAAATGTACGCCCATTTTGATGTTGATGTTCTTGAGAATATTCCTGAATATATTTTTAGATTAAATTCTTTCTTACCAAACGATATTGCGGTTGATCGAATTTTTGAAGTAGAAGATGATGCACACGCACGCTTTCATGCTACGGCAAGAACTTATGAATATCATATCGATAAAAAGAAAGATCCTTTTTCTACAGATTTAGCTCATTTCGTAAAGAAGGACTTAGATATAGCTCAAATGAATAGTGCTGCAGCGTTGTTGTTGGGTAAAAAAGATTTTGAATGTTTTTCAAAATCGAATACAGATGTGTACACTAATATTTGCGACCTAAGAGAGGCAAAATGGGAGCTAAAAAATGATAAACTTGTTTTTACGATTACAGCAGATCGATTTCTGCGTAATATGGTTAGAGCCATTGTCGGAACATTAATTAATGTAGGATTGGGAAAATACCCCGCAGACTATGTTAATACCATACTAAAAAGCAAGGATAGAACAAAAGCAGGCGTTTCTGTTCCTGCAAAAGGATTATATTTGACCTCTATTGTTTACCCCAATACTATTTTAAAGAATGGATAAGGATTCTGGCAAAGCATTTGACACTCGTCTTTTTAAACGCTTACTCGCCTACACAAAACCGTACAAAATTACTTTTTATGGCGTTGCTTTGGCTGCCATATTATTGTCTTGTTTTGCGATTCTTACTCCCTTAATTGTCAAGAAAATTATTGATGAAGCCATAAAAGAAAGCAATGCAGAAATGTTGCTTTACTTAACCATTGCTATGTTGGTGGTGTTGCTTGGTCAAGTAATTTGTCAGCTGGCTTTTAATTATTACGCAAACTGGTTAGGCGAATCTGTCATTAAAGATGTTCGTATAAGTCTCTTCAAGAAAATGCTCTCTTTTAAAATGAAGTATTTCGATAATTCTTCGTTAGGCGTATTGGTAACGAGAGCTGTTGCAGATATGCAACGAATTGGCGAGATATTTAGTCAAGGTTTTTTCGTTATTGTGGCAGACTTGCTGAAAATGGTAGTTGCTGCCATTGTTATGCTATTCATAAATTGGAAACTCGCTTTAATAGTTTTTGCGTTATTACCTATAATAATGTACGCTACAAGATGGTTTCAAAAGGCTATGAAAGTGGCTTTTACAGAAGTTAGGGCAGAGGTTTCTAATCTAAATTCTTTTGTACAAGAGCGTATAACGGGTATGAAAATAGTTCAGCTATTTACTCGTGAAAAAATTGAGAGCGATAAGTTTAGGGAAATTAACGAAAAGCATAAAAAAGCTTGGCTGAAAACGGTTTGGTATAACTCCATTTTCTTCCCGATTGCTGAAATTGTTTCTTCACTTACCGTGGGGTTAATTGTTTGGTATGGCGGATTGCAAAATGTTGCTAATATATCTACGGATATAGCTGGTACAATTTTCGCTTTTATTATGTTGATCGATTTGCTTTTTAGACCACTTCGTCAAATTGCAGATAAGTTTAATACCCTACAAATGGGGATGGTTGCCGCCAACAGAGTTTTTAAAATTTTAGATACCGATAGTCATATTCAAAATATAGGTTCTTTTGAGAAAGATATAGTTAATGGCGATATCAAATTTGATAATGTTCATTTTGGGTACTTGGAAGATGAAGAGGTTTTACACGGAATTTCATTTGATGTAAAGGCAGGAGAAACAGTTGCTATTGTAGGTGCTACAGGTGCAGGTAAGAGTACGATAATTAATTTATTGAATAGGTTTTACGAGATTAACTCTGGTTCTATTTTGGTTGATGGTGTAGATATTAAAGAGTACAATTTATCTTTATTACGTTCGCATATCGCGGTGGTATTGCAAGATGTTTTTTTGTTTGCAGATACGATTGCAAATAATATTTCTTTAAAAAACCCAGCAATAAGTGTTTCTGATATTGAAAATGCAGCTAAAGCTATTGGTGTAGATGAGTTTATAACGAGTTTACCAGGCGGTTATCAGTATAATGTAAAAGAGAGAGGTACCATGCTTTCAAGTGGTCAGCGTCAGTTAATTGCATTTTTACGGGCTTATGTGAGTAATCCTAGTATTCTAATTTTAGATGAGGCTACATCATCTGTAGACACGTATTCTGAGCAGTTAATTCAGTCGGCGACTGATAAAATTACGCAAGGAAGAACTTCAATAGTTATTGCCCACCGTTTAGCTACTATTAAAAAAGCCGATAAAATTATTGTGATGGATGCCGGTAATATTGTAGAGACAGGTACACACAAACAACTGCTTAAAAAAGGTGGTTACTACAGTAATCTTTATGAAGCTCAGTTCTTAGCTGAGGAAGTAGCTTAATTATGGAGCCATTTTCTGAAAGGTGTCAGTGAAAAAAGCTAAATAAATGCCTATACCAATTGTAATAATTGTAAATAAGGTACCTATTAAAATTAGGAACAGAAATAGTTTTAATATGGTTTGCTTTATGGTCAGATTAAATAGTTTGTAAAATACCCAAGTAAAGAATCCTATTTGGAATATCATATTACCCATAGAAACATAATAAATAATTTTAGAGTTCCAAATGGTCAGTAAGTAGGCAATATTTATAATTATAGATAAATGTGAGTAAGCATAAATGTTAATTACAAAATGCTCACTTAAATTAAATTGCTTTTTATTGATAAACACAAGTCTAGAAATTAATGCCAAAAATGGCAGCATAGCCATGTAAAAGAGACTTTGATATTTTATTAGGTAAGCATTCCATTGTTTTTGAAAATCCTGTCCTAATTTTTCTGCTTCGGTAATTGAATCTCCAGATTTATATAGAAAATCAAAATCTAGAGCATTTGGGAAAAACTCAGAATATACATAAGCAAATAACCCTCCAAGGGTAATGGCTATAGTAAAATAGCTAATGGGGTTTAGGTATTTCTTTCTAACACCATTTATATAACCGCCAATTACTTCCTCAGGTTTTGTGAAAAGGTGTTTGAATGTTATTAGAAAAGTGTTGTCTATATTGAAAAAACGCTCAGTAGCATCATACCAAAGATTTTTTACTGTAAGTCTATTGCGAATTACCTTAGCACCACAATCGGGACAATAACTGAAATCGGTTCTTAGGTTGGTATGGCAGTTTTTGCATTCCACTATATCAAATCTTGTTTAAGCATATTCCCTAATTGGGTGATGGAGTCGTACAGCACAAATTCTCCGTTTTTTATATAAGAGATTAATCCGGTTTCTTCACTAACTACAATACTTAATGCATCGGTCTTTTCACTTATTCCTACTGCAGCTCTATGTCGTAACCCGAAACGCAGCGGAATATTACGCTCGTTAGAAACTGGTAAAATTACTCTTGTAGCAACAATATAATTCCCAACAATAACAGCCGCACCATCATGTAGTGTACTGTTCTTGTAAAAGATACTCTCAAGAATAGGTTGGTTAATCTCAATATTCATGCGATCACCTGTACTCTTTATAAAATCTAAGGAGTTGCTACGTTCGATAACCAAAATAGCACCTGTTTTGGTACTCGCCATTTTCTCGCATGCTTTTAATATGGCATCAACATCTGTGTCTGTCGATAAGCCTTCTTGCTTTAAGAATTTAAAATGCTTCACAAAATTTCTCTTGTTCGCGAAATTGGTAGAGCCTATCATTAATAGGAACTTTCTAATCTCTTGCTGAAAAACTATAATTAGTGCAATAAGTCCGACTTGCATAAATGCACCGACCATACTACTGATCATTTGCATGTCTAGCAATTCGGTCAGTTTCCAAAAAGCCCATACGATAACAATACCGATAAAAATATTGATGGCAACCGATCCTCTAACTAGTTTGTAGATGTAGTATAGTAGTACGGCAACAAATATGATGTCTAAAACATCTGTAATCCTAAAGTCAATAAAATTTAAAAAATCCAATCAGTACCGTTTTAGTAAAATTAAGAAAATTGATGACAACAAATTAATATAAACTTAGGCATTTAATTGTTCATAGAGTTTTACACATTCCATGGCTTCTTTAACATCATGAACTCGTACTATTTTTGCTCCTTTTTGTAAGCAGACCATATGTAATGCTGTTGTGCCATTTAATGCTTGGCTAGCAGTGGTGTCCAATGTTTTGTAAATCATTGATTTTCTGCTAATGCCTGCTAATATTGGGTGTTCAATGATATTCATGACTTCCATATGATTCAAAAGCTCATAGTTTTGTTCTAAATTCTTTGCAAAGCCAAAACCTGGGTCAATGATAATATCTTTTATTCCTAATGCTTTAGCAGCCACCAATCTTTCAGAAAAAAATGAAAGAACCTCTTTCAAAATATCTTTGTAATCTGTTTGTTGCTGCATGTTTTGTGGTGTGCCACGCATATGCATCATAATGTAAGGCACATGTAATTTTGCAACAGTGCTTAGCATTTTATCATCCTGCAATCCCGCAGAAATATCATTAATTATGGCAGCGCCATTTTCAATACATGCTTTTGCAACACTACTTCTAAACGTATCTATAGATAGTATGGTTTCTGGAAAATTCTTAAGAATTAAGCTGACAATTGGTACTATCCGTTTTAACTCGGTAGCTTCATCAACTTCTAAAGCACCTGGTCTTGAACTATAAGCGCCAATGTCAATAAAACAAGCTCCTTCGTTCAGCATTTTTTCAACCTGATTTAGAACACTCTTTTCGTCTTTGTATTTTCCGCCATCGAAAAAGGAATCAGGAGTAACATTCAAAATACCCATTACCTTGGGCTGTTCTAATGATAAAAGTTTACCGTTGCAATTTATGGTCATTATCAATTTTTAAAAGGAATTTGTGGCATTTTCCAAGTTTAAACCGTCAATCTTGATGGTTCCAATTTTTTAAGCGAAATTTACACAAATTAGATAGAATTACATGCTAGATACGGCAAAGGAATACGATGAGGTTATTGAGGTTTGTTTAAATCTGTACGAGAAAAAAATGACAGATTATGGTAGCGCATGGCGAATTTTAAGATTGCCATCGCTAACAGATCAAATATTTATTAAGGCACAACGTATACGTAGTCTTCAAGAGAACGATGTTCGTAAGGTTGATGAAGGTGAACGTTCAGAGTTTATCGGTATCATCAATTATTCGGTAATGGCATTAATTCAATTAGAACTTGGTGTTGCAGATCAGCCCGATTTAAATACCCAAAAAGCGGTAGAATTATATGCAAAGCATATTAAGGTTACCAAAGAATTGATGTTGAACAAGAATCATGATTATGGTGAAGCTTGGCGAGATATGAGAGTTAGTTCTCTTACAGATTTAATTTTGCAGAAATTACTTCGAGTAAAACAGATAGAAGATAATAAGGGTAAAACATTGGTAAGCGAAGGTATAGATGCTAATTATCAAGACATGATTAATTATGCGGTTTTTGCATTGATACATTTAGGTTCAGAATCAAAATAATAATAAGAATGAAGTATTTAGTAGGTGTCGTAAGAATTTTTGTTGGTATACTTTTTATTATAAGCGGATTTATAAAACTGAATGATCCCGTTGGATTTTCTTTTAAGTTAGAAGAATATTTTAGTCAGGGTGTGTTAGACTTACCTTTTCTAACTCCTTTTGCTTTATCAATTTCAATTCTTGTGGTGATTTTTGAGGTCATGGTTGGTGTAATGCTCATTTTGGGTTACAAACGAAAAATTACTATATGGACGCTGATCGCTATGATCGTGTTCTTTACATTTCTAACCTTTTATTCGGCTTACTTTAATAAAGTAACTGATTGTGGATGTTTTGGTGATGCTATAAAGCTGACACCTTGGGAGTCTTTTACAAAAGATGTAGTGCTGTTAGTACTTATTTTAATCATATATGTCGGTAGAAAATATATAACACCGTTGGTAAATTCGAAAGTCTTGACGACAGTTCTTGCAGCATCGTTTTTTGCATGTGTTGGTTACGTATATTATGTATTAAACCACTTGCCAGTAATAGATTTTAGACCTTATGAAATAGGTAAGAACATCGAAGATGGTATGAGTACACCAGATGATGCGCCAAAAGCTATTTTTGAATACAGATGGAAGTTCGATGTAAACGGAACTGAAGAAATTCATATTAGTAATGGAGATTACCCAACTGTAGAAGGTGAGTTTATAGATGTTGAAACCGAAGAGATTCAGGCTGGTTATGAACCTCCAGTTCATGATTTTACCATAGAGCAAGAAGGTGAAGATTTTGCCGCTTCTTTATTACAAGAACCTAAATTGGTTATGGTCATAGCATACGATTTAAGAAAATCGAATTTAGAAGAATTCAAGAATATTAAAACAGTAGCCGACAAAGCTATAAAAGCTGGATATAAAGTAATAGGTATGTCAGCCTCTGGACCAGATCAAACTGATGCTTTGGTAAAAGAGAATAACTTAGGTTTTGATTTTTACTTTACCGATGAGACGACACTGAAGACTATTGTAAGATCAAACCCCGGAGTGTTGGTTCTAGAAAAGGGAACCATAAAACAGAAAGTACATTACAACGACTTAGAAGATTTAATCTTCAATTAAGATAATAAACTGAAATAGTATAATTAGAAATAAAACAACATGAGAGCAAAGATAGTAGCAGGTAACTGGAAGATGAATAAGAATTTGGCAGAGACTGAAACACTTTTAGCAGAGCTGTCGGCAAAATTGCCAGATACCAATGCAGAAGTTATGGTAGCACCAACATATGTAAACTTGGCTAGTGCGGTACATGCTTTAGAAAGTTCTAAAATCGAAGTTATTGCACAAAACATGCATTATGCTGAAAGTGGTGCTTTTACTGGTGAAATTTCTGCAGATATGTTATTGAATATTGGCATTGATACTGCAATTATAGGGCACTCTGAAAGAAGAGCTTATTTTGGTGAAGGCGATGAGATTCTTTCAAAGAAAGTAACTACAGCTTTAAATAAAGGCATTCGTGTTATGTTCTGTTTCGGTGAGGAATTAGATGATCGTAAATCTGGTAACCATTTTAATTTAGTTGAAAGCCAGTTAAAGAATGTACTATTTAATTTAGAGCCATCAGCTTGGACTAATATTGTTTTGGCATACGAGCCAGTTTGGGCAATTGGTACGGGTGAGACTGCTTCTCCTGAACAAGCGCAAGAAATGCATGCATTTATTCGTAAAACTATTTCAGAAGCATTTGATGCTACTATAGCGAATAATGTAACTATTCTTTACGGTGGTAGTGTTAAGCCAGGTAATGCAGAAGAGATTTTTTCTAAACCAGATGTTGACGGTGGTTTAATCGGTGGTGCTTCATTAGTTGCTGACGATTTTATTGCGATTATTAAAGCTATTTAAGCGAAGTATTTAAAATGAGCGATACAGTATATATTGAATACCGTTTTACGGTAAAACCTAAAGATCCGGCTTCAGACCTTCTCATTGCAGAATTGGGTGAAGTCGGTTTTGAGAGTTTTGTTGAAGAAGATGATGATGTGTTGGCATACATTCAAAAAACTGATTGGTCTGAAGGTATGTTAGCTGATCTTCCGATACTACAGAATCCGAGATATACATTTACTTACGACTATAAAGAAATAGAACAAGAGAACTGGAACGCTACTTGGGAGCAAAATTTTCAACCTATTATTGTTGATGATATTTGTATGATAAGAGCCCCTTTTCATGAGGCAATTGATGTGGATTATGACATTGTTATTGAACCTAAAATGAGTTTCGGTACAGGTCATCATGAAACAACCCATATGATGCTACAGCATATTTTACAGTTAGATGTAAAAGCTAAAACGGTGTTAGATATGGGTAGTGGCACAGGGGTTTTAGCGATTCTTGCGGGTATGCGTGGTGCTACTACCATAGATGCCATCGACATTGATAATTGGTGTTATTTAAACGCGAAGGAGAATGTTGAGCGTAATAAAATGGACTTCATTTCTGTTTATGAAGGTGATGTGGCATTACTAGAGGGGAAGAAGTATGATTTGATCATTGCAAATATCAATAGAAACATTTTGTTGGCAGATTTACCGAGCTATGCGAAATCTTTAAATACAGGTGGTACTTTGTTATTAAGTGGTTTTTATACTGAAGACCTAGATATGATTACGCAAAAGTGTACGGAGTTAGCGTTAAAGTTTGAAAAAAACCTTGAACGTAATAATTGGGTTGCCGCAAAATATGTAAATTAGAAGGTATTAATTGGAATATGATGAGCACAAGAGAAGAAGTTTCCGAAGAATTACTTTTAGAAGAAGAAACGGTTCAACAAAATGAAATCGTTCTTTTTAATGATGAGGTCAATACTTTTGACCATGTTATAAATACATTAATGTCTGTTTGTGAGCATTCACCAGAACAGGCTGAACAATGTTCTTTAATAGTGCATTACAAAGGTAAGTGTACGGTTAAGACTGGTGAGTATGAAGAATTGAAACCACAATGTTCTAAATTACTACAAGCCGGACTGAGTGCAGAAATTGTTTAAATCAGGCTTCATAAATTATAGAAGTGTAAAATAGTATTGAAATAAAAAAATCCCTTGAACTTGGTTCAAGGGATTTTTTTATTTCAATTAAACTCTTAAAAGAAATTTCAATAAGTCTTTAAATCTATTAAGCTTATACTAAAGGTACTCCGTTCAATCGCTTCTCGATTTTCTTCTTTTTGACTGTAACTTCTTTCATTACATCCATTAAGTTAGAATCTTTAGTTTCCTTATATATTTCATTAATGCTTAAAATAAGTGCTTTTGCCTCTCTCGATGCCTCTACTCGGTCACTAGTAGACATATTACTCATTTTTCGACCTATAAATTCCTGAGCTTTTTCAAGTAACTCCATTTGCTTCTTTTTTTTCAAAGTTAACATAATATTCAAATTACGCAATTCTTTGTCAATTGTATATAGTTATGAGGCTATTAGATAATAGTATTTATGAACAATTTAACGAAATAGGGGTGTTTTGAGCGCTTTTTTTCAATTTGAATGTTAATTTTTATTGTCCGATTGGTGTTTTTTCAATCTTTTTTGACAAAGTATGAGAAAAATTACGTTTAATTCAGTGTATTTGAGTAGTTGATTATGATATACTTATTTTCAAGAACTAAAATTGTTTATAAATGTAATTTTAGGTGTAATTACACAAATATATCTAAAATTAGATATATTTGTGTAATCGATTGCATAAAATTGAAGATGACTTGTAAAGCAACTTCTAAGCGCTCTATGTTGTTATACTGTGAGTTTTGAATGTAGGTTTACTTTTTGTGCTGAATTGAATTAGTTTTTCGAAATCGAAACTAATTGGTTCCTAGTTTTATGTTATTGATGTTTTTAAATACATGGTAAGTTGTACTTGATAGAAAAATTTAAAACTACAATTGAAGAATTATAATATGATAAAAAACAAAACCTTTATAACTGATGATTTTCTATTAGAAAATAAATTTGCGCAAAGGCTCTATTATGATTATGCTTCGGAAATGCCAATTATAGATTACCATTGTCATTTGCCACCAGATGAAATCGCAAATAATCGTCAGTTCGAAAATCTTACCAAAATTTGGAATGATGGCGACCATTATAAATGGCGTGCGATGCGAACTTTTGGTATTGATGAAAAATACATTACCGGTAACGCTCCAGACAAAGAGAAATTTCTTGAATGGGGTAAAGCGGTGCCTTATACATTAAGAAACCCCTTGTATCATTGGACGCATTTAGAACTTAAACGCTATTTTGATATTGATTTACTGTTAAATGCTGACACTGCTAGTGACATATATGAAGAGGCAACAGCAAAACTTCAAACTTCAGAATATAGCTGTCAAAGTTTAATTAAAAAGATGAATGTAGAGGTTATTTGTACTACTGAAGATCCTATTGATAGTTTAGATCATCACGTTAAAATAAAGAATAGTGATTTCAATACAACAGTGAGTACGGCATTCAGACCAGATAAGGCTATTGTGATTTCTAATGATACATACCTTGAGTATTTAGAAAAACTTTCTGCTGTTAGCAACGTAAACATCGATTCTTATAAATCTTTGTGCGATGCGCTTTCTGTGCGATTAGATTATTTTGCTGAAAATGGATGCACATTATCGGATCATGGTCTTAGCTATGTTCCGTTTAGAGCATTTACAGATGCCGAAATTGAAAATATTTTTCAAAAAAGAAAAGAGAAAAAGCAATTGTCTTTAGAGGAAGATGAAAAATTTCAAACGGCAATCTTATTATTTCTATGTGAACAATACCATTCTCGAGGATGGATACAGCAATTTCACCTTGGCGCATTACGAAATAATAACGCCAGAATGACCCGTATTTTAGGTCCCGATACCGGTTGGGATTCTATCGGAGATTATTCTCAGGCAAGAACCCTTTCCAGCTTTTTAAATGCTTTAGATTCTAAAGATAAGCTTACTAAAACTATATTATACAATCTAAATCCGTCAGATAATGAAGTTCTAGCGACAATGATCGGTAATTACAATGATGGTAAGGTTAAAGGTAAAATGCAGTTTGGTTCTGGTTGGTGGTTTATGGATCAAAAAGATGGTATGACCAGGCAGCTTAATGCATTGTCTAATATGGGGTTAATTAGTTGTTTTATAGGGATGTTGACAGATTCAAGATCTTTTCTTTCATACCCTAGGCATGAATATTTTAGACGAATTGTGTGTAATCTTTTTGGTCAAGAAATGCAAAGGGGAGAATTACCTCAGGATTTTGAATTGGTGGCGCAAATTATACAAGATATTAGTTATAATAACGCAAAGGAGTATTTCAAATTTTAATTCCTCGTTCACAGGAGAGAAGTTGTTCATTTAAAAATTGCGGAAATCATAAGCCGTTTAATCCAATACTATGAAAAGTATAAAAATACTAACGCTCTTTATTTTGGTCGTAACCTTTTTAGGTTGTGAAATACAGACCAATGTAAAGACATTGCGTTTGGGACATGGTTTAGATGTTAGCCATTCTGTACACAAGGCAATGGTTAAAATGGGCGAAGATCTATTGGAAAGATCTGGTGGGAAATTAAAACTTGAAATTTACCCTAGTCAACAATTAGGAACCGAGCGAGAATGTTTAGAACTATTGCAAATAGGTAGTTTAGATATGACCAAAGTGTCTGTTGGGGTATTAGAGAATTTTGCGCCTAAAATGAAAGTACTTGGTTTACCTTTTCTATTTAGAGATCGTCAACATTCTTTTGACGTGCTTGACGGACCAATTGGTGAAATGCTTTTAAACGAAGGCGATAAATATTGGCTAAAGGGTCTAGGGTATTATGATGCTGGTAGTCGTAGTTTTTATACGATGAACAAGCCTATTGAAAAGCCAGATGATCTTATCGGCGAAAAAATAAGAGTGATGGAAAGTGCTACTGCCGTAAATATGGTAAAAGCACTTGGGGGTTCACCAACTCCTATTTCATGGGGAGAATTGTACACATCGCTACAGCAAGGTGTTGTTGATGGGGCAGAGAACAATCCACCAAGTTTTTATCTGTCTAGACATTATGAAGTTTGTAAATACTATTCATTAGATGAACATACTGTACTACCAGATGTTTTATTAATCGGAACTTATGTCTATGATAAACTGAACGAACAAGAAAAGAAGTGGCTGAATGAATCAGTGAAAGAATCGGTAAAATACCAGCGTATTCTTTGGGCACAAGCAGAAGAGGAAGCTTTACGGGAAGTTCAAAAAGCAGGCGTGCAAATCATTAGACCAGATAAAACACTTTTTGCGGAGAAAGTAAAAAGCATTTTTGAAGGATATAAAGAAGATGAGGAAATGTATTCGCTAATCAAAGAAATTCAAGAAACCAACTAGCTGCTATGCGTAACAAAATAGATTCCGTTTTAGGTAAAACATTGGTATTGATTATGTCTGTTATGGTCATAAATGTACTATGGCAAGTATTTACAAGATATGTAACTGGTAACCCTAGCTCATTTACAGATGAGCTGGCTCGTTATCTTATGATTTGGATTGGAGTTCTTGGAGCTGCATACGTTTCAGGGCGAAATTTACATGTTGCTATTGATATTTTACCATTACGGCAGAGTAAGAAAACACAGAAAAAATTGAAGATAATTGTAACTATTTTAATTATTCTATTTGTCTTTTTCGCTTTTGTAATAGGTGGATCAAGGTTGGTATATATCTCTTATGTTTTAGGACAACAATCGCCAGCATTGCAATTACCACTAGCAGTAGTTTATCTTATAATTCCAATTAGCGGTTTGTTGATTATGTATTACAAAATATCTGACCTAAAAAACAGCAACTCATGATGGATCATTTACCTATTCTTGTTTTAGTACTAAGCTTCATATGCTTATTATCTATAGGCACACCTGTTGCCTGGAGTATTGCAATCTCATCTTTATTGACCATGTTGGTGAGTATACCTGCAATGCCAGCATTTACAACAGTATCGCAACGAATGGCTACTGGGTTAGATAGTTTTGCCCTGTTGGCAATTCCGTTTTTTGTACTATCGGGAGAGCTTATGAATAAAGGAGGTATTGCGCATAGACTTATCGCCTTTGCAAAGACATTGGTAGGCTCTTTTCCTGGCGGATTAGCTTTAATAAACGTCATAGCCGCTATGTTAATGGGAGCGATTGCGGGATCAGCAATGGCATCTGCCTCTGCCATGGGAAGTATCTTAGGTCCTGAGATGGAAAAAGAAGGGTATTCCAAAGAATTTGGTGCTGCAGTAAATATAACTTCGGCAACTACAGGTTTAATAATTCCTCCAAGTAATGTATTAATCGTTTACTCTTTGGCAAGTGGTGGTGCATCTATAGCAGCATTATTCTTAGCAGGATATATTCCCGGAATAATGACAGGATTATTTCTCATGATCGTCGCATCTTTTTGGGCTAAGAAAAAGAAATATAAAGTAGGAAAACGCAGCAGCTTAAAACAAGTAGGTAAAACATTTATTGATGCTCTGCCTAGTCTTTTTATGCTGGTTGTGGTAATTGGTGGTATTGTTACCGGAATTTTTACAGCTACTGAGGCATCTGCTATTGCGGTATTATATAGTTTAATTCTTGGCTTTATTTATAAGGAGATTACCTTGCCGAAATTGCCACAAATATTATTAGATTCTTCAGCTACTACAGCAATAGTTATGTTGCTGATTGGGTCATCTATGTGTATGTCTTGGGCATTGTCTTATGAAAATATTCCGCAAGATATCAGCTCCGGACTCCTAAGTTTAAGTGATAACAAGATTGTCATTCTTTTGATCATCAATTTGCTTTTATTGTTTGTAGGTATTTTTATGGACATGACTCCTGCAGTGTTAATTTTTACTCCGATATTCTTACCTGTCGTTACAAAATTAGGACTAGACCCTGTACATTTCGGCATCATCATGGTGTTGAATTTATGTATAGGTTTGTGCACACCGCCTGTAGGTTCGGTATTGTTTGTTGGGGTAGGTGTGGCTAAAACTACTATAGAAAAGGTATTTAAACCCTTGCTACCGTTATTTATAGCAATGATTGTTGCGTTATTCTTAGTTACATATATTCCCCAATTAAGCTTATGGTTGCCAAGTTTATTTGATTTGTAGCATTGCGCTATTATTATTAAAAGCTGAATTGAGATTGTAGGTAGATGTAATTATAATTTACTTGTGTTTGTTAGATGATTTTCTAACAATCAATTTAGCAGGTAGCACAACGTCTTTATGAATTTTCACGTCTTGTTTACTTTCTATCTGCTCTAAGAATACTTTTGCAGCCATTTTTCCCATTTCTACGGGTGACTGATCTACAGAGCTAATAGATGGTTCTAAAAATTGAGTAAAGGGTTCATTACTAAATCCTACTACACTAAAATCTTCTGGTATTTTTACAGCTATACTTTGTAGGTATTTTACAGCTCCCAACAATCCATTATCTGTAGAAGAGAAAATAGCATCGGGTGGTACAGGTAAGTTCATGAGTTTTTCAGCAGCTTCTTTACCTGCTTCCATATCACTTTTTAAGGTAATTACGTAATCGCTATTGTAGGCTACACCATGTTTTGAAAGTGCATCTTTATAGCCTTTAAATCTGTTATTATACAGTTCAATATTTTGGTTCACATTAAAATGGGCTATTCTTTTGCAGCCTTGGTTTATTAAATGTTCAGTTGCATCGAAGCCACCTTGATAATCGTCTATGGTTACCGTACTTATATCATCAAAATGTAAAACACGATCAAAAAATATAAAGGGAGAAGATTTTTTTAAAACCTGATGTAATTGATTTTTATTCTCATTTGTAAAAGAGGTAGACACAAGAATGCCATCGACCTGGGCATTTATCAAATTTTGAATAATCTTTTTTTCACGATCATTTTCCTCATGAGTTTGAGAGATGATAACGTGAAATCCTTTAGGGTAGAGTTCTTCTTCAATACCGCGAATAACAGAGGCAAAAAAGTTTTTATTAATGAAAGGTACAACGACACCTACATTGTTACTCTTACCACTTTTAAGTGCCACTGCGAGCCTATTTTGTTTGTAATTTAATTTTGTTGCTGCGGCAAGAACAAGATCACGAGTTTTTTCGCTTATTTTAGGATTATTGTTTAAAGCCCTAGAAACAGTGGCTGCGGTAATATTCAGCTCTTTTGCAATATCGTAAATGGTAGCTTTCTTGCTCATAGATAAGTGTAGGCTAATTTACGATTATTGAATTATAAGGTATATTTAAACGGCTATAAAATTTATAGCTTTATTAAATTTTAAAACTACAACCTTCTTCAATTTTCTTTTGATATTTATCTTCATCTACTTCAAATAGAAAAGCTCCTTTTTTAGAAGAGCTCATATCTTTTTCGTTCGTTTTCTTTAAAAGATCGAAAGAATTAAATTTATTGATGAAATTTCTTTTATCCAATTCAGTATCTAAAATGGCCTCATACATTTTTTGAAGTTGGCGCATGGTAAACTTTTCGGGTAAAAGTTCGAATCCGATGGGTTTATTGCTAATTTTATTTTGAAGTAATTTGAGAGCATCTTTTACCATGTCATTATGGTCAAAAATCAATTCAGGACAATCTTTAAGATCAAACCATTTAATAGGGTTTTGCTTTAAAAGATCTTTACAATGATGTGCGATATCAATTAACGCAAAATAAGATACAGATATAGTTCTTTCTTCGGGATCACGGTCTAATTTAGAATACGAGTGAACCTGATCCATGTAAATATTATTCAAACCTGTTAGATGGTTAAGAATTCTTGTAGCTGCTGCATCTAAATCTTCCTCTTTTTTAAGAAAACCACCTATAAGGGACCATTCTCCCTTTGCTGGTTCAAAGTCCCTTTGAACGAGTAAAATTTTTAATTCTTCTTGATAAAATCCAAATATAATACAATCTACAGCAAGTAAGACTTTGTCTTCTTTGCAATAATTATTCAAAACCATTTTTTAATTTTTGCGTGCCTAAATTAGTAAGATTGAATCAAATAAAACTGTTTTAAATACGAAAAGGTTTGAGCACTATTATTATTTAGTTGCCTATTATTAAATATGTTAATGAATTTTTTGATGTGTATTGCGTAATTTAATCTAAACGAAACGCTGCTGCAATATTACGTCAGTAAGTGTGAAATACAGAGCGCATCAAATTTTAAGTAATACTGTCCATAACACTAATTTAACTTATTTCAAATATTTTATAATGAACTCAAATTAATTTATAATTTTTTAAAACAATCTTGTTATAAACTATCTTGAAGTATTAAATGTAGTTAGGTCAAAATAAAGTTTATCGATATATTTAAAATTCCACCAAGCCAAAATAGTATGAGATTAGTAAAACATACCATACTTTCAATAGTAAGTTTAATTATTTTGATAGCGTATTTGTCTTGTAACGAGAAAGGGAAGAATAACGTAGTCGCGAAAAAAGAAAGTGTCATGCAAATCGAGAAAAGTAGTTATGGGACTACCACCAATAATGAAAAAGTAACACAGTTTAAACTGCGAAATATAGAAGGTATTGATGTCACTATTATTACTTACGGAGGTATAATTACAGAAATTATTACTCCCGATTCTGAAGGTAATATGAAAAATGTAACTCTTGGTTTTGACAGCCTTCAGCAATATGAAAAAGAGAACCCTTTTTTCGGAGCTCTTGTTGGTCGTTATGGAAATAGAATTGCAAAAGGAAAATTTAGTTTAGAAGGTGTAGATTATAATTTGGCAATGAATAACGGGGAAAATTCTTTACATGGAGGATTAATGGGCTTTGATAAGGTTGTTTGGAAAGTAGAAGAAGTAAAAGAATCAGATTTGTTTGTCTCTTTAAAATTAAGCTACCTAAGTAAAGATATGGAAGAGGGTTTTCCTGGGAACTTGAAAACAACAGTAACCTATACATTAAACAAAGACAATAGTTTAGATGTTTTGTATGAAGCGACTACAGATAAAACTACAATTGTCAATTTAACGCAACATTCTTATTTTAATTTATCAGGAAATTTCTCTGAATTAATTTTAGATCATGAAGTAGAAATTGATGCAGATAAATTTGTGCCTGTTGACCCAACATTAATACCAATAGGTGATTTGGCTTCTGTAGAAAATTCTCCTTTTGATTTTAGAAAGATGCGATTTATTGGTGATGCAATTAATGCAGATAATGAACAGATTAAACTAGGGGTAGGTTACGATCATTGTTGGGTGCTTAATAGTCAAGAAAAAGGATATCGTTTTGTTGCAAAAGCATATCACGCTGAGTCTAGGCGCTTAATGGAAGTGTTGACCGATCAACCTGGTATGCAATTATATACCGGTAACTTTTTAGACGGAACTTTACCTATGCCAGGTGGTGGTACTTATGCAAAAAGAAGCGGATTATGTTTTGAAACACAACATTATCCTGATTCTCCAAATCAACCGCAATTTCCGAGTACTACATTAGAACCAGGTGAGAAGTATATCACTAAAACAACTTTTAAATTCTCTACGAAATAGGTAGCGCAATTGAAATATGATAATTGCTGTAATTTATAGTACTACGATTATTTTAGTGAGTATTATGAAATACCTAAATGGAGAAAATTTTCTGTTCCTGCCATAATTTCCTTTTGTAAGTTGTAATTTTTACATGGATTCGTTGTGCTAGTAATTTTGGTTATTGAGATAATTAAAACCATGATTACAAGATATATTTATTCATCTAAAAAGAAACATCATGCAAAAACCGAATAAAAGATTAGAAGGGCAAACGTGCATAATCACTGGCTCTAGCGATGGTATCGGCGAAGCCGTTGCAAAAGCGATGGCAATGGAAGGTGCCAATATTGTCGTTAATTACCATAGTAGTAAAGAAGAAGCTGAAGAGGTTGCAGACTGGATCAGTAAGAATTCTGATGCCGGTAAAGCCATTGTAGTTAAATGTGATGTTAGTAAAGAAGATGAGGTTAAAAACATGTTCCAAAAAACGGTATCTGAATTTGGTACTGTAGATGTTTGTGTTGCCAATGCCGGCTTACAGTTAGATCACCCACTTCACGAAATGCCATTGAAAGATTGGCAAAGAGTAATTGATGTGAACCTTACGGGTCAGTTTCTGTGTGCTAAAGAAGCGATTATTGAATTTAAAAGAAGAGGAATGCGACCAGAGGTTTCTAAATCTTTAGGGAAAATAATTCATATGAGTTCTGTTCATGAAGTTATCCCGTGGGCGGGTCATGCAAACTACTCAGCCTCAAAAGGCGGATTGGTCATGTTGATGCAAACCATTTGTCAAGAATATGGTCCAGATAGAATTCGATGTAACTCCATCGCACCAGGTGCCATAAAAACAGATATCAATAAAGATGTGTGGAGTACCCAAGAGGGCAGAGATGGTATGTTGAAATTAATACCCTATAAACAAATAGGAGTGCCAGAAGATATTGGTAGTGTGGCTAGTTGGTTAGCATCAGATGAATCTGAATATATAAATGGTACCACTATTTTTGTAGATGGTGGTATGACGTGTTATCCTGGGTTTACTGCGAATGGGTAAATAAAAACTAAAAAAGCCACCCAATTGGGTGGCTTTTTTTATATCAAAAAGTGAGATGAATTATTTCATCATTGGCTTGTAATCAAATTTTTGTCCGCCAACAGATGCATCTGCCATTAATCCTGCTTTTGGTAAAGCGAAAACGGCAACTCCGTCTCTATATTTAGCATTTACCGCAACTCCAGATTTTAAAGCCACGGCTGAAGCTTCTGCAGAGAATTCAAAATCTCCATCTTTAAACTCAGCTAAATCATCTGCTGTTTCAAAAAATATTACTTCTGTAATCGCTTGTCCACCGGCTTGTAGGCCTACACTTAATTTTTTCAAATCAGCCATACCTACCATAACACCATTTTCGTAAACTACACCATTACCAGATGCACCGCCTATGATGAATCCGCCTTTACCGACATTTGGGAATATTACATACCCAGCAGAATTGGTGAAGAACTGGTCTAAACCAATTTCCATTGTCATTAATTTTTCTTTCGCATTTTCTGAATCTTTAATTATTTTTTTGTCCTTGGTGCTTTGAGCGTTTACCCCAACAGCTAAGAATAATAAGGTTGCGAATGTTATTGATTTTAAAATTTTCATTTGTTCTAGATTTTATAATTAATTATTTTTTCCTACACCAAAGGTAGATTTAAGTAAGGGTATAGATTATCTTAAAACCTATAAATTTTGATTCAAAAAGGTGTTAAATATATGTGAATCAGTTAATTGTAAGTTAAATTTAGAAAATTTGAATTTAAACGATGTCATAACTATTTCATTGAATGGAGATTGTCTTACAAATCGATTTCTTAAAAATTTGTTAATTAATTGTAATAGTTTTATATTCATGAAATATTAAAACTCAAGATGATGGAGAATAACGAGAACTTTTTAGATTCTAAGATGATTGCAAACTTTTTAATAGCTTTTGCATTGATGATTACTGCCATCTATTACTTTAACTATTCTGATGAAATTGAAGGAGAGGTTAATTCTGTTATTGTTAGTTCATTGAAAGATGTAAATAATAGCTTGGCTGAGCAAGATACTGCTCGCAAATAATTGAAATTTCTGACCATAACTATAGGCTGTCAATTCATTGCAATTGGCAGCTTTTTTATTTGTACTATTTAATTCGGTTGTTTCTTACCGATAATGACATTTGCTATTAAAGCTGCTACAATCATCACTATACCCAATAAACTCCATAAAGAGTAAATATCTCCGAACCAAAAAATACCCACCGATATGGTGAATATGACTTCGATATATTTTAGAGGAGCCACCAAATTGGTCTTCGCAATCTGAAAAGCCTTAGTCATAAATACCTGACCGAGAAAGCCGAATATACCTAAGCTTGATAATAATATCCAATCTACACCTACTGGGTTGACCCAATTATTAATACTTAATATTCCGCCAATAACAGTACCTGTGAACATAAAGTAATTAACGATTACCAGAGGGTGATCGCTATTCCCGATTTTTCGAATTAGCACATATACTAATCCGCTGAAAACTGATGCTGCCAATACTAATAGTAAACCAGTGGTATTTATATTATTATCAAACCCTTTTAGGACTAAAACTCCCGCAAAGGCGAATAAAAATAGAAACCATTGAATAGGTTTTAATCTTTCTTTGAGTAAAAAAACAGCAAAAATTGCGGCATAGATAGGGGCAAGGTATCTTAGAGATACAGCGGTGCCCAAGGGTAAATATTTCAACGACATAAAGAATAAACTCATTGCGGTTAAACCTGCAAGAGCTCTAAATATCATAAACTTTCGATTGTTTCCTAAAATAGGAATACCCTTTAGTAAGATGTATGATGTGCCTAGTATTAACGAACCAATTGTTCTAAAGAATACAATTTCGAATGTGGGAAAATGATCTAGATATTTTACGAACGAGTTCATTAAACTAAATGAAAACGTGCTTATAATCATAAATAAAACTGCCTTCTTCATTGTCCAAAATTATCTTTGCAAAGTTACTTGGCAGATTTAGATATCTCTTGATCTATTTGTGATAATTGTGTTTCTATCATAAGTTTTGTCATTCTCTTAATTAAATTGATTTATATGTAGCTGGTCAATTAGATAATGTGAGTTTATAGATGAATTTGAAAATTTAAGAGCCTTGTTTTTAATATCATCATTTTGGTAAAAAAATTATAAAGATCAATATTCTTGTCAAAGATGGGCTTTAGAACTAAACACATAAGTATTTGTTATAAAAGAGAAACAGTAAAGGTCATTTTTAAGAAATCTCTTAACTTGCCATAACAAAATAAATAGGTGAATTTCAGCTCTTTTTTAAGTGACCTGAATCACATTGAGATTGTTTAAAAAAATATAAAAATGAACGAGTTACTTTCCCTGAAAAATAAAAATTATGCCCTCTCTGGTGGCACAGGAACCTTAGGTGGTTCAATTGCTCAATATTTAGTTGAGAATGGTGCGACAGTGCTACTTTTGGGCAGGTCTGAAGATAAATTGAAGAATAAACAAAATGAGTTAAATACACTAGTTCCTAATAGTACATTTATTTTTAAAGTAGATGTTATGGATGAAGCCGAACTGACCAATTTAAGAAACACCATAAAAAAGGAGTTTAACCATTTAGACGGACTAGTAAATTTAGCGGGTGGTAATATACCTGGTGCTACTGTGCAACCAGATCAGACGGTTAGAGATATCGCTATGGACGATACTAGAAAAGTAGTCGATATAAATTTATTCGGTACCGTTATACCTACAGTTATTTTAAGTGAGTTAATGGTAGAGCAGGGGTATGGTTCTATTGTGAATATTTCTTCTATGGCTGCTAAACAAACAATTTCTAGAGTACTTGGGTATTCAATGGCTAAAAGTGCTGTTGATATTTTTACCAAATGGATGGCAAATGAACTGGCTTCTAAACATGGTGATAAAATAAGGGTGAATGCTGTTGCACCTGGATTCTTTATTGGTAATCAGAATAAACGTTTATTGACTAACGAAGATGGGTCTTTTACAGAGAGAGGTAACAGTATTATTAAGAATACTCCAATGGGTCGTTTTGGCGATGCTTCTGAGCTTAATGGTATGGTGCATTATCTTTTAAGCGATGCTTCAAGTTTTGTTACTGGAAGTATTTTTGATGTCGATGGCGGATTCACTTCATTTTCTGGAGTATAATTGATATTTCTATTTATCCATATTACACCTATTAAAAACTCTAAGTTGCTCTTATATACCAGGCTTTTTATACTATCAATCGTTGGTTACATTTTATGCTCTTGCGAGAGTACATCTAATCAATCGATACATTTATTAGATGAGTATACCATAGAAGCCGGATTTAATTTAGAGCTAATTGCAGCTGAACCGTTATTAAAAGCCCCTGTTGCTATCGATTTTGATGCAAAAGGTAGAATTTGGGTAGCACAGATGCCCGGTTATATGGATGATTTACAAGGCTCAGGTGAAGAAGATCCTTCAGGTAGTATCGTCATTCTTGAAGATTTGGATAATGATGGTATCGCAGACCATTCAAAAATTTTTATAGATAGCTTGGTCATGCCAAGAGCACTGGCTCATGTCTATGGCGGATTGTTATATGCTGAGCCTCCTTATTTATGGTTTGTAGATATTGAAGATGATAAGCCAGTGAACAAGGTTATGGTAGATTCTATTTATGCGGTAGATGGTAATCCTGAACATCAACCTAACGGATTAGAATTAAATATTGATAATTGGATCTACAATGCCAAATCGAATTTTAGATATAGAAGAGTAGCGGGAGTTTGGAAAAAAGAGCCAACTACTTTTAGGGGGCAATGGGGAATTACCCATGATAATTTTGGGAGGCTATATTACAATGATAATTCTAGAATTTTATTGGGAGATTATGCCCTACCAAATACGCTAATCGATAATAGATATTTTACACCTAAATCTAGCGTAGATAAATTATTGACTATTGATCAAAGGGTTTACCCTGCATTTGCCGGGTCGGTAAATAGAGGGTATGCAAAAGGAGTTTTGAATGCAGATAGTATTTTGGTTAATGCGACCGCTGCCTGTAGTCCTTTAGTATATCGTGGTGGTGAATTTACCCAATCCTACGATGAAAATGTTTTTGTCTGCATACCTGAAGGAAATTTAATTAAGCGTACACTTTTGACTTTTACCGGTGATTCTACCATCGCTAAACAAGCTTGGCAAGATAAAGAGTTTATAACCGCTACCGACGAAGGTTTTAGACCTGTAAGCTTAAAAAATGGTCCAGAAGGTAGTATGTATGTGGTAGACATGCATAGAGGTATGATTGGTCATCATGCGTATATGAGTCCGTACCTTAGAGATAAGGCAAAAGCGAAGGAATTAGATACAATCGTAAATTTTGGTAGGATTTTAAAAGTGTCTCATGAAGATGCAAAAGTTGAGGTTATGCCAGATTTTGATGCCTTAAGCGGTAGTGAATTGGTTTTGTTACTAAAGAATGATAATGGGTGGATTCGTGATCGTGCCCAACACTTTTTAGTTTTCAAAGAGCTTAAGAATACGATTGAAGAGGTAAAAGAAGTTGCACTCCATACAGATAATCAATGGAGTCAAATTCATGCTTTATATGTGTTGGAAGGTTGGAATGAATTGTCATTTGATTTTTTAACCAATGTAATTATTAATAGCAATGATAATGTTGCGGCTCATGCTCTTGTGCTTTTAAAAAGATTTGCATCCGAAGAAAATATAGAAAAAGCAGCATCGATTTTCAAAACTGTTTTGGAGCGTGATACTATTGGTTTAGATCTTTATCTAGGTAATTTGTTAGGTAGCTATATTAAGATTGATGAAGAACGATTTTTACCTTTTATGATAGAAATTTTAAATAGAAGAGAAAACAATATTACCATTATAGAAGCAGTAATTTCTGGATTGAGCGCCGTTGATTCAGATATTTATGCCAATACACTTGTAATGGATAGTCTAAAGCATACCCCTTTTGTAAATAAGCTGGCAAGAACAATTTCAGATAAAAAAGCAGGAAACATGAATGCTATTTTTACAAGAAAAGTTACCCATGAAGATACACGTACTAGCGGAGCTAAAATGTTCTTTCAGATCTGTGCTTCATGCCACGGTGCAAACGGAAAAGGAATAGAAGGTCTTGCCCCACCGTTAATGAGCTCTGAACACGTGAAAAATACAGAACGTTTGGCATTGATTATTTTACATGGTATCGAAGGTCCCGTTCATGTTAATGGCGAAGAGTACAATATAAATTTGGCAATGCCCGGGCTCATAAGAAATGAAACTATAAGCGATACCGACATTGCCAATATTATATCATATGTAACGAATGCTTTTTCAGATGAGCCGAAAAGGCTAAGTACAAAACGAATACAAGAACTGAGAAGTATAAAGTCTTTAACAGGTATGGAATTCACAGAAAAAGAACTTCAAGCACTTGATAATTAATTACATACTTTTTCTAATTCCCATTTCTAGTCCTCTTAATTCAGCTAAACCCCTAAGTCTACCAATACCCGAGTAGCCAGGATTGGTTTTCTTTCTAAGATCATCTAACATTTTATGTCCGTGGTCTGGGCGTAATGGCATTCTTGTATTTTTTCTACCAGCTAATTTTCTTTTTTCTTGCTCAGCTATCAATGCTTTCATAACAGAAAACATGTCAACGTTGCCTTCTAAATGATTTGCTTCGTGAAAATTTCCTTCGGCATCACGTTGGGTGCTACGTAGGTGAATAAAATGAATACGGTCACCTAAACGCTCTATCATTCCGGGTAAGTCATTATCTGGTCTTACACCAAAAGATCCCGTACAGAATGTTAATCCGTTGTTAGGGCTGTTAACAGCATTATACAAATCAACTATATCTTGCTCAGTACTTACCACACGTGGTAAGCCTAAAATCGGGAACGGTGGGTCATCTGGGTGTATACACATACGTATACCAGCCTTTTCCGCTACGGGTATAATTTCAGATAAAAACGCAAATAAATGTGCTTTTAATTCTTTTGCCCCAATTGCATCATAGGTTGCTAAAATAGCATTAAACTCTTCTAACGAATAGCCTTCTTCAGCACCTGGTAATCCAGCTATAATATTGTTTATTAACTTCGTTTTACCTTCTTCGGAAAGATTATCATGGTACGTTTTAGCGGCAAATTTTTGAGATGCTGAATAGGTTTCTTCGGCACCCGGTCTTTTTAAAAGGAATAACTCAAACGCTGCGAAAGCAGCAGCTTCAAAACGAAGGGCTGTAGAGCCATCTTCAACTTCGTAATCTAAATTTGTTCTGGTCCAATCTAGCACAGGCATAAAGTTATAACAGACTGTGTCTATACCGCATTCACCTAAGTTGGTTAGTGTCTGCTTATAATTCTCGTAGTACTTTTTATAATCGCCTTTCTGCGTCTTAATTTGTTCGTGAATAGGTACGCTTTCTACGACAGACCAAGTTAAGCCTGCTGCTTCAATAATATTTTTGCGTTCCATAATATCGGTTACAGACCATACGACACCATTGGGTATGCTGTGTAATGCACTTACGACGCCTGTAGCACCTGCTTGTCTAATATCTGATAATGATACGGGGTCATTCGGACCGTACCAACGCCATGTTTTTTCCATTAATTTAAATTTTTCTTAGATGTGTTTTGGAATTAAATATCTTTAATTTCCCACCCTGGTTCATATGATCTTGACCATAACTTCATCGCTTCTCTATTAAATATGCGACCCGTAGTTTCATCAATTTCAAAAGAGTCATCTATTCTAGATGCAATATTAGCATAATGGGTTAACATTTGGCTAATAGCACCCTCGTCAATTGGTGAAGTTAATTCAGCTTTTCCTCTAATAGCATCAAAAAAGTTACAAGTATGTAATGTAGACATATCGCCGCCACCGCCGAGTGCAGTGCCAGCTTCTTTACCAGATGATAAGTTTTCTTTGATTAAGCCTCCTTTTTGATCAAATAATTTATAACCGCCACGATCTATGTAAGCTGTACCCTCAGATCCCGATACTATCGTACCTCTGCCATACTTATTACCATATTTATGATAGCCTGTTCTACTATTACCATCCCATTTTATGGTTTTATTACCGGCAAATTTAAAAGTAGCTTCCATGGTATCATACATTTCCCAACCATCATCTTTGTAATGATATTTTCCTGCGTCGACAGATACATGTTCAGGATAGGTGACACCTAAAGCCCAACGTGCTATATCAAGCTCATGAGTTGCATTGTTTCCCATTTCTGCAGTTCCATAATCCCATCCATACCAATGCCAGTTATAATCCCAAGTGTTATCAGTATACGCTCTTCGTGGAGCCGGACCTTGAAAAAGATCCCAATCTAGACCTTCTGGTGGGTTGGTTTTTGTTTGGTGCGGCACACGACCTCTTCCACTTATGTAAAATGCAGTTGCTTTATACACATCGCCAATAATACCATTGTGAATTTCTTTAATAATTTCTTGTGATTCTAATGCTGAGCGTTGTTGATTACCCATTTGAACTACCTTGTTGAATTTCTTTTGATAGGCAACTACCAATTCGCCCTCACGAGGATTATGGCTACATGGTTTTTCTAAATACACATGCTTGCCAGCTTGCATTGCCATACATGAACCTGGTGCATGCCAATGATCTGGGGTAGCCATGAAAATGGCATCTACCTCTTTATCATCTAAAATTTTACGTATGTCATTCTCTAATTTTGGCTTGTTACTTAATCTGTCACTAACTTCAGTCAAAGCTTTATCACGTTGACTTTTCATAACATCGCATAGATAGGTAAGCTCTACATTGTTTTTCTTATGCGCTATAGCGGGTATATATGCCGGATATCTTCTCCCTAAACCTTGAATGGCTACATGAATTCTGTCATTAGCACCGATTATTTTAGAATAACTTTTAGCCGTCATTGCATTTGCACTAGTACTAGCGATTGTAGCACCAACGGCACCAAGGGCAGTTTTTTTAATAAAATTTCTTCTGTTTGAACTCATGGTAGTTATTCTTTAGTGTTGTTGATAGAACGAATTTTTACATTTTTGAAGGACACAAGATCGCCGTGGTCTTGAAGTAAAATTTGACCTTTTTCGAGTTCTCCGAAATTTGGCCATTTCGCATATTTACTTTCAGCTACTAGCTTTTTGTATGCATCGCTCTTTCTTTCGTATTCAAGAACTTTTGTGCCGTTTAACCAATGCTCAACGTGATTGTTTTTAGAAATAATGTGCGCAGTGTTCCACTCTCCAATTAGTTGTGTTGGTTTATTGATATCTGCCTGTATTAAATCATACAAAGAACTAACGGTTCTACTGCCTTCATGGTTGCCCAGTTTTGCATCGGGGTGAAGGTTGTCGTCTAAAATTTGATATTCTAAACCAATTGAAGAGCCTTCGCCTTTGTTAATATTGGTGTCCACATAATATTTAATACCGCTATTGGCACCTGGTGTTAATTTGAAGTCAACTTTTAATTCAAAATCTCCATACAATTCTTCAGTAACAATATCGCCACCAGCAGTAGATTCTGCACCGCCAGAAGCTAATACACTTAAAACGCCGTCTTCAATTACCCAACCTTTATCTGGAAACTGGTCTAACTTGGCACCTTTCCATCCATTAGTTGTTTTTCCATCCCAAAGTAATTTCCATTCATCTTTCTTTTCATCGATGGTTAATTGATTTTTGGTTTTGATAGGGGTTAAAGGAGAGGTTCTTGAATATTCAGAAACATTATCTGTTACTATTTTTACATTTTTCCAAATAATATCGGTTCCAGCTTTTTGGTCTTTGTGTATACTGTGCACCTGTAAACTAATAAATCCCTTAGCGGTTTTGTCATCTATAAGGTATGCTGCAGGTACATCATTAACCCATGTTTTTAAAGTGTCGCCAATAGCTTCGATTCGGTAATGATTCCACTCATTTTGTTTAAAAGCTTTTTGTGCAGCAGGGTTATCTGTCAGTGGGTTTAACCATCCTCGTCTGCCCTCATCATATATTCCGCCACTCCATGCTCTTTCAGTAGGGTCTATTTCAACTTGATAGCCATGCACTCTGCCATTCTGATAATTAGGGCTGCTGTTACTTCGAATTTGAATACCTGAATTCATGGTAGAATCAACCTTGTAATCCAATTCTAAAATAAAATCATCATATAATTTTTCGGTAGATAGAAATGTGTTCGGTGTACCGTGAGTGGTAGTGCCTATTATTGTACCATCTTTTATAGTGTAAGTGGCCTCGCCGCCGAGCTTTTGCCAACCATTTAAAGTTTCGCCGTCAAAAAGGTCTACCCATGGCGTGTCATCTTTTGAATTTTCTTTACAGCTCGCAAAAATCAAAAGAATTAGTATAGCAATTGTGTTTGCTGTTGTTCGCATCTTGTTCATTTTAAATTTAGATATGGTTTGATTGTTTTATTCAGATTTAATGTCGCTTGTAATTCATTTTAATACGATATATGTAATGTGTAATCGATAACTTCTGTGAATATCTTGAATTTTTGTTTAAAATATTGAAAATTTGATAACCTAAAAATATATTATTTTTTGTAGTTGAGTCCTTTTTTCGATGTATTAACAAGATGTTAACAGTTGTGGTTTTTCGTTTTGTTTTTATATAATTTTTTTGGATTAAAAAGTTATATAAAAATCATACATGGCATCTTTTTAATCATATCTATCGCCTGTACGATTATGAATTATATAGTTTTAATCACAACAAATTTTACAGCTCGTTAAGAGCGCTAAATTCAAACATAACTTACAGAACTTAAAAGAATGAAGAACGCTAAAAAATCTAAGAAAATTTCTGACCAAACCCTTTCTCGAAGAGGTTTTTTGACTAAATCAACCCTAGCTGCTGGGGCAATTACCATTCTGCCAAGGCATGTTTTCGGCAGGGGTTTTACTGCACCTAGCGATCGAATTAATTTAGGTTTTATAGGCTTAGGTAAACAATGTAATGGGTTGGCTAAGAATTTTATAGGCAATACCAGTGCCCAAATTATTGCTGCCAGCGATGTTTGGTCTACTAAAAATGACTGGTTTAAAGGTCATGTAGAAAGTACTTACGCAGAAAAACGAAATCAAAAAAACTATAACTCTGTAAAAACATATTTAAATTATAAAGAGCTTTTAGAGCGCAGTGATATTGATGGCGTGGTCATCGCTACGCCTGATCATTGGCATGCCATACAGGCAATCGATGCTATGAAAGCTGGTAAAGATGTGTATTGTGAAAAGCCTTTAACGCATAATATTGAAGAAGGTATAGCACTTGTCAAGACAACCAAAAAGACAGGTCAAATTTTGCAGACGGGCAGTATGCAAAGATCATGGAGTTCTTTTAGAAAGGCATGTGAACTAATTCGTAATGGTTACTTGGGCGATATCAAACAGGTACTTGTAAATGTTGGTGACCCAGCAATTCCATATAATTTAAAAGCAGAAACAATGCCGTCTGAAGTTAACTGGAACAATTGGTGCGGTCCAGCTCCTTTGTTGGCTTATAATCATCGTTTGGCACCTTCTCGTAATGATGTTGATTTTTGGCCAGATTGGCGACTTTTTGAAGAAGTTGGCGGTGGTATTCTTTGTGATTGGGGTGCGCATATGTTCGATATTGTTCAATGGGCTTTAGATATGGATCGATCAGGACCTGTAAAATACGTTCCGCCTACCGATAAAAACGCGGTACGTGGATTGAAAATGTATTATGAAAACGGAGTAGAAATGATACATGAAGATTTTGGTAGAGGATGGGGTGTGCGTTTTATTGGTTCTGAAGGTACTATGGATGTAAGTAGATCGTATTTAGAAACTACTCCAGAAAATATTTTAACTACAGATTTATCTAATGCTAAAGTAAAACTATACAATACCGAGGGTAATCATCTTAAAGATTGGTTAGATGCTATGAAGACTAGAACGCAGCCAATTTGCGATGTAGAAACTGGGCATAGATCTGCTACTGTATGTAACATTGCCAATATCGCCTATAATTTGGGTAGACCGTTAGAATGGAATCCAACAAAAGAGAAGTTCTTAAAAGATGCTGAAGCCAACAAAATGCGTGGCAGAAAAGCACGCAAGTTTTAAAACGATTTATTTAGATATTCACCTGCTCTTTTCTGAAAAAAGCAGGTGTTTTTCCTGTATGCTTTTTAAATAATCTAGAGAAGTAAGAGCTATTATTTAAACCCACTTTTTCAGCAATTTCGTTTAAAGAGTCATTAGTGGTAAGAAGTAGCAATTGTGACCGCTCTATTCTTTTTTCTTGAATGAATTTATTGGGGTTAGACTTATATACCTGTTTGAAAAGTCTTGAGAAATGATCAGGACTATAATTACAAATTTCAGCTAACTCAACTACTGTAATCGGTAATTGTAAATTATTGTTGATATAGTTCAGTATGTTTTGCATTCCATAATTAGCAACCTGTATTTTATTTTGCACATTATAATTGGTAATAAATTTGGAGAAGAGTACGGTAAGTAAACCTTGGGTTTCTAGAAAGTCTTTTGTGCTCAACACCTCATTCTGCTTAATGAAATCTTGCAATGTAGGTTTATTGTCATAAGTTATTGGGTCACTATTCATTATTTCTCTGTTGCTGTTTAAGGCAAGTAAACGTTCAAAATACTTTTTATCGTTTTCATCTGCTTCAATTTCATAATTAAAATTTTTTAGGCCGTAGATAGAAATTCCATTATTTACTTCCTCTAAAAAACTAATGTAAAATTGCTCATGATAGTTGTCGCAAGAGAATTTAGCATAACTATAACTTGGTATCAAGTACATATAGCCCGGCTTTAGAATAAATATCTGATTGTTATGGTACACTTTAGCACTCCCCTTGGTGATGTAATACATACGCGTGAACGGACTGATCACATTCTCAAAATTCCATGAGGTGTTAAGCTTAGCATAACCAACATTCAAAAGAGTTAAGCGTAAAGATTGAAGTATCTGAATCATAAATAGTTCGCTTTATTTCTTATTCAAACCAGTTTTAAAGCTTGATTATCGTATTAGTGAAATTAAAATATTATTTCGGCCATCGGCTACAAGGTTTTAAAATTAAAGAATTTGCCCTTAATATCAACTCGATTTAATATAGACATATCGGAAATGTACATTTTATGAACTGATTTGTAACAGTCTTTAGGGTTTTGATAATTTATTTTTGGAAGGGTACTTATTTTATAATTTTTTATGACAAATCTTATCAAACTTATAATATTCGGATTTTTTCTTGTGGTATTATCATCCTGTGGTGGTCCAGAACTTCCTGAATTGGTAGCAGTGGCTTATGAGAAACTACCTGAAGAAGTAGATTTTAATCAACATGTAAAACCTATATTATCTGATAAATGCTATTTGTGCCATGGTCCAGATAAAGGAAACATTAAAGGAGGTTTACAACTTCATGAAGCAGAATTTGCATACGGCGAACTGAGTGAAACGCCTGGTAAGTTTGCGATTACACCTGGTAATTTAAAGAAGAGCGAATTCTTTCATCGAATAATAACAGATGATCAAGACTTAATAATGCCTGCACCAAGTTCTCATTTAACCCTTACCGCTTATGAAAAAGCGGTTTTAGTAAAATGGATAGAAGATGGTGCCGAATACAAGGATCACTGGGCATTTTTGCAACCAGAAAAATATGATATTCCTAAGGTAGACCAAAAACAATCCGTTAATAATGAAATTGACAATTTTGTATTGGCAAAGTTAGGTGAAGTCAATCTGAAGCCATCTGAAATGGCTTCGAAAGAGGTATTGTTGCGTAGAGCTTCTTTTGATTTAATAGGTTTACCACCAACACCTGAAGAAATAGAATTGTTTTTAAAAGATACTTCTTCGAATGCATTTGAAAAACAAATAGATAGATTGCTAGCTTCAACGCACTTCGGGGAACAAATGACCCTCGATTGGATGGATGTTTCGCGCTATGCAGATACTCATGGGTATAGTAATGATAGATATAGAGATACTTCGCCCTGGCGAGATTGGGTCATTAAATCATTCAATGAAAATATGCCATATGATGAATTTCTTACTTGGCAATTGGCGGGCGATTTGTTTGAGAACCCGACCCTAGAACAAAAACTGGCAACCACATTTAATAGATTGCATCCGCAGAACTTAGAGGGTGGTATTATTGACGAAGAATTTAGGTCAGAATATGTTGCCGATAGAACAGCTACAGTAAGTCAAGGTATCTTAGGTTTATCTTATGCCTGTGCAAAATGCCATGATCATAAATACGATCCCATCTCTCAGAAAAACTATTACGAGATGTATAGCTTTTTCAATAATATAGACGAAACAGGATTGATTCCTTGGGATTTGGCTACACCCGTACCGGCGATGTTATTACCAACTGAAGAGCAAGAAGGTGTTTTAGCATATTTAGATGAAATTGTAAAAACCACTGAGAAAAGACTGGCGGAAACAGAAACAACCGAAGTTCAGAAAGCAGAGGTATGGTTGGCTAGTAACGACTATAAAAACATTCCTGTAAATAGTAAACCCAATGGGCTGGTCGCCGCATTCAATTTTGATGAACAAAAACTAATTAATACCGTAGGTGGTAATGGTCGCAATAAAATTCAAATGCGTCAAGAGTTTGTGCAGAATGAAAAAGCAGCCTATAAGCAAGGTGCTTCAGGTATGGGCTTGGCGATGGATGGTGATACGTGGCTAGATTTGGATAAAATTGGAATTTATAAAAGAAATGAACCGTTCAGTATTTCTATTGAAGTATTTATACCGACCGACTTAGACGACGGGGTTATATTCCATAAAATGAATAGCTCTGAACTACACTCGTTTAGAGGATATCATCTAAAAATAAAAGAGAATAAAATAGAAGCATTGTTAGCACATGTATATCCAGATAATGCGATAGTTATTGAGTCTTTAAATGATGTGCCTAAAGAGAAATGGGTTCAGTTAACGATGACTTACGATGGTTCTAGTAAAGCTGAAGGAATTTCAATTTATCAAGACGGCGAAAAACTGAAAACCAAAACAACGTTCGATAATCTTTATAAAGATATTGTATTCAATGGCTTGCAATTATATGGGGCAAAGAGTCCAAAATTAGAACCTGGTTTAAGAGTAGGGGCTATTTGGCGAGATAAGGGTATTAGAGGGGCTGTAGTAGATGATTTATTGGTGTTCGATAGAGAAATTTCAGCTATTGAGGTGCTACAAATAAAGAATTCTGATAAGTTGAAAGAGCTGCAACAAAAGCAATTTTCAAACCTAAGCGAAACTGAAAAACAGCTATTATCGGCATACTTTTTAAATACAAAATCTAAAGCATATGCAACTGTTCTCAAAGAGGTAGAGCTTAAAAGAAGAACTTTAGTAGATAGTACAGAAAGGGTTAAACAAATAATGGTAATGAAAGAGCGTAAAACGCCTCGTCAAGCCTATATTTTAGATCGCGGAAATTACGATTCACCTACCGATTCGGTTTTTCCCAATGTGCCTGAAGATATTTTACCATGGAAAAAAGAATGGCCAAAAAACAGGCTAGGTTTGGCTAAATGGATAACAGATGAGAAAAATCCGTTGACGGCTAGAGTAACGGTGAACAGGTACTGGCAAAATTTATTCGGTAGAGGGTTGGTATTGAGCTCAGAAGATTTTGGTAATCAAGGCGATTTACCTACTCACCCTAAGTTGCTAGATTGGTTGGCTATTCGTTTTGTAGATTCTGGTTGGGATGTCAAACTATTATTAAAAACCATGATGATGTCTCGAACATACCAACGGAGTTCGGTTATAAGCGGAGAACTTCTTGCAGTCGATGGGGAAAATAAGTGGTTGTCTCGCGGACCTTCTACTCGACTATCTGGTGAAATGCTTCGAGATAACGCGCTATACGCATCAGGGTTATTAAATGAAAAAATTGGAGGGGAGAGCGTAAAACCTTATCAACCAGAGGGGTTATGGGAAGTGAACGGTGACACCTATGTTCAAGATAGTGAAGAAGGACTTTATAGAAGAAGCATGTATACCATTTGGAAGAGAACGGTTCCAAACCCAACTATAGCAACATTTGATGCACCCACAAGAGATTTATGTTCTTCTCGGCGACAGAAAACAAATACGCCATTACAAGCCCTAGTTATACTTAACGATCCCACTTACATAGAGGCTTCAAGAGTTCTAGGGAAAAGAATTTCTGAAGCTACTTCTATTGAAACAGGTATTCGCTCAGCGTTCATAAAATTGACGGGTAGAGCACCCAATGAAAAGGAGTTGTCATTATTGATGAACCTTCAGAAAGAAGAGTATTCAAAATTTCAAAAGAACATTGATAAAACAAAGGGCTGGATAAATACAGGTGCTTTCAAATTAAGCCAAACAGATGACAAAGCGCTTATTGCAGCAAATGCCGTAGTGGCAAGTACAATTATGAATGCAGATGCTACCATCACAAAAAGATAATTGGCTAACCTTAAACGTATAAAACTATGTGTAACGATCATCAACATAAATTAAGGTCTAATAATAAAGATTTACAAAAATTAGAAAGTCAGCTAGACAGAAGACATTTTTTAAAGAAAACGTCTTTGGGTATCGGAGCCTTGGCATTGGGTAGTCTTTTGGGAACCGAAAAATTATTCGCAGGTATTGATAAGAATAGTGCGCCCGAAGATATTCTAAAAGCATATAATAAGAATAGATTAGGACTACCACACCACCTACCTAAGGCAAAGAGAATTATTTATCTATTTCAAAGTGGAGGTCCGTCACAGATGGATTTGTTCGATTATAAGCCAAAACTATCAGATATGTTCGGTAAAGAACTGCCAGATTCTGTAATGAGTGGTCAGCGATTAACAGGTATGAGTGGTAACCAAAGCACACTGCCCATTGCACCATCAACTTTTAACTTTAAGCAATACGGAGAATCTAGAGCTTGGGTCAGTGATGCAATGCCGTATTTATCTGAGGTAGTTGACGATTTGTGTTTTATAAAAGGAATGCAGACGGATCAAATTAATCACACTCCGGCAATAACGTTTATGCAAACGGGTAATCAGTTACCGGGTAGACCTTCTATAGGCTCGTGGTTAAGCTATGGTCTTGGTTCTGACAATGAAAACCTACCTACGTTTATTACCCTAGTTTCTAAAAATGGAAAAGGACAACCGTTAAAGGCTAGTTTATGGGGTAACGGATTTTTACCTACCGAACACCAAGGCGTGCAATTTCGCTCGGGTAAAGACCCAGTGTTGTACCTAAGTGATCCAGAGAATTACGATGGTAATGATCGTAGGCATATGTTAGATTATTTGGGTGATCTTAATAACCTTCAACACGATGCTTATGGTGACCCTGAAATTCAGGCTAGAATGTCGCAATACGAAATGGCTTTTAAAATGCAAACTTCTGTACCTGAGGTTTCAGATTTATCAGACGAGTCAGACAGTACTTTTGAGATGTATGGTAAAGACAGTAGGGATCCAGGCACTTATGCCGCAAATTGCCTAATGGCAAGAAAACTATTAGAAAAGGGCGTAAAATTTGTGCAGCTGTATCACCAAGGTTGGGATCAGCATAACTACTGTCCGGGTGGGGTTAAAAGTCAATCACAGAAAACAGACCAAGCTACTGCTGCATTGGTCAAAGATTTAAAACAACGTGGTATGCTAGATGATACCTTGGTAGTTTGGGGTGGTGAATTTGGTAGAACGGTCTATTCTCAAGGTCAACTTACAAAAGAAAACTATGGTCGAGATCATCACCCAAAAGCATTTACCATGTGGATGGCAGGTGCAGGTGTAAAGCCAGGTTTTAGTTATGGCGAAACAGATGACTTTAGTTATAACGTGGTTAAAGATCCAGTGCATGTGCACGATTTTCATGCAACGCTTTTACATCTATTCGGTGTTGATCATGAACGATTAACCTTTAAACATCAAGGCAGACGATACCGCTTAACCGATGTTCATGGTAACGTAGTTAAAGATTTATTAACCTAGTAGTCAACAAATAACATTTATGCCAACCAGAAGAAATTTTATAAAAAAAACCACTATTGCAGGTGCAGCTTTAACGGCTGTACCGACATTCGGATTCAATACTCTAAAAAAGAATAAACCGGCCGATACCATATTAGGTCATGGCGATTATCAATACAAGGTGCATAACGATTGGGCGCAAATAAGTTCGGTTAGAACACCCTTGTTGAACTGCCATGAAATGGAAATGGATAGTAAAGGTCGTTTAATTATGATCGGTGATCACCCACAGAACAATGTATTGATATTTGATAAATCTGGTAAGTTATTGGACTATTGGGGAACTGCCTACCCAGGTGGTCACGGATTAACAATTTCAAATGAAGGAGGCGAAGATTTCTTGTTCTTGGCTGATTCTGGGTGGTACCTAAATAAAACAGGAAAGTGGATCAAGCATAACGGTAGAGTTTCAAAGACTACGATAGACGGTAAAGTGCTTTTTGATATTGGACACCCACAAACTATTGGTGTTTATGAACCGGGACTAAATTATTGCCCTACAGAAGTTGCTGTGGGTCCTAATGGTGATATCTACGTTGCAGACGGTTATGGGCAAGATTTTATTCTACAGTACAATTATAAAGGCGAGTTTATTCGCAAGTGGGGCGGTCACGAAAATGAAGATTCGAATTATAATCTTCAAAATGCACATGGTGTAGCAATAGATTATAGAGATAAAAATAACCCCATGGTGGTCTGTACTTCTAGAAACGAACAATCGTTTAAATGGTTTACCCTAGACGGTACCTATGTTAAAACACTTACACTCCCCAATATGCAGGTATGTAGACCTGTTTTTGATGATACTAATTTGTACGCTGGTGTATGTTGGTCTCAGCCAAAAGTCGGAAAAACAAATTGGAAAGATCATACTGGCTTTGTAACCATCTTAGAAGGTGATAAAGTGGTTTCTAATCCAGGTGGTACTTCGCCCGAATATAAAAATGGTGCACTGCAAAAATCATATCAGTTAGAGAATAAGCCTATTCTACATGGACATGATGTATGTGTAGATGAAGATAAAAATTTATACATCTGCCAATGGAACGCCAATAAAACGGCACCCATTAAATTAGAACGTGTTTAAAGTGATTTTGAAGAAATAGTTATGGAGAATAGTGTTCCAGATTTTGTATTGTTCTTAGGTAGATTTCATCCGCTTGTGGTGCATTTACCTATTGGCTTTTTGTTTTTTGCATTTGTATTGGAAGTTTTTAGTCGTTGGAAAAAGAATCCTGTGCTAACCTCAGGTATTCCGTTGGCTTTATTTTTAGGAGGACTTAGTGGTGCCGTAGCATGTATTTTAGGGTATATGTTATCATTAAGTGGCGATTATGAAGAGGCTGCTTTAGATACTCATTTTTGGTTTGGTATTGCAACCACTGCTATTGCATTTTTAGCATGGGGTATACGAATCGAAAAAATTAAAGTACCAAGCTTAAAAAAGTTACAGCCAAATATTTCATTTCTAACCCTATTGGTAATTCTATTAAGTGTTACGGGTCATTACGGTGGTAACCTTACACATGGTAGTGATTATTTGGTGAAATATATGCCTTTTGGTGGTGCAGAAAAACAAGAACTGGTTGCGGTTACTAAAGTTGAAGATGCTGAGGTTTTTGGTCATCTGGTAAATCCTATTTTGCAGAATAAATGCGCAAGTTGCCATAATTCAAGTAAAAAGAAAGGCGGACTTTCAATTGCAGATAGTCTGGCTATTCTTAGTGGCGGAAAAAACGGTGATATATTAATTCCTGGTGATGCATCGAATTCTGAAATGCTGAAAAGAGTATTGTTAGATCCGCATCACGATGATTTTATGCCGCCCGAAGGTAAAACACCCTTAACCGAAGAAGAGATAGCTATTTTGACGTATTGGATCGATAATGCGCAGGCGAATTTTAAAACTAAAGTAGCGTCGGTAGAAACAGATGAGAATATTACAGGTATAGCTAGCACTATGCTTGGCTTGTCAGCAGGATCTTCTGGTGGTTCAGAGATACCGATTCCGAGTGTGAGTTTAGTTGCTGATGATAAAATAACTGAACTACAGGTAGAAGGCTTTAGATTACGTGAACTGGCATTTGAATCTGGATTGTATGAAGCTGTTCTAGCGCCAAATTCAAATGAAAATGGTACAACCGATACCATGTCCAAAAAACTCGAAAAATTACTTTCTATAAAAGAGAATATTCTTTGGTTATCATTAGAGAATAATCAAATTAAAGATGACCATATAAAATTGATTTCTCAGTTTATAAATGTTCAAAAATTGAAATTGAACGATAATCCGTTGTCAGATGCAGCAGTTGCTCAATTAACGCAGCTAGAGAATTTAACGAGTTTAAATCTATTGGGTACTGAAATAACGGCTAAAAGTATCCCTTCTTTTTCTGAAATGAAGCAGCTTAAATATGCCTATGTTTGGAAAACGAATATCAAAAAAGAAGATTTAGAGAAGAAAGGAATCAAAGATTTTCCTAAAATTATAATTGATTAAAGCTTAATTTAGAGTACATACGCACATGAAGAAAGGTATATTTTTTAGTTGCATTGCTGTTTTAATGTTGACAGGTTGTTCTGTACAAAAAGTTTTTACCAACACTGAAATTAATAAACAACATTATACAGCCGATTGGGAATCTTTACAACAATATGAAGTACCTGAATGGTATAAGGATTTAAAATTCGGAATCTATTTTCACTGGGGACCTTATTCTGTGCCTGCTTATGAAAATGAATGGTATTCTCGGTGGATGTATGTTGAAGGGCACCCAATAAATACTTACCATAAAGAAACATATGGCTCATTAGATACATTCGGTTACAAAGATTTTATACTGATGTTTAAGGCTGAAGAGTTTGATGCCGATGTTTGGGCAGATTTATTTGTAAAAGCCGGAGCACAGTTTGCTGGCCCTATTGCCGAACACGCTGATGGTTTTGCGATGTGGGATAGCAAACTGACCCAATGGGATGCGAAAGATATGGGACCAAAAATCGATGTCGTCGGTGCTATGGAAAAAGCCGTAAAATCTCGGGGACTTAAATTTATTACCACCTTTCATCGTCATTGGTTGTATGCATGGTACCCAACTTGGGATAAAAATACAGATGCTTCAAATCCACTTTATAAAGGACTCTATGGTCCAAAAGTTCCAGAGGGTACATTTGTAATGGCGAATAAACCAACCGATCCGTTGCCAGATGAAAATTTCAATCAAGATTGGTTCAACAGACTTACCGAATTAACCACTACCTATGATCCAGATATTATATGGTTCGATAATAAAATGGATATTATTGGTGAAAACTATAGAAAACAATTCTTGGCAGATTTTTATAATCGTGGTCTTGAAAAAGGCAAAGATGTAGTTGTTACTTATAAATTTACTGATTTGGCGGTAGGTTCTGCAGTATTAGATTTAGAACGCTCTAGAATGAGCGAGAAAAAAGAATTTACATGGTTAACCGACGATTCTATAGATTGGAAAGCATGGAGTAATATTCAAAATCCGAAATATAAATCTACTAATAGACTTATTGACTTTTTGGTCGATGTGGTCAGTAAAAATGGAGCAGTATTACTTAATATTACACCTACTGCTCAAGGTAAAATACCCACTGAAGTTGAAGAACGCTTATTGCAAATGGGAGAGTGGTTAACTACAAATGGCGAAGCTATTTATGGTACCAGACCTTGGAAAGTTTATGGAGAAGGCCAAGCAGAAGTAATTGAAGGTCATTTGAGTGAACATAAAAATGCAGACAATACCGCAGAGGATATTCGATTTACTACTAAAGACGACACGCTTTATGCTATAGTTCTAGATCGCCCACAAGAAGAAATACATATAAGGGCTCTAGGTAAACAGGAACGAAAAATAAGAAGTATTCAACTTTTAGGGAATCCTGAGAAAATCTCTTGGGCACAAAATGATACTGAACTAATTATTCAACCTTCTGAAAACAAAATTGGTGATTACGCATTGGTCTATAAGATTGAGTTTGTAAAATAACAATAGTGTACTAGTTTCACTTCAACTCATATTACTGGTATAACGTTTTTTAAGCTTTATGATGATAGATCATATGTTATAGTGTAAAAAACATTTGAAAAGATATTTCTTTAGTGGTCGATTAACTTTATATAAAACAAAAAGAATGAAGTTTTATATGCTGAATTACCGGATATTTTATTCCCTAGCTTTATGTGTATTGACCTCTTGCAGTAGCGGCGATGACTCCGCTGATAAGGTTGAGGTAGACGCTATAGCCCCCACAATAAATTGTCAAGAATCTTTAAGCATAAACATTGAATCTTTTGAAGATGGTGCTGAGGTTACTTATGAAACTCCTAAAGGGAGCGATAACGTAAGCGCCATTACATCTCAGATTGAGGGTTTGGCAACAGGAGCAAAATTTCCGATAGGTACAACAATCAATACTTTTGAGGCGAGAGATGCGGCAGGAAATAAAACGACATGTAGTTTTGAAGTTACCGTTGTACAGAATGACCCAACTGCAAATCTGCCTTATTTTGTTAATTCAAACCCTACACCTGAAGGCAAAAAATGGATCAGGGTCGAGAATATGTCAGATGAATTTAATGGAACCACTTTTGATGATGATAAATGGCATAGAAGCCCGTCGACCGATGGCTTTAATTGGATCGGTCGCCCACCGGGCTTATTTGAGTCTGATAATGTATCTGTTAGTGACGGCAACATGAATGTTACTACCGAAGAATTTGAAACTCCTAAAACAGTTAATGGCATAGAGTTTACCCATGGCGGTGCAATAGTACGTTCTAAGTTAAAAGCAACACAAGGGCATTATTATGAATGTAGAATGCAAGCGAATAAAACAATTATGTCTTCTACTTTTTGGATAGCTTTTCAACAGAACTGCAATACTGGTCCTTTAAGAAAGCTTGAATTAGATATACAGGAATGTGTGGGCAGACTTACAACGACCGCTGCTTGGGCGGCAGATTTTGATCATATATATGCTTCTAATACTTGGCGACATGAAAGGGAATGTGATACCGAAGTAACCGGTTCAAAACAAAGTCCCGCCAAAACAGTTTTAGAAGAGAAAAATAATTCGAGGTACTTTGTATACGGATGCTGGTGGAAATCGCCAACCGAGATTTTATTTTACTTGGATGGACAATTAACACATACCATTACAAATCCGCCTGCTGATTTTGATTTAGAGGGGCATTTGACCATGGCAATAGAAACTTATGATTGGAACCCGATTGATTCTGAAACCATATTTAAAACTGCTTCTTTTGATGATCTAACGACAAAATATGATTGGATCAGATCTTGGAAACTTGAAGATGAATAGCTGACGCGCTTAATACATCGAGAACATAAAGTGAATTAGGTGAAAAGCCGGAGTTGGTAAAACAACTCCGGCTTTTTTATTTATAAATAATTCTAATGTATTAAAGCGAACTGAGTATGATTTATTGTAGTTCAAACAGGCGTAACTTATCATCGTTAACGGCACTTAAAATTCCGGTCTTGTTATCAATAGTTATTTTCTCAATTCCTTTTACATTATATGGAAGTAAAATTCCGCTTTCAAGGTAATTTATAGCTTTATAATTTCCACTTTCGGTACCTAGAAATAGTTGTCCTATTGATGCATCTGCTCTTGTGGTTTCAACTTCAACCTCAAACTTATTTCCTGCTATTAAAATATCAAGAATATTATCGTTATTAAAGTCATCTACAACAATACCATTTATAACAGAAAACTGCGCCTCTTTTGGTAGTGGTTTGATCTTTAGTTCGCCATTATCGTTTTCTAATATGATACTTTCAAAAAGTTCGACCTCATATTTTAATGCATTTTCAATATTTGGTAAAATATCGTCAATATCTGCTTTTGCAAATTGTTGATAGGTTCTGAATTTTCGGCTTATTTCGGGTAGCTGTTGAGAAGAACATTCTTTACCACGCACAGGTACAAGCCTATCTTTGTAGTGCTTGGTCAGAAAAATATCATTGGTGCCATTTCGGTCAAAATCATTTGCATAAATAGTAAATGGTTTTTCAGCGCTAGCCGTAAATTTGTAATTAAGTCCAAGATTTCCGATTATAAAATCAGTGTCTCCATCTTTATCGATATCTGTTGCAACTATCTTATTCCACCAACCTCTTGTATTTGTTAGATTGAAAG
Organism: Maribacter sp. Asnod2-G09; assembly: GCF_045063795.1. Lineage (NCBI taxonomy): Bacteria > Pseudomonadati > Bacteroidota > Flavobacteriia > Flavobacteriales > Flavobacteriaceae > Maribacter > Maribacter sp. Asnod2-G09. The sequence continues at coordinate 1,059,220 of NZ_JBEFOA010000004.1, read as the reverse complement.
AGTCTGTTGTGTTGACAAATTCTTGGCCTTGTTTTTTGAAAATGGTAATAGGCATCCATTCACCTACTAAAATAAGTTCCCTAGTAGAATCACCATCAATATCGGTCCAAGTAGCCGAAGTTACCATCCCGATTTCAGATAGTTCAGGGGCTACTTTTTGGGTAACATCAGTAAATATTCCATCGTTGTTTTCTAACAAAAAGCTGTTTGGTGCGCTTGGGTAAGAATTAGGAACTAATCTACCACCTACGAACAGATCTAAATCGCCATCATTATCAAAATCTAACGGTACAACACATGAACCGCTCTCTGTTGCATTTGGTAAACTATTAGTTAGTTCAAAATTACCTTTACCATTATTAAGGTAGAGTCGATCTTGTAGGGCAGGGGAGTTTTGTTTAAATTCATTGCCACCACTTACCACATACAAATCTAAATCTATGTCGCCATCAGCATCAAAAAACACTGCACCAACATCTTCGTATTTTGAGGTCGATGCGAAAGCTGGTTGTTTACTTATCGAGAATTGACCTTTAGAATTCTGTAAATAAAGTGCTGCTTGCTGATTTGCCGCGCCACCTACATAAAAATCTTCCAAGCCATCATTATTGACATCTCCAACGGTTATACATGGTCCGTTTTGAGATAATTTATGAGGAAGTAAAATCTGTTTTTTAAAATCATCATATTCGTTTTCTAGATGAACAAAGGGTGAACTGAACTTTGAATAAGTGACTTCTGTAAAAATAGTTTTAGCCGGGACTTTAGGGGCTGTTTTATTTTTTGCGGCATCATAATTAATTTCTAGCATTTGGTTAGCCTGTACATGCTGTAGCTTGTATTCTTTACCATCTGGCCATACAATATCTAATACATCTATAGTATCTGTTTTTCCCAATCCAAAATGATTGATAGGTTCAATGGATGATAAATAACCTCTTACAGTTTTAAACTCATGATGTTGTATTTCGTTATTGTACTTTAAAGTTATTTTAGCACCTAGGCCCGATGGGTTGTTCTTAGGGCCGTTCAATTTTATTTTTAAGTAATTGTTATCTAATTCTTCAGAAGTGTTTTTATAGATAAAAGCAGTGCCATCTATATTGTTTACAATAATATCGAGATCACCGTCGTTGTCTAAATCACCTAAAGATGCACCATTGGATAAGCTTTCTTTATCTAGACCCCATTCTTGGGTTTTTTTGGTAAATGTTAGGTCGCCATTATTTTGAAAAATATAATTAGGTTTTTTATTTTCTTTGAATTGATTTACAATGTAAGCCACATTTTCTTGAGTGGTTTTTTTACGAGCTTCCATACTTTGCATGTATTGCCCAATTTTAGCATTCGTGTCTTTGTCCCAAATATCTCTTTTAAATCCGTTAGTGATAAAGAGATCATTAAAACCATCATTATCAAAATCACTACCTAAACAAGACCAACTCCAATCGGTTTTTCCTACGTCAGCGTATGCACTGATTTCACTATACATACCATTACCCCGGTTTAAGTGTAGCATGTTGTGCATGTATTGGTAATGAAAACCGTTCGTGGTCATATCACCGAACAATTTTGTATTCATCGACGCCATGGTAGTTTTAGAACGTTCGTAATCTTCAGGTAACATTTCTAATTGAATGATATCTTCAAAACCATCATTGTTAAAATCTACAATATCTACACCCATAGCGTAAAAAGGAACGTGGTTAAAGCGCTTGGTAAGTTCATCGTTAAACGAGTTATTGCCTTGATTTATATATGCATAATCTCTTTCTAAATAATCGTTAGAAACATAGATATCTATTTTGCCGTCACTATTTAAGTCTGATGTAGCCAAACCTAAACCGTAGCCGTAATTATTTTTTATGCCGGACTTTAGCCCAATTTCTTCATATTTTCCATTATTATTAATGTATAATTTATCTCTATAAAAATCATCTTCGTTAGCTTTACCTTCTAGTACTTGAGTGTAATTTTGAAAGAATTTTTCAGGTCTGTTAGTAAGGTACATGTCTAAATCGTTATCATTATCGGCATCAAAGAAAGAAGCCATAATCGAGTAGCCATTATCATTTAAACCAAATGATGCCGCGTCTTCTTTGAAGGTCAAATCGCCTTGATTAATAAAAAGTAAATTTTCTCTGTCTTCCTTTTTATTTCTAAACCCACCTCGGCAAACATAAATATCAAGTAGATTATCTCCATTGATGTCGACCATGACTACACCGTTATGCCATCCTTTATTTTTATCAATATTCGCCTTAGCGGTGATATCTTCAAATTCAAAATTGTCTTTGTTCAGGTAAAGTTTGTTTTCAACTTCGTTGCCCACAAAATAAATATCTGCTAAGCCATCATTGTTAATATCGCCAACGGCGACCCCTGCACCGTTATATACATAGTTGAAAAATTCATAAAAATGCTCGAAATTCTCTTCAATGTCATTACTAAAAGTTATTCCGCTTGTTTGTGAAGCTACTAACTCAAACAATGGTGAGTCATTTTCTTCTTTTAGTACATCTTCTTTGGTAATATCTTTTTTGCATGTAAAGAATGAGAGACAAGCAAATATTAAAGTTACAAACTTGTATTTCATAATTTAATTGGTGTTTTATTTAGAGGTAAGGAAAATAAAAAAAACTGCCTGAAATATTAATTTTCCAGACAGTTTTTTATCTATTCTAATATAAAAATTTTATTATGGTCTTGCTTCATCAGATTCAATTACTATATCGTCAATATAGAAATCAGCATAGGCAGCCCAAGCAGATACTATATTAAATTTCCCAGCGTGTGTTGCTAGTGCAGTAAATTTAAATTCAGATTCTAGCCACCTGTCAACTAAATTTGGATCTCCTGCCATAGCGTTAAAAGAAAGCTGATTGGCACCACCTTGATTATTAAAGCGGAATAAAATATTAGGAGAATTAGCTGTTATATAACGTTTAAATTTAATTACATAATTATTACCTGCTACTAAATTAACTTCAGCGGTAGCCGTTTGAGCATTAGCATTACCTAGTGTGGTACCTCCATTTCTATTTAAAGCTAAATTGATTACCTTACCTGAAGGAACTACCCCTGTTGGTTCACCTGTTGGAGGATCTACTAATAGAACCTCTGTAATTCCATCAATAGTAGCATTTTGAGGTAATTTAATCCAATCAGTATCTAATTCTTCTTCAAATTGACCTTCAGAAATTAAAAACTGTTCTTTAAACGACGCTACAGGTAAGTCTGTAAAAGTTTCTGGGGTCCTTGTATCCATCGCCACAATATTACTTCCTGGCAATAAGGATACAGTAATTTCATCATCTTGATAAATTGCATCTTGTAACTTAATGTTTAAAAAACCTGCATCAGTTGCATCAACAGATAAACTTTCTACAGCAAAATTAACACCATTCACTTTAACCTCAACGAAAGCTTCTTGACCGGTAATAGGTTCAAAATCTCCATTAAAAGAAATGCTTATTGTTTCGTCTTCTAATTCTACAGCAGCATCAGGTACTAATGGTACAGGCTCTGTAACAGTAATAAATCCTTCAACACTTTTAGTAGCCTCACTGAGCGGAGATTCTCTATGTGCAGTTAATGTTACCCTGTATGTACCTAATGTGTTGTAGGTTATGGTAGGGTTTTCAGTGTTAGAGGTAGCAGGTGTACCACCTTCAAAAGTCCATTCTAGACCATCTTCTTCTCTAGCTTCTTCAAATAACGATTGTAAATTCTCAACTATAGGTGTAAATGTAGTGCTAGCACCGATAATAACTTCAGTATCTTCAGCTTCAAAATCAACATTTACTTTATTATAAACACGAACTAAAAATTCACCTTCTTCAACCGTACCATCATCATGTGTTACTGATAATGATGTAAGATAACCTGGTAGAACACCCTCTGCATTTAAAGATTGCCCAGTTAGGTAATCAACATCTACCGTTGCTTGATCTGAGGTAGGTATACTACCCTCGGTAAATGTCCATAATCTACTGGTTACATTTGTTGACGAATCAATATAAGTAACGGTACCTCCTTCGGTTATATTTCTGTTTTTTGCTGTTGCTTTAAAGCTAACATCTCTTATACCATCTCTAACATTACCATCTTCTTCACAACTTATAAATGTTGCTAAAAGTGCTAGTGTTAAAACCCACAGGCTATAATATTTTTTATTTTTCATTTTTGTAATGTTTTTGTTTAGTAACCTGGGTTTTGAACTAGGTTAGGGTTTAATTGCATTTGAGCATCTGGTATAGGCCATCTGATTTCAAAATCTTCATACTGAGTAATAGGATCGCCAGCATTTGGACCTGCTTGGGTAATGCCTGAGATAGACTCTGCATATTTTCCAAATCTGATCAAATCATTACGTCTCCAACCTTCAAAACACAATTCTTTTCTTCTTTCAGATAACAACTCTATAGCATTATCTTCTTGAGAACCTAATACCATCATATCTGCTGTTGGTAGTCCGGCTCTTGTTCTTAAACGATTTACCGTATTGTCTATAACACCCTGAGTTAATTTGTTTTGACCGTTTAAAGCCTCTGCATACAATAATAGAACATCTGCATATCTAATGTATGGGTAATCAAAAGGAGTATCGTTAGCATACCCATTTGGGCTTTCTGCATGCCATTTCCATCCTCTCCAAACATCTTTACCTACCGTCCATGAAGTTGGGTCAGTTACAGCAGTTTCTGGGTCTGTATTATTGGCATTATGTCGCGCTATGTTATTGACCATACGTACATCATTATCAATATCATAGCTATCTGCAAAACTATGGTTTATATGGCAAGTCCCCCAGCCTCCGCCATTCTGAACGCTTCCTTGAGGACCATAAAATGTGCTTAATAGACCGCCTTCACCTAGGGCAGGACCATCAATTCCTACAGCAAATACCATCTCTGTACTTTGTTCATTATCTAATGTAAAAACATCTCGATATACTGGTAAAAGCTCATAAACGCCACTGTCCATAACATTTTTTAATGCTTGTTCAGCTAAAGGAAACTTATCGGTCTGGTTTAATGGAAAACCAGTCATTTGTAGGTAAATTTTCCCTAATAATGCATTTGCAGCACCTGCCGTTACACGACCGCCACCTTGCTCAGTGGGTAAGTATGGTAAAGCAGAAATTAAATCTGATACCATAAAGTCATACACTTCTGAAGGTGCAGCTTGCGTTACATTGATGTCATCTAATGAAATAACTTCATTTTTAAGTAGAGGAACATTTTCCCATGAACTTACCAAAGCGAAATTTAAAGTTGTTCTAAGAAATTTTGCTTCAGCCACGTATTGGTTTTTTAGATCACTTTCTATTTGATCTGGTGACATCGCATCAATTCTGTCTACAACACTGTTTATTCTATTTAAAGACTCATAATATTTTACCCATGCTGAGTTGATTGCACCAGTTGTTGGGGTTACTTGATGTAAGTATATCAATTTACGCTCACCGCCCCAGTTAGGAAAAACTACTTCGTCAGCAGCGGTTGTACCCCAAAAAATGGACCAAGGTGCAGGGTTACTGCCACCAGTAGGTGCAATTGATTGTTGTACGGCATCATAGGCACCGTTAAGATATGTTTGTGCCCCTTCTTTATTTACTAAAAGTAAAGGTGGTGAAACAAAGGTATCTGGGTCTTCTGATAAAAAAGTATCACTACATGAAATAAGTGTAATAATAGCTCCGAGTAAAATAAATGGTTTTAGGTAATTTTTTTTATAATTTTTCATAATCATTTTTTTTAAAATCCAATATTAAGTCCAACTCTAAAAGTTCTGGCTCTTGGATAAGAGTCTGAGTCTAAGCCAGGTGTTAGTTGGTTGTTACCAACACTAACTTCTGGGTCATAACCAGTATAATTGGTCCATACATATAAATTGTCAGCGGCAGCATAAAGTCTAAATGATTTTACACCTAAGCTTTGTGTAACCTTATTTGGTAATTTATACCCAATTGTAATGTTACTTAATCTCAAGAAAGAACCATCTTCTACATAATCTGAGTATGCATTACCGCTTACCCCGGCATCACCAAAACCATTTATAATAGGCACATTGGTATCAGTGTTTACTGGTGTCCATCTATCTCTTATAGCACCATATTTATTAAAGAACGGAATGTTTTGACTAGTTCCTCTTACAAGGTTTTTATTGTAAACATCATTACCATATGACCATGATGTTAGTATAGAAAGATCTAAGTTTTTATACGTAAAATTATTAGTGAATCCTCCAAAATGCTTTGGTACCGTACGTCCTATAATTGTTCTGTCATCTGAGTTTATTATACCATCGGCACTATCTGGTATACCATCACCATCAGTATCTACGGTTATTTGATCTTTAAGCTTAGGTAAACCCGGTCTATATGTTGCAGTATCGGTTCTACCAGAAGATACTACTACACCATCTTTTAGTTGGTAATTGAGTGCATAAAGAGGTAACCCGGTATCAGATGCATCTTGCGCCATTTTTTGAGCAGCTTCAGCGTCTGTTAATCCGTCAAAATCAACGAAATCTGAATATTGGTATAAACCATCATTTTGGATACCGTAAATAGAACCAACTGGCTCTCCGACACGAGTAACATAATCAATTGGAATTTGATTGTCACCAATTGCTCTTGTAAAGAATTCAGTAGCTCCACCTAAATCGGTAACCTCATTATCGTTGAAACTAATATTGAAGCTAGAATTCCATGAGAAATTTTCGGTATCTATATTCACTGTATTTACAGCGAATTCTAATCCTTCGTTTACTAAACTTCCAACATTTGTAAATACGGTTTCAAAACCTGTAGTACCTGGTATAGGCTTGTCCAATAATAAGTTTGTTGTTTCTTTTTTATAGTATTCGGCATCTATAGAGATTCTGTTCTTAAATAGACCTAAAGATACACCAGCATCAAGCTGGGAGGTAGTTTCCCAGGTTAAACCATCGACAACTAAATTGCCTATTGCAACACCAATGGCTAATTGATTACCATTGAAAATGGCTGAAGATGTAGCTGTTTGCGGTAATGATCTATAAGATCCTATAGCTGTATTACCAGTTTCACCATAACTCGCTTTAAATTTTAAGTTGCTTATTGTTTGGTTATCCTTTAAGAAATTTTCGTTAGATACTTTCCATGCTACACCAGCAGAAGGAAAGAAACCCCATTTGTAACCTTCGGCAAATCTAGATGAGCCATCATAACGTGCACTTAGGTTTAAAACATAGCGATCGTCAAAATCATATTGTACACGACCTAAAACAGATCTTAAAGAGTTTTTATTAAAAGTTGATAATGTAGCAAGGGTTTCTTGTGCTGTACCCAAGTTATTTAAGTTTACGCCAGGTAAATCAAAACCGGTAGATCTAGCATTGGTAAATTCAAAAGAAGACTCTTGTTGTTCGTATACTGCAGTCGCATTTAACCTGTGCTTACCGTACGTTTTGTTGAATGATAAGTTTTGTTCTGTTGTAAGACCAACGTTATTGCTGTTATTGGTAAAAGCTCTACCACCTACAGATTGACCGTATCCAAATTTCTCAGAGAAATAGGCTTGGCCTTTACTAGATCCAAAATTACCTCTAAGTGAAGTTGTAAATTTTAATCCATCAGCTAACTGATATTCTAGATACACATTACCAAAAGAATTGAAACGTAATGAACGGTTGGTGTTTCCTTCTAATATTCTATTTGGGTTAACAACATCGCCCGAACGTAATGATACAATTCTACCATCTTCATCATATTCTGCATCATCATATCGTGTTATACCTTGTACTGGGCTAAAAAGAACAGCACTAGTAACAATACCAGATTGCCCGTTAGCATTTGAACTCGCTGAGGTTACAATACCTTTAGATTGTGTGAAACCCATGTTTAGATTTACACCTGCCTTTAATTTTTTAGAGATATTCTGATTCAATCTTAAACTAGCATTATATCTTTCAAAATCTGTGGTCTTAATAATACCTTCACTATTTAAGTATGAAAAAGATGCTGCGTAAGAGTTGGTGTCAGATCCACCGGTCATAGAAAGGTTATAGTTACTTGTTATGGCAGTTCTAGCAATTTCGTCTTGCCAATCGGTAAGAATAACTCTAGGGTCATTTAAACTAATGTTGTTACCGAATTCATCTCTAAAAGCTGAAATTTGAGGTTGAGTGGTGTTATTAGGATCCCATGGAAAATACTCGTTCCACCAATCAACAAATTCTTGCCCCTTTAATAAATCTATTTTTCTTGCTAACGTACCAACAGATGTATACGTTTCAAAGTTTAAGGTAGATCTTCCTTTTTTTCCGCCTTTAGTTGTTATTATAATAACACCATTAGCTCCTCTAGAACCATAAATTGCCGTGGCAGAAGCATCTTTTAATACCTCTATAGATTCTATGGTACTTGGATCAATTGAAGATAAAGGACTCGTAGTAGAGTTACCTAAACCTACACCTGTACTTTGGTTATCACCCTGTAAAGCAAAGCCATCGATAACATATAATGGATCACTACTGGCGTTGATCGATGTTCCACCACGTACACGTACTTTAAAACCTGCATCTGGACCACCTTCTGAGGCAACGATCTGCACACCTGCAGCTTTACCGGCAATACCACCTTCAAAAGAAATAGGCTTTACCCTGTTTAACTCTTCGGCCTTAATTGATACGATTGATCCAGTTAAATCTTTTCGTCTTGCAGAACCATACCCTATAACAACTACTTCGTCAAGAGCAGAAACGTCTTCAGCTAAGTTTGTGTTGATAGTTGTTTTTCCATTAACAGCGATTTCTTTTTTAGTATAACCTATATAGGTAAATACCAAAACATCATCACTATTAACATTAATGGTATACAGCCCGTCAAAATCAGTCACAGTACCGTTTGTAGTACCTTTTACGACTACACTTACACCTGGTAAAGGACCATCATCTGAAGTTACCGTTCCTCGAATGCTGCTCGTTTGAGCGTTCATGGTACCCATACCCAATAGCGCTAGAATTGCTATCAGTAGGGTTCCTGATTTCCGTTTAAAAAAGATTTTCATTTTCATAAGTTGTGAATGTAATTAAGTTTAGTTCAGCAAATATTTGATTATTCATCTTATTGCGGGATTACAAATGATTTTTAAAGGGTAACAAATGTGTTTGTCTAAAAAAAATGTTAAAGTGGTTACTATTTTTCATTTTTAGGGCTTTTTAATTCCATTTTCACAATTATCATGCTTGATTATTGTGAAATTTGTTTTTTGATAGCAACTGCAGTATTAAATAATTTAGCGTGTAATTCATTATTGGTAGTGGTATAAACAATCTCAAATGCAAGGAGCATTTTTATGTAAATAGGTTACGTGTAAGTTTATTTGTGAAATTGTTATGCTACATCTATTTGGTAATCGATATATGTAAAAAGCTACCTTTAATAAGTATACTCTTGGGTAATAGAATGAAGAAAACATCACTTTTAAAATAGAGAATTATGTCTTTATAAAGTGTTTATTTTATTGCATATAGCTCATATGTTTTGTTCATAAAATCATTTGTTATTTCATAGTTCTAAAAAATAGGTAACTTTTGTAAAGCGTATAATACGTATCATGTATTGCAAATTTTGACCTTAAAAACTCTCTTAAAAATGTTCAAAAAACTCTTTTTTATTTTTCTGATAGGTGTATTTTTTTCTGCTTGTGAAGAAGCTCCTAAAGAAACTGTTGAGGCTAAAAAACCAAACATCATTTATATAATGGCCGATGATCATACGACTCAGGCCTTTGGTATTTATGGTAGTAGATTGGCGACCTTAAACCCGACACCGGCTTTAGATCAGTTAGCGAATGAGGGAATGGTCTTTGATAATTGTTTTGTTACAAATGCGATTTGTACGCCAAGTAGAGCTACAATAATAACAGGTCAATATAGCCAAGCAAATGGTGTGTTAGATCTAGAAGGTCATATACCACCAGATAGGCAATATTTGCCTCAAGAAATGGGCAAGTTAGGTTATGAGTCTGCTATTGTGGGTAAATGGCACTTAGAAGAAGAACCTGCATCATTTGATTATTATGCGGTTTTACCTGGGCAAGGTAAATACCATGATCCCGAGTTTATTGTACAAGGTGAGGAAGAATGGCCTAAAAATAGAATTGAAACTACGGGGCACTCCAGTGATAATATCACCGATTTAACTATTGAATGGTTAAAGGATAAAAGAAATAAAGACAAGCCATTTTTCTTAATGCACCACTATAAAGCGCCGCATGATGATTTTGAGTATGCGCCTAGATATAAAGATTATTTAGAAGATGCATATATACCAGAGCCGGCCAGCTTGTATGTAAATGGTAATAATGGTTCTGTTGCAACTAGAGGAAATAATGATTCGTTGTTAACTGTTATAGGCTCGTCTGTTTCTAAACGAAATACCATTAGAAGTATTGGTATGCGATTATGGAGCGATGAGTTCACGAAAATCTCTAATCCTGAGTTTAATGCTTCTTTTCAAAAGAAACTAAACTTAAGTGATAGAGAATATACGCATGCCACTTATCAAGAATATTTAAAAAGATACTTACGTTGTGTGAAAGGTGTAGATGATAATGTGGCGCGATTAATCAGATTTTTAAAAGAAGAGGGGCTTTATGATAATACTATAATTGTGTATACGGGTGATCAAGGGTTTATGCTAGGGGAACATGATTATATTGATAAAAGATGGATGTATGAAGAATCTATGCGTATGCCATTCTTTGTACGTTATCCTGAAAAAATAAAAGCAGGTACTAGAACTGATGCCATTATCAATAATGCCGATTTTGCACCTACTTTAATTGATATGGCTGGTGGTACAGCACCTGAACAAATGCAGGGAAATAGTTTTAAAACTATTCTAGAAACGGGAAAAGAGCCAGAGGGCTGGCAACAATCTACCTACTATAGATATTGGATGCATATGGCGCATGCGCATGCTAACCCAGCGCATTTTGGTATTCGTACAAAACAATATAAACTTATCTTTTTCTATGGTAAGTATTGGGTAAATACAAAAGGTCCGAAGGCAACGTGGAATAAAAAAAGTTGGGGTAATAGGTTTGAGATGGATACACCTGTTGCGTGGGAGTTTTATGATTTAGGTAAGGATCCTGAAGAAATGAACAATGCATATGATAACCCTGTTTACAAAGATGTAATTGCAGATTTAAAAAATCAACTTTTACAAAAGCGAAAGAGTTTAAATGAAGAGGATGGCGATAAGTATCCACATATTCAGAAGGTAATAGATGAACACTGGAATGATTAAACGGTACTTCTTTTAAACTAATTATAATTCAATTTTGTATGAAAGCCATTTTTAGAACAGTAGTGTTTTTATGTATTATCGTATCAACTAATGGCTTTGCCCAATTAAAAAAGCAGAACTATAGCACAAAAGCTATCGCTGTGCAAAAATGGGAAGTTCTTGATATTAACTTTCAAGCTAACTCAAAAGATTCATCTCCTTTTACGGCTGAATTTTCGGCCATTTTTACTCATGAAAATGGTAAGCAACAGAAGGTGCCTGGTTTTTTTAATGGAAAAAATGAATGGATTCTTAGGTTCTCAAGTGCTGCAGAAGGTAATTATACATATGTAACTTCTTCAGAAATAAAGGCATTAAATAATAAAAAGGGTAAGGTAACGGTAACAACGGCCCAAACCAATAATCACGGTGGTATTGTAGTTAACGATGATGATCCTCAACATTTTTATTATGAAGATGGTACACCATATTTTTTATTGGCATTTGAGTGCGATTGGTTGTATGCCTTAGATTACCATAATAAAAAAGGCTTGCCAAAAACCGAACATTTATTAAACCTTATTTCAGAAAATGGCTTCAACCAGATTGTAATGAACGTCTTTTCTTATGATGTTAGTTGGCAAAAGGATGAAAAGCTCAAACAACATCCTGAGCATGAATTTGGTGGACCAGATGATATTTTTCCTTTTTTAGGTAACAACGAGAATCCAGATTATTCTGCTTTGAACCCTATTTTTTTTCAAAGATTAGATCGTACTATAAGTATGATGCATGACAAGCGTATTGCCTCTCACCTAATGATTTATGTATGGAATAAATTGGTCGCTTGGCCAGATATGAATAGTGATGCGGATGATATGTATTTCGATTATGTGGTAAAACGGTATCAGGCTTTCCCGAATATGGTGTGGGACATTTCTAAAGAGGCGCTTTATTATGGTAGGGCAGATGAAGATTATATTCATGGAAGAATTGAAAGAATACGCGAAAATGACCAGTTTAATCGGTTGGTTTCTGTTCACGATTTTAAATACTGCTCAAATTTTCCTGAAAAAGTAGATTTTATTTCCACTCAAAATTGGTCGCATAATATCTATGACAAAATGCTTGATGCCAAGACTAAATTTAAAGATAAACCGATTTTTAATATTGAACATGGAGGTTATGAAGAGTCCCCATATACTGTTTTTACTGGAGATTATGTAAATGCAGAAACTTGTTTGCGTAGAAACTATATGTGTTTATTCGCTGGTGTTTATACTACGTATTACTGGCAAGGGGCTTCATGGAATGTTATCATCTATAATCCTTTTGAGCAACCAGATGAATTTGTGAAACCAAAGTTTGAATATTTTGAGCATATGCAAAAGTTGTTTGCAGAATTTGACTTTACCAAGTTAAAACCAACTCCTTGGCAAAATGGCAGCGCATACAATTTAACTGATGAAAATGAAACTGTTCTATTGTATATGCACAAAGAAAATTATGGTATTGATGCAGCTTTTCTTAAAAAAGAAAGTGCTAAAAGATCATTACAATGGTTCAATACATTGACAGGGCAGTTTAGTCAAAATATCGGATTTCCAAAAACAGGGAAATTAATCTCTCCATGGCAAGGAAAAGCCGATGCAGTTTTAATTTCAAGACTTAAATAACTCTAAAAAGGAACATATTAATCATTTGGTCTACTATAAAAGACATACGTTTTAATGCTTTCGTAGGTATAATTCGAATTTAGCCACAGGGAAATTAAGAAAACTAATAAGAGATATTTACCATGAATTTAAAAAGATATAAGTTATTCGCTTTTATGGTCTGTACAGCAACATTTTTTTCTTGTGCTGATAAAAAAGAAAAGAAAGAAACTGTAGTGCAAGCGAAACCAGTTTACGAAGCAAATTGGGAATCTATAAAAGCTAACTATAAAGATCCGGCATGGTTTAATAAACAGAAATTCGGAATTTTTATTCACTGGGGTGCTTATAGTGTACCAGCATATAGTTCAGAGTGGTATCCTAGAAATATGTACATGGATTCAGCAACTTTTTCGGCTCAATTAGATCTTGGAAAAAAAGGACCATCAGATGTGTATTTACATCATAAAGAAAAATGGGGCGACCATAAAGAATTCGGTTATAAAGATTTCATACCAATGTTTAAAGGAGAAAATTTCGATGCCAACCAATGGATCGATATTTTTAAGAAAGCTGGGGCTAAGTATGTAATACCCGTTGCAGAACATCATGATGGTTTTGCAATGTACAAGTCTAACGTAACCCGATGGAATTCTTTAGACATGGGACCTAAGAAAGATATTTTAGGAGAATTGTTTAAAGCAGGTAGAGAAAAAGGTATGATTATGGGGGCTTCTTCACATTTCGCCTTTAACTGGTCGTTCTATAACAAGAAAGATAAATTCGATACTACAGATCCTGAAAATGCAGACTTATATTCTACAAAAGGTAAAGACTTAAATGAACCGGTTTCTGAAGAGTTTAAAGAATTGTGGTGGGCAAGAACTAAAGATATTATCGATAATTATCAACCAAATATCTTATGGTTCGATTTTTATCTAGACATTCCTGACTTTGCAGATCAAAGACCAAAGTTAGCGGCATACTACTATAATAAAGGTATTGAATGGAATAAAGAAGTAGTGTTACAGGATAAGAACTTCTCTCATGAAGCTTTTCCTGAAGGTACGGTTGTTTACGATTTAGAAAGAGGTAAGCTACCTGGTATTCGCAAATTACCATGGCAAACAGATACTTCAATCGGTAAAAATTCTTGGAGTCATGTTACGAATTGGGAGTCTAAAACAGCCAATGAAATTGTAGATGACTTAGTAGATATTGTAAGTAAAAATGGGAATCTATTGTTAAATGTAGGTCCTAAATCTGACGGTACCATCCCAGAAGATCAGCAGGCTATATTATTCCAAATCGGAGATTGGCTAAATATTAATGGCGATGCTATTTATGATACTACATACTGGAAAACTTTTGGTGAAGGTCCGACAGAGGTAAAAAAAGGACATCATTCTGAGGGTAATAATGAAGGTTTATCATCAAAAGACATCAGGTTTACCATAAAAGATAATAAGCTTTTTGCTATTGTTCTTGATTGGCCAAAAGACGGTATGGTAAATATAGAGTCTTTAGCTAAAGATTCAGAATATGTAAAAGATATAGAAATAGCCAGTGCGAAAGTATTGGGTAGTACAGACATAATTAAGTGGAGTCAAGAGACAGACGGTTTATTGGTTACAATGCCAAAAGAAAAACCAGGTGAATTCGCGTATGTTATTCAATTCGATTTACGATAGTTTGTTAGTTTAATTTTATTGTGTGCCAAGACTTTTGTTGTTAGAAGTCTTGGCTTTTTTTTTGCAATTTTGCAATATTGAGATATAAGTAAATACCTATTCTTTCATTTTCCTTTTTTTCGGTTAAGTAAAATGATATAGTTAGTGAAATGTTCTAATGCACTATTGTTCAAGTAGTGAAAGTAGGCATCATTATTAATCGAAAGTTCCTACAGCAAAAATTGCCCTGTTCTTTAAAAAACGCCGATTTTTCGCACCTTTAATCATCCGTTCTAGTTTCAGAATCATACGTTATTAGCTATAGTGTGCTATTAAATTATTTTTGAGTGTATTACTATTCTAGTAATCCCATTATAAAATAATTGAATGAAAAATTTTGCTACTGCTTGCCTTTTTGTAATAACAGCAATTTTATCGGCTCAAGAAAAGCCAAATATTATTGTGGTTTTAGCTGATGATATAGGTGTAGGCGATGTTTCTTATTATAGAAAAATGCACTCTGAAAATATCGTCGTAGAAACACGTGCTTTAGATCAACTTGCTAAAGAAGGTATGGTTTTTACAGATGCACATTCACCTGCAGCCCTTTGTGCTCCTTCAAGATATGCAATTATGACAGGTAATAATTGTTACCGTAGTTATGCGCCTTGGGGTGTTTGGGGCGCGTATCAACCTTCACCTATCGAACCAGATCAATTGACCTTAGGTAAACTAATGAAAAATGCAGGCTACCAAACGGCATTTTTAGGTAAATGGGGTTTTGGAATGGACTTTTACAAAAAAGGAGATTCCACACAAATACATGAAGGGCCGCGTAAACATGTAGAACTTGATGTTGACATTCGACAAATAGCAGGTAAAGGTCCGATACAAAACGGATTTGATTATAGTCTAACTTTCCCTGCCGGAATTCAGAATGTGCCGTATGCAGTTTATGAAGATGAAAAGTGGATGCCTTTAAGTGAGAATTCTGAAATAGGTTACATTTCTCAAGAGAATATGACCAAGCTTGATGTCAAGCTTGATAAAGACGAAGGTTTAGGCGACACCGCTTGGGATCCTCATAATATGGGACCCCTTCTAATACATAAAGCAATAGATTATATAGAGAATACCAATGAAGCTCAACCCTTTTTTATGTATTACTGTTCTCTTGCCGTGCATTTGCCACATACACCTACTAAAGAACTTAACGAAATTAAAGTAGCTGAAACGACACCATCGCACCATCTAGATCTTGTAAAAGAATTAGATATACAAATGGCGATGCTAATAGAAACTCTTAAAAAGAAAGGTATATACGAGAATACATTAATCATTTTCACTTCTGATAATGGTGGTCTGCAAAGAAAGGAAACCATGGCCTCTGGTCATCAATCGAATGATATTTATCGTGGTGGTAAAAACCAACCTTATGAAGGTGGTCAAAGAGTACCATTTATTGCATCTTGGGCTGGTAAAATTAAACCAGGATCTATTTCTAATACACCAGTTTTAGGTCTTGATGTTTTAGGTACGCTTGCTGCAATTACGAACCAAGAAATTAAAGAAAACCAAGCCAACGATTCGGCTAATTTATTACCTACGCTTTTAGGTCAAACTTCTAGTGAAGTACATCCATACTTAATAAATCAGTCAGGTACTAGTCGAGAAGCTATGATTGTTAAAGACGGTTATAAATTGATAATTGCTTTTGATAAAAAAGATAAAACCGACAATACAAGAAAGCCGTTGGCATTATTCAATTTAAAAGATAATAGCGAAGAGAATGAAAAATTCAATTTGGTAAATAAACCTAAATACAAAGAAAAGGTAGAAGAACTTTTTAATGCTTACAATACGCTGCGTTCTAGTGGTGATGCAACTAAAATATAACTATTTGATACAAATTGGGTTGGAGATTTTTTGATTGAATTAGCAGTTTAAATAGCTTACCAACCAATATTTAACTTTATAAAATGAAAAAAGGAAAATTAACGTTAGGCTTGTTTCTTGGGTTCGCTCTTGGTTATGGTCAGCAAAGTAATACTACAGAAAATAATAAGAGCTTTCGGTTCGAAGAGAACTGGAAATCCTTAGAAAAAGTGAATGCTATTCCCAACTGGTTTCAAGATGCGAAATTTGGTATTTATGCACATTGGGGTCCTGTTTCTTCAGCTTTTGAAGGTTCTGATCCTGATAAATTCTACGCAGGTTGGCACGGCATGAAAATGTATGAAGATGGTAAAAGAGTACCAACTAAAAACGGCAAGCCTACGGCTAATTTTGAACATCATTCTAAAAAATATGGAAACCCTAAAAAGTATGGATATAAACATATTATAGAACAATTTGATCCATCAGCATTTGACGCAAAAGAATGGGCCGATTTATTCGCTAAATCAGGTGCTAAATTTGCAGGGCCTGTGGCTATGCACCATGACAATTTTGCCATGTGGGATAGTAAAACTACAAGATGGAATTCTATGAATTATGGGGGAATAGATCCTTCGGCAGACTTAAAGAAAGAAATTGAAGCTAAAGGCTTAAAATTCATGGCTTCTTTTCACCATGCATTTACATGGAAATATTTTGCTCCAGCCCATAAGTACGGTGGTGTGAACGCTGAAGATTATGACTTGTATACCAACCCACACTCTTTAGAATCTGATACTCCAGATGAACAATTTTATAAAGATTGGTGGGCAAAAATGAAGGAGTATATAGATGTATATCAGCCAGATTTAATTTGGTTTGATTGGTGGCTAGAAAATATGACCGAAGAGTCTAGACTTGAGTTTTTAGCTTATTATTATAACAAAGGAATAGAATGGGACAAAGAGGTTGTGGTATCTTACAAAGAAACTACTTTTCCTGAAACAGTTGCCGTTAAAGATTATGAACGTGGTAGACCAAATCAACCAAAGTCTCCTTCGTGGTTAACAGATACTTCTCCTGGTGCTTGGTTTTATAGGCCAAACGCGAAATTTAAAACACCTAATGAGTTGGTAGATATTCTAGTGGACATTGTTTCAAAAAATGGATTAATGCTGTTGAATGTACCTCCTAATCCTGATGGTTCTATTCCTCAAGAAATGCAAGGCCTATTAACTGATATGGGAGCATGGTTGGCTATTAATGGCGATGCTATCTACGGTACCAGACCTTGGACGATATTCGGAGAAGGACCTACCCGTTTACCGGAAGGCGGACATAAGGTGGAGAAATTCAAAATAGAATATAAGAATACGGATATCAGATTTACTAAAAAATCGGATAAGGAATTTTACATTATTGTAATGGACACTCCTGACAATGAAATTGTGGTGAAATCAATATCTACTGATATTGGAGTTTTAAATTCTAAAATAGAACATATTTCTCTTTTAGGAAGTGATGAGGAAATAAAGTGGGCAAGAGATGAACGTGGTTTGGTTATAAAAGCTCCATCAAAATTACCTTCTGATTATGCTCACGCTTTTAAAGTGTTGCTAGAAGGCTATAAAGAAAATAATATTGGAGGTAACATTGATGCTCATGTAGATTAAATGAAACTAAAAACTGAATCATGAAAAAAAACTCCATTTTAGGACTAGTTCTTATCGGTATACTAGGAGCAATGAATATTAGCCAAGCTCAAGAAAATTCGGCTATAGCACCAGGCCCCTTTAAAGCAACCGATGCTTCCTTAAAAACATATCAGTTTCCAGATTGGTTTCGAGATGCAAAATTTGGCATATGGTCACACTGGGGGCCTCAAGCGGTGCCAAGGCAAGGAGATTGGTATGCGAAGAAAATGTACCAAGAAGGTAGTGATGTTTATAAATATCACCTAGAGCACTACGGGCACCCATCAGAATTTGGGTTCAAAGATATTATTCCTTTATGGAAAGCAGAAAGGTTTAATCCAGAGGCTTTAATGGCGTTATATAAGAAAGCAGGGGCCAAGTACTTTGTGAGTATGGGGACACACCATGATAATTTTTTCTTGTGGGATTCTAAAATTCACGATTGGAATTCTGTAAAAATGGGACCTAAGAAAGATATTGTTGGCCTTTGGCAAGAAGCAGCAAAAAAGGAAGGTTTAAAATTTGGTATTTCCGAGCATTTAGGGGCGAGCTATACTTGGTTTCAGCCTAGTCACGGAGCAGATAAAAATGGAGTGTATAAAGGAGTTTCTTATGATGGCGCAAATCCTGATTATCAAGAGCTATACCACCAAAAAACAGCTGAAGGAGATACGGAATGGATGACAACGAATAAAGAGATGCAGAAAGAGTGGTTAGCGAGTATTAATGAAGTAGTTAATATGTACAAGCCAGATTTACTGTATTCAGATAGTAAGATGCCATTTGGTGATACTGGTCGCGCAATGATTGCTAATTTTTACAATACAAACTTAGCTGCTAATAATGGTACATTAGAAGCAATTTATAACTGCAAAGAGCCTTCAGGTGGCAAGTGGGTGCAAGATATGGAACGTGGGGTAATGGATGAAATTAACCCACACCCATGGCAAACAGATACTTCTATAGGCGATTGGTATTACAGAACCGGTCAAGAATATAAAACAGCTACCTATACCATTCAGATGCTTTGTGATATTGTAAGTAAAAATGGAAACTTATTAATCAATATTGTTCAAACCCCTGAAGGTGATGTAGAACCAGATTTATTAAATACCTTAGAAGAAATTGGGGATTGGATTGCCATTAATGGTGAAGGTATTTACGGCACACGCCCGTGGAAAGTTTTTGGAGAACAACCAGCAAAAGCAATAACCGTAAAAACAGCGAAGTTTAACGAAAAGAACATTACTTATGGTGAAGATGATATCCGTTTTACCAAAAAGGGAGATCATTTAATGTATGCATTTTACTTAGAACAGCCCACGAAAGATATTACTATAAAATCGCTAGGAAAATCGGCTAAGCTGAATACACAAAAGATACGTTCTATTACCCTGCTAGGAAGTGATGAAGTCTTAGAATGGAAGGTAAAGAAAGAAGCATTGATTATTAAGAAACCAAAAAAGCTACCTGACTTCCATGTAATCGGACTGAGAATTGAATTTGAGTAGTCATTTTTTTTCTAGATAATAATTAGCAAAGGCTTTCAATTTGAAAGCCTTTGCTCGTTAAAATCACTATACGTGCGCTGTAATTGGCGAACTATCTGGTCTTACGTAATAGATACGTATGTGTTTTTGGCTGACTTTTATCTTGAATATGATTTCTTATGGTCGTCAATAGCTTCCAAAGTGCTGTCTCGTTTGGCTTTTCTTTAAAATAGCTGTTACACATTTTTACTAAATAGGAATGCCAGCTTTTTCCATCTTGTTTCTCTAGCTCTTGATTTAGATATATTCTCTTGCCCTCAGCGGTATCAGAACCGGTATATTCTTTTAAGTTCTTGTATTCGATAAATGCAATGGTTCTTTTCTTTTTTTAAGATCTCTTGGCTAACTTCGCATCACCTTTTGTAACTTCATTTATTAATTTATATTGATGGGTTTGTATTTAATAAAAATCCCAAAAGTCATATTTTTCACCTTTAATATTTTCTTTTTTATCACCTAATTCCATTGCCTTAACTTTCATTTCGTTACGCATTAGAGTAAGCAGAGCTCTGTGTTCAGGAAAGAAAGATAAGTTTTGTGTTTCCCATGGGTCTGTTTTAATATGAAATAACTGTGTAACTTTTGAGCCTGCTTCTGTCTCGCCATCCTTTTTAGAAAAATCTTTAGCACGAACATACTCTATCAGTTTGTAATCACCTTTTCTGTAGGCTCTTTGAAATTGTCGGTAAGCATGGTAGGTGTAATCTCTAATAGCTGTAACTTCATTATTTATAATAGGTAATAGACTTTTGCCTGAAACAGTATTTGGTGCTTTTACATTGGTGAAATCGCAAATAGTAGGGTATATATCATGAATATAACTGAAAGCATCATACCGAGTTCCTTTGTTATGTATTAGATTTCCCGAGAATATCAACGGCACATGAACACCATCTTCATCATAAATATTCTGCTTTCCCATCAACCCATGGTTGCCGACTGCCAAGCCACTGTCTCCAGATAAAACTATAAGAGTATTTTCATACTGTCCACTTTCTTTTAATGCCGTAATAACTTTGCCTATTTGTGCATCTAAATGGGTAATGATGGCGTAATAATCTGCTATCTGTTTTTTGGCGACCAGTGGAGTTCTTGGCCAAGGAGCCAATTGTTCATCCCGTAAAAACATATGGCCGTTATCAAACGGATGTTGTACCATATAAGAGGGTGGTAATTGAATGTTATCAATATCATAAAGGTCTTTAAAAGCTTGTGGTGCTTGGCGCGGATCATGTGGGGCATGAAAAGCCAAATACATTAGGAATGGTTTTTTGCTTTTATAGGATTTAAAATATGAAGCGGCTTCATTAGCAAAAACCTCAGAAGTATGTGGGCCATTTTTTTCTGTTCCTGTAGGTCCTCTTTGAGCATCATTGGGAATTGGTGCTTTGACTATTTTTCCTTGCTCATCATACACTAATAAATAAGCATCTTCTTTTTTAAATTCACCGGCTTTATCCCAATCGTAGAAAGGCATTCTAAAATGATCTACGAGGTAAACTCCCTTGCCCATTATCTTATCACCAGAGGTAAAACTTCGCTTTAAAGAAGCACCGTCTTGATGCCATTTTCCAATAATATGGGTATTGTATCCTACATTTTTGAAAGTTTCGCCAATGGTCGTATTTTTTTCTGGAATGGTATGACCGGCCCCTTGTAATTGAAAAACGTTGGTTCCTGTTAAAAGCATAGCTCTACTAGCTACGCAGGTAGCTCCTGTAAAAGCACCCATTAAGTACGTCTTAGTGAATACCACTCCGTTTTTAGCTAAAGCATCCATATTTGGAGTTTGAACATCCATGCCTCCTAGCGCATGGATTCCTGAATATCTGTGGTCATCGGTATAAATGACTAAGACATTTGGTTTGGTTCTTTTTTTTTGACCATAAGAGATTGTATTTGATAGTACTATAAATAGTGTGATAATATTTCTAATTGTGTAAAAGAACTTCGTCATTTAATAATTTTTTTGTTACTCTAATTCAAATTTAAAGACCGTAGCCAGATCATTCATTTTGGTATCTGGTATTGTTAAATAAAAACTCTCTGAAGTAAGTTCCCATTCTACTTTAATGTCAGAACCTAGTAAGCGTACGTTCTTGATTGGGGAAGGAGGGATGTTTCTATGATACCCGCCAATGGCACGCATTTGAATTTTCTTTCCTGCCTCTGGCTTTCCTAGAAAGAAAGCATACATTTTTTTTTTGTCTTTAGAAATGGTAAAGCGAACATCGTCTGCTGTGTATTTTATTTTTGAGGATTGCCCACCGTGAGAACCATCTACTGCTTTGGCGGGACCGTAGCCGAAAATACTATGTGTTCTAGTACCGTAAACAGCTTCACTATGAATTTTAAGCCAATCGCCAATTTCTGTTAGAATGTCTCTTTGTTCTTGATTGATAACGCCGTCTGCCCTTGGCGAAACATTGAGTAAAACGATACCGTTTTTGCTCCAAACATCAATCATGTTCCTAAGTACTATATCAGGGGTTTTGTATGGATGATCTTTCACGTACATCCATCTACTTTCACCAAGAGTAATATCGGTTAACCATGGCATAGGGTGTATATCTCTTCTTCCACCTTGCTCAAAATCTAAGATGCTATAGTCTAAGGGTAAATCATCTTGTTTGTGTGCCGTAACTACTTCTTTGTTATGTTTTAGCCCATTATTAAAATGATGCGCAGCCATTTCCATTCTCTTGTCTTCAGGTATTAAATTTAGCCAAGAGTCGTACCATAGAATATCTGGATTGTACTTGTCGACCACTTCATTTACTTGATCTAACCAATACTGATTGAATTCTTTTATGGTCTTAAAACTTCCGAATAATTTGCGCAATTTTGGGTCTGTAGTGGCGGTCGGTAGATCAGGGTGATATACATAATGACTATCATAAGCTGTTTTCCAAGCCTCAGGCTTATGAGTATTTCGTTGCCCATTTCTTGCATGATGAAACGTGGCAATGGTTTTTATGTTTCTTTTCTCTAAAGAGGTAAAGAGTTCACCGAGTATATCTCTTCTCGGGCCCATATCTGCTACATTCCATGGGTTTACGTCACTATCCCACATGGCAAAGCCATCATGATGTTGTGCTACGGGGCCAGCGAATTTAGCGCCTGCCATTTCAAACAAGTCTGCCCAATCTTCGGGATCAAATTGTTCTGCTTTAAACATGGGTATGAAATCTTCATATCCAAAATCATAAATACTACCATAAGTTTCTTCATGATGTTTTCGAATATGCCCATTGTCTTTATACATGTTATGCGGGTACCATGCACTACCATATGCTGGTACACTGTAAGGACCCCAATGAAAGTAGATTCCTAATTTAGCGTCTTGAAACCATTCTGGTGCGGCATCATGTTTTTTTAAAGATTCAAATACAGGTTCATAAGTAGTCTCCTTGTTAGTTTTACAACCTAGAAGGAGGATGGGAATTGAAATCAATAAAAACTTAGTTGCGTTCATTCTGGTCTTTTTAAAATTCAAAAGTCAATGCTATTTGTATGGGTTCGTCTGAATTGCCAAAATAATTTTCTGGATTTCCCTGTGGTCCCATAGTATCTGGTTTTTGAAATTTGGAACCAATACCAGGTATGTTTTTTACAAAAGAAATGTCACCCTCAGGATATTCAATACTTACTCTTTTATTAGGATCTTCTGATGGGTTTTCGGGAGTTAGCATACGTAGAAATGTGTATTCAGAGTTGCAATAGACGGTAAAGCCATTATCATTTTTCCCTTTAACTTTTACCCAATATAAGCTGGAGAAAAACCCTTTAAATTCAGGATAAACATATTCGGTTTCTCCAGTAATGGTATTGTTGTAATCATTCTCCCAAACCTTAAATTGGGTACCTTTCATTCTATTTCTCCAAACTCGATACGGGCCATCGCCCAACCATTTCATACCACTTACTTCAGACTCAGGAAAAGAGAATGAAATGCCCTTGTAGCCTTTTATAACTCTTTTGGCTTTAAAATCTACTGCCAAATCAAGTAAACCGTTAGAATGAATAGTCCATTTGAAGTTATCTGACGATAACTCTTTGTGACTCGCCCAGGTAGGTGATTTATCTTTTAACTCAAAAATTGTCGTAATCTCTATGCTGTTTTCTAAGCTTTTAACATCAACCGAAATTATGCTGTCATGCTGTGCTAAAATGATGGGTCCGTTATTAAAAGGAATCACTTTTCCGTTTTTGACGACCTCTTTTAATAGACCTGTCTTTGCTGAGAATGTATAGTGAATGCCATTGGCTTCTACGGCAATACTATTATCTTTTATGGTTTTCTTGAGTTTACTTTTTTCAGAAGGATTTATATAGTCAGAATTCAGTGTTTTGGGTGTTTTTACGGGATAGCTCCAGGTAAATATTTCCATGCCTTGGGCATCTACAGCAGTCAGATAAAGTGCATCGGCCGATTGCCAATTGTCTGGTTTGGTAACCGAAAACGTTCCTTTAGTATTCGGATTTAAGGCAGGTAATTCAATTTCAGATCCAGAAAGTACTTTAAAATTATCGCTTTCATCAGGACCTTTAAACTGAACCCATTTTGCCGTCATCTTACATTCATTCAAATTTGTAAAATGATATCTGTTCTCTACTTTAAAAATTCCATTAAAATCAGGAGTTATAAATCGCTGTTCAATATAAATAGGTGCCCAAACATCTTTAATAGTGAAATAGCTCGCTTCTTTTTCTCCATAAGGACCTACAATACCGTCGGCGGCATGGTTACCATCAGTATCAAGGGTATTATTCTTATCGGTACGAATAATGGCTTCATCTGCAAAATCCCAAAGAATACCTCCTGCAGAAAGTGGCATATTCCACATTTTGTCCCAGTAATCGTCCAAGCCTGCACCATGCCCACCGTCATATAAGCCATGTAAAAATTCAGTAGGAAAAAGTATTTTATCTTGTGAATATGAATCATTTGCTAGCGCATGGTATTGAAAATAATGAAGCGTATTCGTTTTGTTAAAGATGTTCCAAGGATGAATTACCTCGCGTTGCTGAATATCCCAAAGTGCATAATCATTATCTAATTCGGTGTTCCAGCCAGTTTCATTACCATTTGCCCATAATAAAATGGAGGGGTGGTTAACATCTCGAACCACAGTTTCCTTCACTATTTTTTTTCCAACTTTCGTATCTAAATGAGGGGAATGCCAGGTGCAAACTTCATCGATAACAAATAGCCCCAAAGAATCACAAGCATTTAAAAAATGAACATCAGGCGGATAGTGAGACATCCGTACGGCGTTCATATTCATGTCTTTCATCATTTTAATATGCTCAATACTCAATGCTTTTGATGTGGTTCTGCCTGATGAAGGATGAAAAGAATGCCTGTTTACCCCTTTGAATTTAATTTGTTTTCCGTTGACATAAATTCCATCACGTTCCCGAACTTCAACCGTTCTAAAACCAATACGATTGCTGGTGGTATGCAGCACTTTTTTCTTTGCGTCTAACACCTCAATAGTTAATAGATAAAGGTTCGGTTTTTCAGGATTCCAAGTTTTAATGTCATTTGCTGTTGTAGTTACATGCCATTTTCCTTCTTCTTGATTATTTTCGGTTATAGCTAAATCTTGAATTTTGTTATTATCCAAGTCAGATAGAAACATGTTTACAGATTTAATCTTTTTTGATGAAGAGAAAATATCGGTATTTATGCTACCATCTGCTTGTGCGTCTATAGCAATTCGTTCTATATAGTTTTTCGGAGAGATTTTTAAGTACACAGGTCTGAATATTCCGCCAAAAACCCAAAAATCTGCTTTTCGTTCGGCATGATTGATAGATTCATTTGCAGAAACCTTGTTGACCTTTACTTCCAACAAATTAGATTCTCCATAGTTTAATAGGTCTGTTATGTCATATTTAAATTCATAAAAGGCACCTTGATGAATCTCCCCTGCTAACTTTCCATTAATTTTAACTTCGGCGTCTGTCATGACACCTTCAAAAACAATCTCGATCGTTTTATTTTCCCAGTCTTCAGTAGCCAGAAATTCATGTTTATAAAGACCAAATTCTTTATGGCGTGTAGTAAGATTATCTTGCCCATAATTATAGCCTCCAAAACCTTGTTGTTCCCAGCAAGAGGGTACCCCAATGGTGGTCCAGACACCACTATTCATTCCTTCAGAGCAATAGAATTGCCAATCTACAGTAGTATCTTTTCCGGTACCCGATAAGTATTGTATTTCTGATTTGACGCTTGAGATTTGCCCAACGACCATATGCTGTAGGAGAACAAAGAAGCTAGCGACGAGATATTTAAATTTTGTCACTACTCTTTTTCTTTTAATGCTTCATTTTCCAAACGAATACGTTCTAGCTGCTCTTTGTTTAAACCCTGCTTATAATAAAATTCGGGCTTGTGATAAACATGCGCTTTTTTCATGCCTTGATCATCTATATCTAAGCTCAAATCACAATCAAACCGAGTTAAAATAGCATGATTTGTTTCCCAACCAGTTGCATTAGTAAAATGTGATATACCCCAAGTAATACCTCTACCATCTTTGGTGTCAGTAAAAGCATCAGGAATAAAAGGACCTGCTGCATCTGGCATTAATTCTGTAATGGAAGCAATATTGAAATTAATGCCATCTTTTGAATATTGTATAGTATTGTGCTCATTGCCATCTCTAATACTTAGTGCGGCAATACCTGTTTTAAAAGGGAAGAGTGTAGTTTCATGCCCAGACGTTAACACTGGATTCAACGGGTTTTTGGTAAAGGGTCCAAAAGGACTATCGGCAGTCGCTAAACCTTGCATTCTTACCAAGTTTGGTTGCCCATCAAAATCAGATTTATAATACAGGTATATTTTGCCCTTGTAAACCAATGGATATGGATCATGAATAGAGAATTGATCCCAAGCATCTTTTGTTCCGTTTGGAATAACTATTTTGTTCGTAGCCGTCCACGGACCATCGGGAGAATCGGCATAGGACATTAATACAGGGCAATCATCGCCCCTTGTACCACTTGCTTCACTAAAGCCTTGGTAGTACATGTAATACTTGCCTTTCCATTTTAAAATATCTGCTGTTGATACAGAACGGTGTCCTAAATTAGGTTTTGGCGGGCGTGGAATGGCAACACCTTGCTCTTTCCAAGTAAAACCATCTGTACTTGTGGCATACCAGATTTCAGCCAAATCCCAATCTGCAGAAGGAATAGTTTCTGTTGCTAATTTAGCCCCTTTAGGTGGAGTTTCTGTATGGCGGTGCGTGTACCAAACATAATATTTTCCATTTTCAAAAATGACTTTAGAAGGATCTCTTCTACTTATCGTACCGTCATGATTATTATAATCTAAGCCTTTTAGTTCGGTGTATTTAAATTGAGAATAAAGCTCGTTGTCTTTCGGTCTAGGCGCCATATAACCATCATAGTTACGTTGCATAGAGGTGCTTAAGGATATATCTGGTTTTTCGTTTGGTAATTTAAATGGAAACGATTGTGAGGTGGCTTTACAGGATAGTAAAAGGAGTAAAGCGATAATAGGCAAAATGGATGGTTTTATTTTCATGTGTGTTATTCTTGTATTAATAGTTCTGGTCGTTGCTCTGGTAATGTTGTTTTAAATGCCAGAGCCTCCATTTGTAGTTCTTTAATATGTCTTGCATACATTCCGTAGGCTGGTAGTACTTTAAAAAAGCTGAATTCTGGGTATCTGGTTTCATCTTCTGGCACTTCTGAAATATCAGATAAGACGCCACCGCCAGGTAATGTTATAGCTATATTTTTTAGTGTTAGTCGTCCTATTTTGTGGTTAGGCGTACCTGTAATTAATATGCCTGATGGTGGTGCTACTCTAGAATTTTCGGTACTTCTTGTACTTGCCTGTATGTTCTTGATAATAACCTTATCTATGGATCCTACAGCTTGCTTTTCCGCATTTCTATAGTTATTCAATCGCTCTCCTAAACGAATGAATATAGGCATATCCACATCGGTCATCGTAATATCTTCAATAGTGATATCATGTATGTTTGCCCCGTCTACACTCAATATTTTAATACCGCCCCCTTTAGTATCGTAAATGGTACAATCGCGGATAGCTACATTGTAAAAGTCTCCCATAGATTCAGTGCCAAATTTTATGGCGCCCCAATCACTTTTTAAGGTACAGTTAGAAACTTGAACATTATAAGTGGGTAACGGACTCGTAGATTTTATACAAATGGCATCGTCACCAGAATCGATGTTGCAGTTTTTAATAATCACATCATGACTAGAATCTAGGTCAATACCATCATTGTTTTTATTAGCATGATTATAAATGGTAACCTGATCGACTAAAATGTTTTGTGATTGATAAAAATGACAAGCCCACGCAGCGGCTTCTCGTAATGTCACACCTGTTAGGGTTATTTCATTTGATTTTACAAACCGAAGCAAAAATGGTCGATTACGACCAAATGTATCATCATTGATTCTTAATACTTTCTTTTTTAATTTAAGGTTTTTAGCTAAAAATGCAGACCCATTGCCATCGATTACACCTTTTCCTGTAATACTTATATTGCTTGCATTTACAGCACCTATCAAGCAAGTACCTCTTTCTTGACCAACAGCATCTGTAAACGTATCTATGCTTACATAATCTTGCGGATTTGAACTGCCTACAAGTTTAGCGCTTTCATCTATTTGTAGGTTAACGTTATCTTTTAATAATAGGGTACCGCTAATGAATATACCTTGTTTAATCAATACGATACCACCACCATTTTTGGCACATTTGTCAATGGCTTTTTGTATGGCGCTCGTATTAATGGTAAGACTATCGCCCTTTGCCCCATAGTTTTTAATATTATAGATTTTGGGGGCTACGGTAAATGAAGAAACTGCTATAAAAAAAAGGATTAGTAGTATTACTTTAGATGCAATATGCATGTGTATTTTGTTCATATTTTTTTTAATTTTCTACTAATTTCCAAGATCTTACCCAATTGTAAGTAGTGGTTCTATCGGCTTCAGTGCCATTCATTCCGCCATCTTCTGGAACCGGATTCCAGTTGTACGTTTCTACCACCATTCTTAAATACATTTCAATGTCATAATCTGCAGGCGGTGTTACTTTTGCAAGAAATTTACCATCTAAAAAGAACTGTACTTCGTCTTTAGATTTCCACCATACACCATACACATGAAAATCATCATATACTTTGCCGCCAACTAAAGCACCAGATTTATTAGAACCTTTTTCGTAATTGCACCCTTCAGGAATATTTCTGCTGTGTGTGTTCGAATTCATAGATTGGTCAAAATTCTTCATCCATTCGGCATCATTGGTAATTTGACCAACGCTTTCTTGTATGTCTAATTCTACTGTTCTTTTATCACAACCTTCAAGCTCGCTAGATTCGTTTATCATCCAAAAAGTAGAAGACATGAAGGTTTTATTAGCTTTCATTTCGCACTCGTAATATCCGTATGTCATTCCGTTTCTAGAACCTACATAACCACCGCCATGGGTATATTCTTTGCCTTGTTTTGTTACTGGTTTCGGTAGTAATTTTGTAGTAATCTTTAAACCGCCATCTTCAACTTTAATATTTTCTGCTTGAAATAATCCTGGTGCTCTACCGATCCAACCTTGCCCAGAAATTTGCCATTTTTTCTCGTTTACTATTTTGCCTTCAAATTCATCTGACATGTTTTTTACGAGTTTCCATTTTTGGTTTGCCGGTTTTGGATCTTCGCCTTCGTTAAATTGTGGTAATTTTTGGGCAGCCAAAGTGCCCATAGTCAACAATAAAGCGGTCAATAAGAACTGTTTTGATTTTGTTAATATAGATTTCATTTGTATAGGGTTTAATTCTTTTTTAGAATGTGCTTTTTATTTAAATATGCTATTCTTATTTGAATAAGGTTATTGTTGTTTAGCGCTTTATCTAGTTTATTGCTATCAATAGTAAATTGGTTTTGCTGGTAAAAATCTTGTAGTAGAACCATGGTATTCATGATTAAAAGCGCCTCTTTTTCGTTACTCGATGTATACAACATTTTAATTAAGTATGTAGAGCTATCTAGTGCGCCGGTAATACCTAAAAACTCTGCAGCGCGCATTTTATTAATCAACAATGGATCAGACTTCATTATTTGTTTAATTTGATTGGTAAATACACCTGCTTGCGTTCCAAAACTAGAGCATGATATCAACGCCCAATAGCGTTCCAATTCATCGGTAGATTTTAAATACTTTTTCAATTTGTGTTGCGCCTTATGAAAAGGCATTACCTGTAGATTAGCAATTTTCAGGTATTTTGAAATTTCTGTTTTATGTGCTTGTCCAAACGCAATGGGATTTTTGAAAGCTTTTTCAATAATATAATTTTCAGGATATAATGAAAGGTCGGGCATCGATTTCATCCAAGAATTCAGGTTGCTTCTAAGCTCTTTTAGGTTTTTGTAATACGCAGGATTCTCCGCAAGATTAGTTGTTTCAAAAGGGTCATTTTCTACATCATATAATTCTTCAGGGGCTTTTGGTTTAAAAAATTGTGACTGTATTTCGTTTAGTTTTCCATTATCAAAAAGTGTTTTCCATTCTCTATACGCCAATTGTCTATATCTATATTGGTTCATTAACGCATCAACAGTAAATGGTTGAAAATTTCGTATGTATTTTAAGTTTCCCTTGCGTAAGCTTCTGACCATGTCATACTTTTCGTCGAACCGATCTGCATAACCGTAAGTCTCGTTATTTTGTAGGGTAGTTTTAGAGACGTTTGCGCCTAAAAACGGACTACCGTCTATAGTTTCTGGTATTGCAATACCAGCTAAGTTTAATACCGTTGCACTAAAATCAATGAAGCTAACAAAGGTTTTTGTTGAGGTACCAGCAGTAAAAGGAGATAAATATTTGAACTTTTCTGGAATATAGACCACTAACGGAACTTGCAAACCAGTTTCTTTTAAATACCCTTTGCTATTAGGTAAAACTCCACCATGATCTCCGTAATAGAAAATAATAGTGTTCTCTAAGAGATGGTCATCTTTTAATTGGTTGACGACTTCACCAACCTGCTTGTCCATTTTACTGATTAAATCGAGATAACGGGCATTGGTATATTTAAATGTTCTTGTTTGAGGATGATTAGGTTGGACGAAGACGGTTTCAATATTTGTTTCCGTTTTTATAGAATCAACATCTTTTTCAGAAAAATGTAGTTGCCCTTCATGAGTAGTTCCAATATTAAAAACAGAAAAAAAGGGCTGTCCTTTTTTTCTGTTTCTCCAACTTGCTTTATTAGAAGAATCGTCCCAAACCTTATCACTTTTAATAATATTATAATCCTCTTTTGCATTATTGGTGGTGTAATAACCAGCTTCACGCAGATATTCGGGAAACATTTTTATATTTTGAGGGAGTGTTACTTTTTGTTCAGATCTATGATAGTGTGTTGCTAATTTAGCACCGTAAACTCCGGTAATAATACTAGACCTTGCAGCACTGCAAACAGCAGCATTTGAAAATGCCCTGTTGAATTGAACTCCTTTTTTTGCTAGTTTTTCAATGTTGGGTGTTGCTACACCGTTTTTATCAAAAAGTTTCATGTAGTGCTTTGAGTTATCTTCTGAAACGATCCAAACTATATTGGGTTGTTGTGCTTTTAGATAAGATGTAAAGCACACTAACAAAATGGTGTAATTAAATAAATGCTTCATCTTTTCAATTCAATTTTAAATCAAGAGTGCTTAACTCTTTTCGGTTTAAGTATGTATTTTTTACCTTTCCATTTGAGACATCGTCAAAAACTATCGGCTTTCGTTTATCATCCGCAGTGGTGATTAGTTGAAAATTGTTGATATATAGCCCGTCAATATGCCTAGCATAAACCCCTGATGAAGGTAATGTACCTACTTTACTAAATTCGGGCCACCAGCCATTAAGAGTTTCCAAAGTATATTCCTTAATATTTTTTATGTTTGCATCTTCTTGTGTTCCGCCGCCCAAAACCGTCATTTCAATGTTATTTAATTGAATATCTCTTATATAATTATCGGGCATTCCCGTTAAAAAAATGACCGAGTTTTTATCCAGTTCCCTATTGTCAATAATCATATTATTGAATGAAAAGCTATGCATTGCATTCATCGGGAACATAGTTTTTGGAGCATCTACTCCTGCCCGTTGCTGGCAAAAGGTCATGAAAATTGGTCTGGGTACATTCTTCATTACAATGTTGGAGAAAATCATGTTTTTCATTTCACCACCTTCGTTCATTTGTATTTTTAAACCCGAATCTTGTATGTCATGAAAAGTGCAATTGCTCACTGTTACAGATTCAAAGTCTCCTCTAGAGGCTAGGCCAATGCGCATAGCAGCCCATTTACTGGTAAATACACAATTGGTAATTACAATATCTTTACAGGGTTTATCGGGTCTTGAGGTTTGTAAACAAATAGAATCATCACTCGTGTCAAAAGAAGAATTAGCGACGCGTACATTGGTGCAGCCGTCAAAATCTAGTCCGTCTCCATTATTGTTGACCCTGCTGATAATTTTTATACCATCTACCACAATTTGATCACAATACAACCAAGCAGAAGTCCAAGCGGCAGGGTTAATCAGCGTTACCTCTTTTAATTGAATATTGGTGCAATTAAGAAAGCGCATCAGCATTGGTCTTCCTCCTTTTTTCTTGGTGAAATTTTTTGGATGTCCATTACCATCTATGGTTCCTAAGCCTTTAATCGCAAAGTATGTGGCATCACGCGCAAAAATCAAGCAACGATCCATATGAGGTTCGTTTTTATAGGTATTTTTATGAGTGTCTGTGGTGTAATCTTCTATATCTGGACTTCCTAATAATACACCGCCATTTTCAATATAAAGGGTGACAAAATTTTTCAAGTAGATAGTGCCGATCACAACGGTTTTACCGGCAGGTATAATTACGTTTCCACCTCCATTTTTAGTGCAGGCATCTATGGCAGCTTGCACAGCTTTGGTGTCTTTGGAAATTCCGTCCGCTTTTGCTCCATAATTCATTACATTGAAATCTGTAGCAAATACTTGCAGTTGAAACCCGATAAAAAATAGTACTAGTATTTTTTTCATTTTAGCTCTGGTATTTGTCATAAATAGCTGATAAATTAGTCTCGTCAGACGTTTTAGTTTGCCATGTTTTAAGTTGTCCTAATAAATGAGAAATTGTATTTTTTGATTTTTTCTTAGTAGTTAGATCAATAGTTTCCCAAGGGTCATTTTTTAAATTATACAATTCTAAGATTCCTGTTTTTGGGTAGACTATTAATTTATTGCCTTCAGAAATAATTCCGCGTTGATCATCAAACATGGCTAGATAAATAGAGGCTCTAGCTTTTCCTGTATGAGTTAATAAAGGAGCTAAACTTTTGAAATCCGTTGGCTCTTTCATTTCAAGGTCTAGCAAATCAAATAGGGTAGGTACCACATCTTGCAAATACACTCGCGATGCAATTTTAGCATTAGGTTTAACCGATGGTGCTTTAATAATCAATGGTGCGGTAACACTTGGTTCATAGAGGCATACCTTACCCGCGACACCATTTTCACCAAAATTAATTCCATGGTCAGAAGTGAAAACTATTATGGTATTATCATAAATTCCTTTGTCCTTTAATACTTGTATGATTTCTCCTATACGGGTATCCATATGCGTTACCATGGCATTGTTTTGCTGTACGCGTTTTTGCATTGTTTTAGAACTCAATGGGTCATTGGCGTATTGGTACTTTACATTTTTATTTAATGGTGTGTTGTCAACTACACTTGGGGGTAACACCATCTCTTTTGCAGGATACATGTCATAATATTTTTGCTCGGTCTGCCTAGGTACATGCGGAGCGTTGAAAGCTACATAGGCGAAAAATGGTTTTGCTTTATCATATGTGTTTAGAAAATTAACAGCTTCGTTAGCGGTAATATCGGTAATATGCCCGGCAGGTGAGTAATAGGTTTTTAATTGGCCTGGTTGTATGCTTCCGGTTTCATCAAAAATTTCTTTTGCATTTTTTCCCATGGCATGCCATTTTCCGGTCATATAGGTATGATAACCGTTATCGTGTAATTTTTCTGGTAACGACTTTGGGGCGTTTTGCTTATTTATTTTTTGAGATTCCCAAATGTATTTTCCATAAATGAGCATGGTTCTGCTTGGAATACAAACTGCGGGAGACCAACAACCCATATTATACGCGGCAGTAAAAGAAGTGCCCTCTTTGGTAAGTGCATCAATATTAGGGGTAATCATAGCTTTATTACCATAGGCGCCAACAGTTTGGTTGCTCTGATCATCAGACTCTATAAAAAGAATGTTTAGTTGCGCGTGACTGTGGATTGAAAATAGAACTATTAGAAAAAAGAAACTTTTTTTTGTGTTCATTTTAGCGAGTAGTAAAAATCGTTAGTTTATTATTTCAGCTTATGAAAAACCACCTACTGAAATAGGTATTTGTGATAAATAAAAGTAGCTATACAAATGATGAATGAGGGAAAGAGATAGGCAGAATACTACCATATATGATTTTTAATTGGCTTAACTACATGTAAAACTTTGGACAATACATATTACTAAGGTTTACAGGTACATCTGTTTTATAGGTTTAACCATTTGTGGTGTTGTTGTGGAATAAGAATATTTAGTTTTGAACTGCCTGGTTTCAAACTATATAAATAAAAAAAAACAGCTATTTAAAGCTCCTTTTGTGTGGCAAGTAGAATCATCACCTGTTAATCCAGAGCTGTTAGTGATAAGTGTCGCAAGTCAGCCAATATCTATGGCAGATAATTTTAAGAATCCGGGGATTTATTTTTCGACGGATTCAGGTAAAAATTGGAATAAAATAATAAGGGTCTTGGGCAGCCAGATAAAATGGTAGATGTAAAACCAGATTCGTATAATGAAAACGTGCTATGGGCAGCAGGTTGGGGTAGTGGTTGGTTTATTACCTATTTAAATGGGACTAAAGAACCTTGGTTGAACAAGTAACGCTTCATAAAATTTAATATAGATATGAGCCATAAATTAATGGGACTACTAATTTTTATAACTTTTTTTTCGGGGTTTTCGATGCAAAAAAATAAAAAGAATCCTCCTAATGTTATTTTAATTTTAGCAGATGATTTAGGTATCGGAGATTTAGGGTGTCAGGGTAATCCGTGGCTAACAACACCGGAAATAGACGCTTTTTATATGGAAGCTGTACGCATGACCGATTTTCATGTGAGTCCGTTATGCACCCCAACGAGAGCTGCACTAATGACAGGGCAGTATCCTATTAATAATGGGGCTTGGGCAACGTTTAAAGGAAGAGATGCCTTGTCTGAAGATGCTATTACCATAGCTGATATTTTTAAGGCGAATGGGTATAAAACAGGCTTATTTGGAAAATGGCACCTAGGCGATAATTATCCATCAAGGCCTACAGATAGAGGTTTTGATAGAGCAGTACAGCATTTAGGTGGTGGTGTAGGAGAATTATCAGATTATTGGGGTAATAGTTATTTTGATGATGTGTATTATGTAAATAACCAGTCAAAACAATTTGAAGGCTATTGTACAGATGTATGGTTTGAAGAAGCTACACGTTTTATTGGTCAAAATAAAGAGGAGCCATTTTTTGTTTACTTGCCTTTAAATGCACCACATGACCCTTTAATTGTTGCCGAAAAATATGCAGAACCTTATACTCAATTCGAAGGTAAAGAAATTAGTAGTGCAAATCTTTATGGTATGATCGCCAATATAGATGAAAATTTCGGCAAATTCCACCAGTATTTAGAGGAACAAAATTTGTTAGAAAACACCATTCTTATCTTTATGAGTGATAATGGTACTAGGTATGGTTATAGTAGAGATGGTAAATTTGGCTATAACAAAGGCTATAGGGGTATAAAAGGTGATAAAGAAGAAGGAGGTCACCGTGTACCGTTTTTTATTCGTTGGCCTGATGGTAAGATAGTAGGGGGAAGAGATGTAAATACAATTGCTGCGCATGTAGATTTAATACCCACATTAGCTGCATTATGTCACTTAAATGTACCTGAAAGCACACCATTAGACGGACTTGATTTTTCATCATCCATTTTATCTAAAGCGTCCTTAGCTTCTAATCGCACTATTTTTCTACACAATCGTCAAGATTGGAGGCCACCTTATGATGAAGATGGTACCTGTATTATCAATAATCAATGGCGATTGATTAATGGTACGGCATTGTATAATATTGATAAGGATCCAAAACAAGAAATAAATCTAACGGAAAAATATCCGGAACTAGTGAATCAATTGCTTCAAGAAAATGAAATTTTTATCAGTGATGCTAAATATTCTACTTCTTATAGAGAATTACCGGTAACCATAGTTGGCGATAATGCACAATTAGAGACCAAGCTGACTATACAACACGCAATTGGTGAAGATGTTGGTATTTGGAAATGTGAGCAGGTAGCAGCGGGTATTAAAAACACAAACAATACACATGCCTTACGTATCCATAAAGAAGGAGACTATTTAATTTCTCTACGTAGATGGCCAAAAGAATGTTCAGGTCCTATTTTAGGTATTCCAAAGGAGAATCCAAAGAGTTTATTCGAATATAAAGAAATCAAACCCACAAAAGCCAGAATTTCTATTGCCAATCAAATACACGAAAAGCCTATTTTAGAGGGTGTTGAGGAAGTCTTTTTTAAAGTGCATTTACAAAAAGGAAAAACATTTTTAGTCAATGATTTTATTGAAAAACAAGCAAGCTATGGCGTCTACTATACCTACATTCAAAAAGTAGATTAATAAGTTATCTAATACATTTAGAAAACGAATATAGCATACTTAATTTTTTCTTGCCATCTCTTACACACGCTAATTTAAATGTCTTCAAGTTTCCAAACCCTAACCCAATCAAATTTTGTATAGCGCTCTTCTAAAGGCTTTTCAAAACCCATTTCTTGTGCTGTAGTTTCTTCTATCCAATCATAGAAATTACTTGACATAATCAACCGTAGTGATCCATTGAAAGGAATAACAGGTGTTACAGATTTTTCTAACGCTCCATCAATATAAAAATTAACTTTACTACCTTCTGCGTGCCAATAGGCGGCGTAAATATGAAATTCTTCAGAATTGTTATTTTCAAAATTAGTTTTACCTCCTTTTGTCTGTCTTGCTCCAATATTGTTACAAGGGCTGTTATGTCGATGGGTATTGTAATGAAATATTTTATCCCAATTAGAAGTAACTGCCCAGTCATCTTTTGTCCAAACATTACCTAATTCACCAGTAAAAATACCTACACATTCTTGGATGTCTATTTCAAGATTCTCGCCATCATTAAAGTTTTCTGTACATGGTTTGGTTTCAGATTTTAACCAAAATGCAGCAGACATAGCCGTTTTACTGGCTTTCATACGAGCTTCAATATAATAGCCCGGCTCTGCTAAGGTTTTACCATAAATATATGCTCCGCCATACCTGCGTTCTGCCGGTTCGTTGGTGTTGTCTTTGGGTGAATGTTTTGGGCTGTCAAATTTCTCTCCTTCTATTCTTAAATAACCATTGCTCGTGCTAACATTATCGGCTTCAAAAAGAGATCTCTCTGAGCCATACCAACCTCGATCTTGTCCGTTCCAAATAAATTCTGGAGTTGGGTTCCATTTATCGGAGTCTAATTCTTCGCCATCGAATTCATCGGAAAGTTCATGAACCTTGACCCATTTTTTATCTTCGTGTTTTGGATCTTGATTTGCTACAAAAGTCGGTTTAAGAGTTGTATCTGGTTCTATTTCTTCAACCGGAGCCTCAATTTCTTCTTCTTGGGTTACTTCAATATCCTTAACAGCTTCAATATCATTAGCATCAGAATTACTACAGGCAAAAATGAGAATTGCAAAAAAGAGCGATAGTACTTTGATGGTTTCGGACATTATCTGATTTTTTTATAAAATTAATCTGAATAGATTTTGGTTCAACCATTAAATGTTCAGAAGTATAACACATATGTTTTATAAAGTATTCGTTCAATTTTATAAAGTACTTTCTTAAAAGTATAATAAATTCAACGGTATTTTAGTACAGAATGATTTTATAGTTATTGTTCGATATTTGCTTTAATGTTTTGCATTTGGAAAAGCGTCATTGGTGTATCTCAAAACCTGTGGTTTGCCGCTACCTCTAGCTGCAGTAATTTCTGTTTTCCATTGTGCTCTCAGGTTTTCTAAAATTTTAGAATGTTCATCCCTGTCGGCTAAATTATAAAGCTCGTTAGGATCTTCTTTTAAGTTATACAGTTCTTCATAAACCGGTTCTTCTCCATTTATAGGAGCATCAATGTAATCTCTGTAAATGGCTACTTGCGGGTCGTGCATATTATAAAGCATTTCTTTGATTGGTATGCCCATTTCTTTGGCATATTTAATTTCTTTTGAGGCAGAGAAATTATTGTTTTTGTAGTATCTAATATATTTCCATTCTTTGTTCTGAACCGATTCACATCTAGGATTGCCAAAATGTGTTGACCATAAGTTTTCGGTATATACATAATCTCGAACTTCAATTTTTGAACCTTTTATTAAACTAGAGATATCTGCACCTTGAAAGGTATCTGGCGCTTTAATATCTGCATAGGAAAGCATTGTTGGTGCGATATCAATACTTTGTACCAAAGCATCACTTTTTAGACCTCTTTGTTTTTTAGTTGCATTTGGGTCAAAAACAATTATAGGTACATGTGTAGTTTGCTCATAACAAAGCGCTTTACCGCCTAAACCTTGTTCACCCCCAAATAAACCATGGTCAGAAGTGAAAATGATAATCGTATTTTTATCTAGTTTAAGTTCTTTAAGTTTATCTCTAAGATTACCCACTAGTCTGTCAATGCCCGTCATAGCCTCTAATTCTCTTATGTATCGTTCCTTCTTGTCCTTAGGGTTATCTACAAAATTATATCCTTCTTGCCTGTCTTCAGTTTTAAGAAGATCTGCAGGTAGTTTAGGTGTTTTTATATCTGCCTTTGCAATATAATTTTCAGGAAGAGGAAGATCAAGGTCACGATACATTGTTTTGTAAATAGCATCATCGGTTTCTTTTAATTCCATAGAACGGGTACCGGCGCCATGTGGTAAATTAAAATTGATGGAAAGCATAAATGGTTTGTTCTGAGGTCTATTTTCTAAAAAATGAACGGCACCTTTTAGTTTTCTGGCATTTGGGTCTAAAAATTCATTTACACCTTCATTAATGATTTCGGGTTGGGTAAAAGCTATGGCATCATTAAAAATAGAATGATTGTCTTTTGGATAAAAGCCTAAATGACCGTGTCCCGCATACCAATAATCAAAACTTTTTTCCATGAGTCCGCTGTCATATCCTCCATTACCAACGGGCGCATGATTTTTACCTACCCAGCCGGTATAATATCCATTATTGCGCATTATAACAGGATAAGAGTTTGCCCAAGCAGTATCTGAAACACTTGTGCCAGAATTGAAATTTACACCGTGCTTACGTTCGTATTGACTTAATAAAATCGATATTCTACTAGGCGTACAAATGGCGCTAGTAACATGTGCATTCGTAAACAGTATGCCTTCTTGTGCAATGTTATCAATATTAGGAGTCTGAACAATTGGGTTACCTGTACAACCTAACAGGTCATATGATTGGTCATCGGTTAAAATGAAAACAATATTGGGTCGGTCTTGCGCCTTAACTATG
Source organism: Maribacter sp. Asnod2-G09 (assembly GCF_045063795.1). Taxonomy (NCBI): domain Bacteria; kingdom Pseudomonadati; phylum Bacteroidota; class Flavobacteriia; order Flavobacteriales; family Flavobacteriaceae; genus Maribacter; species Maribacter sp. Asnod2-G09. Next base: position 1,019,753 of record NZ_JBEFOA010000004.1, on the reverse strand, counting down.
GTGGCTAATAGGAAAAGTAATAGAAACGTTTTTTTCATTTTCATTTTTTTATTGGATGATTATTACATAGGAAATTGGTTAAGTAATTTTGACAATTACTTAACCAATTGCAATTATTTTAAGGATTCGTAGACCATAAAGATGCACTTTTTAGCATGGCTCTTCTCGGTAATTTTAACCCTGCAAGAATCAATTCAGCAAAATCTTCGGGTTGTAAAACGCTATCTTCTGAACCCTTTTCTGCAATACCTGCCTCAATTGACATATCAGATTCTATGGTGCTTGGGGTTAATGTAACAACCCTAATATTGTTTTTACGTACTTCTTTCATCAATGATTCAGACATGCCAATAACTGCAAATTTTGATGCTGAATAGGCTGATGTAGTTGCATTTCCGGTTAATCCTGCTGTAGAAGACACATTAATAATATCGCCTTCATTTTTAGCAATTAAATACGGCAAAACTTCTTTAGTCACATAATACATACCCATAAGATTGGTCTGTATAATTTGAGACCATTGGTCAATCGGCATCTCATTAAATGATCCAAAGCCCCCTATACCTGCGTTATTAACCAAAATATCGACACCTCCTAATGTGTTTATGAGGTTTTTAATACTTGTTTTAACATCCTCATAATTGCTTACATCGAATACCGCATAAGTAGCGCTAACACCCAGAGCTTCTATTTCTGAAACGGTTTCTTTTAATGTACTTTCTGTTCTACCAGTAATGGCTACATCAATACCTTCTTTGGCAAATGCTATTGCCGTCGCTTTACCAAGACCTCTACCACCACCTGTAATGATGGCTTTTTTATTTTTTAAGTTTTCCATTTCTCTTTCAAAATTAATTTATTGCTGTCCAATAATCCATAATAAAAGCACCACCTATTATTGGACCTACCTTTTTAACTAAGTCTAAATGTGCTTTATGAAATAGATATATTTCTCTAGCATGTTCATCATTAAAGGTGATTGTAAACGTATGCGTAAAACCATTACTGGCACCTTCTTCACTATCATTAAGACCCCATTCGATGTTGGCGATTTCTGGTATTTCGTTTTTAAGATTTACAAAAGTTTCAGCAGCTTCATTTATTTGAGCTTCGGTAGCTTCTTCTTTATATTTAAGATTTACGATGTGTCTTAAAACCTTGCCTTCTCTATTAATTTTCGGTGAAATTTTATAAGAGACTATTTTTCCTAAATCAAAACGAAAAGAGCCAGCAATTAAGAAGTTGTCATCTCCAATTTTATGAGATTTTAAACCGTAATAGATTGAAAATCCTGTTTCTAAATAATTGATAGGACTAAGAATGCCAGCTTCGTTTAATTTTAATAATTGAATACTCGCATCATCTCTTGTGCCAACTGCTAAAACAGCTTCGTTATTATCGGTTGAAACTATTTCAATTCGTGTTTGTCCTTGTAGTTTTGTGGTTTCATCATCTTTAAGAACAAAATGTGGTACTAGAGCTCCCTTTTTATTCACTTTAAATACACTTACGCCGTCACCATGATACACAAAGTCTGTTTTTTTAATAAAGCCATTTCGTTCGTAATATTTGTGATGTCTATGACCTACAATTACATATTTATTATCGCCTAAAGTTACTCCTGTTACTGGGTATGCTCCTGTTAAATATCTATCTGTGTTATTATCATCAATATTATTTATGTTCTTGAAAGTTCCGTCATCATAGACTCTGAAACTACTTACACCATTGTCTTGAAAACCTCCTGTGTATAAAAAAGTTTTACCTTTTATTTTGTGAGTAAACATGCCAATAATTCCATCAGTGTGTATGGTTTCATCATCTTTCATAGATTGTACATGTGTTAACTTTCCATCGTTCTTTATTTTAAAACTACTTAAGCCAGGTGTTTCTTCTAGGCCGCCAATGAAAAGATATGATGCATTTTTTATATGTAGTACTTGTAATGTAATTGCCGTTCCCAAATGGGTTTCATTCGTATCTTCAACGAGAGAAACACGTTCTAAAGATCCGTTGTCTAAAATTTTAAAGGTTTCAATTACATTGCCATGCTTGTTTGCCACAAAAAGGAAGTCGGTTCCATTAATATTATCGGCTACCATACCTCGCGAAGGTCCAGTTCCCTTATGAAGTTCGTGGTTGCTAATTGGCGTAAGTATACCGTCTTTATTTAAACTATATACATCTACATTACCTACGCCACCAGCATAAACAAGATGAATTCCGTTTTTTTCGTAGCTAGTTACCGAAACTGTGTTTTTTCCGGTGATACTTTTGAAGTCTTTTCTGTACAGCATCGAATCATCTGAATTTTGAGCAAGGCTAAATTGAGATAATGCGACGATGATTATTAGTGCAAAATATTTTATGATTTTCATGATTAAGGTTCTTTGTAAATAATTAGTCTACTATAGATTTTGCTCCTGCTGTAGCTATTGCTCTATCTTGTTCTATTGTTCCACCGCTTACACCGATGGCTCCAATAATTTTACCGTCTTTATTTTTAATAGGTAAGCCGCCAGGAAAAGTCATTAGACCATCATTAGAATGCTCTATATTGTAAATAATACCACCTGGTTGTGTTAATTCTCCTAGTTTACCGGTGTCAATATCAAAATATCTTGCTGTCTTTGCTTTTTTTATAGCTACATCTATGCTTCCTAAAAAAGAATCATCCATTCTAATGAATGCTTTTAAATTTGCACCTGCATCGACCACTGCAATGTTTACTAGTACATTTGAATCTTCAGCGTTTTTCTTTGCGGCTAAAAGAATTTCAAAGGCTTCATCGTGCGAAATGTCATTTGTAATTTGAGCATAAGTTGTAGTTGACATAGTTGTTAATGCCAGTGCGACAACCCACACTTTAATTTGCTTAAATAAGTTCATAATTACGTTTATTAGTTAAGCTTACAAATATTGAAATTCACTTCTGAAAAATAGTTGAACAAGTTCAACACGATTATGATTGTTGCATTTTATCTTGTTTTTTTATTTTACTCAAAAACTCATGCGTAATGCCTAAATAACTTGCCATTTGTCTATCTGTAAGTTTCAAAACAATTTCAGGATAATGTGTCATAAAATAATTATACCGCTCTTTTGCTGTTAAACTATTGTTTCTAACCACTCTTCGCTGCCAAGCCACAATTGATTTTTGGAACATGATTCGAAAAAATTTCTCAGCAATAGGTAATTCATTATAAAGGGTAGTTTTGTCTTCTTGAGAGATGATCAACATCTTACTGTCTTCTAAAGCTTGAATATTTAAATCTGATGGTTTGTGGTTCATAAAACTATCTATATCCATAAGCCACCAATCTTTGGCGGCAAAGTATAATGTGTTTTCATTCCCTTTTTTATCTAATGAAAAAACTCTAAAACATCCTTCAGTTACAAACGCTTCAAATTTGCAAAACTCTCCTTGCTTGAGTAAAAATTCTTTTTTTGAAATAGTTTTAGCACTAAAAAAACTACAAAATTTTTCAGCCTCGGCAATCGACATTTCTTTGTTTTTAGTAATATTTTCAATTAACAAATCGTAAATCATATTTTATTCTAATTACACAAGTAATACAATAATTATCGAATGTAATAGTACCATTATAAGCTTTATGCGTGTCAAATAATTGGTGCAGTAACATTTATTATTCTTAGTTTATATTTTTTTTATATACACATAATAGGCAACATTCGGTTGGTTTTGAGCATCAATAAAGTTTGCTGATAATTTTGTTTTCCCTGCTTTCAATGATACGTTGAACACAGCTGAGGTGTCGCCTTCTTCGATTGAAGTTTCAGTTGTAATCTGATTTTCAAAAGTGATGTTGGCTTTGGTATACTCTAAATTTTTTCCCGCAGGAATTTCTTTTTCCAAACCAGGTACGTCAGCAATTGAAATTTTGGGCGTAGTAACGTTTATAGCTAAATTAGATTCTATTGGATATCTTCTAAGAGATACTTTGTAATTTCCATCTTCAACGATATTTACACTCCAATAACCGGCACCGGATTTACCTTCTCTAATTTGAATCTGGTTCCAAGGTTGCATTGTTTCAGGTCCGTGTACGTCATGGGCTGTAAGGGTAATTGGATTTTCTTTTTTAGATCCTATCTGAAAATAGATTTCTTCGTTAAAGTCTTTAGAAACTTCTGTCCACCATTCTTCATAGAAAGCTTTCATTGCGTCGACCTTTTGTGGGTTTTTAGATGCAATATCGTTTTCTTGTCCTTGATCATTTTCAATATTGTAAAGCTCTTTCCCATTTACTAAACGCCAATTTGCTTGCATGACTGCCGATTTTTTCCATTTCTCAGGATTTTGAATCCTTTGAGAATCGGTTACTAACATTCTATTTTGTAGCGTGTCTTTTCCCATTAAAATGGGCACTATGCTTTTTCCGTTCAATGCCAAGTGATCTTTCGGTAATGCGATACCACAAAGTTCTGCCAATGTGGGTAAGATGTCTATTTGTGCGGTAAGGGTATTTATATCTTTCGACGTACTTATTTCTCCGTCTTTCCAATAGATGAAGAACGGTACTCTATGGCCACCATCAAACTCGCTTCCTTTGGTGCCACGCATGCCACTATTAAACCCTGTTACTTTTCCATTTTTATTTTTGTAACCAGCAGAAGTACCATTATCGGTCATAAATATTAAAATAGTATTATCTGCTATTTCCAGTTCCTTAAGTTTAGCTCTAAGTTTTCCGAAATTGTCATCGATATTCGTGATCATTCCATAAAAGCGTTTTTGGGTATCTGCTAAAATACTATCATCTAAATCTTTATATAAATCATAATACGAGGTAGGTACATTGTAAGGACCATGAGGCGCATTGGGCGCTAAATAGCAAAAGAACGGCTTGTCTTTATTCGTCTGTATGAATTTTATAGCTTCATCAAAAAATACATCGGTACAATACCCCTCGTATTTCTCAGGCTTTCCGTTATGAAAATAGGTGTCGTTGAAATACGTATTGTTCCAGTAGTCTGGTGTTTGTTGTACACCACCACCACCGTGCATAACCGTTTCTTGAAACCCGCGGTCTTCTGGTCTAAAAGGATAATTATCGCCTAAATGCCATTTGCCGAAACCACCAGTTTTATAACCTGCTTCAGTAAACATATCGGCTAAGGTTTTTTCATTTTCACGCAATAACGACCAACCGCCAACGGTATGCCAAACGCCTGTACTATTTGCATATCTGCCTGTCATTAATCCTGAACGGGTAGGAGCACAGGTGGGACCCACATGAAAATTAGTTAAATGGGCACTCTCTGTATAAAAGGAATCTATATTAGGAGTTTTAATGATTTTGTTACCGTGAACGCCCAAATCTCCATAACCTTGATCATCTGTTATTACCAGAATTACATTGGGTTTTGATTTTTCTTCTTTATCTTTTTTGAGCTGTTTTTTATCGGAACAACCTGTTACAAAAATGAAGCTTAAAATTACAAAGAGAGTTGATTTTACTTTAGAACACATCATTTTTAAATTTAAGTTGATTTATTTTATTTGTTTTAAAACGAAACCATTTAGCCAGAGGCTTCCTTTTTCGATTTTATTTTTAAATTTTAAAATAACAAGATTGGAACCATCTGACACCAAGGTTGAATTAATAGAAATCGGTTGACGCTCACCGCTACTATTATTATCGTAGTAATTTACAATATGATCGTCTGATGTTCTTGTGAAACTACCATCTGCATCATTAACCGTAACTTCTATTTCATTGGTTGATTTAATATCCAATTTTCTAGCATGATGAAATGTTTCTAAAGCATATCTACCTGCTTTTAAATTGCTTAATTTAAAATGAATTTCTCCTTTCTCAACAAATAGGCCGTCTGTGCCGACAAAACTCAAATCACCCAACATACTAGTGCCATTACCTAACCAATTTATCTTTTCGTCAGCACTTATTTCTACCTGAGTATTCGTTTCTTTAGTGGTATAGTTTAAATCATTATCGGTAATTCCTGTCCATTCTTCCCATTCAAATTGTACCAATTGTTTTTCTCCACCAATATCGACTCTGCTAATGGGAAAGTTATATATCGGTTTGGCATTATTAGCAATTTCATCGGTATTAAATTTCGCGGTACTAATTGTTGCTTTTCCAGACTTTATACCTGTGGCTTTCGCAGTAACCGTAATGGTGCCAGAGTTGTTGGTTCCTTTCACGTAGATAGCTGCTATACCATTATATGCTGGTGCAGGATTGGCATAAATTTTACCATTGTCTATTAATTCTCCAGCTCCAGAAACCGAAAACTTAACTTCGTTTTCTGAACTGGTTACAACTTCTCCATTTTCATCTAAAATAGAAGCGTAGACCAATCTTACATCTGATCCACCTGCATAGAAAGGTTGGTCAGTAATGTTATACGTCACTTTTAGATGGTGTGGTTTACCTTCTTTCTGTCGTGTAAATTCCGTTACTTTTTCTCCATTGGTATAACCAACGGCCTTTAACGTACCTTCTTTCCAATTGTACTTGTAAGTAAAAGACGGATGATTTAGATTGATTTTGGTTATGTCATTATCCGGTACTTGTCTCGCCACTAAATTACCGTTGTGGTATAAGGCTACTTCTTGACAATTGCTGAATACACGAACTTTTCCATCTTTAGAAGCCGTTTCATCAGCAATGTGAACAATAGGCTTTGCCACCAGTTCTGATTGATACCAATAATACACAGGTTTAGGTACTCTGTAAGGTGATAGAACACCGTACGTGGTCATAAAATCTCGTGACCATTGGTCATCTACGATATCGGGCTGTAAATGGTTGTAATCTGCACCCAACCATGTAATTGTGGCAAAATTATTTTTATTGCCTTTGTATCTTGATATATGAAATTGATTTACTTCTGAATTTGGTGAACTACCATGCTCCATCACCATGGTAAAAGCACTCTCAGGAAATTCGGTTCTTCTATAATCCATAGTGGCATGTACATCTGTTATACCTTCATTTTTTGGTCCGTCCCAAGGGGCAGAGGCAGAGGCGGTCAACCTAAAAGGATCTTCTTCTTTAGCTACGGTTTGCATTCTAGGTACAGGACCTCTGTGGTTTATACCGGCACCCCAAACTATAATAGAAGGGTGGTTTCTATGATTACGAATCATGGTTCTCGTTGCATCTTCTAAGTTTTCAAACCAAGTATCATCGCCCCATTCTATCCAAGTAGATGGTTCTTCGTAAATAAAGATTCCTAATTCATCACAAGCATTAATAAACGCATCATCTTGAGTGTAATGCGAAAGTCTTATGATATTCATACCAGCTTTTTTGTATTGTAAAGCTTCGTTGTAATGAAATGAGTTTGGAACCGCATCACCAATATTAGGATAGCTTTGATGGCGATTGGCACCGACCAAGAACAAAGGCTCCCCGTTTAAAACAAACCCTTTACCTTTTTCTAAGGAGAACTTTCTAAATCCGAACCTATTCTCGACAAAATCTACAGGTGTTTCTTCATCATAAATGACCGAATGTACCCTATACAAATAAGGAGAGTTTGGAGACCATAAATGGTAATCATCTTCTACGGTTGCAGATTGCCTAAACGTATGTGTAGCATTTGCTGAAATGTTTATTTCAGAAATTAATTTCTTAATTACGAAGCCATCTTTATTTATGATATGGGTTGCTATTTTAGTTTTCTTAGCGGTCGAGTTTTCATTTTTCACGGTAGTTTTTATTGTTACGGTACCGTTATGTTTATTAACTGTTGGTGTTGTTATATGCACGCCGGCATCAAAATCTTCCCAATTATAATTTACATGAAGTTTATTGGTGGTTACTAAATAGACATCTCTATATATTCCGCCGAATTTTACATAATCGGTTCTGTGTGGGTCTGGAGCAATAACTTGACTATACGAGTTGTCTGCTTTTATAGCAATGGAGTTTTCTTTGCCCAATTGAACATAATCGGTAATGTCGAAATGAAAAGGTACATAACCATTGACTGCGTATTCGCCGACTTTTATACCATTCACCCATAATTCTGTGGCATTATGAACTGCTTCGAATTCTAAAAATACCTTGTCTGTGCTTTTGGCGTTAATATTTATCTTTTTTCGATACCAACTAATATCTCGAAGGTATTTTTCTTGTACCCAAGTTTCTTTAATACTATCCATTTCATAGGATACTAATTGTGGTGCATGTGGAACGGAAACATTTTGCCAGCTACTATCATCAAAATCTATTGCTGTAGGCGAATTTGTTACATCGCCTAAATGAAATTTCCATCCAATATTTAAATTGGTTTTTGTTCTGTCTCCAGTTTCAAAACCTTGTGGTAATTGTGTAGTTTGAGCAAGTGTTAATTTGCCAATTAAAAGACAAATGAATAAATAGTTTAATTTCATTTCAGGTGTGTGATTTTTCTTAAAATAAAATTATTTATTCTTGACCTGGTATCTCAATAGAGATGTTTGTAATGATACCACATATGGTTTATTATTTGTTTTATACCAACTAAAGGGGCAAAAATGCCCGTTTATAGTGTTTTAGATTAGTGGTAGTCATTTATAAAAAAAAGACTTTGAATTTATATTCAAAGTCTTTTGTCTGTTAATGGTAAAGTAAAAAGGTTACTTCAATTCTAATTCTTTAATTTCAACTTTATCGGTACCTCTTAATTTTTGGTAGGTTGCCATCATTTCCTTCAATTTCTCAGGATTAGATTCTGCAATGTTATGTTCTTGTGCGCTATCTTCTTTTATATTGTAAAGTTGATATGATTCTGAAACACCCAATTCAATTTTAACTTGATTATTAAAAGCGCTGCCTTTGTAAGGCGGAATCATAATCCAATCGCCGCTTCTTAATGCTGTTTTTTGGCCTGCTTCTAAAATTAAATCGGTTCTACCAGTTTTTGTCTTTCCTAATAGGGCATCAATTATTTGATCACTATCATCTGTTTTTTCGGTACTACCCGTTAAACTCGCTAGTGAACTAAGAAAATCTACTTGACAAACTAGCGCATCTGAAACGGAAGGCTCAATAGTACCTTTCCAGTATGTAATAAATGGTACATGGGTTCCGGCATCAAATAAACTATACTTTCCGCCTCTTAGATCACCTGCAGGGGTATGCTTGCCTAATTTTTCTACGGCGTCATCATAATAACCATCATTTAGTACAGGACCGTTATCACTCGTAAAAACAATTAGGGTGTTTTCTAAAATACCTTCATCTTCTATTGTTTTCATGAATTCACCTATAACCCAATCAGCCTCAAGAATGACATCGCCACGAGGTCCCATACCAGATTTTCCTTCAAAACGAGGATGAGGTGTTCTTGGTACATGTGGTTGTTGCAGTGCATAGTATAAAAAGAAAGGTTCTTTTTTATGATTCTTTACATAGGCTTGTGCTTTTTCTAAAAAGTGATCAGCCATATCTACATCGCTCCATTTTGCATCTTCTCCACCTTTCATAAAGCCAATTCTTGGTATACCGTTTACAATGCTATTATTATGGCCATGATGCCACTTCATACTTGTTAATTCAGGATTTTCCTTACCAGTTGGTTGGTTGCCATAATTGTTCGCATAATCTACCTCTATTGGGTCATTAGGGTCTAAACCATCTACATGACCATCTTTTATATAGACTGTAGGTACGCGATCTTGGGTAGCTGCCATGATATAAGAATAGTCAAAACCAACTTCATTGGGACCCGGAGATACTCTTTCGTTCCAGTTTACATTACCCGTACCTAAACCTAAGTGCCATTTACCTACAATACCGGTGGCATAGCCTTGTTTCTTTAGCATCTTTGGTATGGTCTTCTGTTCGGTGCTAATAATTAATGGTGCAGTACCGGGTAATATTTGGGCGTCTTTATTTCTCCACGGGTAAACTCCTGTTAAAAGGCCATAACGGCTAGGCGTACATGTAGCAGATGTTGCATAGCCATTTGTAAAGCGTACACCACCATTGGCTAAATTATCAATATTAGGAGTGTTTATTTCAGTAGCGCCATTGGCACTTATATCACCATAACCTAAATCATCGAGGTAAATAACCACAATATTTGGTTGGCTAGAAGTTTCCACTTCTTTAGAACCATCTGTTACTACTTTTTTATTCGACTCTTTGCAACTAAATGCAAATAAGACTAAAAGAGATAGGCAAATTTTGTAAAGACTACTTTTTGGTTTTAAAATATTATTCATTGATTTATTGTTTTAATTCTGTTTTAGTGATTTGTTTCTGTCTTTCTCCCATTTTTTTTCCTCTTTAATAACGTTTTTAGCATGAGGATCGAACCAACCGGGTGCCATATTCTTTGCGTCCCATCTTTTGTATTCTTGTTCTAAAACTAAGCAAATCTCTGGATGTTTCGATGCGATGTCATTTCGCTCTAGTTGATCATTTTCTAAATCGAATAATAGTGTTTTATTCTTATAGGCACTTTTGTATAACTTGTATTTTCCTTTTCTCACGGCATACTCAAAATTGCCAGATGATCGCCAAAATAACGTCTCATGCGGATTTTCTTTATTTACGTTTAAAATGTAGGGTAGTAAGTCAACACCATCTAACTGACTTTCATTATCTGAATCGCCACCTGCAGCATTTAAAAGTGTGGGAAATAAATCTAAAGAGGATATGGGTTTGCTGAAAATTTGATTTCCATTTATTTTATTCGACCATGTTATAAAGAATGGAACTTTTAATCCTCCTTCGAACAACATGCCTTTATGCCCTCGGTTAGGTCTGTTATCTGCATGTTGTATTCTACCTCCATTATCACTTAAAAATACTATTATAGTGTTCTCTTTTATACCATTAGCTACCAATGTAGAATCTATTTTACCAACATTGTTATCAACAGCATTTACCATGGCCGCATAAATACTTCTGCCCGCATATTCTATATGTTTCGTTTTTTCTAAATATTCTTTTGTGGCATGATCAGGCGCGTGTGGTGCGTTATATGCCAAATAGATAAAAAAGGGTTTGTCATCTTTTTTATTAATAAAGGCTATTGTTTCGTCGGTGAAATCATCTGTTAAGTAAGATAATTCATTTTCGGGTACGGCTTTTCTATTTCTATAAATAGTCTGAATTTCATTTTTTGACTCTCCCCAATAGTTCATTCCACCGCCAGGAAAACCAAACCAATGATCGAAACCTTGAGCAGGAGGATACAAATCTGGATGGTCTCCTAAATGCCATTTTCCGATTGCGCTAGTTCTATAGCCCTCATCTTTTAAGGCTTCGGAAATCATTTTTTCTGATAGGGGTGTACCAATGCTGGCATCATTTTCCCCATCATAGGGCATATTGCAGTCATGACCAAAACGTGCTTGGTAACGACCGGTTAACAAACCAGCTCTTGATGGGCTGCAGTAAGGATGAGAAACATAACCGTTTGAAAAAATTACACCCTCGCCTGCAAGCCTGTCTAAATTTGGAGTGGGAATATCTGTGGCACCATTAAAGCCAACATCTGCCCAACCTTGATCATCTGTCAGAATTACGATAATGTTTGGTTGCTCTTGGCTAAAAACGGTAGTGTAACTAGAAAAAACTAAAAGAAGAATAGATGTTAGTAAAATGTATTTACTCATTATTTCGTTTTTATGGTGATGGTAGTTGAATTTAGATTGCCTGAACTTGCCGTAATTTTAATTTCGCCTGCTGTTTCCGTAGATTTTAAAATTGCCAAGCTTTTTCCGTAGAACGATTTAATATGTTTTTCTTTAAACGATTCTAAAGAGGCAGAATTCCCATTACCTACGGCTTCTAAAACTCCATTGCCGGTAACTTCAAAATTTACTAAATTATCAGCGTTTGGACATAAATTGCCTTCTTCGTCTTCAACTCTAACTGTAATGAATGAGAGGTCTTTGCCATCTGAATCTATGGTGCTTCTATCTGCTATTAAAGATATTTTAGCAGGTTTGCCAGCTGTTTTTATTTGCATTGTTGCTACTTGTTTTCCATCTTTATATGCCACCACCTTTAAACTGCCCGGTTGATAAGGTACGTTCCAAGATAATCTGTATTTAGATTTGTAAATACCTCTTTTGAAGCCATAACCTGAATCTAAAAAGCCTCTATATTCGGTAAAAATATCTGTTAAATCTTCGCCTTTTATTTTTTTGCCAAAAGACTTCCCGTTTACGAATAGCTCAACTTCATCTGCATTGGTGTAAGCGTATACAGGTATAGTTTCTCCTTCTTTTCCTTTCCAATTCCAGTGTGGTAGAACGTGTACCATAGGTTCTGTTGTCCATTGACTTTGGTATAGATAGAAACGATCTTTAGCGAAACCGCATAAATCAACAGGCGCAAAGTATGAAGCGTGAGAAGGCCAATCGTCGTTCCAGTATCCATTGGTAGAATTATCTCTACCACCATAAGGTGTTGGCTCTCCTAAGTAATCAAATCCTGTCCAGATGAATTCGCCTAGAGAATGCGGATTTGCCTCTTGTGCAGCAAACTCTATATCTGGTGCATAGGCCCAATTAGGACCGACAGTAACATCGTAACTAGAAACCTGGTTGGTTTCTTTGTTTACATTGTAGGCTTGCGGAATTTCATAAAACCCTCTTGTACTGGTTTGTGAAGAGGTTTCTGAACCATAAAATATCATTTCAGGATTTTGCTCCCTTATTTCGCCATAATAAGCAGGTTTGTAATTTACCCCGACTACATCAATTTGGTAGGCTAATTTGTTGGTGAATGAGGCAGGATAGTAATTAAAACCAGCCGTTGTTGGTCTTGTAATATCTTCATCATGGCAAATATCATTTAGCATTTTAGCTGTTTTCCAGCCATCAGGTTTTGCTTGCTCTAAAATTTCATTACCAATACTCCACATAATTACAGACGGATGATTGCGATCTCTTTTTATCATATCCCTTAAATCTGTCTCTGCCCATTCATCAAAATAATTACTATACCCGTTCGGTACTTTAGGTAGTTTCCATTCATCAAAAGCCTCATCTATCACCACGATTCCTAATCTATCACATACTTGCAGCATTTCTGGTGATGGTGGGTTATGACTTGTTCGTAATGCATTAGCGCCCATTTCTTGCATAATTTGCATTTGGCGTTCTGTCGCTCTGTAATTAACGGCAGCACCTAATGGACCTAAATCATGGTGCATACAAACGCCATTTAGTTCTACGGCATTTCCGTTTAAATAAAAACCTTCTTTTTTAAATTCAATGTGTCGTATACCAAACTCGGTTTCATATTCATCTACAAGTTGACCGTCTATTTTGACCCGGCTTACCGCTTTGTACAAATTTGGAATACCGATATTCCATAGTTTTGGGTTACTGACCTCAATCTCTTGAACTTGTTTGCTTTCAGATTTTTTTAAAAGAGAGACAGCCGTTGTACTTAAGGCAACACTTTTATTTTCAGTGTCTAGAATGGTAGTTTCTAAAGTTACTTCTTTAGCATTTTCTGAAGCATTTTTAATTTTGGTTTCAACCTTAATCAATGCTTTCTCTGAAGTGGTCATTGGGGTAGTGATGTAAGTTCCCCATTGCGGAATATGTATGGCATTATTTATTTTTAAGCGTACATTCCTATAAATTCCTGCACCAGGATACCAGCGTTCAGATAATACTTCTGGTGCTAATTCTACAGCAATAACATTGTCTTCGCCAAACTTAACATAAGGTGTTAGATAGTATTCGAAACCGCTATACCCGTAGTGTCTTTTACCAACAAAATTACCGTTGATATATACTTTAGAATTATCCATTACTCCGTCAAATTCAATTGAAATTTGTTTGTCCTTATTTTCTTTTTCTATGGTAAAATGTTTTCTGTACCAGGCAATTCCGTCTATTGTTAATCCGCCATTTCGAGCATTGTTAGAACTGTCAAAAGGCATTTCTATAGCCCAATCATGTGGTACGTTCACTTTTTTCCAATTTTCATCTTTTAAGGTTACACTTTCTCCATTTTCAATTGTATCCTTAACAAATAACCAATCTTTATTAAATTCTATGTCGGCAATTACCTTATCTTCTTTGGGTTGGCAAGAGGTTACTACAAGTGCTAATAAAATTATTTGAAATACTACAGTTTTAAATAGCTTCATTTCTTTGGTTTCTATGATTAATCGGTTTGGTTTTCTGAAAAGCAATCGGTGATGTCAAGTGGGTCATCCATTTCTTTCTGTAGTTGTTGTAAGTCTTGAAATAGCGATGTAACTCTTTCTTGTTGCTCAGGTAGACCTGAAATGTCGTTCATTTCTTCTGGATCTGTAGACAAATTAAAAAGAAGTAGTTTTTTTATTTTTGGAAAGACCATTAACTTGTAGCCATCTTTACGAATCATTCTTTGAACATCTAAATAGGCACCGTAAATAGCATCATATTTACTTTTAGTTTCTTTTCCTTTTGCGATATCTAAAAAACTATGGAAATCAATATAAGTTGGCTTTTCTACGCCGGCAATATCCAATGAAGTTGCCATGGCATCTTGTAAATATACATCTGTATCACTTTTCTTATTTTTAGGTATATCTGGCCCTAAAATAATCATGGGTGGCCTAATGCTATGGTCAAATAAACTTTGCTTGCCCAGTAAGCCATGTCTACCCATAGCCAAGCCATGGTCTGCCGTAAAGATGATGTACGTATTGTTCATTTTACCAGAATCTTTAAGAGCTGATATAATTTTACCGATTTGAGCATCTACATGGGTAATGCTTGCGTAATATTCTTTTGTATGGGTTTTAATGGCAAGTTCTGTTCTAGGGAATGGTGCTAGAGCTTCATCTCTTAGGTTATCTCCGTTGGCAATATCATGTCTAAACGTATATTCGGGCATGTAGCTTTTAGGTAATGATATATCATCTATTGCATACATATCTTCGTATTCTTGCGGTGCCTGCCTGGGGTCATGTGGGGCATTGAATGCTAGATACATGAAAAAAGGTTTTTCGCTATTTTTTGCGGTGTTTATAAAACCAATTGCGTCGTCTTTTAAAACTTCGCTCCAATGTTTACCCCCTTGCCAGAATCCACCTTTAGAGGTATCTGTAGGTGACCATGTAGTATCGTTTATAGAAAGCGGTCGATTATACCCATTTGGCATAATGCTTTCTGATTTTGCATTATTGAGTTTTGAAAGTGAATCGAATTTGGCAACCATGGTTTCATGATCCCAAGCATCTCTGGGCATACCAGGTCGAATATGAGTGGTGTACTTAAAAACTCTTTCTGCAGGCGCATCTACATGCCATTTTCCGGTCATATAAGTCTCATACCCGTTATTTTCCAATAGCTTGCCCCAGGTCTTGTCAATAGAATCATTATTGATCCAGTTTTGTCTAAATGAATTCGCCCTCCATACCGAACGACCAGATATAATCATTGCTCTAGATGCGGCACATACTGCTCCGCTCCATGAACCCATGTTATACGCATTTGTAAATGTGGTACCCTCATGAACCATGGCATCCATGTTTGGGGTGATAATTTCGGAATTACCCAAGGCGTGTATTGAAGAATAAGTTTGGTCATCTGTAAATATGAAAACAATATTGGGTTTTGAGTTTTCTTTTTCTGTTTTAGACTTTCTTTCACAAGAGATGAATATAGATAAAAGTAGGAAGAGAAGAATTGTTTTCATGTTCAGATTGATGGTTTAAAAAAAAATGCTCACTTCAATTGAAGTGAGCATCACAAATAACTCAAATAACATTATGCTAACACTTATTACAAATGTGACATTTATTAGTTCAACTAGAGATCACAGATGGTTTTTAGAGAATAACATATGTTTTATTCTTCTAGTTCTATATTTGAAATTTTATCGGTATTCTTTAGTCTTATGTACTTGCTAGGTATAACGCCAAACTGTTTTTTGAAACATTTAGAAAAGTAAGAAGCGGTGTTAAAACCTGTCATATACATGATTTCCTTAACCGATAGATCACTTTTTTCTAAAAGCTGAACAGCTCTTTTTAATCTAATATTTCTAATAAATTCACTTGATGAAAGACCAGTCAATTCTTTTATTTTTAAATACAAGTTACTTCTGCTCATATTCATTTCTTTAACTAACATTTCAACACTAAATTCTGAATTCATCATGTGCTTTTCTACAATTTCAATTGCATTTTGTAAAAATATTTCGTCTGATGAGGTTACCGTAACTTCATTTGGTTGTAATGTTATTTCTCTATTGAATCTTTTACGTAGTTCTTCGCGATCCTTTAAAATATTAGCAAGTTTCAATTCTAATAGCTCTAAATCAAAAGGTTTTCTAATATAGGCGTCTGCACCAGTTTTTAGTCCTTCAATTTCTTTTTCTTGAGATGTTTTAGCAGTCAGCATTACTACTGGTATATGACTTGTTTCTTGTGTTGTTTTTAATTTATTACAAAGTTCTATACCATTCATAACAGGCATTACCAAATCTGTAATTACAATATTTGGCATAAATTTATTCGCCAACTCTAAACCTTTTTCTCCGTTTTCAGCTTCGTAGATATAGTAGCTTTCTCCCAGTCCTTTTTTTATAAAAGATCTTATATCAGGATTATCGTCTACAATTAATAGTAAGGGAAGTTTAGATCTAGACCGTGTCATGTTTTGGTCAATAATATCATCCATAAAACTGATGGCATGCGAGTCGGCATCATCTTTACTGATAAAAGTATTGGCCTCAAAAACTTCATGAAAGTTGAGTTCTTTTGTTTTTTCAAAGGTTTCTTTTTCTTTGGGTAACCAAACATAAAACGTAGTGCCGGTTTCAGAATCACTCTTAACTTTTATAATACCCTGGTGTAGTTCGACCAGATTTTTGGTAAAAGAGAGTCCGATACCTGTTCCTTTGTTATCTACATGAGTAGTTAGTCCTATTTCGGTGTAAAAACGTTCGAATATATGCTGTAATCTATGGGCTGGAATACCGGGGCCAGAATCTTTTACCTGAATTACAACATATTTAGACTGGTCTACTGTAAGCTCAATGTCTTTTGGTTTATTGAAATCATTACCATCGAAAATTTCAAGAAAAATACTACCGTCTTCTGGTGTAAACTTAAAGGCGTTTGAAAGTAGATTGTTGCAAATTTTCTCAACAGCATCTGGATCGAACCATGATAAAATTGAATCTTTTGAAGCTTTTATTTCGAATTCAATATTCTTTTTTCTACTAAGAAATTGAAAAGGTTCACCTACTTCTTTTAAAAACTCGACAATATTACTTTTACTTAGATTAAGATTCATTTTCCCATGATCCATTTTTCTAAAATCTAGTAATTGATTCACTAAGCGTAATAGATAATCTGTGTTTTTGCGCATTAGCCCATATTGGTCTTTTGTTTCTTTGGTACTAATTTTTTCTCCTTTTTTAATTAAATAGTCTAACGGACCTTTTATAAGTGTAAGCGGGGTTCTAAACTCATGAGATATATTGGTGAAGAACTCTAGTTTTAATCGGTGAATTTCTTCGTTCTTATCTTTTTCTAGATTTCGAAGTTCTAATTGATGCTTCTCTGCAGATCTAATCATAGTAAATCTTCTAAAAGCATATAACAATGCTATTGCCAATAATAAATAAGCAAATTTGGCAAGGTTGGTTTGCCACCATGGCGGTGTAACTTTTATTTTAATTTCAACAGGAGTTTCGTCCCAAATATTATCGTTGTTTGAAGCTTTTACACGTAAGATATAAGAACCTGGCTCAAGATTGGTATATGTGGCAAACCTATTATCGGCAGAGGTGTAAATCCAATCTTTATCAAACCCATCTAACTTATATGCAAAATTATTTTTACTGGAAGCGGCATAATGCAAGGCGGCAAACTCGAAAGAGAAGCTGTTTTCATTATGTTTTAATTCAATTTCGCCTATAGAATTTATAGATTGATCAAGAATAACGCGACCATTTATTTTGGTGTCAATAGCCACAGGTTTATTAAAGATGGAAAAGTTGGTTAAAACCGTTTCTGGTTTTATTTTATTACTTATAATATCTTCGGGGTAGAAAGCGGTAAGACCGTTAACTCCCCCAAAAAGCATCAATCCTTCTTCGGTTTTATAAGCGGCTAGCTCGCTAAATTCGTTGCTTTGTAAGCCATCATTTACATCGTAATTTTGAAATTTCTCTTTGTCAATATTAAATTTTGATATTCCTTTATTGGTTGATAGCCATAGATTGCCCTGATTATCATCCAAAATTCCTTTTATAACATTGTTAGGTAACCCCTCTTTTTCACTATAGGTTTTAAAATGGTCTGGTTTATCATCTTTGCTAGGTATAAACTTATTTAAACCACCACCAAAAGTACCTACCCATATGTCTTTAGACTTACTTTCGAAAACCGATAAAATGTAGTTATGGCTAATGGTAGTTTCATCGTCAGGCGTATTCTTATAATTAACAAATTTTGGATTCTTAGAATCAATTTGATTGTAGGGTAGTTTTGCTAGACCATTACCGGTAGCAAACCAAATATCACCTTTTGAATCTTGAAAAATATCTCTAATAATATTATTGGGTATGCCAGTTTCATTGTTTGTATTATGCTTAAAATTATCTTTAATGAAGGTATCACCATCTTCTTTTATGAGCCAACGTTGTATGCCCCCATTATAAAAACCTAACCAGATATTATGCTCTTTATCTTGTAAAATAGAAAAAACACTACTTGGTACTTCTGATATTGCCTTTAAGTCTTCTTCTGTTATTTTTTTATCAGTGCCAAGGTCTATTTCGAATAAACCTGGTGAATTCTCTCCTCCAACTAATAATTTGGTGCTAGATTTTAATTGTATTTCTTCAATGGCAAATACCTTGTTGATTTTTGTAAAGTGTTGAAATTGATTAAAATCACTTTCTTTATCCGTTTTTCCTAACAAGTTTAAACCACCACCTTCGGTACCGATCCATAGGTTTTTATTTTTATCTTCATGAATAGCCCTAACTTTATCGTTACTCAAACTACCTACTTCGAGATTCTTTTTAATATGTAAAAATTGTTTTCTTTGAGGGTCAAATTTATTGACTCCGCCACCATTGACACCCACCCATATGATACCAGTATGATCAATATATAATGATTTAACCGCATTTTTGCTTAAACTGTTCGTAGGGTTTTCAGGGTCGTACTTGTATTCGCCTACCAACTCGGGTAATTTTGTTTCAGATAGGTTAGAAAACTCTAAAAGACCATCGTCGGTACCTGCCCAAATATGATTGTTATTTATTGAAATGGTGTTAAAATTGCCACTATAGAAAAACTGTAACTGATTCTCTTTTTTATTTGGAGAATATCGATAAAGACCGTTACTAGTACCTAAAATTAAATGCCCATAAGTGTCTTCAACAATAGATTTTACTTGCGTGTTTGGTAAGTTGATTTTTTCGTTTACTTCTTGAAAATACATGTCTCCATTATTATCTCTAGATAGCTTAGAAAGACCATTTATGCCACCAATCCAGATTTGGTGCATACTGTCTTCGAAAAAAGTGTTTACATTATTACTGTTTCTAGTAGGTGAATTGCTGTTTTGATATAAGTTGAAATGTTCAAATTTTAATGAATCTGTTGGCTTTGATAGATCGGCCATATCAATTCCTTTCGTGGTGCCTACCCAAAGTCTGTTATCACTATCATTAAATAGTAAGGTGATATAATTACTTTTTATGGTAAATTCATCATCAGGGTCACTTTTAAAATGTTTGAATTTTTCAGTTTTTTGATCGAAGTAATTTAAACCCCCACCAGTAGTTCCTATCCATAAATTACCTGATCTATCATCAATTATTTTCCAAATTAAGTTGCTGCTAATGCTGTTCGGCTTTTCAGGGTTTGGTTTAAAAACAGTAAAATTATAACCATCATATCTGTTTAACCCATCATGTGTTCCAAACCACATAAAACCGTTATCATCTTGAATAATTGTATTTACATCGCTTTGCGATAATCCGTTCTCTGTATTTAAATGCTCAAATTTTAAAGAATTTTGAGCGTAAGAGGTATGTGCTAATCCGAAGATCAGCATAAAAATTAAATATAGCGAACTCCTAGTCGAGCTTAATTTATAGGGGAGATTGGTCATACTGACAAATATATCAATTAAGCTATGAAATTTTATGATTGATATTTTTAACGGTAGACATAAGTTATATTGTGTTTTATTGTAAGTATTTGATTTTCAGAGGTTATTTGTTAATTCTTAAAAGTAGTACTTCCTATTAAACATCATATGTTCTAGCTTTTAAATCATTTGCTATAATTCAAAATGGCTTTATACACGAACTTTACGGTCTATAAAGTGAAAGTTGAATTCTATATTCAATACAATTTCAAACGTTACTAATACCGCATTAATGAAATATATAGTTTGTGAAAAGCCAGGTGAATTTATTTTAAAAGAAAAAGAAGCACCTGTAAGAAAGAAAGATGAAGCCTTATTGAGAATTAAAAAAGTAGGTATTTGTGGTACAGATCTACACGCCTACGGTGGTAATCAAGCATTTTTTACATACCCTAGAATATTAGGTCATGAGTTAGCTTCAGAAGTTGTTGAGATTGAAGAAAATGAGCGTGGAATTAAAGCAGGAGATAAGGTGGTAGTAATGCCGTACATAAGCTGCGGAGAATGTATCGCATGTAGAAATGGAAAAACAAATTGTTGTACTAATATTAGAGTTTTGGGCGTGCATACCGATGGTGGAATGCAAGAGTTCATTACCGTACCCACCAATATTCTGTTGTTAGCCAATAATTTGACCGATGATGAAATGGCTATTGTAGAACCACTGGCAATTGGTGCACATGCTGTTAGAAGAGCCAATATTGTACCTGGCGAAACAGTTGCCGTTGTTGGTTGTGGACCAATTGGGATAGGAATTATGAAATTAGCACAGATTGCAGGCGCAAAGGTTATTGCATTAGATATGAACGAGCAACGTTTGCAGTATGCAAAAGATAAAATAGGGGTAGATTATATTGTTAATGTAAGCGAAGATCCCGTAAAACAAATTTCTGGAATTACTGACGGAGATTTATGTACGGCCGTATTTGATGCTTCTGGTCACAAGGGGGCATTAGAAATGTGCCCGGCATATATGTCGCACGGTGGTAGATTTGTTTTAGTAGGACTTTCAAAAGGTGAACTCACCTATACGCACCCGGCAATACATGCTAAAGAAATGACTTTAATGTGTAGCAGAAATGCTACTACTGAAGATTTTGAACATGTTATTAATGTTTTAGATCAATTTCCAACGGCATCATTTATTACACATTCGGTCCCCTTTACAGAAATGATCGAAAATTTTGATAGTTGGTTAAAACCAGAAACAGGGGTAATAAAAGCAACAGTTAATTTTAATTGAAATAATGCAAAAAAGTTACGTTCAAATAGATCCGAAAGATAATATTATCGTTGCCATCACTAATTTAGAGAAGGGTAAGGTTGTTACTATTGCAGATCAAGAGGTTACTTTAATCGAGCATATTAAGCAAAAACATAAGTTTGCCTTGGTCGATTTTAATTTGGGTGATGACATTTTCATGTATGGCGTTTTAATTGGTAAAGCAATGACCACTATTGCTGCTGGTTGTGCTATCACCATAGAAAACGTAAAACATGCTTCTGCAGAATTTAATGAAACTAAAGTTGCGTTTAATTGGCAGGCGCCAGATGTTTCTAAATTTGAGAATAGAACTTTTAACGGCTACCATAGAGAAGATGGTAAAGTAGGTACAGCCAATTATTGGCTAGTTATACCGCTTACATTTTGCGAAAATAGAAACTTAGATGTAATTGAAGCTGCTCTATCAGAAAAATTAGGATACCAAACTACGAAAGACTTTTCTGTAGATACAGATGCTTTAATTCAACAATATAAATTAGGTAGTTCAAGAGATAAAATATTAAGCACACCTATAATTGCTACCCATGAAGAAATGGCGAAAAATAGGGTGTTCCCGAATGTTGACGGAATTAAATTTTTAAAGCATGATGGCGGTTGTGGAGGCATTCGGCAAGATTCTGAAACCTTATGCAAGCTGTTAGCCGGTTACATCACCAACCCAAATGTGGCTGGTGCGACCATACTGAGTTTAGGTTGCCAAAATGCACAGATTTCAATGCTTCAAAATGCATTGAACGCAATCGATAGTGATAAGCCCGTACATTATTTAGAACAACAGCGAAGTTTAAGCGAACGTCATTTTATTGAAGAAGCTGTTAAAGTAACTTTCTTGGGGTTAATCGATGCTAATGAAATCTTTAGAAAACCGGCACCGCTCAGTAAATTGGTTCTAGGTTTAGAATGTGGTGGGTCAGATGGTTTTTCAGGTATTTCTGCCAACCCTGCTTTAGGGTATGCATCAGATTTATTGGTTGCCTTAGGGGGTAGTCCTGTATTATCAGAATTTCCAGAGTTGAATGGAGTTGAGCAAGAAATGATTAATAGATGTATTACTGATGAAGACTCTAAAAAGTTTTATAATCTAATGCGTGCATATTCTGCTGCAGCTGTTGCCGTGGGTTCTGGTTTTGAAAATAATCCGTCTCCTGGTAATATTAAAGATGGTCTCATAACAGATGCCATGAAATCTGCCGGTGCAGCTAAAAAAGGTGGTACTTCGCCAATTGTAGAGGTGTTAGATTATACAGAACAGTTAACCAAACCTGGTTTAAACCTTTTGTGTACCCCAGGTAATGATGTTGAATCTACAACCGGTTTAGTTGGTTCGGGCTGTAATGTGGTTGTTTTTACTACTGGTTTAGGCACACCAACAGGTAACCCGGTAGCACCAGTTTTAAAAATGTCAAGTAATACTTCTTTATACGAACGTATGAATGATATTATTGATATCAATGCCGGTACGGTTATAAGTGGTGAAGATTCTATAGAAACAATGGGCGAGAAAATTCTTGAATATATTATTCAAGTAGCCAGTGGTACGATTGCTTCAAAAGCGGTCGCCCATGGTAATAATGACTTTATTCCGTGGAAAAGAGGAGTTTCTTTATAGACTTTTCAATTTAATACAAGTAAGAGTAGCATGACGATAAATAAGGAAATAACAGAACTAAAAGTATTGAACAGAAAAACAACAGGTAAGCCTGTAGAATATCCTGTTCGTGTACTACAGTTTGGTGGCGGTAATTTTTTAAGGGCATTTTGCGATTGGATGTTCGATGTGTTAAATAAAACAACAGATTTCAATGGCAGTGTGGCTGTCGTTAAACCAACCGAAAGAGGGGAGTATTCAGAACTCTTAAATCAAGACGGCTTGTTTCATGTCGTTTTAGATGGATTGAAAGACGGTAATTTAGTCTCAGAGGTAACATTGGTAGAATCTGTTAGTACTATTATTCAACCGTATAAAGAATGGAATGCTTATTTGGCATTGGCAGAGGTGCCTGAACTGAGATTTATTGTTTCTAATACTACAGAAGCAGGAATTAAATTTTCAGAAAAAGATCAAAAGACAGACAACCCACCTCATGAATTTCCGGCTAAATTGACCTTATGGTTATATCGCCGTTTTAATTATTTTAAAGGTGCAGCTGATAAAGGTTGCATTTTGTTACCATGCGAATTAATTGAAGATAATGGCGATGCTTTACAGAGTACCATTATTCAATATGCTGAACATTGGGGTTTAGAAACAGCATTTATTACTTGGGTCAAGAATTGTAATTATTTCTGTAGCACACTAGTTGATCGTATTGTATCTGGTTTTCCTACGGATAGAAAAGTTGCCATAGAACAGCAAACGGGTTATAAAGATGATTTGTTGGTCGCTGGTGAGGTGTATCATAGTTGGGTTATAAAAGCAGCACCAATTGTT
This sequence comes from Maribacter sp. Asnod2-G09, assembly GCF_045063795.1. Taxonomy (NCBI): domain Bacteria; kingdom Pseudomonadati; phylum Bacteroidota; class Flavobacteriia; order Flavobacteriales; family Flavobacteriaceae; genus Maribacter; species Maribacter sp. Asnod2-G09. The sequence continues at coordinate 995,912 of NZ_JBEFOA010000004.1, read as the reverse complement.
CAAAAAGAATTGCCTTTTTCTAAAACGGACTTAAATGTTTTGTTCGTTGATGATCTTAAAGAGTATAGAGAAATGAAGGTTCGTATTTTAAATGGGGCGCATACTTCTTTGGTACCTGTAGGGTATTTGGCAGGTTTAAGAACGGTATTAGAAAGTATGAACGATAATTTGGTTAGAAACCATGTATTGCAAGTGCTCTCTGAAGAAATAAAACCTACCCTAACCAATTTTTCAGAAAAGGAGATTGACGCATTTGTAAATGCAGTTATTGATCGATTTAAGAATCCGACTCTTAAACATTTTTTAATAGCCATATCATTAAATAGTACTTCTAAATTTCAGGCTCGCTTGTTACCGGCATTTAAAGAATACACTCAAATTAACGGTCATTTTCCAAAGAGAATAGCATTTTCATTAGCATGTTTAATTCGCTTCTATAAAGGCGAATTCGATGGGGAACATATTCCTGTAAATGATGATGCCAAGGTGTTGGCCTACTTTAATGAAGAATGGCGAAAAGTAACAGAGCAAGACCAAACGATAGAAAACTTGGTTACAAACGTGCTGTCTAATAGTTATATAGTTGGCGAAAATTTAACCACATATAATGGTCTGGTTCAATTTGTTACCAAGAGTATCAACAGCATAGATGAAGTAGGTGTAAAAGAGTGTTTAAAGGCACTATAATAAAATATATGAAAATAGATTCGCATCAACATTTTTGGAAATATGAACCGGTAAAACATAGCTGGATAGATGATGAAATGGCAGTAATCAGAAAAGATTTTATGCCAGCTGATCTAAAGCAAGTATACTTTGAAAATGATATTGATGGCTGCGTTGCGGTGCAGGCAGATCAAACAACTGCAGAAACGGATTTTTTAATTGAACTGGCTTCAGAAAATAATTTTATAAAGGGAGTTGTAGGATGGGTAGACCTAAGGGGTAATGATATTGATGAGGTTTTGGAACATTACAACAAGTTTAAAGTTGTAAAAGGTTTTAGGCACGTTGTACAAGGTGAGGCTGATTACAATTTTTTATTGCGACCAGATTTTCTTGCAGGTGTTTCAAAACTAGCTGGGTATAATTTCACTTACGATATATTGGTGTTTCCGCATCAATTGGGAGCGGTTCTAGAATTTGTAAAAAAATTCCCGAATCAAAAGTTTGTAATTGATCATATAGCTAAGCCTTATATAAAAGACAATTTTTATGAGGGTTGGGCTGTATTAATGACCGAAATAGCAAAGCAAAAAAATGTGTATTGCAAGTTATCAGGAATGATTACCGAAGCCGATTATAAAAAATGGACAGTTGAGCAAATAGCACCCTATATGACCTTGGTGTTAAATGCTTTTGGTGCAAATAGAATTATGTTCGGTTCTGATTGGCCAGTGTGTTTAGTGGCAGGAAATTACAAAACCGTAAAAAGCATAGTTACAGATTTCATTTCGCAATTAAGTGAAGAAGAGCAGGCTAAAATAATGGGTTTGAATGCAATGAAATTTTATAATTTATAATAGGAACAGTATGGATTTAAAACTAAAAGATAAAGTAGTTGTCGTAACAGGTGCTGCAGGATTAAAAGGGAGTATAGGTGAAACCATAGTTCAGCATTTGGCAACCGAAGGCGCAATACCTGTAATCGTTTGTAGAAATGATAGAGGTATAGGTTATGAGAAAGAATTACGAGAAAAAGGTATTGACGCCTTGTTTGTAAAGACAGATTTATCTGATCATGTTCAAATTGAAAAGGCTGTTCGTAAAATTGAAGCGAAATACGGCGAAATACATGCGTTAATAAATAATGTTGGGGTAAACGATGGCGCAGGTTTAGATGCTTCAATAGATGATTTTATGTATTCCTTAAAACTAAATATGGTAAGCTATTTTGCAATGACTAAATACTGTTTGCCAATGCTTAAAAAGTCAAAAGGAAATATTTTGAATATAGGCTCGAAAGTAGCACTTACAGGTCAAGGTGGTACTTCTGGGTATGCGGCGTCAAAAGGTGGTGTCTTCGGTTTAACAAGAGAATGGGCGGTTGATTTAATTCAATTCGGTATCCGTTCTAATGCCATTGTTATTGCAGAAAGTTGGACTCCTGCTTATGATGCTTGGATTAAAACTTTAGATAATGGAGAAGAAAAACTTGAGGCTATCGTTAAGAAAATTCCTTTAGAAAATAGAATGACAATGCCGGCTGAAATAGCAGATCAATGTCTATTTACCATCTCAGAAAAATCATCTCATACAACCGGTCAGTTTATTACCGTAGACGGCGGGTATGTGCATCTCGATAGATCTTTATTGACGGAATAATTCACACTTTTCCTATCAGTATAACCAAAGTCTAATTCGTACCAGATTAGCATTTTTATTTTAACCATGAAAGTTATCCAGCTAAATATGAATCAACCAAAAAAAATACCCGTAGTCAGTAAAGAGTTACTAGTTCCGTTTATAATAATCACTATACTTTTTGCTTTATGGGGCTTTGCCAATGATGTTACTAACCCCATGGTTACGGCATTCAAAAAAGTAATGCCAGAATTAAGTTGGACACAAGCATATTTAGTACAATTTGCATTTTATTTCGGCTATGGTTGTATGGCCATACCAGCTGCACTTTTTATTAAAAAATATACCTATAAAAAAGGTATCATTCTTGGGCTGTCGCTTTATGCTGTTGGTGCATTTTTATTTTATCCAGCATCTGTTTATGAAGAGTATTCGTATTTTTTAATTTCATTATATGTTATCACTTGTGGCTTAGCTTTGTTAGAAACAACTTCAAACCCTTTGATTTTATCACTAGGGGCAAAAGAAACCGCCACACAACGATTGAATTTGGCACAATCATTTAATCCTATAGGGTCTATATCAGGTATGCTGATAGCTCAGTTTGTTGTTCTTAGTCAAATAAAATCGGCAACTTATAATGATGAGACCTACGCGGCTTTAGATGCGGCAAGTAAAGCGTCTATTAAGACCGAAGACCTGAATATTATAAGCTACCCTTATTTAGGCATAGGGGTCGTTGTTTTAATTATTTTAATATTAATAGTATTTACCAAAATTCCGACGGTTCAAGAACATACAAGTTTAAGCTTCAAAGAATCGTTAAATAAAATCTTTTCGAAGAAGACATTTTTACCGGGTGTTATAGCTCAAATGTTTTATGTAGGTGCACAAATAATGTGTTGGACAGCTATCTTTCAATACGTGCAATATTTAAATGAATCTACAAATAGTGATATAAATGCCACGTATATGAATATGATCGCTATGGGGATTTTTCTTGGCGGTCGATTTCTTGGCACTGCTTTGTTAAGTGTATTCTCGGCTCCAAAATTACTTTACACCTTTGCAGGCTGTGCCATTTTATGTTGTGCAGGCGCTATTATAATACCAGGTATGCCCGGTTTAATTTCTCTAGTGAGTATTTCTTTATTTATGTCAATTATGTTTCCTACTATTTATGGTATTGCTTTAAAAGATATGGGTGACGAAGCAAAGTTGGGGTCTGCATTTCTGGTGATGGCAATTGTTGGAGGAGCTATTTTTCCGTTAATGCAAGGTGCCATTATCGACATAGGAGGTGATAACCTTGCAGACACGCTTATTTTAGGAGTTCCAGAAGTTAAATTTTCATTTATAATGCCAATGATATGTATAGCTGTTGTCGGTTTATATGGCTTATATGCTGCTAAACAACAAAAGGCTTAATTATTTAAAACTAGAACGATGACAAAAAGATATTGTTACGCCTGCGATTTAAAAGAGGACGCTAAACTTATTGCAGAATACAAAGCATATCATGCCGAAGGCAAGGCATGGCCAGAAATCACTAAAAGCATTAAAGATGCCGGTATTGTTGATATGCAAATTTACCTTACCGGTAACCGTATGTTCATGATTATGGAAGTTGATGAAACATTCGATGCTGAGAAAAAAGTAAAAATGGATGCCGATAATACTAAAGTTCAAGAATGGGAGAATTTAATGTGGAATTACCAACAAGAGTTGCCATGGGCTAAAGATGGTGAGAAGTGGATTGCATTAGAGCAGATATTTCAATTGTAACACAACAAAAGTAACAGAAACACATAAGCCAGACCTTTAGGTCTGGCTTATGTGTTTTAATTTAAAGACTTACTTCATTTTAAGTTAGACAATTGTTGTCGGCAAAAATGATCGTCTCATTGAATTAACCTTTCAATCTCTAAGTCTTGTAGTTATTATAAAGCCCTTATTTCTGCTGTTAATCAGTTTAGGTTGATAATGCCGTATTTATCTATCAGTTATCAACTGTAGCTACTGTTTTTACTTACTTGGGGCTATTGTAATTTCTATTTCGTTACTCGTTAATGTATTTGAGCTTGCTTTTATACGTATTGGTGTTGAGCTATCTTTTATTGATTGAACAATAAGTAAAGCACGCCCTTTATCTGTTATTAATTCGTGAGAATTAAAATCTTGCGTATTAGTTATGCTGCCATTATCTACACCAAGTACTTTTGCATCTCCGGTCACTGTAAATAGTACTTTTTGATTTTCTGTTTTAACAGGATTACCATCGTTATCTACAATTTGAAGTACAATATGTGCGGTGTCATAACCATTTGCTACTACGCTTTTAGTATCGGTAAATAGTTGTAAGACTTTTGGTTGAGCGCTTGTTTTTATAAGTGATTTGACTACTTTTCCATTTTTAGATCCAACAGCCTTTAAGGTACCTGCTTTAAACGGAACTGCCCATTTGTAAATATGATCATCAAAATCTGCTAGTTTTTTTGTTCCTAATGATTTTTCGTTCAAGATAAGTTCTACGGCATCAGTATTTGAATATACTTCTACTATTGTGCTTTGATTACCATCATAGTTCCAATGTTCATTAACATCTTGCCAAACCCAAAGCGCTTTTTGCCAAGCGCCTTCTTTTTTCTCAACAACTTTACCATGGTCATTAAGCTCATATTTTGATTTTTCAGCAGTCTGTGTGGCAATGTAAATACTAGGTGCCTCGCTCCATAAAGATTTAAACATATAGAACGACGGCTTTTCAAATCCAGCCAAATCTAATAATCCGCTTGGGGTTCCTTTCTTTGGCCAGCCTCCGTTAGATTCTCCCATATAGTCAATGCCGGTCCATAAAAATGTTCCTGAAATAAAAGGTCTATCCATTACAGCCTTCCATTCATGCCATTGACCTAAATTTTCGGTACCCATAAGTGGCTTGTTAGGGTAGTTTTCATGGCCATAATCGTAAAGTACGCGTCTATAGCTAAAACCAATGATATCAAGAGCATTTGCATAGCCAGATTCATAACTAGAAGATGGTAGAATGCAATTAGCAATTACATATCTTGTTGTATCTAATTCTTTGGTCCATTTAGCTAACTTCTGAGCAGTTTTACCAATATCATATGTTGCTTTTGGCAATGTGTCTAGCTTCTCTTTAATCTGTTTTATGCTATTTGGTGGTGCAGACCAAAAGTAATTACCACTCCAGTCCATATTATTGAAGAAACCGGTAGCTTCAGCATTACGAGGGTATGTCCATTCAATTTCATTACCAATACTCCATTGAAATATAGACGGGTGATTTCTATGCGATAAGATGGTGTTTTTCAAGTCTCTTTCTGCCCAATCTTGAAAATGTTCGGCATAACCCCTGGTAATATAGTCCACACTTTTTTCGTTCATATTTTTTCTTTTGTCTTTAGGGTTGTCCCATTCATCAAAGAATTCATCTTGAACCAAAAAGCCCATTTCATCGCATAAATCTAAAAATTCATTAGAAGCAGGGTTGTGCGATATTCGTATTGCATTACAACCAGCATCTTTTAGTTTTTCTAAACGTCTTTTCCAAACACTTTTAGGTACGGCAGCACCAACTAAGCCAGCGTCATGGTGTAAACAAACACCTTTTATCTTGCGATTTTTGCCATTAAGATAAAAGCCGGTATTGGCATCAAACTTAATACTGCGAATTCCGAAAATAGTTTCTTCAGTATCTACAATTTTATCATTTTCAATAACTTTAGTAATGGCTTTATAAAGAGTAGGTTTATCTATATCCCATAAATCAGGATTTTTAATATCTAGGGTGGCTGTATAATTTTCTGATTTCCCTTGATAAATGGTTAGTGCTGTAGTTGTTGAGCCGACCTTAATATTCTTGTCAGTAAAAATATCTGTAGTAATCTTTGCTTTTTTATCTTCTAAGTATCCGTTTTTAAGTTGAGTTTCTATTTTAACCGTGGCTTTATCTTCATTTACTTGCGGTGTGGTAATGAAGGTTCCCCATACCGGAATGTGTAATTTGTTTTTTGTAATTAGGTTTACATTTCTGTAGATACCAGATCCGGTATACCATCTACTGTCTGCATATCTTGTTCTATCTACCGTTACATGTACCGTATTTGTATTTTGTTGTAGTTGCTCTGTAATGTCATAATAGAAAGGAGCATAGCCGTAAGGATGTTTACCTAGTTCTTGATTATTTAAGCTTACCGTAGCATTATTATAGACACCATCAAAAACCAAATAGGCAACTTGATTATTTTTCAAGTTTAAGTTAAAATCTTTTTTATAATAACCCATGCCACCTAATAGGTAACCCGTAGCACCTTCGCCTTTGATTGAATCGATTGGAGATTCAATACTCCAATCATGTGGTAGGTTTATTTTTTTCCAAGTGGTATCGAACCGATTCGATGTGGAGTCTTCTAATTTAAATTCCCAGTTGAAATTAAAGTCGGTGTTAGTAGTCAAATATTCTTTTGTAGAACAACTAAAAAGTGTGAACGCAATTAGGTATATCAGAAAAATTTTATATTTCATTCTATTTGTTTAAAAATGATGTTTATGGTGAATTTTATTCTTGTACAGTTCTAGAGAAAACTAAACATGTTATATAATTAACCTTTATTAAGCTTTTTTCAATTACACTTTAACTGAACTTTTGTCGAGAAAGAAACCGCATTTGTTGGTGACAAGTAACTAGAGTTAAATCGTTTGCAATTATTGATATTGTGCTTTATATTATATATAATTCAAAATACTGCAATTATATGTAATGATAATTGCAGTATTCTTAGCTTTGCAAATATGTGTTTATTATAGGATTTAATCTTATTGACTAACTAGACAAAAACTCAACATATCTCAATTAATGGTAGTTTTTGAAAAAAATGAACTAGACAATGTATATATTGATTTCTCAATTAAACCTTAAAAGAGAGCGAAGATTTTTTTTGGTATGAATTATTCAATACAAACTATGCGTAGATATTTAATTTCTTATTTAACCTTTGGGTTGCTAGTATGCCTATGTGGTATGTTGTCTGCACAAACCATTAATAAATCGGATGAGTATTTTAAAAAAGCAGAGTCTTTAAAGGCAACGAATGTTAATAGTGCTATTGATTTCTATAAGAAAAGTATACACTTACATAAAGAGCAAAAAGATACCGCTAACTTGGTAAATAGTTTATACGAGCTTTCTAATTTATATGCCCATAATTTAGATTATGGAAGTTCATATGATGGTTATTGGGAAGCTTTATTTCTTGCTGATAATTCAAAAAATGACCCAGCAAGAGCTAAATTATATCAAGCCTTGGGTTGGCTTTATTTATTTTATAGACGTGATAATGAAGCTAAAGATTACTTCAACCTTTCGCTAAGATTAAAGGATAAAATGATAGATAAAAAAGTTATTGATTCTACTAATGTATTAACCGATTATTATGCATTAATAACTTTGTTTAGAACCAATGGAGAAAATAAAATGGTTCGTAAATATTTAGACAGCAGTAGCCTTATTAAAAAACAATTTAAGATTAAATCTAGTTATTTAGATGCAGAAGAGGGCTACCAAGATGCAATTGACGGCAATTTTGAAATGGCTTTACTTAGATTGAATAAATCTAGAAATGAGTTTATCATAGAAAACCCTTCATACCTAATAATAATAGACTACTTAATTGGTCAGGTTCATTTTATGAAGGGTGATTTGAAACTAAGTAAAAAGTATTTTGAACAATCATTGGCTTATACTAATGAATATAGCAATCATTCTAATTATAAGTTGATGGTGCAAGAAGCTTTGGCACTTTTAAGTAAGGAGGAGAAAGATTTTGAAAGCGCTTTTTGTCATTTAGAGGCGGCAAATGAATTGAATGAATCAATTTTTGGAAGAAAGAGCAAGAATAATCAACATTTGTTTGAAATTAATGATCAGTATCGCCTACAGAAAGAGAAAGAAAAGGAATTAATAAAAGAGCAGCGACTGGCTAATTTAGAAAATGAGAAAAAACTATGGGTACTAAAGTATTCATTGATGTTTGTTGTTGTAGCTTCTTTGTTAATACTTGGATCTTTATTCATTCGTAATATTAGACGTAAACATAGGTTAGAAAAAAAATCTCTAGAAGAAAAGCGAGTTGTTGAATTACAGAAAACTAATGAAATATTAGAATTGAAGAATAATGAACTTACATCATCTGCATTGCAATTAATAGAGAAAGAAGAGTTTATAAGAAAAATGAAAGATACTATTGGCAAGAGTAAAGAAAATTTAGATGTTTCTGCTCTCAATAGAATTATTAGTTCAGCACAAGGTAGCCCAAGTGGTAATTGGAAAGAATTTGAAGCTAGGTTTACGGCTGTAAATCAAAGTTTTTATAAAAATTTAAAAGAAGCTTACCCTGCTTTAAGTCAAACAGATTTAAAACTTTGTGCATTGGTAAAGCTTAATTTTTCTAGTAAAGAAATGGCATCTCTTTTGGGTATTTCAATTGAGAGTATGCACACATCTCGTTATCGTTTAAGAAAAAAATTGAAACTTGAACGTAATGATAATCTTACCGAGTTTATAGCAAACCACTAAGAAAGACTTTTTCTAATTCTATATATTCTTTAGTTTTTAATTTCATAGCGTAATTTTCACTCTTCTAGTTAATTATTACTCAACTGTTTCTAATAATACCAGAAAAATACTGTCTAGTTGTGTTTAGTATTGCTTAAAACACTGATAAATAAGTGTTTTTTTAAGGGTTTGTTCAGTTTTTGTTGAGTGCTATTTCTTAAAATAATAATATCAAATTAATAATTTAGACCCAATAAATTTATCATTTGATTATAATTTAAGAATCTAAATGAGAATTCATTAAAAATAACTCACCACAACTTAATTATTAATTAACTCAATTTTATTTATGAAGGAAAAGGACAAATTATGGAAGAGGATGCTTTCAGTGTTTTCTCTATTTGTAATCTTGGCAATGCAACAAGGTTTTGCGCAAGATGTAATTAACGGATCCGTAAGTGATGAACAAGGTACGCCGATACCAGGTGCAACTGTTGTTATTGAAGGAACAACTAAAGGTGCCGTTGCCGATTTTGATGGAATTTTTTCCATCAATGCAGCATCAGGCGATGTTTTGGCGATTTCATCAATTGGTTTTAAAACTAAAAAGGTAAGTGTAGGTGCAAGTAAGAATTTAAAAATAGTTCTTGTTGAAGACCTAGCACTGTTAGACGAGGTAGTTGTTGTAGGTTATGGTACTCAAAAGAAAAAAGAGGTAACCGGTGCTGTAGTACAAGTAAAGTCTGATATTATTAGTATTGCACCTGTATCTGATGTCAGTGAATCTCTACAAGGGCGAGTAGCAGGTGTAAATATACAAGCTGCAAGTGGGCGTCCGGGTGAAGCTGCCAACATTCAAATTAGAGGTGTAGGATCTTTACTTGGTAGTCTAGAGCCATTATATGTTGTAGATGGGGTTCCTTATGAATCTAATCCTAACATTGCGCCTGATCAAGTAGAAACTATAGACATTTTAAAAGATGGTGCTGCAGCTTCTATTTATGGTGTAAGAGCTTCAAACGGGGTTATTTTAATTACGACCAAATCAGGTAAAGAAGGGAAGTTAGATGTTAACTTTTCTACATACACAGGTATTCAGAATATAACGTCAGGAACACCTTTAATGAATACGCAACAACAGTTGTTTGCAGATTTTTCTGTAGATAATGTTTTAAATGCGGGTAATCTTCCAGGGTATTTTATTACTTCTCCTGAATTATTGGATCTTGATAGTGATTTCGTTGGAGATGTACAAAACAACAATGCGCTATTTAGAAACTATGAGTTAGGTATAAGCGGCGGTTCTAAAGGTTTGAATTTAGGTTTTAGTACCAGTTATAACGACCAAGAGGGTGTGCTGATCAAATCTGGCTTTGATAGATTAAGTTCTAGACTGACAGCTAATTTTACTAAAGGAAAATTTAAGGCATTTGCTACTGTTGCCTATACCGAAGAAAATAGAGAGCAAGAGCCTTTTGCCTATTATGAATATAGTATTGGTCAAAACCCATGGCAGTTACCTTTAGGTGATCTAGATATTAGTGAGGATAATGTGGTAACAATACCAGTAGATAATACGATCTATTTTGGCTTTTTAGCAAAACAATTATTGAACATTGATGATAGAAAAACAACTTCTACCAATATTGCTTTCAATATGCAGTATGAATTAGCAAAAGGATTGACTTATAAGTTAAGTTTAAGTAATAATAGATTTGATTATAATCGAAAATTCTTTAGACCTACATTTTTAATTTATGGTAGAGATGGGGTGTTAAATGCAACGGCTTCTACGCTTGAGGCACAACTTCAAAAAGATTTTACCATGTCTACTAGAAGGGTGCTTGAAAATATGATAAACTACGATGTAAAATTCGGTGGACATAAATTAAACACAACATTGGTATCGTCATATGAAGATTTTTCATCGGAACAACTTACCATAGGCGGTATCGGTTTTCCGACAAATACTACACAAGAAATAGGTCAGGCTTTTTCTGCAACTACACCAACGAGTTTTGTAAATAATTATTCTTTATCCGGTTTATTGGGTAGAGTTCAATATAGTTATGATGAGCGTTACTTATTGTCTGCAAGTATTCGTAGAGATGGTTCTTCTAAATTCGGACCAGATAATAGATATGGTACTTTTGGAGGTGTTTCTATTGGATGGAATGCTGCCGAAGAAAATTTCTTTAAAAATTCATTTTTGGGTGATGCTGTCAATAACTTAAAGTTTAGAGCAAGTTATGCAGAATTGGGTAATCAAGATGTTCAGCCTTATGCTGCATCTACTCAAATTGAAACTGGTGTAAATTATTTATTCGGACCTAATGAAGCTATAGCTTCTGGTTTGATCCAGAGAAGAAATGCAAATCCTGATTTGAAATGGGAAACGAGTGTTTCTAAAAACATCGGATTTGACTTAGCTATGTTTCAAAATAGATTGACTTTAACTGCTGATTTATATAGCAATGATAAGCAAGATATGTTATTGCCATTTCAAACACCACCTTCTTTAGGTACATCTGCACCAGGTGCCGAGTCCGTCTATAATCCAATTTTTATTAATGCGGGTAAAATGACCAATGAAGGTATAGAAATAGCTTTAGGATATAAAGGTGAATTTAAAAGTGGACTAAAATATAATATCTCTTCTACGTTTACGAAAAACACTAATGAGATTGTGGATCTTAATGGAATAGAACGCGGGTACTCTAATGGTAGACCAACATTTTCTTTAGGTAATAGTATAGATGAAACTACATTTTTTGCCGTAGGTCATGAAGCGGGATCATTCTTTTTATTGAAAAATGAAGGCGTAATTAAAACTGATACCGAATTAGCAGAATACCAGCAAATCAATCCATCTGCAGCAAAAGGCGATATTCGTTACGCCGATGTAAATGGTGATAATGCAATTGATGATAATGATCGTGTATATGCCGGTTCTGGTCAAGCAGAATGGGAAGCTGGTTTAAATGTTGATTTAAACTATAAAAACTTTGATCTGTCGGTTCAGACTTATATGTCTTACGGCGCTGAGTTATTTAACGGTGCACGATTTTTCGCCTATACTCAAGGTAGACACTTAGATCAATATTATCAATGGTCTCCACAAAATCCTACTTCTGATATTCCTAGTTATAGAAATAGTGAGGCTACAGAAAGCATTAGAGCAAGATCAGATTATTGGATAGAAGATGGTACATATTTAAGAATTCGAAATATTACTTTGGGTTATTCATTACCTAAAGAATTACTAGATAAAACCAAAATTGGTAGCATACGATTATATCTAACAGGATTTAACCCTTTTACATTTACTAATTATACAGGTTATGATCCAGAAGTTGGTGGTAATGGTATAAGCACAAGAGGTGTTGATAGAGGTAATTATCCTGTAACCAGAAGATTTGTTCTAGGGGTTAAAGTTAAATTTTAATAACTAATTAAGAAAAAAATGATACAAGTTATATTAAAACACAAAGTGCGGTCTATTGCAATAGTGGCCTGCTGTATATTATCTCTAGCTAGTTGTTCAGAGGATGAATTTTTAACAGTAGATAATCCGAATTCGATTACAGATGCAACGTTTTGGAATACACCAACTCAGTTCAATACTGCCTTAACCACAGTATATGGCGCAATGCAGTTTCAGGCAGTAAGTGGTAGTGGATTGTCACAAGAAATAATTAGAGCAGACATTGCAGATACCTATTCTTTTTTTGGAAGATGGAACATTTTCAGACAACTGAGCTATACAGATAATAGTGAGCAAATAGTTAATAAGTGGAATCAATTATATATAGGTATTTTTAGAGCTAATCAGATAATAAATAATATAGAACTTGCCGATGAAACAGTTTTTGCTACAGGCGAAAAAGAAGCTATTGTAGGGCAAGCAAGATTATTAAGAGCTTTCTTCTATTTTCAATTGGTTCATACTTATGGTAAAGCAGTAATACGTACCGAGGTTTCTACGACAGAATTAAGTAAAGCACTTAGTTCAATTGAAGAAGTAACACAGCAAGTAATTTTACCAGATTTAAATTATGCAAAAGATAATCTACCATTAGTTTGGGACGATAGTTCAGATTTAGGCAGAGTAACATCTGGTACAGCAACATCTTTAAGAGGTAAAGTTTATTTGTTTGCTGAAAACTGGCAACTGGCTGCCGATGATTTTAAAGAAGTTATAGATTCTGGTGTATATGCGTTGGTTCCAAATTCTTTAGACAATTTCACCGATCAAAACGAATTTAATTCTGAATCAATTTTAGAAGTAGCATATAGTTCTACGGCTAACCCTGGCGCAAATGGAAATAACGTAGATGATACACCTGGTAATTCAGGTGCTGAAGCTAGTGCTGTGTCAAGTAACTATGCTTCGATTGGTGGTTTTGGCGGATTTAATACCGTAGTAGCAAATTTATATTTGCATGAATTATTTACGAACGATGAAATAGATCCAAGTAATCCAATCAATGCAGGCGGTAATTTGCATTCTCAACGTTTAACGGCATCTATTTGCCCTAAAGACTTTGAAGGAACCTATTTTGGTGTTGATAATACAGATGCAAACGTTCATACCTATAGAGGGTTAGGATTGACAGCTTTGGTGAAAAAGCATACAAATTGGTTTCAAGGTACCGCTGAAATAGCTTTGAATCGAAGTGGAATTAATTTCAGACACATTCGTTTGGCCGATGTCTATTTAATGTATGCAGAGGCAGTTTTAAATGCAAGCGGAGATGTAGATGAAGCTATCGAATACATTGATATGGTTCGTTCAAGAGCAGGTGTAATCACAATACAAAAGTACTTGGCAGATAACGGTAATACTTTTCCTCAATTACATGTCAGTAAACAAAGGTTTGGTAGTCAGCCATTTGTAAGCCCAACAGTCGATAATTTAATAACACACCTTCAGATGGTAGAAAGACCTCTTGAACTTTGTTTTGAAGGACAAAGATGGGCTGATTTAGTTCGTTGGGGTATCGTTGATGATGTATTTACAACCATGGGTGACAACCTGAACTGGAGAAATGATAATTTAGAGTCTATCACAGGACAAGCACCTCTTTTTATCGAAGGATCAATCAATTTGCTTTCGTTAGGCGGTATAGATAGATATAGTTCAAGTCAACATGATTATCTCCCTATTCCTGCAGGAGAAGTACAAAGTAATAATGATTTATAATATTTAAGATATGAAAACAAAATTTAAAATATTAATAGCGTTTGTAGCGGTTATATTGGGTCTGTATTCTTGTGAAGATATTTACGATGATATAGAATTAAATGAAGCTAATAGTAGAATTATCGCTACATCTCAAATGAATTTTACCAATACGATTAGAATTGGTAATAGCATTACTTTAGGAGATTTATCTTCTGGAGTACAGTCCCGATTATGGACATTACCAACTGGTGTAGCAGATATTGTTGGGTCTGATAATGACGAAACATCAACAGAGCAAAATGTTAAGGCAATTTTTAATGCTGAAGGCGAGCACGATGTAGTTTTATCTCAGGTTTTTAAGGGCGATGCTTACGACCTATCAGGAAATGTAATTGGTAAAGAAATAGATACTACCATTATTGTTACAGTACTACCTGAAATAAAAACTGTTCTTAAAGCATATAGACTAGACGAAGATGGATCACAAGGAGATGAATTAAGTCTTACAAATGGAGCAAATAATGAAGTTACTGCAGGTAAGGCGGTTCGTTTTATAGTAGATGAGTCAACTCAAGGTAGTCCTGATAGTTTTGTGTGGACTGCAGAAGGCGGTACTGGACTTAGCCTATCTGAAGATAAGAGAATTTACGATGTACGTTATAAAAAAACGGGTTCTTTTGGTTTAGAGCTAATATCTTCATTGGCGAGACCCGTTGGAGAAGAAATAATAACGCTATCAAATTTGATTACTGTAATACCTTCTACTGAGCCAGTGCAGTTAGATGGAATTGAGGCAGTAGGGACTAGTATTTTCTTGAATTTTAGTAGAGATATGGATGAAACTACAGGTGTGCCTTCAGATTTTGTGGTATCTATAGATAATGGCGGAATATCTAATCCAGCAATCACTTCGATTACGGTATATCCTGATACAGCAAATTTTGTAGAGTTAAAATTAGACATACCTCAGTTTTATTCTGATGATATGATTAGTCTTTCTTACACAAAAGGAAGTTTGTCAACCTTAGATGGTGTTATAGCCGATTCATTCACTGATCAACAAGCGGTACTGATAGAGCAAAACCTTTTAATTGGAACCAGCTACGATTATAGTATGGAGAATGGCGGTCCTGATTGGAAAGATGTTGGTTGGGGTGGCGTTTGGGGCCAATTCACGGCAGCCGTGACCGACGCAAGAGCTAAAACTGGTACAATGGCTACTCAGGCTACAATGGAAGCAAATGGCGGAATGATTTACGCTTATAAACCAGAGGCTATCGATAATGCCAAGTTTACTTTCGAGGCAGGTAAAAATTATAAGTTAGGAGCTTGGGTTTATATTACTACTCCGGTTTCAGGTACAGCAGATCTTAGATTTTATGTGGTACCTCCTTTTAAAGAAGTATTTATTACAGAATTTAATGCATCAACACCACTTGATAAATGGGTTTACATTAGTTCTGATGAATTTAACTTCTTAAGTGATACAACCAGTGAAATTTTAATTAGAGGTAATAATCAAAATAATGGTGCAGAGCTACTATTTACTATTGATGATATTACAATTACTGAGGTTGTAAATAAGCCATAAACATGCTTCATGAAAGAAAAATAAATAAGTAAAAATTGTTGAGTTAGTTCATTTGTTAGAAAAGGGGGGAAGCATAGCACTGTTTTCCCTCTTTTAATATGCATTAAATAGTAAATGTTGTATGTCAAATATGTTACAAAATACTAATACGACTTTGTCTAGTATAAAACCTTTTTTAGATAGTATGTTCTATAATCTTATCAATAAAAATAATTATTTAGAAATTTAAAAAAATATGAAGAAAACCCTTGTTTTAATCGTGTTGATTGAAAGTTTGTTTCTTGGTAGTTGTTCTAGTCAAAACGATGAGCCTACAATAGATGAGCCCGATTCTAAGGAAATAAAAGATGAAGAAATCGTTGGCGAAGAAGAAGTTGCGGTAGAAGAAAATAATGCAACTGAGAATGAAGTTTCCTTTTTGCCTGGTCCGAAGACAGAAGGTACGTTATGGACTATTCAACCTACAGTTTCTAGTGAGTTTAATTACGAAAGCGGGAAATCTTCAACTGAATTTTCGAACAATTGGAATGATAGTTTTTTTAACGGATGGACTGGACCAGGAATAACTAGATATACCCCTGAACAATCTTCTATAGATGCTGGTGAGCTTGTTTTTAAAGCTAATATTGTTGATGGTAAAATATTGACTGGTTGCATTACTTCAAAAGCAAAAATAACATATCCTATGTATATGGAGGTTAGAGTAAAGCTCAGTGAATCTGTGCTATCATCTGCCGTATGGATGCTAAGTGATGATTCTACGGAAGAGATTGATAATTTAGAGGCATTCGGAGCAAAAAGTAACGACTATTTTTCAAGGCGATTACATTTGAGTCATCATGTTTTTATTCGTGAACCTTTTCAAGATTATCAACCAACAGGTCAAGAAACTTGGTATGCTGACGGCAATGGAACAATATGGTCAGATGAATATCATAATTATGGCGTTCTTTGGGAAGATCCTTTTAGTTTGTCGTATTATGTAGATGGTGTTTTAGTTCGCACAACGCCTGTCAGCGATATAGACCCTGAAAACTATACTAACGGTAATGGTTTAACAAAACCAATGCACCTAATTATTAGTGCTGCCGCCCAGTCGTGGAGAACAACTCAGGGCATAGATTTTTTAAATGACCCAACTGTCACAAATGAAGAAAACACAATTATGCATGTGGATTGGATACGGGTGTATAAACCTGAATAAATAAAAAACAGAAGCCAGGTCATAAGATCTGGCTTCTGTTTTTTGAACTATGCTTTTAAGTAGCCTAAGTAAGACTATTGCTATATGCGACTATAATAATACCTATTACCATACAGCTTAAACCCATGTATAAGAACTTTCTGGCTTTTGGTGAGGCATTGACCCATTCTTTAGTGATAATGCCACTTATAATAGCTGTTACCACACAAGCTGTATTAAATATAGCATACCCTACCGTATTGCCCGATGCACCCAATTTGTATGCCGCAAAAGCAAATAGGGCAGACGCAGCATAATGGAAAAAAGCCATGACTAATATTAATACAAAGTTTTTGCCGAATGCAGGAGTTTTAAAATCTCCCCATGCCTTTTTAGTACTTAACTGCCAAAGAAAATAAGCGGTCATTACTATGCCGCCACTAATAAAAATTGGAAACATTACGGCAACGGCGGTAATCCACTCTGCATTACCGGCAGCTTGGCTAGCTTCGTGTAAATAAGGTCTACCAGCTGCATTCGCATAACTAAAGCCGGTTGCAAGTAAACCGCCAATAACAGCGATTAAAATACCTGTGGCCATCGAGCCTTTTTGTTCACTGTTCTCATCATTAGCCTTTTCAACTTTTTCACGAATAAAACCAGCTTTACCGTTCGCAAAAATTCCTATTAATACAACGAATAAGCCTAATAGAATGGTTGTTAATTTGTTTGTAGGTGGTAAACCATCTTCAATAAATGGTAATACCGATCCCACTAAAATTATAGTACCTATAAAAAGTGAAAAACCTAATGATAGACCAATATGGTTTATCGCCTTACTCCACATCATAACCCCAACGCCCCAAAGAAAACTGGTAAGCCCCATTTTAATCCAAATATCTGTTGGCATATTGCCGAAAATATCTGCAAAGCCATTGATTAAGGTGACCGATGCTATAATGGGTACAACGAACATGGTTAATAAAAAGAACAAACTCCAAGTATTTTCGTACTTAAAATCTTTCGTAAATTTTTCGGGTAGAGCATAAAGCCCCAACATTAGTCCGGCAAAAATAGCCAGTAAAACTCCTTCTGTCATAATTGGTTGTTTTGTGAGTTGATTAGTTGTTGTTAAAATGAAAATTTAAACACGGTCTCGCTTTTAAAATTTTCACCTGCTTTTGTAATCGATTTGGGTGAACCTTCAATGTTTGGACCATTAGGGTATCTATGTGTTTCACAGCAAAACCCTTTGTATTTTCCGTATTGAATTCCATTTTCCCTTTTTAAATCATCTGAGGTGTATTTACCAGTATACAACAGCATACACGGTTCTGTAGAAAAGACATCTAAACGTATTTGTTCTTTTTCACTTGAGATAGAGGCAACTTGGTTTAAATCTGCTTTTTCATTATCGAAAACATAAAAATGTTCAAACCCGTCATTTATGGCTTCATGAACATCTCCAATTCGTTTTGAAACTCTTAAATCGTCAGCCTGATTTTCAACATTGACGATTTTTCCAGTAGCAGCTCCAGTATCATCAAGCTCCAAACGTTTATTGGTATGTACTTGAGCGTTATGGTTTTCTATAGTTTCAGAAAATCCCTCTAAATTAAAATAGGTATGGTTTGTAATGGATAGGGGAGTATCTGCATCGGTCGTTGCATTATAGTCCATTTTTAACTCATTATCATCTGTCAAAGTAAAAGACACATTAACCTGTACATTACCAGGAAATCCCTCTTCCATATCTTTACTTAATAAAGACATTTTAACGGTTGACTGATCATTGTCTTCAAAAGTGGTATCCCATATTCTTTTGTCAAAACCAACAACGCCACCATGTAAATTATTTGGTCCACAATTACTTGCCAAATCATATGTTTTGCCATTTAGGCTGAATTTAGCATCTTTAATTTGAGAACAATACCTGCCCACTGTTGAACCAAAATAAGGTGAATTTGCTTTATAGTCATCAGAAAAATAACCTTCTATCGTATCAAAACCACAAGCAATTTCTTTCAATTTTCCATTGGAATCAGGAATCTGTATCGATGTAATAGTAGCACCGTAGTTAGTAATTTTTACCACCATACCGTTGTCGTTTTTCAAGGTATATAAATCTACTTTTTCTCCTGCTAAATTTCCGAAATCACTTTTTATAGGTTTCATACGTTTTTTTTATTGTTGATAAGGGGCTAATTTCTTCCAATCGAATACTACTCCTGTTCCTGGCTCATTAGAAGCTACAGCTCTGCAATTTTCAACAACTAAAGGTCTTGTAGTATACTGATCAATGGGGAAACTGTGTACTTCTAACCATCCGGAATTAGGTTGGGCAGAAACTAAACTAACATGTAATTCTTGCATACCGTGAGAGCAAGCAGGTATACAGTGCTTGTCTGCTAAACGGGCAGCTTTAAGCCAACCGGTTACACCACCACAGTTAGATGCATCTGGTTGTATAAAGGATAGTTTAGCTTGGTCAAAAGCATATTCAAATTCATGAATGGTATGTAAATTTTCTCCCATAGCTAAAGGGAATCCTGTTTTTTCTACTATTTCAGCAAAGCCTTTATAATCATCTGGTATTATGGGTTCTTCAAACCAAGTGATGTCATATTTTTTAAATCCTTCAATTGCTTTAATTGCTTTTTCTATGGACATAGAATAATTGGCATCTACCATAAAGGTTACATCTGGACCAATAAATTCCCTGACAGCTTTAATACGTTCTAAATCTTCTTCTAAATTTTCTCTTCCTATTTTGATTTTCACGGCATTGAATCCGTTATCTAAATAGGTTTTCATATTGTTTAAAAGCTTTTCTATAGGGAACTGTAAATCTATACCGCCACAATATGCTTTACAGGTATTGCCCTCACCACCTGCCATTTTCCATAAAGGTTGACCGGCTTTTTTACATTTTATATCCCATAGGGCAATATCGATGGTCGAAATCGCAAATGATGCTATACCACCACGACCTACATAATGTATATGCCACTCCATAAAATCGTAAATACCATCTATATCTGTACCGTCTTTACCCACGAGAACGTTGGCAAAATCATAATCAATCATGGCTTTTATTGAAAAACCTCCTTTTCCACCTGTATATGTATACCCGGTACCTTCACTACCGTCTTCTAAAGTTATGGTAGTGGTTACTAATTCGAAATGTGTGTGATCTCCATGTTTTGCATCGTTCATTACTTCAGGTAAAGGAACTTTAAAAAGTTTGGCGATTACACTCTTAATTTTTGTACTCATCTTAATTAAATAAAAGGTGCTATTAATTACACTTATTACTACTTATGCTTTATGTCTAATATAAAAGGTTTTCTTTTCCATGTATTGTTCAAAACCATACTTGCCATCTTCACCACCAGAACCAGATAATTTGTAACCATTATGGAAACCTTGGTGTTGTTCACCATGACCACGGTTTACATATATTTCGCCGTATTCCAATTCATCATTACATTTCATGATAGTGTTCATGTCATTGGTAAAAACCATTGCAGCCAAACCGTATTCACAGTCATTTGCATAGCCAATAACTTCTTCAAAAGTTTTGAATTTTAAAACCGGTAAAATTGGACCAAAAGATTCTTCATGAACAATCGTCATATCTTGCGTTACATTGGTTAAAACAGTAGGTTCAAACCAAAACCCTTTTTCAAATTCGGCACCTGTAGGTCTTTTTCCTCCGGTAGCAACAGTTGCTCCTTCTTCAATACTGACGGCTACTAAATGCTCCATATGCTTTAATTCTGATGCATTTACTTTAGGGCCCATATCCGTATCTTCTAGCATAGGATCCCCAACTTTTATTGCCTTGGTTTTAGCAATGAATTTTTCCATAAACGTATCATAAATACCTTCGTGTAAATACATTCTTTCGTTACAGGTACACACTTGCCCACAATTATCAAAACGAGAATGTAAAGCGGCATCTACGGCAGCATCAATATCTGCATCTTCAAATACAATAAATGGGGCTTTACCACCTAGTTCTAATTGAACATGTGTTAGGTTTTGAGCTGCATTTCTTGCTATTTGCTGACCAACAGGCGTAGAACCTGTCATAGTCACCATTTTGCAAATAGGACTTTCAACTAGTGCATTACCCATTGCTCTACCCGGACCAGTTAAAATATTGATTACCCCTTCAGGAATACCTACTTTGTTTGCTAAGTTACCAAGTTCTAAAGTTGCCAAAGGTGTTTCAGAAGTAGGCTTAATTACAATAGAATTACCTGCAACTAGAGCCGGTCCTAATTTACGACCCGCTAATGCTAACGGGAAATTCCATGCTGTAATGGCAACGACGACGCCACGAGGAACTTTTTGAATCCATATCTGTTCGTTCGGATTGTCTGATGGAATAATATCACCCTCTATTCTTCGTGCACCTTCGCAAGCATATCTAATGAATGATGCAGTAACAGCAACCTCAAAACGAGCAACCTTTAAAAGTTTACCTTGTTCTTTGGTCAATAATTCAGCTAAATATTCTGTATTGGCATCAATCTCATCTGCCAACTTATACAATAGATCTGCTCTTGTTCTAGCAGGTAGTTTTTTCCATTCTTTTTGCGCTTTATCGGCAAACTCAAGAGTTTCTATGGCTTCTTCAGCAGTACCGTTTTGTACACGTGCTACAACTTCTCCATTAGAAGGACTAATAATATCAATTGTTTCGCCTGATGTTGATGTTCTCCATTCTCCGTTTATAAAAAGCTTGTATTCCTTAATTGATGACATAGTATATTGTATTATTGTTTCGTATTCGTTTTTCTATAAGCATCCATTCTATCGGCTGCTTTACCTTCAAATTCTCGTCTTAATTGCCAAAGAGGTCTTTCTAATGTAAGTTCCCATTTGAATAATTTCTTGTAGAGATCTTTTACTTTTTCAGGATGTTCTGCAGCTAAATCATTGGTTTCAGATTCATCTTCCTTAATATTGTATAATTCGGCCGGGCGATCAGAAAAACGTATTAGTTTCCAATCTTGATTTCTAATGGCGGCTCTGTTTTCTTTTTTCCAGTATAGAAACTCATGAGGTGCTTCTGTTTTTTCACCTTTTAAATAGGGTAGAAGGTTTACGCCGTCTAATCCTTCAATTTCAGAACTATTTCCGCCTGCCGCCGATAAAAAAGTTGGGAATAAGTCTAAGGTGCTAATTGGGTAACTGTAGGTCTTGTTATCATTAAATTGGTTAGCCCAAGACATTAGAAAGGGTACTCTAATACCACCTTCTAAATGATTTGCTTTTGTACCGCTTAACGGACTATTGTCAGATTCATTAGCGTCTGATGGTCCACCGTTATCATTGGTAAAAACAATTAAAGTATTATCTATTATTCCTCTTTTTTTAAGTTCTTTTAATACTTTTCCGATAGCTCTGTCCATAGCTAAAGTCATGGCAGCCAATGTTTTTCTTTTCCCTGTTAAATTTGGGAATTGTTTTAAATCTTCTGCAGTAGCCTCCATTGGAGTATGTACTGCATTGAAAGACAAGTAGATGAAAAACGGATTTTCTTTATTTCTGTCAATAAAAGAAATTGCTTCGTTGGCTAGTTCATCTGTGAGATAGCCTTTGTGTTCTGAGAAATTACCAAAGCCTTGTTCTAATTTGTCCTCGTTTCTAGTGAGTAGATTGTTTTTATCAAAAGGCAAATAACTACGGGCACCGCCTCTAAAACCATAAAATTCATCAAATCCACGTTTAGTTGGGTGAAAGCGGTCGGCATTGCCTTGGTGCCATTTTCCAAAAAGTGCAGTTTTGTATCCTTGTTTTTTTAAATGATCAGCTATTGTTTTTTGATCTAATGGCAAACCCATTTCATCATCCGCCAAACAAGATATACTCATGTACCCAGGTACATTATTTTCTTCAAAACCAAACTTTTGCTGGTATTTTCCGGTTAACATCCCTGCTCTTGATGGTCCGCATACTGCAGCACTTACATAGGCTTGCGTAAATTTTATACTTTTATTCGCAAGCTTATCTAACTCTGGGGTTTTAAATTCCTTACTTCCTTGAAACCCAAAATCGGCATAGCCTGCATCATCGGATAAAATAAAAACAATATTTGGTTGCTGTTGAGCAATTAAAAAACTCACCTTAAAAAAGCCTAACAGAATTAATATTATTTTCATGTACCGATGATGCATTGTATACCTTTTTTTGAATTATTATTATCTACCCATCCATCCGCCGTCAACAAGGGTAATTGATCCATGCATATAGTCTGATGCTTTTGAGCATAAGAATACAATTGGTCCTGCAAAATCTTTTGGCTCACCCCATCTACCAGCTGGTATACGCGATAAAATAGATTTAGCTCTTTCGGGGTCATTACGCAATGCCTCTGTATTGTCTGTGGATATATAACCTGGTGCAATACCATTAACATTCACGCCTTTACCTGCCCATTCGTTTGCAAATGCCATAATCATTTGACCGATAGCGCCTTTACTAGCCGCATAACCTGGTACAGTGATGCCACCTTGGTATGTTAACAGTGATGCAGTAAATACTATTTTTCCAGAACCACGAGCAATCATATCTTTCCCAATTTCACGTGTCAAGATAAATTGTGCGTTTTGATTGACTTCTATTACTTTATCCCACATTTCATCTGGGTGCTCTGCTGCCGGTGTTCTTAAAATTGTACCCGCATTGTTTACCAAAATATCTATTGTAGGGTGGTTGGCTTTTACGTCTTTGATAAATTTATAAAGTGCTTTTCTATCTGAAAAATCACATTGGTAAGCCGTAAATTTTTTACCTAATGCGGAAACTTCTTTTTCAACTGCACTACCTGATGCTTCTAAAGTTGCAGATACACCTATAATGTCGGCACCGGCTTCTGCTAATGCCAAAGCCATTCCTTTACCAATACCTCTTTTACAACCTGTAACTAGTGCTACTTTTCCATTTAGGTTGAAACTGTCTAATATGCTCATTGTTTATTTTATTTATAATTGACAATCCATCAAGACTTTTAGTCCGTCGGGGTTATTATCTATGTTTTCAAATACTTGTTGAATATTCGTTAAAGGTTGAACATCTGTTATCATTTGTGAAAATGGTAATTCGTTACGAGTAATCAGTTCAATGGCTTTTTCGTAATCTTCTTTTTCATAAACTCGAGCACCTATTAAGCTCAATTCTTTCCAGAAAAATTTGAATAAATCAACTGGTTTTTTCTCACCATGAATGGCCACCATTAAAATTCTACCTCTAATACCTGCTACTTCGCACATTATATCTAGTGCGGGCTGTACGCCAGCTACTTCAAAAACTACATCTGCACGGCGATTCTCGGTTTTGCTTTTTACATATTCAACTAAGTCTAATTCGATAGGGTTAACTGCGTCAAAACCTAATTCTTTTGCCTTTGCAATTCGTTTAGGGTTAACTTCTGATATTATTACTTGAGCACCTACTTCTTTAGCTACCATGGCAACTAATAATCCAATTGGTCCACCACCTAAAACAACCGCAGTTTCACCTTTTACCAACCCACTTCTACGAACATCATGGGTTGCTACTGATAAGGGTTCTATTAAAGCGGCCAGTTTTAAATCTGTTTCTGCTTTTAGTTTATGGAGTACGAAAGACGGTACATTCCAATACTGTTGCATGGACCCCGGACTGTCAATTCCTATAAACTTTAATTCTTCACATATGTGATTAAAACCTTTGTCAGAAGCTTTTACTTTTCTGTCATCTAATGGGCGTACTACTACTTTCTCTCCCACAACATACCCTTCAACACCTTCGCCAACGGCATCAATAGTACCAGACATTTCATGCCCAATAGTTTGTGGCATTGCTACACGTTTATCCATCATGCCATGGTAGATGTGAACATCGGTACCACAAACACCAGAATATGCTACTTTAATTCTAACTTCACCTTGGGCGGGTTGCTCAATTTCCTTGTCTATGACAGTGAATGTTTTATTGCCTTCGTAAATAGTTGCTTTCATTACTTAATTTGTTTCAAATAGTAAACTAGTTTCATATTTGAAATAAATATACAATTATTTATATAACCAGCAACTAATAAATTATCATATACTAAAGTTTAATTGTTAAATATTAGAAAAGGAGATATTTAGATATAAAAAAAGCCCTTAAAAAGAGCTTATGGTATCTGAGAAGTAGAAGTGATTTCTTAAGAATCTAATGCGAGATATATCCTAATTTTATTGAAATGTCAAGCGCATATTGAGCTATGATTTTTCCTTTGGCATCAAATTCATCATGTGGCAGTCTACCGTGCGGTGCAGTGATCCAAAGGGCTGCTACAGGATACCCTGATTCATTGAAAATTGGTGCGCCGATACAATGAATACCTTGTATATCTTCACCGTTATCAATGGCAAATCCATTTTTCTTCACTTCTTGTAGTGTGTTTCTAAAATCTTTTTTAGAAGTAATGGTATTTTTTGTGAATTTGGTAAGTGTAATTTTTTTTAAAATTTCATCAGATTCCTCTTTTGGTAAATATGATAAAATACATTTACCGCCCACAGAGCTATGTAAACTGAATTGGGTGCCTTGCTCTACAAATAGTTTTACAGGATAAGATGAAGATACTTGCTCTAAAATAGTGCCTTTGTCTCCTAATAAAATACCCAACATAACAGATTCTTTTAACTCATCTCTTAAGGCGCGCATTACATCAATAGACATTTCAACAATGCTTTGTTCGGTCATAGAAGAAATACCTAATGAAAGCATTTTTCTAGACAATGTTATCTTTTTGGTAGTTTCGTTTTTTTGTAAATAGTTCTTGAAAATTAATGTGCTTACTACCCTGAAAGCGGAAGTTTTAGTTAAGGATAGCGTTTCGGTAATTTCAGCTAAAGTGAGGCCGCTTTTTTTTGTAGCTAGTAACTCAATGACTAATAAACCTCTTTCAAGATTTGGAACATTATAATCTGATTTTAAATTGGGCTTGGTCTTGTTCATTGAAAAAACATTGTTCGGTAAAATTACTATTATTTAACTAATCATTACAGGCATAAAAAAAGAGGAACATTTTTAAATGTTCCTCTTTTAATAAAAAACAGTTTATCTTATTTTGTTTTTACTCCTTTTGCGGCATGGGTAGTTTTTCTTTCAGATGTAAAGCTCATTATACTTTGATAATCGCTATTATTATAAATGTGTGAAAGCCCCCAACGTAAAATTTCAGTGGGTTCTTTTTCATTGTCAGCTGATCTATCTAAACCAATTGCGTGCGCAGAAACCCCCGGAATTACAGACATTATTTCAAAATTAATACCATCTGAAGCCCATTGAATTGTGTTTTTTTCAGGACCATCAGTAGTAATTAAGGCAGCAATACCATCATTATAAGGCCATACACAAATCTCGTGTCCGCTGTTACTAATTGGGTTGTACGGTGATTTTACATATGGGCCCAATGGGTTATCTGCAATGGCAACCCCATGACGAATTTGTCTACCACCAAAGGTAATTTTTTCACCCATTTGCTCTCCTTTATAATACAAGTAGAATTTGCCCTTGTAAGGAATAATGCATGGGTCATGTACTTTATGACTATCAAAGTCTCCTTTTTTCTCGACTAGAAATCTGTTTTGTTCTTCTCCTTTCCAAATGCCATTATCTGCCGGACTTAGAATAGGTTCTTCGCTTTTGGTCCATGGTCCGTTAGGTGAATCTGACCACGCCAACCCTACTTGATTTTTTACGCGTACATTATAAGGTGATTTTACCGTTTGGTAGCATAAATAATATTTGTCCTCAAATTTCATAATTTCTACCGTAAACACTGAGCGGTCATCATAAGTTCCCTTTTCTCCTCGTGCTACTGCTAACCCTTCTTCTTTCCAAGTTTCTCCATCTTCAGATGTTGCATACCAAATATCGCAGCGATCCCATGGAAAAACTTTTTCATTTGCAACGTCACCTCCAAAACCTTGCGATGGACCAATACTTTTACTGTACCAAACGTAGTATTTTCCATTTTCTTTAATAACGGCACTAGGGTCTCTACGTACAACACCTTCTTCGTATGCGAGGTCACCTTTTAAAGGTTTAAGATTAGAGAATTGAATAAACCATTCGTTTCCTAAATCTTGTGGCCATTGTAATGCTCTTTTAGATGCGGCACTTAATGAGTCTCGGTTGGTAATACCTAATTCATCTATCAGCTCGTCGGTAACAGCTATTTTTTCTTCCACCTTCTCTGTTTCTTTTTCAGATTTTTTAGTTTCTGAACATGCGGTAAAGATGAACAAACACGCTAGAGATAATAATCTAATATTATTTTTTTTCATTTTTATTTGTTGTTTGGTTTGTAAATTAAGTTAAGTGCGTTGAAAATATATCATATTGAGCTAAATTTCCTTTTAATTGAATAATCAAGCTAGATTGCAATATAAATTGTTGGTTTTGATACAAGTACCTTCACTAGGCATTGCTTCGAAAGCGGTCAGTTTAATATTGAATTTATTATAATATGCGTTGGTGGCTTCTTCAATGAAATGCGCTACCGCATCTTCATGTATTAGATTTATGGTGCAACCACCAAAACCACCACCCATCATTCTTGATCCAATAACTTCGTCAAAGCATTTAGAGAAATCTACCAAATAGTCGAGTTCAGGACAGCTTACATCATAAAGGTGTTGTAAACCATGGTGGGTCTCAAACATGTATTTTCCTGATTGGTGTAGAGATGATTCTTTTAAGGCTTCTACCGATTTCAACACACGTTCTTTTTCTTCAATGATATAAGTACAGCGATTAAAAACATCTTCAGAAAGTTCATTTTTAAATTCAGCCAACATGGTCATCGAAACATCGCGTAAAGAACTTACCTCATTATATTTTTCATGAATAATTGCAACCCCTTCTTCGCATTGACTTCGACGAACATTGTACTCGCCAGAAGCTAAATTATGCGAAACATTGGTATTCAATAAAAGAATTTTATATGGAGCAATTGCTATGGGAACGTACTCATGATCAAGAGATTTACAATCTAACAAGATTACATGCCCTGCTTTACTCATTACAGAGCTAAATTGATCCATGATTCCGCATTTTGTACCCACATAATTATGTTCTGCACGTTGAGATAATGCTACAATTTCTTGTTTCGAGAGTCCTAATTCGAAGAGTTCGTTCAGTCCGTATGCAATTCCGCATTCTAAAGCGGCCGAAGAGCTAATACCTGATCCTACAGGTATGTCGCTATCTAAAATACAATCGAACCCTTTTAGCTTATCGGTCAGTTGCTGTAATTCATATATAACTCCCAAAACATAGTTTTCCCACTGGTTATCGCTCGTACTAATACTATCAAGTTCAAAAGTTAGACTTGCGTTAAAATTGCAACTATGAATATTACAGGTCGTGGCACTTTTATTTTTGTTGAATTTGAGTTGATTTTTTTTATCAATGGCTGTGGGAAGTACAAAGCCGTTATTGTAGTCGGTATGCTCACCGATAATATTTATTCTACCCGGAGAGTCGATAATTAAATCCCATTTTTTCGAATTAAATTCTATTTCTTTCATATTCGGGAACTGTAGTTTTTCTTTTTCAAATTTGATTGCACTATTTTTTTTAGCCGTTTCAAATATTACATGACCAATAATCGACTGTTTATTTTACGGTCTAACAATGTACAGATACTGTACATGTTCTCAAGTAAATCTTACTTGACAAAAACTGAACAATAGACATTTATGGTAGAATAAATTCTAAATCGGTAATAAACGAGCTTACTTTATTCCGTTAAAGAAAATCAAGGTCCGCTCAATATGTTTTTGCCAATATGTCCATTCGTGTTTACCTTCAAATTCTTGGTAGGTATGATTAATATCTGAGTTGTCCAGTTTTGTGTGCAGAGCTCTATTGTATTCAATTAGTAAATCATCTTTACCACAATCAAAACGAAATGGAGGTAGTTGTTTTTTATTTTGTTCCATCAACTTGAAAACATCTTCGTTGAGCTCTTTGGTCTGATTATAATTTCGCTCATCCTCTTCTACGAATAAATGCATCTGGTTAATGTTCGTTATAGAAGAATGCCCTGAAAATCCTTTGTATTTTTCAGGATATTTAGCAGCCAGGCGCATAGCACCGTAACCTCCCATCGATAGTCCAGAAATGAATAAGTTTGATGATGAACTTGTAGCGTTAATATTTTCAATAACTGCATCGATTACATCTTCAATAATCCATTTTTCAAAATCAATATTATTATGTGGTAGATATGCAGAACCATCTCCCCATAATCCGTCAGAAGGCATTGCAATAACCATTGGTTGTATAAGCCCTTCGGCCATCATACGTAAAACGGTAAAGTGTACACCTGCTTTGTGTGCCCAAATCCAAGCACTACCGTACACACCGTGCAAAAGCGTAACTATAGGTAAGTCTTTTAGATTTTTACCTGGGGGGACAAATACACAAATATCTCCACGACCTTTAAGATTAGGAGTCTTTACAGTAATAAATCTAAGATGATTACTTTCAAATTCAGGATCTGATATTTCTGTTGTTCTAAATTTTGACATATTTGTTTATTCGAAAACGATTACACCTTTAGCATTTTTACCTGCCAGCATATCATCAAAAGCTTGTTTTAGATTTTCAATAGGGTATGTTCTAGTAATCATTTCATCTAGCATCAAATCTCCTTTATCATACAAGCTTACTAATTTTGGAAAATCTATCTGTGGGCGACATTTACCGTAAAGCGGATTAATGTAAATTTTATCCCATTCAAATAAGTTCATATCTATAGAAATGGTTTCTTCAATACCACTAACTTGTACAGCTGTACCTGCATTTCTAATCATTGCTAAGGGTGCTGCACCTAATGCCGGCACGGCTGTACACTCAAAAGCATAATCAGCACCTCTACCTTCGGTTAGTGTTTTTACTTTTTCTGATGCCTGTAGTAAACCTTCATCATTTTTATCTGCTAGAATAGTATGGGTTGCCCCAAACTGTTTTGCCATTTCAAGACGCTCTTCGTTAATGTCAATAGCTATAATTTTTGATGCTCCAGAAATTCTAGCACCCTGTATAACATTTAAGCCAACGCCACCTGTTCCGATAATTACGGCAGAACTTCCTGCGGTTACTTTTGCCGTATTCACAGCAGAACCATAACCCGTCATAACTCCGCAACTAATAATGCTTGCAGAGGGCATAGGTAGATTACCATCAAATTTGACGCATGCAGATTCTTTCACCAAAGCATATTCTGAAATAGTACCAATATTAAAAGAACGCTCAATAGGTTTATCATTCCATTTTGTGCCTTCTAAATGAGCGTGACCAGGAGTAAAGCCATTTCCGCCAGCGGTTACAGGCGAATTGTTTTCACAAATATGCTGATTGCCTTCTTGACACTGAAAACATTTCATACAAGGAGTAGCCCAATTTAAAATCACCTTATCGCCGACCTTAAAATCTGTAATAGCGCTGCCAATTTGTTCTATAATACCTGCGCCTTCATGACCTATAACAATTGGTTTGCCCCATGTTAGAGAGTCGTGATCGGTATGGCAAAGTCCGGCAGCTTTTATTTTAACAATTATTTCATCTGCTTTAGGTTCTGCTATAGTAACTGTATCTATGATAAATTTACCATCACCTGTTGCTATTGCGCATTTTGACTGTATTGACATGTTTTTCTTTTTAGTACTGATTTTAAATAAAACTGGTTGGTGTTATGGCAATTGAAATATCTGAAAGCTTGTTCTTGTCAATCTTTTGATTTTTTTGAATAAATCTAGTACCTAGCATATAGGCTTTTGCATTGTTTATTGCATCAACAGCAAGTAATTCATCATCCTTAAAATACCAAACCGATTGGCAGTTATCTCTATCTGTTTCTATTCTCTTAATAGTTTGATTATAACCCTGCGATAAACCCACCATTTGTAATTTTACATCATATTGGTCAGACCAAAACCAAGGTATGGAGTCATATGCTACAGCTTCGCCACAAATAGTTTTTGCAGCAATTTTTGCTTGGTCTACAGCGTTTTGTACAGATTCTAATCTAATATATTTTTTGTAATGCGGATTATAATGAAACGTACAATCGCCTAAAGCATATATGTTTGGGTCATTGGTTTTGCAGTTGGCATCAACTTTAATTCCGTTTTCAATTTCTAAACCAGCTTCTTCAGCTAATTCGGTATTAACTTTAATACCTACACCAACGATAATGATATCTGCTTTGTAGCTAGAACCATCGTCGCATTGAATTTCATTAATGTAACTATTAAAATCTACAGATGTAACATTCTTATTTGATAGCACTGATACGCCATGTTGCTGATGTAACTCTTTAAAATAGATAGACATTTCAGGGGCGGTAACACGAGATAGTACACGTTCTTCGCGTTCCAATACCGTTACTGAAGCGCCTAGTTTACTCAATGATGCAGCAGTTTCTAGACCTATGTATCCACCGCCGATAATGACTACTTTGTTGTGGTCTTTATTAAGAGATTTTCTAATATTAAGAGCATCTTCTGCCGTTCGCATCGCAAAAACATTTTTTGCGCTATTCAGTCCTTTTATTGGTGGTATAAAAGGGCGTGCTCCTGTAGTGAGAACTAATTTGTCATACTTCTGAACCGAACCATCAGAAACAGTGACGCTTTTTTCTTTACGGTTAATTGAGCTGATGGTTTTACCTAATTTAAGGGTAATCTTATCAGTCTCATAATTTTGTTTCGGAAACAGTAAATCTTGCTGAGTACCTACTTCACTTGTTAAGTATGCTTTAGATAAAGGCGGTCTGTGATATGGAAATTCTGGGTCGCGATCAAATAAAATAATATCACCTTCCCAACCTTCTTTTCGTAAGGCGAAAGCAAAATTTACACCAGCGTGACTTGCACCGATTAAGACACAAATTTTATTTGATGATTCGGTAGACATTATTTGGCAACATTTAAAACCACCCCATCAATAGCATCTGAAACATCTATTTGGCAACATAGGCGACTGTATTCGCTAACATTATCATCAAATTCTAGCATGTCACTTTCTAATTGACTAGGTGCTCCAACTTTGTCCCAAAACGCAGGTTCAACATGAACATGGCAAGTTGCACAAGAGCAAACTCCTCCACAATCACCATCAATTCCTTTAACTTTATTTAGTACTGCAAGTTCCATTACGCTACCCGTAGTTGCCTCCGTTATAATGGTTTCGTTATCGCTAGTTATAAATGTTATTTTTGCCATATTTAATGTATTAGTTTTTATTTAGAGTTGAATTTAACGTGTAAACTGTCGAAGCCTACTTTACGTTTAAAGTGAC
Source organism: Maribacter sp. Asnod2-G09 (assembly GCF_045063795.1). Classification (NCBI taxonomy): domain Bacteria; kingdom Pseudomonadati; phylum Bacteroidota; class Flavobacteriia; order Flavobacteriales; family Flavobacteriaceae; genus Maribacter; species Maribacter sp. Asnod2-G09. The sequence goes on along the minus strand of NZ_JBEFOA010000004.1, from coordinate 963,715 downwards.
CTAAATCTTCAATATTTTCTTTGTAATCTAGGATATCTATTGATTTGACTTCATCTAATAAAGTTGAAATCAAAATCTTTAGTATTTGTCTAGCATGTGTAGCTCCTAAGCAGTTATGTGTGCCAAAGCCAAATGCTACATGCGGATTTATTTTTCTGTCGATAACAATTTCATTTGCATTCTCGAACACATTGGCATCACGATTGGCAGAAGCCCAACAAAGTGATATTTTACTATCTGCTTTAAGTGCATGTTCACAAACGGTAGTATCTTCGGTTGTAATTCTTCCCATTTGTGTTAGCGGCGAAAAATATCTAATTAATTCTTCTATAGTGTTGTTCAATATTTCAGGCTCATTGCGCAACCTTTCTAATGATTCTGGATGTTCGGAAAAATAAGAAATGGAATTTGTAACGGCATTTATAACGGTATCTCTACCGCCAGCAAAAGTTAGAATAATAACACCTTTAACTTCTTCTTTGGTCAGCTTTTTACCATTAGCCTCAGATGCCAGTAACACAGAATACAAATCGTCTGTTGGGGCAGCACTTGCTCTTTCAATTTCTTTATCAATATAATCATACAAAATGTTAGCCTTGTCAGCATCTAAAGCAGAGCCTTCACTTCTAAAAACATGTGTACCCCATGAGATCCATGTTTCAGCTTGCGCGTATGGCGTGTTTAATAAAAGAGTTAATGCTCGTGATTGTAATGGTAAAGCAAATTCACTAACAATGTCTAAAGAGTCCCTTCTTAAAACCTCTTTGACTAAAGATTGAATTTGATTCTTAAGCTTTGCGGTATATTCTTCCTCTAGAGGTCGTTTGAACCACGGGTCTAAAATATCTCTAAACCCTTTGTGTAATGGCGGGTCTACTTCAAACGGAATCTGACGTATATCTCTTATATTTTCTTCGGATGGGATAACGATTCGCCCAGGTGCAGCTCCTGATTGATAGGTTTTTGCATTATGCGCACACTTTCTAACATCTTTATGAACTAAAACCATGGTGACTTCTTCACCCTGATCGTCCATCTTGCCAAATCCTTTTTCAATTCTTTCCTTTTCAAAAGGGTCTAGAAACTTGCTCTTATCCATGGTGTTGACTATTATTTATTTTTAAAAAGTATACTCGCAAATATGAATAAACTATTGGTGCGTTAATTAATCTTTATTAGCCTATATAGTGCTTATTTTGATATTTTAGTAGGTATATTGATGTTTTATATATCATAATAGATTATAATTGCTATTATATGAAAGCACAATTTGAAAAGATAAATTCTAAGCAAAGTGCATTATATGCGTTTGTTTATGAGGATGTTGAGTTTGATGCGCCTTGGCATTTTCACCCAGAATACGAACTAACTTATATTGTAAAAGGGAAAGGGATGAGGTACGTAGGTAATAGCATTCAAAAGTTCGAAGAAGGTGATTTTGTTTTAATAGGTGCAAATTTGCCGCATTGCTGGAAAAACACAGATTTACATATTGGGAATGTGAAGTCAGTTGTTTTTCAATGGAACGATTTGTTTTTAGGGGAGAACTGGTTTCAAAAAGAAGAGTTTTATCAAATTAATTTATTGTTGAAAAAAGCTGCGAAAGGAATATTGTTTCATTCTTATTCCTCAAAAAAATCAGCAAAGAGATTGTTGGCTATTATAGAGAAAAAACCCTTAGACAGATTATTGAGTTTTTTACAATTACTAGAAGAATTGGCATTGGTAAATTCATTCGAGTTATTAACGACTACCAGTTTCTCGCCAAATCTTAATTTAAAAGCAAACAATAGAATTGATGTAGTGTACGATTATGTGGAGAAGAACTATAATTCCAAAATAAAATTAGATGATGTATCTACTTTGGTATCTATGAGTAATGAAGCGTTTTGCCGTTTTTTTAAAAAATCGCTTAACAAGTCATTTTTTACATTTATAAATGAATACCGTATTAACCTTGCCAGTAAAATGCTAATTGAAACAAACAAACAAGTAAGCCAAATTGCTTACGATTGTGGGTATGAAAGTCTGCCTTTTTTCTACAGACAGTTTCAAAAATATATGAACAGCTCACCTAAGGTTTTTAAAAGTCAATACCTAAAAATGAATTCATAAATAGTTCGATGCTTATCTTGAATTCTTTATGAGCCTTATGAGTATATAGTTCATAAATCTATAATAGTATAGTTGAAGAATATTAAAAGAAAAGGCTACCAATACCAAGTTAGTTTTAATTGTATTTTAAGATTTGCTGCAAAACTAAAAGTCTTGATAATTCAATTATCAAGACTTTTTAAATTACCGATTGTACGTATATAATTTATACTGCTTCTTTAAATTTTCTAAAATGCTTGGCTAACGCTTCCCAATCATTCTTTTTTATCATTTCTGGGTCAAAAAGTAAACCGCCCATACCAAATGCTTTTGCACCAGCTTTTTTAAACTCTTCTATGTTTTCTAGCGAAACTCCACCTGTAGGCATATAATCTATAAAGTCTAATGGGGCTGCTACATTAGCTATATAGCTAGGACCAAGGTTTGCTGAAGGGAAAATTTTAACCATTTTTGCACCTAATTTCCATGCGGTATAGACTTCTGTTGGTGAGAACGCCCCAGGAAAAACAGGAACATGTTTTTTAACACAAAAACGAATTACGTTTTTATTTACAATTGGGGTTACTATAAAAGAAGCACCCGCTTTCAATGCCTTTTTAGCATCTTTTTTGGTGAGTACGGTACCACAACCAATATTTAATTTACCTTCAAATTCTTTTACTAAAGCCTCAATGATCTGGTAAACATCTGGACTATTTCTTGTGATCTCTAAATTTGTAAAACCTTCGCTTACGAAGGTTCTGGCAATATTTAATACTGTCTCTTGGTCATAGCCCCTTAAAATACCAACAATAGGAGTTTCTTTAAAAAGCACTTCTGAAAATTCTTTCATATTTAATTTAATTTTATTCTTAAGATGAGTTCATGGCATGAAACATACAATACAGACTCATCTTCGTTGAATACACAATTAGATGTTAGCTTGTCTGTTTTGATCGTGCCTAAATGATTGCCGTTTTTGTTTATTACAAAAACACCGTCTGGACCTGTTAGAAATATGGTACCGTCTTTTTTAATGGCCATACCATCTGGTTTTTGTTTAGAAATACTCTTGTCTAATGCTTCTTGAAGGTCTAAAACAATCTTTTCATTAGATAAATCACCTCCTTCAGAAATATCATAACTAACGAATAACGGAGGGTTTGAATTCGCAATATATAATTGTGAACTATCTGGAGATAAGCCTATTCCATTGGGTGTAGGCCATTTAGATGTTAGTAGTTTAACTTCTCTATTCGTACCAATCATATAGACTCCTTCAAATTCTAATTCTTTAGAACCTTCTTCTAGCCCAAAATTGGGGTCGGTAAAATAAATTCTCCCTTTTTTATCTATTACTAAATCGTTTGGAGCGTTGAACTTTTTACCTTCAAATTCGCTGGCAATTACCTCAAATTCAGAAACAGGGTTTTTATAATCTCCTAAATAACGTGCAACCACCCTATCTCCGGTCTGACAAAGAATTAGATTGTTTTCTTGGTCTAAAAACATGCCATTAGAGCCTTGAAGTTTTTTGTCTTTGCCAGTGTAGCCACTTGGATTTAAAAATTGAACTGCTCCTTTTTCTTCTGTCCACCTATAGTTGATATTCTGTGGTACGTCAGAAAATAATAAACATTGTTCATCGGTAATCCAAACCGGACCTTCTGTCCATACATAACCATCTGCAATAACTTCAATTTTTGCAGATTTTGGAACGTGGTCATAAAATGCCTCATCTATTTTTTCTAGATATCCGATCGTCGGGTATGATGTGTTTTCTATTGTTGTGGTCAATGTCTTAACATGGGTGCTATTTTTACATGCCAAGAAAAAAGCACTTATAATTACTAGCTTAATAAGAGACTTCATTTATTTTTTATTGTTTTTTCTATTTAATATAAATTATAGCTTAACCCTGTCTGATAATTTTACACCCAAAACGTTTAGTGAGATTTGATCTAAATACGCTTCGTCGCCTTCAAAGTGATAGGTTCTACTAGTATGTATAATTTCTTCTCCCACTTCAAGTTCTTTAGCGGCTGAAGAGCTTTCAACTTCGTAAAATGGACCAAAGGGACCTGCCGTTTGGGTAATACCATCGTTAAAGATGTTTATAACATCACCGGCATAGGGTTCAGTGTTATTTTCTTTTTTTGAATTCACATAATATGGACTATTTTCAAAGGTGAACTCTACTATTGTTAGTAGATTCAATCCTGGAGAATAGCTACCAAAAACCGGAACAGTGTTTTGCGGAAGAATACCAATTTTATTCAAGTAATTGGCATCAGCTTTATAATAAACAATGCCGTCTTTTATTTGAATTCTTGAATCATCTAAGGGGGTGAAATAGTTCGTTACTTCATCTATTTGACCTGTAACAGGAATTATTGCAATAGTATTTTTGGTAGGAATAATGCAGCCAAGAATCCAAATTGAAATTAGTCCAGTATTCTTTGACCATTTATTTACTCCAATATTGGTCATTGAAGTAACGGATTCAAAACCAACGTAAGAAACGTTTTCACCTAGAGAAATACCAAGATTTTGTTCTATTTTATTTTTATCTAGAATAGAGATTTTTCTTTCTACATCAACATCGAACACATAATTTTGATAGTTCTTAATGTGCATTCGACCGGTACTTACAACTTCTTTATCTGTTTTTAATTTAATTTTGAATTGTAGAGTATCCAAATCTGGTGCAATGCGTGAGTTTGCATCTTCGAATGTATCACCTGATTCAAAAAATAGATTGTACTCACCATATTGTGGTCCAAACCACATTCTGTCTTCACCACCTAGATTACTAAACTTGTTCTTAAAGCTTCTGTTTAAAATAGCTTCTCTATTGAACCAACCATAGCTTTTACCTTTTAATCCACTAGAACTACTGGTAAAAACACGCCCTTGTAATCCACCCGAAACCGCCACCATCGTGTTTTCTGATTTGAGTACATGAATGTCATCAATGTTATTTAATACCTTAAGGTCACTACCAAAAGTATTAAGCGTAAATGTAGAATTACATCCTAATAAGGATATCATAGTTATTAGTAATACCAATGCTTTATAGCTTAACAAATAAGTAATTATAGAAACTACAGCCTTGATTTTTAATACCAGCCGATTTCTCATTTAATTACTTGTAGATTGGTTAATATTGATTTCGGAATCATAAAATTTGATAATGTTGTTTTTATACTTACTCAAAGTCTGGATTAATAAGTACCTCACCTGCCAACATAGCTTTCATCATTACTTCTTTAGATGGCCTTGGTCTTAACCTGTATTTGGTTGGGAGTCCTGTATCTCTAAAAAAATCATCATTCGTTCTAGCGATAGGTAATGAATCATTTGTTCTTTTACGCATTTGTTTTAATCGCAAACGCATATCGTTTAAGATATTTGTATGAGATTCGTTCTGTGCAAGATTGTAGAGCTCATTCGGGTCTTTTACAATGTCATAAAGTTCTTCGGTCGGTCTAGGTATAATAAAGCATCTCATTTGAGCTTCGTTCAATGTGCCATTTTCTTTTTCGCTCAACATGCTTTTCCAGGTCAAATCTCTAATGACATCTGCAGACGGAGTATTAGGAAGGTCAGGATAGAAATTTTTAATGTATTTATAACTGGTAGTTCTAATAGCTCTTGTGTAATCTTCAAAATCATGAAAATGATCTTCGGCATAGATTTCATTTCTAACAGGTTTTGCATCTTCACTCAAAAGCGGAGTAAAGTCAATGCCTTCAAAATCATTTAATGGTTCTAAACCGGCAATTTTCATGAATGTAGGCGCAATATCGATTGAGCTTACAAGATTGTTACTTGTACTACCTGGTTTAATTTTTGAAGGCCATTTCACAATCCATGGAGTTTTAATTCCACCTTCGTAAAGCGTAGTTTTATCTCTAGGAAAAGCCCTTCCGTTATCTGTTATAAAAAGAATGATGGTGTTGTCAGCCACACCTTGGTTTTCCAATTCAACAATTACCTTACCTACATAATCATCCATTCGTGAAATTTCGTCATAATAAAGGGCGTAATCTTTACGCACTTTTTTGGTATCAGGGTGATAAGGAGGTAAAATTACGTTTTCTGGTTTATGTGGATTATCGATTATACCTTCAGAAAAAGGTCTATGAGCATCAAAGGAAGCCAGCCATGTAAAAAATGGCTTGTCCTTTTCCCTACTTCGAAGTAATTTTATCCATTCATCGCAACCACTGCCGTCACCTACCAGTCTGCGGTCTAGACCAAGAGGTGCATCTTTCCATTGCATTTCATAAATGGTATCGAAATCATCATTTACCGATTGCCCAAGATGATGTTTACCTGCGAGCCCTGTCCAGTATCCTGAATTTTGAAGCTGTTTTACAAATGTATTTTTATTTTCGGGTAAAGGCCAAGACAGTTGTTCGGCATCTGTGTTATGCGGGTATAATCCACTAATAATACTTGTTCTACTAGGGCTACATGAACTTGTGGTCAAAAATGCCTGTGTAAATAGCATTCCGTCTTTTGCTAATTGGTCAATGTTTGGGGTTCTAACAGTATTATTGCCATACACTCCTAAATCGTTCCAATTAACATCATCTGCAATGATAAATACGATATTAGGTCTCTTGGTCGTTATTGTTGATTTTTCTTCTTCACAGGATAACATGAAAATGCTTAGAATACAGATGAGAATTGTATTGAAGCGCATAGTTTTGTAAGAAATAATGTTATTCATAATTAAGTATTTATTGATTGTTAATGATGGCTACTTTTATATTTTACACTTCATTTTCTGATACATATCTAGAGGGTGCTTTACCAAAGACCTTGCGAAAACACTTTCCGAAATAATTAGGGTCGTTAAAACCTACACTATAACTTACTTCGGCAATACTTAGTTCTCCCTGTTGCAATAGTTGCGCAGCTCTTTTGAGTCTGATTAGCCTAATAAAATCATTAGGGGGTTGGCCTGTTAATTTTTTTAACCTTCTAAAAAAAGTTGACCTACTAGTATTCATATCGAGAACCAATTGCTCGATCCAGTAGTTTTCATTGCTCATGTGTTCTTCCATGAGCAGCATGATCTTATCTAGAAATTTCTTATCCTCAGAATCAAGAATTATTTTTTTAGGTGTTAATTGTTCTTCTGTCTTAAAACGAACACGCATATATTCTCTAGATTCTATGAGCTTATCTGCCGTAATAGATAACAGTTTCATTTTAAATGGTTTGGGGATATAAGCGTCTGCCCCAGATTGTATGCCTTTAATTCTATGTTCCACTGAATTTAAGGCGGTAAGTAAAATTATGGGAATATGCTTAGTACGAATATTTGATTTCAGTTCATGGCATAGCTCAATACCGTCCATTTCAGGCATGAGCACATCACTTACAATAAGTTCAGGTAGTTTTTGTAGAACCATTTTCAAAGCATTTTTACCCGTATCAGCCTCTAATACATGGTATTTTTTTTGCAAACCATTCTTAACTAAAGTTCTAATATCTTGATTGTCATCAACCACCAATACCGTTTTCTTTTTATTGGCAGTTTTTTTCTTAGCGAGTTCAACGTTGTTCGGTTGTGGTGTTTCAATAACATTGTCTAATTTCTTTTGAGGAGCTGAATAGGGTGCAATTTCCTCGGGTAATAAATGTTCGCTTCCTGTAGGTAGTTTTAGAATAAACCGGGTTCCAATATCTATTTTGGAATCTACTTCAATTGTACCATAATGTAAAACAATTAAGTCTTTGGTAATGGCCAGTCCAATTCCAGAACCTGAATTTGAAGAATTATCATTGGTTTTGTTTACTTGGTAAAAACGTTCAAAAATATGAGGAAGCTGCTCATGAGGTATTCCTGGTCCGTTATCTTCAATTTCAATACTTACATATTCAGATTCTATTTCTACCCCTCTAATCTCTAAAGTAGATTTATCTTTAGGGTTTTGTAAACGTACAATTATACTTCCATCATTCTCAGTGAACTTGATCGCGTTAGAGATAAGGTTATTTAGAATTTTTTCAAGCTTATCCCAATCGAACCAAACCTCTGAAGCATATGATTGGCTTTCAAACGATAAACTGATATTCTTTTTTAAGGCCAATGCTTTAAATGAAAATGTAATTTCTCTAACGAAATTTACAATGTTAGATTTGGTGGCTACCAATTTAGTTTCGCCAACTTCTATTTTTCTGAACTCCATTAACTGATTAACAAGTCTCAACAAATAATCGGCATTACGTTGAATAACACCAAGCCTTTTACGTAATGAAATACTAATGTTGGAATCTTCTAAGATTTCTTCTAGTGGATTCATTATAAGGGTAATGGGCGTTTTAAAGTCATGTGAAATATTTGTAAAAAACTGAAGCTTCAATTTATTGGCCTTTTCTATTTCTTGTTGAACCCTTATAGCAGTTGTTTGGTTAGACTTAAGTTGAAAGTATGATCTTAGACCAAGAAGAATTAGAGCTAGAAGACATGCATATACAATATATGCCCACGAAGTAAGCCAGAAAGGAGGTGATATTTTAAAACCCATTGTTGCAGGAAACTCGCTCCAAATACCATCATTATTTGAAGCTTTAACCTTAAAGGTATATTCACCTGGTGGTAGATTGGTGTAATGTGCAAATGCCGTTGTTTTAGATTTATGCCACTCGTCATCAAAACCTTCAAGCTTATATAAAAAGTTGTTCTTTTCGGGAGCAGCATAATGTAGTGCGGCAAATTCAAAGGTGAGTACGCTCTCATCGTAATTGAGTGCTATTTTTTTGTCCTCTAATGCAGATATAGATTTATCTAGAATTATACGATCATTAAACTCTTGACCAACTTTTACGACTTCATTCTTTATTTTAATTGCGGTAATCTTGGGTATGGCAGGTATGGTGTTATCTTTTAAATTGTTAGGATGAAAAATATTCAGTCCTTTAAGACCTCCAAAAAATAAGTATCCGTCTTTATTTTTTAAATAGGCATTTTTTCTAAAATTGTTACTCTGTAGCCCATCTTTTTTATTGAAGCTTTTAAAGGTCTCTTTCAAGGGGTCAAAAGATGAAATACCTTTGTCAGTGCTAACCCATATTTTTCCGTCGTCGCCTTCAAGAATACCGTAAACCGCATTGTTTGCCAACCCATCTTCTTCTCGATAGTGTTTGAATATAGGTTTTTGATTAGTAGTTTGAGAAAAGATCATTTTGTTTAGACCACCCCCGAAAGTACCGATCCAATAATTTCCGTTTTTATCTTCAAGAATTGAAAAAACAGAATTATGACTTAGGCTATTTTGGTCTTTTGGATCATGTTGGTATGAAATAAAAGTATCTGGTTGACCATTTTTACCGGGGATAACCTTATTTAAACCACCTTGCAAGGTGCCAACCCATATAATGCCTTTGCTATCTTCATAAATACAGCTTATTTCTATACCACTTATGCTATTGGCATCATTCGAATTGGGTAGGTAGTAAACTGCATTAGAAAAATCAAATTTGTTACTATTGGGTTTTCTTTTCTTTTCCCATTTTATTAAACCGTCAAGGAACGAGCCAAACCATAATACCCCTTGTTTATCTTCTAGCGAAGAAAATACTTCAACAATGTCATTGATTTCAGTGGGGTTTAATGATATTTTTCTGGTTTTGGGGTTCACGGTCATATGTAGAATTCCTTCTGTACTTCCTAACCAAAAATCATTGTCTTTATCTTTAAGAATAGACCAAACTGGTTGTGGTATAGGTTGTTTTGATTCGGTGAGTTTGTCATTCAAAAAATAATGATTGAAAATCGGTTCCTCAAAACCTTCACCTTTGAATTTAATGTTGTTGAGACCATTTTCAGTACCTACCCAAATGGAATTGTCGTCTCCCGTAGTTATTGCGTTGACCGAAGGATTACTCAAAGAGTTTTCAATCAATTCATTTTTTCTTATAAAGGTAATATCCTTATGACCTAGATCACATTTATTCAACCCGCCTTCTTCAGTGCCTACCCAAAGTACATTAAAGCTATCTACCAATATTGTTTCAACATTTGCACTACTTAAACTTTGCGAGTCTAAATGATTTGGTGCGTACATTTTAAAATCACCAGTATCGGTGTTAAACCAATAAAGACCGAAGCCGTGTATACCTAGCCATAGATTAGAATCATCTGCTTGACTTATTTCAATCAAACCTCCATATTCAGTGGTGTCTGTCAACTCAGGAAGAAAGCTATAGCGCTTAAATTTTAATTCGTTAATTGAATTTATATTTTCTGCATTTTCAATACCAATTAAAAAATGCCCTTCAACACCCACCCAAAGTTTTCCGTTTTTGTCTAAAAATAGAGATTTAACATCTTCGTTCAATACCTTAAACTGAACGAAATTATCGTTAGACTCTTTTTTTAATTTGTACAGACTTCTATTGGTGCCTACCCAAACATTACCAGAAATATCTTTTGTAATAGAGTGAACCTTATTAGGCTTAATTGTAACATTAGCATCAGATTGAAAAAAGTAACGCTCGGGCATAGTACCCAGTTCATCTGTGTTTTCAAAATGATAAACTCCAGAATATAAGGTGCCAACCCAAAGAGAACCATCTTCATCTGGATAAATAGCACTAATACGTTTGTCTTTTAATATCGAAGGAAATGTTGAAAAAGTCTCGGTTACCTTATTGAACTTACTAAGGCCTCTTCCTGTACCAATAAGAATGTTTCCAGATGCATCTAGTTCGAGTTCATAAACCGAGTTATTGATCAAGCTGTTAGGGTTGTTGTACTCGTGTCTGTAAATGGTAAAAGTTTTACCATCATATTTATACAGACCGTTGGGAGTAGCCATCCACAAAAATCCTTCTTTATCTTGAAGAATTTTCATTACAGAATTTTGTGTAAGTCCGTTGTTATCTATAAAATGTTCAAATTTTAGGTCAGGACTCTGAGTGAAAACTACAACGTTGCAGAGCAGCATTATAATTAACCATAACTGAGAAGTATAAAATTTGATTGTTTTATTCATGTGGTTTTTTAACCTTTAGGCAACATCTAAAAATACCATTCTATTTTTGCATTATTTTTATTTTTCTAGGTAAATTCTCTTCATTTTTATGGAATCGTAGGTCTAATGAGTATTTAAACCAATCTATATATAATTGGAAAAGATGTTAGTGAAGTCTCTGTTGTATAGTGCTTTATTGTTAATTTGATTTCGTAAAATTGGTGTCGTGTCAATATTTGAAAATATTTTAGTTTTAAAAGTAAAAAAGCGACACTAAACAGAAAGGGTCGCCTTTAAACAAACTAACTCAATTTATAATTACTCGATTGTTTTAAATTAATACGCAGGATCTTGAGTTAAAACACCTGGTTGTAAATCTATTTGTGACTGTGTTACAGGAAAATGATCATTTTTACCGGCAGTAAACGATGCACCTTGTAACCAAGGTAGTTTTCCGCCAGATAATTCAGATTGGAAATTGGTATTCATTGTTTCTTCTTCTACACCCCAGCGTATAAGATCTTGAAAACGCATACCTTCTAATGCAAACTCTAATCGCATTTCATGATAAATAGCCTTATTTGAATATTCAACGTTTGGAAAAGAAGTATATAAACCAAGGTTTTAGTTGGCGGCTGGTTAATCTACTTCTATGTCAGGTATAAAGCTACTTTCAAAGGTGGTATTGTTTACTTTGCCCATTACCATATCGTCTTGAGCCCTTTCGCGTATCATGTTTACCATGTTTTTAGCGGTCTCTAAGTCATTTCAGCTGCAGCAACCTCTGCTCTTCATTACTCAAATAGAAACACCTAGAAATGATGCAGAAGTAGGCTTCTTTCTAAAAGGAAATGGTAAAGGAAATTTTAATGCGATAACCGTATTGGAAAGTGGTTTTTTTACTCCCCATGACGCAAAATATATGAAGCGTATTAAGTTTGGTGAAACCGAAGCGGTATTGGTAGCCAACAACAATTACATTCAGCTTTTTTCTATTAAACCTTAAGTATTGTAAGTGCTGAGATTAGAATAAAAACCATGACAGGCTTGATTGTAAAATTTTTTATACACCTTCTCTGTAGCCTTTTTAAGTTATTTGTTATAGTATTTGAACCAATATTACCCAATCTATTTAATGTTAAGAACTAGATTTGAAGCAAGCGAAGGTGATGTTTTTATATGTTCGTTGTTGATAAAATTCATTTTGATTTGTATTTGGGTTGTGTTAATAATTTTAAATCTAAACCACATACAAATTTAAATTCTAAATGGTTTCTAATGACGATAATTTGATGAATACATTAAGGTAACAAGGGTAGTGAACTAAGGTGTAAAAAACATAATGATACATTATCGAAATACAATTTAAACATTAATATGAAATTGTCAATTCGAGTTTAGAAAATAGAATAAGCTAGGAGCGAATAAGTATACTTAAACGAATAAATATGAGTAAAATAGGGCTAAGCTCAAAAGGACGTGTTGGTAAAAAACGATATCAGATATTGACAATGATATTTGTTACCGTAGTTATCAATTATCTAGACCGTACAAATATATCAATAGCAGCAGGAGCTATTAAAGAGGAATTGGGTATTACGGCTATTCAAATGGGGTATATTTTCTCAGCATTCGGATGGACATATTCCTTACTTCAAATACCTGGGGGTATTGTTGCCGACAAGGTAAAGTCAAGATTACTATATCCACTTATTATGGTGTTATGGTCTATTGCAACATTGGTTCAAGGCTTGGTAAATTCTTTTATAGCGCTTCTTGGGCTTAGAACAAGCATTGGTATGTTTGAGGCACCATCTTATCCAATCAATAATTTAATAGTAACAAGATGGTTTCCCGAAAACGAAAGAGCATCTGCTATCGCAACTTATACATCAGGTCAATTTTTAGGTATGGCTTTTTTATTACCGGTGCTCACATTAATTCAAGATGCCTTGGGGTGGAGAGGGTTGTTTATCGTATCTGGGGTAATAGGTCTAATTTGGGCGGCAGTTTGGTACTTTTTCTACCGAGATCCGCAAAACCATAAAAAACTTGGTGATGCTGAATTAGCGCACATCAAAGATGGTGGTGGTTTGGTCGTTAGCATAGATAAGACCGAAACTCAAAAGTTTGATTGGTCAGATTTAGCGAATGCTTTCAAATATCGTAAACTTTGGGGCTTATATATTGGGCAGTTTTGTTTGGGGTCGACGACTATTTTCTTTCTGACTTGGTTTCCCACTTATTTGGTTGAATTTAGAGGGTTAGATTTTATTAAATCTGGGTTCTATGCATCAATTCCTTATTTGGCTGCGTTTTTTGGCGTACTTCTAGCCGGTTTTACTTCTGATTATTTGATAAAAAGAGGATTTACACGAGAGGTGGCAAGAAAGGCACCAATTATAACCGGAATGTTATTATCAATTGCAATTATAGGCGCAAACTATACTGAAGATACTACGTTGATTATTGTGTTTTTATCCATTGCTTTTTTTGGAAATGGGTTGGCTAGTATTGCTTGGATATTTGTATCATTAATTGCACCAAAAAATAACATAGGTCTAATTGGAGGAACATTTAATTTTATAGGTGGGTTGTCTGCTGTCATAGTTCCTGTTGTCATTGGATACCTTGTACAAGATGGCGACTTTAGTCCTGCTTTATTTTTTATAGGCATGTTGGCATTGTTGGGTTTAATATCTTATACATTTATTGTAGGCAAAGTGGAACGAATAATCCCCGAAAAATAAAAACTATTTACACTTATGAAAATAACCGATATCAAATCGTATCCTATTAATATAGAGGGCGGAGGAGTACAATTGGTCGTAAAAGTAGAAACTGATAATGCCTTGTACGGCTTGGGATGTTCTGGATTGTCAGGCAGAGAACTTGCCGTAGTTGGGGCAATTGAACATTTTAAAGGTTTTTTAATTGGCAAAGATCCTCGAAAAATTGGTGCCCTTTGGCAAGAAATGTATAGAGGTCAATATTTTGAAGGTGGCAGGGTTTTGTTGGCTGCTATTTCAGCAATAGATATTGCATTATATGATATTAAAGGGAAAGATTTAGGAGTTCCTGTATATGAACTCTTAGGAGGAAAGCAGCGAGATTTTGTAGAATGTTTTGCCTCGGTTAGGTTTACTACTAAAGAAGAACTTTTAGAGTATTCTAAAATATGTGTAAAAGAAGGCTGGAAAGTATTGAGGCTTGCACCTGCCGAATTTGAATCTAAAGAAGATAAAAGTAGCTTTGAACCTAGAGAATCTATAGTAACACTTGCAAATTGGATTACCGAATTACGAAAAGAAGTTGGTCCTGAAATTACCATTGGCGTAGATTACCATACACGACTGAACATTGCAGAGACTTATTCGTTCATGAAAAAAATGCCAGACGGTACTATTGATTTTCTTGAAGAACCCATTCGTGATCAAAACCCAGGGGCTTATCAAGAACTAAGGCGTATGATCGATGTGCCTTTTGCTATAGGAGAAGAGTTTTCAAGCAAATGGCAGTTTATGCCGTATTTAGAAAATAATATTGCACAATACGCGCGTATAGATGTTTGTAATGTTGGTGGATTGACAGAAGCGATGAAAGTAGCTTCAATGGCCGAAACGCATTATGTAGACTTAATGCCGCACAATCCTTTAGGTCCAATTTGTACGGCTGCTTCTATTCATTTGGCAGCGGCATGTCCTAATTTTAGTTATTTAGAAGAAGTAAATACTCCCGCGCAATATATGGGTACAAATGCACCAGAGTTTTATCCAGTGCAGCATCAATTAGATGGCGCGAGATACCGCGTTCCCAATACTCCTGGTTTAGGTGTTGAGTTTAATGAAGACTTAGCAGTAAAACAAAAGTTTAAAATGACAGAAGTGCCAAGATTGTACAGAAATGATGGCTCTTTTACAAATTGGTAAATTAGAATATGAAAATACCATTAACCTTTATAAGTTGTGATTGGGGAACAACAAATATTCGATTAAAAGTCATTGAAACCGAAACACTGAATGTGCTTGCGAATTTTGCATCTAATGCAGGTGTAAAGACTGTTTATCAAGAGTATTTGAAAGAGACTCAAATAGAGCAATTCGATTATTTTTATAATACATTAATAGACTTAATTGATAATTTACCTGTAGCATATCAAAACAATTTAATTGTGATTTCGGGTATGGCTTCTTCTAGTATTGGTATGTTTGAAATGGACTATGCCGACATTCCTTTTTCAATTACTGGGAAGGGTTTGCATTGGAAGTTGTTCAATAATTTAACATCTTCAGATGTACTTTTAATATCTGGAGTCAGGGATGTTGTTGATGTTATGCGTGGTGAAGAAGCCCAAGTTATTGGATTAAATACCACAATTACTAAATATGAAAAAGGTATTTTGATTTTACCTGGTACGCATAGTAAACATGTTTATTTCGATACTAATGAAATAGTAGGGTTTAAAACCTATATGACGGGTGAGCTTTTTGAGCTATTATCTAAAAATAGCATTCTCTCTAATAGTGTAAATGAACAACAGTGGTCAACTGTATCAGAAAAAGCATTTTTAAAAGGGTTGCATTCAGGTTTCAGAAAAGAGTTAACTGCTCATTTATTTACTATACGTGCCAATGATATTTTAAATGGCACATCTAAAAATGAAGGGTTCTATTTTTTAAGTGGTTTGTTAATTGGTGATGAGTTGTCATATATAGAAAATGACAATGAACAATTTATTTTATTTACTTGTTCTCCACTTTTAAAATTATACGAGATAGCTTTAGCCGAGTTGTTTCCAAATCAAAAACATCAAATCTTAGATGATGCAATTGAAACTAATGCAGTCGTTAAGGGACATTTTTCATTGTTAAAAATGATAAGTAAACTCAATTAAGAAAAAATAACATTAGTGTGCTAGTTTATATCTAGTCTTTTGGAATATTTTTTTTAAACAAAAAAACTAAGTCTCTTTTCAATAATTTTATTGAAAAGAGACTTAGTTTTAAAATCAATTTAAACTAGTTTTCAACTGGTTTGAAAATTCTTATCCAATCAATAGTAAATGCATTATCGGTATTTGATAATTCGGTATCGGTAGGTATAACAACCTTACCATTTATTGTTCTCCACCCTTGTTCTTCAACACTGAAAATAATATCCATTTCTTTAGATAAGCCAGTTCTGGTATCATTAGTAGTATCACCTGGGTTAGTTGAATTCGTCAGATATAAAGGATCAATTTCATCTTTTCCTTCTCTTTTAGTTACTAGTACACCATCAATATAGTAGTATAAATTGAATGGGTCTTTCCAATAGACTCCGTATCTATGAAAAGAATCTTTCCAAAGAATATTACCGGCACCGTCATTTCGAGTTATCCACGTGGGGTTCGGTGAAGGATTACCATTACCGTTCACTAGCTCGCTTGGTTGCCAATCTTGAAAAGGATCTCTAATAAAAACATGATGGCTAACATGCATTCTTTGTGCGTACCATGAAAGATCATCATTTGCACTCTCTGAAAAATCTGCACCGTAGCCTTCCATAAAATCAATTTCTTGAGTATCGTCTGGGCTTAGTAACCAAGCTCCATTTGCCAATACCGAATTCATTATTTTGATATTAGCTTCTATGTATACCGGGTATTGAACAGTTTGTTTAGAATGTATGACACCTGCATTGACCCTTTCGGTTTCAAAACGTGAAGCAATTAACTTTAAGGTTCCATTTTCTACAGATGAATGTTCTCTAGACCAAGTGGTAGATGCCGGTCCTGACCACGCATTATGATACCAATCATCCCATTTATCTAAAAATATAACACCTTTGTTCGAGGCCTGTGCTTCATATTCAAAATCATCTGAAACGCTTTCTTGAAACTCCCAAGTCATACCAGAACCTGCATCTGCGGGTACGGGTATTGTAATCCAGGTTTCTTCGATAACCTCTTCTTCTTCTTCTTCTTCTTCCTCAGTTATAACTTGGTCATCCACATCTTTCTGTTCTGTGTTTGGTTCATTTGAAGTAGAAGTTGAACAACTAAATACAATAAAATTTGTAAGCACTATCAGCAATACTATTTTTTTCATTACAAGAATTTTTACACTTTGCTTAAAGATAAAAAACAAGTAATTTTTTTCTCTACTATTCAACTGTACTAAAACTGAACAACTGATTGAATTAGCAATTTTAATTTTTGAGATGCAGCTGTTTTAATGTCTATAGTTATTAATTCCTGCGGCTTATTGCTCGATGCCATTTGTTATCTCAGATGTGAAAATCTGTTACAGTTTTAATAGGAATAGCTGTTTTACATATTAAATTATTTATATCATAATATAAAAAAACTGGAATTACTCTGAAAGAACCGCAAATATTATTTTGTATAATTACAATTGTAATATATGTGCTACTCGGTACTAATTAAAACTGTGCTCTATGGTAAGTAAAGTAATTAAGGTGTTCGTTATTCTAATTTCTTTTGCCACAATTTCTTGCAAAGATGTGCCTAATAAATCTTCTGAAATATATATTGTTTCGGCAGATTCGGTTTTGCAAATTCGCTATCAGAAGTTGTTAGATTATCCAATAGATTCATTAGAATTTCCAAGAAGTTATAATACTAAAACACAAGAAATTTTTAAAGTTGCTTCTAATGACTGGACAAGCGGATTCTACCCTGGTAATCTTTGGCAATTGTATAAGCTAACAGGTGATGAGGCTTTTAAAACAAAAGCAATAGCATGGACAGCCTTTATGGAAAAAGAAAAAACCAACGGCAGTACGCATGATATGGGTTTTAAAATGTACTGTAGTTTTGGGGAAGGGTATGAAATTACTGAGAATGAGAAGTACAAAGAAGTAATTATAGAAAGTGCTACTACACTAGCAACCCGATATAATGAAAAAGTAGGCAGTTTAAGATCGTGGGATTTTAATAGTGATATCTGGGAGTTTCCTGTAATTATAGACAATATGATGAATCTTGAGCTTTTGTTTGAGGCCACCAAGATTTCTGGAGATAGTACATTTCATAAAATTGCAGTAGAACATGCAAATACGACTCTAAAAAATCATTTTAGGCAAGACAACAGTAGAGTTCATGTTGTTGTGTATGATACTATTTCTGGTGCGGTTAAAGATAAAGTTACCCATCAAGGGTTTAATGATGATTCAGCTTGGGCTAGGGGGCAGGCATGGGGTATTTATGGGTTTACCATGTGCTATAGATATACAGAGAATGTGTTGTATTTAGAACAAGCAGAAAAATCGGCTTTGTTCTATTTAAATCATGATAACTTACCTGAAGACGGAATCCCTTATTGGGATTTTAATGATCCAAAAATACCTAATGTGGTTAAAGACGTTTCTGCGGCTACAATAACTGCATCTGCATTAGTAGAATTGTCTTCATACACTAATGATACTAGCTATCTTGATTATGCAGATAAAGTATTGAATACATTGAAAAGCGATGAATATGTACTATCCTCAGAAATAGAAGCTCCTTTTATCTTAGATCATAGTACTGGTAATTGGCCTAAAAATGATGAGATGGATGAGCCAATTGTATACGGAGATTATTACTTTTTAGAATTAATGCTTAGAAATGAAAAAATATAATGCTAAACGTCATTATTGAGAATAAAAAAACCCCATAAAATATGGGGTTTTTTGTGACCTCGACAGGATTCAAACCTATTATTAGAAATGCCTGAATACAAAGGTTTCTGCGAAATTTTATATTTTCTGTTGTCGATTTGCTCCCTACTACATTTTAAAAGAAGTTGAAATAATCACCTCTTAATTCAAATATAGAGATTAAATGTGTGAATTTGTTAATTCTCAAGTTTCACGAGACTTCGTTCATGTTTTACACTCGGTATTATATAAGATACTTTGGTTGTCAAAATTAAAACCAAAAAATATTTAATATTCATAAGTAGAAGTCATTATTGTTTAATAACTCTTTTGTCAGGATTAATTAAAGTAATGATATAATGAACTTTTCGTAAATTATCAAAGAGAGTACAATAGGTCATTTGTTATATAAACCCTTCGCTTCAAATTAATGTATTGATAAAGAAAATATTTTTCGCTTTACTGAAAATCTTATATTTTTTTATTTGATGCTAATTAACTTCTTAAAAATAAAATTTTGATTTGAATACTTTAAACTTAATTGCGGGGACTAGAATCGAACCAACGACCTCCGGGTTATGAATTTGAAAAAATCACTAATTGCCCCCTACTATATACTTGAATTTTATAATATCGTTTACGAAAAGGTTTACTGTATTAATACTAATTTTTAACTAAAATACATACTAAATAATAATCTTCCAAATCAGTATAAAAAATTAATAGGTTGTGCCATATGCATGAAGTAGAAATAGGACTCACTATAGATTTCGGGTGTCTAAAGAACCCAATCTACGGATTAGCTCGGGCATGATTGAGCATAGATGTATTGGTGAAGAAGTTAAAGGGGCACTCTTTCTCGGCTCTTGCAGTAGGAATCCCCTGAACTGAACAAGTGATTGGGTTGACATTTTTGGGTCATTGGTCATTGAGCTTGGTTCGCATGTAAGATAACTAATGAGATGTTCAAGAAATATGTTTAACATCATAATTTACAACTCAATTTTGGAATAGCAATTTGATAATCGAGTAATGGAAGGGAAGATTTTCATTCTTTTTTTTATTTCTAAGGATTTCAAAACGATAATGTTTTATTTTTTAATATAACTTTAAATGGCTTTTTATGAAATTTTAGGTTTGCGAAGAAAATTGAATTTCATTATTAAGAAACTATATTTAAAGATTAATATCTCCATATTTTGATGAAGTAGGGGAGATAAAATTTTCAACTCCACCTCTTTACTAGTATTGACTAATTTCAATTCACTAATTTCATTTGATAACCATAAACTGTAAGAAGTTCAGTTAATTTGATGTCTTAATTTCATTATCAAATTCTTTTTAGGTAATCATTTTTTATTATTCATAACAATTAAAAGGCAGTCAATAATTTTTCATCTACAAGTATTTCGGGAACGCTACCGAAAATTTAAAACGTTCCCGAAACCGTTTTAAATTTAATCATGGTAGATTTTCATCGAATTATCATTTTCTTTAAAATCAATAACCTAATAAATCAAATTCACATGAAACAATAACTTTTAAAACAAAATAACTAATTAAAAACAAAGTAATTATGAATCAACAATTTTTAAGAATTTTGAGAGGTAGCTTTCGGACAGTGCTGCTTCTCATTTTAATGGGACTTCATCAAGGCTATGCCCAACAGAACATAACGGGAACAGTATCTGACGAGGAAGGTCCTGTTCCGGGGGCCAATATTTTGATTAAGGGTACCCAAACTGGAACTCAAACCGATTTTGATGGTAATTTTAGTATTAACGCATCTACTGAAGATATACTTATAGTTTCCTATATTGGATATGTTACACAAAATATTCCGATAGGTCAGCAGGTCAAGATTAAAATCCTTTTGGTGAATGACCAGCAGCAATTAGATGAAGTGGTGGTAGTCGGTTATGGTACCCAAAAGGAAGTAAATTTAACAGGGTCGGTATCGGTTATCAAATCCGCAGAGATTACTAGACAGCCAGTCACTCAGACTTCACAAGCCCTATCAGGTCTGGTACCTGGTCTTACAGCTACACAATCAAGTGGTCAACCTGGTCAAGATGGGGCTGTTATACGTATTCGTGGTATAGGCACCCTTGGTAATAGCTCTAAAAACAATCCGTTAGTCCTGGTTGATGGTATTCCTGATGATATTAATGGTATAGACCCGAATGATATCGAATCAATCTCAGTTCTAAAAGATGCTGCAGCTTCCGCAATTTATGGGGCTAGAGCTACTAACGGAGTTATTTTAGTAAAAACAAAACGGGGTAAAATAGGTAAAATTACGACCTCCTTTAATACATATACGGGTGTTCAAAGTATCAATCAAAATTTGAAATTTTTAAATTCCCTTGGGTATATGGAAACCTTTAATGTGGCAGAGCCCGGTTCATATTCACAAGAAACACTAGACCTATACCGTTCTGGTGTTGGAATTGGTACAGAGGCTGCACCCGATACTGATTGGGTCGATTTGCTTTTCAATAAGGCCGCAATACAACAATATTATAACTTTTCAGTACGTGGGGGGACTGAAAAATTACAAGTTGCCAGTTCTATATCGTATTCCGATCAAGATGGTAATATTGGCCACTTTAATTTTAAAAGATATAGTGGTAGGTTCAACATGGATTACAATTTAAGTGATAAAATAGATTTGGCCTTTGATTTGAATTTTAGGAGAGAGGACCAAAGCCAACCAGAAACTTTAACGAACCTAACTAGACAAGTATACCGACTACAACCCTTGTTTTCGGCCATCAATGATGACGGTACTAATTCAGCAGGTAACGGTGACAAGAACCCAATCGCTATTCTTAATTCAGGCTCGTTGCACAATAATATTTCCAACTATTTTAGAGGATTGTTAAAGGCTACTTACAGACCTTTTGATAACTTCTCCATATCGGGAACATACGCTCCGCAGTTTTTCGAAAGAAACCGTGATAATTTTAATTCTCAATATAGCTATTATGAGAATTCCGGGGCTCAACAAAAACAGCATGGATCAAATGACTTATATAAGGAAAACTATACGACTTTTCAAGAAACTCTTAATGTCGTTGCCAATTGGGGTAAAGACTTTGGGAATCATAGTGTATCGGCTATAGCCGGATATGAATTTTTGAAGTTCGATTCACAAATTTGGTATGCAAGCAGGCAGGGTTTTTCGCTCAGCGATTATCGAGGTCTAGACCAAGGTCCACCTGACACACAATTAAATGGAGGAAGCTCTACATTGAATGGACTTGAATCTGTGTTTGGTAGGGTTAATTATGCTTATAAAGACAAATACTTGTTGGAGGCTAATGTTCGACGTGATGCTTCCTCACGTTTCGGACCCACAGTCCGCTCTTCTACGTTTCCATCATTTTCGCTTGGTTGGGTCATTTCAGAGGAAGGTTTTTTAAAGAATAATGAAGTTATCAACTTTCTGAAGTTGAGAGCGTCATGGGGCCAGTTGGGCAACCAATTTATATTTAGAAACGCAGTTCCAAATGAAGGGGGAGCAGCAACAAATGTTCAAGGTGCTGATGGAGAATTAGCAGCAGTTGAAGTGAATTTTCCATATACGGCACTATTTGGGTTGGGTAACGCTGATGCTACTCTTGGAGGTACACCAGTTTCTGGTGGCGCACAACAGGTTATGGCAAATCAGCAATTGCAATGGGAGACTGGGGAAACCGAAAACATTGCGGTTGATGCCAAACTTTTCAAGAGTAAATTATCCATGACAGCCGAATACTATGTTCGGACAACAAAAGATATCCTCTTAAATGTAACAATACCACCATCTGTAGGTCTTGAGCCACCGACCCAAAATGCAGGTAAAGTTGTTAACAAAGGTTATGAGTTAGTCCTTGGCTGGAATGATATTGTAGGTGATAGTTTCCGATATGGTTTTAATTTCAACCATTCCAGCTTTGACAATGAAATTCAAAGTTTGGGAGGTCTTGATCAATTACCACCAGATGACCTTATCAACCGGGTAGGGGGAGAAATCAACGCTATTTATGGTCTTAAGGTCGATGGTTTATATCAAGAAAGTGATTTTACAGGGGGAGATTTAAATACAAATTTACCAACACCTAGTTTTGGATCCATAGAGCCAGGAGACATTAAATATGTTGATTTAAACGGTGATGGACAAATAAATAATGATGACCGCACCACAATTGGAAGTAGCATTACTAATAAAAATTGGGGCTTAGAGCTGTTTGCGGAATACAAAGGAATCGATCTTTCAGTATCTTTTCTTCATGAAGGCGGAAGGGATGTTATGATTAGTAATGAGATAGGGTGGCCCCTCTATAACGGCGGTAAAGTACAAGAATGGCAGTCCGATTATTGGACACCGACAAATACGAACTCTCCATACCCACGTTTGCATGCGGTAAGCACACACCCAAACTGGCGAGTTAATGAGACTTGGTTGCACGACACCTCGTACACAAGGCTTAGAAATGTTACCTTAGGTTACAAATTACCAAGAGATTTGGTTGAGAAAATTGACCTGTCCAGTGCCAGAATATTTGTATCGGGCCAAAACTTAATTACTTGGAGTAAGATGCCTGAAGGTATAGATCCGATAATACCTGCTTTCAGTACAGGCTCTATTTATCCCATGACCAAAGTGATTAGCATGGGACTTAATGTAATTTTTTAAAACTTAATTTTTTACAATATGAAAAATATAAAATATAAAATCTTATTAATGGTCAGCCTTATTTGTTTAGGGTCCTGTGAAGACGTTCTGGATCTGGAAGACCCTAGTAGTCCAACGAGTAATACTTTCTTTCAATCAGAAACTGAATTGGAAATAGCACTTGCTGGCGTATACGAAAGCTTAAATTATGTTTCTTGGGCACCTTTTCCTCAGCTCTTGGATGAGTGTACAGATTATGCGTTCAGCCGAGGTAATTTTGGAGGTACCGTTCCGGTTACCACGGGTAGTTTGTCATCCACAGATGACATTGTTGTTGATTTTTGGAATCGTTTTTACACAGGTATACAACGAGCAAACAACTTGTTGAGTAATATGGATAAGGCACAAGAGTTCTCAGATCCGGCTCGATTTGCAGAAATTAGGGCTGAAACTCTTTTTCTACGGGCTATGTTCTATAGTTACTTGACAGAACTATACGGTGACGTGCCATTTAGAACAGAAGTAACTTCGTCATTAGACAATCTTATATTGCCCAAAACCCCGAAAGCAGATATTGTCGCCGCTATATTGGTAGATTTAGAGGAGTCAGCTGACGTTTTGCCGCAGGTACAGCCTGATGCTGCACGCGGTAGGGCATCTGCAGATGCGGCAAAAGCATTGATATCGCGTATTGCATTATATAATGGTGACTATGCTTTAGCGGCCAAATCAGCCTCCGCAGTAATCAACTCTGGTAATCATAGTCTTTTTCCTGACTACAAATCTTTATTTACCGTTGCAGGTGTTGGTTCTTCCGAGGTGCTACTGGATCTTTCATATACGGAAGGCACTCGTGTTCATGCTCTTGCAAAATTGCAAGGAACCCGTTTTGGTGGTTGGTGCGCCTATGTGCCTGCTCAACAAACTATCGATAGCTATGAAACCATAAATGGATTACCCATCGATGAAGACCCAATGTACAATCCAGCAAGTCCATTTGAAAATAGAGACCCTAGATTAAGTGCATCTATTGTGTTACCTGGTAGTGAATTTACTAATTTTATTATTCAGCAACACAGTGATAGTATCGCAACATGGCGAGTCGAAGGAGGAGTTAATATAGAACGAGTTTTTAATGTAAACTCGGCAAATCCTGCAGGAAGAAAAATAAATGACCCAGTTAGTGGCATTGAATACACATCTGCCGGCTCGAACCGTTTCACATCTTTTACGGGTTATTTTTGGAGAAAGTATTCTGAGGAACCTATCTTATTTGGATCAGTAACGGGAACAGGAGCAGATCCTACAAGATCTGAGCAACCCATATATCTTATGCGCTATGCAGAAGTGCTCTTAAATTATGCTGAGGCGAATATAGAAGCGGGAACTGTAAATGATAGTGTAGTGGACGTGATCAACCAAATTAGGGAAAGAGCTTATAACGGAAGTGGGCTTACTTATCCTGCTATTACTACTACTGATCCAACGGAACTGCGAAAAATAGTTAGAAGAGAAAGAAAAGTTGAACTTGCAAACGAGGGTCTTAGACTTTTTGATATCAGAAGGTGGCAAATTGCTGAGAAAGTTATGAATACTACTTTACTGGGTAGCCCAGCAAACGGATTTAGCAAAGTCGGTGGGGAACTTAGGTTTGTTCCCGTCATTGATGACGATGGGTTTATTACCTATCTTGGTGCACCAACACAACCTCGTCAAGAGCTTGGGAATTTAGATTTCAGGGAGCTTGAGGTACGATCATTTAATCCAGGAAAAAATTATTTTTGGCCTATACCTCAGGCAGAAATTGATGCAAGTGGTGGTGTCGTAACTCAAAATCCGGGATATTAGCAAAGAGTTGAGTTGTTTTGTTTAGTTTTAGGGTGGTATGGTAACATTCTACCCTATTTTTTCAAATTTGACATAACGCACAAATTTTTAAGATAAAAACAGGGCGTAGTCGAACTCTCGTTTGAAAAAATATATTACCCAAGGGCAAAGTAATTCTGGCATTCTACAAAAGAAAACAACCCTGAAAAGTGAGTTGCAATATAATGAATAATCTTAAAAAATAAATATTATTAAAGTATACTAATTTAATATCTAATGTATAAAAAACTAACTAAATTTCACTTACTAGCACTGTTTACAATTAGTTGTTTAGCACAAAGAAATTTTGCTCAAGAATCAAATCAAAATCCTAACGTAATACTGATTTTGGTCGATGATCTTGGCTATGGAGATGTATCCGCGTATAATGAAAATGCAGCCTTTGCTACCGTAAACATTGACCGATTGGCTAAAGAGGGAATATCTTTTACCGATGCACACACCAGCTCAGCAGTTTGTTCGCCTACGCGATATGGTATTATCACAGGCAGGTATAGTTGGAGGTCTAAATTAAAGCATGGTGTACTAAAAGGCTATTCTAAACCTATTATTAATAATGAACGCAAGACGATAGCGGAATTGTTCAAAGAAAATGGTTACAGTACGGGTATGATTGGTAAATGGCACCTAGGGTGGGATTGGCAGTTCGTGGGCAATCCAAATATTAAGAATAATGATATAGAGGCTCCCGAAACTGATTTTAACAAGCCAATACTAAATGGACCTAACACGCATGGTTTTGAATATTTCTACGGCATTTCAGCATCGCTTTCTTCTCCTCCGTATGTATACATTGAAAATAACCTTGCTACATCAATACCTAAAGATTCCTCGGTAAATTACGATGAAAAGGCATTTTGGAGAAAAGGCCCTGTAGCACCGGATTTTAATCATATAGAAGTACTTCCAAATTTAGGTGATAAAACAGTCGAATACATCAAAGACCAAGCAAAAAGTGACAAACCATTCTTTTTGTATTGTGCTTTGACGGCACCTCATGCTCCTATAATTCCTTCTACAGAATTTATTGGTAAAAGCAAAACAAATGCCTTTGGTGATTTTGTATTAATGGTTGATCATGTCGTCGGCAAGATTACGGAAGCAGTTCGTGAAGAAGAAAGTTTAAAAAATACTATAGTGATTTTTACTAGCGATAATGGTCAATCGCCAAGGGCGGATTTTCGTGGTGATGAGCTTTCAAAAGCAGGACATAATGGTAGCTATATTTTCAGAGGACAAAAAAGTGACATATACGAAGGTGGACATCGTGTACCTTTTATTGTTAAATGGCCTGGTAAAATAAATGAGGGAGGTATTTCAAATGAAACCATATGTACAATAGACCTTATGGCCACAGCTTCTGAATTGGTCAATGTCAAACTTCCTGATACCGCGGGTGAAGATAGTTATAGTATACTTCCCATTTTGAAAGGAGAGAGTTATAATAAACCTCTTAGAGAAGCCACGGTACATCATTCTGGTACTGGTCGTTTTGCCATCAGGAAGGAAGAATGGAAACTCATTTTATGGCCGGGCTCGGGAGGATGGTCTTCTCCTAGTACTGAAGAAGAGATGCAGGGTTTACCGGAGTTTCAATTGTATAATTTGAAGGAAGACCCTACCGAAAAAAAGAACTTGGTTGCAGAGCATCCCCAAAAAGTTAAGGAATTACAATCTCTTTTAGAAAAATATATAACCCAAGGGCGAAGTACGCCTGGCATCCCACAAAAAAATGATGGGCCTGAGAAATGGGCGGAATTAGAGTGGATGTTTAAATAATAAAATTATATTAAAAGGTATCTTACCTGATATACCCACCTTTTTTCTCTGAAGATTTCCAAATCGATCTGGTAGAACAAAAAAAATTCAGTTCGAAATTGCTTAGGGAGTACATAGAATTGTTTTCTTAGGAATGGCAAGTGAATGAAATTATCTGACCTCCGTTGAGCGTATTGAATTGATAAGAATACTTGTTTCAAAACTGGATAGGCGATTTCCCGTTATAGCCGGAATTAGAGCTTCCAATAAAGAATAAACTATCCTTTAGAGTAAAGGGGTGATGAATGGTTAGTATTGGCTACATTACACGCTCATGGCTCCCAAGTGCTGAAATGGATACTGATAAACACGAAGTAATCATTTAAGACGTCACTGTGGTATTATCCGTGGGAGCAATAGCCCTTCAAAATGCTCCTTTTCCCCAAGGAGCTGGTCTAAATGCTGAAGTATTGAAACAGATTTTAAATAACAATGCTGCTAATAAATATATCAAAGAGGAAGCCCTCCCTTCCGTACCAACGATTAAGGATTTTTTGAACCATGATATGCTCCATTTATTAGTAGTTTTTGTTAGTGATTGTTCAACATATAAAATTGATGAGTTCTACCTTAAGTTCTTTAGGGGCTGTTCTGGCAACTGAAATCATTGATTTACATTTAGCCATTAATAGTGCACATCGAAATGGAGATGCGAAACAAACAAGAAATTTTCATATTATGAATCTTCCGCTCTCGACGGTGTAAAAGATATATTGCACTGAACTTACGAAATAATCCTCAAAAAGAAATTTTTAGATTCCCTGCATGTATGGGGCAATTCTACAAATATTACATACCCAATAAGATTTAAACTTGAGGTTAGAAAATAGTCATAAAGAATTTATTTTGATTTCAACATAGAAAATGAAATTGTCTATGCTGAAATATATCAAGTACCGTTGGACCATAGGACTTCTTATTTTGAGTTCAGCCATCAAGCGAGTATGACAATTCAGAATTAAATTGCTAATGAGTTGCAGCTTTGCATTTTTTAGGAATACATGCATTTTTCAAGAGACGACATAAAACATGGCGCAAGATTTATAGACTATCGAGCGAGGATGGGGCAATGTTAAACTTGTATATGTGATGAAATCTAAAATGATATTATAGCTAAATCGGATAGTTGTTACTCAACAGCAGTCATTCCTTAATTAAATTAATATTCTTACTGTAACCATATCAAATATGTTATAATATATGGGCGCTCCATATTGATTCAAATTCAGGCTAACGGGTAATAGTTTTTTTGCGTACACAGAACCACTGCAATGTATAAACAGAATTGGCAGATCAAAATGATATGGATGGACAAAGGTTAAATATTTATTACAAAGATATCTTCTGAATACAGGATAATTCACAGTATTAAACCATTACATTAATAGGACCGAAAATGTTGACGAGTACGTAATCGGCGGAATGTAATTAGAAAAGACGGGTAAAATTTGATGCTAAGAGAAAGAAAGGGGTTACCGAAATCTAAATTACGGAGGACGGAAAATAAAGCGCATGTAAGTCAATTGGGAAATAATTCTCACCCACCATCCATACAGGACATCTTCATCTCCAATATCATATAATTCTTAAAACTAATCAGAAATAAATGGAAGGCTATTGGTATAATCTAAAGGAAAATTATTTTTCCAATGTAAAAACATAAGACATTAATTATAGCCTTAATTTCCTAGTTGAAATATTTTATAAAAACTACCTATTTATGAATTGGTGATTTCATTCACTAGAGATACTTCATCTCATATTTATTAGGATGAACAAATAGCTAAGCAAAGGGACAATATCCATCACCTTAATAACAAATTAGTCAACAATGAAAAAGCATGACAAAAAAGATTAACTTAAGACCAACTACTAACCTCTATCTTTTTACAATCTATATTTTTAGAATTACATTAAAGATGCATGAAAAAACCTAAAAAATGAAATATATCACAATTAAAGATGTAGCAAAAAAATTAAACTTATCTACCTCCTCGATATCAAGAGCCTTTAACGATAAATATGACATCAAAAAAGAAACCAAAGAACTTATATTAAAAACAGCCAAAGAAATGGGATATTTCCCAAATCCAATTGCACAAAGACTAAGTCAAAAAAAAACATTTAATATTGGTATTATTGTTCCTGAATTTATTAATGAACATTATGCAGAAATAGCACTGGGCATACAGGAAATTCTAATGATTTCAGGGTATCAGGTAATTTTAATGCAATCAGATGAAAATAGCGAAGTAGAATTAAAGAATGTTATTATGTTAACTCGTAATATGGTAGATGGTTTAATTATCGCTCCTACTTCATCAAAAGGCAGCAATATGGATTATTATATGAAGCTTATTGATAATGGATATCCAATTGTCTTTGTTAGTCGAGCTGAAAAATCATTGGAAGCATCAAAAGTTCTGTTCAATAATGAAAAATGGAGCTATTTCGCTACGGAACACTTAATCCTACAAAATTATAAAAAGATATACTATATATGTGGCCCAAAAGGGCAAGAAGTATCTGAAGATAGAATAAATGGATTCAAAAAAGCAATGTCTAAATATAAATTTCCAAAAGAAAACTATAAAATATTAGAAGCAGGTCTAATGACCAATGATGGCATAGAAGCAGCCCAAGATTTAATATATAATCAGGATATCCCAGATGCCATTTTTTGTTTCAATGATCGCGTGGCAATGGGAGTAATTAAAGCACTCCAAGGAAATGGTTATAAAATTCCAGAGGATATCGCAATAATGAGTTTTACAGAGACCAGAATGGCGGAATTGGTTACCCCCAAATTAAGTAGTGTAAAACAACCTACCTCTGAAATGGGCCGAAAAGCAGGCGAGTTATTATTAAATTTAATGAGTAAAGAGAGTGAAGAACATCAAACCATTATAATGAACGGGGATTTAAACATTAGAGAATCTTCTGTAGCTAAACCATAATTGTACTTAGTCAAAAATTCTTTCCTCTTTTTAGCCTATATAATTACAACTTTCAATAGACTTTATCTTATTTTTTACAATCATCGTAATTGCAAAAAGGGTGTAATTATGATTGTATGAAATTATGCATCCACAAGTATTTCGGAAACGTTCCCGAAAATTTAAAGCGTTCCCGAAACCGTTTTAAATTTAATTATAGCATATTTTATCCTGAATTATCTTTTTTTTGAGAACTCAAATCAAAAAGATTAAGAATAGGCATAAAAATAAAATAAGTCTTTAAATTTTAAAAAATGAAAGTAAACACATTAAAAGGAATCTTTCCTGTAATCCCGACTATATTCAACGATAATGACGAAATAAATCTAGAATCTCAAAAAAAAGTTATTCAATTTTCTCTTGAATCGGGAGCGGATGGAATTGTTTTTCCTGGTATGGCAAGTGAATATAGTTTTCTCTCAAAAGAAGAACGCGGGATCTTATTAAAACTTTTGGTTGATGAAGTAAATGGGAAGGTTCCATTAATAGCAGGTATTGGTGCTCCAGATTCTAATGATGTTATTGCACTAGGAAAGGAAGCTTGTAGTTTTGGAATTACTAGGTTTATGATAATGGCTCCTTCACATTTAGGTAATGATGTTACTAAGCATAAAGAATACTTTTTACATATTTCCGAAAACTTACCAAATTGTGAAATAATGCTACAGAATGCTCCATCTCCAATGGGTGCCGGCCTAGATGTAGAGTTTATTCTTGAAATAGTAAGTAGTAATCCTTCAATTACTTATATAAAAGAAGAAACGTTACCATCTGGTCCCAGAATTACTTCACTATTAAAAAATTCTATTCCGCATTTAATTGGAATATTTGGGGGTGGAGGAGCTCGCTATATTATAGATGAACTTAATAGGGGAGCCATTGGAGCCTTACCTGCGGCAGAGATTACAGACTTACATGTTGCACTATTTAAATCTTATAAAAATGGAGATTATGACACAGCACGTAGACTGTACCGACTTAGCTTACCACTTCTTACTGCACAAGTAATATATCGCACGAGACTTACCAAATATGTTTTGTATAAACGAGGTATAATTACGAATATGCAACATGTGCGCGCTCCAATAACAAAACTTGAAGAGCAAGCTATGAAAGATATTAATAATATGTTAGAAGATTTAATTAAATCAAAAGCATTAACATGGGTGTCTTAAATAATAACGAAACTATTGCTGGTGTTGAAGTGTTTTCTGTTTTACTAGAGCAGGAAACACCATATTTAGGGTCATTAAGAAAGGGCGAAACCATTAACGAATACGGTTATTTTATTCGTAATGGAAATAAAACTGTTTATCCACAAAAAAACTCCTCCATTGTTGTTAGGATATGGACTAATAGCGATGTAGTTGGTTGGGGAGAAACCTACGGGCTGGTAGCACATAATGCTACTGCGACTATTATTAAAGACTTACTAAAAGGGTTTGTAATTGGTAGAAATCCCTTTGATGTAGAATGTATATATGAAGATCTTTATGATATGATGCGGGTACGAGGTTACCATGGTGGCTTTTACCATGATGCACTGGCCGCAATTGATATTGCTCTTTGGGATATCGTTGGTAAATTATCGAAACAACCTTTAGCTCGTGTTTTAGGGGGTATAAGAAGTACGACTATTCCAGCTTATGTTTCTGGTTTACCAGAATCTACACTTGAAAAACGTTGTGAGTTAGCACTTTCTTGGCAAAAGCGTGGTTTTAATTCTTTTAAATTTGCGCTTCCAATCGCTGATGAAGGTATAACATCAGAAATTAAAGAATTAAGACATTATCTTGGTGAAAATGCAAAAATAGCTTGTGATATGCATTGGGCACATAACCGAGATGAAGCTGTTTTGTTGGTAGATAAAATGTTAAAATATCGGCCTTGGTTTATAGAGGCTCCAGTGGCAACAGAAGATATAAATGGTTTAGGATGGGTTTCTCGTAGTACAAAATGTGCTATAGCTTCTGGGGAAGAATGGCGAACAGTCTATGATGCTAAACTTAGAATTGACAAAGGAGCATGTCAAATTATTCAACCTGAGATGGGGCATACTGGCGTAACGCAATTTATGCGCATAGCTAGATATGCACAAGCACATCACCTATCGATTATTCCACACGCAACTATTGGCTCTGGTATTTTTTTGAATGCTAGTATACAAGCGAGTGCTGCTATCCAAAATGTGGTATCTCACGAATACCAGCATTCTATATTCGGAGCTTTCAATCATTTTACCACTGGAAACATAACATGTCAGTCTGGTTTTTACAGCTTACCATCTGGTTATGGAATAGGTGCTGAACCTACACAAGAAATGAAATCTAAAATGAAATTACTATAAAATCCGATCACTGATACTCAACAGTAGTCATGCTCTAAATAAAAAAAAATGATACTTGATAAAATTGAAAACCACAAACTCT
This sequence comes from Maribacter sp. Asnod2-G09, assembly GCF_045063795.1. NCBI lineage: Bacteria > Pseudomonadati > Bacteroidota > Flavobacteriia > Flavobacteriales > Flavobacteriaceae > Maribacter > Maribacter sp. Asnod2-G09. Next base: position 931,197 of record NZ_JBEFOA010000004.1, on the reverse strand, counting down.
ATATAAACCTTAGTCAAAGATTAGCGCAGGCTTTTGCATATATTAATGAAACTGATTTTTCCGAAATGGAATCTGGAAAATACACTGTAGATAATGATAATATTTACGCTATTTTACAAAATTACCAAACAAAGGAAAAAATAGATTGCAAATTAGAAGGGCACAATAAGTACATTGATATTCAATATATAATTAATGGTGTTGAGCTTATAGGAGTAACAACCTTTACAGATCAAATACCCATATATATCAATAAAGAAAAAGACTATTCTTTATATGAAAGCACTACATCGATGATTCGCGTCGAGAAAGGAATGTTTGCTATTTTTTTCCCAGATGATTTACATATGCCGGGTGTAAAATCAAATAAAAATTCAGATATAAAGAAGGTTGTTGTTAAGGTGAAAATATAATTATTAACTCCACTATAAAAACAATACTAAAGCTATTAAAACTTAAATATAACTCTAAATTATAAACCATGATATCTAGAAGAAACTTATTGCGAACAGCATCACTAACTCCACTTGCGGCTTTAACTCCTTTGACAGGTATTTTTGCAAATACTATTAATGAAGAAAGAAGAAGAGGGGTAAAACCTATTCTTAAAATTACAGATGTTGAAACGTTTATAGTTCGCTCCCCAAATGATGATGCAAAACCTGATGAATTAATCGATATGCCGCCAATAGGTTTTATGAAAGGAAAACCTGGGGTAGGTCATCGATTGGACCATGCAAGCCCGTCACGACCAAAAGGACATACTCAAACTTTATTGGTAAAAATTCACACAGACCAAGGGATTATAGGATGGGGCGAGTGTCATGCCCCAACAGCTCCTAGGGTGCACCAAAGAGTAATCTCAGACTTGTTACGGCCAATATTATTAGGGCAAGATGCTCTGAATATTTTACCTCTATGGGAAAAAATGTATTCTAGTGAAAGAATGAGAGGTCATTCTACTGGTTATTTTACAACAGCTATTGCAGGTATTGATATTGCATTATGGGATATTTTAGGAAAATATTTAGATACACCAGTATATCAATTACTGGGAGGCAAGTTTAGAAGTACAATCCCAACATATACCAGTGGCAAAACTCCGGAGGAAGCAGCTGAAGCCATTAAATTGGGCTTCACTGGAATTAAAACAGGATTTGGTAAAGGTTCTACCGCTGATGATATGGAACGAATAAGAGCAATGTCCAAGGCTGTAGGTACAAAGGGACAGCTCTTCATTGATTCTTTAGGCGCATTTAACCTTTCTGAAGCGATTCTAGTAGGCAGGAAATTCGATGAAATGGGTAATATTGCTTGGTTCGAAGATGCACTTTTACCTGAAGAATATGATAAATATCCAATATTAGCAGAAGCAATAGATACTCCTATCTGCGTCGGAGAAACATATAGCAATAGATTTCAATTTCGTGATCTTTTGATAAAAAACGGAGCCGATGCTATAAACCCTGATTTGGGCCGTGCGGGTGGTATAACGGAATGTAAAAGAATTGCAGATTTAGCTGATTCACTCGGAGTGTTATGGTCTGCACATGTAAGTAGTGGATTCCCACCATATGTAGCAGCTTCTATACATTTAATGGTGGCTACCCCAAATGCCGCAATGATAGAAGGCGGAAATATCGCTGGAAATACTTCTGCATTTGGTTCTAGAGGAAATATACTGCTAAAAAATCCTATTAAGTATGAACCGGGATATGCTCATGTACCAGAAGGTCCTGGGTTGGGAATTGAATTTGATGAATTTAAATTAAAAGAACTTATTGTAAGGGAATAGCTTTTTTAACTAGAGTTAAAAAAAAGAAAACGGATTACCTCTAAAATAAAATAATACTAGTATGAGAAGTTTTGATTACTATACACTAATACTGTATATTCTAGGAGTTTTAGCCATTGCTTTAGTATCTGCAAAGCGAAACTCTAACCAAAAAGATATGTTTGCTGCAGGGAGACAAGCACCATGGTGGGCTTCTGGACTCAGTGGTTTTATGACGATGTTCTCAGCAGGTACTTTTGTCGTTTGGGGGGGGATTGCATACAAATTAGGAATCGTAGCGATACTTATCAATATGTGTTATGGAATAGCTGCTTTATTGGCAGGGTATTTTGTGGCAGGCAAATGGAATCAGCTTGGTGTAACCACCCCGGCCGAATATATAAATTTACGATTCGGAAAAATTGGGCTCCATTTTTATACCTGGACAATGTTGCTAAAAAAAATGTTGGCTGTAGCGGTTTCGTTATATGCACTAGCAATTGTCTTAGTAGCCTTAATCCCTTTGGACGAGGGAAATTTTTTTAGGAATGCAGCCACTGGAAACCTATCCCTCACTTGGGCGGTTATATTTTTTGGATTGATCGTTATTATGTACACAATGATAGGTGGTTTATGGGCTGTTCTAATGACCGATGTCGTTCAATTTATCATTCTTACATTAGTTGTATTCTTAGTTGCCGTTTTGATGATAGATAAAGTTGATAACTTTGACGAATTGGTAACTACCCTTCCAGAAACTTTTTTCTCCCCTACATCGGGTGATTATGGATGGTTTTTCTTATTTGGATGGGTTACCATTAACTTTTTTATTATTGGGGCGGAATGGGCTTTTGTTCAACGTTTTTTAGCTGTTAAATCCCCTTCCGATGCAAAAAAATCAACCTATCTTTTTGGGATTATGTACCTAGTAACACCTATTTTATGGTTACTGCCTCCACTGATTTACAGAGGGGTAAACCCTAATGCTAACCCGGAACAAGCATATATAATGGCTGCTCAATCTGTTTTGCCTGTTGGTGTTTTAGGACTTATGTTTGCCGCAATGTTCTCTGCCACGGCAAGTATGGTAAGTTCACAACTCAATGTCTTTGCCGGTGTTTTAACCAACGATTTCTATCGTCCATTAATGAACCCGAACGCATCGGGAAGAGTCTTGGTTAGAGTGGGGCGCATTTTTACCGCAATACTCGGACTGGTCTTAATTATGGGCGCTCTACTGGTCCCGATTATGGGTGGGGCTGAAAAAGTTGTAATCTCTATCAACTCTTTAATGGTAGTGCCCTTGTTGGCCCCTGCTTTGTGGGGAATGTTCAGTCGTAAGATCGGCATAAAAGAAATGTGCATTGTCACCTTAACGAGTTTTGCAATTGGTGCCTTTCTTCGCTTTGGTCTTTCTATTCAAAGTAAGGATATTGATGTTTTAGTGGGGGTTTTGCTTCCCATTCTAATGCTAATTATATTTCAGCGATTTAGTAAAAACAAGGTTGACAAAGGGTGGAATGCTATAGAAGAGTTACGCATCTCGTCAATAGAGGATTTAAAGGCTGGTGAGGTAGCACGAGCATTTGACACGTTCCCGGGGAAAGTTGTTATCGTAAGTTTGGTTATTTGTGCAATAGGACTGTTTTTTCTTACCTATATGAGCAATAGTGGAAGAATGATTATAACCATCCTTGGTATTGGGCTTTTGCTCATTTCATTGTTAATACACCTAGGTATGAGAAAAATGATATTAAAGGACAAAAAACTTTAATCTTGATAATCTATCTGCTCTAATAGCCTAATTATTTAAGTGGTTTGCTTTGCTTATGTATTTGAGGATTATCTTATTGAAAAAAAGGGCAACTAAAGTATTGTAAGAAATATGGGGCTACCAGAAAAATTTATTAGTTGTGATTGGGGGACATCCAATTTTAGACTCAGTTTGGTGGATTTCCATTCATTAAAGGTGATGTCCGAAATAAAGACCGATTTAGGAATTAAAAAGTGCTATCAGTTATTTAAGCTTCAAAGTGAACGGTCTCAGCAAGCTTTTTTTACAGATTATTTGTTGGGGCAGCTAGAAAAGTTGGATTTAAACAGATTAAAAAACAACTATTTGGTTGCTTCTGGAATGTTGTCCTCCTCATTAGGGATGCAGGAATTGGAGTACTGCAAATTGCCCATTGCCTTTAGTGGGGAAGACCTAATAAGCAATTGGCTTTCAATCAATAATAAATTGGACCTTCTTTTAATTTCTGGGGCTAGAACAAATTGCGATGTAATGAGAGGGGAAGAAATCCAAGCTATTGGACTGACTGATTATCTGCCTAGGGATGAAAAGGGTATTCTGGTATTACCTGGCACCCATAGCAAACATATCTATTTTGATGCTGGGCGATTTATAGATTTTACCACCTATATGACGGGCGAATTGTTCGAGGTTATAGGGAATCACAGTATTTTGTCGGCTTCAGTGGAAGAAGTAGGATGGAGCTCGTCATTTAAGGATAGTTTTATTCAGGGTGTTAATAAAGGAATTGCCAACCAACAGATGGCCTCCTTATTTACTATTAGGGCAAATAGTTTAATACATAATGTTTCCAGTAATGAAAACTATTATTTTCTATCGGGATTGTTAATAGGAGCAGAATTAAGCTATTTGAAGGAAAAAAACGAAACTGTGTACCTTGCAGTTACCGGAATACAGAACGAATTGTACCAATTGGCCTTGAAATCTTTCCTGCCCTTGGACCGAATCGTTTGTTTTGATCCACAATTTATAGAAACGGCCCTACTATTTGGGCAGAGAAAAATTTTAGAACAACATGTCAGATAAAAATTCATTTTCTTGGGAACTATACAATAATGCTCCTATTGTTGGAATTGTAAGAGGAGTGTCCATCAATGTTATTCGGGATATAGTCAATGCATATTTAAAGGCAGGTCTTCACACCATTGAAATAACCATGAATACAGCTGGGGCTACAGATATAATTTCAATACTAAGGAGTGAATTTCACAACCTCAATGTAGGAGCAGGTACTGTCTGTAATATGGAACATTACGATATGGCTGTAGGTTCGGGTGCCCAGTTTATTGTAACCCCAATTATAGATGAAGCAGTTATCCTTAAATCTGTTGGGCAAAATATACCTATTTTTACTGGTGCCTTTTCTCCAACTGAAATATACAAAGCATGGAGTTTGGGGGCATCTGCTGTAAAGATATTTCCTGCAACTCAGCTTGGAACCCAATTTATAAAGGACATATCGGCCCCACTTAATGAAATAAAACTTTTGCCTACCGGTGGAGTTACTTTAGAGAATGTTAAATCCTTTTTTGAAGCTGGTGTGTTTGGGGTGGGGATGGGTAGTTCTCTCTTCGATAAAAAGTTAATAGAAGAAAAAAATTTTATAGGTCTTGCAGAATATTTTAGGAAAGTAAAATTACAGACTCAAGTGAAATAAAAACTAACTATTTAATTCGAACATATGGTTTTAAATCGCTTCTATAATTGTTCAAACTTTTACCTATCTGTAATACGTTGTAAAGCTAAATTTGATTTCCGTCTTGAGTCAAGGTTATTTCAATATAGAAAGAGTTCATACTTTAAAGTTGATATTCTCCATTAAATAGATTTATAGTTTCAAGCAAAAACAGGTTTCCATCTAACGAAAGGGTCTTTATCTATCCATTCCATATGATATGCCAAGGTTACCATTTTTCTCAACCTTTGTATATGCTTCATGATTGTATTTTGGCCCATACCTTTTGGATGACCTTTGGGCCAGCAATTGGCTAAATAGCATTCGAAATCGCAAAGAAATTTATAATCTAATTTTTTAAGAAAAATGTTGCTTGTCTTTTTCTCTTTAGTTATAAACTTGATTATATAGTTTTCAGTAATGCTAAAATTTCGAATCGAACCTACTGCAAGGGTGTTTGAAATTTTATTGTTATGGTATTTTATAAGTTCTAAAAGAGTTTTAGAGTCACCATCAAAACCTAAATATGTTGCTTTAATTAATTGGGCTGTTATCAATTGGTTTTTAAATCTCAATTCTTGATAACATTGTATAAGCTGAGCATAAACCTGATCTAGATAGAGGTTTAGCCTTCTAGATTTCTCTTTATTACCTTTTGCTCGTTGTTTTTCATTATCCCAAGAACGAATATCTGCTTTTAATTTAAGACTAATGGTTGCTCTTTTACCATCTACAGTAATCCTGGCTTGAACTGTGGTTAAGTAATTTTTAGCACGTGAAGAATTAATCCAAAATAGGATTGAAAATGTGTTTGAAGTACTCATAGTTGTCGTCTTTTAATTAATTATTAGAGACGAAAGTCAAATCAACTATACTTTTAAAATTACAACGGTTTTGCCAAATCGACAACAATTGTTGTCGATTAACTTTTTTGTTGTCGATTTGTTGCCAATACATATCAAATCAATTGATTTCATATGATGCCCTTAAAACCAACAAACCCTGCAAATCATAAAATTTGCAGGGTTTTGACTCTTTTAGTAAGTTAAACTTGTGACCTCGACAGGATTCAAACCTGTAACCTCTTGAGCCGTAATCAAGTGCGCTATTCAGTTGCGCCACGAGGCCGAATTTATTTTTCCCTTAACGGGGTGCAAATATATTTCTTTTTACATTTACCACAAAATAAAGAACACAATATTAAATGGATTTTAAAAGTTTAATTCGAGATGTGCCCGATTTTCCTAAAGAAGGAGTGGTTTTTAAGGACATAACTTTGTTACTGCAAAACCCTAAAGCTCTTAAAGAAACGACAAATGCACTTTATGAGCTGCTAGAGGGTCAAAAAATAGACAAAGTGGTTGGTATGGAAAGTAGAGGATTCATATTCGGACCCTTGCTAGCCGATAAGCTTAATGCCGGATTCGTGCCTGTTCGGAAACCAGGTAAGTTGCCATCTGCGACCCTTAGGGAAACTTACGATTTAGAATATGGTACCGATACCTTAGAAATTCATATTGATGGAATAGAGAAAGGTGATAGGGTCTTAATACATGATGATGTGTTAGCGACTGGTGGTACAGCGAATGCGACCTGTAAATTAATAGAAAAATTAGGTGGAGAGATTGTACAATGTAATTTTCTTATTGAATTAACTTTTTTAGAAGGTGGTACTAAAATAAATTCTTACCCTGTAAAATCTTTAATGAAATATTAATCTAATGCTTTTGTGGTAATCAAATAGCGCCAACCGATAAGCGCCAATTGTAACTTACTTGCCTTAGATAAATCTAACCGTTGTTTACTGTAGGATGGTAGAAGAGCTTTATTGAGCTTTGCAATTAGTTTGTAGAGTTTCTTTTTCAATTTAAAATTTTAACAAAAATACATAAATAACATAACGATTGATCAAGTCGCTAGGTTTCTATGTTTTAGGATATGATAAATATTTATTGATATACCAGAGTTACTATTATACTTAAAATTAGCATTACAAGAAGTTTTATTAGGGCAATCATAGAGTAAAGTTTTAGTGGTTGATAAATTTCGTTTGATTGTTCTCGAAAGATATCATTGTAGTACTGTTCCGACAAATGAAATTTGTTAAAATAATGTATTCGAATGCTAATGTGTAACTGTAAAAACGGAATGTGTTATAATTAAAAATAAGTTACCTACAATTTAGTTTCATTTCATAATTATATTTTTGTTTTAGATTATATTTAGTAATAATTGTAGAGGGTTTTCTTGTCCGATTTGAGAATCGTAGACTAAATATTTTATAAAAGTGATGAATTTCTGCCTTTTCATTCCTGTCAAACAAAAATGGATTGTCTTTTACAAATCGGAACACGATATTAAATGGAGATTTAGTTTTAAAATTTAGATGACATCAATTGTCATATGCCATCACGTATCTTCTATTTATATTTGCCAAAATTCTTTTCATGCAAGATTTCTTATTCATCGTTGGTGGACTCGTATTATTAATAGCAGGTGGAAACTGGTTATTGAAAGCTGCGGTAGATTTATCGTTAAAACTTAAAATTCCGAAAATAGTAATAGGTATGACAGTGGTGTCATTCGCGACATCGGCACCAGAACTTATTGTCAGTATTAATGCAGCTCTGGACGGATTTCCAGATTTGGCACTTGGTAACGTAGTGGGATCTAATATAGCTAACCTAGGTTTAGTGCTTGCTATTACTATTTTGTTGAGCCCTATAGATGTAAGTAAGAGTTTCTATACTACTGACTGGCCTGTAATGATGCTTGCTTCTTTATTGTTTTTCTTCTTTATATACTTTGACGGAGTACTCGTGCAATATGAAGGTATAATAATGGTAGTCTTTCTTTTTCTATTCTTGGTATATCTGTTACGTTTTCAAAAGCCTGCGGTTATAGATGAAGAAGATGAACCAGATGTTATGATGCCTACCTATAAGACGGCTTTATTTTTAGGTTTAGGTGGTGGTGCCCTTTGGGGAGGTTCTGAGATGTTAATTAATGGTGCAGTGGGTATGGCAACTGTTTTTGGTGTAAGTGAGCGTGTAATAGGTATAACGATAGTTTCTGTCGGTACAAGTATTCCTGAACTTGCAGCGTCTATAATTGCAGTGATAAAGAAAGAAAAAGCAATCTCTTTAGGAAATCTAATTGGTTCTAATATTTTCAACCTGCTTGCTGTATTAGGTATAACCTCTATAATTACACCAATTACCGTTATGGATCAGGGTCTTTTGACAAATGATATCTTCTGGATGTTAGGCATATCTTTCCTAATTCTTCCATTAGTTTTTATACCTAAAGGATTGAGGTTGGGTTGGAGAGATGGTTTAATATTGATTAGTGTTTATCTAGCCTTTATATATGTGACTATTGGATAAGTAATATTATTTTTAAAATACTATCAATAAAAAAACGCCCTGGAAAGATTCCAAGGCGTTTTTAGTATAATCAACAATTAATTTGGTATTAAATCTTTGCAGTTTTAACCGTCTTAATAATTCTAGCTGCAATTTTATATGGATCAGCATTTGAAGCAGGTCTTCTGTCTTCTAACCATCCTTTATATCCTTTTTCAACAGCAATAATTGGAATACGTATTGAAGCTCCTCTATCTGAAACTCCCCAAGAGAAATCTGTAATAGCTGCAGTTTCATGTAAACCAGTTAAACGTTGGTCGTTAAACTCACCATAAACAGCAATGTGTTCTTTAACAAACGGACGGAAAGATTCGCAGATAGCCGCGTAAGTATCTTTAGAACCACAAGTTCTTAATGTCGTGTTAGAGAAGTTTGCATGCATACCAGATCCATTCCAATCCATGTCTTTTCCTAATGGTTTTGGATGGTAATCGATATAGTAACCATATTTTTCAGTTAATCTGTCTAAAAGGTATCTAGAAATCCAGATTTCATCACCGGCTTTTTTAGCGCCTTTTGCAAATAATTGATATTCCCATTGTCCAGAAGCAACCTCTTGGTTAATTCCTTCAAAATTTAAACCTGCATCGATACAAAGATCAGCATGTTCTTCAACTAAACCTCTACCATGTGTATTTTTACCACCTACAGAGCAGTAGTACATACCTTGTGGTGCAGGGTAACCACCAATTGGGAAACCTAAAGGTAATTGTGTTTTGGTATCCATAATGAAATACTCTTGCTCAAAACCGAACCAGAAATCGTCATCTTCATCATCAATTGTAGCTCTTCCATTAGATACATGCGGAGTTCCGTCTGCATTCATAACTTCTGTCATAACTAAATAACCGTTTATCCTAGCAGGGTCTGGGTATATAGCTACAGGTACCAATAAGCAGTCAGATGATCCACCTTCAGCTTGTTTCGTTGAAGATCCATCAAAAGACCAGTTGTCTAGCTCTTCTAATGTACCTTTGAAATCTTCGTGTTCTTCTACCTTAGTTTTGCTCCTCAGGTTTTGAGTCGGAAAATATCCATCTAACCAGATATATTCTAATTTAATTTTAGCCATAATATGTTCGTTATTTTTTAATAAAAGACAAACAAAAATATGTTTTTTATGATTTGGTTACGTTTTTTTAGGGGGTTAATGTTGAAAAATTAAATTTTCTGTTTTCTACCCCTATTTTTTATTGGGTATTTTATCATATTTATATTTATTGAACGTAATTTTGTCAAATTAACAATGTATTTACATATGAAATCATCAAGATTTACTGCCATAGCCGAAAGTCAGAAGAGACAAAGTATTGCAATTGAGGAAAAAGGTCGACGTTCTGAGTTGTTCGGTGTCAACGTTTTCAATGAAAAAAAGATGCTGCAATATCTTACCAAAGATGCCTTAGAGAGTTTAAAGGGTGCTATGGTTTCAGGTTCTAAAATTGATAGAAAAATAGCAGATCAAGTTGCCGAGGCTATTAAAGGTTGGGCAATTACCATGGGTGCTACGCATTATACACATTGGTTTCAACCATTAACAGGTTCTACAGCTGAAAAGCACGATGCATTTTTTGATCTTTTGCCAGATGGTACGGCATTAGAGAAGTTTGGAGGCGGACAATTGGTGCAGCAAGAACCAGATGCTTCTAGTTTTCCAAGTGGCGGAATTAGAAATACGTTCGAGGCAAGGGGGTATACCGCTTGGGATCCATCTTCACCAGCTTTTATTTATGGTACTACATTATGTATACCGACTGTTTTTGTTTCTTATACGGGTGAAGCTTTAGATAATAAAGCACCTTTGTTAAGGGCTTTAGGTGCTGTTGATGATGCAGCAACTGCAGTAGCTAAGTATTTTGATAAAACCGTCGCCAAGGTTAATGCTACATTGGGTTGGGAGCAAGAATATTTTTTAATTGACAAAGCTCTTGCACATTCTAGACCAGATATTATGATGACGGGTCGCACTTTGGTTGGTGAAACACCGGCAAAAGGGCAGCAGTTAGATGATCATTATTTCGGAGTAATACCGAGTCGCGTGTTAAGTTTTATGAGCGATTTAGAAAAAGAATGCACCAAATTGGGTATTCCTGTTAAAACGAGACATAATGAGGTTGCACCGAATCAGTTCGAATTAGCTCCTGTTTTTGAAGAGGCCAATCTAGCTATTGATCATAATCTGTTATTGATGGATGTGATGGATAAGATTGCAGATAAACATCATCTTAAGGTACTTTTTCATGAGAAACCTTTTGCTGGTATTAATGGTTCTGGTAAACATAACAACTGGTCATTAGCAACAGATACGGGAGTTAATTTATTGAGTCCGGGTTCTACACCAATGAAAAACCTTCAATTTTTGACCTTTTTTATAAATACCATTAAAGCGGTTGATACATACGAAGAGCTTTTGCGTTCTTCAATTGCATCGGCAGGTAACGACCATCGTTTAGGGGCTAATGAAGCACCACCGGCTATATTTTCAATTTTTGTTGGTTCGCAATTAAGCAACGTTCTTGATGAATTGGAAGGAGTTTCTAAAGGGAAATTATCTCCCGAGGAAAAAACAGAGCTGAAGCTGAACGTGGTAGGTAAAATTCCGGAAATATTGATGGATAATACCGATCGTAACAGAACATCGCCTTTTGCTTTTACAGGAAATAAATTTGAGATGCGTGGTGTGGGTGCAAAAATGAATTGTGCCAAGCCAATGACTATATTAAATACTATAGTTGCGAAGCAATTAAAAGATTTCAAAAAGGAGGTCGATGTATTGATCGATAAGAAAAGCTTGAAAAAAGACGAAGCTGTTTTTAATGTGCTTCGTGAATATATTAAAACATCTAAAAGAATTCGTTTTGATGGTGACGGTTATAGTACCGACTGGGAAAATGAAGCCAAAAGAAGAAAGTTAAGTAATAATAAAAATACGCCAGAGGCATTAGAAGTTTTGACATCAAAGAATAGTATTGCGCTATTTGAGTCAATGAACGTTATGAGTGAGGTTGAGGTTAGTGCTCGCCAAGAGGTAGATTTAGAAAATTATATTATGCATCTACAGATAGAGGGTAGAGTGTATAATGAGTTGGTGTATGGTTATATAATGCCTGCAGCGTTAGAATATCAAAATAAGTTGATTAAAAACGTATCGGGATTGAAAGAAATTTATGGTGCAGCTCATAAAAAATTCTCTGAGGGGCAATTGACCATGATCGAAGAAATTGCCGAGCATGTAGTAGGTATTAAAAAAATGGTAGATGCCATGGCAGATGCTCGTAAAAAGGCAAATTCTTTGAAAGATACGAAGAAGAAGGCTGAAGCATATTGCCATAATGTAAAACCATATTTTGTTGAGATTAGAATACATAGTGATAAACTAGAAAAACTGATGGACAACAACTTATGGCCGTTAACAAAGTATAGAGAATTATTATTTATTCAGTAAGTCAAATTCGTAATTGAAAAAATTGAGGGAATATTAAGCTGAACAGCAGTGGCAGTTTTAATGATTCCCTTATTTTTGCCACAAATCTAAATTATGTCCACATCAAGCAGTGAAAGATATCAGCAACGCGGCGTGTCAGCTTCAAAGGAAGATGTACACAATGCGATAAAGAATATTGATAAAGGTCTTTTTCCGAAAGCGTTTTGTAAAATCGTTCCTGATTACTTAACGGGAGATGAAGAGTATTGCTTAGTAATGCATGCAGACGGTGCGGGTACTAAATCTTCTTTGGCATATATGTACTGGAAAGAAACCGGAGATATCTCTGTGTGGAAAGGTATTGCTCAAGATGCATTGATTATGAATATCGATGATCTTATTTGTGTTGGGGCAACTGATAATATTATGCTTTCTTCTACTATTGGTAGAAATAAAAATAAAATTCCTGGTGAAGTACTTTCTGCAATTATAAATGGTACTGAAGAATTGATCAATGATTTAGGTGAATTTGGTATTACCATTCATTCTACTGGTGGTGAAACTGCTGATGTTGGTGATTTGGTAAGAACCATTATTGTAGATTCTACGGTTACCGCTAGATTAAAAAGGACTGATGTTATTGATAATGCCAATATTAAAGCAGGTGATGTAATTGTTGGTTTAGAGTCTTTCGGTCAAGCCAATTATGAGAAGGAGTATAATGGAGGAATGGGAAGTAACGGACTTACTTCTGCCCGCCATGATGTTTTTTCGAATTACTTAGCTGAAAAATTTCCTGAAAGTTTTGATGCCGAGGTACCTAAAGATCTTGTTTATTCTGGTAATGTGAAGTTGACCGATACGGTTGAGAATTCGCCTATCGATGCAGGTAAATTAGTATTGTCGCCAACAAGAACGTATGCACCTATCGTTAAAAAAATACTTTCAAAATATAGTTCAAAAGAAATCCACGGAATGATTCATTGTAGTGGAGGGGCGCAAACTAAAATTCTTCACTTTATCGATGAACTACATGTGGTAAAAGATAATTTATTTGATGTGCCACCGCTTTTTCAATTGATTCAAGAACAGTCAGGTACAGATTGGAAAGAGATGTATAAAGTATTCAATTGTGGTCATCGATTAGAATTTTATCTTCCTGAAGATGTAGCAAATGATATCATTGAAATTTCAAAAAGTTTTGGTGTAAATGCTCAAATTATCGGTAGGGTAGAGGCGTCAGATTCGAAAAAACTAACAATTTCAAGTAAGTATGGCACCTTTGTGTATTAACACATACGATTAGGGTAAATAAATCGTTCTTTTTGTATAAACCTATCTTGCTATGGAAAGAAAAAAATTTTTACGAACACTTGGTGCGGGTGCAGCATTTGCAATTACTTTTCCTTGTTTAGGAAGCTGTTCAAAAGATAGCGAAGTAGAAGGTGATATTGTAGCCCAGCCAACCGATGTAGATTTTACCATCGACCTTGAGTCTTCTGAAGCTGCAAAGCTGGCTAATAACGGAGGTTTTATTCTCAAAAATTTAGTAGTTGTTGTTAAGAACCTTGAAGGTGAATTTGTTGCTGCAACTCAAATATGTAGCCACGAGCAATACGATCAAGTACGATTTGTTAATCAAGATGGTGGTATATTCTATTGCGATGTACACGGATCTAAATTTTCGCAAACTGGTTCGCCTTTAAATGAAATTCCGAATAGTACTTCTAAGTCATTGAAAATTTATAATACTAGCTTAGAGGGATCTATATTGCGTGTTTTTGAATAAACATCACACTACTAATTCGTAAACCATAACTACACCAACCTAACTTATTAATTCTTTATGTCAATATTTACCACCAAATAGAGAAAGTAAGTGAAGAAATTTTATGTCTTAATTTTATGTCTATTGACCTGCTTTGCGTATGGTCAAGAGAAACAGTACGTAACAGTTAAGAAGTCTTACGAGGTAATGGGCGGTGAATTTGATATTACCGTAATTTCTGAAGATGAAGAGCTTGGGTATATTTATATACAAGAGGCATTGGCAGAAGTACAAAGAATAGAAAAACTCATTTCTTCTTGGGATGAGGAATCTGAAACAAGCTTGGTGAATAAAAATGCAGGTATTAAACCTGTACCTGTAAGTTGGGAGCTGTATAAACTTATCGAGCGGTCCATTCTATTATCTGAAATAACTAATGGTGCTTTTGATATTACATTTACAGCATTAAATGATATTTGGAAACTCGATGGCTCTATGGATGCCATACCAACTTCAAATGAGGTAAATGCGATAAAGAGTAAAATTGGGTATAAAAACATCATATTAAACAGTAAAGATCAAACGGTTTTTTTGAACAAAAGGGGAATGCGAATTTCCTTTGGTGGTATTGGCAAAGGTTTTGCAGCAGATAAGGCTAAAGCTTTATTAGTTTCTAATGAGGTAAAGGCGGGCATCATAAATATAGATGGTGATATTACTACTTGGGGTACAAAGGTAACGGGAGATAAGTGGCTTATAGGGGTTGTGAATCCTGATCAAAAAGGCGGTATATCTTCTTGGATTCCTATTTTAGAGTCCTCTGTGGCAACCACTGGTGGCGATGGTAATTTTATATTATCAGGTAATGAAAAATACACGCATATTATAAATCCGAAAACAGGGTATCCGGCAACGGGTATTAATAGTGTATCGGTTTTTGCTAAAAGTGCCGAAACTTCAGACGCTTTGGCTACTTCTATTTTTGTAATGGGTATTGATGCAGGACTTGCTCTTGTTAATCAATTAGGTGATACCGAGGTAATTATTGTTGATAGCAATAATAAAATGCATAAAAGCAATGGTATATTGCTTAATTAGATGTCATTTATATAGCATCACTTTCTCATTTTTTAATTCTTACCGTAATAATCGTTTTAGTGTGTCTGTAATTTTATTGTAAATTTGCCATACAAGTGAAGTAAGCATATGATAGACAAGTTAAACATAGTAAAACAACGTTTTGATGAGGTTTCAGACCTTATAATTCAGCCAGATATTATATCTGACCAAGAGAAATATGTAAAACTCACAAAAGAATATAAAGATCTTAAAGATTTAATGGATAAGCGAGAAGAATATCTTGAGCTTACCAATAATATTGCCGAAGCCGAAGAGATTATCGCTGATGGAAGTGATGCAGAAATGCTTGAAATGGCAAAAATGCAAATGGAAGAGGCTAAAGGCGGATTGCCGAAGCTTGAAGAGGATATTAAATTAATGTTGATTCCGAAGGATCCAGAAGATGCAAAAGATGTAGTAGTAGAAATCAGAGCTGGAACGGGTGGAGATGAAGCTAGTATTTTTGCCGGAGACCTTTTTAGAATGTACACAAAGTATTGTGAGGGCAAAGGATGGAAAACTAACGTAATCGACCTTAGTGAAGGTACTAGTGGTGGTTATAAAGAAATTCAGTTCGAGGTTTCTGGTACTAATGTTTATGGAACTTTAAAATTTGAAGCCGGTGTACACCGTGTACAACGCGTGCCTCAAACAGAAACACAGGGTCGAGTACATACCAGTGCAGCTACGGTTATGGTTTTACCTGAGGCTGAAGAATTTGATGTGCAAATAGACCCTAAAGATGTAAGAATAGATTTTTTCTGTTCTTCTGGTCCTGGTGGTCAGTCTGTAAACACAACATATTCTGCTGTTCGTTTAACACACATACCAACCGGATTGATAGCGCAATGTCAAGATCAAAAATCGCAACATAAAAATAAGGACAAGGCATTTAGGGTACTTCGTTCTAGATTGTACGATTTAGAATTGGCAAAGAAACAAGAAGAAGATGCCGCTAAACGAAATTCTCAAGTTAGTAGTGGTGACCGTTCTGCAAAGATTAGAACATATAACTACCCACAAGGTAGAGTTACCGATCACCGAATAGGTCTTACTTTATATGATTTGTCTAATATTATTGATGGTGATATTCAAAAAATAATAGACGAATTAAGTTTTGTAGAGAATACGGAGAAATTGAGGGAAGCCTCTGAGATATTTTAATTTATGACTACTCAAGAGTTAGTAGATCAAATACATAAAAAACAATCTTTTTTATGTATTGGTTTAGATACCGATCTAGAAAAAATTCCTGCATTTTTATTAGAAGAAGAAGATCCTATTTTCTCTTTCAATAAAGCTATTATAGATGCTACTCATGAATTGTGTGTCGCATATAAGCCGAATATAGCTTTTTATGAAGCATACGGAGTGCAAGGTTGGTCGGCATTGCGTAAAACGATTAAATATTTAAATGCTAATTATCCTGATATTTTCACCATTGCAGATGCTAAAAGGGGAGATATAGGTAATACTTCTACAAGATATGCTAAGGCTTTTTTTGAAGATTTAAATTTTGATTCCATAACTATAGCTCCTTATATGGGGAGAGATTCTGTTGAGCCTTTTTTAGCCTTTAAGGATAAGCATACTATTTTATTGGCACTAACTTCAAATGAAGGTGCTTTTGATTTTCAGACAAAAAAGATAGATGGGGTAGAACTTTATAAAGAAGTGCTATCTGTTTCTACGACTTATAAAGGTTCTGAGAACTTAATGTACGTAGTAGGGGCAACCAAGGCTGAATATCTTAAAGAAATTCGCGAAATAGTACCTAATAGTTTTTTATTGGTACCTGGTGTTGGTGCGCAAGGCGGAAGCTTGAAAGATGTGTGTAAATATGGTATGACCAAAGATATTGGTCTACTAATTAATTCTTCACGCGGAATAATATATGCCTCTGATCAAGAAAATTTTGCAGATGCAGCCAAGTCTAAGGCTAAAGAATTGCAAGAAGCTATGAAAATAGAGCTAGAAAAATTAAACTAAATCTTCTAGTGTTCTTTTGATTTTCTGAGCTTTTGATTCGAAAAACTCTCCTAATTGAGTGTTTGACTGAATGGTAGAAGCTTTTTCTAAAAAAGTCTGATATTGATACTCCAATAAGCTGATGATATCATTATTTGCTTCCATTGGTGTTACCGATCCTACCTTACAATACTGCTTGTTCATTATACTAAATTTATGTTCTTACAAATATACGTTCAGAATCAAGTTTTGGACGTGGGTATGTTGAGCTATACATCTAATTAATAGGTAATATGTCTTTTTTTTAACAATTCTGCACATTAAAACATAAAAGAGCGGGGGTTTTAATTGAATTTTGATTTTCCTAAATGCTATGTCAAAAAGAATTAATACATTGTAGATTAACTGAATTTTAAATAAACATTTAATTTGCTTCATTATATAACATATCCACATGAAACTTCTACTACATGGGTCACCTTTGTGCATGGTGCAGGAGGTAGTTCTTCGATATGGTATAAGCAAATTCGAGAATTTAAAAAGCATTTTAATGTATTGCTTTTAGATTTGCGAGGGCATGGTAATTCTAAGCCTAGTCTTAAGAATGTTTTTGATGAAAAATATACTTTCGATGTCATTACCAATGATATCGTTGAGGTTATTGATCATGAAAAGATTGAGAAATCGCACTTTGTAGGTATTTCATTAGGTACTATACTTATTAGAAATTTAGCAGAAAACCATCCTGAACGAGTTGAGAGTATGGTTATGGGTGGTGCTATTATGAAGCTCAATTTACGTTCTCAAATACTTATTAAACTTGGTGTCGTGTTTAAAACTGTGATACCTTATTTATGGTTGTATAAGTTTTTTGCATTTATTATAATGCCAAATAAGAACCATAGAGAGTCTAGATTGCTTTTTGTTCGCGAAGCAAAGAAATTGTATCAAAAAGAATTTATTCGTTGGTTTAAACTTACTTCAGAGATTAATCCGCTACTGCAATTTTTTAGATCTGCAGATATTAAAATACCTACGCTTTATGTAATGGGTGAAGAAGATTATCTGTTTTTGCCTAGTATTCGTAAAATTGTAAAATTGCATCACAATTCTGAGCTAATAGTGGTTGAAGACTGTGGTCACGTAGTAAATGTAGAGCAACCCAATTTTTTTAATGAAAAGGTTGTAGCATATTTAGCACAACAAGGCTAATTGAATCTTTAATAAATTGATATTATCTTTTTCGCTCTTTGAAAAAGTCTAAAACAAAAAAAACCGATGCTCCCACCGGTTTTTAACTAACTAACTCAAAAAATAACTAACTCAAAAAATTGAAAATGAATGTTTTAATACTGTTCTTTAGTTTTTAACGCATAACTTTTTAAGTTATTGTAAAGGTTGTTAAAAATCTACTTTTTATCTTGTAGTGCGAATACTTTTTTCAGTACATCTGTTGTTCTAGATGAATACTTTGTTCTAATTTCTTCTTCTTCTACAGCTATCATTTTATATACACCAGCAAGGGCTTCTTCGGTAACGTAATCTGTTAAATCAGGATTTACATTGTTTGTAAGTGGTATAGCATTATATTTCGTAATAATCGAGCTCCAAATTTTATCTGCACCTACCTTTTTAAAAGACTCGTTTATTACCGGATTGAATTTTGCATACAATTCTGTATTCGTCTTTGTTTCCAAATAAGAAGTTGCAGCGTCATTGCTTCCCAAAAGTATATTCTTGGCATCTACGAAAGACATATCCTTTACAGCATTCACGAAAATTGGAGTTGCTTCAGAAACAGCATCTTCAGCTGCACGATTTAAAACTTTTAGTCCTTCATCTGCTAAGCTACCTAAACCTATATCGCGTAAAGTCTTATCTACCTTTTGTAAATCTTCAGGTAAAAGTATTTTTACTAACTCATTTTTGTAGAAACCGTCAGTTGCAGTTAATTTGCTAACCTGTTTTTCAATACCTAGGTCTAATGCTTCTTTTAATCCGTTTGCAATGGCATCGTTACTTAAAACGCCTTCTGTAGAAGTTGGTAATTGATTTACTACCTGTTGTAATTCTGCACAAGAAACAGCTAGTAACATGCATATGGCTAAGCTTACTTTTTTTATCATCTTAATGAAATTTATTTAGGGTCTATTGTACTTACGAGAATATTACGGTTTTATTGTTGTAGACCATCGTTTTACGTGCAATATGAAGTTTTACACCTCTTGAAAGCACGATTTTTTCCAAATCTCTACCTTTGGCAATGAAATCTTTAATGGAATGGGAGTGGGTTACCGTGGTTACATCTTGCTCAATAATCGGACCTGCATCTAGCTCTTCTGTTACATAATGACTCGTTGCACCGATAATTTTTACACCTCTTTTAAAAGCTGCGTGATAAGGTTTTGCTCCTGCAAATGCTGGTAAAAATGAATGGTGAATATTTATAATCTTATTAGGGAACTTATTTATAAGTGTTCCACTAACGATTTGCATATATCTAGCCAATACGATGAAGTTGATATCATGCTTTTCTAATAGAGCCAACTGTTCTTTTTCTGCTTCAACTCTGTTCTTTTTTGTGAACGGAACATGAAAGAAAGGAATATTAAATTGATCAGCTATATGTCTTAAGTCATTATGGTTACTTAATATAAAAGGTATTTCAACCTCTAATTCACCAGAACGGTATCTACTTAATAGGTCGTAAAGACAATGCTTGTACTTAGAAACGAAAATAGCCATTTTGGGTAATTTATCGTCTGTGTGAATACTCCATTGCATGTTATACGTGGAAGCTAACTCTTTTTGAAAAAGAGCTTTAAAGTGATCCAAGTCGGAAAAATCTTCTTCAAATTCAACAACGGTACGCATAAAAAATACGTTAGCTGGTTTGTCTACATGCTGGTCAAGGTAAACGATGTTGCCTTTGTTTCTGCTAATGAATCCGGTTACGGTACATATAATACCTGCTTGATCCGGACAATGGATTAAAATTGTTGTTTTCAATGGAATTCTAATTATAGCATCAAAAATAGGCCATAATTCTTAAAATGCCTGCTATAACTTGTATTTTGAGAAGAATTTAGATTAATTAAGAGTGTTCAGATTTCCAAACCTTATATGACTTTCTGAAACTTTTAATTTCTTTTCTTAGTAGATTAATATACTCGGTTTCTTTAACACCATGCTTCTCTAAACCCATACAGTACGAGTTGATATTTCTAATGATAATGTTGATGTAAGAAATGGTTTCTAAACGTTCATTGCTGCAATTAGAATATTCTACTTGTGCGATTTTTTGAGGTATAAGAATAGAATCGGTTAAAATAGAATTAGCCATAATATCTCTAAGGCTTTTCGATTCGCAAAGGCGCATGAGATCTTTATTGAAAGATACGTACGACGCAATTTCTCTGCTCATGGTGCAGAGTTCCAATGCTTTCCTATAAATAGGTAAATGTTTTAAACTTCGATATGCCATTATGTGGGGTGTAATTAGCGTCACATAAAATTACGTTAGTTATTTGTAAATTTTCTATCGAATACAAACGTAATTTGTATTTTTACCTTTGATAATAAAAAATTAAACAGAAAAACTTTTGAATCCAAAGATAGACGAGCTTAATTGGAAAATACTGAAACAATTGCAAGATAATGCAAGAGAATCATTTGCAAATATTGGTCGTGCCGTAGGGCTCACAGCACCTGCAGTTGCTGAACGTGTTAAGAAAATGGAAGATCTTGGTATTATACAGGGTTATAAGGCTACCGTGTCTCATGCGTTGACGGGTCATCAATTAAAAGCCATTATAACATTGCGCGCTTTTATGGGAAAATTAAAACCATTTTTGTCTGTGGTTCTTACTTTAGAAGAAGTCATAAATTGTTATCGAATTACCGGAAATGAGAATATTGTTATGGAGGTTGTTTTAAAAGATCAGTTTCATTTAGAAAAGTTTATTGATCAACTAATTCAATATGGAGAAACTAGAACGCATATTGTTTTATCGCAGGTTATTTCGAATGCGCCAATGCACAAGATAAAATAGAATTTTTATTTAATTGTTTTAACTAGCTTTTGGTAATTTGTAATTCAATTTAAAAAGACTGTTTATTGATAATTATTTTGGCTAGATTTTTGATATAAAATAAATGATGAAAAAAATACTACTCCTTGCCTTCGTTTTAATTTCTTCGGTTGTGTATTCTCAAGAGCTTAGACTTTTGAGAGGTGCCATTACAGAGAATTTGGTTGTAAATGATACTGTAAATGAAACATATTCACTTTATTTACCTGCTAATTTTGAGGTAAATAGACCTTGGCCTGTTGCTTTTGTGATGGATTTGAAAGGGAAGGGCAAGGCAGCTGTTTCAATTTTAATTAATGCTGCTGAGCAAGAAGGCTATGTTTTGGCAAGTTCTAATAATCTAAGTGATTCACTCGCTATATCTGAAAACGTGCTCATTGCGAATAGAATGTTTAATGCTGTTTTTAGTACGATACCTACTGCAAAAAATCGAACCTATACTGCAGGGTTTGAAAGTGGTGCAATGTTCGCATCTATTTTACCTACGTTTGTTCGAGAAATAAAAGGTGTTATTTCTATTGGTGCATCGGTTGGTAATGTTGAAATATTAAATACAAAACAACCTTTTCAGTTTATTGGTTTGGTCAATAGGTCAGATTATAATTTCACTTCAATGTACAATACCAAGCAGGTGCTGAATAAATTAAAATTTCCAAATGAATTATTGGTATTTGATGGCCCTCGAAATCTACCAGAGAAAGAGATAATTGCGAAAGCGTTTAGAATGTTGACATTGACCAGTATGGCTAAAGGTCATATAAAGCGTAACGATAGTTTAATAAAAAGTTCATACGATGAGTTTTTGGTCGATGTAAATAAGAGTGTATCAAACCAGAAGCCACTTTTAGCTACATATCAAATGTTTGATATGGAGAAAATTTTCTATCCTTTAATGAAATTAGATTCTTTAAAGGCTTCTCAAAAAGTTTTAAAACGTAGTACTTCTTTTAGACAGGCTAATAGAAGTCAAAATAGTTATTTTTTAAAGGAGTCATTCACGAAAGAAGATTACGGATACTATTTAGAGGAAGATATTATTTCATACAACTATGCTAACTTAGGATGGTGGAATTTTCAAATGGAAGAATTAAATAAATTAGATAAGAGTTCTAATTTGTTCGAGCGTCAGATGTCAAGTAGATTAAGAGGTTATATTAATGCCTTAGTTTCTGATAATATAGATTATATAGCAGCTGATGAGAAAGTAGATTTTGAGGCTTTAAATTTATTATACATGATAAAAACCATAACTGCACCTGCAGAGCATGATGGTTATTTAAAAGTCATATCCATGAGTTCTAAAATGGAAGATTACGGTACGGCCTTATTCTATTTAGAAGAACTTTTAAAAACTGGATACACAAATAAAGAAGAGTTGTATTCGTTAGAATATACATCTTTATTTAAAATTATGCCTGAGTTTAATGAGGTGGTAGAAAAGTACTTGAAAGGTGCTAGATATGATGTTATTGAACAGTAAGGTGTGGTACCTTTTCTACATCCCAATCAATAACTAATCCTTTAGCTAGAGATTTGGCAATCTCTTTTCCGTACAGCACTTCGCATAAATATAGTGCAGCTTCAAAGCTTTTTGCTCCACCGGCTGAGGTTATATACTTTCCGTCGTGAACGAATAATACATTATCTTTTATATTCAGATTAGGAAACATCTTTCTATAATTCTCCACATCACTGGGGAAAGTCGTCGATGCAACCGAATCTAAAATTCCCGCTTTTGCCAGGGGGAATGCTCCGTCGCAATGGCTAGTCATATATAGCGCACTTTTATCAACCTTTTTGATAAAATCTAACATAGCTGTGTCTTTTAAATCACTATCCATTGAATGCTCTGCACTGGGCACTACCAATATGTCTATTTGAGGTAAATCGTCTTTCGTGTAATCGTAATCTGGAAGAATGCGCACCCCTTCAAAAGTGGTTATGGGTTCTAATGTATTGGCAACAATAAAAGTGTTCATAGCCTTAATATTCTCTCTATATTTTGTATGCTGAAAAATATCGAAAGGTGCCGTAAATTCAGAATTGAAAGTACCATCCATAATAAGAAAAGCAACATTGTAGCTTTCAGGATTTAGCTCGGGCTTTATTCTAACATCTTCAGCGATTATTTCTTTTTCAACTGTCGATTTTTTCTCTTGACAGCTTATTAAGATGATAAGAAATAGTGGTAAAATATAGGTAAATTTCATATTTAAAAAGTATAAGGTTCTAAAGTACGATTATAAGTAAAAAAAGGTACAATGAATAAATTGTATTTTTGAAGTGTAAAGTTAGAGATATGAGATTATGTATTGCGGTTTTAGTTTTAGGAATGTTTGTTTCATGCGGACAAGAAAAAAAATATCATGATGTAAAGAACGATATAGCAGCTACGGTAACATCAGATAAATTAGCCGATATTTTATTATTTCAAGAAGAATTGAATGCTGAATTTAAGGATCCAGAAACTTCTCCTTTAGCGGATCGTTTCCGAATAAAATTTGAAACTTTAGATTTCTTTGCGCCAGATACTAATTACGTAATTGAAGCACAGTTGGTAAGAACACCCGAAGCATTGCCGTTTTCAATGCCAACTACTACAGGTAGAGAATCTACAGAGGTTGTTTATGGTGTTGCTAAGTTTTCTATTAATGGAAAAGCTTATGAATTGGAAATTTACCAATCTCCAGATTTAATTACTCAAGAGAAATATGAAGATTATTTGTTTTTGCCTTTTACAGATAATACGAATGGCGAAGAAACTTATGGTGGTGGTCGTTATTTAGATTTAAGAATTCCTGAAGGCAATACAATTATTCTTGATTTTAATAAAGCTTACAATCCGTACTGTGCTTATAACAAAAAGTTTAGTTGTCCTTTAGTGCCTGCCGTTAATAATTTAGATACTGAAATTAAAGTAGGGGTGAAGGCATTTGAACATTAAGTTGTAAAAAATAAAAACCTCGGCAGGTATTGCCGAGGTTTTAAAACTTAAACTATAAAATCAACCATTAATATTATCAACTACTTAGAAAGAGTAGATAGCTGCAAGTACAAAAGATGATAAGCTTTTTTGTGGGTTTAAATCACTGTCAGCAAAGAAAAATGAATCATCAGAAGCAGAATCTAATCTTAATTCTGGTTTAATAGTTAAATTATCAACTGAATAGCTACCTGTTAATGTAACTGCAAATACGCTTGATTCTTCAACACCAGTTCCTATTGCTCCAAATTCGCCATCTAGCTCAGTAAAGTATTCACCTCTTAGACCAATTGTAAAGTCTTCAGAAGTAGCTAATTGAGGGTATAAAGCAACACCTGCAAATCCTGCAGCATCATCTCCACCATCAAAATATGCAGCGTTCAATCCTAAAAAGAAATCATCAGAAAGATCAAATCCACCTGTATAGTCAATTTCAAAAGCACCATTATCAGCTAAGAAGTTAAGGTATTGTCCACTGTACCCTAGTTGTGCGCCATATGCATATTTTCCATCCATATTTAACTCAGTAATATCTGTACGGTTCATAACCGCTAACATTAAGCTAAAGTCATCAGATAAAGCAAAGTCAGCTTTTAAACCTGTATGAGAAAAAGGACCGTAAGAAAATAAATAAGAAGTACTGTAGTTAAAATTAGCTGTTGGAGAAATTACTTCGTAACCTAAAAAAGTATTGAAATTACCAAAAGTTAACGTAACATCATCACTAACATTCCAGTAAGCATAAAGCTGATTAACTATGTTGCCAGTAGCAGAATATATAGGAGATGCAAAAATAGCATCTGTTCCTCTAGGACCAAAAACTAAATCAGCAACAAAACCTGCTTTTTCTCCTTCATAACCAGCAACTACATTTGCCATTCCTAGTGCAAAACCAGGTAAATTAGCAAAAGATGAACCTGGTGCTGCATTTGGTACACCACCTGGTGCAGAGTTATCACCATTTAAATTTGCTCTGTAATATGCATCTATTGATCCGCTTAAAGTAAAACTAGGAGTTGTTTCTTCCTCTTCTTGAGCTACTACACCAGCAGCTGCAAAAAGCATAAGACCTGTTGCGAAAATATTTTTTACGTACTTTGTATTAATAATCGTTTTCATAAATTTTGATTTTTACCCCGTAGGGGATGAATTAATTTGAGTAATTTATTGATAGGTTATGTAACGGAGCGTTCTGCAAAACGCTCCGTATTTTTTTAGTGTTGATTCATTCTAAAATCTGCATAAGCATCCATACCGTGCTCATGAATATCTAAGCCTTCAACTTCTTCTTCTTTAGAAACTCTAAGACCGATAGTTGCTTTAAGTACACCTAAGATGATACCAGAGGTTACAATACAGAACCCACCTACGATTAATACACCGTATAGTTGCGTCATGAATTGAGCTCCGCTTGCTAGGTTTCCGAAGATACCTACAGCTAATGTTCCCCAAATACCACAGATTAAGTGAACTGCTACAGCACCTACAGGATCATCTAATTTAATTTTATCTACTAATGCTACACCACCAACGATGATGATACCAGCGATGAAACCAATAACGACAGCTTCATTAGGTGACATTAAATCTGCACCGGCTGTGATACCTACTAGTCCACCTAGAATACCATTTAAGAACATGGTTAAATCTAAATTTTTGTAAAGTATTGTTGATGTAATCATTGCGCCAAAACCACCAGCTGCAGCTGCTAAACTTGTGGTAACCAATACTAGAGAAGTTAATTCTGGATCTGCAGATAGTACTGAGCCACCGTTAAAACCGAACCAACCTAACCATAATATTAATACACCGGCAGTAGCCATTGGTATACTATGACCTGGTATTGCGTTTGGCTTACCATCTTTACCGAATTTTCCGATTCTAGAACCTAATAAGAAGATTGCTACTAAAGCAGCCCATCCACCTACTGAGTGTACTAATGTTGAACCTGCGAAATCGTAGAATCCCCAAGAATCCAAGAATCCTCCACCCCATTTCCAAGCACCTACTATTGGGTATACTAAACCTACGTATATAACGGTGAATATCATGAAAGCACCAATTTTCATACGTTCAGCCACTGCACCAGATACAATTGTAGCTGCTGTTGCTGCGAACATTCCTTGAAAAAGAAAATCTGTCCACCATGTGTAGCCTCCGTCTGCATATTCAGCAGTCATTCCGCCTTCTGGGGCAGCAATACCGAAGCCTGCAAATTTTAATATTCCCATATCTCCATCTTCGAAACCTGGGTACATTAAATTGAAACCCCAAGCGTAATAAAGTAATAGACCACCTGTAATAATAAAGATGTTCTTAAATAATATGTTTATTGTATTTTTTTGTCTGGTTAAGCCAATTTCTAAAAAGGCAAAGCCTGTATGCATGAAGAATACCAATGCGGTAGCCAACATCATCCATACGTTATTTGCTGTAAATAATCCTGCGTCCATTTCGTTTAGTTTTTAGTTATTTAGTTTTTGGTTTAGTTGATACCTGCTAATCCGTCTTCTTTGGTTCTTATTCTATATGCTTCAAGTACCTCAGAAACGAAAATTTTACCGTCACCTACATTACCAGAGTATGCAGCTGTAAGAATAGCGTTGACTGTTTTTTCAAGAAAGTCGTCTGATACTACAATGGTTAAGTACCTGCGCTGAATATCGGTAGTACTGTAAGAGATACCGCGATAAACGTGACCTTCTTTTTCATTTCCTACTCCTGTTACATCCCAGTAACTGAAGAAGTTAACTTCAATGTTGTGCAACGCCTCTTTGACATCGTCAAACTTTGATTTTCTGATAATTGCCTCGATTTTTTTCATTTGAATAAGTTTTTGATACTGCCAAATATATGTTAATAAAGTTCAGACCCTAAAAATAATAGGGTCTGAATACTGATTTTTATCAGTATGATAATATATACCCCTAAAAAATTAGGGTATCGTTATTTAAACATGAAATTACTGAAGATACCAAGAAGAGGAAAAGCAGATTTGCGCTACATCATAGAATAATCGTCAGGAAAATGAGTAATTATCTAACGATTGTTTAATAAAATAGCAAATACTTAAAAAAATGAATAAAAATAAAATAGTGAATGGTGAATGTTAAATTTATAACACTTTGCAAATCCATAGCCCAAGTGATATGGCTAGTATACCAATCGATACACTTAAGCCCATATATAAGGATGTTTGAAGTAATGAAGATTCTTTAAAGAGAATATTGCTTTCTAATGCGAATGTAGAGAAAGTGGTAAAGCCCCCGCAGAAACCGGTGGCTAATAATAAAGTTTGATTTTCTGAAATGTAATTGTTCTTGAGAGAGAGACCTATTAGTATACCTATAAGTAAGCAACCAATAATATTGACTAAAAATGTACCTAGATAGAAATTTGAATAATAGGCATTCAGGTTCTTTGATATGTAATATCTTAAAATACTACCAAACCCACCACCTATAAAAACCAGTAAAAATTGTTTCATACCTTATAAAGGTAAAAACTAAACTGCTTTCTTGTAGCTTGTAGTAAGTAAATCTAACGGATAGATTACAGAAGTTGGTTGTTTAGCTGATTTTTGAGATGATGTTTTCGCTTTTTGCGAAACACTAATTAAGCTAATTGCAACTAACGCAATGTTAATACCTACTAATACTAAAAAAATTGTAAGAAATGTCGTCATAATATATTACATCTTATAGATGAATAACGCAAAATTACGGTATTTGGTATATTAAACGTCGATAATCGGTGTTTTGTTGTGAAAATGTTAATTTTTGTGGTGTAGGAAAAAAATTAACTATTCCTTTAGGAAAAACTTTATAAATAATAGGAATGCTACGAATAGTGTAAAGAAAACACCAATCCATTTAACACCTTTATAATTCTTTTGGTGCAATTTGAAGTCTTTTTTGTAAGTGATGACAATAATAATGGCGAAAACCACTGCAAAAGCGATTGCAAAAATGATTTGTCCGGTGCTAAACATATTTCATATTTTTACGCAAAGCTAACGGAAAACGGTATAATAAAGATGAAAAACAAAATCAAAGCAGTAGAAGAGTTTCATAATTCTTTTGGTCTAGGTGTTTCAGAAGATATGATTGCAGACTTAGGAGAAGCGAAAAATACTTTGCGTTTCAATTTAATGGATGAGGAGAATAAAGAGTATTTAGAAGCTGCTCAGAATAATGACCTAGTTGAGGTTGCCGATGCCTTAGGTGATATGTTATACATATTATGTGGTACTATTTTAGAGCACGGTATGCAGTATAAAATTGAAGAGGTGTTCAATGAAATACAAAGAAGTAATATGAGTAAACTTGGTGAAGATGGTAAACCTATTTATCGTGAAGACGGTAAGGTTTTAAAAGGACCTAATTATTCGAAACCGAATATTGGTGTCATATTAGATAAATAAAAAAGGGGGCGAATCGCCCCCTTTTTTTATGCTTCTACTTTAAAACGCCATCCGAATTTATCTTCAGACTTATTGTACTGTATATCTGTTATAATTTTCTTTAATTTTTGTGCGTAGCTATTTTCTAGCTCTGGCAACTCATAATCTGTATCTCTAAATCCGAAACCGGCAATTGGCGAAATTACGGCTGCTGTACCAGCACCGAACATTTCTTTTAAAGAGCCATCTTTAGCTGCGTCAACAACTTCTTTAACTGTAATTTTTCTAACCTCGGTTTTTATACCTTGGTCTTTAGCGATATCTAGAATACTTTTTCTGGTAATACCATCAAGAATACGATCACTAGTTGGGCCTGTTAATAAGGTATCATTAATTCTAATGAAGATGTTCATTGCACCCGCTTCTTCAATATATTCGTGGGTAGTGTCATCTGTCCAAATTACTTGGTTGTATCCCCTTGCTACTGCTAATTGAGTAGGGTAGAATTGACCTGCATAATTACCTCCAGCTTTTGCGAAACCAACACCACCGTTTGCTGATCTAGAATATTTCTCTTCAATAAGTACTTTTACTTTACCAGAAAAATATGCTCCAGAAGGTGCACAAGCGATAATGAATTTATATTCATCGGCTGGTGAAGCATGAAAGCCATTTCCAGAAGCGAACATAAAAGGTCTTATATATAATGAACTACCTTCTTGGGTAGGTATAAAATCTTTGTCTAGTTTAAGCAACGTAGTTAGCCCCTCCATAAAGTAATCTTCAGGAATTTGAGGTATACACATTCTTTCCGCAGAAATATTAAAACGCTTGTGGTTTTCTAATGGTCTAAACAGGTAGACATCATTATTTTCATCCTTATAGGCTTTCATACCTTCAAAAATAGATTGTCCGTAATGGAAAATCTTCGAAGATGGATCTAGCGTAATTGGTTGGTAAGGCGTAATTGTTGGCATTTCCCATGCACCATTTTTATAGGTGCAGACCATCATATGGTCAGAAAATACAGATCCAAAAGCAAGATTGTCAAAATCTACTTGGTCAATTTTAGAGGTTTTTACCTTTTCTATTGTGATATCTTTCGTTGCAATACTCATGAAATATGTAACTTTAGTTGATTAAAATTAAACAAATATCCCTACTAGCACTTCTTTTTTAGTTTTAAATTGATGAGTTTTGCAGGTATATCAACATTTTTAGGATTTATGAAAGGATTTAACATATTACTTGTGTTTTTATTTGGGTTTTTTACTTGTCTTGCACAGCAAGATGTAGCTAATAGTTCATCAAAATTTTATGGTGATGAATTTAAAATCACCGAATTAAGTATCAAAGATGATGTCATGAAGCAATTTGCATCAATGCCTGTAGCTGACTCTTTAAACCTTCAATTCAAAACTAAGGTAAAAGAGGTTTGCAAAGTAAAAGGTTGTTGGATGATTGTTGAACTACCAGAAGGTGAGCAAGCAATGGTACGTTTTAAAGATTACGGATTCTTTATGCCTGCAGATATTTTAGAGAAAGAAGTGGTTTTAAACGGATTGGCGTTTGTTGAAGAAATGAGTGTTGGTGATCAACAGCATTATGCTAAAGATGGTGGAAAAACAGAAGAAGAGATAGCAAAAATTACAACCCCGAAAAGAACTTATAGTTTCGAAGCATCGGGAGTGTTAGTTCCGAATTAATTTGAAAAGAGAAATTATTATTACAGGCGATGGTTCTAAAACCATTCAGATTATGGACTGGCAAGAACAGTACCACTCAAAACATGGTGCTATTCAAGAAGCTTACCATGTTTTTATTAAGTCTGGTTTAGATTTATTCAAAGACAAAGAAATTCAGATTCTAGAAATTGGTTTTGGTACGGGTCTAAATGCGTTTATCACGCTTATTGAATTTGAAAAGCGTAATCTGCAAATAAAGTATACGGGTGTAGAGGCTTATCCGGTTTCAAATGAAGAGCTCGAACAATTAAATTATTTAGAAGAATTAGAATCACTTTCTAGAAAAGACGATTTTGATTTAATGCATTCATCCCCTTGGGGGCAAGAAATAGAAATCGCTAAAAATTTCAGTCTAAATAAGCAGCAGAAATTTTTTAAAGAGATTGATGCACTCAATACCTACGATCTTATTTATTTTGATGCTTTTGGCGCTCGTGTACAGCCAGAATTATGGACGGTAGAAATTTTTCAAATCATGTTCAATGCTATGAAAAGTGGCGGGTATTTGGTTACTTATGCTGCTAAAGGTAGTGTTAGGCGAGCTATGTTAGAAGTTGGTTTTCTTGTAGAGCGACTTCCTGGACCTCCTGGTAAAAGAGAAATGTTGAGAGCTAAAAAGCAATAATAAAATTCTTGTTAATATAACTTTAACGCCTTGTGCATCAATAGGTTTGTCAACAATGTTAAATCGGAATTAAATAGTGTGTCAAGAATCTTCAAAAATGATACCTTTATTCCATGAAAGTATTGATAACAGGTGCTACAGGTTTAGTGGGGAGCGAGTTGGTATCTCAATGCCATGAAAAAGGTTATGCCGTTAACTACCTTACCACACGCAAAAGCAAAATTGTTTCTGAAGATAATTATCAAGGTTTCTTTTGGAATCCTAAGGCTGGTGAAATAGATGCCAAATGTTTAGATGGTGTTTCTGTCATTATTAATTTGGCAGGTTCTAGTATATCTAAACGTTGGACGAGTAGTTATAAGAAAGAAATTATAAATAGTAGGGTTAATACTTTAGAGTTGCTAAGGAGTGCGCTTTTAGCGAATGAAAATCATACCGTAAAATCACTTATCTCTGCATCTGCAATTGGTATTTATCCCGATTCGGTAAGTAATTATTATACCGAAGATGAAGCTGCTGTTGATGATAGTTTTTTAGGAGAGGTTGTTGCTATTTGGGAGAAGAAAATTAATGAATTTAAACCCTTAGGATTAAAAGTTGCTAAGGTGCGTATAGGTCTTGTAATGTCTAAAGATGGAGGTGTGTTACCAGAAATGGCAAAACCGGTCAAGTATTATGTAGGTGCTGCTTTTGGTTCTGGTCAACAATGGCAATCTTGGATTCACATAACAGATTTGGCAGCTATTTTTCTACATATAACAAAGTATGAATTAAAAGGTACATTTAATGGTGTTGCGCCAAACCCTGTAACTAATGTCAAGCTTGTAAAAGAAATTGCGAAAGCATTAGATCAGCCACTTATATTACCAAATATTCCGAAGTTTGTCATGTATACCGTACTTGGTAAAATGGCATATATCTTATTTGCAAGTCAGCGTGTAAGCAGTAAAAAAATTGAAGAAGAAGGTTTTATTTTTCAATACGCGAATATTTGTCAAGCACTCGGGTCAATTTATGATACAAATGCAGCGTGTGTTGATTCTAAAAATAAAGCGACAAAACAATTTGTGTCGTAAAAGGTTAAACTATTTGTCAGCTATAATTAAATCCGCTTTTGGCGGATTTTTTTTTAAACTTTTGTGACATTTTGACATTTTTAAAGAATTGGCAGTACTTTTGCCTGCTTTTAATCAGCGATTTAAATTACAATAAATTATGAGTGATAAAGAAAACACTTTGGATGATGAATTCTTGGAAGATGAGCTATTAGAAGGTCAAGAGCAAGAACAAAAGCTAGAGAATGAAGAGGAAGAGGAAGAAAAGTCGGTAGAAGAAACGCTTAGCGATGAACTAGCGAAAGAGAAAGATAAGTTTTTAAGGTTGTTTGCAGAATTTGAGAATTATAAAAGACGTACTTCTAAAGAGCGTATGGAGTTGTTTAAGACTGCAGGGCAAGAAGTAATTGTTTCATTGTTACCAGTTTTAGATGATTTTGATAGAGCTATGAAAGAATTGGCAAAATCAGAAGATAAAGAGACTTTTACCGGTATCGAGCTAATTAATGTTAAGCTTAGAGAGACTTTAAAGGGTAAGGGCTTGGAGATGGTCGAAGCAAAGGCAGGTGATGTTTTTGATGCAGATATACATGAAGCAATAACTCAAATACCAGCACCTGACAAGAAGATGAAAGGTAAAATTATCGACGTTATCGAAAAAGGATTTAAGTTGGGCGACCGTATTATCAGGCATCCAAAAGTAGTAGTAGGAAATTAAAAAATTGGAATGAAGGAAGATTATTATGAAGTATTAGGCATCAGTAAGAGTGCAACTGCTGCAGAAATAAAAAAAGCATACCGTAAAAAGGCATTGCAGTATCACCCTGATAAAAATCCGGGAGATAGTTCTGCCGAAGAGAAATTCAAGAAATCTGCTGAAGCTTATGAAATATTAAGTGATGCCGATAAGAAAGCTCGTTACGATCAGTTTGGTCATTCTGCCTTTGAAGGCGGCGGTGGCGGCGGTTTTGGCGGCGGCGGTATGAATATGGATGATATCTTCAGCCAATTTGGCGATATTTTCGGTGGCGGTTTCGGCGGCGGAGGCTTTGGTGGCTTCGGCGGTGGCGGTGGTCAACGAAGAGTGAAAGGAAGTAATCTTCGTATTAGGGTAACATTGACCTTAGAAGAGATTGCAAATGGTGTAGAGAAAAAAGTTAAGGTAAAACGAAAAGTTCAAGCCGAAGGGGTTACCTATAAAACTTGTACCACTTGTAATGGTAGAGGACAGGTGACAAAAATTCAGAACACGATACTTGGTAGAATGCAAACAGCAGCTGTTTGTAGTACTTGTGGTGGTAGTGGTCAAATTTTAGATGGTAAACCTGGCGATGCAGATGCACAAGGACTTAAAGTTGCTGAAGAAACCGTGTCTATTAATATACCTGCAGGTGTAGAAGAAGGTATGCAATTGAAAGTACCAAATAAAGGGAATGATGCTCCAGGTAACGGAGTGCCAGGAGATTTATTAGTTGCCATAGAAACCCAAGAGCATAGCACTCTTAAAAGAGAAGGTGATAATTTACATTATGATCTTTACGTAAGTATTTCTGAAGCTGTTTTAGGAACATCAAAAGAAATCGATGCCGTTGGTGGTAAAGTTCGTATTAAGCTAGAAGCAGGTATTCAGTCTGGTAAAATATTGAGACTTAGAGGTAAAGGTATTACAAGTTTAAATGGTTATGGTGCTGGTGATATATTGGTACATGTAAATGTTTGGACACCTAAAGAATTGAATAAAGAACAACGAGAGTTCTTTGAGAAAATGCAAGGCAATGATAATTTTGAGCCTAAACCAGAGAAATCTGATAAGTCATTTTTTGAAAAAGTTAAAGATATGTTCTCGTAAGTTCTAAATAATTTGTTTTTAAATAAAAAACGTATATTTGAGATAATATTGGGCAACCAATATTAATTTTCTTTTTCATAGCAATTTTTTTCCCATCCTTGATTTATCGAGGGTGGGTTTTGCTTTTTAGGGCAAAACGGTTTTTACTTTAAAAGCTTTATAATTGGTATTCTATAAAGGAATCATAAAGAGTATAGCTAGTCAAAACAATTCAATATCTTTGTAGAAATTGAGTACATGAGTCATATTTTGGTTGCTAATGATGTCACCAAACAGTTTGGGAGCCATACGGCATTGAAGAACGTTTCCCTTGAAATTCCTAAGAATAGCATCTACGGTTTACTTGGACCAAATGGGGCGGGTAAGACTACGCTAATTCGTATCATAAATCAAATTACATATCCTGATAAAGGTGCCGTTTATTTTGACGGTGAGCTACTTAAGCCAGAACATATTGCGCAAATAGGCTATCTGCCTGAAGAACGTGGTCTTTATAAAAGCATGAAGGTTGGCGAGCAGGCACTTTATTTAGCCCAGTTAAAAGGGCTGTCTAAAGCTGAAGCTAAAAAGCGTCTAAAATATTGGTTCGAAAGATTGGAGATCGGCGATTGGTGGAACAAAAAAATTCAGGAGCTATCTAAAGGTATGGCACAAAAAATACAGTTTGTAGTAACTGTATTGCATGAGCCTAAATTGCTAATTTTCGATGAGCCTTTTAGTGGTTTTGATCCTATCAATGCCAATATTATTAAAGAACAGATTTTAAGTTTAAAAGATAATGGCACATCTATTATATTCTCAACACATAGAATGGAGTCTGTAGAAGAGTTGTGTGAATATATTGCGCTGATCCATAAATCAGAGAAAATATTAGACGGTAAATTATCTGACATCAAAAAAGCATACAAAAACAATATTTTTGAAATTGGATTAGAAACAGCTAATGAGCAGTTGCTGCTAACTGAAATGCAAGATAAATTTCAAGTGCTATCTCAAGATTATGATAGTATTGAAAAACAGTTGAACCTAAGGGTGCAATTACCTACAAATGAATCTAGAGATATTTTAGCCTTTTTAGGTTCACGAGCTAACGTAAATGGTTTTAAAGAAACGATTCCGTCGGCAAGTGATATTTTTATAAAGACCATTCAAAATAAAAATATCGACAATGAATAAATTACCACTTATAATTAAAAGGGAATACATAGCTAAGGTGCGTAATAAGTCGTTCGTGGTTATGACTTTTTTGAGTCCTTTTTTAATGGTAGGCATGATATTATTGATAGCATACCTAACCCAATTAAATGATACTGAAAAAAAGGTCATAGGGGTCTTAAACGAAAGCGGCTATTTTGCGAACGAGTTTGTAACCTCAGAAGTTACTTCTTATATCAATTTTAAAGATATCTCTTTAGAACAGGCAAAAGACTCGACAGTTAGTTTAGGGTTTTATGGTCTAATTTATTTGCCTAACGAATCTAATTTAGAGCAAGTAGCGCAAAGAGCTTTCTTTTATAGTAAAGATGCGCCGAGTGCTACCGTTTTAGATAAGTTAGAAAGTTCTATTACAAGTAGATTACGGCAAGAAAGATTACGTGAACTAGGCATGTCACCAAAAGAATATGCTGAAATGGATCGCGGCTACAATATAAATATTGAAACTTTTGATGGCCTACAGAATATAAAAGGCATCAATGAGATAAAAGCGATTATTGGGGGTGCATTTGGCTACCTTATTATGATGTTCATTATTATTTATGGTGGCTTTGTAATGCGAAGTGTTATCGAAGAGAAAACTAGTAGAATTATCGAGGTTATTATATCATCTGTAAAACCTTTTCATTTAATGATGGGTAAGATTATTGGTACTTCATTAGCTGGTATAACGCAATTTGCAATTTGGATTGTGTCAGGTGCTATTTTGCTATTTATTGGTTTAGCTATTTTTGATATAGATCCTGCCAGTTTAACGAAAGGTGGTGGTGTTGCACCTGGTATGGCTAATACTGCAAATGTAGATGTAGATGCTCTTACCCAAAATATTCAACTATACGCTCAAGAAATATTTGAACTGCCCATTTTTGCTATGTTGTTTTTTTTCATTGTTTATTTTATTTTGGGGTATTTGATTTATAGTTCTATTTACGCCGCTATTGGTGCAGCTGTAGATAATGAGACAGATACACAACAGTTTATTTTTCCAGTTATTCTACCATTAATGTTGGCTATTTATGTAGGTTTCTTTTCTGTATTTAGCAATCCTAATGGTCCAATAGCTGTTGCATTTTCTCTATTCCCTTTGACATCGCCTATAGTAATGTTAATGCGTTTGCCTTGGGGTATTGGTGAAGGTGGTGTACCTGTATGGCAATTGATAACATCAATTGTAATATTAATAGGTACTTTTATTGGTATAGTATGGGTAGCTGCAAAAATATATCGTGTAGGTATACTTATGTACGGTAAAAAACCTAGCTATAAAGAATTGTATAAGTGGCTTAAATACTCATGATGATTCAAGAAAGTACAGAGACCATTAAGGAAATAATCGAGGATGATATTTGGGGAACTATTAAGAAATTTTTAGACCTAGGTTATCATTTCGGGGAAGGTGATAAATCAATAAATATAACCATAGGGTTATTATTATTACTTACCGTAGCTTTTTTATTGACCAGTACTATTTTGCAGGCAGTACGTAGGTTTTTTACAAGAAAAATGGAAGCGGATGATAAGCTGAAGTTTATCAGCATATTTAAGTTTATAAAGTATTTGGTATATGTTATCGTGATACTTTTTACCATGAGTGCCGCGGGTATAAATATTACCATTTTAATTACGGCATCTGCAGCCTTGTTTGTCGGACTTGGATTAGCCTTACAAGAGATTTTTCAAGATATTATAGGTGGAATTTTTATCATTGTAGACAAATCGCTGAGAGTAGGCGATATTATTGAAATAGATAATAAGGTCGGTAAAGTTTTTGAAATTAAACTAAGAACGACTAGGGCGATTACAAGAGATGATAAGGTGATTATTATACCTAATCATAAATTCATCAGTGATATCGTTTATAACTACACGCAAAATCATAAGACTACAAGAGAATTGGTACGTGTTGGTGTGGCTTATGGTAGTGATATTGAATTGGTGACTAAAATACTTTTAGATGTGGTTAAATCGCAAAGAACTATTTTAAAGAGTCCAAAACCATTTGTCATCTTTGAAGATTTTGGTGATTCTGCTTTAGTTTTTGCTGTTAACTTTTACATTACAGATAGTTTTACGGATCCACGTGTAAAAAGTGAGGTACGCTATAAGATTGATGCTGAATTTAGAAAGCATAAAATATCTATTCCTTTTCCGCAAAGAGATGTTCATTTGTATCAACAGGGTCCATTTCAACATAGCAATGTGTCAAATTCAGAGAATAATGAGAAAGCATAGTTGGGTTGTTCTTTCCGTATGCTTGTTGTTTTTTGCTATTAATTCGGTAATAGCGCAAACACCAGATGTCTTTAGGCTAGAGTACATGTTGATGCCAGAAAATAGTGGCGAGGTTGAAACATCGCGTATAAAGTTGGTGTTGAACGTGCCAATTGCGGTGCGAGATAAGAAAGATTTTTTGGTTCTTGGTGCAGAGTATAATCGCTACAACTTTGAGGTCCCAGATGATTTATTTCCTAATTCTAATGACTTAAGCAAATTTCACGTATTAGATGTGAACTTGGCATATATGTATAAGTTGACCGAGAGCTGGCGCTTAATAGGTGTGGTAACCCCAAGATGGTCTACTAATTTTGTTCAAGAATTACAGAACGAAGATTTTAATATGAACTACACGTTAGGAGCATATAAAAATGTAAAAGATGTAGATAAACCGTATATGTTAGTTTTGGGTATTTCATATAATGGTACTTCTCCAATAGATATTCCTTTACCATTTGTGTATTTCGAAAAACGATTTCATCCAAACTGGGCATATACGATAGGGGCACCAAAATCTGGCATGAAGTACTTTACCAAAAAGGGGCATTTCTTTCAGACTGAAATATTTTTAGATGGGTATTATGTAAATATTCAAAACGATATTTTGTTACCTGGTAATAATTTATCTACAGATGTTTCTTCTACGGCATTGTTATTGACAATAGGTTACCAGTATAAGATAACGAAGGATATGTCCGTTTACTTTATAGGCGGTCGTTCTATTTATCAAAATAGTGCGTTGCGTAACGAAGAAAGAGATGATATTTTCACTTTAAACGATGCCTCGGGTCTATATTTTAGAACAGGAATAAGAATAGGAATTTAAAAAGTAGTTATGTCAAAAATATTAGTAATAGAAGATGAAGCAGCAATTAGAAGGGTATTGGTCAAAATTTTATCCGAAGAAAACGATACATATGCTGTAGAGGAAGCCGAAGACGGATTAAAAGGTATTGAGACTATAAAGAATAATGATTATGACTTGGTGCTTTGCGACATAAAAATGCCAAAAATGGATGGTGTTGAGGTGCTTGAGGCTGCTCGAAAAATTAAACCTGAAATTCCTTTTATAATGATATCTGGTCATGGGGATTTAGATACTGCCGTAAATACAATGCGTTTAGGTGCTTTTGATTATATCTCAAAACCACCAGATTTAAATAGATTACTTACTACTGTTAGAAATGCCTTAGATAGAAAAGTATTGGTCGTTGAGAACAAAAACTTGAAGAAAAAGGTCAGTAAGAATTATGAAATGATTGGTGAGAGTAGCGAGATAGATACGATCAAAGATATGATCGAAAAAGTTGCGCCTACCGATGCTCGTGTTTTAATCACTGGTTCTAATGGTACCGGTAAAGAGCTTGTTGCGCATTGGTTACATGAAAAAAGTGCTAGAAGCGCAGGTTCATTTATTGAAGTAAACTGTGCTGCTATACCGTCAGAATTAATTGAGAGTGAATTATTCGGTCACGTTAAAGGTGCTTTTACTTCTGCAGTGAAAGATAGAGCTGGTAAGTTTGAAGCAGCAAATAAAGGAACCATATTCTTAGATGAAATAGGGGATATGAGCCTTTCTGCACAAGCAAAGGTATTAAGAGCATTACAAGAAAGTAAAATATCGCGTGTAGGTACAGATAAAGATATAAAAGTTGATGTTCGTGTTCTAGCGGCTACGAACAAAGATTTAAAGAAGGAAATTGAAGAGGGTAACTTTAGAGAAGATTTATACCACAGACTTGCGGTTATTCTTATTCAAGTGCCTAGTTTAAATGACCGACGAGACGATATACCCTTATTAATTGAGCATTTTTCTAAGAAAATTGCCGCTGAGCAAGGTATGGCCGGTAAAACTTTTTCTGATAAAGCTATTAAACTATTGAAAGCATATGACTGGACAGGAAATATTCGTGAACTAAGAAACGTTGTCGAGCGTTTAATTATTCTTGGTGGCCAAGAAGTATCAGAAGATGATGTAAAGTTGTTTGCCAGTAAATAATTAATTAAACTTATTTAGCCGCAGAGCAATCTCCAATTTTGGTTAGGGCTTCTGCGGTTATTTCTTTAGTACGCAGATTGTAATATTTACTACCCTCAGAAATATCTGATTTCAGCAGCTGAGCTTCACATTCATCGAAAATTTTTGTTGCAAAAGCAGTAGCATCTTTACAATTTACACTTTGAACAACCTTGTCTAATGAAATACGATATTTTTCTAATGAAGTGTCAATGGTTTCAAATAGGTCTTTTTTGTTACTGGTATTTGCTACAGATGTTTTGTTTACCGAAGCATTGGTGTTTACAGAAAGCTCATCATTAGCATATGCACTTTCGTGAGTATCGTGAGACTCTAATACTAGAATTGTCTTATTTGTTAGTTCTATAGATGCATGTAAATAGTTGATTGTACCTTCTAAAGTCGTAGATTTTGTTGCAAGTGAAAGTACCTCCATGTTTTCTAACATGCTTTCTTTTGCATATTTGCAACCGCAAACATTTAATTGTTTTTTAGATTTTTCTAAAGCACTTAGCGCTTTGTAAGCATAAAATCGTGCCTGATTAATATCTTGAGTACGTAAAGCAGCGTTTATTTGAGATTTTGCATAACCCATATTAGAATTAGCATATTCACACTCTACATTCATACCGAATGCGGATAAGGACAGTAGTGCAATTGCACAGAAAAAAAAGATATTTTTCTTCATAAGTAGGTAATTTAGGTGCAAGATTTGGGATCTTACACGGATAAATTTAGATGCTTTACCTTGTTGAAAATATTATTTTCGATACAATACACTTCAATCACGATAAACGGAATTTGTGAGAATAGTATTACTTATCTTTTAGTGCCGAATTAGTATTCATTAATATTAAATTTTATATTTCAGAATGGATAAAATAAAAGTAGACAATTATAGTACCAATAAAAACTTTAAAATCTCTGATTATGAGACTTTTGAAGATTTTGGTAAGTCAGATAAAGAACTTAAAAAAGAATTATCAAAAATTAGAAGAGAGTTAGGCGAGTTTCAAGATACTATTTATGCCCATGGTAAATATAGTATACTGGTATGTCTACAAGGTATGGATACTGCCGGTAAAGATAGTTTAATACGCGAGGTGTTTAAAGATTTCAATGTTAGTGGTGTTGAGGTTCATAGTTTTAAAGTGCCTACAGAATTAGAGCTGAGTCATAATTACCTATGGCGTCATTATTTAGTATTACCGGCGAAAGGTAAATTCGGCGTTTTTAATAGAACCCATTATGAAAATGTTCTGGTTACTAGAGTGCACCCAGAATATATATTGAACGAACATATACCTGGTATACATACGGTAGAAGATATCGATCAAAAATTCTGGGATAAAAGATTTGAACAAATCAATGACTTTGAGCGTCACCTTGCTGAAAATGGGACTTTAATTTTTAAATTCTTTCTTAACCTTTCAAAAGAAGAACAACGTCAACGTTTGTTAAGAAGACTTGCGTTAAAAGAGAAACATTGGAAATTTTCACCTGGCGATTTAAAGGAGCGTAAATTGTGGGACGAGTATCAACACTGCTACGAAGAAGCGATATCTAAAACCACTCACGATCATGCACCATGGTTTGCGGTACCTGCAGATAATAAAAAGGCAACACGTATAATTATAGCATCTATTCTATTAGAATCGTTAAAAAAATACAAAGATATCAAAGAGCCTATGTTGAGCGATAAAATAATGGCTAATTTAGACAGCTATGAAGAACAACTACAAGGTGAATAGTAAACTTGCTTTATTTTTTGTAATTGCTTTCGCATATGTGGGGCTTTCACAAAATACAGACGAAGAACAAATAAAGAAACTTTATGATACAGCGCTGACCGAAGGTACTGGTTATGATTGGCTGAACTATTTGTCCAATCAAATTGGTGGGCGACTTTCTGGGTCGATTCAGGCGCAGCAAGCTGTAGATTATACAAAGGCTCAATTAGATTCTCTAGGTATTGATAAAGTCTGGTTACAACCGGTAATGGTGCCTAAATGGGTAAGGGGAACACCAGAATTTGCTTATTTTGAAACAAACCCAGGTACCACTACTAATGTTGCCATTTGCGCAATTGGTGGTTCTGTGCCAACTCCTTCCAGAGGTATTAAGGCAAACATTATAGAGGTTGAGGGTATTGAACAACTAGCATCTTTAGGTAAAGACAAAATTCAGGGAAAAATAGTGTTCTATAACAAACCGATGGACGCTACTCAGATAAATACCTTTACTGCCTATTCTAACTGTGTAGACCAACGCTATGCTGGTGCTTTAGAAGCTTCTGAGTATGGGGCTGTAGGTGTTATTGTGCGTTCAATGAATCTTCGTTTAGACGATTACCCTCATACAGGGTCAATGAGTTATGGCGAACAAGCAGAATCTGAAAGAATTCCTGCTGCGGCGATTAGTACAAATGCTGCTGAATTATTGAGCACTTCTTTAAAATTGAATCCTGACATCAATTTTTATTTTAAACAGAGTTGTAAGCAGTTTAATGATGTTGAATCATATAATGTTATCGGAGAAATTAGAGGAACAACAAAACCTGAAGAGGTTATCGTGGTAGGCGGACATTTAGATTCTTGGGATTTAGGCGATGGTTCTCATGACGATGGTGCTGGTTGTGTTCAAAGTATGGAGGTTTTAAATCTATTCAAGAAAACAGGTTATAAGCCAAAACGTACCGTAAGGGTTGTTCTATTTATGAACGAAGAGAATGGTCTAAGAGGTGGTAATAAATATGCTGAAATTGCAAATGCCAAAAATGAAAAGCACATATTCGCACTAGAGAGTGATTCTGGCGGATTTTCTCCTCGCGGATTTACTTTTGATAGTTCTGATAAAGATTTCGAAAAAGTACTAGAATGGAAACCTCTTTTTGAACCCTACTTTGTACACTATTTTGAAAAAGGATATAGTGGGGCAGATATTGGTCCGTTGAAAAAAGTAGGATTAGTATTGGCGGGTTTACGACCAGATTCTCAACGCTATTTTGATCATCACCATGCAGAGAACGATACATTCGAACATGTTAATAGACGCGAACTGCAATTAGGTGCTGCATCGATGGCTAGTTTAATATACTTAGTAGATAAATACGGATTTTAATCTCTGTCACTTCATCAACAATAGTAAAGTAATCAATTTCTGGTTTTGGAAGTAACGAAATGTTCAAATCGTTAAATTTCTTTACCTTTGTCAGATATAAAAAAAACAATAATGGAAGACGGAATTTACGCCAAGTTCAATACAAATAAAGGCGAAATACTAGTAAAATTAACTCACGATAAAACTCCTGGTACGGTAGGTAACTTTGTAGCCTTAGCAGAGGGTGATAAAGAAAATAGTGCTAAAGGTAAAGGTGAGCCATATTACAATGGTTTAAAATTTCATAGGGTTATTCCAGATTTTATGATTCAAGGTGGTTGTCCTCAAGGTAGAGGTACTGGTGACGCCGGTTATAAATTTGATGATGAATTTCACCCAGAATTAAAGCATGATGCACCTGGTGTACTTTCAATGGCTAATTCTGGCCCAGGTACTAATGGTAGTCAGTTTTTTATTACGCACGTACCAACACCTTGGTTAGATAATAAACATACTGTTTTTGGTAAAGTTGAGTCTGGTCAAGATGTCGTAGATGCTATTGCACAAGACGATGTTATAGAATCTTTAGAGATTGTACGAGTTGGTGATGCGGCTAAGAAATGGGATGCATTAAAAGCTTACCAAGATTTCAATGCTTCTGGTGAAGCGAGATTAGCTGATGAAAAAGCAAAGCAAGATGCTGAGCTTGATAAAATAGCAGCAGGATTTGATGCTACGCCATCAGGACTTCGTTATAAAATGATTCAGAAAGGTGATGGAGCTAAAGCTGTAAAAGGTGAAAAAGTTTCTGTACACTACGAAGGTTCTCTATTAGACGGTCAGGTTTTTGATTCGTCTTACAAGCGTAATTCTCCTATAGATTTTCAATTAGGTATCGGTCAGGTTATACCAGGTTGGGATGAAGGTATTGCTTTACTTCAAGTAGGCGATAAGGCACGTTTTGTAATTCCTTCTGATCTAGCATATGGATCTGCAGGAGCAGGCGGAGTAATACCACCAAATGCTACACTGATCTTTGATGTAGAATTAATGAAAGTAGGTTAAGCAACCTACATATTTTAAATACTAATGAAACACCTATATCATATGATATGGGTGTTTTTTTGTGATTACTTTTTACGAGTAATGAAACTGCCTAAGAGCAAAATGATATTTACTATCATTAAAACTAAAAATACGGTCAAAAATGTGGTCATAAATACATGGTATAAGGTCGTGGAACCATTCTTGTTTAATCAATAGATATGTATTTATATAAAAGGTTGCGTTTAAGTTGAACAAATTTTTAAAAAAATAAAAGGCATAAAAAAACCCGAACCATTTGGTTCGGGTTTTATACTATAAAAAAGTTAAGTCGTTACCTAGTCAATTACCTTCACATTAACGGCGTTTAATCCTTTTTTACCTTGTTGTAGTTCAAATTCTACAACATCACCTTCACGAACTTCATCGATTAAGCCAGAAATGTGTACAAAATGATCTTCGTTTGAACCATCTTCAGTGATAAATCCGTAACCTTTAGAATCATTGAAGAATTTTACTGTTCCTTTACTCATAATAGAAAAATTAAATATTAATTAAAGAGCGAAGATAGTTTTTTTTTGTTTAAAAACTTAAATTCTTGTACGTTATCTTAAGGTTAACAATTTTTATCTAATGTATTGAGAATGAACTTGTTTTTAGACCTATGCAGTAGGGTCTGGTGTCATTCTCAAATATGGTTTAACCTCTGTAATTCCCTTTGAAAAAATATTTTTCGCATCGGCGGTAGATATTGCCGGACTCACAACTACATCTTTGCCATGCTCCCAGTTTGCTGGTGTTGCAACCTTATGGTTTGCTGTAAGTTGTAAGGAATCTATTACTCTCAGTAGCTCATAGAAATTTCTTCCTGTAGATGCTGGGTAGGTTAATGTCAGTTTTACAGATTTGTCTGGTGCAATAATAAATACAGAACGTACCGTAAGATTA
Source organism: Maribacter sp. Asnod2-G09 (assembly GCF_045063795.1). NCBI lineage: Bacteria > Pseudomonadati > Bacteroidota > Flavobacteriia > Flavobacteriales > Flavobacteriaceae > Maribacter > Maribacter sp. Asnod2-G09. The sequence continues at coordinate 886,884 of NZ_JBEFOA010000004.1, read as the reverse complement.
TTATCTGCATTTGGGTGGATCATATCGTATAAATCAGATACTTTCTTGTCCTCATCTGCAATTATCGGGAAATTTACGACTGTATTTTGTACTTCATTAATATCCTTGATCCATTCTGCATGTGAAGCTGCACCATCAACACTTAGTGCAATCATCTTAACATTTCTCTTGTCAAACTCATCTTTGAATTTAGCCGCCGTACCTAGTTCGGTAGTACACACAGGAGTGAAATCTGCAGGGTGAGAAAATAATATTCCCCAACTGTCACCTAGGTAATCGTACAAATTAATAGTGCCCATTGAGCTATCTGCTGTGAAATTTGGTGCTTTGTCACCTAAACGTATTGTTGCCATAATGATATGATTTTGTATGTTTATTTTAATATCCTATAAAATTAGTAGATTATATAATGTTGTGCATAGGTTTTAGGTTAAAAGTCTATTAAAATTTTCTACTTTTAGTTTATGGAAGAATTAGAAAAATTAAAGTATCCGATCGGGCATTTTGAATGTCCTGAAAATATTTCAAAAGATGATATTGCAAATTGGATAAATGTATTGGAAACATTGCCTAAACGTTTGTCAAACCTTGTACATAATTTTTCTGATGAACAGCTAAATACTCCTTACCGCGAAGGCGGATGGACGGTTAGGCAAGTAATACACCATATGGCAGATAGTCACCACCATAGTTATACCCGTTTTAAATGGGCATTGACAGAGAATAGACCGCTTATTAAAGTTTATGAAGAAAAGTTGTGGAGCGAACTTATAGATGCCAAAACAGCACCAATTTCTTTATCGCTTTCTTATTTAACAGCTTTGCATGCGAAGCTGGTTTATTTATTGAATCACCTTGAATCTGCAGATTTTGAAAAAAGTTATATTCACCCAGAAGGGAGTGTTAATGTTTCTGTGGCAGAAAATATTGGTAAATACGCATGGCATAGTAATCACCACTTTGCGCACATAGAAAATTTGGCTTTAAGTAGAGGTTGGTAAAACGCCTAAATATCTTTTCTAAGCAAATACATGGGTTTTTCTTCTTCAATAACATTGTTGAACGGTACTTGCGTGTTCGCAACAATTGAGAAAGAATGTGATAAATAGAAGGGTAGTGCCAATCCTTTTTGCATTGACTCTAAAAAAATCGCCTTTTTAGAATGATCTGTAGCAATTTTTTCAACAAATTTTAAGGTTTTGGAACCTATACCTTTACCCGAAAATTCGTTAAGAATATAGATTTTATCAAGATATAAAGCATCAGCCTTGCTATAATCTTGTAGTTGTTTACCTAATGTAATTTTTAATATACCTACGTAGTCAGAGTTTAACTTTATCAGATATAAAGCGGTGTCTTCGTCTTCCTCTTCATGTAAAAGTACTTCTTTGGTAAAACTATTTTTAATATAGGTAGTTGTCTCATCATTAGGCCAAAGATGCGTGTAATGTTGATTATAGGCTTTTGTACCTATTTCAATATACGTGCTGTAAAGTTCTGGCTTCAGAGGTGCAAACTGAATATCATTTTCCATAATTCAAAAAAACTACTAGAATTAAGCGTTAGATTTCCATTTAATATTGCAGCCTATACTTGGTTTTTGAACAGGATTAATTTCTTCTCCCTTTATAAGGTTCTCAATGGCACTTCTAAGGTCTTTACCTGTTAACGGCAATCCGTTCCCTGGTCTAGAATCGTCTAATTGACCTCTGTAAACCAATTTTAATCCTTCGTCAAAAAGAAAAAAATCTGGTGTACAAGCAGCGTCATATTTTTTGGCTACCGATTGGTCTTCATCATATAAATAAGGGAAGGTATAATTTTCGGCTTTTGCTTTTATTCTCATGAACTGAGGGTCATCTTCTGGGTACTTTTCTACATCATTACTAGATATGGCGATAAAGTGAACACCCTGCTTCTGGTATTCTAAAGCGATTTTAGTAATTTCAGGATTTACATGAATAACAAATGGGCAATGGTTGCAAATGAACATGATTACTGTTCCTTTACTACCATTTAAAGCGTGAAGATTCATGGTTTTTTTGCTAACCGTATCTAACAGACTAAATTCTGGAGCAACGGTACCTAATGCTAACATTTTGCTTTCTGTTCTTGCCATATCAACTAATAATTTATGGTACTAAGTTAACGATTATATTAAGCTTACCTTTTCTTTATAGTATTCATAAACTTTATAAAATACTAATATGGAAAATTCATATATTTCTTTATCCATCGCAATTAAAGCATTACAAGAAGAAGGTTATACAGAAGATTTTAATTTATGTGACGCTGGTGTAGAAAACAAAAGCAAGAAGCATATTCATAATGCTACTGAATTAGACGTGGTAAAATTCTATCGTTTTGAAGGTATGAGCAACCCCGATGATAATACCATTTTATATGTTATTGAAACGAGTACCGGTGAAAAAGGCTTATTAGTTGATGCATACGGCATGTATGCTGGTAATGTACCCAAAGATTTGATAGAAAAGCTTAAATTGAGCTAATGGAAGAAACAATTACGTGGCAAGATTTTAGTAAAATTGACATGAGGGTGGGCACTATAGTAGCTGCTTTAGATTTCCCGGAGGTCCGAAACCCTTCGTACAAGTTACATGTAGATTTTGGTGATGAGATTGGGATTAAAAAAACATCTGCTCAGATAACTGAAAGGTATAAAAAAGAGGATCTTATCGGTATTCAAGTTACTGCAGTAGTTAATTTTCCCAAAAAACAAATTGCCAATTTTATGAGTGAATGTCTTATATTAGGTGCTGTAGACAATAGTTCAGTGGTGCTTCTTCAACCTCAAATGAAAGTGCCAAACGGATTAAAAATTTCCTAATTTTTTGACTGATAATATCTTAGATAACATTCATATTAATTTTGATTCAGGTTCATTATGGATTATGAACCTTGTTTTAAGTTTGGTAATGTTTGGCGTGGCCTTAGAAATATCAATATCAGATTTTAAACCTTTATGGTCAAAACCGAAGGCATTACTAGTAGGTTTATGTAGTCAATTTCTTGTATTGCCGGCATTGACTTTTTTATTGGTATTTGTCATTGAACCTTTACCAAGCATTGCTTTGGGTATGTTTATGGTAGCTGCTTGCCCAGGCGGTAATATTTCTAATTTCATATCTTACCTATCTAAAGCAAATACGGCATTATCTGTTAGCCTTACTGCCATTGCTACTATGTTAGCGGTTGTTATGACTCCCTTAAATTTTCATTTTTGGTCTATGTTTTATGAGCCAAGTGCGGGTCTTATTCAAGACATTTCTATAGCACCTATAGAAATGATAAAATTGGTTTTTCTATTATTAGGACTGCCTTTAATATTGGGTATGTATGTCAATTATAAAAAACCAAAAATAGCTTTGAAAATAGCTAAAAAGCTAAAAGTAGTATCCTTAGTGTTTTTTATCTGTCTGGTATTTATCGCATTATATAATAACCGCATCATCTTTATGGACTATATTTTTTATGTCTTTTGGATTGTTTTAATTCATAATCTAGTTGCATTTTCTACGGGATACAGCCTTGGGCGAATTTTTAAATTATCTGAAGATAGTCTTCGGTCCATAACCATAGAAACAGGAATACAGAATTCTGGATTAGGATTATTGTTGATTTTTACTTTTTTCGATGGATTAGGTGGTATGGCGCTTCTTGCTGCCTTTTGGGGTATTTGGCATATTGTTTCTGGTTTAATTTTGGCTGCTTTTTGGAATAGAAAATCAGTTGCTAAAGAGACAATAGCGTGAGTGGATTTATATATTCATTAGTGAAGTCTGTGGTGAAAACCGGACTCTATGGCTATCATAAGAAAATTCATATTTCTGGGTTAGAGCATATACCCAAAGAGAAACCGGTAATGTTTTTGCCTAATCATCAAAGTGCTTTGATTGATGTATTGCTAATTGCTACAGACTGTAATAGACAACCCTATTTTCTAACCCGTTCAGACGTTTTTAATGGCAAACTGCTAAAACGTATGTTCTCTTATTTTCAAATGCTACCAATTTACAGAATGCGAGATGGTAGAGATACGCTTTCTAATAACGATGCAATTTTTAATTCATGCGCAGAAATTTTAAGTAGGGGAGAAGCATTGCTTTTGTTTCCTGAAGCGAATCATAATCTTAAACGTAGTGTGAGACCATTGAGTAAAGGTTTTACCAGAATACTCTTTAGAACTTTTGAAATGTACCCAGAGTTAGATGTTCAGTTGATTCCTGTTGGGTTTAATTATAAACATGCAGCCCATTTTCCAGATGAGGTGGCTATTTGTTATGGAAAGCCAATTTCGGCAAGAAGTTTATTTGATGAGAATGATTTGAATACATCTGTCATTACTATTAAAAATGAGATTTCTACGAGTCTAGAACAACTAACGACTCATATTCCAAGTAATGTTGATTATGATGCCATTTTAAATAAGTTAAAGTCAGAAAAGGTCGATTTCCTTAATCCTACTGCAGTCAACGAAAAGATAAAGATGTTGACCCAGCAAGGTGTCGATAGTTCAGTTGATCCTGCTTCAGAAAAGCAAGGTTTCAGTATGTTCAAATGGATATTCACATTGCTAAATTTCCCTATAGTATTAATTTGGAAATTATGGTTGAAGTCAAAAGTACCCGAAGATGAGTTTATGGGTACTTTTAGGTTTGCGTTTGCAATGATATCTTATCCTATTTATATACTCTTATTATTTACAGTTATTGCTTTTGTATTTACGCCATGTATCGCAGTAATGAGTATCTGCATTATCACTTTACTGAATGTTGGGTTGGTGAAGTATGGTTTGCGTTAATAATCAAATATCCTCAAAATAAAAACGACCCTTAAAAAAGAGTCGTTGATTTTTAAAAGATAGTTTAAAGATTAGATGTCTTCAAAACTTACATCTGTAAAACTAGAGGTATTTGTAGTTGTATTTTCTACAGGTACTTCAGCTTCAACTTGAGCTTCTTCTTTTTTAAAGTCTTTTTGGTGTCTTTCTGAAATTACTTCAGAACCTTTTTCGTTAATGATGAAATCCATCATTTCTTCAACATTCTCTTTAAAGGCATCGAAGTCTTCTTTGTATAAATAAATTTTATGCTTCTTGTAATGGAAGGATCCATCGTCATGTGTAAATTTCTTACTTTCTGTAATCGTTAAATAATAGTCCCCAGCCTTTGTACTTCTTACATCGAAAAAGTACGTTCTTCTACCTGCGCGTAAAACTTTGGAGTGAATTTCTTCCTGATCTGATAAATCTCTTTCGCTCATTTCTAATGTTTAGTGTCGTTATGCTATCAAAAATGAAAAAAAAATCGTTATCCGACAACAATTTTCTAACTTTCTTTCTCTGAGAGCTGTTTGCTATAGAGGTCTTTATAATACCCTTCTTGGGTATTTAATTCGTCGTGCGTGCCCTCTTGAATGAGTCTGCCGTCATCTAAAACCAGTATTTTATCGGCATTTTTAGCAGAAGAAACTCTATGACTTACAATTAATGTAGTTCTATTCTTAGATGCCTTTTTAAGATTATTTAAAATTTCTTCTTCCGTTTCTGTATCAACCGCAGAAAGGCAATCATCGAATAAATAAATTTGTGGTTTCTTAATTAATGCTCTTGCGATCGACACGCGTTGCTTTTGTCCGCCACTTAACGTAATGCCTCTTTCTCCTAAAATAGTGTCATATTTTTTAGAGAAGCCCATTATATTTTCGTGTACAACGGCATCTTTGGCAATGTCCATTATTTCTTGGTCTGTAGCGTCTTCTTTTCCGAATTTGATATTGTTCTTTATACTATCAGAAAATAGAAAAGCATCTTGTGGTACGGCACCAATAGATTCTCTTAAACTGGTTAGATCAATATTTTTTATCGGTTCGTCATCTATTAAAATTTCGCCTTTTGTAGTATCGTATAATCTAGCTACTAAATCTAGAATTGTAGACTTACCAGATCCTGTTTTGCCAATAATAGCTGTAGTTTCCCCTTCGTTAATGGTAAATGATAAATGTTTTAATGCATTGATGTTGGTGTCTTGATATGTAAAGTCTACATCTTTAAATTCAATTTTACCTTTCACCTTATGCTCGTGGGTGGGCATGTTTTTAATTTCCGATTGTTGATTTAGAAATTCGTTGATCCGTTCTTGACTGGCAGCAGCTCTTTGTACGATAGATGTAAGCCATCCTACAATTGCAACGGGCCATGTTAACATGTTTACATATAATATAAACTCCGCAATCAGACCAACTTCAATTTCACCGGCTAAGTATTGTTTTCCTCCTATATATATCACCAAAATATTACTGATACCTATTAGAAGAATCATTAGGGGAAAGAACCAAGCATTTACTTTTGCCAGACTAACACTCTTCTCTTTTCCTTCAATAGCAAGTTTTTCTAAATCTTCATTGGTTTGTGGCTCTAGCGCATATGCTTTTATAACCGAAACGCCTGAAAATATTTCTTGTGTAAAAGTCGATAACGTAGATAAATACTGCTGTACGATGGTACTTCTCTTGTGTATTACCTTACTTATTTGATATATTAAAACTGATAGAAAAGGTAATGGTAGTAAGGTATATGCTGCCAAGGTTGGTGCTTTTATGAACATTAGCGGTATTAGGCAGGCAAATAAGGTTAAGGTCTGTATGCCATACATAATAGCTGGACCCGCGTACATACGTACTTCATTTACATCTTCACTTATTCTGTTCATTAAATCACCTGTTCTATTTTTCTTATAGAAGTTCAGGCTTAGTTTCTGGTAGTGATCGAATATTTCATTTTTAAGGTCATATTCTATATATCTAGAAATATTGATAATTAATTGACGCATTAAAAAAGTGAAGAATCCGGATAGAAAAGCGGCACCTATAATGATAAGAATGTATTCTAACAACAATTCTTGAGCTGTAGACTTTTCTATTTCTGCCTTTATATACTGTTCAACTACCGTTATAGAGTTGTTCACGTAAGACGGCATGATCAACTGAAATAGCCTTGCTACTATGGTTATAATGATCCCGAAAAAAAGCTTAAGCCAGTATTTTTTAAAGTATTTATTTAGATGCTTAAGTTCTTTCATAAGTTGTAGAAAAGATAATAGTGTAAAATTCTAAAGGCAAAGATAGTTTTTTGACCTAAAACGATATGTTATAAATAAGCTAAGATAAATACGATTGCTATTGTGACCCTTTAAATAGATACTTACCTTTGCGGCTTTATTTACTCGATGATCGAGGTTTAAATGCTCCGAGGGCTTGCCCCGAGGTTATTTACTAATATATTAAATAAGTTCTTTCAAATGCTTACAAGAAGGCACATTAGGGTTAAGGTAATGCAGAGTATTTACGCTCTAATTCAGTCTAAGGACGATTCGTTACAGAAACAAGAGAAGTTTTTAAAGGTAAGCATAGAGAATACCTACACGCTATATTTATTATGGCTAAGTCTTTTTGTAGAAATACAGAAAAGAGCAGCAGATCAAATATCTCTTTCTGCCAACAAATACATTGACGACAAAAAGACAGCATTTCCTAATCCGAATAAGTTTATTCAAAACAGATTGTTATTACAAATTGTTGAGAATAAGACTTTAGAAGAAGAGCTTAGTCATAGAAAGCTAGATAACTGGTATTTAGAAGAAGAGTATGTAAAACTTATCTATAAAGAAATTTTAGAGAGCGATACCTACAAAGAATACATGTCTAAACCAGAAAGCGATTATGCTGCTGATAAGGACTTGATAATAACTTTGTTCAAGAACATTATTGCACCTAACGAGAAAATTTACGATTACTTTGAAGATGATAAGTTAACTTGGGTAGATGATATACCTATTGTTAATACCTTTATTTTAAAGCATTTTAAGAAAGTAAAGCAGGTACACCCAGAATCTTACTTTTTACCAAGTCTGTTGAAAGATGATGAGGATATGACTTTTGCCATGCAATTGCTATCTAGAACATTATTAAAGAACGATGCTTTAGAAAAAGAAATAGAGGGTAAAACACCAAATTGGGATAAAGATCGTATTGCTGGTATTGATAGCATCTTATTAAAAATGGCTATTTGCGAGTTATTACATTTCCCTTCTATACCAGAAAGGGTAACTATAAATGAGTATTTAGAAATCGCTAAAGAATACTCTACACCGAAAAGTAGCATATTTATAAACGGAATTCTCGATAAGCTTACTAAAGAATACAAGTCAGAAGGAAAGCTTAACAAAATGGGAAGAGGTCTATTATAAAAATTTTTATAATTTTGCAATTAATTGATAAATCTAAATAGTATGAAAAAAATAGTTCTAATTGTTGGTCTTGTATCAATGGTAGCTTTTACTTCTTGTAAAGACAACGCATCAAGTAAGATTAAAACAGATAATGTAGCAGAAGCTGCGGTAAGAGATGAGGCTGCTAAAGCAGTACCTGTAATGTCTTTCGAGAAAGCAGAACATGATTTTGGAACAATTGAGCAAGGTACTCCACAAGAGACCGTATTTACTTTTACCAATACTGGTAATGCTCCGTTAATCATTACTGACGCTAAAAGTAGCTGTGGTTGTACAGTTCCTAATCCTCCAAAAGAGCCTATCGCACCGGGTGCAACAGGTGAGTTGAAAGTTAATTTCAATGGATCAGGTCAAAATCAGGTAACTAAAACAATTACTGTTACGGCAAATACTGAAAAAGGTTCTGAGCTTTTAAGAATTAAAGCTTTCGTTAACCCAAAAGGAGCGGCTCCATTAGGACCTGTTAAATAATTATAACATACAGATATACCAAAGATGGGTGATATAGGGCAGTTTCTTCCGATGATTTTGATTTTTGTGGTCGCATATTTTTTTATGATCAGACCTCAAATGAAAAGACAAAAGGATGAAAAGAAATTTTCAGCAGAATTAAAACGTGGTGATCGTGTTATTACCAAAAGTGGTCTGCACGGTAAGGTAGTAGATTTAAATGATAAAGATTCTTCTTGTGTATTGGAAACAATGGCAGGAAAATTAAAGTTTGATAGATCTGCCATATCCATGGAAATGAGCGCTAAATTAAACGCTCCAGAGAAAAAGTAATTCTTTCTGAATTCATATAAAAAACACCGATGGAAACATCGGTGTTTTTTTTGCTTTAATTTTTTAGATAGTAACTTACTTCTTGTATTGGTCATGAATTCCCCTGCCTGTTAATATCAACGGAACTATCTTTTCTAATCGAGATAGCTTCGTTTTTTCTTGTTTGGCAGTTGCTATATACTCAGCGTAATCTTTCTGTTTAGAATAAGTTAATTTGCTAAAAGCAGCTTTTATGTCTTCGTTATTTTCTAACGCAATAGATAAATGAACGGGAATTACAATTTTGGTTTTAGGTTTTTTCTCAATTTTTAATTGTAACCCCTTTTTTTGATTCTCAATAGCTTCGTTTATGTACGCTGTAACTTCTTTTTTATCAATGCCTTCAAGTGTAGTAAATTTCCAGTGGCGCATCGCCATGGTTTTTCCATCTTGTGCATTTTCTAAAACCTTTTTAGGGTCACTTAAAAAGACACCATTAAAAAACCAAATTCCGAAGTGATTTTTGAATTTGTTTATGGCGATGATGTTTTTGTTATCAATCATGTATGTGGGGAAACTCCATTTGTAAGTTTCTGCCATACCGCAGGCTAAGGCAAGAGCTCGTAATTCAGCTATTTCATTTTTAAAGTGATGTGGCTCATTATAGAATTCATCTAATTTCTCTTGCTTTTCCATCTGCTCATTGGTTTGCTGTCAACTCGCAAATGCGCACAATAACTTCTACCGCTTTCTGCATACTCTCTACCGGTACATATTCATACTTGCCATGAAAATTATGTCCGCCAGCAAATATGTTTGGGCATGGTAAACCCATATAACTTAATTGCGACCCATCTGTACCACCGCGTATTGGTTTAATGATTGGCTTTATACCAATATCTTCCATTGCCTTTTTAGCGGTCTCGATAATATGAAAAACAGGTTCTACCTTTTCTTTCATATTAAAGTATTGATCTTTTAATTCTAGCTCAATACAATTGTCGTATTCGTTATTGAATTTTTGTACAATGTCTTCTACTAATTTTTTACGTTGCTCAAAACGTTTTAAATCGTGATCTCTAATGATCAGTTCTACGGTGGCATTTTCTATTTCTCCTTCAAAATGATGCACATGAAAAAAGCCTTCTCTGCCAGATGTTTCTTCAGGTATTTCATGCTTGGGTAAATCGCTTATAATCTTATTGGCTATTAAAAGTGCATTTACCATTTTCCCTTTTGCATAACCTGGGTGTACACTTTTTCCTTTAATCGTTATTTTGGCACCTGCTGCATTGAAATTTTCATATTCCAGTTCACCAATCTGGCTACCATCCATAGTATATGCCCATTCTGCGCCAAATTTTTCAACGTCAAATTTATGTGCGCCACGACCTATTTCTTCATCGGGTGTAAATCCGATTCTTATGGTTCCATGCTTTATTTCTGGATTGTTTACCAAATACTCCATCGCAGTTACTATCTCTGTAATACCTGCCTTATCATCGGCACCTAATAATGTGGTGCCATCTGTAGTTATAATGGTTTGACCAATATATTGTAATAAATCATCAAAATATGACGATGACAGAATGATGTCTTTTTCCTTATTAAGAACAATATCTTTGCCGTCGTAGTTTCTTATGATTTGCGGATTCACATTCGTACCCGAAAAATCAGGGGACGTATCAAAATGAGATATAAAACCAATCGTAGGTACATCATGGTCAACATTTGAAGGTAAGGTGGCCATTATGTAAGCATTGTCGTCTATAGTAACGTCAGACAGACCTATCTCCTGTAATTCGTCCACTAATTTATGGGCTAAATTCCACTGTTTTTCAGTACTTGGCGTGGCGTCAGATGATGAGTCGCTCTGCGTATCAATAGTAATATAACTTATGAAACGATCGATGATATGCTGCATGTAAAATGGGTTTTATCAAAAATAAGGTTATAAATTGTAAATTAGTAAACGTAAGATTCGATAAATTAAATGATGATGAAAATTAGATATGTAGTAGCAATGGCTTTTCTTTTACTTTTCGCAAATGTAAATGCACAGGCAGATTGTATTCTTGGGGTTGGTGTTACGAACGATTCTATTATTTCTGATATTTTTCAATTGAACGAAATGCAAAAAGAGAAATTAGAAAGTTTTAGTGGAGAAGTTAAATTTCGGAATGATGTTTTAAGTAACGAATTAGAGAATGTAAAGAGTAGACACCCTCAAAGTAGTGTTACCGAACTACGACAATTAGCCGATAAGTACAAAGTTGTAATGGATAGTATGGCGACAGTTCAAGAAATGATGGATAAAAAAATGTTGGCGCTATTTAACTCAAATCAATACGAATTATACTTGTCTTTATGTAAAGATGCTTCGCGGTCGGCATATATTGTAACACCCGCTGTCTACACAGATAGTATACCTAGTGAAAACAGATAAAGTATTGCTTAACTTTCTCATTTACAGTTTGTATTTTTACGGCTTCTAAAATATATACATGTACAGGCTTTTTATTAGACCTCTTTTGTTTCTTCTTGATCCCGAGAAAGTTCACCATATTAGTTTTTCAAGCATTAAGTTTTTCTCCAAAATAGGACTATCTGGTCTTATTAAATCTATGTTCGTTGTTGAAGATAAAAGTTTAGAACGTGAACTATTCGGATTGAAATTTAAGAATCCGGTTGGTTTAGCTGCTGGTTTTGATAAGAATGCTGTCTTGTATAACGAATTATCAGATTTCGGATTTGGATTCGTAGAAATAGGCACCCTTACCCCAAAGCCTCAAGATGGCAATCCGAAGAAAAGATTATTTCGTTTAAAAGATGATAAGGCTATCATAAACCGCATGGGGTTTAATAACCACGGGGTTTTCGAAGCTGTTGAGAATTTAAAGAAAAATCATAAGGTGCTTATTGGTGGTAATATCGGTAAGAACAAAGTGACACCGAATAATGAAGCAATTAAAGATTACTTAATCTGTTTTGACGCCTTATTCGATCACGTAGATTACTTTGTGGTGAATGTAAGTTCACCGAATACACCAGGGTTAAGAGAATTGCAAGACAAAGAGCCATTAACGGCTTTGCTAAATGAGCTACAATTAGAAAATTCAAAGCAAAGTGAACGCAAGTCGACTGTGCGTAAACCTATTTTATTAAAAATAGCGCCAGACCTTACCGATAGTCAATTGTTAGATATTATTGATATTGTTAAAACAACAACTATTGATGGTATTATAGCTACGAATACAACTATTTCTAGAGAGAACTTAAAATCTCATGCTTTAGTAACTGAAGAAGCTGGCGGACTAAGTGGTGCTCCTTTGAAAGATAGAAGTACTGAGGTAATAAGATTTTTAGCGGAGAAGAGTAACAAGGCTTTCCCTATTATTGGTGTGGGTGGTATAAACTCTGCAGAAGATGCTATCGAGAAATTAGAAGCCGGTGCGGATCTAATTCAATTATGGACAGGCTTTGTTTATGAAGGTCCGGCTTTGGTTAAAGAGATTAATAAAGCGCTTATTGAAAAAGCTGCGGTTTAAGGTTTTAACTACTTTTATAAAATATAAATGCCCTTGTACAAATTGTGCAAGGGCATTTTATATATGTGAGATTTTAATTTATGGTTTGGTCCAGTAATCAACAACAAACACATCATCTAAATGCGGAGTTAATACAGCGCCAAATGCTTTGTGGTCTGGGTGAGGTAAGTAAATAGCACGATCTTCTTCACTTTCAAATGTTAGAAAAAAGGCATGAGTAAAACCTTTGTTCAGACCTTCTGGGCTATTGTTCAATCCCCATTCATACCCTTTAATTTGCTCAATTTTTGAAGGTAAAGCACTGAATGCTTCTTCTACTTTTTTCATTTGTTCGGCAGTCGTGCCATCTTTGAACTTAAAAAAGACAGTGTGCCTTAAAAGGCTATCGCTTTGGATCATTTTCGTTGTGGTCATGTTTTCATCTGTCTTCGCAAAAGCGTTTGACATGAATGAAATGCTAATTAGTAATAGAAATACTTTAATTTTCATAGTGTGTAAATTTTATACAAGATATTAAAAATAGGTGTAATACATGGTTATTCGTACTTTTCGGGTAGAACTAATATCTTCTAGATTGAATTACGATATATTATTGGCTTTTTCTATGGCAACCTTTGTTCTGGCACTTTCACCGGGACCCGATAATATATTTGTGCTTATACAAAGCATTAGTAATGGTAAAAAATATGGTTTAGCGGTTGTCGCAGGTCTAATGACTGGTTGTTTAGTGCATACTACTTTACTGGCATTCGGGGTTTCTGCGATTATAAAGAATAATCCCTCGATATTTACTTTTATAAAAATGTTCGGTGCCGCCTACTTGATCTATTTAGCAGTAATGGTTTATAAAGGAGGAGATGTTATAGCTATTGGTGGAGAAACGAAAAATAAAAAAAGCTTAAGGTCATTATATAAGCAGGGTTTTATAATGAATGTATTAAACCCGAAAGTGACCATATTCTTTCTTGCCTTTTTTCCAGGGTTTCTATTTTCAGATTCTTTAAGCAACGTCGTACAATTCTATACACTTGGCTTTTTATTTATAATGGTTTCTTCAATTGTTTTCGGTGCTATCGCAGTATTATCTGGTCAAATCTCTAGTTTTCTGGCATCTAATAAAAGAACAGGGTTTATTTTAAAATGGGGTCAGATTGTTGTCTTCATCGGTATTGCTGTTTATTTATTTTTTGGATAGTTTATTTGAATTATTAATAGGAGATACTTGTTTAGACTTCGTATTTTTACGAAATGTCTAATTCAAAGATCAAATTAGTAGAATGCCCACGAGATGCTATGCAAGGCATTAAGCAATTTATACCTACCGATGAAAAGGTAAGGTATATACAGTCGTTGTTGGGTTGTGGTTTTGATACTTTAGACTTCGGAAGCTTTGTTTCGCCAAAAGCGATTCCGCAAATGGTAGATACTGCTGAAGTTTTATCAAAATTAGACTTGTCAAAAACAAATACAAAGCTGCTTTCTATTGTAGCGAATGTTCGAGGTGCAGAAGATGCAGTTTCGCATTCTGAAATTGATTACCTAGGTTTTCCTTTTTCTATTTCAGAGAACTTTCAAATGCGAAATACGCATAAAACTATTGCACAATCGGTAGAGACTTTACAAGAGATATTCAATTTAGCCGATGCCGCAAACAAAGAAGTGGTGACTTATATTTCGATGGGATTTGGTAACCCTTATGGTGACCCTTGGGATGTTGATATTGTAGGGGAGTGGACAGAGAAACTCGCAAAAATGGGAGCGAAAATATTATCACTTTCAGATACTGTAGGCTCTTCTGATCCCGAAACGATTTCATACTTGTTCTCGAATCTTATTCCGAAGTACCCGAATATCGAATTCGGAGCACATTTGCATACGACACCAACTAAGTGGCACGAGAAAGTAGCTGCTGCTTACGAATCTGGTTGTAGACGTTTCGATGGTGCCATACAAGGTTTTGGTGGTTGCCCAATGGCTAAAGATGATTTAACAGGTAACATGCCTACAGAGAAAATGCTATCCTATTTTACTGCAGAAAAAGTTGACTCAGGCGTTAACTGGATGGCTTTTGAAGCTTCTTACAACAAGGCTACTGAGCTGTTTACGGCATATCATTAATCTAGCCTGTCTTATTTTTTTAGAAAATTAATTAACGTTAAGTTTATTTAGATTTATTACAAATAAACTTTGTTGGTATCTTTTTAGGTCATAAATTTGCACTCCGTTAATAAAATGTTAACGATAATTATAAGCAGATTTAAGCAGATGAAATACGTTTACCTATTAGTATTGCTATTTACTTTTACGTTTGTGAAGGCACAAACTAAAACAGATTCTATCACCTTGGTGCCCCAAACTCAAATTAATGCAGCCCAGCGTTTACTTTCTGGTAACTACGCTTCTGCGGTTACAGTGGGTGCTTATGCTGAAATGTTATACAATCAACCAGAAGGCGATAATGGCGAATTAGATGTGCAACGAATGGTATTACTTTTTGGATATCGTTTTAATGATAAAACACAATTTGTTACCGAAGTGGAGCTTGAACATGTAAATGAAGTTTTTGTTGAGCAGGCTTTTATAAATTACTCGGTTGGGAATAATATTAGTTTGCGTGGTGGTCTAATGTTGGTGCCAATGGGTATTGTAAACGAATTTCATGAACCAACAACTTTTAATGGAACAGAGCGTCCAGGTATGGATAATGCCATTGTGCCAACTACTTGGAGAGAGATTGGTGTAGGGGTTGCAGGTAGATTTAATGATATTAACTTAGGATACCAAGCTTATGTTTTTAACGGATTCAAATCTACAGAAGCTGATGGTCAAGGAGGTTTATCTGGATTCTTAGGCGGTTCTAGCGGATTAAGGGGTGGTCGTCAAAAAGCAATTCAGTCAACTATCGATAGTCCTACTTTATCTACCAAACTTGAATACTATGGTATTTCTGGTTTACGTTTAGGTATGTCAACGTATTTTGGAAAAACTCAAGCAGCAGATGATATAGAAACTTTAGAAGGTGCAAATATTGGTATTGCCATGGTAGGTTTAGATGCTCGTTACGCTTATGACCGTTTTACGGCACGTGGTCAATTTATAAATGCATCTTTATCAGATACAGAACAATATAATACCGCTACAGGAAGAGATTTGGGGAGTGCACTTAGAGGCTTTTATGTAGAAGGGGCATACAATTTGCTACCTATGGGTAAAGAGCAAAAGCTTTTTGTTTTTACGCGTTATGAGCAGTATGATACTCATGCCGATACCGAAGGTAGTTTGGTTCGCAATGATGCTTATAACAGAACAGATGTTACTACAGGTTTAACTTATCACCTTGCACCAGGGGTGGTCTTGAAAGGAGATTATCAATTTAGAAGTAATGCTTCAGACGTTGGTGATGTAAAAGACAGGCTTAATTTTGGTATCGGTGTTTGGTTTTAATCAAATTATAATAGTCAGTAGATATGAATAATAAGGTTCTAAGATTAATAAGTTGCATATTAACCATTGGTATAGTAATGGGTTTTGGTTTGCCAAAGAATATTCAGAAAAAGGTAGACAAAGAAATAGCTGGGTATTTTGAGATTGATTCTTTTACTATGGAGGCTATTGCAGTTGAAAAAAATCCTGAATTAGATTTGCCAAGTAAAATTAATGCAGAAAATTTATTTCGAGTGCTTGACGGTCAAAGTCCTATTGGTTATATATATGTAGAACAAGCTCCGAGTAAAACAGCAAATTTTGATTACATGGTTTTGCTTGATGCTAATTTTAAAATTCTACACACAAAGGTTTTAATTTATCGCGAAGAATATGGTGGTGAAATAGGAAGCAAACGTTGGTTGAAACAATTTATCGGGAAAAAACCAGGTGATCGATTAAATCATGAAACTAATATAGATGGTATTGCAGGTGCGACAATTTCTGTTCGCTCTATGACCAATGCAATTGATGACCTTTTGCAAACACTTACTATATTGCAAGAAAATAAAATGTTATAATGGAATTTAATGGTCTTTTACCAAAGCTGCCAAAACCAATTCGCTTATTTATAGGGGCTTTTGTAATTGTACTTTCTGTTGGGTATTTTACCGGTTTATTGTTCGTCTCAGAGACTAGTACTGCCTCTGTATCTGGTATTGAAGAGAATTACTTGGGTAATGAATCAGATGAAAATGCTGATGTCATGAAGTTTAAAAAGAGCGAACGACAAATGCTGACGATTATACATACCCATATACTGTCAATGTCTTTTATCTTTTTCTTGTTAGGAATTTTGGTTTGGCTAACTCAACTACCTACAAAACTAAAGGTGCTTTTAACGGTAGAACCATTTTTATCAGTATTGCTGACCTTTGGCGGAATTTATTTTTTATGGTCTGGTGTAACTTGGTTTAAATACATAGTAATAGTATCAGGTATTTTAATGACAGCGACATACACGGCATCTGCTATGATTGTGTTGTATCAATTAACATTTTCCAAACAATACGGTAATACTTTTAACCAATAATAATCACTATATTTGCACGCAATTAAATCCTTAATTGCTATGCAAGCCCACCAAAACAAAATTCTAGGAGAAGGTCTAACGTACGACGACGTATTATTAGTACCTGCATATTCTGAAGTGCTTCCAAGAGAAGTAAGTATTCAGACAAAATTCACAAGAAATATTACGATCAATGTACCAATCATATCGGCAGCGATGGATACGGTTACGGAGTCTAGAATGGCAATTGCCATGGCTCAAGAAGGTGGTATCGGCGTGTTGCACAAGAATATGAGTATTGAGCAGCAGGCAATGAAAGTGAGAAAGGTGAAAAGGGCTGAAAGCGGAATGATTTTGGATCCGGTTACACAACCACTTGATTCGAAAGTGAAAGATGCGAAAGCCAATATGAAAGAATATAGCATTGGTGGTATTCCTATCGTTGATGCCGATGGTAAACTTTTAGGTATCGTAACCAATAGAGATTTACGTTTCGAGAAAAACAACGAAAGACCAATTTCTGAGGTAATGACTTCTGAGAATTTGGTAACAGCTGCAGAAGGTACTTCACTTTCAGAAGCAGAAGATATTTTACAACAACATAAAATTGAAAAACTACCTGTAGTAGATAAAAATTACAAGTTGGTAGGGTTGATTACATTTCGTGATATTACAAAACTTACCCAAAAGCCTAGCGCTAATAAAGATCAGTTCGGTAGACTTCGTGTTGCAGCAGCTTTAGGTGTTACAGAAGATGCTGTTGAGAGAGCAGAAGCATTGGTTAATGCAGGTGTAGATGCAGTAGTTATAGATACGGCTCATGGTCATACAAAAGGTGTGGTTTCAGTATTACAAGCAGTAAAGAAGAAATTTCCTAACCTAGATGTTATCGTTGGTAACATTGCTACGGGTGAAGCAGCAAAATATTTGGTTGACGCTGGTGCAGATGCCGTTAAAGTTGGTATTGGTCCAGGTTCAATTTGTACGACTAGGGTAGTTGCAGGGGTTGGTTTTCCTCAGTTCTCTGCAGTATTAGAAGTTGCAGCAGCTATAAAAGGTTCAGGTGTTCCGGTAATTGCAGATGGTGGTATTCGTTATACAGGTGATATTCCTAAAGCGATTGCAGCAGGTGCAGATACGGTAATGCTAGGATCACTTTTAGCTGGTACAAAAGAGTCTCCTGGAGAAACGATTATCTATGAAGGTAGAAAATTTAAGTCTTACCGTGGTATGGGGTCTGTTGAAGCTATGAAACAAGGTAGTAAGGATCGTTATTTTCAAGATGTTGAAGATGATATTAAAAAATTAGTACCTGAAGGTATTGTAGGTCGTGTACCTTACAAAGGGGAATTGTATGAAAGTATTCATCAATTTATAGGCGGATTAAAAGCTGGTATGGGATATTGCGGAGCGAAAGATATCGCAACACTACAAGACACTGGTAAGTTCGTTAAAATTACCGCTAGTGGTATTAACGAAAGTCACCCTCATGATGTTACCATCACTAAAGAGAGTCCGAATTACAGTAGATAGAAAATATAATAGTAAATAAAAAAAGAGGTCTTTTAGACCTCTTTTTTTATGCCTTATAATTTAATCTAAAGAGGTGTCAATCTGTTTTTGTAGAAGTTGAACTCTTCTTAAATCATCTGAAGCTTGAAGCACTTTTGATTTTAAGGATGAATTTAAATCAGGATTCTCATCTAGAAAATGCTCTAAAATTTCATAAGCTTCTGGTGAAGTGTAATTGCCAATAGTACTGCTTAGCCATCTTTTTGGGAAAAAAATATCTCCTGTTTTTTGTATTTCATCAACCAAGTCTAGACTTACCCTTAGATATTGAATGGATTCTTTTTGATGCAAAGGGTGATTTAAATTATTCATGGCATTAGCAACCCATGATTCTTTAGCTCGGTTTTCTTCTTGTTGAAGTGATTCAAAAAAGTCATTTCTAGTCTGCTGATCTTTTGAGAAAGAGGGTAGTAAAAAGGTAAAGCGATTTAATTTGTCATTATTGCTAATAGCCTTTTCTGCTCTTTTTAGAATACTTTCACTTTCTGGGTGTCTGTACAAAGCTAAATCCATCGCCAGTTCAGTAAAGTTGTCATCGTTAAGCTTTAGATTGTTAATCACTAATTCTTTGTTCCATATTTTATATAAATGGTCTAATGAAATACCAGTGTATCCAATTGATGTGTAGGCGGAGTATAAGGTCTTTTTAATATTAGCAGGTAACTCTTCTTGTAATTTAGACCATACTTGCTCGCTAATTTCTTTCTGATAAAATAGGCGTTGTTCTGCGGTAAGGTATTTCCAAAATACTGAAGTGGTGTATCTAGAGATGAGATTAATTAATAATTCATTCTTTTCATTAATTAGCCCTTTAGAGTATAGTTTTATAGCTGCAGCGGGAGTAATGCTTCCATTTAGCATATTCTCATACACATTAATATAGGCGTAACTACGAGCCACTTGGTCATTTATCGTTGGTATGATATCTAGATCTTTTTCTTGAATAGGAAACACTCCGTAGCCTTCAGCATTTGAATTATAAAGTATTGAAGTTGGTTTAGCAAGTCCAATAGCCTCCTCTAAAACCAATTCACTATCAATCATGTTGACAGTTAAAGTTTTTGTTTTATCAGGATAAATAAACAGTACTTCAAATTTCTGAGGCCACGAATGATTTGATTTGTCTTCTGCTTTTTGAGATAGTTTAAAAGATGTGATGTTGTTGTCATCATCATATTCTATGTTATCACTAAAAATAGGTCTGCTGGAGTTATTAACCCAAACATCGCTCCATGCAACCATATCTGTAGCTGATTTTTTGTCTAGAATAGCAATTAACTCTCCCCAAACAGCATTCTTAAAAGCAAAGGTTTTTATATATTCTTGAATACCACTTTGAAATGCCTCTTTACCTAAAACGGTTTCTAGTTGGCGCATCATTATTGGTGCCTTGTTGTAAATAATACTACCGTAAAGAGAACCTGCATTGTTGAGGTTTTTTAAATCTTGCCGAATAGGGTTAGTACCCAAAGTTCTGTCTTCCCCGTAAGCATTAGGGTAGTGGGTAATCATAAAAGCCAATTGATGGTCAATATCTGGGAAAGTGGGATTCATGATTTTATCTGCCATAAAATTGGCAAACACTTCTTTCATCCAAACATCATTAAACCAATTCATCGTAACTAAATCGCCAAACCACATGTGCGATGTTTCATGTGCAATTAGTTTTGCACGGCTCAATTTTGTGTTGGCAGTGGCACTTTCGTCTAAGAAGAGTGAGCTTTCTCGATACTGTATAGCTCCCACATGCTCCATACCGCCATATTGAAATCCGGGTATTGCGGCAAAATCCATTTTTTGAAAAGGGAAAGGATAATCTGTATACTTCTCTAAAAATGTTAGAGATTGTTGATGTAAATTAAAAATGGAGTCTAGGCTATATTTAATTTTGGTAGCATCGGTTTCTCGGTATAACATGGTCATATCCATATTAGCCGGTTTTTGAGTTACAGATTCAAATTTACCTGCTACAAATGAAAATAGATACGTACTCATTTGGTCAGAAGCACTAAAATTATGTTGTGTGTATTCCCCTTTCTGAGTTTGCTTTACTTCTTTTGAACCGCATAAAACTTTCCAATCATTTGGTGCTGTAATATTCAGCGTATACATACCTTTTATATTAGGTTGATCAAAACAAGGGAATAGTGTTCTTGCACGATCAGGTACTAATAAAGTGTACAAGTAATCTTCATTTCTATTAAGAGAAAGCTCACCAGCATCAAACTCAATTATAATGGTGTTATTTCCTTTAACCAAGTAGTCTTCATGTAGAACTATATGTTCATTTTTATGAAGAATAGCGACATCAGCTTCATTAATGGAGACCGATTTTATGTTTGAAGTTTCCTCTTTAAAATCTAAGTAGACTGGTTCTTGAAGTTGTGCTAGTTCAAAATTTAAAACTAGATGAGAGGGTATAGGAGCTTCTTGTTCCTTAGGGATTTCAAAACTTAAGTTGTAATGAACATTTGAGATTTGTGAAGCTCTTTGGGTTGCTATAGCTTCTGATACTCCAGATTCAAGTGGCTTTACTGTGTCCTTTTCGTTAGAGCACGAAATAAAAAATACAACTAAAAAACTAGCGTAAAATAGGTACTTCATAAGTTAGCGTTATACGTTGCTGTGAAAGTACTTTAATGGAAATTACTTTCCAATTTTTCAACAACGTATAACTCTAAATGAGCATAACTTTATAGATGAGCCATTACATACTTGTAATGACTATAGTAGAGAAGTGTGAAATCTGATAATTATTTACCAGCTTCGCCTGTATAGGCTTTCCAATCTTTTTCTTTATAAATGTCGCTACCAAAATAACGAGCTATTTCTAAGAATGGCTCTGGTTTTTGATAACCAGGTATAGGTGAAAGCATATTTAATTCTTCGTCTAAGAAAATAGTAGTTGGGTAACTTAAGCGACCTTGCATTAAGGCTGCTGCAAATTCATGATATCCTTTTCTACCCGATGGAACAAACTTGTATGTCTTCCCTTTATATTCGATAGGATCTTTACCTTCTCCATCAAATTTAACCATATAGTAGTTCTCTGCCATATAAGCAGCTACCTCAGGATTTTGAAAAGTGTCCTTATCCATTTTCTTGCACCATCCACACCAATCTGTGTACACATCAATAAAGACTTTCTTTGGGTTTGTGTCGGTTGCCGTTAATTCGGCAGCCTCTTCCCAAGAAATCCAATTAACCTCTTGTGCATAGCTAGCAACCGAAACAAAGAGCACGGCTAAAAATAAAAATGATTTGGAAAAAGATAAAGAATACGTCTTCATGAGTTTAATTTGAGTGTTTAGTCCAACTATTATACCAAAACTAACGTATTTTCAAATGCTTTATTTCACTTTTACTGTTTCTTTAACAGCGAATAAATCTTTTACATCTACTTGGTTACGAATTAAATCTTCAAAAGTTTCTCTTTCGCGTATAAGAATTGCTTTTCCTTTATGCCAAAGAACTTCTGCTGGTCTAAATCTTGAGTTGTAGTTACTTGCCATGGTAAAGCAATACGCACCTGCATTTTTAAAGCAAAGAATATCACCTTCGGTAATTTCATTTATTCTTTTATTACTGGCAAAAGTATCGGTCTCACAGATATACCCTACAACAGAATAATAACGTTCTCTGCCTTTTGGATTAGAAATGTTATTGATGGTATGCGTAGCGCCGTAAAGCATTGGTCTAATTAAATGATTAAAACCAGAATCTACACTTGCGAATACTGTTGATGTCGTTTGTTTAACCACATTTACTTTTGCAAGAAAAACACCTGCTTCACTCACTAAAAACTTGCCAGGCTCAAAAGCCAATGTCAAATCTTTGCCATATTCTTTACAGAACTCATTAAAACGAGTACTTAGTTTTTTACCTAGCTCTTCAACATTAGTTTCAATATCACCTTCTTTATAAGGTACTTTGAAGCCGCTACCGAAATCTATAAAATCAAGATTTTTAAAATTACGAGCAGTATCAAAAAGAATTTCAGAAGCATATAAGAATACGTCGATATCTAAAATGTCACTGCCTGTATGCATGTGAATACCGTTGATATTCATTTTAGTTAATTCTACAATACGAAGTAAATGCGGAATTTGATGAATGCTGATTCCGAATTTAGAATCTATATGACCTACAGAAATATTAGAATTTCCACCTGCCATTACATGCGGATTGATACGTATGCATACCGGAATATTTGGATGCTTACTACCGAATTGTTCTAATATTGAAAGGTTGTCTATGTTGATACGAACACCCAATTTGGCAGCTTGCTCAATTTCTTCTAAAGAAACTCCGTTAGGGGTAAATATGATTGATTCTGGTTTAAAACCAGCTAACAAACCTAATTGTACTTCTTGTATAGAAACGGTATCAAGACCACTACCAAGACTGTTCATTAATCTTAGAATAGTAATATTAGAAAGTGCCTTGGCAGCATAGTTAAGTTGCAATTTCTTTACAGAACCAAATGCTTTGGTCAATCTATTGAACTGTGAAACTATTTTTTCCGAGTCGTAAACATACACCGGATCACCATAGGTTTTTGCGATTTGCAATAAATCCTCATTTCTCATACTATCTAATTTTAAGGCGAATTTACTTTTCTAATTTATTAAGAACAAAAATAATAACATAAAAACGCTAAAAATAACAAATTGTGATATTTGTAACATTAGAGAAGCTGATTTATTTTGGCGCTATATAATCTGCTTTGTACATTTAGCAAATGAAATTACCTTTATTTCCGTTACAGTCCATTTTCTTTCCGGGTGAAACCGTGCCGCTTCATGTTTTTGAAGATCGCTACAAACAACTAATACAAGATTGTAGAGAAGAAGCCATCACTTTTGGTATTCCTGTTTTTATAAATAATAAGATGGAATATGGTGTTGAGGTACAGCTGGTAGAAGTGGTAACAACGTATGAAACGGGAGAGATGGATGTAGTCTGTGTAGCGAGGCAAGTATTTAAATTACTCGCTTTTGATAATATCATGGAAAATAAGCTTTATTCCGGTGGTATTGTAAAGTTGTTGGAGTACGACTATGAAGCATCCGAAGAAAAAAAGCAAACTATAATTAATGGTATAGAACAGTTATATGCTATTATGGATGTGCCTTATACCAAACTGAATGTAAAAGGATTCAATAGTTTTACCCTAGCGCACAAGATCGGATTGTCTTTTGAGCAAGAGTATCAACTATTACAAATACCCACAGAAAATGATCGGCTTAATTTTATAAGTCTGCATTTAACTTCTACGATTACTGTGTTGTCAGAAGTAAATAGAACCAAAAAAACAATCGAACTTAACGGACATTTTAAAAATTTTGATCCTTTAGATTTTAAAGATTTAGAGATTTAGGTCGTTTTTTAGCTACAAAATACAATCACATTAGAAGAATTTTGTGTGTTTATCAGATTAATTATACTAGTTATTCTAATTAATCACCAGTATTTTTAGATTATTACTTCCTGTTTCCTATTTTTGCTTAACAATTAAATTCACCATATATATGAACCTTCACGAATATCAAGGAAAAGAGATATTAGCAAGTTTTGGGGTGCGCATCCAAAGAGGAATAGTTGCCCAAAATGCAAAAGAGGCTGTTGAGGCTGCAAAGCAATTAACTGCTGAAACCGGAACTGGATGGCACGTTATTAAAGCGCAAGTACACGCAGGTGGTCGTGGTAAAGGTGGTGGTGTAAAATTAGCCAAAAACCTTAAAGAAGTAGAAGAGATAGCAAACCAGATTATTGGTATGAACTTAATTACACCGCAAACTTCTGCAGAGGGTAAAAAAGTACACCAAGTATTGGTTGCCGAAGATGTTTACTACCCAGGCGAGAGCGAAACTAGTGAATTCTATATGTCTGTTGTATTGAACAGAGCTACTGGTAAGAATATGATTATGTATTCTACAGAAGGTGGTATGGACATTGAAGAGGTTGCTGAAAGTACTCCGCATTTAATTTTTACAGAAGAAATTGACCCAGCTACAGGATTGTTAGGTTTTCAAGCAAGAAAAATTGCTTTTAACTTAGGTCTTTCAGGTACTGCGTTCAAAGAGATGACAAAATTCGTTGCATCATTATATAAGGCATATGTAGAAAGTGATTCTAATATGTTCGAAATTAACCCAGTATTAAAAACATCTGATGATTTGATCATGGCTGTTGATGCTAAGGTTTCTATCGATGATAATGCACTATACCGTAGAAAGCAATATGCTGATATGCGTGATCTTAGAGAAGAGAATGCTATTGAAGTAGAAGCAAGAGAAGTTGGTCTTAACTATGTTGATCTTGACGGTAACGTTGGGTGTATGGTTAACGGTGCAGGTCTTGCAATGGCAACTATGGATTTAATTAAAATGGCAGGTGGTGAGCCAGCTAACTTCTTAGATGTTGGTGGTACTGCAGATGCTAAAAGAGTTGAAGAGGCGTTTAGAATTATATTAAAAGATCCTAATGTTAAGGCAATTCTAATTAACATATTTGGTGGTATCGTTCGTTGTGATCGTGTAGCACAAGGTGTTGTTGATGCTTATAAGAATATGGGTGATTCAATGAAAGTGCCGATTATTGTAAGATTACAAGGTACTAATGCTGAATTAGCAAAAGAGATTATTGATAACTCAGGACTTGCAGTACAATCTGCTGTACAGTTCCAAGAGGCTGCAGATAAAGTAAAAGCTGTATTGGCTTAAACAAGTTTGCTTTTCATAGTATATAAAGACCATTCATATTGAATGGTCTTTTTTTTTACCCTTTTACATCTTAGTATTATTGAAAATGTAGTTTATAGTATGAAAATCTGCATATTTTATCAATATAATATTAAATAGATGTTAAAATTATCATATTGATATTTTAAATCCGTTATTTTGTGGTATATGTAATTTGGACGTATAATTTCGAACCTTTAAAATATATAGTATGAAAAAAGTCAAAATTATTTTAATCGCAATGTTAGCATTTGGGATTGGAACTGTTACGGCTCATGATATTGAGTCGAAAGATGATAAAGGAACAAAGTGGATAACTGCTCAAATTCATGAGATGTTAGCCGATGAGGATATACCTGATCAAATAAGAGGTGCTAAGGCTGAAATTAAAATTGCCGTTGCAGAAGATGGTATGTACAGGTTGTTATCAATTAAATCTACCAATAGTCAATTAAAAGAATTTTTGAAGAACGGTATTGATTTTAAAAATCTTGAACCAGGCAATACAGATTTAGTTTACGTTATTCCAATAGAAATAGCTGACTAGTAGAATTACTACTTACCATTTTTAAAGAACGCTTATTTAGCGTTCTTTTTTTTTGTGAATCAATATTGAAATATCAGGTTATTAGGTATTTATTGTCTTTTTTGTTTTAAGTAATCGTAATTATAAAAGGAGCAAATCTATATTTTATGTTACGGAAATGAAATAATGGTTAAGACTACACAATCATGTTTTTCGCATGATTTCTATTTCTAAATTTGGGATGTATAATTGAGGAATTAGTATTAAAGAGATGTTAAAATGAGATTAAATTGTAACAATCTTATTTTACAATCGTCTTTTTAGTAATTCATCATCAATCAATTATTAATCATACTTCAGAAAAACTGAGGTAAAAAACAAAAAGTCATGAGAAAATTAAGTTTAGTAGTCGTAGCTGCAATGCTACTTGCAACAGGTAATGTATTAGCGAACGATGTTAAAGGTGAAAACCCTTCTAAAAATCTTTCAACACAGATTTCACAAATGTTAACGGAGAATAATTTCTCTGAAGAACATAACGATTTAACAGCTCAGGTTCGTTTTACTTTGAATGCAGATGGGGAAATTGTAGTGTTATCTGTAAATTCTGAATTTGATAAAATGGAAAGTTTTGTCAAAGCCAAATTAAACTATCAAAAAGTTAATTTGACAGACGTAGAGGAAGGTAAAGTATATACCATTCCTGTACGAATAGAGGCTTAATTCATTTAATTATGCCATAAAAAAATCTTAGTACACAGGGGTGTATTAAGATTTTTTCTTGTTTTTATACTTCACAGCGCTAACGGCAGTATCTACCTTATTCATCTGCTTTGTTTTAAAATCTTTTCTTTCATTGTTTTTTTGTGTCGGTCTTTTGGTGCTGGTAGCCATAGCCAATAAAACTTCGCCCGGTATTTTAGGGGAATCTTTTGTTCCGCGTAAATGAAGAACCAATCCGTTTAAAAAGTTACGTAGCACTTGATCTCCACATTCCATATAATTAGGATGATCTTCATTTCTAAAGAAAGCACCTAATTCACTTTTAGAAATTTTAAAATCTACAAGCTGTAAAATATCAACGATTTGGTCATCTCTGAATTTTAACGCTACTCTTAGTTTTTTAAATATATCATTATTAGTCATACCGCAAATTTAAGGACTGCAAGTTATTATAAAAATATGACCTGTTGGTTGCTGTTTGCCATTAATAGATTTCGTTTATATATCACTATGACATTAAAAGATAAAAATGAATGTATTTGTTGCAGTAGTATAACAGTGGTACATTTTACAGTTTCTAAAGATTGTTAATCGCTAGTTTATGGTAACTACTTCATATAATGGTACTTATGGTATTTCGTCGATTATTCTCTAATCCATAAAGTAAAATATAATAATAACAGAAATGCAATGTTATAATTGTAGGAATAATCCTTCAAACATTAAATTTAATAAGAAGGAAAATGAATTGTGCAACCTTATTTTAAGTATTGAAGATCAGATTTTAATGCATAACATATTCAAACCTTACTTAATAAAAGTGTTAAGAATATTTCTGACTGAAAACGTATTGTACGTTTAAGTTATTTGGTTATTAAAATATAGAAGTTTTAAATAAAAAATTGATTCGTAAATGATAATGTTTATCTAACAGTTTAAGATTATGAGGAAAGAAAATGTGAAGTTAAAGATAATCTCTGGCATGATTCAATCTTCTATGGTCAATAATGGTCTTGATGAAATAGAATATGATTTTATATGCTGTGTTAGTCAACAACTGGGGTTGAATCAAGATATTGTTGATGAATATATCGAGAATCAAGAAATTTTTATTCTTCCCGTATCTAGGGAAAGTAGGGTCTTAAAGTTTTATAAAACAGCTTTGCATGATAAAAATTTATGTAAAAGTTACTTTAAATGGATAAGAGCATCTTACAGGCAAGGAATAGAGTTAGGTTTACCTCAAAAGATCATTAGAAAGTTTTTGTACGATATTCATTTTTGTGGAGATTATTCCCAAGGAGAGCAAATCATCAAAAGTTATTTTTCAAAGTAATACTTTAGAGATTTAACTAGCTTTTGCCTCATGGAGAATCTTTAATGAAATAAAACAGCTGACTTTTACGTTAAAAACATGTAGCAGCTGAATATCAATTTGTTACGTAAGAATATGCCTACTACTAAAGAAAAATTGAGTATTTTATCAGAAATGATTTCGTTTGCGAAAGTCAATAACGAGGTGAAAGAATCTGAGTATGATTTTCTTTTTTCGGTTGCCCAGCAATTAGAAATAAGTAAAAAGACTTTTGATAGTCTCTTTACTTCAAACGTTGAACATGTGATCCCTAAATCACAATCAGAACGGTTATTGCAATTTCATAGGTTGATTTTGCTAATGAATGTCGACGATGATCAAGATGTCAATGAGGTTAAAAGAATTTATGATATCGGTTTAAACATGGGCTTACCACCAGGTGCCATTCAGCAGGTACTTTCTATAATGCATAAGTATCCGAATAAAATAGTGCCACCAGAAGTGTTAATTTCTATTTTCAAAGCTCATTACAATTAAGACCAAGATATAAAGTCGGCATCCAATTTACTAAGGTCTCTTTTGTTCTCGATATTACTATTGGCATCTAACCTTAATTCTTCTATTTCTTTCTCAATAACTTCTAACTGATTAGAATTTAATACTTGAGTGGTTAGTGTTTTTAACATATGCATCAATTTTCGCATTACCGTAATATCATGCTTACAGTATAATCTGTAGGTCGCCATGACATTAAATAAAACTTCAGAAAATTTCGCACATTTAATTCGTGTCCAATTTTCTTTTTCGGTATCGGTAATGTATTCAAAATCTGCCTTTCGCATTAAATCTAAAAAGAGTGAAGTTAAATAGTCAATGGTGTTTAATGCTGTTCCGGGGTCATTTATACCCGGCGACATTGCCTTTACGCCGATTTCAGAAATTTGTCTAAATCCATAAATGTAATTTTCTCCGATAAGTTCTTCGTTACTAAAAAGTAGCGTACTCGTTATCTTTTTCTTTAATTCGTTACTTAAAGGTTTTTCAGTTTTAAACCCGATGGTACCGTCTAGAATAAACTGCCCTTTATATAATTGTATGATAACTTTCATTGAGTTCTCTTTACATAACTCTAGTAAGTCATCGTTAAGAACTCCGTAAAAATAACCGGTTTCGGTAATTTCATGTTTTTCCCAATGTTCATGATTTGGAAACTCGAAGGTATTCATCTCTTGTTCTTCTATAATTGATGTTATTTCCGATTTTGTTCTAGAGTGAATTGCTGTTAGAATATTACCTACCTGTATTGCTTGTGATATATGATGAATAAAATAGATGAAGGCAGCCAAACATACCACTACTAGTATAATACCCAATAACACTGAAAACCCGGGAGTTTGATAAGAATTCTCTGTCGGTTCAATAGAGATAAGAATAAAAATGTTATAAAGTATGGTAGCTATATATAGACCTAAAACGATTTGATGCTTTTGATCAGATATGATGCCTGGTAATACTCTTGGGGAGAAGTTACTAGAAGCTTGATTTAATAGCACCATTACCATAGAGAAACTAAATACAGTTAATGAGATTAAACCACCTATAAGTGTACTTAAAATCGTTTTAGCAGTGTCGGTATCATCGATTACTAAAGCGGGAGATACTTTGATTAGGTAAGCAGAAATATTCTTTTGCTCTAGATAAATCATTAAAAATGCCAATAATAGTCCTGCTAAAGATATAATGGTAGGGTAAAATGCGATTCTGGTTCGTATTTGATCAAAAAAGTTGATTAGTCTATCCATTTTATAAATTCTCTTCATAAAATTAGTGAATGAGACTGCAGGTAAGTGTCTGATATGCTAAAATTACAGGCTCGTATAGCTAAAAAACGACAAAATGTCATTATCTTAAACTGTGAATACGCCATAATGACATATTAATTTGGTTGGTACATGATTTGTTCTATTCATTTCGACTATTAAATTAATTTATTTAAAAAATACGATTATGAGTTTAACAAAGAAAAATGACGTTTTGTTCCCAGCATTAATGAATGAAATTTTTAGACCAGATTGGTTTGGTGGAACTGAGAATTCACGTTCATCTTTACCGGCAGTAAACATAAAGGAAAATGAGAAAGATTTTGAATTAGAACTTTTTGTACCTGGTAGGGTGAAAGATGATTTTAAAATTGAGATTGATGATACTGTGTTATCAATTTCTGCAGAAATTAAGGAAGAGCATAAAGAGGTGAAAGAAAATTTTACTCGTAAAGAGTTTAGTATTACATCTTTTAAAAGAGCATTTACATTACCTGAGACAGTTGCGACAGATAAAATTGAAGCAACCTATGAAGGCGGAGTTTTAAAATTTAATATTCCGAAAAAAGAAGAGGCTTTACCAAAGCCAAAAAGAATGATTGAGTTAAAGTAAGTTTTGGTTAGTAAATTTTTTTAGGTTGGTTTGAGTTGTTTAGTTGGAGTGCTTTGAGAAATCAAAGCACTCTTTTTTTTATGATTTTTGAGATTTTTTTGTTTGTTGTTTTGAGCTTTATTTTTCAATTAAAAATGAACATGAATAATCAATTTAATAATTATTAAATTAACTCATTTGAGCAAAATTTAGTGTAGATTTTTACGCTTTTATTTTGCTCATAAATTATAATATTTTCATTGAAATTTAGAGAATATTTTTCTAGAATAGAGTAGAGGTTTGTTGCTTTTTATTTCCTAAAAAAATGCGTTTTCACAGTCTTGTATATAGATTTTTTTACGCTAAAAAAAGACTGTTTTTTTGTGTGTGAAATCGACAGTTTTATTGTTCAAAAAAATAACGTAAATTCGTAATATCCGCTTGATTGATTTCTTAATTAATGAATGTTGTTTCTCACTTTGGAATACTACGGAATAGGAACGAGAAGCTTTTTTAGAATTGAATAAAATTCAGCTTATAAATACCTTTAAATTCATTTTTTACAAGAATATTATATTTTTAGTCTTATCTAAAAATTTAATATAAATATTTATTAACCAGTAGTTTATGTGTTATTAGGTAAAGTTTAAATATACGTAAATCCTATTTTAATCTAAATTGCCTAAACTTGGCTTATTCTTGCTCTTGTAACGACTTTATTTCGTCTCTTAACTTCGCTGCTTGCATGAAATCTAATTCTTTCGCTGCTTTTTCCATCGCCTTTCTTTTATCTTTTATGAGCTTCTCTATTTGCTCTTTTGTAAGATAATCCATGTCTGGTTCAGCAGCTCTTAACTCCTCTTTTATGAAGTGATATGTAGAGACTGAATTCTTGGAAAGCACACTGTCTAAACTTTTATTCAAAGCCTTCGGTGTTATGTTATGATCGGTGTTGTATTGTATCTGTTTTTGTCTTCTGTAATTTGTTTCGTCGATGGTTTTTTGCATACTTGCCGTTATCTTATCTGCGTACATAATTGCACGACCATTTAAGTTTCTTGCAGCTCTACCAACGGTCTGTGTTAACGATCTATTACTACGTAAAAATCCTTCTTTGTCGGCATCTAAAATAACCACTAAAGAAACCTCTGGTAAGTCTAATCCTTCTCGTAATAAATTCACTCCGATAAGCACATCGAAAATACCTTTTCGTAAATCTTGCATGATTTCAACACGCTCTAAAGTATCAACATCACTATGAATATATCTGCATCGAATATTGATTCTGTCCATATATTTTGCCAACTCTTCTGCCATTCTTTTGGTCAAAGTGGTGACTAATGTCCGCTCATCTTTTTCAACACGAATTTGAATTTCTTCTACCAAATCATCAATTTGGTTTAAGCTCGGTCTTACTTCGATTATCGGATCTAAAAGTCCGGTTGGTCTAATTACTTGTTCGACATATACCCCTTGACTCAATTGTAATTCGTAATCTGCAGGTGTTGCACTAACATATAAAACCTGATTTTGTAATGCTTCAAACTCTTCAAATTTTAATGGTCTATTATCCATTGCAGCAGGTAATCGAAAACCATAATCTACTAAGTTTACTTTTCTAGAACGGTCACCACCATACATGGCATGTACTTGAGGTATGGTAACGTGACTTTCATCAATAACCATTAAATAATCATCGGGAAAGTAATCTAACAAACAGAAAGGTCTGGTGCCCGGTTCTCGACCATCTAAATATCTAGAATAGTTTTCTATACCTGAGCAATATCCAAGTTCACGTATCATTTCTAAATCGAAATTGGTACGCTCTTCTAATCTTTTGGCTTCTAGTGGCTTTCCAATTTCTTTAAAGTAGTCTATCTGTTTAACCAAATCATCTTGTATACTATGAATGGCATTTTGTAAAACATCTTTAGAGGTTACGAACATATTTGCTGGGTAAATAGTAAGTGTCTCGTAGACTTCTATAATATTATTATTAAATGGGTCAAAAGCTTCTATTTCTTCAATTTCATCCCCGAAAAAATGAATTCTATAGGCATGGTCGGCATAACTAGGGAATACATCTACAACGTCACCTTTTACCCTAAAATTACCGTTTTTAAAATCCGCCATAGTCCTAGAATATAACGATTGCACTAATAGGTGCATTAGCTTGGTTCTAGCAATTACTTGATCTTTTTTAATGGAGATGACATTTTTCTGAAATTCAACGGGGTTACCAATACCATATAAGCAAGAAACTGAAGCAATAACGATTACATCTCGCCTTCCTGAAAGTAGCGAAGAGGTAGTACTTAGACGTAATTTCTCAATATCTTCATTAATAGAAAGATCTTTTTCAATGTAAACTCCACTTGTAGGTATAAATGCTTCTGGTTGGTAGTAATCATAGTATGATACAAAATACTCTACCGCATTATCCGGAAAAAACTGCTTAAACTCTGAATATAACTGGGCAGCCAAGGTTTTGTTGTGCGCCAATAATAATGTCGGTTTTTGTACTTCTTCGATGACATTGGCTACGGTAAACGTTTTACCAGAACCGGTTACACCCAGTAATGTCTGAAACTTTTCCTTATCATTTATACCTTTTACCAATTCTTTAATGGCATTCGGCTGATCCCCAGTGGGTTTAAATTCTGATACTACTTTGAATTTCATGCTACAAAATTACGAAAGAAGAGGCATTTAAAAGAGTTCAATAAAAAGAAACATTAAGTCTATCGAATTAGTGAAAAATGACCCATTATGGGTTGCTGATTAAGAAAGCTAGCTTTATACCAATAGTCAGATTGTGGCATTTGTTTAGTATTAAATGTACCGTCCCATCCAATACTATTTGGGTTGATTTGTTGTATTAAACTGCCAAATTGATTATAAATATGTATTACATCTATGACAGCTTCAAAATTTTCAACGGGTGGTATATACTGCCAATGATCATTTATTCCATCGCCATTTGGTGAAAAAAATGAAGGAAAATCTTTTTTGGAAATATCTCTGTCTACCAATCTTTCTGTTGTTCCGCAACCGTTTTTATCTCGAATATAAGCCGTGTAATTACGAGTTGGCATTTCTGTAAACATTGAAGAATCTTGAAAAGGACCATCTCGGCCGGTTAATGAATACTCATATTGTCCGCCACCGGTTACGGAAATTAATATTGTTTTTCCTAAAGGAAAGTTGGTGACATTTATTGCTGTAATTGTAGCTTTTTCCGATGCTACTACGTCTATAAGTTTAGAACTTATACATTCAATATCGCCCGCGTCGGTAGTAATTTTATTATATGCTTCAAACCGATATTTACCTGGTGCAGAAATAGCAACACTTTGTGTTTCTGATAGTAACGTTTCTTCGCTACCACTATTTGTTAAAAACCATCTAAAACCATCGGCGACATCGTTCGATGAAATAGTGTAGGGTAGTTCGTCACTGCATATACCTACAATATTTGGTAAATTAATAATTGGAGCCCTATATATTAACTCGCCGGTAGTTTCAGAAATATAGGGGTCACAAACATAAACGGCAAAACTAGTAGTGAATATTTCTTCAGTACAAGATGTGGCAATGCCGATATCATTATAAGGTTCGATTTTTACATAAATATTTGAGTTTTGTGGTAAATCTTCAGGGGGGTCGTAACTCAGTTCATTTTTGATATCTAAATTATTTACTATTTCATGACCATTCGGTGTCGTGCCAATAGATAAATAGTAACCCGTTGCTGTCGGCACATAATCCCATTCAATATCTGTAATAATAGTTACACTACCTGCATTATTATCTGGGGTAATCAATACAGAACAAGTAGGGGCTGTGGTAACTTCTACCGTTGTTAACACTAGTTCGTCGCAGCTGATTGGCGGACCGTCATACGGAACTAAACTTAATGTCGCGTACATTGTGGTGTCGTCTGGTAAACCTAACGGCGGAGTGTAGAAAGGGTTGGTGCCAATAGGTTTTCTGTCTAAAATGTCAGTGCCTTGCGGAGTGGTGCCAATAGAAAGTAAATAGCCGTTATAACCTAATACTTCGGTCCAAGTTAGTGTTGTGTTTACTTCAATGTTATCTGCACCGTTGTTTGGGAAAGTAAATTCTGTACAATCTTGACCATGTAAAAATGCACTTGTCAAAAAGAGGCATAACAACCTCAAGAAGAATGACATTTTTTTAATATTCATTTTGTATAAATTAATTTATCGTTTCAAACTAAAATGACCCTTGATAATTTTATTATTGGTAGCTATTGCTTTGAACCAATAATTAGATTCCGGAAGTGCTTTGCCATTTAAATTTCCGTTCCAACCAGTTGTATTTGGTGCTATTTGTGCTAAAAGTGATCCATATTTATCAAATATAAAGATTACCGATACATTGTTTTTACCGGTTTCGAGAGTTGGTATAAATTGCCAATAATCATTGATGCCATCTCCGTTTGGAGTAAAGAAATTGGGAAATCCTTTTACGGTTAAATCTTGCTCAACTAATCTTGTCGCAAGTCCGCATCCTCCCTTATCACGAACATACACTGTGTGGTTTTGTAATGAGATATTGGTAAAACGATTAGTATCTTGATAAGGACCTTCCGGTATATCTATTGCGTATTCATAATTGCCATTTTTAGTGGTAATTACTTCATAGATGAGTGAATTTGTGCTAATTTGAATTTTTACATCTTCTATTTCTGGTGCTTGTGATACTTCTACTTGAAATGTTTTTGAACTGGCACATTCGAATATTTGCCCCGAATCTTCTATGTTTAAATAGGCTTCATACAAGTATTCACCTTCTTTATCTAGCGTAACTTCTGCAGTAGTAGATAGTAAGTTTTCATTGCCTCTTTCATCTAATTTGTACCATCTGTAGCCGTCTGCTTCATCAGTAGCCCTAATTACATCAAGTTCATTTTCTAAGCATATTGTAATGGTATCTGGAAAGGTCAAAACAGGATTTAAAACCAACAATTCGCCACTTAAAGGGTCAAAATATGGTCCGCAACCTAATGCTGTAGAAAAAGTTTCTTGTGTACAGCCGATTGCTTCACCCGCATCATTGAACGGAAATATGGAGATAAAGAAGGTTCGGTTAGGTTCAAAATCTATAATTACCGTAGATGTTTTAAAAAAGATGGCATCTTCTAAAATATTTGTCTCAAACGGAGAAGTGCCTATAGATACCCTATAACCTGATGCATTGGGTACAGGGTTCCACTCAAGTGTCGGACTCAACTGTACGTTTGTTTCTCCGTTAACAGGAGAAATCATCGTGGTACATAAGGGTAGAACAGCTTCTGGTGCCGTGGTGAACATAAATGTGCTACAATTAGAAGCTACGCCTATTCTGTTATACGGAATTATAGTAACGTAAATTTCTGCTTCTGCCGGTAGATCTGTTGGTGGATTGTAGTTAAGGAAATTTCCAACATCTGTACTCGTAAGAATTTCACTTCCGTTTAATGTTGTTCCAAGGGATAAAAAATACCCTGTTGCACTTGGTGCAGCACTCCAAGAAATATTTGTGGCTGAATTAACGTCTATAGCATCGTTTGCCGGAAAAGTAGATAGTATACACTGGGGTACTTCGCTCAAAGCAGCTGTCGTAAAACTTTGACTGTCACATACAATATTGGGCTGATTGAAAAAGAATAAAGTTATGGTTATAAATATTTCTGTGCTCTCAGGTAAACCTGTTTCTAGGGTAAAAGTTGTGGCTGTACCAACATTTCTTTCATTTAAAATATCATTACCTCCAGCAGTTGTTCCTAGAGAAATGATATAACCAGGCACTCCTGTTACAGCTTCCCAACTAATGGTAGCATCTACGGGAACCAAGGTGGTGCCATCAACAGGACTAACTAAAGCGGGACATTCTTGTGCCGAGGTTTTAAAAATTGTAAATAACAGGACTATGAAAAATATTGGCGCATCCAATATTTGGGGTATTCTTATGTCCCATTTCTTTTTCATAACATATTCGTAAACAATACAATATACTACAAATTCAAAATCTAGACTTTCAGAACCCTGTTAATTAGAATGAATTACCTGATCGCACAGACGATTTAGAGGTCTCGCTTTTTCAGAATTGCGTAAGATCCATAAATGAAAATGGCTATCCATGCCACAACAATCACAATTTCATACCAATGTATGTAATAGTCTAATGCAAGTTTTTCTCCCATTTGATTGGCAACAGATTGTACGGCACCTAATCTAGAGAATGGTTCTTTTATAAGATTGAACATTGCCTGTAATGGAAAAAAGCCCATGATAACATCTGTAGTTTCACCATCAAAAAATTTCCATCGAATGATACCTCTGAAAATACCTTCGAAGACCTGCCATAGAATTAGAAAACCAAGTGCAAAGGCTGACCTTTTTACTAAAACACCTAAGAAAAGACAGAAAGAAAAGAAACCTGTTAGTTTTATAAAAAAGGCTAAAAGGAACTCTAAATCGGTAAAAATGATAGATAATTCATTAAAATCAGAGTAAACAAGCCCCAGAATTAAAGAAACTATAAAAACGAATATGGTAGAAACTAGTGAAAAAGTAATGACGGTCAAAAATTTTGAAAGGATGAATTCCTTCTTTGAGAGTCCGTCTATTAGATTCTGTTTTATCGTTTTATTACTGTATTCATTAGACATCATTGAAACAATAACAATGGCTAAGAATAGTTTGAAAAATGCGGTGATAAATGTGTTGAAATGCCAGATATACGGGAAGTTAAAAATACCCTGATCTGCTAAATGAAACTTTATGGGGCCGATATCGAATTTTATAGCGGCTACTAGTGCGATAGAGGTTAAAAGTGCGAAGTATGAAATAATTAGCACTTTGCTAGCCCTGTTATTCCATAGTTTTATGAATTCTATTTGAAGTAATCGTATCATGTTGGTGGTGTGTTAGGCGTTAGCATTTTTAGTTAAGGCAAGAAACTGCTCTTCTAAACTTTCTTTTCGTTTTACTAAATGAGATACGATAATGCCTTTATCAAAAAGTAGTTTGTTCAATGATTGTGCATCTAGTTCTGAAGTTAAAATTGCCGTGATCAAACCATTTTCTTGTTTTATGCTTCCAAAATGTTCATTAGTGCTCAAGTACGATGTTAGTTTTTCTAAGTCATCAGATTTTAATTCGAAAAAGCCGAAACTAGCTTGCAAGCTATCTACTCTGCCCGCGTACAATTTTTCTCCTTTTCTTAAAATAACAACATGAGAACATACTTTCTCTACTTCATCCAATAAATGCGATGCCAATAGAATTGTTGTTCCTTTTGCAGCAATTGTCTTTATGATTTCTCGAATCTGATGAATACCTTGAGGGTCTAAACCATTGGTAGGTTCATCAAGAATTAATATTTCTGGATCGTTCAGTAGGGCAGAGGCAATAGCTAGGCGCTGTTTCATCCCAAGGGAAAAAGTCCGGAATTTGCTGTTTTTTCTGTCTAGGAGTCCGACTAAATCTAGCTTTTCTTCAATTTTATCTTCTGATACATCTTTGATTTTACAGACTAATTTTAAGTTTTGCAAAGCCGTCATGTACGGGTAGAAGTTTGGGCGTTCGATAATTGCACCCACTTTTTTTAGTGCTTCGTGCGTTGAAGATTCACCGCCAAACCAAGCGAAGTCTCCGCTGGTTTTATTGACGACGTTTAATACAATGCCAAGGGTAGTTGATTTGCCGCTACCGTTAGGACCTAGAATTCCGTACACGTTACCTTTTTCTATAGTAAACGATAAATCTTTTACAGCGGTAAGGTGTCCGAATTTTTTGGTAAGATGATTGACTGTTAGAATAGTACTCACGTCAAGTGTTTTTTGATTGGTTACGTATACTTGACGATAAACTTGACGGAATGTTACAAAAGAAATTAATTTCTTGTTGCTCTGAAAGTAATTCTTCTGTTAGT
This sequence comes from Maribacter sp. Asnod2-G09, assembly GCF_045063795.1. Taxonomy (NCBI): domain Bacteria; kingdom Pseudomonadati; phylum Bacteroidota; class Flavobacteriia; order Flavobacteriales; family Flavobacteriaceae; genus Maribacter; species Maribacter sp. Asnod2-G09. Next base: position 848,538 of record NZ_JBEFOA010000004.1, on the reverse strand, counting down.
GATTACCGTTGTTGGGGTATTAAAATTCACAGTTACCGTCTCTGACGGGTCATCTGTAGTAATATTAGTATCGGTTTGATCTTGAGAATTACTAATATTATTGGTGTATGTTGCAGTTTGCGTATTAACATCTGGTAAAGTAACCCGTGTTACTAAAGTCAAAGTTTCTAAATCTCCGCTGTCCATACCACCTACAGACCAGTCTGGATAAGAAAAACTCCCTTTTGAAACTGATGATGATATCAATGAAATACCATCAGGTAAAACATCTGTGATCACAAGATTAGAAACGGAATTTATCCCAAAACTTTCCACTGTAATGGTAAAAGTTACCGTTTCACCATCGCTGACTGTATTCTGGTCGGCTACTTTTTTAATGACCACATCTGGGTCACAATAATAAGCGGTCAAGGGTTGAGAATCATAAGTACAACCACCTTTTGTAACTCTTACATAATAATCGCCAGCTTGTGTTGGTGTATAAGTTGCACTATTTGCTCCAGCAATTAACAATCCATTTTCAAACCATTGGTAATCATCAAAATTTGGATCAATTACTTCAACTTCAGCGGTTGGTAGACATCCGCCGCCAGTTACTTGCAGGTCAACTTCTGGTACAGTATCAAAACCTGAAAAATAGCCAGCAATACCTCTTGCGCCACTAAAACCTATAAAACCTACGGCTATTGGTCCAGTAGATTCTACGGTTACATCGCCTGTTAGATTTGGAACATAATATGTTTTCCATAAAGTGGTGCCTGCTACGGCAGAAGAGGCGGGTAGGGCTACTGGTCCGCTGCCATCTTCTACTGTAATATTTGCATCTGGTGTTGTTGTAGAAGCAATAAGGGTTACACCACCGGTCATGGTAACTCCGGCTGCATCTTCTATATGTGTAATATTATCAACGGTATCTGGTAACAAGCAGTTTACGGGAGCAATAAAGTTTAGACCTTGTGTATAAATGGCACTTGCACCTGCCATTAATTGATAGGCATAAGCATCTTTTGACGTGGTTACATACATATTTCCTCCGGCGGAAGAAACAGAATAATTACTTTCGGGAACTTCAAAATAATCACCATTGTTAATAGTAGCTATAGGTGTACCAGAACCATTTACATAAATTGCAGTACCGTTTTGTGTACCTATGATGATAGGTATTTCTGTTTCACTAGTACCGTTACCTCTTATGAAAACATATTCTTTTCCTAGTTTGTTTTGAGGTACTGGTTGGTCAATGGCAGCATCTCTACCAGAGTAACCTACCCTAGCACCTGTATTAAGACCACCGTTGCTAATAACTATAGGATTATTCGAAATTACATCTGCACCTAGCCAGCCATCAGCATTTGCTGGAGTTTCGGCAACATAAGCTTCGAATACAAAAGACTCATTTGCATCTAAATTTATAGTATAGCTATCGTCTAATATACCGTCTCGGTCGGCTCCTAATCTAAATTCACAATCTGGATCATAACCTGAAAGTGTTACTGTAGTACCATCAGCGGTAGCCATTATGCCTAAAGAGTTTGTTAAACTAGCTTGTGTGCCTTTATTCGGAGCTCCGCCCCATTTAAAATGAGTACCCATAGCTTGTCTTCCTTTACTTGTAAGGGAAGTAGCTTGTGACCCGGATCTACCTCTATAATTTACATAGAATTTTTCGCCTCCTGGAGCTTCTAATCGTAAACCACCACTAGTAAGAACAATTCCAGTATTGGCGTTGCTCATCATAGTGATGTTGTTATCACCATTACCCAAAGTTATTTCTTGAGGTGTAGTCTTAGATAATGATGCAGTAGCATATAGGGTGGTAGATGTACCTTGATAAATATTTACGGTAAACGCTGTTGTTTCTGGGGTAGATAAATAAAGACTTTGTTGAGTAACAGCTTGGTTGTTACCACCTTGTTTTAATGGTGGTAAATAGTGTAGGTCGCTCAACTGGGAAAAACCAGTTGCGGAAACCATCATGAATACTATAAATAAAATTAACTTTTGCTTCATTATAAGCTTATGGGGGTCATTGAGGTAAAGAAAATTAAATCACCATAAAATCACAATTATTAGTTGTAAAACCCTTGTATTAAGTGGTTATTGGTTAAAAAACAGAGGTAGCCGAATTAGCTACCTCTGTTAATTTACTTATCTATATAGTGTGAAATTACCTACAAACTCTCTGGTATCTGCAGCACCATTTAATTTGATGACGTACCAGTAGTCTCCTGTTGGCAGCTCATTTTCTTGATAGAATCCGTCCCAACCGTCTTCATTATCCTTAAAAGTGAAGACTGAACGACCGTATCTGTCATAGATACTGATGAAAATTTCTGGATAAACTTCTATATTATCTGGCATCCAAAAATCGTTTTGACCATCACCATTCGGAGTAAAGAAATTAGGAATTTCGATATCTATGAACTCAATGAATATACTTGCCGTTACTTCACATCCATTTTCATCAACAACAGTAATTGCATACGTACCAGTCTCGGTAATATAGAACACATTTTCAGAACCTCTATTTTCATCTTCGAAATAGAAGGTGTAGTTTTCTCTACCACCCGCAACTGTCGCAGTTATCTGATTAATGTTACTTTCTTCAACGGTCAGTTCAAGAGGGTCAAATGCCAATATCTCAACATCATATGTGGTTAAACAACCATTTGCATGAGAAATACTGATGTAGTGAGTACCGGGAGTCAAATCTCTGAAAATCGGTGTTAACTGCATTTCTAATGGATCTACAGTATCTAAACCAAATAGTACATCATCTTCTATACTTAAATCATTTAGAATAATATTTACATAGTTGCTAGGGAATGTACCATTACAACCGTAAACTGGCTCAACAGTAGCTCCAAGATCTACACCTGGGTCAATGGTAACTATAATAGTTTCTTCACAACCTTGCGCATCTTCTATATAAATGATGTAATCACCGGCAGCCAAATTGGTGAAACTTAATCTGTCTTGAACAAAATCTGTTTCACTCTCTAAACGAGTGCTATATGGAGCAGTACCGCCGATTATTGTTAAATCAATTGTACCGTCTGCTTCACCTACACAAATTTCAGGAGTGGTTGCAGTTGTAATTTCTAACACTTCTGGCTCTTCAATAGTGGCTTCAATAAGTTCAAAACAACCATTGGTGTCTTGTGCTATAATAATATAATCACCAGGTGCCAATTCGTCAAACGTATTGTCATCACTAAAACGATCTAAGTTTGGTGAAATAGCATATTGATATGTACCTGAACCACCAAGCATATGCACTGTAATAACACCATCTTCTTGTCCATTACAAGTAACATCGTTAATTGTAGTGTTAGCCGTGTCAATAAGAAGTTCGTCTGGTTCGGTAATCGAAATCAACAAAGATGATACTTCACAATCATCGCTCTGAACTCTTACATAATAAGATCCTGCCAATAAATCTGTAAACAGACCTGTTGGTTGATTTGCACGAATTTCATTGGTGAAACTTGCTTCAGAGAATAGGGCATATTGATAGTTACCTAATCCGCCTTGCGCTTCTGCATTTATGACTCCGCTATTATCACCATTACAGCTAATAGTTGGGTTGTCATTATCTAGCGTAACGGTTAACGGTATAATCGGATTAATTGTAACACTATTACTTAATACTGATACACAACCAAAGCTATCTTGAATATAGTATTGATATGTATTTGGCAGAACACCTGTAAATAAATGGGTGTTTGGTCCATTAGTTTCGTTCATTGCATTGAAAGCAGATGTACCATCGGTATTCCACATATATGGTCCTGTACCGCCAGAAGCAGTTAATAAAAGTTGCGCATCATCTAAACACGTTGCTCTTTGCTCAGTGATTAATTGACCTCTAACCTCAACCGGTTCGGCAATTTCAACAATACTGGTTTCATCAGAACAGTTCAAGTCATCAAGAATAGTTACACTATAAAATCCTGACCTTAAATTCATGAATGTTGCTGTGGTCTGAGAACTAGATGTTTGTAAAAGGTTAGCACCTGGGCCATCACCATCATACGTTTTAAGAATGTATCTGTAATTTGTTGATACTACTCTTGGCGTAAACGCTGCAGTAATTATTCCGTCCGAATCACCTTCACATTCTAAACCTACAACAGATTGAATATTTGAAACAATCGGTTCTGGCGGAGTTAAGGTAAACACATTAGTAAAGGTTTCTGTACAACCTAAACTATCAGTTACTTCTACCGTATATTGACCATCACTTAGCCCCGTAAATAAATTACCGTATACTTGATTTGCCGTGTAAGTTGTTGTTGAACTAACATGTGTCAATACAATATTGAACGGTGCTTCACCACCATTAGGTGTAACATTTGCAGTACCCATATCATTACTACAACCTACATCTGTGGTTGCTATGGTCGCTAATGTTATTGCAGCACTAGGTGATGTAATCGTAAATGATCTTTCTTGAATACATTCAGGAGTTCCAACTTGTGACGCTCTTAAAATATAACTACCCGCAGCTACCGGAATAGAAGCTGTTGTACCTGTTCCTGTAAATGTATCAGCATCATCTGTACGTGTAGTAGCTGTTCCATCAGCATTTATAACTTCCCAGTTGAAATCACCTGTATAGGTAGCATCTGTAAAAGTTACTTCAATAGCCCCATCGGTTCCAAAACATACTACATCAGAAAGTTTATTGACTTCAATACTAAATGTATTTGGGTCTTCTACGATATGATTTCGTGTTATTTCACAACCAGTAGTTACATTTTTAATACCAATAGTATAGGTGCCAATTGCCAAGTTCGAAAATACGTTATCACCTGTTTGGTATGTTGCAGATGGTAATATTCTAAACTCATAATTAGCAAGATTTGCAGTCGTATTGGTAACTGTACTATTTACATTAATAGTAATGTTTTCTCCACTGTTTATACAATCTAAATCTCTATCTACAATTACAGTTGTAGTTGCATCAATAAATGTATCATAAGGGTCTATGGTAACTATGTGTTCTGCAGAACAACCTTCGTCATCATATACACGAACAATAATATCACCACCAGCCGCATCCGTGTGCGTATAGGTTAAATTACTGCTGTTTTGAAGTACGGTAGAAGTTGCATCATCAATGAATTCAAAACGATCATATGTTCCGCTACCACCATTGATTAAACTTATGTCTATTGTTATTGTGGCATTATCACCATCATTTCCGTTTGCACAACCAAATTGTACTGGAACCGGAGCAGTAAATGTTACGGCTGTATTTTCATCTACAACCACTGTTTTTAATGTCGGACAGTTATTCGGACCTCTTGCGGTTACATCATATGAACCACCAGGTAAACCAATAAATGATTGTGTAGCTGCATCCCATGAAGCACTTGCCGGCATTGGGTCTAAAACATAGGTCAACGGATTGTTGCCGTTATTTACTTGTACCAATTCAATACTACCATCATTAGCACCAGAACAACTTACCTCAATAGGAGTAGCCGTAAAATCTGGAAGAATAGCCGCAGGTATGGTTACCGTAAAAGTTCTAAAACAATTTGGAGAAGCGGTACCAATGTCATAAACATTAACCGTATAATATGTATCTATAGTATTATCCGGAACGCCTACTGGTACATTCATTGCTCCACCTGTAAGAGTTTGTCTTGTTTCAACATCTGCTGATGAGCTGTCAAGAATTTCGAACTCATAATTTCCAGAACCTGAAATACCTTCAATAGCAATTTCGGCCTCAAAACCGGCATCACAACCTAATTGTTTGTCTAAACTAGCTGATGCCTGTAGGGTAGGGTGTACAACTATATTTGTGTCTTCGGTACAACCGGTAGCATCTTTTACAAATATAGTATAGCTGCCAGCTGCTACGGTATTGTAAACTCCGCCATTGTTTTGATACGTACTACCACCATCTATAGAATAAAGAATAGTTCCAGCACCTGTAGCATTTATTGTAACCGATGCATTTGTATCACAATTTGCAATGACTACATCAACAATAATTGGCGCGGCTGTAAAGCTCATATTTACATCATTAAGAGCATACGAACAACCATATTGATCCTCAACATTAACGGTATAAGTTCCTGCAGGCGAACCTGCTGGTATTTCTATAGGGTTATCACCTGTTGCTGTAATAGTAGTGAAAGTTGCAGGACCTGTAATAGTATAGAAGTAAGAACCTCCACCGCCTTGTACATTCTCGATTAAAATTAATCCAGGGTTTTCACATGAAATATCTTGATCAGATTTTGCGACTCCTGTAATAATCTCTAATTCATCTAAAATAGCATTTTCACTGGCGCTGATACATTGCTGTGCACCACCGCTATCTATTTGTGTTACTTGAATATAGTATTCATTTGCAGAAAGTCCCGTAACGGTAATCGTATTGCTATAGGTTACAACACCTGCACTTTGATCGATAATATTATTATCGGTATCAAATAACGTCCATTGCATGCTAGGTTCAGTCAAACCGTCTTCATCAACTATGGTGTATGTGATTTCACCGTTGTTCGCTAAATTACAAGAAGGATCAATTTCTGGTGTAATAGTCATTGGTAGACCACCAGCAATTTCGTTTACATTAACAGTACTTTGTCTTATACAAGTACTTGGTGTGTTATTATCTCTAACATAGAATACATAAGTTCTACCTGGTATTAAATTAGTGAACTCATACATACCATGCCCTGCTGATACCGCACTGCCATCTAAATGAACACTGCCTCCTGGATGCCAGATTGCTGTGCTTTCGTCAAAGTTTGATGGATCATTAGAAAAAGCATATTCATAACCAGGTACACCTTCACCACCTTGAACCTTAACTTTTAGCTCATCACAGTTTTCAACAACCGATGATGTAGTAATATCTAAATCATCTAATGGATAAGGAATGATTTCTCTTGGTAAATCTGTCTGACAGATTAAATTGTTACTACCATCTTTTGTACGTATAGAAGGGAAAACTTCATCACCTGAAGTATACCCTCTAAATACTGTTGATGGCTGCCAAGTTGCACCTCCATCAGCACTATATTCAAGCGTACCCGCAAGACCTGTAGTTACATTGGTAAAGTCAAAGCCAAATTCTGTAGCTCCACCTGAACAATCACTTGCATATGCTAAAAGTATATCAGATGTAAGTTCTGCTGGTGCAGTAATCAATACCGTTTCTGTTTCTGAACATCCTGCTTCGTCTGTAATTACAACGTCATATTCACCTGGTGCCAGGTTATAATATGTTTTAGTAGTTCCTACAACATTAGTTTGTACTTGATCTGGTGTGCCGTTAGTCACATCTACCAATCGGTAATCGAAAGGAGAAAGTCCGTCGTTAATAGTAACTTCAATAGTACCGGTGCCATCATGACAATCTGGGTCTGTGGCTACTGCTGAGATATCCAATACTGGGTTTGCCGAAATAGTTTCGGTAACCATAGTTTGGCAAGCATCAGTACCATTTGCTTTATCTCTTACATAAATATCATAAGGTCCTATATCGGCTAAAAGAATATTAGTAGTATTAATAGCTGAGAAATCAGCATCAGTAACTGTATTTCCAGAAGGAATGAAAGCATAGACAAAATTATTGTCTCCACCTGAAGCTGTTGCAGTTAAACTACCATCGGCACATACACTTGCATTTACAGGTACTACACTTAGTGAAATTGTAGGTGCTATTGTTATTGATTGAATAGCTGAAGCACAACCGTATTGGTCATTTACTTCAACATCATAAGTTCCTTCAGATAAATTACTGAACGTATACGTTACCGCTGTTATAGGAGAAGGTGTTTGCCATGCTCCGCCGTTAATTCTAAATGAATAATTACCATTACCATCGGTTACAGTAGCTGTTACCGTACCGTTGCTTAGACCATCATAACATTGTGTAGCTGTTAAATCAAAAGCTATAGTATCTGGTTGAATTACGTTTACTGTTGTTGTTGAAATAACCTCACAGTTATTCTGATCTCTAACCCTAACATGATACTCGCCAGCAGGCACATTTAAGAATTGTGCTGACGGAGTAAAGGCTCTAATAATAGTATTATCGGTTAATTCTAATTGATATTCATAACCAGGTGTGCCTTCAGTTGCAGATGCTTGCAAAGTAGCACCTGTATTAAAACATGTAAATTCTGCTTTTTGTTGAAGATCTGCCGTTAATGCATTTGGTGATGTCAACGTTGCTGAATTTGCTGAGGTTGCCGTACATGTATTATCGTCAATTTTTTCGACCATAATGTTATATGTACCATCTGTTAGGGTAGAAGGGGTAGTTATTGGAGATGTCGTTTCCGTTGTCCAAGTTGTACCACCGTCTACAGAATATTGATATCCGAATGCAGGATCGAAATTAGAAACTTCAAAACGAATACTACCGTTATCACTACCGTTACATGTAGGATCGGTACTACCTAAAATGGCTACTTCAAAAGTTTTTCCAGATTCTACAATTACTGAAATATCTTGTGTTTGTTCACATAATTCTGGAGTCTGTGACGCCTGAATATCATCTAATACCAAGAAGTTACCATTGTCACTATCAAGGTTGGTACGTAAAACAACACCAACGGCAGTGTTTGCACCAGGGTTAAACGTTACCGTTCTTAAATGCCAGTCGTCTGCATTGTTATTTTGTGGAATAGCGGCAGTTGCTTGACTACTGATTACAGTACCTGAACCATTAACCAATTCTACCAATATTTCTGGGTCGTTACCCGAAGCATTATCAATTAATATGTTGTAGGCGTAGAATGATATCGTTATTTCTTGATTAGCAAGTGCTTCTAAACCTGTTCTTGACCATAGAACATTGTTATTACCTGCAGAGGTACTTACACCAATTGCCAGAAATCTACCATCAGTTATACCTGAGTGGTCATTAGGACTTCTCCAAGAAGCATTCGGGTTGGTTATTCTGTTCGTAACTGCATATTCAGCATTTACAAGAATACCGGCAGGACCTAAATTACAGTCCGTATCTGTACCATCTTGTGGTTCGTAGCAATATCCTGGACCTATTTCTGCAATCTGTGTAGTTACACCAGCTCCAAAATCCTCAAGGAATAATGTGCTTTGAGAAGCAGCAATTGAACTTGTGTACCCAACTGTTATTGTTTGAGTACCCGAAGCAACATTATTGAAAATATTACTATCTAATGGTGTGTTATCTGTACCGTTTAATTTATAAGTATAGGTAAAGTCTGTTGTGTTAGAAGGGGTAATTGTAACTACGCCGTCTCCATCACACTCATACGTAATATCATTCGTAAAAGTAGGATCTATAGCAGCTGTAGGTACGGTGATTTCTAAAGGTGTCTCACAACCTAAAGCATCTTTTATTGCTAATTGATAGTTACCAGGTGTTAAACGTTGCTCGTCAACTGCCGTAAACGTGATACCACCATCAAAACTATATTGGTAAGGTGCTTGACCGCCACTACCATTTAAAATCTTTATTAAAGCAGTAGGGGTTGCCGCACCAGATGTATCACATGAAGCATCTTCTATAATAGAAGGTGAAGCCGTCAAAAGAAATGGTTGGGTAACTTCATACTCTAAATTCTCTGTACATGCATTACCAGGATCACTATTGGTGTCCATAACTGTAATGGTATAAGTACCAGCAGCTAAATTATTAAAGAAGTTTTCCGTTTGGTACGTTGCGCCACCATCAAGACTATATTGGTATGGTGCATTTCCACCAGATGCGGTAATGGTTAATACAGAAGTAGCTGAATCGGCACATATAATATCAGTATTTGAAGCACTTATTGTAATAGTACCCAAATCTTCCATTTGTACGATATTCGATAATCCGTAACATCCATTATCATCTCTAATTACAAATACATATTCCCCATCTTCATTAGGTACATATGTTGAAGGGGTGCCTTCATATCCGAATAAAAAGGATGGATTAGATGTAAAATCTGAATCTGGAATGGTAGTTTCATCAGCGTATGGAGCAACACCATCTTTACTATAGATAGCATATTCGAACCCTGTTGTACCACCGGTTGCCGTTAAATTAATAACACCGGGAGTACATGTAATATTATCTTGATTAGTTGCTGTTAACCTCAGTTCAGGAATTTCGTCTACCGTAATAGTACTTTCGTCACTACAACCATCTGTTGTAGTAGTTACGATAACATAATCATCGGCTGAAAGACCTGTAAACGTATGCGTATTGTCAGAAGAAAGTAAATTATTAGCTACCAGGGCTCCTTTGCCGCCGCTACCATTATCGAAGTAAAGTTCATAGCTATATTCTGGTGAAACGTTCAATGCCTGTATAGAAATTGTTCCTGCATCGGTACAATCAAATGGAGTTGTACTAAGCTTTGTTTCAAAAATTCTTTCTGCAATACCAATTTCTTCGGTTTCGAACACACAACTGTTTTCAATTGGTGCACCTGTTGAAGGATTTAGTTGTGTAATCTGTACTTTATAAGTACCGCTAGTTGTGATAGCAAAGTTAGGACCTTGAGCAGCGCTGAACGGTACTGCTATATTGTTATTTTCTACATCGAATAACTGGTAGCCATAACCACTACCTAAATCTATTACTCTTATTGAACCTTCGGTATCACAAATGATATCAGATGAATCTGGTTCAGGAATGTCTAAGGTATTTTGGTATGCGTTGAAATAGAATCTACTAAAGCATCCGCCTTCATAACCTATAACTACTCTATATTTACCACTATCGGTTACAGTAAAATTATCTGCATCTGTTTCTTCGTTCCATGTCCAACCACTAGCTGTATTTGCACAATCATCGCTTACATCGCCACAAGTAGCAACATTACAACTGGTTTCGTCAAGTTTTTCCCATTTAATACTCAAAGCATCGGTTATCCCTAATTGAATAAATGCACTATCGGTATCACCACAAAGAAATATATGTGGCATTGAGTTGTTGTCATTTGAACAAGTTACGATTTCACCTTGAATATCATTATCAGGATTACTGTCGCCATTAACTTGGTTAAAGTAACTGATGATCGGGTTGGTCTGTGTTTCACCATAACGCTCTACAGTGATTAATTCTGTATGGTTGGCACAACCAGAACCTGATGTTTTCTCAACGATATAGTTACCTACAGTAGTTACAGTCAACGTGTTTGAGGTACCGTCATCTAAAATAGTATCTCCAGAATCTATTGAACCATTATTATTGGTGTCAATTGCCCAAGTGTAGGTGTCAAAACCAATACCGGCAGAAAGTGTTCCGCTAGCGCCACAAAGTTCTACTGTTCTTGCAACATTACAATTTGCCAAGGCATCTGATACATTGTTGGCCGCTACTTCTAAAGTTGTGGTACATGCACCTGCAGGGTTACTACCATCTTCGTCTGAAAAAGTATTGGTATTTAATGTTCCAGAATAGTTGGCATATGCATGATTCTCTAGTTGAGAGGCACAAGCTGCTACGAATTCAGAACAGTCGCCTGCAACAGAAACCGTTATTTTTATCTTATACTCGGGGTCATCAATTTCAACTAAAGTATTTGGTATGGTAAATGTTATGGTTCTAGTACTTTCTTCATAACTACTGGTTACACCTGGTGCATCATCAATATTTATATCATCTAAGCTTACATTGTCTGGTAGTACATTTTTGATCGTAAAACCAGTTGCATGATCATCGCCCGTATTTTGAAATCTTAATACATAGTTGTAGGTATCACCTAAATCTACATCTTCGCCATTAATATCTGTACCACCCAATAATTCAGAAGTGTTACCCAATACAATTACCGGTGCAAATACTTGAGTATAAGATGCTGCATTTACAGTACCATCGGTTGGGTCAACTGCAGGAACTCCCGTTCCATATTCGCCACCATCACCGCCGTCAGTTGCGTCATCTTTATAATATTCATTGGCATCACTACACCCATCATCATCACTATCTAAATCTAAATGATCAGGATAGCCATCCATATCGGTATCTAGATTGGCACAAAATCCAGAAAAAGATGCTGTATTGTAAGATAAAAAGGCAACATCTGCATTTGAACTTAGTTGTAATCGTAAATAAGCAACGTCTGCTAAACTAGCAGCTGGAATACCAAATTCTGACAATTCTACTGTTGCCAAGCGGTAATCTCTAGTGGTATTATTATAGAAGATGCTTCCGTTTGCGTGGTAAATATCTAGTCGATACCTACCTACAACATTAGCAAGTGCTCCGCCGCTGTAAGCCTGTACACGTACTGAGTTACCTAGTGGAGCACCTGTTGCATCATAAAGACTTACAACATGACCGACACCACTTGGGTCTGCAACTTGGGTTAATAATATATCTGGTATACCATCGCCAACGTTAGTCGCTACGATAGGGTCTATTTCATAAGTCCATGTATCACCAATATTAACAATACCACTACCAAGATCTAGTCCGTTTTGCCCGTGAGTCAATAACGGATTCAATGGGTCTGTAGATGGGTCATTTACAATGGTTAATCCCAGAGAATTATCATTATTACCATCATTTAAATTAGCCTCAAATGTAGCTTCGTTATAGATGGTATTTGAAGGTGGTAAAGCCATCCAGGTAGATTCTGTGGCTGAAATATCTGAAATTCCATCGTTATTTGAGTCTATGCCATCTGATAAACCATTTCCGTTAGAGTCATAAAGATTATCGTCGGCAACACCAGTGGTAAAAGTTGTTCCGCCAGAGGTGAATGCCAATAATTCATGTGATAAGTTTGGTAAAACAGGATTTATTGAAGTAGTAGAACTTCTCCAAAAACCATAAGAATTGGTGAAAATTTCTGTTATCGCAGTACCACCTTGTACAGTGCTTGATGGTGAAGTGAAATTTACATCATTAGATATGATACACATTTGTTCAATGGAATCATAAATACCATCATTATCATCATCTAAATCAACGCTATCTACAACGCCGTCATTATCAAAATCGTTATGTACTATTATTCGAGCCGAGGGCTCATCTCTTGTGATATTGGCGTCCGTTTGGTTTTGAGTATTGGTAGCTATATTAACGAGGTTGAGTAAAGGCAAGATATCTATTTCGTCTGCAGTTACTTCTAAAGTTAAAAATGCAACTTCACCAGGTGCCAATGTGCCGATATTCCAAACACTTCCATTCCAAGATCCTGTTATAGTAGAAGCCTGTTTTAAGGTCAACCCTGCAGGAATATTATCGGTTACCTGAAGATTAGTAATTGGTAAATACCATAAATTCTCTGCTCTAATGGTAAATGTTGCAGTTTCCCCCTCTGTAATCTCAGGTTTGTCAACTGTTTTTATAATTTGAACATCTGGCTCACAATAGAAAATTTTAATGGTTTGGGAGTCGTACGTACAAGGTCCTTTTGTACCTCTTACATAGTAATCACCCGCAATGGTTGCAGCATAATCATAAGCATTAGCTCCAGGGATGGCAACACCATCAAAAAACCACTGGTAGGCATCAAAATTATCATCTGATGCTTCAAAAATACTTGAACCCGAAAAACATTCACCTTCAACACCTCCGTTAATTTGTAAAACAACTTCTGGTACGGTATCAAATCCTGAGAAATAACCGGCAACACCACGCGCACCATGAAAACCAAAAAAGCCAATAGCCATTGGTCCGGTTGAGGTTACATTAATATCACCATCAAGATTGGGTATGAAAAATGTTTTCCAATCATCAGAGCCGGCTACCGGGTCAGAAGCGGGTTTAGAAACCTCTACACCATCTTCATAAACTTTTATATTTGCATCTGTAGTATTAACAGAAGCAATAATTGTCAAACCACCAGTAACATCGGTACCGGCCATATTTCTAATATCTGGAATATTGTCCATTACATCTGGTAATAAACAGTTAACAGGGGCTACAAAGTTTAAACCTTGGGTGTAATTTGCTGCTGCACCGGCTAAACTTTGGTATGCATAAACATCTTTAGAAGTTTGAACGAACATATTTGCACCTGCAGAATTACTTGAATAATAGGTGCTAGGTATTTTGAAATATTCGCCATTATCAATAGTAGCAATCGCTGTAGTATTGCCATTTACAAATACTTGGGTGTTATCTGCGGTAGCAATTACCAAAGGGAATTCTGTAAGTCCGCTAGAAGAACCATTACCTCTTATAAATACATAATCTTTACCTAATTTATTAATAGGTACTGGTTGATCTATACCGGCATCTCTATGGCTTTGACCATCTTGACTACCAAAATTCATAGATCCATTACTAATTACAATATCTTTTGTAGCCACAATAGAAGCACCGATCCAACCATCTTCGTGAGCCTGTGTTGGTGAAGTACCTATATAAGTTTCATACACAAAAGACTCATTGGCATTTAATGTTATGGTATGTGAGTTAGCAGTTATACCGGCTCTGTTATTACCTACTCTAAACTCACAACCAGGATCATAACCAGATAAGACCACTGTGGTGTTGTCTTCTGTCGCCATAATACCAAGGGTGTTAGATTTAGATACTTGAGCACCTTTGTTAGGTACGCCTCCCCATTTGAAATTGGTACCCATTGCTTGTCTACCCTTTGCTGTTAGTGATGCAGCTTGTGCACCAGAGTTACCTCTGTAGTTGACATAGAATTTTTCTCCACCTGCAGAAATAAAACGTAAACCACTATTGGTAAGTACCGTACCAGTGTTTGCATTGGTTACAAGGGTAATATTGTTGTCACCATCAGCTAAAGTCCATACACCGGGGTTGAGTCTGTCGATGGTAATCGTTCTAACGATAGTATTAGAAGTACCTTGATATGCGTAAACGTTGAAAGGTGTGGTTTCTGGAGTAGACAAATATATCGCTTGGTCTTCTATAGCTTGTTTGTTTTGACCTTGCTTCATTGGTGGTAAATAATGAAGGTCGCTTAATTGCGCAGAACCCAAAAAAGAGCTGAATGCAATTAGAAAATACAGTAAGAATTTAATTGTCGTTTTAGTCTGAGTAATCATTGGTATGGTTTCAAGTAGTACTAAAACAAATAAAGCGACCTTTTTGCTCTTGGCTAAAAAAATGTTGTATACCGGCTAATTATGTTGCTGTAAGCGTTAATTCTATATGCTTGGTAAAAATTATTGAAGTGAAATGATTATTTTGTAAGTAAATTTGAAGCATGTCAGAAGAAAGATTAATGTCAAAGAAAAAACCTGCTTACCCTGTAAGTGAGGCTTTAGATGGCTACTTGGAACACTATAGCAGAAAAATTGAAATTCCCATTTTTTATGACGATTTACTTCGGTTTTCTGGGTCGGTTGTCGTGTATGATAAAAATGATGAAGATACCCTTTGGGTACGTGCTTATTATTCAGAATTTGATAGAAAAGAAATAGACGATAGTTTAAAGAAAGTTTATTCTATTTTACATTCTGATGGAAGCGATAATATTCATCAATATTTGAATGTTGATGCTGTAGATTTCTGTACGTTCGGTAATTCTAAACCTTTTAGAATTAAGGTAAGAAATATATTGAACGATAACTTCACTTATTTCTACGTAAAAAAGACGGATGCATCTCGTATTTATGGCTTAGAATTAGAGCATATGCTTTCACCTTACAACCTTAACTTTTTGGTGTATAAAGACACTTTAATTGAGGAGCATATTGCAGGTATACCTGGTGATGAATTTATAAAGCATAATTTACCGAAATGTACCCCAAGAGAAAAAGCGCAACTGGCAAAAGAATTTGTAAAATTCAATGAACGTTGCATGATTCGATTACTAGGCGATATGAGGTCATATAACTATGTAATTGTGCCTACGCATGATTTTGACCATGTAGTGTATAAAATACGTGCTATAGATTTTGATCAACAGTGTTTTGAAGGAAAACTAAAAGTCTATAGACCTCAGTTTTTTAAAGAAAATTTTCAAATGGTTGAGTTGGTTCGTAAAAAACTAACACATGATTCTGTAGATCAATATAAATTAGAAGAACGTTCTATGGTGGCGAAGAGAATTTTAAGTTCAGGAAACAGAATTAAAAAATTACGCGCTATCTGTAAAACTGATGAAATTTCTACTCCAGAAAATATAGCGATGTTAAGAGAACAGATTGAAGTTCTTACTATGGATATGGACTTTCAGAACTGTACTACAATGGGAGAGGTATTGGATTTAGCATTGAATTTTGTTCGTAGAAATTATGAAGATGTAAGTGTAAAACAGATTATAGAACACAATATTAAAATCAATAACTAGAGTGTAATTGACTAGTTAATATTTAAAAAGCCCATTATTTTCTTAAGAAAATAATGGGCTTTTTACTTGTTGTAAGTTCAGCGAATTCACGAAAAACTAGCTTTTTTGTTCTTTATTAAAGTACACTAGATAGTAATACATCTGTCTTTCTTCATCCCAACCTTTTTCAACAAATTTCTCTGCAGATTCTGGGTTAATGAAATCCATTTTAATTTGAATATTGGTATCCAAATTAATAACGTTCTTTATCTTTTTACGAGCATCTGATACTGCTTTGTTGGCAATGTCGAAGGTAGAAACATCTTCAATACTAAATTTCGGACCTTTCTCTGCTTTGTAATGTTTAAATTCAGGTATCAATTCCGGATTTTCCATCACCTCGTTCAAAAAAGTAGACTCTTCAAAAGCATCATTTTTTGCAAAATGGTTTACCGCACGGTTCATGAATAAAACCTCTTGTTGCTTGTCTTCTGCTGGTAAAACCACCTCTTTAGCAAAGTCTTGACAAAATTTCAAGTAGTTTTTTGTCTTAAAGTTATCATCTGAAAGTGGTTCAACACCTAAAAAGTTTTCTATCCAATATTTAGTATCGTACTTATTGCTATCTACTGAAAGTACCTTGTAACCCTCTTCTTTTTCGACATTGAAGATCAAACACCCTTTATCTAATTTATTGATATTGATACCTTGTTGAATAACGATATCTAAATTGCTGTTCTTTTCTTCGAACTGAATAAAATCGTGTTTTAACTCACTCTTAAAAATACCAATGGCATCTACTTTTTTGTTGTCTAAAAGCAACCCAGAAAGGAAGGCAACATATACCTCACCACTTTTAATATGTGGGTGGTTAGATTGCTCGAATAATAAAGAAGCTACTTTTTTTGAATTTAAATGTGCTTTTGAAGGATCTTCAAAAACTTCACTTACAATTTTGTATAATTCGTTGAATTCAACATCAACTTCATTAGCTAGTTTATAGTAGTTTTCTTCTTTTTCTCTGAAAGGCTTAAAAAAGTATTCTTTTAATAAACCAGTAGTTTCATCGTTAAGTCTAAATGGTTCTTCTGAAAGAAAAACGCCTTCATTCTTATTTTTGTTACCAACTCTATGTATAGATATACTTTCAATTTGGGTAGCATAAAGATTAATCATAAAATGTTCTAAATTAAATGGTTAGTAAGCGAAAATGTGTTTTTAACTCGATAATCGAGATTTTAATGCTCCGACGCTTGCGTCGAAATATAAATTATGTTTTCAATTCGATACCTCGAGGACTAGCAAGTTCATTTACTGAAATTTAGTTCCAATTTTCATCGAAATCTAAATCGTCGTAATTGTCAAAAGTATCATCAAAATCAAATGCACTGTTTTCTGCCTCAAAATTCTTTTCCGGCGGAGTTTCTGGTAGCTCACCAAATGTAAAAAGAACATTAGGGTAGGCGCGACCATCTTCATTTTCTTGAATATCTGCAAGCTCAACGAAAAACGTCCACATGTTCATGAAATCATAAACGTAGATCAGTTTAGGGTTGTTCTCGGTCATGATATCCTCTAAAAAGGTTTCATTCATTAATCGTACATCAGAACCAGATTCACTCATATCAAAAAGAGCAATCTCTTCGTCTTGTTTCCACTCTTCATCACAGGTGTAAAAAGACGCCATTTCATTACCTAAAAAACCAAACGCCTGAGTAATGGCATTATGAAATTCTTCTAATGAATTGTGGGACTCAATTTCTAAATCTCTGAAAATATCTTCTTCAGCGTCTAGAATTATACGAATTTTATAAATCATACCTTAATTTTTGTGGGAGGGCAAAGTTACGAAGTTTTCGAATCTTTTCTAGGCATTAATGCATCTAAAAGTATGTAGAATTGAACTCCGAATAAGATAGAAGCTAAAACAAGATGTAACGGCTGACTAGCAAACGGGAAATCTAAATAGTTCATGGCAATACCCGTAAATACTTCAACTACCAGTAAAAACAAGACCCAGTAAATTTTAAAGTGTCCTAAATCTAATTTTGTAATTCTATATGCTAAGAATGCGTTTATTAATAGGACTAGGATAGAAAATGAACGGTGTATATAAAATAGTAGTTCTGGGTTTTTTAACCAATGATCTCTAGCATTGTAACCGAAAATGTCTATTTGCTCGTCTATAAATTGTCGTACTTGAGTACCCATAGCAATTTGAACAAGTGTCAATACAATTGCTACAATACTGATATTCAATACTAATTTATCATACTTAATACGTTTGTTCTCTTCATTTGCTAAATAGATAACATAAAGTAACATCGCAACGATTACTAATGCCATAAGCATGTGAACAGTAATTTTTGCAGGCTCTAAAACAGAGTATACAACCGTTGCGCCTAACCAAGCTTGAAAAACCATGCCTACAACCACCAACCAAGATAGTATGGGTATACGCTTTTTCTTCTTCCAGAATTTAATAGACATTATGGCAAGCAGTAGTGTGGCGAGACCGGCTAAGGCACCAAAAAGCCTATTTATATATTCGATCCACGTGTGCCACGGATTAAATTCTGCGTAATCATGTTTCGTATAAGGCTCCCAATTAGCGACATTGAAAGCATCTTTTGTAGTAAATGATTCTTTAGAAACCTGTAAGGTTTCACGATAAATAATTACCTGACCTTTTTCAAATAATCGATTTGGTTGCCATTGTATTTCTGTAACCTCTGTTGGTGGTATATAGTAACCAAAACATTTGGGCCAATCTGGGCAACCCATGCCGCTACCTGTCATTCTAACTACGGCACCTGCGACAATCACTAAATAAACTAACACCAAAGATATTTTGGCAATTTTTCTAAATGTAATATCCATAAATAATATCCATTCTATTTTGTACTTTGTAGTCCTAATTCAGCACCCTTAAGATACATAAAATCTTGAGCCGCTTTATATTCATTCGGAATTTCTCCTTCTAAAATAGCTTCTTTAATCGCTTCTTTTATAATTCCGATTTCCTTTGATGGTTTCAGAGAAAAAGTTTCCATTATTTCTTCGCCGCTAATAGGTGGTTGAAAGTTTCTAACATGGTCGCGCGCTTCTACTTCTTCAATTTTTTGGCGAACAACTTTAAAGTTTTGACGGTATTTACGCTGCTTCTTTGGATTCTTAGTCGTGATATCCGCTTCACATAAAGTCATTAAATCTTCAACATTGTCACCTGCATCAAAAACCAATCTACGCACCGCTGAATCTGTTACATAATCTTCAGATAGTATAATAGGTCTTGAACTCATTAAAACCATCTTTTGAACGAATTTCATTTTTTCGTTCAATGGCATTCGTAAACGTTTGAATAATTTGAATACCATTTTGGATCCTACGAATTCATGTCCATGAAATGTCCAACCAATTTTTTTATGGAATCTTTTGGTAGGGGCTTTACCAATATCATGTAAAAGTGCGGCCCAGCGTAACCAAAGGTCATCTGTAGCTTCAGATATATTATCGACTACCTCTAAAGTATGCCAAAAGTTGTCTTTATGTTTTTGACCTTCAATTTCTTCTATACCCTGTAATGCGGTAAGCTCTGGTATAATTAGCTCTAGTAATTCTGTTTTATGAAGTAACGAAAAGCCTAAAGAAGGTTTTTTGCACAGCATAATTTTATGAAGCTCATCTAGAATTCGCTCATTAGAAACAATTTTTAGACGGTCTTTATTTTCTGCAATCGCCTGTAAAGAGGGTAGTGCTATTTGAAAATCTAATTGTGTAGCAAAACGAATGGCCCGCATCATACGTAAAGGGTCGTCTGAATAGGTAATACCTGGTTCTAGCGGAGTTTTTATAATCTTGCTCTCTAAGTCAGCAATACCGCCAAAAGGGTCAAGAAGGGCTCCGTAATTCGATTTATTCAGCGAAAGCGCCAAAGCATTTATAGTGAAATCGCGTCTTTTTTGGTCATCTTCTAAAGTGCCATCTTCAACGATAGGTTTGCGACTATCGCGCTGATAACTTTCTTTACGTGCACCCACAAATTCAAGTTCAATACCATTACTTTTGATCATGGCAGTACCAAAATTCTTGAAAACCGATACTTGGGGTTTGCCCTCTAATTTAGAAGCAACTTTTTCGGCAAGTTTAATACCACTGCCAATTGCAACAACATCTATATCTTTAGGTATGTTACGTTTTAAAAAATAATCTCTTACAAAACCTCCTATAACATAACAGTCTACAGAAAGTTCTTCTGCAGCTTCTGAAATAATATTGAAAATTGGGTTGTTTAAAGCGTCTGTATAGCTCTCTTGCATGTTCTTAATCTCGAATAATCTTCACCGTACCATCATTAGCTAATCTAATAATTGAAGAGGCGGAGCTATTCTGTTTCTCACGATGCAAATTTACCACATAGTCTACACCTTTTAAAATGGCTGAATCTATATTTTGGAAAGATTTTGGTGTGCTTTGTCCAGAAATGTTGGCAGATGTAGAAACAATTGGCTTTTTAAACTTACCAATTAGGTATTGGCAGAATTTATCTGATGCTACTCTTACAGCTAAAGTATTGTCTTCTGCTATTAAGTTTTTAGCCACACCACGAGGTTTATCGAATATTATAGTCGTCGGCTTTGTAGAAAGGTCAATAATGTCATAAGCAAGATCAGATACCTTTTCGACATGCTTTTCGAGCATAGCATCATTGGCAACTAAACATATTAATGCTTTGCTGTCGTCGCGTTGTTTTAATTTAAACACCTTTTCTACAGCTTTTTCATTCGTAGCATCACAACCAATACCCCAAATGGTATCGGTAGGGTAGAGTATGAGTCCGCCATTTTCTAGAACTTCTATGCATTTGTTGATTTCCTCTGTCATTTGTTTTTGGCTTGTATTATAGAAAATTTTCTGGAGTAATGTTGAAGTAATTAGTTATTGCTAACCATTGGGTTTTGTTTTTATCACCTCCAATATTCAACTTTTTTAGAGATTGCTTTTGTGACCCGATAATGGGAATAGGTGTTTTAGCTTTATTATTTGCTTGCATAGATTCGGTACCTTTTAAGTAAGCCATCGCTTTAAACCATAAGTCATCTGCTTTCGGAGCCAATTCTAAAAATAATGTTGAATCGGTTACTTTTTCAGAAAGGCTATTCGGTGGATATAAAACACCCTCGGCACCAATTGGTATTACGGCAGAGCTTTTGAATTTTGAATATCTATCAAAGACCCAACTTTTATACGATTGTAATTCTCCAGTCTTTTTATATGTAATATATCTGGTCTGATTCGCGATAATTTTTTTTGGATGTGATAGATGTTCTTCATGCAATAGTCGAAGCCAGTTTGGTCTATAAAGCATATCATCATCACAAGTAACAATTATATCATTAGGGAATAATTCTAAGCTATGAATGAGCTTTCTGTGAGAACAAGTTAAATCAGAATACATGATTTCAAATAAATCACTTTCTAAAGTCGCTAGCTTTTTGGGTATTTTATTTTTTAACGAATGATGTAACCATATAATTATTTTCTTTGGTCGCGCATCTTGATTTAAGAGACTTCTTATGGTAAGATGAAGTGTGCCTAACCTTGATGGAATGGAGGTTAAAGAAACAATTACCGGTATTTCTGTCTTATTCTCGGTTATCATACTTTTAGACGAAAGGGCTAAAAGTTTAACCGAATTGTAAATTGATACAGGAATTTCTTTTAACTTCATTTTACAATGCTGTAATTTGTCCCTTTATTAAGAGACCGTCTTTTCTAGCTCAAAGATAGATAAGAGTTTTATATTTTTGCAGTAATTTGAAACGTAGCATGGAGATTCCTAAAATAAGTATCATCGTTAGTACATATAATGCCGAAGAGTGGCTAAAGAAGGTACTATGGGGCTTTGAGCAACAAATATTCAAAGATTTTGAAGTTGTTATTGCTGATGACGGGTCCAAAGCACCTACTAAAGAATTATTGGCAGAGATGGCTGAAAAGGTGCATTACCCAATTGTGCATGTTTGGCAAGAAGACGATGGCTTTCAAAAATCTAGAATATTAAATAAAGCGGTAACTGCCTGTTCTGCAGATTATATTATCATGACCGATGGTGATTGTATACCTCGAGAAGATTTTGTTCAGGTGCATTACATCAATAAAGAACCGGGTTATTTTATTTCTGGTGGATATTACATGCTACCCATGAATATTTCTAAATTAATTACTCTTGACGATATTGAAAATCAACGATGCTTTAATATTCAATGGTTGAAGGATAAAGGAATACCGCAGACTTTTAAAAATAACAAGCTTACAGCTAAAGGATTTATTTCTAAAATTTTAAATAGGGTTACACCGACCAATGCAAGTTGGAACGGACATAATTCTTCTGGGTGGAAAAAGGATATTGAAAATGTAAACGGCTTCGATGAGCGCATGCAATATGGTGGTCAAGATAGAGAGCTAGGTGAACGTTTGTTCAATTTCGGCTTAAAGTCTAAGCAACTACGCTATAGTGCAGTTTGTGTGCATTTAGACCATAAAAGAGGGTATAAGACACCAGAATCTATTGCTAAGAATGTGGGAATAAGAAATGCTACTAAAAAGGAAAAAAGCGTGTGGACGTTTTACGGCATTACTAAGTAATACGCAAGCTCATTTTTTTGTTCCAGTCTTTTAAGTTCATTATAACGTTCTAAAACACCTAATGAATTAAGGTAGCAAATAATAAAACCTTTTTTGCCATCTAGTATACCAAGACGTAAGATGTAATGGTTGAAAAATTTCCAACCAGTTTTTAAAACCATCATTACATAGCTAAACTTCTTTTCTTTGTAAAACGATTCAATAGCCTTTAAACGACCATATTTCAGCATTTTACCTTTGTAATCTTCGTAGTTCTTGTAACAGTAGTGCGTCAGTTTTTCTTTCAAAATACCAGAAGCGCCATCAACGTCTAATGTTTCATGAACAATTTTACAGTCAGAAAATACAGCTTTACTTTTTCTAAAAAGTCTGTAGTTTTTATCAGTTTGCCATCCGCTGAAATTCAATTTTTCATTCTTGAACATAAATTGGCGATAAAACCAAAAAGCTGCAATATCAGTATCACTAGCTACTGTCTCTGAAATTTCATTTTGTAAAGCATCAGAAACTATTTCGTCAGCATCTAAAAATAAAACCCAGTCATTGGTAGCTTGTTTTAATGCAAATGATTTTTGAGCGGTAAAATTCTCAAACGGATTTTGAATGACTTTTACTTTCGGGTTATCCTTTAAATATTCATAAGTTCCGTCGGTACTAAAAGAATCAACTACAATAATTTCATCGGCAAAAGAAACTGATTCAATACACTTTTCAATGTACCCAATTTCGTTATACGTAATTACTAATGCGGTAAGTTGTTCTTTTTTGGTAATCATACAATCCAATTTGATAGGTTTGCTCTAATCGGAGCGAACAAAGTTATAACAAAAAAAGAATTAAAAAATTGTGTTAAGCAGTAAAATTCTTACACAATTGAAATCCAACGTTATAGCATGGTTCAGTTTATAAGAGGGCGTATTTTAGAATGGTTGCGTTCAATTATCAAAAAGTTTTTTAGTTTTTGCTAACGCTGCGCCAATAACCTGGTGCATATCGTAATACTTGTATTCTGCTAGCCTACCACCAAATATTACTAAGTCTTTGGCAGCCTTGTTCTTATACTGTAAATACCTGTTATTATTCTTGTCATCGTTGATTGGGTAGTACGGTTCAGAATCGGTTGAAGCTTCTAACGGATATTCTTTGGTAATGACTGTTTTCTTTTGTTGCCCGAATTCAAAATGCTTGTGCTCTAAAATTCTTGTATATGGTATTTCTGCTTCGGTATAATTAATTACCGCATTACCTTGGTAATTTTCAATGTCTAAAATTTCATGGTCAAAACGCAAGCCTCGATATTCTAATTTACCAAATTCGTAGTTGTAGTATTCGTCAATTTTACCCGTAAAAACAGTTTTATGAGCCATGTTGTCAAGCGCTATTTTATCTTTAAAATAGTTGACGCCAAGTTGTACGTCTATACCTTCTAAAAGTCCGCCACTTAATTCGTTATAACCTCCAATAGGTATGCCTTGGTAGCTATCGTTGAAATAATTGTTGTCGAATGTGAATCTTAAGGGTAGGCGTTTAATTATGAATGCAGGTAATTCTGTAGCTTTTCTTCCCCACTGTTTTTCGGTATACCCTTTAATCAGTTTGAAATAAATATCTTCACCAACAAGCGAAAGTGCTTGCTCTTCTAAATTTTGTGGCTGTTTTTTTTGATACTTCTTGCTTTGTTCATCAATAATAGATTTTGCCTCTGCGGGAGTCTTAGTACCCCATAATTGATAAAAGGTGTTCATATTAAAAGGTAAATTATACAATGAACCTTTGTGGTTGGCAACCGGAGAATTGGTGTATCTATTAAACGTAACAAAGTCATTTACATAGTCCCAAATTTTCTTGTCATTGGTATGGAAAATATGCGCTCCGTAGGCGTGCACATTAATATCTTCTATTTTTTTACAAAAGGTATTTCCACCAATATGTTCTCTTTTATCTACTACTAAACAAGTCTTTCCTCTTTTTTTTGCCTCATGGGCAAAAACTGCTCCGTATAAACCGGCGCCTACAATAAGAAAATCATACTTTTTAGTTGATACCATTTTTCAATATTAAAAGATCAAAGATACAGTTTGTGATGGAAATTGGTTAACACGAAAAGGTTTACTATAATTGAAATTTAATATTTCATATGTAGTTTTATATCGTTAAAATTGCAATGCTTAAACCATAAATAATAATTGAATGAATTCTGATAATCTCTATTTTATTTCTAGGAATTATAAATTTTCAAAGAACGCAGCTTCCAAACCAAAGATGGACTGCGAGACGGTTCTAGAAAAGAACGGATTCAAGAATTTAGGTTTTAAGCAAAGTAATCACCCTAGTTCGGCAATAGGTGCTGTTATCAGTTTTTTCGGAATAACAAAAGGGTTATTTCTATTACCTAGAAAGTCTGTTTTCTGTATGCAATATCCGTTAAGCAAGTTTTTCGGTTATATTACTAATATTGTTTCATTAAAGAAATGCACCCTCATCATAATTATACATGATGTTAAATTTTTAATGGGAAAATCTACTGATTTGAAGGGTGAGATGGCAAAATTCAATAAAGCCGATTTTATCATCGTTCATAACGAATCTATGAAAAAGTGGTTTCAAGAAAATGGATGTACTGCACAATTGGTAAGTTTAGAATTGTTCGATTACATACATGCAAGTAATAAGCATGCAACACTCAACACACCTTATGATGTAGTTTTTGCCGGCGGATTGGGGAAAGAGAAAAGTGAATTTTTATATAGTATGGAAAGTCTAAATCCGTCAAATTATAAACTCAAGTTATATGGTAACGGTTTTAATGCGGCCGATGCTGAAAGAGATAATTCTATTTTAGACTACCAAGGTGTTTTCTCACCAGACGAGGTAATTGATGAAATACAAGGTTCGTTTGGTTTAATTTGGAACGGTAATGCACTAAATGAATGTTCAGCAGATTTTGGAAAGTATCTATTATATAATAATCCGCATAAAACATCTTTATATCTCTTGTGTGGACTACCTGTTATTGTTTGGAAAAAAGCAGCTATTGCCAAATTTATTGAAAAAGAACAGATTGGTATCACCTTAAATTCTTTAGATGAACTTGATGCTATTTTAGCAAACCTTGATCCTAAAGATTATGCAGCTATGGTTTCTAATGTAGAAAAGGTAAAAACCAAAGTTGCCTCTGGTCATTACCTTTCTCAAGCTATTACTAAAGTAGTAGAATTGGTTTAAAGATTAAACCGCAACATCATACTCTCTAAGTGCATCGTTCAATGATGTCTTTTTGTTTGTGCTTTCTTTTCTTTTTCCGATAATTAATGCACATGGCACTTGAAATTCACCTGCCGGAAATTTCTTGGTATAACTACCAGGTATCACTACTGAACGTGCAGGTACAACACCTTTTGTTTCTACGGGAGTTTCACCGGTAACGTCAATAATCTTGGTGCTCATCGTTAAAACAACATTGGCTCCAAGTACTGCTTCTTTTTCAACTCTAACACCTTCTACTACAATACAACGAGAACCAATAAAGGCACCATCTTCTATAATAACTGGTGAGGCTTGTAAAGGTTCAAGAACGCCACCAATACCAACACCACCACTTAAGTGAACGTTTTTGCCGATCTGCGCACAACTACCTACAGTTGCCCAAGTATCGACCATAGTACCTTCGTCTACATATGCACCAATATTTACATAACTAGGCATTAAAATGGTTCCAGCAGAAATATAAGCACCATGTCTTGCTACCGCATTTGGTACAACGCGAATTCCTTTTTCTTTGTATCCTCTTTTTAAAGGCATTTTATCGTGGTACTCAAAAATACCCGCTTCTAAAGTTTCCATTTTTTGAATAGGGAAATACATAACTACTGCTTTCTTTACCCATTCGTTAATTTGCCATCCGTTTGTAGTTGGTTCGGCACATCTTAATTTTCCGATATCTAAAAGGTTAATAACCTCTCTAATGCTATCTTGGGTTGCAGATTCCTTTAAAAGGTCTCTATTGTCCCATGCTTTTTCTATTTGTGCTCTTAATTCTGTCATTTTCATAAAATTTTCTCAAATATAAGTTGAAGTACAGTAATTAGCCATGCGCAAGGGCACATATAACAAATTATCCTTTATTTTTGCCAAAAATTAAGTTTGGGAAAGATTCTTGCAATTGATTACGGAGAAAAACGTATTGGCTTAGCGGTTACCGAT
This sequence comes from Maribacter sp. Asnod2-G09, assembly GCF_045063795.1. NCBI lineage: Bacteria > Pseudomonadati > Bacteroidota > Flavobacteriia > Flavobacteriales > Flavobacteriaceae > Maribacter > Maribacter sp. Asnod2-G09. Next base: position 821,473 of record NZ_JBEFOA010000004.1, on the reverse strand, counting down.
GATATGAAAATGATAGCATTCGGATTAACGACTGTTGCCACTGCCGAAATCTTTGAATATTTATCTGATTATATTTCCAAAGAAAAGGTAGAGACCATTGTTGTAGGTGAGCCTAAACAAATGGATAATACCGCATCTGAATCTGAAGTACATATTGCTCCATTTTTGGTAAAGCTGGCAGAGAAATTTCCAACCATACCGATTAAAAGACATGATGAGCGTTTTACCTCGAAAATGGCTTTTCAGACCATGATTGATAGCGGGTTAAAGAAGAAACAAAGAAAAAACAAAGCATTAATCGATGAGATTAGTGCAACTATTATATTACAAGATTTTTTAAAGACATTATAAATGATTTTACCCATTATTGCATACGGTGATCCCGTATTAAGAAAAGTAGCGGATGATATTGAGAAAGACCATCCAAAACTGAATGAGTTGTTGGCTAACATGTGGGAGACCATGTATAACGCTAGTGGTGTAGGTCTTGCAGCACCACAAATAGGATTACCAATTCGTATATTTTTGGTTGATACGACTCCTTTTTCAGGGGATGAAGATTTAACTGAAGAGGAACAAAAACAGTTAGACGGTTTCAAACAAGTGTTTATCAATGCTACTATCGAAGAAGAAACTGGTGATGAATGGGCTTTCAATGAAGGTTGCCTTAGTATACCAGACGTTCGTGAAGATGTAAGCAGAAAGGGTACCATTAAAATCACCTATTTAGATGAGAATTTTAAAGAGCATGAAAAAACCTTTGATGGTTTGTTGGCTCGTGTAATTCAGCATGAATACGATCATATAGAAGGGGTGTTGTTTACCGATAAATTATCTGCGCTAAAAAAGAGAATGTTAAAAGGAAGATTAACCAATATTTCTAAAGGAAAGATTAATGTTGATTATCGCATGAAATTTCCTGCGATGAAAAAAGGACGTTAAAATGCCCTTATTATTAATAGAAAAGTGTAATATTTGTCCACTTAAAATTTTAAAATAGTTTATGGGGTTAGAGAAAATTTTATCAGTTGCAGGAAAACCAGGTTTATATAAATTGATTACACAAACCAGAACAGGTTTTGTGGCTGAGTCTTTGTTAGATGGAAAAAGAATAACAGTAAGCTTACGCAGTAGCGTTAGTGTATTGTCTGAAATAGCTATTTATACGCTTGAAGAAGAAGTGCCTTTAAGAGATGTCTTCAAGAAAATACAAGAGAAGGAAAATGGAGGTAAAACATCTATAGGCCATAAAGAGGAGAAAATTAAATTAGAAGAATACTTTTTTGAAGTACTACCTGATTATGATGAAGATCGTGTGTACGTTAGTGATATTAAAAAGGTTATTCAATGGTATAACATTTTAACAGAAAACAAGATTACAGACTTTTCTAGTGAAGAGGTTGAAAGTGAAGAAGCTTCTGAAGAGGAGTAATCTTTCTTACATTATTTAAATAAAAAAAGCCCTTATGGGGCTTTTTTTTTGTTTCAGACTTAAGGTTATGTGTGTAATTAAACTGTTCATCTATAGCTTTTTACTATTCATCGATACCTTTCTTTTATCCATCATATATCAATTGAAATAAGATATTTAATGCTGCAAATTTGTGGTGTAGCTAAATAGCTTTAACAAAATTTGAGTGATATGATTTTAAATGATTTTGAAATTAATTGTGAATTAAAAAGTGCTTTTTTCGAAAATGCATATTCACCTTTTGTGATTTTAGACAGAGATATGAATTTTGTTGATGTAAACCAAGCTAGTGTTGATACTATTGGTATTGAGAAAGAAAATTTCATAGGTAAAAACATGCTAGACATATTCCCTTATTTAGAGGGGACAGAGCGGTACGACGCTTATAAGAATGTTATAGATACAGGCGTGCCGTTAGGTTATGATGAGTTGTTATTTAAAGGTGAATTTACTGAAATGACATTTATGTCTAGGGCATTTAAAATTGGAGATTACTTAGGTATTACAACTTTAGATGTAACGAATGTAATTGATACCGTTCAGAAATTAAAAAGTACTAAAACTTCATTAATAGAGGTCAATGAAAATTTGAAAAAGAAAAATCAAGAGTTAGAAGATTTTTCATATGTAGCAGCACATGATCTTAGAGCCCCGCTTACCAATTTAAAGAGTCTATTGCGAATGGCTTTAGAGACTAATATTAGCCCTAATGAAGTTATGCCAATCGTTGAAAAAATGAATGTGGTTACCAAAGTAATGTGCGATAAAATTACCGCATTGAATATGGTGATTGCTACAAAGTCTAATTTTGGAGCACCTAAAACAACTTTAGAATTTTCAGATGTAGTTGGTAAATTAAAAACTAGTTATTCTAAAGAAATTATAGAAGGTAGAACGATAATAAAGGAAGACTATTCAGGTTGTCCTACAATCAATTATAACAAGTTACAATTAGAGACTATTCTTCAAACGCTTATGTCGAATTCTCTTAAGTATAGGCACCCTAAAAGAAAATTAAGCATCAAAATTGAAGCAAAAGAAGTCAATGGTAAAGTTCAATTATCGTTTAAGGATAATGGACTAGGCTTTGACCAGGAGTTTTCTGATAAAATATTTTCCTTGTTTAAACGTCTACATACCCATGTTGATGGTTTGGGTGTTGCGCTGTACATCATGAAAATTATTATTAGTGAAAACGATGGTGCAATTGATGTAAAAAGTCAAGTAAATAAAGGAACAGAGTTTATCGTAATTTTTTAAAATAAATAATCAAAACCATAATTAAAACCCTACAAAATGATACGAATATTAATAATTGAAGACGATGAGGTAACGAATTTTATAGCTAAAACAAATCTCGAGAAATTTGGATATAAAAACATTACTATAGCCTTAAACGGTCAATTAGCACTTGATCATTTAAAAACAAATGCCTGTCCTGATATAATTTTACTGGACATCAATATGCCTGTTTTAGACGGATGGGATTTTCTTGATAAGGTTAACGAATTGAACCTATGTTCAGATATACCCGTTGTTATAACTACATCGTCATTTAGAAATGATGATAAATTAAAGGCAGATGGCTATCATAATATTATAGAGTATTTAGAAAAACCTATAAATTTTCAGCATTTAAATACTGTTCTTGCTAAGTTAAAATCGAAAAAAGTTGAGTTGTAATTAAAAAGCCTTGATTTTTTAAATCAAGGCTTTTTATTATCCAGTGTATGATGTTTTTAGTCTTTTTTTATGACCTCGTAAGTGTAGTCGCTCTTCTTCCAATCTATTAATTTAGAAGGGTAGTACTTTACATCCATTCTGTCAAGAAATGGTGCTTGGTCGGCTAATCGTACTTTGTAGTTCTCCCAATTTCTATTTTCTTTTATACTCCAGCTTAATTCAGAATAACCGATAATTCTTGGAAAAGCTAAATATTCAAGCTCATCTATATTACTTATGGTTTCTGACCAAAGTGGTGCTTCTACGCCTAAGATATTTTCCATAGGAATTCCGTATTCTTCGGGTGTCCAAATGTATGCGGTATCTACTGGTATGTAAGCGGCCCAGTGTAACCCGAATTTAGATAGGGTGTCATATTCCATATCTAAATATGCCTTCTTAGCCGGAGAGACGATAATTTGCATTCCCTTATCAACTGCTTTTTTAGCATTCTCTTCACTTGCCCACCATTGAGAAATTGAAGTAGAATCTACATCGGCAATGGCAACTTCATCCCAACCGATCATTCGCTTACCGTGCTTCTGTACTATTTTCTCTACCTTATTAATGAAGTAGATGTAATCTTTCTTTTTAGTAACGTGACTTTCGTCGCCACCAACATGAAAATATGGACCGGGAGTGATCGCAGAAATCTCTCTAACTACATCGTCTATAAAAGAATAAACAGTATCCTTATGAGTATCAAAGGTGCTAAAGCCAACACGCATACCTTCGTATAGTTTAGGCGTTTTACCATTCCCATTCAAGAAAGGGTAAGATACAGATGCCGCATTGGTATGACCGGGCATATCAATTTCAGGGATAATGGTCATGTACCTTTCTGCTGCGTAACGTACAATCTCTTTGTAATCTTCTTGAGTGTAGAATCCGCCAGATTCACCACCAACTTCGGTACTACCGCCAACCGCTGTAAGTTTAGGCCACGATTTAATTTCAATTCTCCAACCTTGATCATCACTAAGGTGTAGGTGAAGCACATTTATTTTGTAATAAGATAAAAGGTCAATATACTTTTTAACATCATCAACACTAAAAAAGTGTCGTGCCACATCTAACATAGAGCCTCTATATTCAAAATTAGGGTTGTCGGTAATCTTACCCGAGGGTACTGGCCATATTTTCTGCAACGCTAAAGTATCGTTGCTTTCTAAGGGTACTAATTGTCTTAAGGTTTGTATTCCTCTAAAAGCACCTTCTGCTGTGTTTGAGTTTATAATGATAGAATCTTGATTAATATACAATTGATAAGCCTCTGGCGCTGCCAGATCTGTACTATCGCTTTGGTTAATATAAATAACTCGCTCTACAGTATTCGCGCCTTCAGTATTTACAGGTATGGTCAGGTTAATTTTATCTTTTAGTTTATCAGCTAAAAAAGTACCTACTTCTTCAAAACCTGTAGCATCTTTAGAGGTGTAAATTGCCGTAAATTGATCTAAAGCAAAAGCGGAGTTTGTGGGTATGATCTTTAGAGGCTTAGGTATTAAGCTAGCCTTAGATAAATCTGTCGATGGCATTGCAATACGCTCTTTCTTCTCTTCACCACAAGCAATTAGTAAGAGTGTTAAGCTTGCAAAAAATAGACTTCGAATACAAAAGGTCTTCATTATGTAGTGTAATTAGGGTTGGTTTACTAAATCTTTCATGGCTTCATACCAAATATCGTAACCTTTTTGGTTCATATGTAGGCCGTCTTCAATAAATATATCGGTTTTTAGCTTTCGTTTGTTTAACATAGGTTTCCATACATCTACGTAAAACAATTGTGGGTCGTTTTTAGTAAAACGTTCCATTCTTCTATTCAACCGCTTATATTTTCCTCGAATCTTCCATCTGCTGATACTTGGTTTTGCCGCAATTAATATAACCTCAGTAGCAGGATTTTTAGATTTTATTCGACGGATGATCTCTGCAGTCGTATCAAGAACATCAGCAGGACTTTTATCTGCCCATAAGTCATTATCACCTTCGTAAATAAATACTTTTTTTGGATTATAGGATAAGATCAATTCATCCATAAATAGCAATAAGTCTGATGCTTGCGAGCCTCCAAATCCACTATTTACAATTTGATGGTTCGGAAATTCTTGTTCTAACTTTCTCCACAGTCGTACACTAGAACTACCGGTGAATACAATGGTTTCTTTGCTGGAGTCCCAAATGCTGTCGTATTTAACAGTGATATTTTTTACTTCATTTGTAAATACATTTTCTGTTTGTGCGAAACTCGCATTTGATAATAAAAAGGTGCAAAATGTAAGTATTGCAATTGAGTTTAAGCTTTTCATCTGCGGTAGTTGATACTATGTTATTTATTCGACGCTACTGTAAAACCTTCTGTTAATGCCCATTGGTAAAATTGAGATATCCAATCATCTGATGCTAGATTTTGCATTTTCATGCCAAAACCGTGTCCGCCTTTAGAGTACATATGCATCCCGGTTATCTTTCCATTTGTCAACCAAGCCGAATATAAATCTGCACTTGGCTTTGCTAATCCTAATGGATCATCCGAAGCACATATAACTAACATTGGCGGTGCATCTTCAGGTACGGTATAATCGCCAATAACGGTCATCCAAGGGTAAACAGGTATTATAAAATTAGGTTTGTTTGCTGCTGTATAGTTAAATGTTACACCCATTGCTACTGCGCCACCTGCGGAAAAACCCATAAATCCAATTTTATTGGGGTCAAGTTTCATATCTGCTGCGTTGGTTCTAACATATGTAATAGCAGCAAGACCATCTGCAATTGACAGTGGTAAAACTGGTGTGACCCTTTCTCCGATCTTCGCTGGGTTATTCACGCTTTCATCAGATATTTCTTGTATGCCGTCAACGCCAGTCGGTACCAACCTATATTTTAAAACGAATGCGGTAATTCCTTTTTTATTCAACCATTTTGCCACATCTCGACCTTCACTTTCAATGCTTAAGCCGTAAAGTCCGCCGCCAGGTGCAACAATAACACTGGTGCCATTCGGTTGGTCTGCTTCAAAAACTTCTAACCTGGGTATAGCTACGTTGGTGATTACATTTGTTTCCCAAATATCTGAGTAGTATTCTTTTTCAGCTGTCGACCAATTTACATTTGGATCAGATTCAAACGGTAAGTCTACCATTTTTTGGGCAAGTATGTTCATAGAGGTAAAAATACAAGTAAGTAGAATAAGACGCTTCATAGTTGTTGATTTTATTGAAGGGTTTGAATAAGCATAAATACTAAGGCAGCTAAAACTCCGCCAATTATTGGTCCTACAATAGGTACCCATGCATAGCCCCAATTACTATTTCCTTTATTTTTAATAGGAAGAATAGAATGTAGTAAACGCGGACCGAAATCACGTGCAGGATTGATGGCGTAACCCGTTGGTCCACCTAATCCAAAGCCAATACCCATAACCAATAATGCAACAGGTAGCGCGTCTAATGATCCTAATGAAACTGCACTGTCACCCATAGTGCCGCCGGCTATATAAAATACGCCAAATACAAGGGCGAAGGCTCCAATAATTTCAGTCATTAAATTCCAAAACGGACTCTTAATAGCCGGTGAAGTGGAGAAGGTGGCTAAAATTGCATCGGTATCTTCGGTGGCTTCGTATTGTTTTTTATAATTAAGCCATACTAAAAAGTTGCCCATCATGGCACCTAAAATTTGTGCTACTATATAGCCTGGTACTGCTGCCCAAGAAAATTTTCCGGCAACGGCAAGCGCTACGGTTACTGCAGGGTTAAGGTGAGCACCACTGCCGTCAGCTGAAATATACACACCAATAAATACGGCGATACCCCATGCAAGAGAAATGCCCGTCCACCCGGCATCAGCTCCTTTTGTTCCTTTTAATACAACGTTGGCAACAATTCCATTTCCTATAAGAATTAGCATTGCAGTACCGATAAATTCAAAAATATACGTAATCATAGTTTGGTTGGATTTTAAGTCGTTTAAGATAATTAAAATCAAGGAATTAATAAGAAATAAAACCCTTTGTTGAGTAATTGATAATTATAACTATGTAATTGTGTGAATTTCAATATAATGTCTATCAGAATTATATTTGGAAACTTCCATAAGAATCGAAATTTAGAGAGATTTTTAAAAATCGGATGCGTGATGCTATCGACATATTATAAATTGTTTTGCCTACCTTCAATGTCGATTTAACCGATTTTATTATGCTCATGAAAAAATATACCTTTTCTCTTTTTACTTGTCTAATGCTACTTTTTGTAAGTTGCTCATCTGATGATGATACTACTACAACTGACGATAGTGCCCTAGTTATAGGTACGTATAGCTTGACCGAAATAAATGTGAATGTCGCCCAAGATGTTGATGAAGATGGTACTGCTTCGAATAATATGTTAGATGAACTCGATTGCTTAAACGGTACATTAGAAATTAATGCAGACGGTACATGGGATCTTGATTTGGTAGCACTAGATATTACCAGTGTAACCGGCGATTTTTATGCTATTCGCTGTGGTAGAACTGATACCTTCACCGGTAAGTGGACTTTTCAAAGTAGTGTGCTTGATTTAAACGCAACTAATTTTAGTACCATGGTTTTAAATTCATCTGTTTTAACCGAAGGCGTAAATGAAGATTTGCCAGGAGTTTTAAATAGAAAATTCACAAAGCAATAAATCTAATATCTAACACCATGTACATTCATTTGCAAGGTATACACCGAGCCCATTGCGGTAATAAATAATATATCTTGATTTTTACCGCCAAAAGTAACGTTGGCTGTCCAATTTTCATTGATTGGTATATTCTTTAACTGTTCACCTTTTGAATTGAAAATGGTAACACCTTCGCCTGTTAAGTAGATATTACCTAGGTTGTCAATCGTCATACCATCTGAGCCCATGTTTGTAAAAAGTTTACGGTCACTTAAAGTGCCATCTTCTTGAATGGAGTAGAAGTATGTTTTTTTGTCACCTATATCAGCAACGTAGAGTGTTTTGCCATTTGGTGTTCCAATTATTCCGTTAGGTTGTGCTAAACCTTTTGCAACTATTGAGATGTTTTTTAAATCTGGCGAAATATAGTAGACATTTTTTTCTTTTATATCAGCTTCGGTCCTTGTCCAGTATTCTCTTTGGTAATAAGGGTCTGTAAAATAGATTCCACCTTTTGTATCGACCCAAATATCATTTGGTCCGTTTAATTTTTTGCCTTCAAAATCGGTAATCAAGGTGTCAATTTTACCATTTTTATGAATTCTCCAGAATTCATTTTTATCATCGGCAGCTGCCAATAAATTTTGATCATTGTCGAAATACAAACCATTTGCCCTACCTGACGATTCCATAAAAGTACTTATAGAATTGTCGGCTTGGTTCCATTTTAGAATTTTATTATTCGGCTGATCGGTGAAATATACATTACCATTTTTGTCAGATGCCGGGCCTTCGGTAAAGCTGAAACTATTAGCAACTTGCACTAGTTCAGAGCCATCGGTAATCAGTGCCTTATGTTGAGATTTACAAGAAACTACAGCTATCAATAGCAGGGAAGCGAAAATTAATCGGTTATAAAATTTCATATATGCGACTATAAATTCTTTAAGTAGTTCATGTTATGCATCATGCTATCAAAAGGGGTACTTGCGTATTCTTCTTGTTCTATATAAATATGTTTAACACCAGATAGTTCTTTCATTTCAAGCATTAAAGGCACATCAAGAATACCCTTACCGAATTCTGTACTTACTTTTTCATGCATATCCATATCTTTTAAATGCCAAAGCGGAAACCTTTGCGGATATTTTTTGAAATAGTGTAACGGGTCTTTTCCGGCAATGACCACCCAGCCCAAATCTAGTTCCATATGTACTAATTCTTTTTGGGTATTATCCATAAGCACATCATAAAGTACTTCTCCGTTTTCAGACTCAAATTCATACTCATGGTTGTGGTAGCCAAATTTTAAACCATGCTTTCTACAAGCTTCGCCAGCTCTATTAAACTGCTCTGCTACTTTCTTGTAATTATCTACTGTTTGTCCGTCAGATGGCATTGAAGAACATATTAAATATTCTTGACCAGAAGCAACCGCATCTGCCATGGTTTGCTCAAATTTATCATCTAAATGTACATGACCACTGGTGAGTGACATGCCTAGTGCTTTACAGGTTTTACCCATTTGAGCGGGTGTCAATCCGTAATAATATCCTTTAGGTGATCCGGCACTTTCAATTTCTTTAAAACCTAGGCTTGCAATTTTTTCTAACGTTTTCATAGGGTCGGCAAGCATGTCATCTCTAAAAGAATATAACTGAACGCCATAGCTTGAATTTCTAGTAGTAGCCATTGTTATTTGTGGTAGTAGAACTGTAGCTGCACTTAATAGGCCAGCATTTTTTATAAATTTTCGTCTTGTATTCATTGTTGTTGTATGTAATGTTGTTGTTTGATTTTTTAAGCTATCTGAAATTCGCTTGAGTAATGCTGATAGTATTAAATAATATTGTGATTTTAAATGTACGAAAACTAAACAGCATTTTAGTACGGCAATTAGTGGTTGTGTATTTTTGTAAAAAGATTAGGCATGAATAGTAGAAAAGAACAATTGGAGGCCTTAGATAGGCTATTGACCATTATGGACGAATTGCGTGAGCAGTGCCCGTGGGATAAAAAACAAACCATGCAATCGTTAAGACACCTTACTATTGAAGAAACCTACGAGTTAGGCGACGCTATTTTAGATAATGACCTAAATGAGGTAAAGATGGAATTGGGTGATGTGCTTCTACATATTATTTTCTATTCAAAAATAGGGTCAGAAACCAATGATTTTGATATTGCCGATGTAGCAAATGCTATTTGTGACAAGCTAGTGAACAGACACCCGCATATTTATGGTGATGTAAAGGTTATTGATGCAGAAGACGTAAAAAGAAATTGGGAACAAATAAAGTTAAAAGAAGGTAAGAAAAGCGTTCTCGAGGGAGTTCCAAAAAGTTTACCTGCATTGGTAAAGGCAAATAGAATTCAAGATAAAGTTTCTGGTGTCGGTTTTGATTGGGAAGAGCCACAACAAGTTTTTGAGAAAGTGCAAGAAGAGCTTGGCGAACTACAAGTAGAAGTAGCAGCTGGTGATATGGAGAAAATTGAGGCGGAGTTCGGTGATGTACTTTTCTCTATGATTAATTATGCTAGATTTCTAGGTGTCAACCCTGAAAATGCTCTAGAACGAACCAATAAAAAGTTTATAAAACGTTTTCAATACCTTGAAAGTAAGGCAAAAGAAAATGGTAAGGAAATGAAAGATATGTCTTTAGAAGAAATGGATGTATATTGGAATGAAGCAAAAACTAAAGAGTAGTTTTTATTGCTTTAGTTCAACATTCATAATTCTCGCCAAATCTCTATGCTTAATCGGTTTTATAAAATAATCTGTTATTTCTGCATATGTTTTGGCGTGATCTACATCTTCGCCATTTATAGACGAGGTTAACATGATAATTTTTATTTTCTTCTCAATCTTTGTTGCTACGGTTTGAAAATCTTTAACAAAATCAAATCCGTTTAAAATGGGCATGTGTAAATCCAGGAAAATAATATCTGGTAGTTCGTCTAAAGAAGAATACTTATCTTGAATCAATTTTAATGGTTGTACCGAATCTGGAAAATCTATAATTCTAGTAATTGACAATTGATTAAGATATCGTTTCATTACATATTTGGATATATCGTCATCGTCGATAACCCAAACTAATGGTTCTTGGTTCATAATAGTTGTAATTAATGGTACTTGGTGTGTTTGTATTAATAACGGCCGGTTTTAGTATAATAGTATCTGTAAAATGTGTAGATGAACAATTTAAAAGTGTAAATAGATTGTATTTATGTGTGTTTTTATTCTAATTTATTTATTATAGTATTGATTTACAGCATTTTAATATAGATTCTCTGCTTGTTTTTTAATCAAATTATTTCCGTAGGCTTTTGATTACTAGCTGAATTTCCCTCAAATTAACTTAGTTAAATTGATATGTAATATATCATATTACTGATTATATAACCTCAATTTAGCGAATGTTAATTGTTCAATTAACGGTACCTTTGCCAAAAATTTTAGTTTAGGTTTTGTTACAGAATTACACCAAAGAATTTCGTTATAATATTAAGCTTTCTGTTCCTGTTATTTTAGGAATGTTGGGTCACACCTTTGTACAATTGGCAGATAATATTATGGTCGGTCAATTAGGTACTGCAGAACTGGCTGCGGTATCTTTAGGTAATAGTTTTGTTTTTATTGCTATGTCTTTAGGTATCGGTTTTTCTACAGCAATTACACCTTTGGTTGCCGAGGCCGATGGAGCGGGACTTAAAGAAAATGCTAAAAGCGCTTTAAAGCATGGCCTATTATTATGTACTGTTTTAGGGTTATCATTATTCGCACTCATTTTATTGGCAAAACCTATCATGTATGCCATGAAGCAACCTATTGAGGTAGTTGAATTAGCATTGCCATATTTAGATTTGGTGGCTTTCTCATTGGTACCTTTAATAATTTTTCAAGCATTTAAGCAGTTTTCTGAAGGCTTGTCTCAGACCAAATACCCTATGTATGCAACTATCGTTGCTAACGTTATTAATATTGTTTTAAACTACCTCTTAATTTTTGGTAATTTCGGATTTCCAGAAATGGGTATTGTAGGTGCTGCTATTGGTACTTTGGTGTCAAGAGTTTTTATGGTGCTTTATCTTTGGTTTATTTTAAAAACAAAAGAAAAATTTAAGTACTACGTAACCGGATTTAATTTTTCAAAAATTGAAAAAACGGTGATGAAAAAGATTGTAGAATTAGGTTTTCCTTCTGCTTTACAGATGTTTTTTGAGGTTGGTATTTTTACATCGGCAGTTTGGTTAAGTGGTGTTCTTGGTAAAAACGCTCAAGCCGCAAACCAAATAGCACTTAATTTAAGTAGTATGACCTTTATGTTCGGTATGGGTCTTGGTGTTACAGCAATGATAAGGGTAGGTAATCAAAAGGGATTATCAAACTTTAAAGAATTACGACGAATTGCACAGTCTATATTTCTATTAACTTTCTTACTCGAAATTGTATTTGCAGCGCTTTTCTTGATTGGTAGACATTGGTTTCCTTCGTTATATTTAGATATTGAAGACATGACCAATTTCACCGATAATACCGAAGTATTGGTTATTGCTGCAGAACTATTATTGGTAGCGGCTTTCTTTCAAATATCTGACGGAGTGCAAGTAGTTGTTTTAGGTGCCTTACGTGGGTTGCAAGACGTAAAAATACCTACTGTAATAACATTTATTTCGTATTGGCTAATCGGTTTCCCTGTGAGCTATTATTTATGCCTTTATACAGATTTAAAGAGCACCGGAATTTGGATCGGCTTATTGACCGGACTAACGGCATCGGCTATTATGTTGTATCTTCGATTTAATTATTTAACTAAAAAATTAATTGCTGCATAACGGTCTGCTTATGATCATTGTCAACAATTATATTTCAACTTATAGATTACAATTTTTATGGAATTTCCAAAATTTTTATTAGGTGATAATACAGATTATCCGACAGCAATATTTGTAGTACATACCGAGTTTCCAAGGTTTATTATCAACCTTGAAGATGATGAGGTAGAGTGGCTTGAAGAATTCTCAAAGGAAGATGAAAAAGAATTGGAAGAAGAAGCCGAAAACTTAATTAAAGATGCAACTGCATTTTACGATCGAGAAGTGTCTAGATACGAAGATTAACGATTATGCTTGAAGCGCTTTTACAGTTAGATAAAGACTTTTTTTTATACCTAAACGGATTAGGTACGCCCCAATGGGATACTTTTTTTCAGTTCATTACCAATAAACTGAGTGCTATACCTCTCTATATATTCTTGCTGATTGTTTCGTTTCAGAAATATGGAGCTAAGAAAACAATGGTGCTCTTAGTTTCTATTGCGCTTTTAATAACGGTTACAGATCAGCTAGGTAATTTTTTTAAGTATGGTGTGGCTCGATTGCGACCTTGCCATGACCCAGAAGTTGAACCTTATATGCGTTTAGTCAAAAGTTACTGCGGTGGTAAATTTGGTTATTTTTCTGCCCATGCGTCAAATTCATTTGCAATAGCAGTATTTTTTGGTATTATTTTAAAATCTAGCATTAAATATTTAGGCGTGTTTTTAGTACTGTGGGCAGCCTTGGTAGCATTTAGCCGAGTATATATCGGAGTACATTTTCCACTTGATATTATTACTGGTGCTGTAATTGGCTCGCTATTCGGCTGGTTGTTTGTAAAGTTATTTATATTTGCACTTCGCAAATTCTCCCTATGATATCTAATCTAAGGTACTGGTTTTTAATTCTTTTAATTTTCTTGGTATACGTTGCAGGTATGTTTGTAACGTTGTTCGAAAATGATTCTGCACAGTTTTCTGTGATGGCCATGAGAATGGTGCAAGAGAATGATTTTTTTAGCCTCTTTAAAGGTCCTGAAGAGTATTTGGATAAGCCGCACATGCATTACTGGCTAGCAGCCTTATCTTATAAAATATTCGGTATTCATGATTGGTCTTACCGTATTCCTGGCATATTATCCACTTTATTAGCAGCCTATAGTTGTTATGGCTTAGGTAGTCTACTTTATAATAAACATGTTGGTAAACTTGCGGCCTTAGTTTTTATGACTGCACAGACTATTGTTTTAGGTGCTATAGACGTTCGTACAGATGCCGTTTTAACTGGCTTCAGTATTTTAGCAATTTGGCAACTGGCAAAATATATTGAGAAGGGTAGTGTGTCGGCTATTACAATTGGTGCTTTTGCAGCAGGTATCGCTTTCTCCACCAAAGGGCAAATCGCTCTGTTAGTAATAGGATTGCCTATACTTTGTCATCTATTTTATACAGGTAAATGGAAAGCGTTTTTAAGCTGGAAGGTGCTTTTGGCGTTAGTAGTATTTGCAGTGACTATAACACCCATGTTATATGCTTACTATTTGCAATTTGATCTGCATCCAGAAAAAGTGATACGTGGTAAAGATCATCGTAGTGGAATATTTTTCATTTTTTGGGAACAAAGCTTTGAACGTTTAAGTGGTGAAGGTATTGGTAAGAATAGTAGCGATTACTTTTTCTTCTTTCATACATTCTTATGGGTTTTTCTTCCTTGGACGATATTAGGAATCGCGGCATTTTATACTAAAATACAGGCATTTATAAAACATAAATTTAAGAACGTTCAAGATTCTGAATTTTTAACTGTTGGCGGAATCACTTTAATTTTTATTATTATCAGTTTTGCGCAATTTAAATTGCCACATTATTTAAATATTACTATTCCTCTTTTTGCAGTTATAACCGCTGCTTATATCTATAATCTCTATGCTAACAGCAAGTTGCAAACAGTAAAGAGATTAATGTTCGGGCAGTATTTTGTTTTAAGTATTGTATTTATTGCATCTGCTTTAATTTGTTTTTATGTTTTTAAACTACATAGCGTTTTGGCTTATATATGTTTGGTAGTAGCGGCATTAATGGTAGTTTATTATGCTTTAAAGCGAGAAAACGTATACGTAAAATTGATAACGATTTCGGTTTGTGCATCTTTACTTTTAAATGCAGTTTTGAACTTACATTTTTATCCTAATTTATTGGACTACCAAGGTGGGTCTTCAATGTCTAAAGTCATTGCAGAAAAAAATATTCCTGTAGATCGAGTTTATAAAGTAGGTAAAGACTACACGTGGTCTTTAGACTTTTATAATCAGTTTCCTGTTCAAATTACGACCACAGAAGGTTTGAAAACTAAAAAAGATGTTTGGGTATATGTCAATGATGATGAAATGGTTATGCTAGAGGAAAAAGGTTTTGATTGGGATTCTCAGCTCTCTGTTGATCAATTTAGAATAACACGTTTGCAAGGCAAATTCTTAAATCCGAATACACGTAAGAAAGTAACTCGTAAAATGCACTTATTGCATATTTATTAAACCCTATTCGTTGGCTGATTGGTTTGAAGTATGTGCCAATTCTAATTTAATCTTCTTAAAGTGATACCATACGCCAATAAATGAAACCATAGCTGTTATTAAGAAGAACAGCACACTAACGCCAACAGAGATATTTTGATCTAGCCCCAATAATTTGGCGCCATAGTAGAAGGTTACTTCGCGGCTTCCTATGCCACCTAATGTTAACGGTACCACTGCTACAATAGATGAAATCAAGAAAATGATGAGATATGAAATTTGATTCATTTCAATATTTAAGGCAAGTAGAATAAACCAAATACAAATTAATTGTGCCAATTGTACGAGAGCAGATAACGCTGTTGTTTTCCAGAATATGGGCAGTACATAATTAAAAAACTTCTTGTTCAATAACCAAAATACAATAACTGATATTGGTATTGCAGAAACGAAAATCCAACGATAGCCATTTAAAATATCAGCATTATGAAAAGCCAATAATGCGCAGGCGTATATGAATAGTAATAATAGTCCGCCAAGACGATCTAGGACTAGCACACTCACCATTCTTTTGGTTTTGACATCAAAAGTTTTCTTTAGAATATAGCCTTTGTATGCATCGCCGCCAATACCACCAGGTAAGAACAGGTTATAGAACATACCCAACAGGTACAGCTTAAAATTGCTTGCATTTGTAAGCATGATGTTAAGCCTATGAAAATATAGATTTAGGCGTATTGCCCCAATGAACTTAGAAAGTATAAAGAAAATGGCTGCTAAGACTAAGTAAAGCGGATTACTCTTAATCAGTATGTCTTTTATCTCACTTACGTTTATTTTAGTAAAAATGAAATAAATTAAAACGGCACTGATCAGTACTTTTAATCCGGTGGTTACTTTCTTATTTAACTTCGCCACCTACACTTACTTTTTTAATGCGGTACGGTCTCTTGTTCTGAGATTCATAATAAGTACGTATTAATAACTCCATTACTATACCTATGGTGAATAATTGAATACCTGCAAAAATAAACATCATACCTACCGTTAACAAAGGTCTTGTGCCAATATCTTCACCAAAACCGAACTTAACAATCATTAGGTAAATGTTGATAAAAATACCTACAAGAATCATTAAAGAGCCTGAAATACCGAATAGGTGAATTGGGCGTTGAAAGTATTTGCGAATAAAAAGTAATAACATCATATCTGCAACTACTTTAAAAACGCGCTCTAGTCCGTATTTAGAAACCCCTGCATGACGTGCATGGTGTTTTACCGGTACTTGCTTTATTTGACCGCCTTCAAGAAATGCCAGTAGGGTAATAAACCTATGCATTTCACCATATAGATTTAAGTCTTTGGCAATATCTTTAGTAAAAACTTTTAAGGCACAACCATTGTCTTTTATATCTAATTTGGTAACTCGGCGTACCAGAAAATTAGCAATTTTAGAGGGTATTTTTTTAACAAGAGAATCTTTTCGTTTTTGACGAATACCCGTTACTACATCATATTCTCCACTAACGGCATAGGTCAGCATTTGAGGAATATCAGACGGGTCGTTTTGCAAATCGCCATCCATCGTAATAATATATTCTCCTTCGGCATAGTCAAGACCTGCAGCCAGGGCTAAACTCTGTCCGTAATTTTTCTTCAATTCAATTAAATGAACCTTCTCATCTTTAAGACCTTTTACTACTTTTTTTGTGTTGTCGGTCGAGAAATCATCTATATAAATAATTTGATAATTGTAGCCAACCAAGCTTTCGTGGATTTTCTGTGTAAGAAGAGCCGCATTGTCTTGTTCGTTATATAAAGGAACAACTACCGAAAGTAGGGAAGTGGTAACAGGTTGCATTGGGTTGTTTTTTGAATAGGTGCAAAGTTATGTTTTTTATCCTTAAGATAATGTACATGAATGTGAGTAACATTCTAAACGGTTTAGTGCTGTTTTATAGCCTTCAAGAGCTTTTCTGCAGCCAAAAAAGGGGAGATTTTGCCGCTAATAACTTCTTTTTTTAATTGCGGTAGCATTTCTTTGGTCTTCGGATGATGGTAGAATTCAGTTAATAGTTCTTGTTCTAGATATTGAATCAACCAATTTTCATTTTGTTGTTGTCTATTAGCATTAAAATATCCGGATGCCTTCATGTCTTCGCAATAGGTATCTATTAACTGCCAAATTTCGTCTAGACCCCTGTTTTCAATTGCAGAACAAGTCAGCACTTCTGGAGTCCAACCATTTTCTTTGGGCGGAAACATATGTAATGCTCGGGTAAATTCCATCCTCGCAAAATCGGTTCGTTTTATATTATCACCGTCTGCTTTGGTAATAACAATAGCATCTGCCATTTCAATAATACCTCTTTTTATACCTTGTAGCTCATCACCCGCACCAGCTAATTTTAATAATAGAAAGAAGTCTACCATATCGTGAACAGCTGTTTCGCTTTGTCCAACGCCAATAGTTTCTATGAGAATACAATTAAAACCTGCAGCTTCTAAAATGACAATGCTTTCTCTTGTTTTACGGGTTACACCACCTAATGAAGAACCCGAAGCTGAAGGTCTTATATATGCATTAGGGTTTTTAACCAACTCTTCCATACGAGTTTTGTCACCTAATATGCTACCTTTTGTTCTGCTGCTAGAAGGGTCTACGGTAAGCACAGCCACTTTTTTACCTAAACCGGTAAGTATGCCACCAAATTGTTCTATAAATGTGCTTTTTCCGGCACCTGGTACTCCGGTTATTCCAATTCTTATAGAATCATGTTTTTTTGAAATACAACCGGCAATTATTTCATTAGCGATTATGCGGTGCTCTGGCTTGGTACTTTCTACTATGGTGATAGCCTTACTTACTATGGCAACATTATTGGCATAAATACCTTCAAGAAATTCTGATGTGGTAAGATTGGCTAAATTCATTGTAACTACTTATATAATTGTAAGTGGTATAAAGGTACTATTTGTTAATAGGAACCATAATTTTGGTAGCGTCCCACTCTAGACTTAAAAAATCTTGAGATTTTTGATTCTCGTTTATA
The DNA here is from genome assembly GCF_045063795.1 of Maribacter sp. Asnod2-G09. Classification (NCBI taxonomy): domain Bacteria; kingdom Pseudomonadati; phylum Bacteroidota; class Flavobacteriia; order Flavobacteriales; family Flavobacteriaceae; genus Maribacter; species Maribacter sp. Asnod2-G09. Next base: position 803,242 of record NZ_JBEFOA010000004.1, on the reverse strand, counting down.
TGTTCAAAATTGATAGATAAATATTCTACTGGCTCTACTAATTTTTTTACGGGCACTTCTACTGTCAGGTAATCAAACTTATCTTCATGAGTAGTTTGGTTGCCATCAACACGGGTAACACCCCAATCGGGTATTTTTGAATTGAAAATCACCTTCCAACTATCTCGATTTGGTATGGTCCATAAAGAATACTTGCCAGCTGGCAGTGTCTTATCAATAATTTGTATAGGTTGGGTTGTTGTAAAAGTTGTGGGTTCATTTGCTCCTGTACGCCAAATTTTGCCAAACGGTACTAATTCTCCGAAAACAACCCATCCTTTTTTTGACGGACTTGAGTAATCTACTTCTAGCTTACTACCTTCTAAATCTAAGAGCGTTGTTTTAGCGGGACTAAATTTTTTGGCTTCGCTGTGTATGTAAGGTATCACTACCAAATAGCCAAGAGCTACCAATACTATTATACCTATAATTATTTTTTTTAATAGCTTCATTTAAGAAAAAAATATACCCAAACTATGGTTAGCTAGGAGTAACAATATCAAATTTAAAGATAGATATGTTATTATAGATATCGCCAGGTCTTAAGAGGCTTTTAGGAAAATCTGGTTGATTTGGTGCATCTGGGTAGTTCTGTGCTTCAAAACAAATTCCTGGAAAATCTGGCGGAGTATATACTACCAAAGCTGGTTGGTTGGTATACACCTTCATATTAATGCCAGAAGTCTTTGATTGTATTTCTGCAACTTTCTCATTACCAATATCCTTAACAAATATAGAGTCTAACCTTTGTACACCTATTTTTCGAGGTAAAAGAAAATCGTATTCCGTTTTGCGAACAGGTATAATATCGCCTGTTGGCAATAAGTTTTCTTTGGTTTCTAATTTGTAAGGGCAGTTTAATTGTAATTCATAATCATCTATGTACGGGTTATCATCTAGTTTAAAATAAGAATGATTGGTAAGGTTTATAACCGTACTTCTATCCGTAATTCCCTCATAAATAATTTGTAATGCGTTATCCATTAATTTATAGGTAACGCTGACAGATAAATTTCCGGGGTAACCTTCCTCTAAATGTTTACTTATATAGCTCAATTTTACGAAAGGTTTATCGCTTTGATCTACTTCATCTATCGTCCAGTATTTTTGATGAAAACCTTCTTTGCCGCCATGTAGGTGAACTCCATCTTCTTGAAACACATCGTAACGAGCTCTATCGATTACAAATCCGCCATTAGAAATTCTTCCTGCATATCGACCTACACTGGCTCCTAAAACATTATCATCTAAACGATATCTACTCGGGTGGTTGTAACCAACAACCACATTATTGTACTCGCCATCTGCACCTTTTACAAGTAACTTTTGAATGGTAGCGCCATAATCAAGCACCATGAGTGTTAAATAGGCATTGGAAATTGTAACTTGTTTCAAAGGAAATATTTAATAGTGTGGTGTAAAAATAAAAATTTTTGCAACATTCTATTTTTTATATCGTCCTTATTATAGCAACAAACCAAAACCAATCTAATTAATTCATGTTTCAAAGCAGTATTGTAGAGAAATGTAAGGCAAATGACCGTGCGGCACAAATGAAGCTGTACAGGAAGTATTGTGACGGCATGTACATTGTAGCAATGCGTTTTGTAAAAAATGGAGATGATGCAGAAGATGTTTTACAGGAGTCGTTTATTAAGGCTTTTCAAAAAATACATCAGTTTAGTGGCGATGTAACTTTTGGAGCATGGTTAAAACGCATAGTTGTGAATAAGAGTATCGATTTTCTCAAATCAAAAAAAGATAAAGAGGTTTCGCTAGAGGAAGGTTATATGCAGGTTGTTGCAGAAGATGATAATTGGAATGTACCAGCAGCAATTAGTATTGAACAGGTTAAATGTGCAATTGATGAATTACAAGATAAATACAAATACGTAGTGCTTATGTTTTTGGTCGAAGGTTATGACCATCAAGAAATAGCAGAGGTATTAGAAATTACAGAATCTGCCTGCAGAACAAGATTATCGCGCGGTAAAGGTCATTTAAAAGAACTATTAAAAGGAAAAAAATATGGAACAGGATCTTAGGGAAATGTTCAAAAAGGATAGAGAAGAGCAAAAGCATACTATTAAGCATGGTCATGAAGAGCGCTTTTTAAAGAAGTTAGAAGAATCCACACCCGTGCAAAAGAAAACTGATAAAGATTGGTTGAAAATAGCGGCTTCTGTTGCAATAATCATAAGTATCGGTTTGGGTTTCTTGTATTTCAATAAAAATGCAGATAACACGACAACTGTGGTTGATAATGCTAGTACAGAGGAACAAAAATCTGAATTCACATTCGGAGATCTTTCGCCAGATTTAAAAAAGGTAGAAAGCTATTATGTAGCCAATATTAATATGGAGCTGGCAAAACTAGAGGTGTCGCCAGATACTAAAGAGTTAATCGACAGTTTTATGGAACAGCTCAATAATTTAAATATTGAATACAAGACGTTAAACATAGAGTTAAAAGAATTAGGACCTAATGACCAAACCATTACGGCACTGATAGAGAATTTACAATTACGATTACAATTATTACAGAAATTAAAAAGAAAGTTAAACGAATTAAAATTATCAAAAAATGAACAGATCATTGACAACAGTATCTAAGCAACTCATCATTGCATTGGGACTATTAACTTCTACGTCGATTTTGGCGCAAGAAGAAAGTAAAACATTTCAAGAGCGATTTATTGTGGCAGAAGATGCCGTGGTAAATATCAATACCAGCTATGCCGATATTGAATTTGAAACTTGGGATAAGGATGAGGTGGCTATTACAGCCACCATTACCCTAGAAGGAGCCACAAAAGAGGAAGCTGAGAACTATTTTAAGAATAGCCCTATTGAAATATTAGGTAATAGTAAAGAGATTAAAATATCTTCAAAATCTAAGAACAATGACTTCTTTACAAGTTTTGATTCTGAAAACATCTTTAATCATGGTGGCATGCGAATAGAGGTTCCAGAGATTGCATCGTTTGTAGTAAGTGTACCTCAGATAGCTCCTTTTCCAGAAATGCCGCCACTACCATTAACCGAAGCCTATACATTTGATTATGAAGAGTATCAAAAAGATGGAGATAAGTACATGAAAAAATGGCAAAAGAATTTTGAGAAGAGTTTTGATAAAAAACATCAAAAACGATTACAAGAATGGGCTGAAAGTGTGAAAAAATCTTTAGACAATGAAAAGCGCGAAAAGTATAAGGAGAGACGTGAAAAATTAATGGAAGAAAGAGAGAAGGTAATGGAACAACGTCATGAAGATTTACAACAAAGATTAGAAGAGTTAGAAGAGAAGCGTGCTCATGCAGAGAACGAAAGAGAAGAACTTCGAACTTTTATAAGTTCTTCTAGTAGTAATGCAGCAGATGTACCTAATGTATTTTACTTTTCAAATGAAGGGGAGCAAAAGAATTTTAAAATTAAAAAGACCATAAAAATTAGCTTACCAAAGTCAACCAGAATTAAAATGGATGTACGCCACGGTGAGGTTAAATTAGCTGAGAATACCAAAAACTTGAATGCGAAGCTTTCGCATTCAAGCCTTTGGGCAGTTACTATAGATGGCGAAGAAACTACTGTTTCTGCCTCATATTCTCCGGTTACTGTTCAGAAATGGAACTACGGTCAGTTGAGTACATCATATTCAGAAGAAATATCATTGTCAGAGGTCGTTCAATTACAATTACAGGCAACCTCGTCTGAGGTTACTATCAATAAGTTATTCAAAAATGCCTTTGTAAAGAATGATTTTGGGGCAGTGCACATTCTTGAAATGGGTAATGACTTTGAAGAATTAGATATAAGCGTAAGAAATGGAGAGTTAACGGTAATAATGCCAAAGGTGGCTACCAATGTTTATGTAAAAGGCAATTCATCGACATTGAAATTACCAACAGGTTTACAGATCGTAGAAACTAAAAACGGAACAACCACTATTCATAAAGGGCATCACTTAAAAAATAATAGTAATCGATCTATTATAATCACATCAGATTATAGTGAAGTTGTGCTACAATAGTTATTTTACCAATTGTAAGGTTCCAAACACATTGGCATCTATCCATCCCTTGTTTTTATTCTCACCTGCTACAAATACAGAACCTATTAAGTTCTCGCGCTCTTCGCTACTATCATTATCTGCATAAGCTAGAGCAAAACCAATTTTCTTATTCGCGGTAAGCACAACCGGCTTTATGTTCGGGTCATCATTATATATACCAGGGTATACTTTTACAAACATTTCCCAATATGTCGTATTACCTTCTGTTTGATGTTTAGATGTAATATGATCGTTGTATAATGTCGGTTTTTCATCAACACCTAAGTCAACTACATTACCATCTAAAGCTACATGATAGGTAAAAGCATTATGGTTGAATCGGTGCTGTCCGCCAGAATTATCTTCATCTACATAAACAATCACACAATCATCGTTCCACCAAAGTTTTAAGGGGTCTTCGGTTTTATCTAGAATAGTATTGTCAACTATTTCTAGAAGAAGGTACAGTCCGTCTTCGTTCCAAGCAATTTTATATCTACCATTATAATCATCATGATCAAAAGGACCACCGATCCAATTTTGATCAATAGGTTTCCAATCCAATAAATTCCAATAGTTTTCTATAGCTCTGCCATCTAGGGTAGGGGCATCTTTAATATACGAAACTGGGGTAGCTTGAGAATTTTTCTTGTTCTTAACTTCTGCACATGAAAATACGCCTAAAAGAAGTAAAAGGTAAATAGTCCATTTCATAATACTGGTTTGGAATCTATGGTTCAAAAATACTATTTTCTTAAGTTATGTAAGATAAATAGTACTTATTTAAGTGGCGACAAGATATAATAAAATAAAAAGAACCTACTTATTCTTAGGTTAACTGAAGTGCTTTGTTATTATTGTACAGTCTGTTGCACAAAAAAAGCATCCCGAACGGAATGCTTTTTTATGAAAATTTTTGGGAGATCTTTTAATGGGCACTCTTCTTCAGATAATCTCCAAAGTTCTCTTTAAATCTATTTAATCTCGGTATAGAAACGTTTCTAATATATGAGTTGTTAGGATTATTCTTTTCATAATCTTGATGATATGACTCTGCCTTGTAAAATATAGTATAAGGTACGACTTCTGTGGTAATTGGATCATTATCATACACTTTTTTATCTGTAAGTGCCTGAATATAGCTTTCAATGATATTCTTTTGCTCATCGTTCTTATAAAAAGCGATGGAACGATATTGCCTGCCACGATCCGGACCTTGTCTATTTAATTGAGTTGGGTCATGAGAACCAAAGAATACTTGAACCAATTGGGTGAATGAAATTTCATTTGGGTCGTAATATACTTCTACTGCCTCGGCGTGATCAGTTTTACCGTAACCTACTTCTTCGTATGTTGGGTTCTTTTGTTCACCGCCTGCATAACCAGAGACCACTTCTTTAACTCCTTTTACACTCTCAAAAATAGCCTCTACACACCAAAAACATCCGCTGGCAAAATAAGCGGTTTCGTATTTACTTAATTGTTGCGGACTCAATTTTACTTCTTCCTCAATATCTTCATGATCCGTTTCTGCCATTTCTGTGTTTTCAGAAATGGTATTTTTCTTGACTTTAGATTGGCAACTGGTCGCAATCAAGGTCGCGCAGGCCAATAAAGTGATTTGTAATAATTTCATAACAATTTTCTTTTAGCAATTTGTAGGTAATTTACAAAGACCTTACGAGGAAAAGGGTTAAAAAATGTTAAGGACATTAATGGATGCTATATTTTTGAGAAATGAATACACTAGCTCTAGCCCTTAAATCTTACTCGACAGAATCTATCTGTATATTAGATTCCACTATTCCTTCAGAGGCATATGTGCCTTTAGACCTCTCTAAACACAATGATGATTTGATTGATTTAGATATTACCAATCATGTCGTTTGTCAAACTTATATCGATAGTGTGCTAAAAACTAAACAAGGTGTTATCGCCTACGGCGGATATTTAGAACAAAGAAACTTGTATAATGATAAGGAAGGTTTTACCTCTAGCAATAAACCTGTTCGAAATATTCATTTAGGAATTGATTTTTGGTGTGATGCCGGTACCAAAGTAATTGTGCCGTTAGACGGAAAGGTTCATAGCTTTAAAAACAATACCACTATTGGTGATTATGGACCAACCATTATACTTAAACATGTTTTAAATGATATTACCTTTTATACCTTATATGGTCACCTAGCCGTAGATTCTTTATCGGGCTTATATATAGGGAAGGATTTTAAAGCAGGAGATGTTCTCGCCACCCTTGGTACACCCGATATTAATGTAAACTATGCCCCACACCTTCATTTTCAAATTATACAGGACTTAAAAGGTAACGAAGGCGATTACCCAGGTGTATGTGCTGAAGGGCAGCTATCCTTTTATAAAGAGAACTGTCCTGATCCGAATCTTCTATTTAAGTTAGGTGTATTTAGTGAAGAGTAAAAAGTATTAAGTATTAAGTTGGAAATATTGAAATTAGAATATAGAGAATAGACTTTTAAGGGTGCCATGGTTGAGTATAAATTTTGCAAGGCTAAATTTATACTCAACCAACAACCAACAACCAACAACCAACAACCAACAACCAACAACCAACAACCAACAACCAACAACCAACAACCAACAACCAACAACCAACAACCAACAACCAACAACCAACAGCCAACAACCAATAACCATCAACCAACCTCTATTTTCTCTATTCTATCCTCTCTTTTCTTTTTTTATAATTCAGTTTCTCGGTTAACGACATCAATTATCGGTAAGGTGTTTTTAGAGGTGTTGTCGTTTATCGATGCGATTTTGCACTTCATCTGAAGTTGTGTCAAGTAACGAGAATTAGGGGTTTTTCAGCGATTCATCACCTAGTAATACAAGGCTTGCGGCGTTCTATTATTGTAACAAACGCAAGTCATGAAAACAATAATAGCAACAATCTTCATCATCTTTTTAAGCTTCACTGCTCAAGCACAGAACTCTACTGAAGAAGTAAAGGTTGAAACTATTGAGATGAGCATCGTTACTGAAACTACATATGATGTAGAAGCTAATACTACTTTAGAAGTGGCTAGATTATACAAATTCAAAAACTCAAGAATAAAAAGAGATTTAAACTTCTTAACGAAAGCGAACAAGCCTAAAATGGCTTAGTTTTTTAGTATTTAGTATTTAGTAAAGAGTATTAAGTAATAGGTACGGAGTACAAAGTACTAAGTAGATGGTGTATATCGGTTTTTAGAAAATAGAAGTTAGAAAAGAGACTTCGTAATAAATTTTAAGAGAGAATTTAGCGAATCTAAATTGATTTTGTGTTTAACAACGGACAACGGACAACGGACAACCAAAATCTAATTTCTCAATTCTATTCTCTCAATTCTCTTTTATAGACCACCTTCCTGTAGTCCCTCCATATATCAATAATAAATTTTTGTAAGAAAAAACGTATTAAATCGATGAAATGCACAAATACGGGGTCTAGTGGAAGATTTTTTTGTAGGAAAACGGACTACAAAAAGAAGTAATACATCGAAAAGCAATCTTTTCATCGTAAAAACCGTACCTCTTGTCGAATTCGAAATACGTTTACTTACAAGTAGATGGTTATCTATAAACCAAATTTACCTACTTTATTATGCGTACAATTATTTTTTTACTCCTTGTTATCTGTTTGGGAACCCAGTCCCAAGCACAATCGAAGTCACCAGACACCAAAGTACAGACTATTGTTATGCCCATGGCAGATGTAACAATAAAATCTGACGTAAACGCTCAGGGTTTTCAAACAGCTGCAAGGTTTTACAAAATCAAAAATGCAAGAGTTAAACAAGCCTTACTTTTTAAAACAAGAGTACGAACAGTATCTCTTGCCTAGTTTAATTCTTCTACAAGTTCCTCGGTTACCTCCGTTCCCCCTTTAGGTAACACGACAGTTTTTAAAATTTCCCAAACATTTTCGGTTACTATTCGCTGCCCTTCTGCAGTTGGGTGAATGCCATCTTCTAAATTCAATTTCGGAATACCGGCAACACCTTCCAGTAAAAACGGAATCAACATTATATTATTCGATTCTGCCAAGGCAGGATACATCATTTTAAATTGAGAAGCATAATCTGCACCCATATTTGGTGGTATTTGCATACCTGCCAATATTATTTGTGTTTCAGGGTTTATATCTTTGACCATTTCGATCATCGATTGCAAATTATTCATAGACTCTGTAATGGGTATTCCTCGCAATCCGTCATTGGCGCCCAATTCCAAAACAAAAATATCTACCGGCTGATTTAGTACCCAATCCAATCGGTTTAATCCGCCAGAGGTAGTTTCACCGCTCAATCCGGAATTTATCACCGTATAATCCAAGCCTAAAGAATCTAATCGTTGTTGAATTCTATTTGGGAATCCTTCCTTTGTATCTAAGCCATAGGCAGCGGTAAGGCTGTTTCCGTAGAACAAAATCACTTTGTCATCCGCAGAAATAGCTTCCTTTTCAACACTACTTACAGCTTCTTTTTGGGTGTCAGATGGTTTCTTTTCTGGAGTTTCTCCACATCCAACGAACAACAACACCACTAAAAAATAACGAAACTTTAATACTTTCAACATAGTCTTAACTTATTAGATTCAAAATCATTTGTTTATTTTGTTGTCTTGTACCAAAATGATTTATGACAAAGATATTAAACGTACGTAATCTAAAGAAAACGTATTCAAGCGGATCTAAGAATTTGACAGTTATTGATGATATTACTTTTTCTATTGAAGAAGGCGACACTTTTGCTATTGTTGGTCCGTCAGGTAGTGGAAAAACCACATTATTAGGACTCTGTGCCGGATTAGATGAAATCAACGAAGGCGTAATAGAACTTTGTGGGGAAGATTTGAGTGCCTTGAACGAAGATCAACGTGCGCTTTTAAGAAATGAAAAAGTGGGATTTATTTTTCAAGACTTTCAATTACTGCCCACATTAACGGCTTTAGAGAATGTTAGTGTACCCCTGGAATTACAAGGTGCAGCAAATGCTTCTAAAGATGCGATGGAGTTGTTGGCTAAAGTTGGTTTGGGTGATCGTCATGATCATTACCCATCTCAATTATCTGGTGGTGAACAGCAGCGGGTTGCTTTGGCACGAGCGTTTTCAAACAAACCTTCTATTCTTTTTGCAGATGAGCCAACAGGTAATTTGGATGAGGAAACTGGTGAAAAGGTCATCAAACTTTTATTCGACCTTAATAAAGAAATGGGTACTACATTGGTCATTGTTACTCATGATTTAGAGCTGGCAAACTTGAACAAACATGTATTACGACTTAAAGGTGGTAAAATAGTAATCAACGAAACCACTTCTATATCTTGAATCTAACACAGAGAACATCAAAAGCATCATTTAATTGGTTGTTGAAAATGGCTTGGCGCGATGGTAAGGCAAGTGGTAAACGCTTGTTACTTTTCATGGCTTCCATTATTTTAGGTATCGCAGCAGTGGTGTCTATTCAATCTTTTAGCGATAATCTTAAAGATAATATCGGGTTGCAATCAAAAGCACTCATGGGTGCCGATTTTCTTATAGATAGCAATCAGCCTGCAAATGAAAGGGTAACAGAATTAATGGATTCTTTGGGCGGATATGATGCCCGTGAGGTCAATTTTGCCTCAATGGCGGCATTCCCAAAAAGTCTAGCTACAAAACTGGTACAGGTACGCGCTATTGAAGGGGACTTTCCTTTTTACGGGGAGTTAGAAACTGAACCTGCCTCAGCTGCAAAAGAATATTTAGAAAAAGGCGGAGCGTTGGTCGATGCCACCGCAATGCTTCAATATAATTTAAAACCAGGCGATAGTGTAAAATTGGGTACAACCACATTTGCTATTGTTGGGTCTTTAATCACGGCACCTGGTAGTACTGGTATTGGTGCGACAGCTGCACCACCTATTATTGTTCCATTTCGTTTTATGGAAGAAAGCGGACTCTTGCAACGTGGTAGCCGTTTGGGCTACAATTACTATTTCAATAATGATAAGGCAGATTTAGAAGCACTTAGTAAAAATGTAGATCCATTATTAGATGCCGAAAATGCAGATATGGATACCCATACCGATACTAGCGAGCGATTAGGTCGTAGATATGACAATGTAGGTAGATTTCTAAATCTAGTTGCATTTATTGCACTTCTTTTGGGGTGCGTTGGAATTGCTAGCTCTGTTCATATTTATATAAAAGAGAAATTAAAAGCGGTTGCAGTGCTAAAATGTTTAGGTGCTACACGTAAACAAACCTTTTTAATATACCTGATTCAAATTGCAGGTATGGGATTGTTGGGCGGACTCATTGGTACGGTAATAGGATTGTTGTTACAACAGACTTTTCCGCTTATACTTCAAGAGTTTTTACCTTTTGAAGTTGAGATATCAACATCATTTCAAGCCATATTTGTCGGCTTATTATTAGGTGTATGCATGTCGGTTTTATTTGCCTTATCACCATTAGTAAATACATGGTTTGTTTCACCTTTACAGGTATTACGTGTGCAAGAAGATACAAGTAAAAAGGCTAGACCTTATCAAATTTGGGTAGTGGTTGCCATTGTACTGTTTGTATTGTTATTCGCTTTTTGGTTATTGGGCAGATGGGAGTTCGCATTAAGTTTCGTAGCAGGAATTTTGGTGACATTTTCCATTTTAGCGGGAGTGTCAATTTTATTTATGCGATTGATAAAAGGCTACTTCCCCAAGTCATGGAGTTTTGCTGCCAGACAAAGTTTGTTGAATTTATTCCGACCAAATAATCAGACTGTAGTATTGGTTTTAGCTATTGGGATTGGTACGTTTTTAATCAGTACATTATATTTTACAAAAGATTTTCTTCTTGCAAAAACCTCGTTCGAAGCGAGTGCTGAGAGTCCGAATTTGATATTATTCGATGTACAGACAGATCAACGCGATGAAGTAGCAAATACCATTACTCCGAAAGGATTACCTGTCATAGATAACATACCGATTGTTACTATGCGTTTAGAGCGTATAAAAGATCGAGATGTTAATGATATTCGATTAGATACTACCACACGAATGAACAAATGGATTCTTAACCACGAGTTTAGAACCACTTATAGAGATTCAATGATAGGTTCTGAAAAGTTGCTGGAAGGGGATTGGATACCTTCTGTTGATCCTAATGCCAAAGTAATACCTATTTCATTGTCAGATAATGTGGCCAATGATGCTTTAGTCATTATCGGTGACACCTTGGTGTTCAATGTTCAAGGGAAACTTATGACTACGGTAGTGGGTAATATTCGCCAAGTAGATTGGGCACGTATGCAACTCAATTTCTCTATTGTATTCCCTAAAGGAGTATTGGAAAATGCACCTCAGTTTCATGTGATAACCACCAATGCACCAGATAAAAAGTCTTCAGCTGATCTGCAGCGAGAGTTGGTAAAGAAATTCCCCAATGTTTCCATAATCGATTTAAGACAGGTAGTAACCTTGGTTGAAGATATTTTAGATAAGATTTCATGGGTCATATCTTTTATGGCTTTCTTTAGTATTCTAACAGGTATTATTGTGTTGATAGGATCTGTTCGTAACAGTAAATACCAACGAATTCGTGAAAGTGTTTTACTAAGAACACTTGGTGCTCAGAGTAAACAAATATTAAAAATTAATGCTTTAGAGTATTTATTTCTTGGTATTTTGGGCAGCGGAGTAGGAGTGTTACTTTCTTTAGTGAGTAGTTTTTTACTGGCTTATTTCATTTTCGACACACCATTTGTGCCTTCATGGGTACCATTTTTAATTGTTTTACCTGGTATTACGTTATTAGTTCTTGCCATCGGTTTAATGAATAGTAGAGGGGTCTTGAATAGTCCGCCGTTGCAGGTGTTGCGAAAAGAGGGTAATTAAGAAGGTATTTTTCAATGGAAATGCTAACAATTACATTTTTACTTTTCTACCTTTAATAGCATGAAAAAGCAACTATTCTTTTTATTCGTGACTACATTATTGGTTTGCTCTTGTAGTATTGATAGTGTAAAAGCAGATTTGATAATTACTAATGCCAATATTTGGACAGGTAATACTAAATCTTCAAAAGCCGAGGCTATGGCTATAAAGGCAGATACTATTTTGGCTATTGGCTCTTTAGATGATATTCAAAAGTATAAAGGATCAAGTACTAAGATTAAAGATGTAGGAGGAAAATTCATCAGCCCAGGCTTTATAGATACTCATGTGCATTTATTAATGGGTGGTAATAGCCTTTTAAGTGTACAATTAAGAGATGCTAGCACAAAGCAGGAATTTATTGATAGAATATCTGAGTTTGCTAAAAAAATAAAATCTGGTCAGTGGATTGTTGAAGGAAATTGGGATCACACCCTTTGGGGAGGAGAGTTACCTAATAAAGACTGGATAGATGAATTTACAGGTGATAATCCTGTTGCGATTTATAGAATGGACGGACATATGATTTTAGCCAATTCAGCAGCACTCAAAATTGCGGGTATAGATGAAAATAGTCCCGATGTAGAAAACGGAGAAATTGTTAAAAATCCTGATGATACTCCAAGCGGTATTCTTAAAAGTGAAGCAATGTATTTAGTTTTAAATAAAATACCTAAGCTTACCGATTCGGAAAAAGAAGAAGCCCTAAGTGCAGCCCAAGATTATTTAGCTTCTCAGGGCGTAACCACCGTACATGATGTAGATAGTTTAGGTGGTTACGAGATTTTAGATAAGATGAATTCTAATAAACAACTGAAGGTGAGAGTGTATGCTGCCGATCCGTTGAAGTATTGGAAAACAGTTGCAAAGGATACAAAAAATTCAAAATGGTTGAAAAATGGACTCATGAAGGGTTTTGTAGACGGGTCTTTAGGCTCGCACACGGCAGCTTTTGATGAACCCTATTCAGATAAGCAAGATGATAAGGGTCTGTTTATTGTCGATGTAGATAGTTTAGGTAGCTGGATTTCTAATGCCGATAAAAAGCAATTTCAAATTACCGTTCATGCTATTGGTGATCGAGCAAACAGTACTATTCTAAATATATATGATAGTGTAGTTAAAAATAATGGTAAAAATGACCGACGATTAAGAATAGAACATGCGCAACATTTGAATGTAGAAGATATCAATAGATTTTCTAAACTAGATGTTATTACCAGCATGCAGCCATATCATGCTATTGATGATGGTAGATGGGCAGAAGAGCTTATCGGACATCAGCGAATTAAAACTACCTATGCTTTTAAGTCTCTATTAGATGCAAATACAACTTTAGTGTTTAGTAGTGATTGGCCCGTGGCACCTGCTTCTCCATTATATGGTATATACGCAGCGGTTACTAGAAGAACCTTAGATGATAACAATCCTGATGGTTGGGTTCCTGAGCAGAAAATTAATGTGGAACAAGCATTAGCTGCATATACAAAAGATGCTGCTTACAGCTCTTTTGATGAAGACATAAAAGGAACATTAGAACCAGGCAAGTTGGCTGATTTTGTTATTCTTAATGAAAATATTTTTCAAATTGATGCTAAAACTATTAAAGATGTAAAAGTTTTGGAGACTTATGTTGGTGGTAAAAAGATGTACAATAATGATTTAGATACTAATAGGTGATATATAAAATATACTGATAAGAAAAGAACAAAAGCTGATTGATTTAACACCTAATGTCTATTCGCCTTGAGTAGGTTTACCCATATAAATATAATGTATATGATTTGTATTGGGATCAAGAAATCGATACAGCTGTGTTCGTATTGTTGGTAGTTGAAAGTCTTCTTCGTTATATACTTCTAATAAAAGTGATGCATAATTTGAACGCGAAAAACCTCCGTTTTTTGTAGTAATTTCAGATACCCGTTGATTAAATAGAATACTTTTTGCTTGAACTTTATTTCTATAATTTATTAAAGGTACTGACTTCATAATATTTATGAGTTCGTAATTATAGCGCTGAGAATTTAGTGTTAGCGAATCTCCTAAAGCAAAATCACTAACTACTTCATAAGTGCTATCCTTGCTTATTTTGGTTAAGACTTTGACATAATTTTCATAGCTATTATCTGAAATTACTTTTTTAATAATAAGTTCTTGTTCAAAATCATCTAATACTTTTAGTAGTGCTGTGTGGTATTCTGGGTATTGTTTGGCAATGGCGTTATTAATTGCTTCATCATATGTCTTATTAGTCATTTGGGCAGAAATTTCATTCAGAAATAAAAGGAATATCGATACGAATAGGATTGTATTTGATTTCATTAGATAAGAGTAATATGTTCTATTTGAAATATAATAATTTATGTTGTATTCAATTAATAGTTTCAAAGTAAACTATTTCAATATGTCCACTTAAATGGAAATGCCCTTTATCCTTTTATAATTAAAAGCCATTTTTGACTTAATTATCGATAAATCTCTCACTTTACGTGATTTGTCAACTAATCGACATAGCTTTGCGCTTTAATTACAAAAGTGATTGTTATGGCGTTGTTTACCGATTTAAAGATTTCTAGAAACTTAGAGAAAGTTCTGGCTGATTTAAGTTTCGAAAATACAACCCCAATTCAAGAGAAAGCTTTCCCTATTGTAATGAGTGGTAGCGATGTTGTTGGTATTGCTCAAACAGGTACCGGTAAAACATTTGCTTATCTGCTTCCTATTTTAAATACCCTTAAGTTTTCTAAAGAAATTCATCCGAAGGTAATTATTCTTGTGCCTACTCGTGAGTTGGTGGTACAAGTTGTAGAAGAGGCTGAGAAACTGGCTAAATATTCCGGAATTCGTGTTCTGGGTGTATTTGGTGGTAAAAGTATGTTGCGCCAAAAAGAGGCTCTAGCATTAGGTACAGATGTTTTAGTAGCAACACCAGCTAGATTGTATGATTTAATTCTTACTAAAGCGGTTCAA
Organism: Maribacter sp. Asnod2-G09; assembly: GCF_045063795.1. Lineage (NCBI taxonomy): Bacteria > Pseudomonadati > Bacteroidota > Flavobacteriia > Flavobacteriales > Flavobacteriaceae > Maribacter > Maribacter sp. Asnod2-G09. Next base: position 788,240 of record NZ_JBEFOA010000004.1, on the reverse strand, counting down.
TTAAAACAAGTGAAGAAACTTGTAATTGATGAGGTTGATGTAATGCTAGATTTAGGTTTTAGATTTCAGCTGGTAAATATTTTTGAACTTTTACCACAGAAGAGACAGAATATTATGTTTTCGGCTACGATGACCGATGATATTGAATTGTTCATTACCGATTTCTTTACGGGCGTTCAGAAAATTGCGATTGCCGTTAGTGGAACTCCACTAGAAAATATTACCCAATACGGGTATGCTACACCTAACTTTTATACGAAAGTAAATCTGTTGGTCAATTTATTACAAAACGAAGAAACGTACCACAAGGTGTTAGTATTTGTTTCAAGTAAGCGAAGTGCCGATTTACTCTTTAAAGAGTTAGCAGAATTTTTCAGTGAAGAAATATGTATTATTCACTCGAACAAAACACAGAACTATAGACTACGTTCTATTAATCAATTCGACGAGGGTAAGAACCGTATTTTGGTAACTACAGATGTTATGGCTCGCGGATTGGATTTACAAGAGATATCTCACGTTATAAACTTTGACACGCCTAAATTTCCTGAAAACTATATGCACCGAATCGGTAGAACGGGTAGGGCAGAGAAAGAAGGGACTTCTATTCTTTTATTTACAGAGAAAGAAGAAGAGGCTAAAGATGCCATTGAAGATTTAATGTCGCATAAAGTCAATTTATTGCCGCTGCCTAATGATGTTCAAATTGCAACGCAACTTACTTTCGACGAGCAACCTAAACACAAAGAGCATGAGAATCCTTTAAATATTAATGAAGAGGAACGTGGAGCTAGTTTTCACGAAAAGTCTGACAAGAATAAAAAGGAAAATCAAGGTGGTTCGTATAAGCGTATCATTAAAAAGAAATACACAAAATCGAAAACACGCGGCGATAAGAACTACGGTAAACGCGGAAGACACAAAAAGTAAGCTTCACTTTTATTCATTCTATTTCCTACATATAGTTAGTCTTTTGGACCCCAATTTCAGAGGTATTGTAAATTTTACATATTTAAAATACCGATGAAATACACACCAAGTCGGTGTGGTGTTTTTTGGTCAAAAACCGTTCGTCGACACTTATTGTCGATTCGTCTCAGATTTTTACACTAGCCGAAAATTATAGCAGTTCGGCGAGGTCAAGATGCTTAATCGTAGACCTCAAAGTACTTTTACATTGTTCAACATTACGATATGAAAGCACTTGTAACCTTACTAATAATAATTTTCGCTGGCGCATTAGCAATAGCACAAACTCCCCAAACAGATGATAAAATTAACACTACTGAAGTGGGTGTTGTTTTGGTTGATAGCTCTGACAATACTGGCGACGAAAAAAAGATTCAAATTACTGATGAAACGTCAGTAGCACGTTTGTACCGATACGCAAATGCAAGAGTTAACAAAGAATTAGCGTTCGCTACCAAAAAGTCATACGGTAAGTTGGCATAATCTTTGCCCTATATAAAAAGGTGCAATGAAGCACCTTATAAATTTTTAATTATGATGTTACTTTTAATTATAATACCAGCACTTATTGTTATTGCAACTATTGCATTCACTTCATCTAAGAACGAGAAAAAAGTACGTCCAATTAAAGTGCCGGTAAACAAACGTAAGTTTTAATTCTTTATACCAGGCTGCTTTATAGTATAGTTACTTTTAGCTTTAGCCTCATCTACTTGTCTTTTGACATCTGCCAATAATGCTTTAGAGTCATAAACGATTCCGTCTTTAACGGTATATTTTACACCACCAACACGAACCACCTCATTATCATCGGTCAGTTTTATAGCTCCCGTACCATACAGTACTTTGAAATTTTGAAGCGGATTTTCCTCTACAATAACAAAGTCTGCCAATTTGCCTATGGTTACTGAACCTAGTTTGTCATCCATACCTAATGCTTCAGCTCCGTTTAAAGTTGCCGATTGTATAATTTCTAACGGATGAAATCCTGCTTCTCGCATAAGTTCAAATTCTCGTATATACGCAAAGCCGTATAGTTGGAATATGAATCCGGAATCTGATCCCGTGGTTACTCTTCCACCTCTATTTTTATATTCATTGATAAAGGTCATCCACAGCTTATAATTTTTTCTCCAGGCAACTTCTTGCTCTGTACCCCAGTCATGCCAGTAAGAACCGTGAGATACTTTACTGGGCTGATAGAATTCCCATAAAGAAGGTAATGTATAATCTTCATGCCATTCAGCTCTTCTAGCACGCTGTAAATCTCTACTAGCTTCATAAATATTGAAAGTAGGATCTAAGGTGAAATCCAGCGCTAATAATTCATTCATAACATTATTCCAATGCTCAGAATATGGTTCTGCTGCTTGTTCCCATAATTTTCCTGCATTTTCAAAGCGATCTTGCTCGTTTTGGTAGTTATAGTCCAACGGAAAATCTTGTACCGTTCTATCATCGAATAATGCTTCAGGTAAACCATACCAATGCTCCATAGAGGTTAATCCCGCTCTGGCGGAATGTAGCACATTCCAACGGGCAACACTCATTTGTGCATGGTGGCATGCAGATCCTAAACCCAACTTTTTGTTTTCATCTAATGCTGCCGCCATAATCGCCGGTTCGGCTCCGAAGAATTTAATTCCATCAGCTCCTTTTTTAGCATTGGCACGTACCCATTCTCTTGCTTGCTCGGGTGTAGAAATCGGAATATCGTTCAATGGATTAAATGATTTACTCGTTCGCCCGAAAGCAGTATATGAAATAATTCGCGGGGCGATGATTTCGTTTTTTTCGCTTTTATGTTTTAGATCCATCGCAATATCAATACCTCTTCCTGCAACTTCACGTACGGTTGTAACTCCGTGAGCCATCCAAAGTTTAAATACATAATCTGGGTCTGCACCTTGAGCATCACCGCCAATATGGGTATGCATATCTATAAAACCAGGCATTAAATACATGCCAGTACAATCTAATTCTTTACCACCTGCTTTTAATTGTGGTCTTTTAGCGTCATCGATAGCGACACCTGGGTAGCCAACAACTTTTACTTCTTTTATGATATTATTCTCTACTACAATGTCTATAGGACCTTGTGGTGGTGCGCCATTGCCGTTAATAAGCATAACGCCTCTAATGATCAATTGTGAATGTGGACCATCACCTTGTAATGATTGGGCGAATATGGGTGTTGTCATTAAAAAGACAAAAACCAATAGTAATAGTGCTTTTATTTTTATCATTTTACCGTATGAATTAATTATTAGTGAATTGATGTTAATCTTCAGAAGGTACTTTTATTTTGTCTCCAAGAAAAAGTGCATTTAAAAACAATCTATTAGTTCCATGCCATGATCCTCTAAAATTAGGATTGTCTGCAAAAAGAACTACACGACCACTGCCTAATTTACTAACAATTAGAGATGCTGCATTCAATATGTTTTCTTGCATATTCTTTTCGGTAATAAAGCCATCGATATGTGGCCTTTTAGAATATTTAGCAACTGTAGCATATGAGTTTTTACTAGGGGATAGCCAAACCGAGTTGTTTTTATAAACAGGGATGTTGTTATCCCTATACCCATAGGCTAATGGGTGAGTAATATCTAGGTCAACGTTTAAGATGACCCCGCCAAGACTTTCTTTACCAATATTTTCACGAGCATCTCCGTATGGTTTTCTAACGGCGAGTTCGGTAGAATCTTTTTCTGTTTTGATAAGTGTTTCTTTTACTAACTTTTTCTCAATGGCCCATTTACTAGCTGTACCTACAGTTATAAGGGTGTTACCTTTGCTAGTCCAATCTTTAATTTTGGACAATTGTTTCTCTGTAATATTATATTTTCCAGAAACCATAACCATGGTATTATACTTGTCTAAACTAATCTTGTTAAAATTGCGCATTGGTATTTTAGTAATAGGCATATGAACACGAGTATCTAGCAAATGCCAAACTTCTCCAGCTTCATAAGAGCTTACACCATCGCCTATCAACATTACGGCCTTAGTTTTTTTGATAGGCGAAATATTACCGCTTCCTAAATCGACACCTTCTAAACTAAGTCCAGAATCTACTGCATAAATAGGAACATCGAATTTTACTTGTGCTTCTTTAATGCTTTCGTACACTGCATCTGCATCTCCTTTTTGTAAGCTTACAGGAACTAAGACCGCTCCATAATTGAAATTTTTGGTTTCCTTTTTGGTTTTTATACTAAATAATTTTGCAGCTGAAGATGCTACAATACCTTTTTTCTGTAAATAGATAAGTGCGGCAGGTGCATTGTAATCATCCCAGTCCATTACATAGGCGTAGTTTGATTTTTGAACGGGACTTATAGAAATTAAATTATCTGTTTCGGTAATTTTATCGCCAAGGTTAAGTGCCTTTACCGACTTGTACTTCATATTATAAAAGTTTGCTACTGACCATGCAGAGGCATCATAATAGACACTATCTCTATACTTTTTATAGGTTTCAAACATAGTCTGTACCATTCTGTACTGCGGCTGTTTTGTAGGTACTGTAAATGAATCTCCAGAGCGATAAACATCTATTTTATGAAGCAATAACTTATCTATAAAAGCTTTTGTTCTGTTTTTGTCATGAACATCGCCAAAAGTATAGCCTTTAACTTTGCTTTTAGCAGCATTGGTTAGCGCACTCTTAAAGAATTTTTGCTGATACTTACGCATATATTCTTTGTTGTTCACTGCTGTTTTTACAGTGGTAATGCCAGAGACGTATTGGTTTCTGATTGTAAAAGCAAAAGTAATTTCGCCGAATGCGGTGGTTTGTCTATGACCCCTAGAACTGGCTTGCTCAAATAATAGCCCAAGACCACCTTGAAGATCTGGATATGAAGACCCATACCCTGGGTAGGTACCGTCAAATACTTCTTTGGTAAAGTAAAGTGATCCAATACTATCTAAACTTTTAGAAAATTCGTTACCAAAGAGTGTATTCAAATCCTCATAATTTTCTTTAGGCATTATAGGGTCAAACGATGCGTTAGTTTTCATTGGTTCGAAGAAATAGGTACTTTGCGTACCCATTTCATGAAAATCTGTAACAACATTTGGGTACCATTTATGGTACCAATTTAATTTACCTCTACTCTCTGGATTTATTGCTAATAACCAATCTCGGTTTAGGTCAAACCAATAATGATTTGTTCTTCCCATTGGCCAATACTCATTGTGTTCAACATCTTGTGGGTCTGCAACTTCAGGACTTCCTTGGTATGTGTTTGCCCATTGCGTATGTCTATCTCGACCATCGGGGTTAATTGTTGGGTCTATAAAGATGACAGCGTTTTTTAAATAATTTAAAATTTCAGGATTTTCTGAAGCGGCAAATGTATAGGCTGTAAGCAAAGCAGCTTCTGAACTAGAAGGTTCATTACCATGAACATTGTAAGCTAAATTGATGAAGATTGGAACGTCATTATAATTGGAAACTGATTTTGCAGGATCGGTAAAAGCTAAATGGTCTTCTTGCAGTTGATCTAGGTTGCTTAGATTCTCTGGATCGGTAAGGGTTAACATAACCAGTTTGCGTCCCTCATGCGTTCTGCCGTACTCTGCTATCGATGCTCTGTCCGAAACTTCGGCTAGCTTTTCCAAATAGGCCACAATAAGGTCATGTCTAGTATGGTGTTCACCTATACCGTAACCTAAATATGTCTCGGGAGTCGGTATCTCAGAATTGAAGGGTTGAAATTTTTGGTAGAAATAATCTTGTGCTGAAATGGTACTCCCATAAAGGACTGCCAATAGTAGTAATTTTTTGATCATTAAGCGAGGTTTGAATGTTAGTCGCTTAAATATAAGTATTACTATAAAGATTAGCTAGCATTAGTATGCTTGGCTTTTATTATTATGATAGTGATAATAATTGATTAATTAATTTATGCTGTTGGAGATAATTGTTGCTTTATTTCTTGAAACTGTATAATATAGTTAGTTCCTTTTTTAGCATCATCGCGTTGAATTGTTCCTCTTAATTGTCGTGTAAGATTGTGTATTAGTTTTAAACCTAAAGATTTTGTGGTTTTGTAATTAATGGTTTCTGGAAAGCCGATACCATTATCACCAATCTCTAGAATATAACAATTTTCTTGTTCAGGATCTTTTTGTAACTTGATACTAATAGCCCCTTCTTTATCACTTTCAATTCCATATTTTAAGGCATTGGTCAAAGTTTCATTAATCAAAAGACCTAATGGAATGGCGGTATCTATACCTAATTTAATATCAGGTATATCAATTATTAAATCTACGTTATTATCATTTCCTTTTATTGAACGAATTAAATATTCGCTTAATTCTTGCACGTAAGATTTGTATTCGATGTGGCTAATATCGTTACGCATATATAACATTTCATGTACCATAGCCATGGCGATTACTCTATTTTGAGTACTCTTTAAAAGACCTTTCATTGGTCCTGTTTCAATATTTCTAGATTGTAGGCTTAATAAACTTGAAACGGTCTGTAAATTGTTCTTTACTCTATGGTGTACTTCTTTTAATAGGTTTTCTTTCTCGTGTACTTGATTTGACAGTTCCTTTTTTGAACTGTACATCGCATTATAGGTTTTTAGAAGGGTTTTGCCTAAGGTGTTTCCTAAAATAAAAACAGCAAATAATATGGATACAAGGCTAAATACTGAATTTGATTCTTCTGGAACTAAATTTTCTGTAATACGTAACTCAGGTATGGACTGTGTGAATACTAAAAGGATCAGTACCGTTATGATATTAAAATATACGCGACCGTACCTTGTACTATTTATGAATCCGCCAAATGCAATTAACGGAATCATGAATATAAATGGACTGTTAATTCCGCCACTATAAACGGTGACAAATACAGCTGTAATTAAACCAATAATTGATGAAAAATTAAAAGTGGGAACTATGTTTTTATGAACTTTGAAATATAAAAGATTTATAATATTTAAAACTGCGAAGCCTACAAGTAAAAAAGGTATTACTTGGATTATGTTCAATATGAAATAGCATAAAGCTCCAAAAAGGATGGAGATAATGCTAGTGGTATAATTTACCCTTAAGAAAAGTTTGGTTTTATCCTGAAGACGTTCTTTGTCAATGGTAAATCCGGGCATAGATATTATTTAGGTACTATAAAATATACGAATTACGTAATGTAAATCTAATTATGTTTTTATCATTATACTAGTATTTTCTGCTTTAGTATGATAAAAGCCATTATTATTTTTCTGAATTACATATTTTTTTTGCCTAAATAATGGTTAAAAATATTAAATCAATTGTTAATTAGGCAATTCAGTAAATAATCTTGAAAAAAGGATTCAATTAGTAATAGTTTCTATAAGGTTTATTTATAGCTGGTTAGCATAAGAAAACAAAAAAGGCACCCGATAGGATGCCTTTTTAAAACTTATAATTTCTATATAATTTAATCTTGAGTCAACACCCACGAACCATTTTGTAAAAGTGGCTCGGCTTGTTTGAACTTAACCGTTTTACTCTCGCCGCTCATTACATTTTTAATGGTAACGCGCTCGTTTCGACCAATTTTTGGTTGTTCTCTAGTAATGGTTTCTGTCACTGCAGGGCGTTCAGCTTGATTTTGACTAACCGCTCTACTACGTGCCGCTAACTCGTCGCTATTAGGAATTTCTTCTTTCGTCGTTTGTAAATTCTCTTTACGTTGAACGTTTCTTTCTTCTTGAATAGCATTAGGGTTTTCAGAAGGTAATTCACCTTTAAATAAGAAAGAGACAACATCTTTATTTACTTGTTCGATCATCGATTTGAAAAGTTCAAATGCTTCGAACTTATAAATTAATAAAGGATCTTTTTGCTCGTGAACCGCTAATTGTACCGATTGCTTCAACTCATCCATTTTACGGAGATGTGTTTTCCACGAATCATCTATAATAGCCAATGAGATATTTTTCTCAAAGTCAGTAACCAATTGCTTACCGTTACTGTCATATGCTTCTTGAAGGTTAGTTACTACATTCAAGCTTTTTATACCGTCTGTAAAAGGAACTACGATACGCTCAAAGTTATTGGCGTTATCTTCATGTACCTTTTTGATTACTGGGAAAGCTGCTGCAGCATTACGCTCCATCTTGTCATTATAATACTCGTATGCAGCTTTGTAGATTTTGCCGGTAATTTCTTGAGCTGTCATTTTACCAAATTCAGCCTCATCTACAGGTGATGTGATAGAGAAGTATTTGATCAATTCAAATTCTAAATTCTTAAAATCACTTGCAGCTTTATTGCTTTCCACGATTACCTCACAGGTATCATAAACCATATTGGCAATATCTAGCTTTAAACGCTCACCTTGTAATGCATGACGTCTTCTTTTGTATACAACTTCACGTTGTGCGTTCATTACATCATCATACTCTAAAAGACGCTTACGTACACCGAAGTTGTTTTCTTCAACTTTCTTTTGGGCACGTTCAATAGATTTGGTCATCATGCTATGCTGAATAACTTCACCATCTTCTAAGCCCATTTTATCCATCATCTTAGCAACTCTGTCAGAACCGAATAAACGCATTAGGTTATCTTCTAGAGAAACGTAGAATTGAGAGCTTCCTGGATCTCCTTGACGTCCAGAACGACCTCTTAACTGTCTATCTACACGACGAGAATCATGTCTTTCTGTACCTATAATTGCTAATCCGCCTGCTTTCTTAACAGCATCAGACAACTTAATGTCGGTACCACGACCAGCCATGTTGGTTGCAATAGTTACAATACCTGCATTACCAGCTTCAGCAACTACATCTGCCTCTTTCTTGTGAAGTTTCGCGTTCAGTACATTATGTGGCACTTTACGAACACTCAATAATTTAGATAGTAATTCTGATATTTCTACAGAAGTTGTACCGATCAATACAGGTCTGCCTGATTGACTAATTTTGGTTACTTCCTCAATAATTGCATTATATTTTTCTCTTTTCGTTTTGTAGATAAGATCATTTTTATCTTCTCTAGCGATAGGTCTGTTGGTTGGAATTTCCATTACATCTAACTTGTAGATTTCCCAGAATTCGCCAGCTTCTGTAACAGCAGTACCTGTCATACCCGCAAGTTTGCTGTACATTCTAAAGTAGTTCTGTAAAGTAACCGTTGCAAAAGTTTGAGTTAATGCTTCGATCTTTACATTCTCTTTTGCTTCAATTGCTTGGTGTAAACCGTCAGAGTATCTACGACCGTCCATAATACGACCGGTCTGCTCATCTACAATCATTACTTTATTCTCCATTACCACATATTCCGTATCCTTTTCGAATAGGGTATAAGCCTTTAATAATTGGCTCATGGTATGTATACGTTCGCTTTTTATCGTGAAATCTTTAAAAAGCTCTTCTTTAAGTTCAGCTTCTTTTTCAATTTCAAGATTTTGATTTTCAATTTTGGCAATTTCTCCACCGATATCTGGCATCACGAAGAAATCTTTATCCTGCTCACCCGAAATATAATTAACCCCTTTATCGGTCAATTCTATTTGGTTGTTCTTTTCATCGATTACAAACAATAAATCTTCATCAACAACTGGCATTTCCCTGTTGTTGTCTTGCATGTAATAATTCTCTGTTTTTTGAAGTAGTTGTTTTACACCTTCTTCACTTAAGAATTTAATTAATGCTTTATTTTTTGGTAGACCACGATATACACGTAATAAAAGAAATCCACCTTCTTTCGTGTCACCTTCTGCAATTAATTTTTTAGCTTCTGCTAGAACACCCGTTAAATGCTGACGTTGCTTTCTTACAATTTCGTCAACCTTTGGTTTTAGTTCATTAAACTCATGACGATCACCTTCTGGAACAGGACCAGATATAATTAATGGTGTACGAGCGTCATCGACCAAAACTGAATCGACCTCATCGACCATGGCATAATTATGTGGGCGTTGTACCAAATCTTTTGGCGTATGCGCCATATTATCCCTTAGGTAATCAAAACCGAATTCATTATTGGTACCATAAGTAATATCGGCATTGTAGGCTGCTCTTCTACCATCAGAATTTGGTCTGTGATAATCGATACAATCTACAGAAAGTCCGTGAAATTGAAATATAGGTGCCATCCAAGCACTATCTCTTTTTGCTAAATAATCATTAACGGTTACTAAATGCGCACCGTTGCCACTTAAGGCATTTAAATATAAAGGTAGGGTTGCAACAAGAGTTTTACCTTCACCAGTTTGCATCTCTGCAATTTTACCTTGGTGCATGGCAATACCACCAATTAGTTGTACATCATAATGTACCATATCCCAAGTAACTTCTTTACCTGCGGCATCCCAAGAATTTTTCCAAATTGCATTGGTGCCTTCAAGAGTGACATATTCTTTCGAACCTGACAACGTTCTGTCATATTCAGAGGCTGTCACTTCTAAAGTCTCATTATTTGCAAAACGCTTGGCAGTTTCCTTCACAACAGCAAAAGCTTCAGGAAGTATTTTATTTAAAGTCTCTTCAGAAATGGTATAAGATTCTTCTTTTAATCTATCTATTTCTGTGTAAAGATCTTCATTTTTGTCAATGTCGGTAGAGTTTTTAACCTCTTCTTCTAAAGCACTTATTTGATCTGTTTTCTCTTTAATAGATTCTTGAATAGCCTTCTTGAAATCTATTGTTTTCTGCCTAAGTTCGTCGTGACTTAGGGATTCTAACTTCGATTCGAATGACTTTATTTGGTCAACTAAAGGCTGTAATTCCTTTACGTCTTTTTGTGACTTATCACCAACGAATGCCTTTAGGATGGAATTAATGAAACTCATATATTTTAAACTATTAGAATTGAAGCTTTTCTGACTATTATTCTAGCAAGAATAGCTTTCAAAATATTTTATATTCGACAATTATAATCGATGCTGTTTAAGAGCAAAAGGTATTCCAGTCTTGATAATTGGACAGTTTAACCTAATAACCTGCCAAAATTACATAAAAAAAAAGCCTCCGAAGAGACTTTTTAGTAGTTATTATGATATCGAATATTAATATTCGTCCTCGTTCCAGAGGTAGTCTTCTTCCGTTGGATAGTCAGGCCAGATCTCTTCGATAGATTCATATATTTCGCCACCTTCTTCTTCCATAGATTGTAAATTTTCTACGACTTCAAGAGGGGCTCCAGTTCTGATGGAGTAATCTATTAACTCATCTTTACTTGCCGGCCAAGGTGCATCACTTAAATAAGATGCTAATTCTAATGTCCAATACATAGTAATTGTTTAATTTTAATTTTTTGCAAAAGTAATTTTTAAATTGAGACAGCAAAGAAATTAATAATAAATTTCATATTTATCTCGTACTTTTTTTGCATTTGTTTATTGATAACGAATAAATTACAGAATTATTAGTCCTTTTTTTTAGGAATCCATTTTATTTCATCCGCCTGTAAATCATGAGATAATTTTCGTGCCAATACAAAAAGATAATCTGAAAGCCTATTGATAAAAGATAGCACATTTTTATCAAATGGCTCGGTTTGAAATAATAAAGTTGAAATTCGTTCAGCTCTTCTGCAAACCGTACGGGCAATATGACAGTATGACACTGTTGTATGACCACCCGGAAGAATAAAATGAGTCATAGGTGGTAATTGACTATCCATTTCATCTATAACCTGCTCTAAAAAATTGATTTCAGTAGTACCTACCTTCGTAATTTTTAATCGCTCTTGACCGTTTTTGAGTATTTCTTTTTCTGGATCCGTAGCTAAAATAGCGCCTACAGCAAATAAATGTTCTTGAATTGCTGTAAGTTGTTGTTGGTAAATTGGTGAGATGTCTTGATCTCTAATCAGACCTAGCCAAGAATTTAATTCATCGACCGTACCATAACTGTCAATACGAATATGATGTTTAGGTACACGGGTGCCTCCAAAAAGTCCGGTAGTGCCGTCATCTCCTGTTTTGGTATATATTTTCATTTTATAAATTGTAGAAAGTAGGGGTGTAGATTATTTGATAATAGATAGTGAGAATTATTGTGGTAAAAAATTTGAAAGGTTAATTCTCCTTCTTGTCCTTACGTTCGTAATCGCCCATGAATTTTCTTGATTTTCGCTCGCTAGATTTACCTTTACTGGTAATACGTATAGCTAAGTAAATAGCGAAAACGACACCTAGGGTAATATAAATTGTATTACTGCTCATTAAAAATTTGCTTTAGTCTAAAATTACTGGTTTATATCCGTATTTTAAAATCTTCCTTTACTTGTTCTTTTCTAAAAAATAGGGCTCCGCAATAAAACATATCTATAGAAACACGAACGTGCTTTAATTCTTTAAGAAGTTTCCATGTTTTAAAGTTTTCACTACTGGTGTGTATGCCATCTAAAAGTAACATACAATCATTTGACAAAGTGTTGATATCTATATAAGTGTCGCTAAAGTCAGATATGCTACAAACGATAATATCGGCACTATGCTCTGTGATTGAAATGCTTGCGTAGTGTTGTTTTATAATTTCTTCGGATGCTTTATAATCTCCTATTAAATAGATGGAATCATATTTAAAATAGGCAATACTCTTAATAAGCACCTTTAGAGTTGCCGGAAGCTTTAATTCTTTTTTCTGATAAAGGCACTTGGTAATATAATCATACACGAAAGGGGAATGAATTCCGTGCTGATTGTTTGAAGTAAGAATAAATTTAATATGAGATATAAAACGAAACACTAGTTACTTTTTCAAATTTTGGCAAAAGTAAAGATTGTCATTGAACTTGAGTTTGATTTTTGAATTTGAGTTTGTATTTGATTCTTGAACTTGAACTTAAAATGTAGGTACTGGTAAGAAGTGGAGTAAGAGTAAGATTGGGGCGAAAAGGGTCTTTAAAACAGTATTAAGAAAGTTTAGCGCTATTCAATTTTGTAGAAAATTTTAAAGCCTTAATTACTCTGTTGTTTTTGTTCTTGTACAATCTAGCAACTTCGATTGTGTTTTCAGTTTCGATTGTTGGAACAACGATATCATTACTTTCAATTGTTTGAACCATCTCTACTTGTGCAGTTTCGATCTCTAAAGAAACATTCTCGTTGTTAGCTTGCGCTTGTACCAAGAAAGTAGAGAAGAAAAGAGCGGTTAAAAGAATAATTGATTTCATAATATTTGTTTTACACTGCTAAAGTACAGGCAAGCCCAAACATATTTTGCCGTTTGTAGTTCGGCGTCATTTAACTATAGACGAATGGTAAATAGGCTTCGGTTATTAAATTCATAGAAGGTGAAAAATGAAGCAGATATAACATGTGATAGCAAGCTCAGTAACCTTAAGTATTGATGTTGCCTACTTCTGAATTATACCGAAACTAACTATTACAGAAATATATTGATATACAGTTGAATGGTTATGTTGACCTGAGAATGAATTCGATTTAGTATTAAATTTTGAACCTGCATTTGATTCTTGAACTTGAACTTGAACTTGAACTTGAGTTTGATTTTTGAACTTGAACTTAAAATGTAGGTTTTGGTAAGAAATGGGGTAGGTAAAAGATTGGGGCGAAAAGAGTATTTATAATTGTATTAAGAAAGTTTAGCGCTATTTAATTTTGTAGAGAATTTTAAAGCCTTGATTACTCTGTTATTTTTGTTCTTGTACAATCTAGCAACTTCGATTGTGTTTTTAGTTTCGATTGTTGGAACAACGATATCATTACTTTCAATTGTTTGAACCATCTCTACTTGTATAGTTTCGATCTCTAAAGAAACATTCTGGTTGTTAGCTTGCGCTTGTACTAAGAAAGTAGAGAAGAAAAGAGCGGTTAAAAGAATAATTGATTTCATAATATTTGTTTTACACTGCTAAAGTACAGGGATGAACAAACATATTTTGCCGCTCGTCGTTGGGCGTCATTTAACTATAGACGAATGGTAAATAGACTTCGGTTATTAAATTCATAGAAGGTGAAATAGGAGACGGATCTAGAACTTAATAGGGTACTCAATTACCGTAGGTATTGGTGTTGATAGCTATGTTTTTGTTATAAGCTAACTATTGATAGCATGTATACTATAAGGTTGAATGGTTATTAGAATATGATTTTTAATTTTGAGTTTGTATTTGATTCTTGAACTTGAACTTGCTTTTTGAGTTTGTATTTAAAAGTAGGTAATGGTAAGAAATGGGGTAGGTATAAGATTTGGGACGAAAAGGATATTTGAAAATAGAATTAAGAAAGTTTAGCGCTATTTAATTTTGTTGTGAATTTTAAAGCCTTGATTACTCTGTTGTTTTTGTTCTTGTACAATCTAGCAACTTCGATTGTGTTTTTAGTTTCGATTGTTGGAACAACGATATCATTACTTTCAATTGTTTGAACCATCTCTACTTGTATAGTTTCGATCTCTAGAGAAACATTCTCGTTGTTAGCTTGCGCTTGTACCAAGAAAGTAGAGAAGAAAAGAGCGGTTAAAAGAATAATTGATTTCATAATATTTGTTTTACACTGCTAAAGTACAGGGATGAACAAACCTATTTCGCCGCTCGTAGTCGGGCAGCATTTAACTATAGACGAATGGTAAAAATCATTCGTCTACAGTTAATGTAGTTGTAAAATGTATTCGGAAATTAACGTGTTAATGGGGTCTAGCCTTCCATTAATGCTGAAAGCTCAAACCAACGTTCAGTCTTGCTTTCAATAGTATCGGTTACTTCTTTAAGTTCTATACCTAGGTCTTTAATATCATCACCACTTAATGAGTCATCGGTAAACTTCTCTTGTAGCGTAACCTTCTTCTTTTCTAATTTTTGAATTTCGCGCTCCAATTTTTTAAACTCCTGTTGGTCTGCGTAAGATATTTTCGGAGAAGCATCTGGTTCTTTCCAACTAGTTTTAGGGGCACTTTGAACTTCTTTCTGTTCGCGTTTCTCTAATACTTGACTGTCTTCGTATGCTCTGTAATCTGAATAGTTACCTGGAAAATCTTCTACAACCGCATCACCTCTAAATACAAATAGGTGATCTACAATCTTATCCATAAAGTAACGGTCGTGAGATACTACCATTAGACATCCTTGAAAATCCATTAAAAAGCTTTCCAATACATTTAGTGTTACAATATCTAAATCGTTGGTAGGCTCATCTAATATTAAGAAATTCGGATTCTGAATTAATATGGTACATAAGTATAGTCGCTTTCGCTCACCACCACTTAGTTTATCAACGAAATCGTATTGCTTTTTTCTGTCGAATAGAAAACGTTCTAATAATTGCTGTGCAGAAATCTGTCTGCCTTTCATTAGCGGAATATAATCACCGAACTCACGAATAACATCAATTACTTTCTGACCTTCTTTTATTTCAATTCCTTTTTGGGTGTAATAACCGAACTTGATCGTTTCACCTACAATTACTTTACCGCTATCTGGTTGGTCGCGACCACTTAATATATTTAAGAAGGTAGATTTGCCGGTACCGTTTTTACCAATGATACCAATTCGCTCTCCTTTTTGAAAAACATATTCAAATTTGTCTAGAATAGGTTTGTTAGGAAAGGACTTAGAAATCTTATGAAGTTCAAGAATTTTACTTCCTACGCGTTCCATATTTAACTCTAGCTGAACTTGGTGGTCTTTTCTACGCTGACTTGCCTTGTCTTTAATGACGGCAAAGTCATCTATTCTCGATTTAGATTTCGTTGTACGGGCTTTTGGTTGCCTACGCATCCAATCTAACTCTTTTTTAAATAGTAATTCTGTCTTATGCTGCTCTGTAGCTTCTTGCTCTATACGGGCCTCCTTCTTTTCTAAGTAGTAGGAGTAGTTTCCTTTATATGGATAAAGCTTTCCGTTTTCTAACTCAATAATTTCATTGCATACACGCTCTAAAAAGTAACGGTCGTGCGTTACCATAAATAAGGTCATGTTTTCTTTAGCAAAAAACTCTTCCAGCCATTCGATCATTTCTAAATCTAAATGGTTGGTCGGTTCATCTAAAACTAAAAGGTCTGGTTTGTTAATTAGGGCATTGGCAAGTGCCAAACGTTTCTTTTGTCCACCAGAGAGTTTACCTACTTTGGCATCTAAGTCATCTAGTTTTAGCTTCGAAAGAATCTGTTTGTATTGTGTTTCAAAATCCCAAGCTTCAAAACGATCCATCGCATCAAAGGCTTTTTGGTAGGCATCTGCATCTTCGGGGTTAAGTAATGCCTTTTCGTAATTGGCCAATACAGTCAATACTTCATTGTCTGAAGCGAAAATAGTTTCTTCTACAGTTAAGTTCGGATCCATTACCGGTTCTTGAGCCAAAAAGGAAACACGTGTAGATTTACGATAGTTGACCTGACCAGAATCGGGAGTGTCGGCTCCTGACAATATATTAAGTATAGAAGTTTTTCCTGTACCGTTTTTAGCGATTAAAGCAATTTTTTGGTCTTTATTGATACCAAAAGATAGGTTTTCAAAAAGAACATTTTCGCCATAGGATTTCGAAATATTTTCAACGGTAAGTAGATTCATGTAAAGTAACTTGATTTTATTTTTTCGTTAGATGCTTACTTTTAAAATAATAGATCAGATATAAATAACGAATAGCTAATGCTAGTAATACGATGATTAATAATATGGAAAACACTTGAATTTTAAATATCCACAGTATACAAGTGATCCCTAATAATATGGTTAAAAATATGATGTAAGTGATCATCCATGCCGGAATCTGCTTTTTAATCATCATAAATGCTATAACTATATTCGGGGCAAATGCCCACAGCGAATTAAAGTTTGCTTTGGTAGCCAAATGATCTGTACCAAACCACAGAAAAAGAATTAGAGCTCCTGCTAACCCCGTAACTGCGAACAGTCCGAAGTCTAACCATTTATTTCTTCGCAGGTTTTTATAATCGGTATAGGTAATGTAGCAAACTAGAACTAGCAGAATACTAAGCCAAAATAAAGGAGTTAGAAATATTAAAGAGCGATATTCTTGTTCTGGAATATCTAAAATAACAGATTGTTTTTTGACTATCGGCTTACCGTCTAGTGTGGTATGTTTCATTTGTTCATACACATAAATTGGTAAGAACAAATGCTCGTAAGGCGTTGCTTCCCTGTCAATTACGGAACCTAGCGCAAGGTCAATACCGAAATTGGACCATGAATTCGGATTCAACTTCAACCGAATCAACTCTCTAAATGTGAGTTGATTTTCTAAATAATCGTAATCAAAATTAAATGTGCTCCCTAAAGTTTTTTCAAATACCAGGGGTATTCTCGTAGCACAATTATCAAATAAGAAATCGTACTTGTATTTCTTGTTTTCTGGCAGTAGGTTGTGCTCTAGAAAAGTGACAATCTGGTTGCGTTGTTCTAAGTCTACATCTAAAACTTGCTCTCTGATCCAGCGTTTTTCTTGTTGGTATGAGTAATCGAAATACTTAAAAGGAATTCTAGAAATGGTGTATGATAACTTACCTCTAGTGAAATTTAAATAGAAATTAGGATCCTCAAAATCATACGTACCGTAACCGTAAACTTCGTCGATGCCTAAAGTTGGATCTTGCAGTCTAATAGCACTATGTCCGAATTTGGCTGCTAAATCTTCACCAGTACCTACGGTTAATAAACTAATTTTTGATAATGGAGATAGTTGTGCATTTTGAGAATGTCCCCAAAATGCAGTAAATAGTAGAATTAAAAATGTGATTTTTCTGAACATACTTTTACTAGCGCATAGCAGCTGCAAAGATGCGAATAATAACAGACTTCACAGATATTGCTTTTTTATAATTTTATGGAGATTAACTATTACAGGGTTTTATGGTTTGGAGTGTAACAAATAGCTATAAAAAGCATCTTTTAGTTAATTCATCAATCAATCAATCAATCATTTTATTATGCAGAAGCTGTCTTTTCTCTCCTTTTTTGTTTTGTTTGTATTTTTTACTTTTCAAACACAAGGTCAAAATAATCATAAAAGCCAAATAGATTCTTTGCTAGAGGTCTGTTACCAACGTGGTATTTTCAATGGTAACGCATTAGTTATATCGGATGGGGAAATAATTTATAGAGTAACAAAAGGTTTTTCTGATGGAAGCAAAACCAAACTGCTTAGTGAAAAATCAATTTTCGATATTGGCTCAATTTCTAAGGAGTTCAACGCAGTCGCCATTATGATGCTTAAGGAAAAAGGATTAATACATCTTGATGACAAAATTTCGAAATTCGAATTAGGATATTCAGATTGGTCTAATAAAGTTACCATCAAAAATCTTTTACAATATAGTAGTGGCTTGCCCGTCATTGATTGGGAAAATATACATGGTGATGATGATATAAATGCAAATTTAAAAAGCCTAAGTACATTAGCATTTGAGCCAGGTTCAGGATATCTGTATAGCAATAATAATATATTTATTCAACGACGAATAGTAGAAAAGATAACGGGTAAAACTTTCAATGAGTTTTTACAGCAGGATATTTTAGATCCATTAGGTATGGATAGTTCGGTAATTGATCACCAATATCATAACTCAGACTTTGCTAGAGGTTTTAATAGCGATAGCGTCAATGATGACGATTTGGAACTTAAAATGTCTGGCTGGGTTTGCCCGACAATCGAAGATCTTGCCTCCTGGACGTCCCAATTAATGTCTTATAAAATTATTTCTAAGGAATCTTTACATTCACTTTTTAAAGCCTATTCAGATGAAAGTCAGTCTGCGTTAGGTACTGGTAAATTTTTAGACAACGATTTAATTAATTATGAACACCATGGTTCATCTTTAAGTTATGAATCTATTGTTCATTTTAATCTTCAAGATAGAACTTCTATATTTTTGATGACAAATAGCAAGAGTTTAAAAATTGGTGAAATAAGTGATGCTATAATTCATATTTTAAAAGATGAAGATTTTCAAATTCCCCAAAAATCTGTGTATTTAACTATTCGTGAAAAGACGTATAATGATGTCGAAGAAGGAATTGCTTTTTATAGAAAGTTGAAAGATTCTAGTTTTGATACTTATAATTTCTTAGATAAATGGGAGCTGGCACGCTTATCATATAAATTATTCGAAAAAGATCAAAATGATGAGGCTATAAAAATACTAGAATTATTAATCTCAGAATTACCTAGTGAATCTGAAGAAGTGCTTGGTTTTTTAGGGTCAAGAATTTTAAACGAAAATCAATTAGAGAAGGCTATTTTAGTATATAAGTTAATGGTTTCTGAATACCCTACTGGTAAATCTTATAGTGGTTTAGGTGATGCTTATTTTAAAAATATGCAAATTGAACAGGCTTTAAATAATTATAGAAAAGCGTTAGAATTGGAACCTGATAATAAAAAGTCAAACGAAATGATTTTGAAGTTTGAAAAAATGTGATTTCTTGGTTAAAAACTAGTTTTACTGCTACATTTTCCAGAAATATAAAAGCCACCTCTAGAGGTGGCTTTTTAAATACATTATATAGATTTCAATTGCTATTCAATAGTCACAATCAAATCGTCTTGTTTTACCATGCTGCCTTCTTTTAAACTCACAGAAGTAACGGTGCCTGCTTTAAAAGAAGTAACCGTTGTTTCCATTTTCATGGCTTCAATTACAAATAAAGGATCGTTCTCTTTTATGGTTTGACCTTTTTTGACCAAAACTTTGTACAAAGACCCTTGTAACGGCGCTCCAATCTGATCATCGTTTGTCGGATCTATCTTTTCATTCGATTCGATCTTAAGGTTTAAAGAAGTATCTAGAACATCAACAAACCTATTCTCTCCGTTTACCTGAAAGAATACAGTTCGCATACCTTGTTCATTAGGTATACCGACAGAAAGCAACCTTACGATAACTGTTTTACCCGGTTCTAATTCAATTAAGGTTTCTTCACGAAGTTTCATTCCGTAGAAGAAATGCTTGGTTTGTACCAATGCTAAATTGCCATACAGCTTATAATTTTCATGTGCTTTTTCAAACACTTTTGGGTATAAGGTGTATGAAAGAAAATCTTCCATTTCAATAGCACGTGTAAAGCCTTTTTGAAACTTCTTTTTAAAGGCTTTAAATTCCTTGTCAAAATCTGTTGGTGCTAAATGTGCATTTGGTCTGTTCGTGTATGGCTTTTTGTTCTTAAGAATAATTTTTTGAAGTTTCTTAGGGAATCCACCAACTGGCTGACCTAAATCTCCCATGAAGAAGTTAATTACAGAATCTGGGAAAGATATTTCTTCGCCACGTGTCATAACATCTTCAGTAGTTAAATCGTTGGTTACCATGAATATCGCCATGTCACCAACCACTTTTGAACTCGGTGTTACTTTAATAAGGTTACCAAAGAGTTTATTTACCTCGGCATACATCGTTTTTACTTCTTCAAATCGGTCACCTAAACCTAAAGCAGTTGCTTGTGGTCGCAAATTCGAATACTGTCCACCAGGTATTTCATGTGAATATACCTCTGCCGTACCCGCTTTTAATCCCGATTCAAAAGGATAGTACAATTCTCTTGTATCTTCCCAGTAGTTAGAAAATTGATTCAATTTCGGCATATCGAACTCATGTGCTCGTGGCTGACCTTTCATCATCTCAACTACCGAATTAAAGTTCGGCTGAGAAGTTAATCCTGATAATCCGCCTAAAGCGACATCAACCACATCAACACCGGCTTCAATTGCTTTCATGTATGTTGTCGTCTGTAACGAAGAGGTGTCATGCGTATGTAAATGTATTGGCAACTTTACCGTGTCTTTTAACGCTAAAACCAATTCAGTAGCAGCATATGGTTTTAATAGACCTGCCATATCTTTTATAGCAATCATATGTGCACCTGCATTTTCTAAATCTTTCGCTAGTTGCGTATAGTATTTTAGATTGTATTTTGTTTCGTTGACATCTAATATATCGCCAGTATAACTTAAAGCTGCTTCGGCAATACCGCCAGTTTTATTACGAACATAATTAATACTTGGTTCCATCGCTTTTACCCAGTTCAACGAATCGAAAATTCTAAAAATATCAACGCCGTTCTCCCAAGACTTCTCAACGAATTTTTCAATTAAGTTGTCAGGGTATGCTTTGTACCCAACTCCGTTTGATCCACGAAGTAGCATTTGAAACAATATATTCGGTACCGCTTTTCTAAGTTCTCGTAATCGTGTCCACGGACTCTCATGTAAGAAACGCATACTAACATCAAAGGTTGCACCGCCCCAAACCTCCATACTAAAGGTGTTTGGGTGATTCTTCGCATAACTTTCTGCAACACGCAACATATCGTATGTACGCATTCTTGTTGCTAATAATGATTGGTGCGCATCGCGCATGGTGGTGTCTGTGTAATGAATTTTCTTTTCATCCATTAACCACGCACAAAATTTCTCAGGACCCATTTCGGTCAGCATATCTTTTGTTCCCTTCGGATGTGCTTCTAACGCATTGAATTTTGGAACTTTCGGATTTCTGAAAACTTTGTTCTCATCAATATATTTGACATCAGAATTACCGTTTACAATTACTTCTGCCAAAAAGTTTACCACTTTCGATGTTCTATCTTGCGGTAATTTTATCTTAAATAGGGCAGGAGTATTCTGAATGAAATTGACAGTTACCTTACCATCTTTAAATGTAGGATGCTGAATTACATTCTGTAGAAAATGGATATTGGTTTCAACCCCTCTAATTCTAAATTCTTTTAATGCACGTACCATTTTACGAGTAGCACCATCTAAGGTTCTACCGTGAGATGATACTTTTACTAACATCGAATCAAAAAATGGACTCACTTGATACCCTTGGTAAATACTACCGGCATCTAAACGAATTCCCATACCAGAGGCACTTCTATACGTAGTTACCGTGCCATAATCGGGAGTAAAATTATTACCTGGATCCTCTGTAGTTAAACGACATTGTAATGCAAAACCATAAGTGGCAATGGTTTCTTGACCATATATTTTGATTTGCTGACTGTCTAACTTATAATTTCCTGCGACGAATATTTGAGTTTTAACCAAGTCAATACCCGTAACCATTTCGGTAACGGTATGCTCTACTTGTATTCTTGGGTTTACTTCAATAAAATAAATATTATCATTAGGGTCAACCAAAAATTCTACCGTACCAATATTGTTATAGTTTACCTCTTTGGCAATGTCAACTGCATATTTGTAAAGATTCTGTTTTACATCTTCACTTACATTGTGTGACGGGGCTATCTCCACTACTTTTTGGTGACGACGTTGCACAGAGCAATCGCGCTCATGTAAATGGCGAATATTACCGTGGTTGTCGGCAACTATTTGTACTTCTATATGTTTAGGATCTTCTACATACTTTTCTAGAAACATGGTGTCATCGCCAAAAGCGTTTAATGCTTCATTTCTAGCAGAATCGAAATTCATTTCTAGATCTTCGTCTTTTCTTATGATACGCATACCACGACCACCACCACCAGAGGCAGCTTTTAGCATTATTGGATACCCAATTGTTGCTGCTTCGGATAGCGCAACTTTAAGCGAGGTCAATTTTTTCTTATTGCTTTCAATGATAGGAACATTACATTTTACAGCAACTTTTTTGGCGGTTATTTTATCACCTAGGGCATCCATTACTTTTGGGTCAGGACCAATGAAAATAATATCATTGGCGGCACACTGTCTTGCGAATTCAGAATTTTCAGATAAGAAACCATAACCTGGGTGAATGGCATCTACGTTTTTAGCCTTTGCCAAAGCTATAATCTGCGGAATGTCTAAATAAGGTTTTAAAGGCTGATTGTCTTCACCAATTTGATAAGATTCATCTGCTTTATTTCGGTGTTGTGAATAGCGGTCTTCATAGGTGTAAATGGCAACTGTTTTAATGTTCAGTTCAGAACAGGCGCGCAATACACGAATTGCAATTTCACTTCGATTGGCTACTAAAACCTTTTTAATTTTCATTTTTTGGTACTGTATTTAATGGTTAGTGTTTATCTGTATTTGTTATAAAACTTCATTTTTTATCTGAAATTGTTACAAAGGCTATAATTTAATTCTAAAATATCAACTAAACAATACTATGCATGCATAATATTTTTCATTTGAGAACTAATTTGTGATATGATCTCAGAGAAGGTAGTTTATATTTCAATACGATATGTCTAAGTGATTGTAAATTTGACGGTTGTCTTCCCTTTAATTTGCAGAATAGTTTTCGAAGTCTCGCAAAATATTGGTGAGCTTAGTGCTTTTTATAGCGTAATACCGCTACCACCACATAATTATATTAATTTAGAGCCATAATTGTGCTGGGGTAGTGTGCCTTTCTGCATTTATGATATTAGACCGACTATTATGAAAAAGCATATTCCTAATTTTATTACCCTTTTGAACGTCTTTTGTGGCTGTGTGGCTACTATGTTCGCTGTTATGAATAGATTAGAACTTGCTGCAATATTTGTTGCACTAGGTATTTTTTTTGATTTTTTTGACGGATTAGCTGCGCGTGTTTTAGATGTAAAAAGCGAATTAGGTCTACAGCTAGATTCTTTGGCAGATATGATTACTAGCGGATTAGTACCTGGTATTGTAATATTTCAATTATTGGCAATGTCACAAACTAGCGGATGGGGAGATGGTTCTCATTTTTTTATGGAAGCTGGTAAATTTCAATACATTCATTTGATTCCGTTTTTAGGGTTTATAGTGACAATGGCTTCTGGGTATCGATTAGCGAAATTCAATATTGATGAAAATCAGACATCTTCGTTTATTGGTTTGCCAACACCTGCTAATGCACTTTTAATACTTTCATTACCACTTATCCTTTTATATCAAAACAACGATTTTTTAAATAGTATTATTCTTAATCAATGGTTCTTGATTATCTTAACATTGGTGAGTGCATATTTACTAAATGCTAATTTGCCGCTATTTGCTTTAAAATTCAAGAATACAAGCTTCAAGGATAATGCCATGCGTTATATCTTTCTTATCATTAGTCTTGTGCTAATCGTTACCATGAAATTCATGGCTATTCCCTTAATTATTCTATTTTATGTAGTAAGTTCTGTCATACAAGAGAGACTTTAAACGTAGATTTATTTAGGAAGAAAGATTATGGAAAATGAAGAATATGAGTTTTGGTTAAGCGGACCTATTAAAGGTGTGCCAGATTTGCTGCAACCTGCAGCTCATGCATTGTTGCAATCTGAACGTGAACTAAAAAAATACACTGTAGATTTCCCTAAAGAATTATTATGGGCAAAAACGGCTGGTAGGGCTTCTGTTGGGTTTCATATGAATCATATTACAGGTGTACTTGATAGAATGTTGACCTATGCCAAGGGTAAATCGTTATCAGATGAGCAATTTCAATTCCTAAAAAAGGAAGGTGCTTTTAATTTAACTACTGAAGTTGCTGATTTACAAGAGCAATTTTCTGCAAAAGTCGAGGAGGCTTTAGCATACTTCAAAACGATACAAGAATCTTCACTAACCGAGAAAAGAACGGTGGGCAGAAAGAAATTGCCATCTACAGTAATCGGACTCCTTTTTCATGCTGCGGAACATAGTCAAAGGCATATCGGGCAATTATTAGTAACTGCCAGTGTATTGCAATCAAAAATATCTTAGTCCGTAATTTAATAAGAATAACTTAATAGCATGAATACATCGGTAGTAATTATCGGCGCAGGATTAACGGGTTTGTTAATTGCATATCGTTTGCAAGAACTAGGTTTTGATGTCAAGGTTTTAGAAGCACGAGAAAGAATTGGAGGTAGAATTAACACTATAGTATCTGGGAAGGCAAAAGTTGAAATGGGTGCTACTTGGTTTAATGAAAGTCACTACCATTTATTAGATGTTATAGAGGAATTTAAAGTTCCTTATTTCGAACAATTTATGACCGGTACATCTTATTTTCAAACATTTTCAAATGTACCACCACAAGAAATTGCGGTTCCAAATGATAGTCCGAGTTACCGATTTAAAAACGGGACTGTTGATTTGCTGAATTCAATAGCTGCTAAACTGAAACCAAATACTATCTTTTTAAATGAAGAGGTTAATGAGGTAAATGTGATTGATGATGATGTTGAAGTGAAAACCAATTCTCGTACATTAAATGCTGATACTGTTATTACTACGTTGCCACCAGCAACATTAATAGATCAAATAACATTTACGCCTCAGTTACCAAATGAATTGGTTTCTTTAGCAGAACAAACCCACACGTGGATGCAAGATTCTATTAAAGTTGCCCTAACCTATAAAAAGCCGTTTTGGAGAGCGCAAGGTAAGTCGGGTACGATATTTAGCAATGTTGGTCCGCTTACTGAATTCTATGATCAATCTAATTTAGAAACGGGTTCTTACGCGCTGGTTGGTTTCGCATCTGGCAGTTGTGCTCGTTTTACAAAAGAACAACGCATAGAGAAAATAGAAGCACAGTTGAAAATGGTATTTGGTGATGAAGCTTTGCAATACGAATCGTATCATGAGACGCCTTGGTACAATGAAGAGTTTACCAAATCGAATAGGCAAGAAGATAACTTATTTCCACATCAAAATGGGGGACATGCACTGTATCAGGAACCCTTATTCGAGAATAAATTGTTTATTTCTGGTGCAGAAACATCAAAACATCACTCTGGTTACATGGAAGGCGCTATTTTTGCAGCTGAATCTGTTGTTGCAAAACTGAAAAGTTTGCACCTAACGCAGTAATACATACATGTCAGTTACCTTATTATCATCCCCATTACAGGGCTTTACCGATTTTAGATTCCGTAATGCATTCCATAAATATTTTGGAGGTATCGATACGTTCTACGCGCCATACATTCGCCTTAATGGTAAAATGGTGATTAAGAACTCCTATCAGAAAGATTTACAGCCAGAAAATAATACCACCCTAGAAGTTATTCCGCAAATAATGACTGGTGATGCCGATGAATTTCTTTTCGTTGTAAAGTATATTCAAAGTTTAGGATATAAGGAATTGAACTGGAATTTAGGTTGCCCTTACCCAATGGTAACAAAACAAGGTATGGGTAGCGGACTCATTTGTAACCCCGAAAAAATAGATCATATTTTAAAACGAGCTCATGAAGAAACTGATGTTGTAGTTTCTATGAAAATGAGAATGGGCTACGAAAATGCAGAAGAGATTCTAGATGTTTTTCCTATTCTAGATAAGTACCCGTTAAAGAATATAGCTATTCATGCACGTATTGGAAAGCAATTGTATAAAGGCGGAGTAGACCTTGATGCTTTTCAGAAGTGTGTTGAAAGTACCAAACATACATTATACTATAACGGCGATATTACTACTGTATCAAAGTTTCAAGAAATGCAAGAGCGCTTCCCGACAATTGAAAACTTTATGATGGGAAGAGGATTAATTGCCGACCCATTTCTGCCAAGTATGATTAAGAATAATACCACTGAATACCCGAAAGATCGATGGAAGATTTTCTCAGAATTTCACGATACTATTTATCAGCAATATGATGAGGCATTATCTGGACCAACGCCCATTAAAATGAAAATGCGTGGCTTTTGGGAGTATTTTGCGTTGTCCACTTCCAATCCGCACAAAGCATTCAAGAAAATAAAAAAGGCCAATAATCCAAAAGCATATCAGCAAGCGGTACGTGAGATATTGAATAATGAATAAGCTAACCGTTATCTTTGCAGCATAGTTTTAAAATAACTTTGTGAAAGACCTTCTTTTAATAACTCCTCCTTTTACCCAATTAAATACTCCGTATCCGGCAACGGCTTACATTAAAGGGTTTTTGAATACGAAACATATTTCTTCTTTTCAGTCCGATTTAGGGATTGAGGTTATTTTATCACTTTTCAATAAAAATACATTTCAGCAACTTTTTGACATGGCTTTTTCATCAGATGCTATTCTGTCTGAAAATTGCCAAAGAATATATGCACTGCGTAATGATTACCTGAAAACACTAGATGCCGTTATTCTTTTTCTACAAGGAAAAAATGATACCCTAGCTAGACAGTTATGTACTGATAATTTTTTGCCACAAGCTTCGCGTTTTGAGCAGTTAGATGATTTGGAATGGGCTTTTGGTAATATGGGTATGCAAGATAAAGCCAAACATTTGGCAACCTTATATCTTGAAGATTTATCAGATTTTATTGTAGAATGTATTGACCCAAATTTTGGGTTCAGTAGGTATGCAGAAAGATTGGGGCGCAGTGCCAATTCATTCGATGAGCTTTATAATCATCTTAACGAAGAACCTACGTTTATTGATGAATTGACGCTTGAGTTGTTAGCGGAACAATTGAAAACTATACAACCTAAATTGGTATGTTTTTCGGTTCCTTTTCCGGGTAATTTATATAGTGCTTTTCGTTGTGCTCAATATATAAAAGCAAATTATCCTGATGTAAAAATTGCTATGGGTGGCGGATTCCCAAATACAGAATTACGCAGCCTTACCGATGTTCGTGTGTTTGAGTTTTTTGATTTTATAACCTTAGATGACGGGGAGCTTCCGTTAGAATTAGTGCATCAGTATGTTGTAAACGGGGTAGGGGAGTTAAAAAGAGCATTCATTTTAGAAGACAATAAAGTCGTTTACAAGAATGATAGTCTTAGACAAGATTATAAACAAATAGATGTTGGTACACCAGATTACGCTGACCTACAGTTAAGCAATTACATTTCGGTCATTGAAATTGCGAACCCTATGCATAGTTTGTGGAGCGATGGTCGATGGAATAAATTGACCATGGCACACGGTTGCTATTGGGGTAAATGTACTTTTTGCGATATCTCTTTAGATTATATAAAAATATACGAACCTGTAGCGGCTAGTTTATTGGTTGACCGCGTAGAAACGTTGATGGAACAAACCGGGGAATCAGGATTTCACTTTGTTGATGAAGCTGCTCCGCCATCATTAATGAAAGCTTTTGCATTAGAAGTCTTAAAAAGAAATTTGACCATCACTTGGTGGACGAATATTCGTTTCGAAAAGAACTTTACGCAAGACTTATGCTTTTTGCTGAAAGCATCAGGTTGTATTGCTGTTTCTGGAGGATTGGAAGTAGCGTCAGATAGGCTACTAAAATTGATAGATAAAGGTGTAACGGTAGAGCAAGTAGCACAGGTAACGAGAAACTTCACCGAAGCGAATATTATGGTGCATTCCTACTTAATGTACGGTTATCCAACCCAAACGGTTCAAGAAACGGTAGATAGTTTAGAAATGGTGCGTCAGTTGTTCGAATTGGGAATTATACAATCGGGATTTTGGCATCAATTTGCATTGACAGCTCATAGTCCGGTTGGTTTGCATCCGAAGGAATACGGAGTAATGCCAGATTTAAAATCCATCACCTTTGCAAACAACGATATTGATTTTAAAGATAAAACGGGAGTTGACCATAGTAAGTTCAGCTTCGGATTAAAGAAATCACTTTTCAACTTTATGCACGGTATCGGTTTTGATATGAGCTTGCAAGAATGGTTCGATTTTAAAATTCCGCCTTCAACCATATCCGCAGATTACATTTATAATTGCTTGCAACAAGAATTGGTTTTAAATACAAAACCGACGGCAAAGATTGCTTGGATCGGTCCGATGCCTATTACTGCCGAACGTGTTAAGAAGAAAAAAGGAATGACTTGGCAACAACTAGATTTAGGTTTTCATACCAAAACGGATATCTATGAAATTACGGTAGATAAAGATAAAGGCGAATGGTTACTTTCTACACTAGAACAATTAAAACCTGAAAATAAACCTGTTAGTTACGGTCAGTTAAAAAAGAACTATGAATCTCAGTTAGAAGATTTTGAGCTGTTTTGGTACTCGAAGCAAGTAACAGGTTTGCGTGACCACGGACTATTGGTGCTTTAATTAAAATAGATAGTATGATGCCTAAAATTATTGATTTACAAAGTAAGAAACTTGTAGGTCTTTCTCAAGAAATGAGTTTGATTGATAATAAAACTCCAGAACTTTGGAAAGGCTTTAGGCAGCGTAGTAAGGAAGTTGCAAATAGGTCGTCTGATGATTTTATCTCGTTACAAGAATACCCTGCAGACTATTTTCAGGAGTTTTCTCCTGTTAAAAAGTATGTAAAGTGGGCTTGCGTTGAGGTTAAGAATTTTGATTCTGTTTCTGAAGAAATGAATAGCCTTATTTTGGAGGGCGGATTATTTGCTGTTTTTAATTACAAAGGGACTGCAAAAGATGCTCAGGCATTTTTTCAATATATTTATGGGGAATGGATTCCCAATTCAGATTATAATTTAGATGACCGTCCGCATTTTGAAGTGCTAGGTGATAAGTACAAAAACAACGATCCTAACTCAGAAGAAGAAGTTTGGATTCCGATAAAAGCGAAATGAAAAACCCCGAAAAAGCGCCCTGGTATTATTTGTTATTGCTGATTTTAGCAGGTGAGAGTGTCTTTATTTTGCCTTTTGTATTGCAGAGAGTTTTTAGACCTACCGTTTTAAAAGTGTTTGAACTTGATAATGTTTCTCTCGGACTCTGTTTCTCTGTTTATGGTTTCGTTGCTTTGGTGTCGTATCTGTTAGGCGGACCGTTAGCAGATAAATATCAACCTAGAAAATTAATAGCCATTGCCCTTTGGATGACTGCATTAGGCGGATTGATTTTTGCCACATTCCCAGATTATTTGACTTTACAGATTTTATACGGCTTTTGGGGTTTTACTACTATTTTCTTATTCTGGTCACCTATGATAAAAGCTACTCGAGTATGGGGTGGTAGTGGTTCTCAAGGTAAAGCTTTTGGTTTTTTAGATGGCGGTAGAGGTTTGGTTGGTGCACTTTTTGGCACTCTAGGCGTTCTTGTCTTTTCTCATTTTATGTCGGCAGATTTAGAAGTTGCCACTTTAGAGGAAAGTAGATTTGCTTTTCGGTATGTGATATTGACATCTTCGGCTATAGTATCGATTGTAGGTGTTTTAGTTTGGTTTTTTATGCGATTACCTGCAAGTCTTGAAAATGATATTGTCGTTGAAAGAATCACTGTTTCGCAAATTAAAGAAGTACTGCGCTTACCTTCGGTTTTACTTCTAATGATTATTATTTTATGTGCCTATGTAGGATATAAAATCACCGATATTTTTTCGCTTTATGCTCAAGATGTTATGTTGTACGATGAGGTGGAATCTGCAGAAGTAGGTACATTTTTATTATTTGCAAGACCTATAGTCGGTGTTTTTATAGGAGTTATAGCAGACCGTTCTAGACCAAGTCTGTTTTTATTAATAGGTTTTGTGGTTGCGTTAATCGGGTCTTTAATATTTGCATCTGGCTTGGTTGCCGATGTTTCTTATTTCATGTTTCTATTCTCCATTATGATTGTGGCATTAGGGGTGTATGCCATTCGTTCTTTATACTTTGCGGTGATGCAGAGTGGTAAAATTCCGCTAGTATTAACAGGTACTGCAGTAGGATTAATTTCTTTGATAGGCTACACGCCAGATATTTTTGCTGGTCCGGCAATGGGGTATTTATTAGATGCATCACCTGGTTTAACAGGGCATCAACATGTATTCTGGATGCTAGCTGTATTTTCATTTATTGGAGGAATAGCGGCGTTGAGATATTTTCAACTTTATGGCAAACCATTCAATGACGAATCAAAAGAACCTTAATTTATTAGTATCGGGAGTTATCGTAATTATAGCTGGTATCGTCTATGGTGGTCACCCAACGTACATTATGCCCGAACTTTTAGGTTTTGAAGTGGTTGACTTAGAGCTAAAGAATATGTTACGTGCCGTAATGGGAATTTATGTGGGAGTAGGATTATTTTGGATTTTAGCCTCTATTAAAGCGAATCTTTGGTACGCTGCAACCTTATGTAATGTGCTCTTTATGGGTGGAATTTCTTTTGGTAGAATAGTAAGTACGCTCTTTGATGGAGTATCGCCATTATTCACTCCCGCCTTATTTTTAGAATTGTTATTCTTTGGATGGGGATTATATAATCTTAAAAAGTATAAAGAGTAGGCTTTTAA
Source organism: Maribacter sp. Asnod2-G09 (assembly GCF_045063795.1). Classification (NCBI taxonomy): domain Bacteria; kingdom Pseudomonadati; phylum Bacteroidota; class Flavobacteriia; order Flavobacteriales; family Flavobacteriaceae; genus Maribacter; species Maribacter sp. Asnod2-G09. The sequence continues at coordinate 757,276 of NZ_JBEFOA010000004.1, read as the reverse complement.
GTGTGTTTACTAAAAATCTAACTTCTTTTTACGAAGTTCAAAGTTTTGACCTAAATACACTTTACGTACCATTTCATCAGCTGCCAATTCTTCTGGTTCTCCGGATTTTAAAATTCCACCTTCAAACATAAGGTAAGAGCGTTCTGTAATAGCAAGCGTTTCCTGTACATTGTGGTCGGTAATAAGTATACCAATGTTTTTGTCTTTTAACTGCGCTACAATACGCTGTATGTCCTCTACAGCCACGGGGTCAACCCCTGCAAAAGGTTCATCAAGCAGAATAAATTTTGGATCGGTTGCCAAAGCACGTGCGATTTCAGTTCTTCTTCGTTCACCACCAGATAATAAATCACCACGGCTTTTACGAATATGACCTAAACCGAACTCTTCAATAAGCGACTCCATTTTCATATGTTGCTCTTTTTTGCTCAATTTTGTCAATTGAAGTACGCTTAAAATATTCTTTTCAATACTTAGCTTTCTAAAGACCGAAGCTTCTTGAGCAAGGTACCCAATACCATTTTGAGCTCTTTTATACATTGGAAATTTTGTAATCTCCATGTCATCTAAATAGATGCTGCCGCCATTAGGTTTTATAAGCCCAACAATCATGTAAAAGGATGTGGTTTTACCGGCACCGTTAGGTCCAAGCAATCCTACAATTTCACCTTGGTTTACCTCAAGAGAAATTCCTTTAACCACCCTACGACCTCTGTAGGACTTCATTATATTGTCGGCACGTAACTTCATGTTTTCAAATCTATTGGTTATTGGTCTGTTAGAAAAGTAATTAGGGATTATTTAACCTTGTTGGTTTTCTAATTCTTCCCAATACTCGTAAGCTCTTCGTAAATGTGGTATAACAATAGTGCCGCCAACTAGGGTAGCAATACTCAACGTTTCCATAATTTCTTCTTTAGAAACACCTTCGTTGTAAGAACTCTCTAAATGATATTTTACACAATCATCGCAACGTAAAACCGCAGACGCCACAAGACCTAATAATTCTTTGGTCTTTACATCTAAAGAACCTGCAGCAAAAGCGTTGGTGTCTAAGTTGAATATGCGTTTTACAATTTTATTATTATCAGCTAATAACTTATCGTTCATCTTAGAACGGTAGGCATTAAATTCTTCAATTTGGTTTGACATTTCTATTTGCTTTTTTTTCTTTTTCAGCTTTTTTTCTTTCTTTTCTCAATACCATCGCAGATATAAAAATACTTATCTGATATAATACGATAACCGGTATGGCAACTATAATCTGACTTGTAACGTCTGGTGGTGTTATTACCGCAGAAAGTATAAGAACAACTACCAAGGCAATTTTTCTGTATTTCTTCATCAATTCAGGTGTAACCAAACCTACTTTGGTCAAAAAGAAAATGATGATCGGTAATTCAAATAATATACCACAAGCAAGTACAGATATTTTTAATGTACCTATGTAGGAGTCTAAATCGAACTCGTTTAAAACCGAGTCACTAACTACATAAGATCCTAAGAAGTTTATAGAAAGTGGTGCTACAATGTAGTATCCGAATAAAACTCCTATAAAGAATAGGATGGAGGCAATTAGTATAAAACCACGGGAGTTCTTGCGCTCATTAGCATGTAGCCCCGGACTAATAAATTTCCACATTTCATATAAAATGTATGGAAAACCAAGAATTACACCTGCCCAAATAGAGGTCCATATGTGGGCAGAAAATTGTCCGCCCATTTCACGACTTTGAATCGTGAACGGAAATTCATCGGCACAGAAAGAAGAATCTATTACGGTAAAAGATTGCACTTGATTCAACCACGTAGCGATATCACAAAAAAAGCGATACGTGGGGAAGTTCATGTTTTTTGGTCCGAAAATAATGGTGTCGAAAATGAAACCTTTCATTAAGAATGCAACACTTCCAATGATGACAACAGCTAATACGGATCTAATTAAGTGCCATCTTAATTCTTCTAGATGGTCAAGAAATGACATCTCGTTTGGTGGCGTGGTAGTTTTGGAACTCATTATAAAATACCTTCGTTTATTAAATTATGTAAATGAATAACACCAACATACGAATCTTTATCCATGGCTAATAATTGTGATATTCCCTTTTTTTGCATGTGCTCTAAAGCTTTAATAGCCAAAGTGTTTGCAGGTATGGTTTTAGGGTTTTTTGTCATGATGTCTTCGGCAGTTAAGCCTTTAATATTATCATGCTTGTTTAACATGCGTCTAATATCGCCATCGGTTACGATACCAACAACTTTTTCGCCATCAAGTACGGCAGTTACCCCTAACATTTTTTTAGAGATTTCTACAATTACTTTTTTAACCTCTTCATCTTTTTGAACTTGTGGCACTTGGTTTTTGCTGACCAAGTCTTCAACTCTTAAATATAATCTCTTGCCTAAAGATCCACCTGGGTGGTATTTTGCAAAATCTGAACTGCTAAATCCTTTGATTTCTAAAAGCACAATTGCAAGGGCATCACCCATAACTAATTGAGCAGTAGTACTCGTTGTAGGTGCTAGTCCGTTAGGGCAGGCTTCCTTATCAACGTGTGTATTTAAAATAAAATCTGCTTGTTTTGCCAAAAAAGAATCGGTGTTACCGGTCATGGCAATTAACTTGTTTGTGCCTCTTTTTATAAGCGGAACCAACATCTTAATTTCGGGTGTATTTCCGCTATTAGAAATGCAGATAACTACATCATTATCTTGTACGGTTCCAAGGTCTCCATGTATAGCATCGCCAGCATGCATGAAAATTGCGGGAGTACCCGTAGAATTCATAGTTGCTACAATTTTTGTGGCAATGATAGCGCTCTTTCCAATACCTGAAATGATAACGCGCCCTTTTGCTTCAATAATGCAGTTTACGATACTAGCAAAATCATCGGTTAAAAGAGAGGAAAGTTGTGCTATAGCATCACGCTCAGTTTCAATGGTTTTTTTCGCTAAGCCAATAATGGTGTCCGTTGCAATCAATCTATTATTCAAATTATGGATTGTATTCCTAAAAGAATGTATTATCTTTAAGATGACAAAATTAAACAAACTTAATTTTAAATGCCGATTATCGCATAATAATTTAGAAACGCCTAGCTAGGCAAATTGTAATTTTGTTCGCTTATAAAATTTTAAAGTAAGTAGTGTCCCCTTAAATGTAAAATGTGACTGACAGTAAAGAATTTGACAATATCGATTTACATTCCTCATTAAAAAAATATTTTGGTTTTTCTAAGTTTAAAGGACTTCAAGAGGAAGTAATCAAGAATGTTCTTCGGCAGAATAATACGTTTGTTATTATGCCAACAGGTGGTGGTAAATCAATGTGCTATCAATTACCGGCTCTTATGCAAGAGGGTACGGCAATTATAGTTTCGCCATTGATTGCTTTAATGAAGAACCAGGTAGATGCCATTCGTGGTGTGTCTTCTGAAATAGGAGTTGCACATGTATTAAATTCCTCTTTGAATAAAGGCGAAATAAAACAGGTAAAACAAGATATAACCGATGGTATAACCAAATTGTTATACGTTGCACCAGAATCGCTGACAAAAGAAGAAAATGTAGAATTCTTACGCTCAGTTACCGTTTCTTTTGTAGCAGTAGATGAAGCGCATTGTATATCTGAATGGGGTCATGATTTTAGACCTGAATACAGAAATCTTAAATCTATAGTAGAGCGATTAGGAGATAATATTCCGATTATTGGTCTTACTGCTACCGCTACACCTAAGGTACAAGAAGATATTATTAAGAATTTAGGTATTGGTGGGGCGAAGTTATTTAAAGCTTCATTCAACAGACCAAATTTATTTTATGAAGTACGTACCAAAACAGAAAATATTGAAGCTGACATTATTCGTTTTGTAAAACAAAATTCGGGTAAATCAGGAATTATATATTGCCTTAGCCGCAAAAAGGTTGAGGAGTTAGCACAAGTTTTACAGGTGAATGGCGTAAGTGCCGTGCCATACCACGCAGGATTTGATGCGAAAACAAGATCAAAGTATCAAGATATGTTCTTGATGGAAGACGTAGATGTGGTTGTTGCAACCATTGCCTTTGGTATGGGTATCGATAAGCCAGATGTACGTTTTGTAATTCACCATGATATTCCGAAAAGTATTGAAAGCTACTATCAAGAAACGGGTAGAGCTGGTCGTGATGGTGGTGAGGGGCATTGTTTAGCATATTACTCTTATAAGGATATTGAGAAGCTAGAAAAATTTATGTCGGGCAAACCGGTTGCTGAGCAAGAAATTGGGAATGCACTGTTGCAAGAAGTTGTAGCATATGCCGAAACTTCTATGTCTAGACGTAAATTCATGCTTCACTATTTTGGTGAAGAGTTTGATGACATCAACGGCGAAGGTGCCGAAATGGATGACAATACCCGAAACCCGAAAGAGAAAGAAGAAGCTAAAGATAATGTTGAAAAGCTGCTAAAAGTAGTAACGGGTACAAGTGAGAAATTTAAGTCGAAAGAGATTGTAAATGCCTTACGTGGAAAAACAAATGCTATTATCTCTTCTCATAAAACTAATGAAAAAGAATTTTTCGGAATTGGCTCTGATAAAGATAAAAGCTATTGGATGGCGTTGATTCGCCAGACCTTGGTTGCCGGACTTCTAAGAAAAGAGATAGAGCAATACGGAGTATTACATGTAACTGATAGTGGTAAAGAATTTTTAAGTAAGCCATCATCTTTTATGATGACCAAAGATCATGTTTATAATGCTGAAAATGATAACGCTATCGTAGGTGCTGCCAAATCTGGTGGTATTGCAGATGAGAAATTATTGAAGCAACTAAAAGATTTACGAAAAGCACAGGCTAAGAAATTGGGTGTACCTCCATTTGTAGTTTTTCAAGATCCTTCTTTAGAAGATATGGCATTGAAATACCCTATCTCTCATGAAGAAATGTTAAATGTTCATGGTGTTGGTGAGGGTAAAGCTAAGAAATACGGAAAGCCGTTTATTGCCTTCATTAATACTTACGTTGAAGAAAACGAAATTATTAGACCAGATGATCTTGTGGTCAAAAGTACAGGAGCTAATTCTGCCTTGAAATTGTATGTGATACAAAATGTCGATAGAAAATTGCCATTGTCTGATATTGCATCTTCTAAAGGATTAGAAATTCCGGATTTGATCAAAGAGATGGAGCAGATCGTATACAGTGGTACTAAGTTGAATCTTAATTATTGGATTGATGATATCTTAGATGAAGATCAGCAAGAAGAAATTCATGAGTACTTTTTAGAATCTGATACTGATGATTTAGAAGAAGCGATGTCTGAATTTGATGGTGAGTATGAGGAAGAAGAATTGCGACTGTATAGATTGAAGTTTATTAGTGAAGTAGCGAACTAAACGAATACTCTTAGGTTATATTCTGCTTTAGTTTATTGATTATAGAATTTTTAGAAGTCTAGTGTAAGTAGAAAATTGTTTTCTATTCATACTAGACTTTTTTTATGCTTCAAGTTTTAGATTAATTCACAGTTATTGAATTATAATTGTTCTTAATCGATTGAATTACAGTTAATTAATTTTTGTTTAACTTTTTTATTAAAATTTTAAACAAAAATTAAGATAATCTATTTTAGTTCCGTCTTACATTTACAGAAATCTAAAAAAAAGAACTATGAAAATTTTAAAAATTACAATGTTAAGTGTCTTAATGTTAGTCGTAACAACTATTTCTGCTCAGTCAGAAACTATTGTAGATTTAGCAGTAGGAAATGAAAATTTTACAACTTTAGTAGCAGCGGTTACTGCGGCTGATTTAGTAGAAACATTAAGTAGTGAAGGTCTGTTTACAGTTTTTGCTCCTGTGAACAGTGCATTTGATGCTTTACCTGCCGGTACAGTTGAATCTTTGTTAGAGCCAAGCAGTAAAGATGCTTTAAGCGGTTTGTTAACGTATCATGTAGTATCTGGTAAGTATATGGCTGCAGACGTTATCAAAGCAATTACAGATAACAATGGTTCTTTCGATGTTAAGACTGTGCAAGGTGGTACAATTGTTTTATCATTGAATGGTGATAAAGTATTGTTGAAAGACGAAAAAGGAACCATGGCAACTGTAGTGATGGCTGATGTTGCTGCTAGCAACGGAGTTATACATGCTATTGATGGTGTGGTAATGCCAAAATAAGTAGAACATACTATTGATAATAAAAATCCCTTTGTAATTCTAATACTAGAATAGCAAAGGGATTTTTTCTAAACACTACTTAAAGCTTTGAAAATTTTCTAACGTGCAGCGGTGCCGCCTATAATAGATTTATCTTTTCGTAATTGTCTTTGTATTTTTTTGATGGCAGATTCTATAGATTTTTCTGGTTCTATAATATTGTATTCTCCCCAGAAATCTGGATCTGCAAAACCGATAGCTTCGTCACTTAATATAATAGAAGACTTCATTCTATCTTTATATTTAGGGAAGGTATTGTCAATATTCTTTTCCCAATCGGTAATAGCCATTTCACAGTTCATGCTATATACTGAATTGAACAAACGCTTATCCCAATTAATTTTGAATTCTAATAACACATTGCTGTACCCGTAATACCATTTGCCATCTTTTTCTCTATAATCTACGCGATACGATACTTCTGTTGGCCACACTTCTGCATTCTTAGGCTTTCTTCTCACAAACATTTGAGACGCCAATCTTTTATCTGTAATGTTAAGCGAGTAAATAGCACTGGTTAAAATCTTGTTTTCAGCATCGATATATAATTTACCATTATATAAAGGGTCAATTATTTCTGGCTTTTGCTTAAAATCGATAACATATATCAGTTGATCATTTACACGTGTAGAAGTGTCAAAAGAGAAATCATAATATGCTAAAGTCTCGGGTGTGAAAATGTAATTTGGGTACTTCACCATATCTACAAAGAGCGTATTGAACGGACCGCCTTGTAGTTTTAATGCAACCGTATCTAATTTAGTATAGTCTGTGCTTTTTCTTGCCTTGTAAAGCTCAAGAGCATCAGTCTTTTTAGAGGAATAGGGCGTTTTGTAAATGTTTACTACAGCCTCAGACAAGCTTACGTTAGTTCGTCTCTTTTTAATAGTTTCCCTGTAAAAAGCAGTCATTACAGTGCTTTCATTTAGGTAGTTATCACCCTTTCTGCTTAAAGTTTCCTTCACAAGGGCTTCTGCATCATTTGGGGCGTCGATACTAGCTTCTGATAATGCCATGACAAATTCATTCATGAAGATTTTGTTCTTCTTCAATTCTAATTCGGTAATAGCAATTTGCTTTGTTTTATATCCTAAAAAAGCAATTGTTAGTTTGTTGTCTGTATACTCATTAGGGACTTTCAAAGAAAATTGGCCTTCTGAGTTGGTGATGGTGGTTACATTGGTATTGTCTACGGTGAGTGTTGCGAAAATTAATGGTTTCTTACTATCAGCGTCTAAAACTTCACCGGCATATTCGGTGTAATTAGTAGTTTGTGCAAACATAGTATTAACTCCGATTCCTATAAAAAGGAGAAATGCCAATACATACTTGGCAGTATAATGTTTTGTTGAAAAATTGTTCTCTTGTAACATGAAGTAGCTTTTCTTTTTAAGGTAGTGATTTATAACGAATTAAAGTGATATTTTCTGTTAAATCGTTACTAGTGTGAAAGTTATAATTTGAATGAATTATTTATTACCATCAAATGTTTTTGATGATGTACTCACCAATCTATTTATTTCTTTTAATTCTTCTTCTGTTAAATCTCTCCATTTACCAACGGGTACATCTAACTTAACATTCATGATTCTAATACGTTTCAATTTTTTAACTCGATAATCTAAATATTCGCACATTCTACGAATTTGTCTGTTGAGACCTTGCGTAAGAATAATACGGAATTGATAGGTGCTCACTTCAAAAACTTCACATTCTCTGGTTACTTGGTCTAGCACAGGTATTCCTCTTCGCATCCTATTTAAAAAATCTATCGTAATTGGTTTGTCTACCGTTACCAGATATTCTTTTTCGTGGTTGTTGCGAGCGCGTAAAATTTTATTTACAATATCTCCATCATCGGTTAAGAAAATGAGTCCTTCGCTTGGTTTATCTAATCTGCCAATCGGGAAAATTCGCTTCGGGTAATTGATGTAATCTATAATGTTATCTTTTTCAACTCCTGTATCTGTGGTACAAACAATGCCTACAGGTTTGTTGAATGCTAAATAGGTAGATTTTCCTTTTGATTCTTTTATTAATTCACCATCAACCTTAACCACATCGCCAGCTGAAATTTTAGTGCCCATTTCCGGTACTTCTCCGTTAATAGTTACTCTGCCTTGGTCAATCAATTTATCCGCAGCCCTACGTGAGCAGTAACCAGCTTCGCTGAGGTATTTGTTTATTCTGGTTTTATTGGCATTGTCTTGCATAGTCAGCTTGCTGTTTCTAATATTGTTTTCGATTTACTTCTTGTTGGTATATTTCTCGACCTAATTGCGCTAAAAACGGAATTCCGATTTGGTCATACTCATAAGCGTCGTCATTAAAGATACCATCTTTGTTTACTAAAATTGTTGCAGTTAAAAGAAAGTCTATATTCTTTTCTGTGTCCTTTATATATGCGCAGTCGGTTAGCGTACCATAAGCAAATCCTACTTTATTATAAATTTCAATATGCTCGGGTATATTTTTGTTGGTATCGCCATACATGAAAAATTTACAATAGCCATCATAATAGGTAGCAGAGTCATAACCAACCTCTTGAGGTACGGTATGCATCGCTTTTAGGAGAAGAGCTTGTTGTTCAGGATTGATATCAAAACGTTCTGATGCATCGAAATTCTGCGGAAACACCACTATTTTTAATAGCTTGTGCTGAGCTGAAATAGGGTAGTAGTTTTTTTGACTAAAATCGAATGGTTCATCAATTAGCTCATCGTCTTCATAATAACCTATTCCCTTTTCAATGTCAAACAGTTCTAGCCTTTTAGGTGTTTTGTTCAGTAAAGACTTCGTGATGCCTGTTGTTGAGTCGTTTAAATAAATAATTAAGGGTTTGGTTCTTAAATCATCTGAATGATACCCTAATCGATGACTAAGTCTAACAGGTGCTATTCCTTTGCTATTTAAACTCTCATTGATGGCTTCGAACCCTAAAAACTCCACCAATCTATTATTTGCTAAATTATCGCTTACCGCAAAAATTTCAGATACATCTTTGGCAACCGTGCTTTCAATAGTGTCGCCTTCTATATAATATTTGGTATTTATAGTTAAGCTGTCTATTTGGTTGAGCTTTTCTAAAGCTAATACTGCAGTTGGGAATTTTACCGTACTCGCAGGATAAAAATACATGCTGTCGTTTACCTGAAAATCATAGTCGGTAAAAATGACGCTATCATTTCTTCTGTCAATTTGCGTGTATCTAATTTGAACTTGATAGTCTTCAATGCTGTCCATAACCCTTTTTATTCTAGCGTCATCAGAAGAGAGGGCTACTTCAAGAAAATTTAAATTCTGCTTTTCTTGAGCGCAAGAAGATAAAAGAACACAACTTATGAAAAGAAGAAAGTGCTTCATGTTATTATGTTAGTTTTATGGGGTGTAGACTTCGCCACGGTGAGGTTTTAATAAATCTCTGACTGCAATCATCTCTTTTTCTTCCACAACCATAAATGCAATGCTATACATATCATTTAGTTCTTTAAAACCTGTAATATTCAATGCGGTTTTCTCAGAAGCGATGAATTCATTTAGGTGCTTAACATGATGTTCTGCCGTTTTTAATGCTGCAGGACCTCTAAAATCCCATATTAGTTTTATCTGTCGGTTCAAGAATATGTAGTGTTAGATTATAAAAATAAGTAGGCAAATTTACCTAAAAAATGGCAGTTTATAACCAGTTTCGAATGACATTGCTATTTTGCGAACTGCTATTTTTAATTGATTATTAGCTATTTGTTATATCTTGTAATCCCTAAAAACGTGTTAAGTAAATCAATAAGCATTTGCACACGATTTGGTTATTACTATTTTTGCTCGATGTTTTTTAAGAAATCAATGTTTTTACTACGCAAATTTTATCCTATTGTAACGATAGGGCTCATTTCTATTGTCTTTATTTCATGCGACGGTCTTTTTAAGAAAGATGAAGAAAAAAAGGTCATTGCTAGAGTGGGTGAGTCTTTTCTTTATCAAGATGATTTAGCTCCGCTATTAACTGAAAATATGACCAAAGGCGATAGTGCTTCTTTTGCTATCAACTATATAAACAATTGGGCATCTAAGCAATTGTTGTTATCAAAGGCTAAGATTAATCTATCTGAAGAAAAACTGGCAGAATATAATGCCTTGGTAGATGATTATAGAACTGAATTGTACACGAGTGTCTATAAAGAGGCTTTGGTAGCACAGGCTACAGATTCAGTTATTACTGATGTACAGTTAAATACGTTTTACGACAATGCCAAAGAGAATTTTAAACTGAAAGAAAGAATTGCAAGAATTCGTTTTGTGGCTCTGCCGAAAGGTTTTTTAGATCAAGATGAGGTCGGTAAGCGATTAAAAAGATTTAAAAAAGATGACATTCGATATTTAGATTCTATTGGTGTTCAGTTTACTAAATTGAATTTTAATGATTCTATTTGGGTGCGTTACAATAGAATATTCGAAGAAATACCTCCGATAACAGCAGACAATGCCAATAAGTACTTAAAAAATTCACAATTTTTTGAATTGGAGGATTCAATCGGGGTATATTTGGGAAAAATAGAGGAAACCAAAGATGTTAACGACATTGCACCTTTGTCCTTTATTAAGCCTACAATTGAACAAGTATTATTAAGTCGTAGAAAAATGGACTACCTACGCAAATTAGAAACTGAATTATTAGATGAAGCAATCAAGGATAATGAATTTGAAGTTTTCGAAAACAAAAAATAGTATTTACATAGGCGCAGTTTTACTGTTCTCAGGTATTGCAACAGCGCAAGATTCTATACCGAATGTATCCGCTGATGAAGCTGAGCCAATGGAAGCTATCGCAGAAGCGGCACCTGTAAAGAAAGACTCCTCAATTAATTTTAAAAGAGTTAAACTAGATGGTATTGCCGCAGTTGTTGGTGATTACGTAATCTTAGATTCTGATATTGAAAAAACACTTATTGATCTTAAAAGTCAAGGTGCATCTACAGAAGATATTACACATTGCGGACTTTTAGGTAAGTTGATGGAAGATCGTTTGTACGCTAACCAGGCTGTTCAAGATAGTATTTTGGTTTCAGATGATGAAGTAAACGCTACTGGTGATCGTCAATTACAGTCTTTGGTACAACAAATTGGTTCTATGGACAAGGTGTTGAAGTACTATAAGAAAACCGACGAAACTAGTTTTAGAGAAGAACTTTATAAGATTAACAAGCTACGTATGCTATCTGAGCGTATGCAACAAGATATTATTAAAGAGATTGAAATTACACCTGAAGAGGTTCGTCAGTTCTTTAACAAGATTCCTGAAGATGAGCGTCCGGTATTTGGTGCTGAGTTAGAAATTGCACAGATTACTAAAGAGCCAGAGCCATCTGAAGAAGAAAAGCAAAAGGTTATAGATAAGTTGAATCAGATTAAAGCTGATGTTGATGATAACGATTCTAGCTTTAGTGTAAAAGCGATTTTATATTCTCAAGATCCTGGTTCTAAGTCAAAAGGTGGTTTTTACAGTATTACGAAAGACACCGGTTTTGATAAGAAATTTAAAGATGTTGCTTTTAGTTTAAGAGAAGGTGAAGTTTCTGAGCCATTTGAAAGTGCTTTTGGTTACCATATAATTTATATAGAAAAGATTAGAGGTCAAGAGCTAGATTTAAGACACATTTTGATTATTCCAGAAATATCTCAAAATGTATTGGATGAAGCAAAAGCGGAATTAGATAGTATTCGTAAGAAAATCATTAATGAAGAATTTACGTTTGCCGAGGCTGCTTTAAATTTCTCTGATGAAAAGGAAACGAAGTTTGATGGTGGTTTACTACGTAATCCGGTAAACTTTGATTCTAAATTTGAATTGACTAAAATGGATCCTACGTTATACAACCAAGTTCAGAACTTGAAGGATAATGAAATTACATATCCTGTATTAGAAGAAGATCCTAGAGGTGGTGCACCGAAATATAAAATTTTGAAGATTACCAACAGGTACGATGAGCATGTTGCCGATTTCTCTAAAGATTATACGAAAATTCAAGAATTAGCGCTTACCGAAAAGAAATACAACGCCATTAAAAAATGGATGGACAAACATATTGAAGATACCTATATTAGTGTAAACGATGAGAACAAAGATTGTGAGTTCGCTAATAACTGGGTAAAAGAATAAATATATGTCAGACGTTGCAGCAATAGAACGACTAGTAGTAAAACATGCTGAGCTTAAAAAGGAAATAGCCAAGATCATTGTAGGTCAAGATGAGGTTATTGAACAGATACTGCTTTCCATTTACACAGGTGGTCACTCATTGCTGATCGGCGTGCCAGGCTTGGCAAAAACTTTAATGGTGAATACCATTGCCCAAGCTTTAGGTCTTGACTTTAAAAGAATACAATTTACACCAGATTTAATGCCAAGTGATATTCTTGGTAGTGAGGTGTTGGACCAGAACAGAAACTTTAAGTTTATTAAAGGTCCTATATTTTCAAATATTATTTTGGCAGATGAAATCAACAGAACTCCGCCAAAAACGCAAGCAGCACTTTTAGAGGCCATGCAAGAGCGCGCGGTAACCATTGCCGGTCATCAGCATAAATTAGATTTGCCGTACTTTGTATTGGCAACGCAAAACCCAATTGAGCAGGAGGGGACTTACCCTTTGCCTGAAGCTCAGTTAGACCGTTTTATGTTCGCAATAGAATTAAAATACCCATCTATAGCAGAAGAAATTCAAGTGGTTAAAAATACCACGGCCGATAGAAAGCAAGTAGTGAACCCGCTATTCAATTCAGAAGATATTATTGCTATTCAAGACTTGGTACGTAGAATACCAGTTGCAGATAATGTTGTCGAATATGCGGTAAAATTGGTCAATAGTACAAGACCTAATTTAGACTCGGCTTCAGATTACGTAAAGCAATATTTAGATTGGGGAGCAGGGCCAAGAGCATCTCAAAACCTTATTTTGGGTGCTAAGGCAAATGCCGCCATTCACGGTAAGTTCTCTCCAGATATCGAAGATGTGCATGCTGTGGTCAAAGGTATACTGCGTCATCGTATCATAAAGAACTATAAAGCAGAGGCTGAAGGTATCAGTGAAGAGGACATTATTGATAGGTTACTCTAAAAATCAACCACTTTTCTACATTTTTCTAAAGAATTAAACAAAATGGCTATCATTATTGTTTGATATCTATTCACTTTTTGCCTCATTTGAGAAAAAGCACCTAATCATACTTATTTAATTTTAAATGCGTTCTATATTACGTAATTTTACGGAATTGCGTTAACTTAATATTAATTAACAGATGACATTTGACATTGGTAAGTTTAGAAGAATATTTAATGTTCTTATTCAATAGAATATATTCTTAAAATCAATTCAATCTGTTAATTTGTGGTTATAATGATTCTCATTTCATCGACAAATCTTCAGAAAGAAATAAGAAATCGAACTACATGTCTGCATCCAAATTAACAAACAAATTACTTTTTAATGAGCATTTATAAAGATTACCTTAAGGAGATCGAAGAACGTAAAAGTCAAGGTCTTCACCCAAAGCCAATTGATGGTGCTGAATTACTTAGCAAAATTATTGAGCAAATTAAAGATGTAGATAACGAGTATAGAGAAGGTTCTCTTAACTTTTTTATCTATAACGTTTTACCTGGTACCACTAGTGCTGCCGGTGTTAAAGCTAAATTTTTAAAAGAAATAGTTCTTGGTGAATCAGTCGTAAAAGAGATTACTCCTGCTTTTGCTCTTGAACAATTGTCTCACATGAAGGGTGGACCTTCGGTAGAAGTGTTGTTAGATTTAGCTTTAGGAAATGATACAGCCATAGCTATTGATGCTTTAAAAGTATTGAAAACGCAAGTTTTCTTGTACGAAGCAGATACAGAGCAATTAGAAAAAGCTTATAAAGCAGGAAATGCAATCGCTAAAGAATTGATAGAGAGTTATGCTCAAGCAGAATTCTTTACAAAATTACCAGAAATTGATGAAGAAATAGAAATCGTAACTTTTGTAGCAGGTATCGGTGATATCTCTACAGATTTATTATCTCCAGGTGCAGATGCACATTCAAGATCAGATCGTGAATTACATGGTCAATGTATGTTTGAGCATAATAAAGATCAGCAAAACGAATTATTGGCATTAAAAAAGAAACATCCTAATAAAAGAGTGATGTTAATTGCCGATAAAGGAACTATGGGAGTAGGGTCTTCAAGAATGTCTGGTGTAAATAACGTTGCGTTATGGACAGGGATTCCTTTTAGTAAATATGTACCATTTATTAATTATGCTCCAGTAATTGCAGGTACAAACGGTATCGCTCCAATTTTCTTAACAACTGTTGGTGTAACGGGTGGTATTGGAATTGATTTAAAAAACTGGGTAAAGCAAAAAGATGCTGACGGAAACACTGTAGTAGATGCAGATGGAGAAGCAATCTTAAAAGAAGAATATTCTGTAGCTACAGGAACAGTGTTTACTATCAATACAAGAACAAAAGAATTATTTAAAGACGGTAAAGTAGTAAAAGATATCTCAACGGCTTTAACTCCTCCAAAACAGGAGTTTATTAAAGCAGGAGGTTCTTATGCTGTTGTTTTTGGTAAAAAATTACAAACTTTTGCTTGTAAAGTTTTAGGAATAGATGTTCCTCAAGTGTATGCAGAAGCAAAAGAAGTTTCTATTGACGGACAAGGTTTAACTGCTGTTGAAAAAATATTTAACAGAAATGCAGTAGGTTCTACTCCGGGTAAAACATTACATGCAGGTTCAAACGTAAGAGTTGAAGTAAACATTGTAGGTTCTCAAGATACTACAGGTTTAATGACCTCTCAAGAATTAGAGATGATGGCTGCTACAGTTATTTCTCCTATTGTTGATTGTGGTTACCAGTCAGGGTGTCATACAGCTTCCGTTTGGGATGATAAGTCAAAGGCTAATATTCCAAGATTAATGAGGTTTATGAATGACTTCGGATTAGTTACGGCACGTGACCCTAAAGGGAAGTATCATGCAATGACTGACGTTATTCATAAAGTATTGAATGACCTTGCGGTTGATGATTGGGATGTAATCATAGGTGGAGATTCACATACGCGTATGGCTAAAGGTGTAGCCTTTGGTGCAGATTCAGGAACAGTTGCTTTAGCATTAGCTACAGGTGAGGCTACAATGCCTATTCCAGAATCGGTAAAAGTTACCTTTAAAGGTGAAATGAAAGCTTATATGGATTTCCGTGATGTGGTTCACGCCACACAGCAACAAATGCTAACCCAATTTGACGGAGAGAATGTTTTTCAAGGGAAAATAATTGAAGTTCATATTGGTACCTTAACTTCAGATCAAGCGTTTACGTTTACAGACTGGACTGCTGAAATGAAAGCAAAAGCATCTATCTGTATTTCTGAAGATGATACTTTGATTGAATCATTAGAAATCTCAAGAGATCGTATTCAAATTATGATTGATAAAGGGATGGATAATCCTAAACAAGATCTTAAAGGATTAGTTGATAAGGCAAATAACCGTATCACAGAAATTAAAACGGGAATTAAATCGGCATTAAGACCAGACTCAGATGCTAAATATTCTGCAGAAGTAGTTATCGATTTGGATATGATTGTTGAGCCAATGATTGCCGATCCAGATGTAAATAACGAAGATGTATCTAAACGTTATACACACGATAACATTAGACCTTTATCTTATTATGGAGGAACTAAACAAGTGGATTTAGGATTTATTGGATCATGTATGATTCATAAAGGAGATATGCAGATTTTAGCTCAAATGTTAAAGAACATTGAGAAACAACAAGGAAAAGTAGAGTTTAAAGCTCCTTTAGTTGTTGCGCCTCCTACATATAATATTGTTGATGAGTTAAAGGCAGAAGGAGACTGGGCAGTTTTAGAAAAATACGCTGGTTTCGAATTTAATGACGATGCCCCTAAAGGAGCAGCTCGTTTAAAGTATGAGAACATGTTATACTTAGAGCGTCCGGGTTGTAACTTATGTATGGGTAACCAAGAAAAAGCTGAACCAGGAGATACGGTAATGGCTACTTCTACACGTTTATTTCAAGGTAGAGTTGTAAAAGATACAGGTGAGAAAAAAGGCGAATCTTTATTGTCATCTACTCCAGTAGTAGTCTTGTCTACTATTTTAGGTAGAACTCCTACTTTAGAAGAATACCAAGCTGCAGTTGATGGTATTGTACTTACTAAGTTCAAGCCTTCGAGTAAATTATTGGTAGTATAATTAAAAGAAATAATTATTTTATATTAAAAATGCCTGAGTTTTAACTCAGGCATTTTTTGTTTTAATTTATATAAATTAGATAATTAGCATTTTAGACCTTAGTCATATTCATAGCTGATTTTAGACTGCATTTTTCCAATCTAAAAGAATTTGCTTAGCAAATTTTTCGCATTGATTTAAAGTGTCTTTTATGTGATCTAATGTAGTATCTGGATTAATTAAGCACATTCTAATTACCACTTGGTTTTGTAAAACAGTAGTTACTAAAAGTGCTTCTTTTGATGCCACAACTCTCGCTGAAATTTGTTGATTTAATTTATCTAATTGTTCTTCAGATAATTTTGATTCTAACGGATTGTATCTAAAATTTATTATTGCCAAAGTTGCTAACGAAACAATTTCCCAATTTCCGCTTTCTCTTAACAGGTCTTCTGTTTTATCGGCTAAGTCAATATTATAAGTAATGGCTTTTTTAAAAGCGTCTAAACCATACGTTTTTATAGACATGTAAAACTTTAAGGCTCTAAACCTTCTTGTTAACTGAATGCCGTAATCATAAAAATTAATTTCTGATTCGTTACCTTCTATATCTCTTAAATATTCTGGTTTTTCACTAAAAGTATTACTAAGCCAAGATGCATTTTTTACCAAAAGACATCCAATTTCATAAGGTTGAAAAAACCATTTATGTGGATCTACGGTCAAAGAATCTGCACGCTCAATACCTCGTAAAGCCTTACTTCCTTTATCTGATAAAATAGCAGCTGCACCATACGCGCCATCAATATGAAACCAAAGATTCTCTTTTTCACAAATATCTGCTAAGGTGTCTAATGGGTCTACAGTACCAGTATTTGTGGTACCGGCAGATGCAATAATGCAAAAAGGTTTTCTGCCTTCTATTTTATCTTTAGCAATTTCATTTTTAAGTTTATTGATGCTTATTTTAAATTCTAAATCGGTAGGTATTATTTTAATCTGTTCTTTCTTAAAACCTAAGACCCTAATTGCTTTAATGTTTGAAGAGTGTGCTTGGTCTGATAAATAAATAATGGCATTAGAAAAATCGTCACCACATTTTACTCTTCTTGCAGTTACTAAAGCTGTTAAATTTGCCATAGAACCGCCACTTGTAAAAATTCCCCCTCCTTTTTTTATGGGGAAATCGAACATTTTCAACAACCAATTTAGAGTGACGATTTCTAATTCTGCCGCTGCGGGAGCAACAATCCATCCGCCAGAAAAAATATTAAATCCTGTTGCCAAAGAATCTGAAATAGCGCTTATAAAATTACTTGGTCCGGGTACAAAAGAAAATGATTTTGGATGACCAGAAATATTTGAGTTGGGTATTACATTATCCATAACAAAGTCTAAAACTTTATCTGCAGGCATTCCTTTATCTGGAGCTTCTTGTAAGAAAATAGAATCCATTTCTTTTCTAGAAGCAATACTTACGGGATTTTTATTCTCAATTTCTGTATAATGCTCAACAATTAAGTCTACAATTTTATAGCCATAAGATTGCATTTCTTCTTTTGATAAGTGAAAAGGTGATTTCATGAAATTTTTAATTTTTTGTAAAATACATGAAGTAACCCAATTGGTTTAGAAAAATCCATTAAAATTATAAAGTAAAATTTTCTTCATTTTTGCCAGAACATCTATTATAACAGCATATGAAGCTGCTTTTGAAAGTCTTGTTTTAGCGAAGTTTAAAAGTTGTTTAATGTATTTGATGATAAAAGTTGATAGCGATATTTGCTATTTTGAGGAGCTTGTGTGCTCAAAATCAGGCTTCTTTCATTCAGTTTTTTATAATCATTCTTAATTTCATATGCGCTCTTAAAATCTCTGTACATTTCGTATCTTGTACAGATAAGATAGATTAATAATTTATATAAATAGATTTTATGGCTTTTGACATAGATATGATTAAAAAAGTTTACGCTTCCATGTCGGAACGTGTAGACAAGGCGAGAGAGATTGTAGGTAAGCCGCTAACGCTTTCAGAAAAGATTTTATATTCTCACTTATGGGATGGCACGCCTGATAAACCATTTACAAGAGGTAAAGATTATGTTGATTTTGCTCCGGATCGTATCGCTTGTCAAGATGCTACGGCTCAAATGGCTTTATTGCAATTTATGCAAGCAGGTAAGCCGAAGGTTGCTGTACCAACTACAGTACACTGTGATCACTTAATTCAGGCTAAAAATGGTGCTACTGCAGATTTAAAATCGGCGAACACTACAAGTGCAGAAGTTTTTGATTTCTTAGAATCTGTTTCTAATAAATACGGAATTGGTTTTTGGAAACCAGGTGCTGGTATTATTCACCAAGTTGTATTAGAGAATTATGCTTTCCCTGGTGGAATGATGATCGGTACCGATTCGCATACAGTTAATGCCGGTGGATTGGGTATGGTTGCTATTGGTGTTGGTGGTGCAGATGCTGTTGATGTTATGGCAGGTATGGCTTGGGAACTTAAATTTCCTAAACTAATAGGTGTAAAGTTAACCGGAACTATTTCTGGATGGACAGCGCCAAAAGATGTGATATTAAAAGTTGCCGAAATTCTTACCGTTAAAGGTGGAACAGGAGCGATTGTTGAATACTTTGGTTCAGGTGCAAAATCTTTATCATGTACAGGTAAGGGTACAATTTGTAACATGGGTGCAGAGATAGGGGCGACGACTTCTACTTTCGGCTATGATGAATCTATGGAGCGTTATTTAAGAGCTACCGATAGAGCTGATATTGCTGATGCTGCAAATGAAGTGAAAGAGTATTTAACTGCAGATGATGAGGTTTATGCAAACCCTGAGCAATACTTTGATGAAGTTATTGAAATTAACTTGACTGAATTGACTCCATTATTAAATGGTCCTTTTACGCCAGATTTATCTACGAAAGTTGGTAAAGACATGACAGAGAAGGCTACTGAACACGAATGGCCATTAGCTGTGGAATGGGGGTTAATTGGTTCTTGTACTAACTCTTCTTACGAAGATTTATCTAGAGCTTCTTCAATTGCACAACAAGCTATTGATAAAGGAATTAAAATGAAGTCGGAATTAGGAATTAATCCTGGTTCTGAACAAGTACGATATACAGCAGATAGAGACGGTATTCTTGGAATATTCGAGAAATTGGATGCTAAGATTTTTACCAACGCATGCGGACCATGTATTGGTCAATGGGCGCGTTATAGTGATCCTAAAAATGCACCAAAGAACAGTATTGTTCACTCTTTCAACAGAAACTTTGCAAAACGTGCAGATGGTAACCCTAATACGCACGCATTTGTAGCTTCGCCAGAAATTACGGCGGCAATTGCAATTGCAGGTAGATTAGATTTTAATCCGATGACGGATACACTAATCAACGAAAAAGGAGAAGAAGTAAAGTTCGATGAACCAACAGGATGGGAATTGCCTCCTAAAGGTTTTGCAGTAGAAGATGCTGGTTTTCTTGCACCTGATGAAGATGGATCTGGTGTAGAAGTTAAAGTTGCTTCAGATTCTGAACGTTTACAATTGTTAGAGCCGTTTACACCGATAAAAGACGAAAGTTTAATGGGTGCTAAATTGTTAATCAAAGCATTTGGTAAGTGTACAACGGATCATATTTCTATGGCAGGGCCATGGTTACGTTTCCGTGGGCATTTAGATAATATTTCTAACAACTGTTTAATCGGTGCTGTCAATGCATTTGGTCATAAGACCAATATGGTTAAAAATCAATTGAACGGTGAATTTGGTGGTGTACCAGATACTGCAAGAGCTTATAAAGCAGCAGGTGTTAGAAGTATTGTTGTTGGTGATCATAACTATGGCGAAGGTTCTTCACGTGAACACGCGGCAATGGAGCCACGTCACTTAGGTGTTGCTGCAGTAATTGTAAAGTCATTTGCACGTATACACGAAACAAACCTTAAAAAACAAGGGATGTTAGGGTTGACTTTTGCTAATGAAAGCGATTATGATCTTATTCAAGAAGACGATACATTCAATTTTACAGATATAGCAGAATTTGCTCCAGATAAGCAATTGACCGTTGAGGTTGTTCATGCTGATGGTAGTAAAGATGTAATCAAAGTAAACCATACTTATAATGCCGCACAAATTGGGTGGTATAGAGAAGGTTCAGCTTTAAACGTTATTAAGAGGGAAAACGCCTCATAATTCAACAACTCAAAATTTGTAAGGAAAACTCCTGATATTAATCAGGAGTTTTTTAGTTTTGACCCCTATTTAACTTTTATGACCAGACAAACGGTTTTTACCTTATTGATCATTGCTTTTGTAATTTCTTTTTTCGTTACCCCATTGGGTGATTATAGCAAGATTATGCTTAACAGGGCATTTGCCACTTCCCCTACAATTATCAAATCTGAAAATCGAGGAAAGGTAACGGACTATGATTGGAAGTTAAAAGATCAGAATTGGAAGTTCTTTAATTTTGATGAGGCAAAAGGTAAAGTAGCATTCATTACATTTTGGACTTCATGGCATATGCCTTCTCAGGCGCAGTTAAAAGACGTGCAGTACCTTTACGATACTTACGGCGATAAGATGAAGTTCTACGTAATTACCAATGAAGAAAGAGCTCCTGTGGAGCTTTTTATGGATGAGCAAGGGTATACCTTCCCAGTAACCTATCAAATAATTGGTGAACCAAGTCCGATTTCATTATTAAAACCGCCAGGATCTTACCTAATAGATAAAACCGGTTCAATAGTAATACACCAAAATGCTATTGCTGATTGGGATAATGATAAAGTTGATAAACTTCTAAATCAACTTATAGCAGAATAAGCTGCTTGTAGTTTTACCTGATTACTATTTCTTAAAATACTTAAAAGGTACAAACAGCATACCGAAGCATTCGCCATCGCCTTTGCCAATATGTTTGTGGTGCATTTTGTGAGCTCTTCTAACACCTCTACTATACCAGTTATTGGCGTTTCTAAATAATTTAAAGCGCTGGTGTATAAAAATATCATGTACCAAGAAATAAGCTATACCGTAAGCTAATATACCAAACCCTAATGGGTAGCCGTACCAAAAACCCGTGGTGCCAGAGTAGAACAAAGACATACTTACAATCGCATAAAAGATGAAGAAAAGGTCATTTCTTTCAAACCACGAGTCGTGATCTTTTTTATGATGGTCGCTATGAAGACTCCAGAGAAAACCATGCATTACATATTTATGCGTAAACCACGCCATGAATTCCATGAACAAGAATGTTCCTAGAAAAATCAATATCCAAATAACTATATTCATTATACCAAGTTCATTTTAAATTTAACATAAGAACGCGCTAGTAAACCAAATTTCTGATAATTAGGAACCCTTATTCTAGCATTCTTAATTTCTAGAGACGGTGTGCTTTGTAGCTTATTCAAAAGTTTGTAATAATATTTATATGCTGTGTATACTCCGAATTTTGCATCCGTAGGTAAATTTACAATTCCCTCATATCCTTTTTTGAAATCTGCCTTTATTTCTTCAACGATACGTTTTTTAGATGCTTCGTCTAATTCCTTCAAGTTCGTGTTTGGGAAATATGATCTATTCAGTTCCTCAAAATCAGCTTTTACATCTCGCAAGAAATTTACTTTTTGAAAAGCGGAACCTAATGCCATTGCCGATTCTTTTAATCGGTTATACTCTTCAACATCACCCTTTACAAAAACCTGAAGACACATTAAGCCAACAACATCTGCAGAGCCATATATGTATTCTTTGTATTCTGCATCGGTTCTGTAAATATTTTTCACCAAATCCATTCGCATACTTTTCATAAATGAATCAACCAAGTGCTTAGGTATCTTGTAGGTATGATAGGTATGTTGAAAAGAATTTAAAATAGGATTAAGACTTATTTTATCTCGTAATGAAGCTTCAAGTTCTTCTTCGAATTTATCGAAAAGCACCTCTTTGTCATAATCATGAAAGGTGTCGACAATTTCATCTGCAAAGCGAACAAAACCATATATATTATAAATATGACCACGTATAGATGAGTGCAACATCTTGGTGGCTAATGCGAAAGATGTACTATATCGTTTGGTAACAATCTTACTGCATTGGTATGAAACTTGATCAAAAGTATCTTTCATAAATTAACTAATTATCTTTTATAATTAATTCTGACACTAACTTACCGGAGATTAGCGCGGGTGGCACACCGGGACCAGGTACAGTCAGTTGTCCTGTAAAATATAAATCAACTACTTTTTTACTTCTTAAATTCGGTCTCAAAAATGCAGTTTGTGTTAAAGTATTTGCCATACCGTAGGCATTGCCTTTGTATGAATTATATCGTTCAACAAAATCGTTTACACAGAATGTTTCTTTGAATATAATATTTTTTCTAATGTCTTGTCCTGTTCTTTTTTCAAAACGATCCATTATAAGGTCAAAATATTGATTTCTCAATGCTTCGGTATCTTCAAGCGCAGTAGCAATAGGTACCAGAAAAAATGCTGTTTCGCAACCATCTGGTGCCATGCTAGCATCTGTCATAGATGGGAAATTAGCATAGAATAGCGGATTGGTTGGCCATTTTGGACTGTCGTAAATTTCTTTAGCGTGTAGCTCAAAATCTGTATCAAAAAATAGGTTGTGATGCTCAACGTTTTTTAGTTTCGTATCAAGCCCTATGTAAAATAATAATGATGATGGTGCGAATACCTTTTTGTCCCAATAGTTTTGAGAATATTGCTGGTACTTTTCATCTAATAGGCTTTCTGAGTGATGGTAATCTGCTCCACTTAAAACTACATCTGCGCTATGAGTTTCTCCATTGCACGTAACTCCGGTCGCTTTACCGTTGGTTACTTGAATTTTCTCAATCGGCGAATTGGTGTTTATTTTAACACCGAGTTCTTTTGCAAGACTTTCCATAGCCTTAATTACTTCATACATACCACCTTTTGGGTGCCATGTACCCAAGCCAAAATCTGCAAAATTCATGAAATTATAAAATGACGGAGTATTGCTCGGTTTAGCGCCAAGAAACAAAACAGGGAATTCTAAGGTAGATACCAATTTCGGATTTTTAAAAGACTTACGTACTTGCGAACTAATAGTTTTAAAAAATTGGTCAACTTTTAACATGGTTTCTTTCGTCACCAATTCTAAAGGAGAAAGTCCCGGTCTTAGAACTACTTTGTTAATGGCAATATCATAATTTTCTTGTGCTTTATCGATAAACTTTTTTAATGCTTTTGAGCTGCCAGGTTCTATTCTTTCGAACTCCTCACAAATTTTATCCATACTATCACCAATGGTGATAATATCGTCACTAAAGAATATTTTATAAGCAGGACTCAGCTTATCTAGTTGGTAATAGTCTGATGTTTGTTTATTGAAATCGGCAAAAAACTTATCAAAAATATCTGGCATCCAATACCAACTCGGACCCATATCAAACGTAAAGCCGTCTTTTATGAATTGAGAAGCTCTACCGCCTACAGTGTCATTTTTCTCATATATAGAAACATCCCAGCCAGCTTTTGCCAAGTAACATGCCGCTGATAGTGAAGAAAAACCAGAACCAATTACTATGCAACTTTTA
This sequence comes from Maribacter sp. Asnod2-G09, assembly GCF_045063795.1. NCBI lineage: Bacteria > Pseudomonadati > Bacteroidota > Flavobacteriia > Flavobacteriales > Flavobacteriaceae > Maribacter > Maribacter sp. Asnod2-G09. Next base: position 733,220 of record NZ_JBEFOA010000004.1, on the reverse strand, counting down.
TTCATTTGTATCAAAGAGATTATAAATTGTTAACCAGGTTATCGATGGAAGTAAACGTTCTACAAAATTTAGGTTTTGTTGCCTCTTCAATAAAATTTGTTTGTCGTCCTAAAATCCAAAAATTAGGGTCGTTATATTCGGCAACAAGTTTAGAAAAATCTTCTAAGTATTTGTTAATCTTATCTTTTTCTGGGAAAACAGTGAAGTAGGAAACAAAATAGATGTCATCGAAATATTTTAATACATCTTCTAAGTTCTCCATTGGTATTGTTGGACCTAAATAAATACACTTATAACCTTTTAAGATAATCTCGTAATTAATATACAATAGTCCTATATCGTGTATTTCATTTTCAGGTAAAAAAGCCACAAATACTTTGTCCTTTTTTGTAGGTTCCAAATGTTGAAGCTTTTCGGTATTTAATAAAATCTTTTGTTTAATTAAACTACTCATAAAATGTTCATGAGCCGGACTAATAGTGTCCGTCTGCCATAGCAATCCAAGTTCATTCAATAAAGGAACAAATGTCTCTTTAAAAATTTCTCTAAATGAATTTTCACTTAAAAGGGCATTATACGTATTAAAGAACATCGTTTGGTCAAAATTGACCATTGCTAATTTAAAAGCATTGATAGCTTGACTCTTATGACTGTGTTTTGCTACTATTTCGCGAACTACATATGGAATGTCTTTATCAGATATCTTGGCGATTTTAGATATTTTGTGTCCGTTATTATAGAGTAGTGTAACATTAAGTAACTTTTGTAGGCTCGAAAGGCTATAGGTTCTAATGTTTGTGTCGGTACGTTCAGGAGATAAAAGATTGTATCTTTTTTCCCAAATTCTGATAGTATGTGCTTTAATGCCAGAGAGGTTTTCAAGGTCTCTAATACTAAACTGTTTTTTTACATTGTTCATGTTTTCTGAAAAAGGATTAAACAAATCTACAATTTATTAGAATGTATTAGGGTACTTGATAGTTAAAATTATCAAAATAAAAAAAGGTTAGACCTAAATCTAACCTTTTGTGCCCACGACTGGATTCGAACCAGCACGTCCTTACGAACACTACCCCCTCAAGGTAGCATGTCTACCAATTTCACCACGTGGGCATACTTGAAGTATTATGAAGCGCAAATATAGAAACCTCTCATTCAATTTAAAATATATTAATGATTATTAATAAGGTAACTTTTCTATAATACTAGGGATTTTTGATACTGGGTTGGTGTTAAGCCTTTTATCTTTTTAAATTTCTTATTAAAATTAGAAATGGAGTTGAAACCAGATAGGTCGGATATCATATTAATATTTAAATCTTTTTTCGAATTTAATAGCTGGCACGCATGTTCTATACGAAGCTCAATTAAGAATTGAAAAAATGTTTTGTTGGTGCGCTGTTTGAAAAAGCGGCAAAAGGCATTTGGAGTCATATAGGCCATTTTAGAAATGTCATCTAACAATATAGGCTGCTGAAAGTTCTTAAAAACAAAATCAAATATTTCTTGCAAGCGTTCCCCCTCATTAGAACTTAAGATTTTAGCATAAATAAACTTGCTTAAAGGCTCTGTAGCTACTTTGCTTAATAATTCTAATAGCTCTAAAAACGATGTAAAGCGTTGTAGTTTTTGTAGAGATTGTAGTGCTAGGATTTGCTGTGTTAGTTGCTTTTTGTTTGACATTACTTTAAACCCAGAAGCGGCATTTGTAAAGAAAGATTGTAAATCTTTAAAATAGGGTAGCTGAAAGAAGTGCGCACCAAAGGTGCTATCGGTAAAGAAAACGGTTAGCATATGGGCATCTTTATTACTTGCAATACTTTTAAAAACATGAGGTAAATTACTTCCTATCACATAAATATCTCCTGTTGAAAAATGATGAATACTATCACCCACCAATAATTTGCCGTTACCGTTTATAATGTAGCTTATCTGTATTTCTTCATGTTGATGAAGCTTGTTATAAAAGATAGGTTCTTTATCTATTTGAACAATTAAATGCTCATCTATTGGTTTTGGTATTTTAAACGGGAAGACCTTCATATGCATCTAATTTAGCGGTATATATTGTAATTATATGATTAAGGTGGTAAAATAGTACCATGTGTAGGTAATATGAAAACAATTTATTTCTAATACTACCTGTAGATTTGGGTATCATCAAAAACAATATATAATGAGTATTTCATGGACAGGCGTTATGCCAGCGGTTACCACAAAATTTACAGATAAAGACGAACTTGATTTAGATATGTTCTCTATCAATATAAGGGCTCAATTAGATGCGGGAGTAAGCGGAATTATACTTGGCGGAACCTTAGGGGAGGCGAGTACATTGACCTATGAAGAGAAAAAGGTTCTCATGAAAGAAACCGTAAAGTTGGTTAAAGGGAAGGTGCCGGTCATTATTAATATTGCTGAACAAACAACGAAAGGTGCTATTCATGCAGCTGAAGTTGCCGAAGAATGTGGTGCAACAGGGTTAATGATGCTACCACCAATGCGTTATAAAGCGAATGATCATGAAACGGTTACGTATTTTAAAGAAACGGCGAATAGTACCGATTTGCCTATCATGATTTATAATAACCCTATTGATTACGGAATTTTGGTGACTCTAGATATGTTAGAGGAACTTATGGTTTGCGATAATATACAGGCGGTAAAAGAATCGACGAGAGACATATCTAATATTACGCGTATAAAAACAAGATTCGGAGATAGACTAAATGTTTTAACTGGTGTAGATACCTTAGGCTTAGAAAGCACATTAATGGGTGCTGATGGATGGGTAGCTGGTTTGGTATGTGCTTTCCCTGCTGAAACTTGTGCTGTTTTCGAATTGGCAAGAGCCGGTAGAATTAAAGAAGCATTAGAAATATACAGATGGTTTTTACCATTATTGGAGCTTGATATTAGTCCGCAATTAGTACAGAATATTAAAATGGCAGAAGTTGCAACTGGTATTGGTACCGAGAATGTTCGTGCGCCAAGGTTGCCACTAGTAGGTGCAGAACGCGAAAGAGTAGCAGCGATTATAAAACAAGGCATGGCTACAAGGCCAACATTGCCAGATTATAAAGGTATTAACTAATTGAACCATTATTATATGCCCCACACGTTTACTGGGTATATAAAGAAATGTAAAGAAAGAATCGAAATTTGTTTCGGCTTCTTTATTTACTTTTGAGTAACATCAGAAAAATAAAAAATGATAAGCGGTACAAATGCAATCGGAAGTAAATCTTCTAAGCAAGGAAATAAAACTTTTAAGACTTTTAATCCTAAAGAAAATAAAGAAACAGAATGGACTTTTTACGAAGCATCTTCAAATGAAATTGATGAAGCAGTAGCCTTAGCTACTGATGCTTTTAAAGTTTATAAAGATTTTTCAGGAGCTAAAAAAGCTGAATTTCTGGAAGCTATTGCTGATGAAATTGAAGCTATTGGTGATGAACTTATTGAGACCTATTGCAAAGAATCGGGTTTGCCAGATGGTAGAGCAAGAGGTGAACGTGGTCGTACTATGGGCCAATTACGAGCTTTTGCTAGTTTGTTGAAAGAGGGTTCTTGGGTAGAAGCGGTAATTGAAAAAGCCCAGCCTAATAGAGAACCGATGCCCAAGTCAGATATACGAAAAATGTTATTTCCGTTAGGTCCTATAGTAGTATTTGGCGCAAGTAACTTTCCATTAGCATTTTCAACAGCAGGTGGTGATACGGCAAGTGCACTGGCAGCAGGTTGCCCAGTAATCGTTAAAAGTCACCCAATGCATGCAGCGACAGGTGAACTGGTTTCATCGGCAATTATAAAAGCGGCAGAAAAAACAGGAATGCCTAATGGGGTATTTTCAAATTTGAATAGTAGCGGTATAGAAGTGGGTCAGCAGTTGGTGAAGCATCCAAAAGTAAAAGCTGTTGGGTTTACAGGTAGTATAAATGGTGGTACTGCGCTTTATAAATTAGCTAACGAAAGAGATGAGCCTATACCTGTATTTGCAGAGATGGGCAGTATTAATCCTGTAGTATTGCTTCCTTCTGCATTAGAGAACGATGGTGATGTTTGGGCAACTAAATATGCTTCTTCAATAACTATGGGCTCAGGGCAGTTTTGTACCAATCCGGGGTTGGTGTTAGGGTTGAAGGGGGCTAAATTAGATAGTTTCATAAATACCTTATCCGAAGAAATTCTAAAATTAGAACCAACATGTATGCTTCACCCGAATATATATGCAAAATATCAAGAGGGTAAAAATGAGTTGTCAACACAGAAAGGAGTGACGGTTACTGCAAATTATGATAAGCCAACGAAAGCTAATAATGCACAACAATCAGTTTTAAAAGTTAGCGGGGCAGATTTTTTAGCCAACACAAAATTGCATAAAGAGGTATTTGGTCCGTTTTCGGTTGTAGTTGAATGTGAAAGTACATCAGAATTAGAAGCTATTTTAAATCATTTAGAAGGTCAGTTAACGGGTACGGTTTTAGGTTCTGAAGAAGATTTAGAGCATAATTCTGGGGTTGTAGATGCACTGCAGAGTAGAGTAGGGCGTATATTGTTCAATGGCGTACCAACGGGTGTAGAAGTAAATTCTTCTATGGTTCACGGTGGTCCTTTTCCTGCCTCTACAGATGCTCGTTTTACTTCTGTTGGTACCTCTGCTATAAAAAGATGGGTACGTCCTGTTTCTTTTCAAGATTGGCCTAATAAATTGTTGCCAGCGGCATTGCAAAACGATAATCCGCTGAAAATTACAAGACTTGTTGAAGGCGAATACACTAAAAACTGAAACAAATAACAAACTATTAATATGGCCAGCAGCACATTTGTTTGTATCGATGCGCATACTTGTGGTAATCCTGTTAGGGTACTAAAACAAGGTGGTCCTGATTTGGTCGGCGCAACCATGAGTGAAAAACGCCTGCATTTTTTAAAGGAATATGACTGGATCCGTAAAGGGCTTATGTTCGAGCCTCGTGGTCATGATATGATGAGTGGTAGTATTTTTTATGCACCGAGCGACCCTAATAATGATTTTGGAATATTGTTTATTGAAACCAGCGGATGCTTACCCATGTGCGGTCATGGTACCATTGGTGCTATTACCATTGGTATTGAAGAAGGATTGATTATACCTAAAATACCTGGAAAAGTACGTATGGAAACTCCGGCAGGTTTAGTACATATATCGTATCAACAAACGGCTAATAAAGTAGATTGGGTAAAATTGACCAATGTAAAGTCGTATTTGGCTGCGACAGATTTAACCATAGCATCATCTTATTTGGGAGAGGTTGTTTTTGATGTATCCTACGGAGGTAATTTTTATGCTATTGTAGATCCACAAAAGAATTTTAACGGAATTCAAGATTACTCTGCTAGTCAATTAATTCAATTTAGTCAAGAACTGCGGGAGAGAATCAATTTGAAATATCCTGATAAATTTATCCATCCAGAAGATTCAACCATTAGAAATGTGAGTCATATATTATGGACGGGAAATACTATTTCTGAGACTGCTAGCGCAAGAAATGCCGTATTTTATGGCGATAAGGCTATTGACCGTTCGCCTTGTGGTACGGGTACGTCTGCACGAATGGCGCAATGGTATGCAAAAGGTAAGTTAGGTGTTGGAGAAGATTTTATTCATGAGAGTTATATAGGGTCTCAGTTTGTGGGTAGGGTAGAAGAAGAAACGACTATAACTGATATACCTGCCATAATACCTAGTATTAAAGGTTGGGCAAAAATATATGGTCAGAACACCATAACCATAGATGACGATGATCCCTATGCATACGGATTTCAAGTAATTTAAATTCTAGTACTAAAAAATGAAGAATGTACTTATAATTGGCGGTGGCATTGTAGGTTTAAGCACTGCCTATTTTTTAAATAAAGAAGGTTTTGAGGTTACCGTAATTGATAAAGGTGATATTACCTCTGGTGCATCATTCGTAAATGCAGGGTACATTACTCCGAGTCATATTATTCCATTAGCATCGCCAGGTATGATTGCGAAGGGGATAAAGATGATGTTCAATTCTGCTAGTCCGTTTTACATGAAACCAAGACTAGATGCCGATTTTTTGAAATGGTCATGGTATTTTCATAAGTCATCAACTCTGGCTAAGGTCGAAAAGGCGATTCCTTTAATTAAAGACATCAACCTTATTAGCAGGGAGTTATTTGCCGATATAAAAAATTCGGGCGATTTAGGTGATTTTCAACTAGAGCGAAAAGGTTTATTGATGCTATACAAAACCGAAGCGAGCTATTTACATGAAAAACAAGTTGCCGAAAGAGTTGCTTTTGAAGGGCTAGAGGTATCTGATTTAAATAAGGCAGCATTACATCAACTAGAACCTAACGTGAATATAGATGCCGAAGGTGCCATACATTATGAATGTGATGGGCACACGACTCCGACAGAAATAATGCCCAAGTTAGTGGCTTATTTGAAGCAGCAAGGTGTTATTATAAGAACAAATGAAGAAGTTCTAGATATTAAGAGTTCTGGTAACACTATTAAAGAGGTAGTTACAAAGAAGAGTGCTTATAAACCAGAAGAAGTTATTTTAGCTGCGGGCTCATGGAGTGGAGAGCTGGCTAAAAAATTGCAGTTGATATTACCTTTGCAAGGTGGTAAGGGGTATAGAATAAATATAGAACGTGATACGGGTATTACGATACCTGCAATATTAATGGAATCTAAAATAGCGGCTACACCTATGAACGGGTTTACAAGATTCGCGGGTACCATGGAGTTTTCTGGTAATAATGACATTATAAGAAAAGAAAGAGTGGCGGCAATTGCTAATGGTGCAAAAGCCTTTTATCCAGATATTGATATTAACGATACCGAAATAAAAAACGTAAAAACGGGATTGCGACCGGTTTCACCAGATGGTTTACCATACATCGGTAAATCTACAAGAATTAAAAACTTGACTATTGCCACGGGTCATGCCATGATGGGTTGGAGTTTAGGGCCCGCTACAGGCAAGCTGGTCTCAGAGTTATTGTCTGGTACTAAGACGTCTATGAACATTGCGGCATTTAGCCCAGATCGCACATTTTAAAGATTGTTCAAAATACTCGTCGGCATAGAATTACCATTCACCGACAGTAAACTGCCATTCACCTATAGCAGCCATTTTATAAGTGATTAATCTTTGATCTTTGTCGTATCAATATAAACGACCTATGGACATATTATTAATAGAAGACGATTTAATAGAAGTTATGAAGTTGAAACGTACAGTTTCAAAACTTAACTTAAAGCATTCAATTATAGAAGCAAAAAACGGTGAAGAGGCGTTAACCTATTTAAGGTCTGGCGAAAAATTACCAGATATTATTCTCTTAGATTTGAATATGCCAAGAATGAATGGTATTGAATTTCTAGCTATTTTAAAAGCAGATGAATTACTTCAATATTTGCCTACAGTTATTTTAACAACCTCAGAAAATAGAGCAGATTTGTTGAAATGTTACCAAGCTGGTATCGCTGGTTATGTTATCAAACCATTGAAATATGAAGATTACGAGTACAAATTAAACGCTGTTTTAGAGTACTGGAACGTTAATCAACTAGTGAAAGGCTAACAAAAAAGCTCATTTCACAACATTTTTTCCTATTTACGTATTAATTTTCCTACGTTTGAGTGTATTTAAAAAATTCAAATGAAAGGAATCGTATTTACCGAGTTTTTAGAAATGGTCGAATCTGAATTCGGATTAGAGACTGTTGATAATATTATTGAGAAGTCAAACTTACCATCAGAGGGTATTTATACCTCTGTAGCTACTTACGAATTTAATGAAATGGTAGCGTTGATCACCCAGCTAAGTAAAGAGGTAGATTTACCGGCCGGAGATTTAATTTACGCATTTGGACTCTACTTATTCTCTAGTCTAAAAAATGCACACCCAGAAGTTATTCAAAGTTATAGAACACCAATAGGGTTATTATACTCTATAGAAGATCATATACACGTTCATGTAAAAAAGCTTTATCCAGAAGCAGAACTACCTACATTTAAGATACTTGAAAAGACCGATAATTCTATTTCTATGATATATTCTTCATCTAGAGGTTTATATAGATTGGCTCATGGTTTAATTGAAAAAGCATTTGAACATTTTAACGGTAAAGCCGATATTACCTACGAACTTCTTAAAGAAGATGGTACTGAAGTAAAATTTGATGTAGTTCAACATGGATAATAAAGAAGTTCTTCTCTTAAAAAAAGCGCTCGAACGACAGAAAAAGGCTCGTAAACAAGCAGAGAATATCTTAGAAGAAAAATCTAAGGAACTCTACGATGTTACCAGTCATTTAAGAGAATCTAATAGTAAACTCGAAAATTTACTAAGCGAAAAAACATCTGAATTAGACGGTATTTTTATAAATATTATCGATCCTTACGTGGTAATGGATCTACAATTCAATGTTATTAATATGAACAGATCTGCTAAAGAATTTTTGCAGTTTGATCATAACGATAAGCTCGTAAATCTTTCACAATTTATACACCCAGATTTTTTAGCGTATACCCAAGAATCGATGCGGTCGATGATCGAGGTAGGTAGCTTAAAAAATTATCGTGCAAAAATTATTCTTGAAGACAAAACTGAAAAATGGATTCAAATTAACGCAAGTCTGGTATATGATAAAAATCAAAGACCTATTGCTGCACAAGGTATTATTAGAGATATTACCCAAGAAACCGAAGTAAAGAGACTTGTTGCTGAACAAAAAGCGCAATTAGATATTATAGTTGAGAATTCTCCCTTAGGTATTGTTTTAGCCATTGACGGAGTAATTCTTAAAACCAATAATACTTTTGTAGAAATGCTTGGTTATCAAGAAGGCGGACTCAAAAACGTTTCTTTCAAATCAATTTCAGAACCAGAAAATGCGGCAGATACACTAAATCAACTTGATGAAATGTGTGCCGGTAAAATTGAAAAATTTACTGAAATATGGAAGTTTACTAGAAAAGATGGTTCTACGCTAATGGCTAAAACTAGAATTTCAGCGATACATGATGATCATAGAAAAAAAGATTATCAGGTGGCTATTATAGAAGATATTTCACATCAACTAGAGGCTGATAGAAAACTAGAAGCATCTCAAAATAGATTGGCTGCTCTTATTTCTAATTTACAAACAGGTGTTCTTTTAGAAGACGAGGAAGGTAAAATTGCATTGACCAATCAAAAGTTCTGTGATTTATTTCATATTAAACAATCTCCAAAGAAAATTATAGGCGTTGACTGCGCAGAATCTGAAGAAGAGTATAAAAAGTATTTCAAGAGCCCAAAAAACTTTGTTAGTAGAATAGAGGAAATTTTAGCTAAAAAAGAAACCGTTTTGGCAGATGAACTTGAAATGATCGATGGCAGAATTTTGGCAAGAGATTTTATACCAATAGATAATGATGGTGATTACAAGGGGCACTTATGGGCTTATCAAGATATTACCATTTCTAAAAATTATAGAAAGAACTTAGAAAACCAACGAGAAAAATATAGTAGTATCATTGCAAACATGAACTTAGGTCTTGTTGAGGTCGATAATGATGATGTTATACAAATGGTCAACCAAAGCTTTTGTAGCATGTGTGGCTTTACAAAAGAAGACCTTATTGGTCAAATTGCTTCTCAAACAATAAAATTCAAAGATGGTAGTCTCATTGAAAAGAAAAATGAAAATAGACTAGGTGGTGTATCAGAATCTTATGAGGTGGAAGTATATGATAAAAACAATGCAATTAGACATTGGCTTATTAGTGGAGCCCCTAGGTACGATGATACTGGTGCCGTAATTGGTTCTATAGGTATACATTTAGATATTACCAATCAAAAACTATTAGAACTTCAAAAAGAGAAATTATTAAAAGATTTAGAAAACAGTAATCAAGGATTACAAGAGTATGCCCATATTGTTTCTCATGATCTTAAGTCTCCGTTAAGAAGTATTAGTGCTTTGGCAACTTGGCTAAGTGATGATTATAAAGATGTTTTAGATGAAGGTGGTAGACAGAATCTTGAGCTTATGCAAGAGAAAGTAGCCTCTATGGATAAGTTGATCCATGGTATTCTAGAATATTCTACTGCAAATAGTTCTGATTTAGATGATTCTAAAGTAGACTTAAATGAGGTCATAAATGATATTGGCGAGACCATATATATACCCGAACATGTAAAATTGGTCATTCCTGAGACTTTGCCAATTATCATGGCAGATAGAATTAAGGTTCATCAGGTATTTCAAAATATAATCGGTAATGCGGTTGTACATATAGAAAGAGAAGTAGGGCTGGTTGAAGTACTCTATAAAGACGATGGTGAATTTTGGCAATTTACCATTAGCGATAATGGGGTAGGTATACCAGAAGAGTATCATAAAAAGATTTTTGACATATTTCAATCGATAGGTAATAATGAAAGGTCAACCGGTATCGGGCTTTCAATAGTAAAGAAAATTATTGATCGTTACCAAGGTAAAGTTTGGATCGATAGTGTGGTTGGGGAAGGAACTCAATTTCATTTTACAATAAAGAAAAACCATAACTAAAGATTCATAAAATGAAAATAGTTCAAGGAATAAAAAAAACAAATGAGTCTTTTGTACTTAATGATTCAAAACAATTAAAAGAACCCTTAGTTCTTGTTTTTGGTAACCGATATATGTTAGAAAATGATCAAATATATGCTGAGGTAAGCGAATTATTTCCCGATGGTCATATTGTTTTTGGTACAACTTCGGGTGAAATTATAGATGATACTGTTTTAGACGGATGCGTTGTTTTAACTGCTATTGAATTTGAGAAGAGTTCAATTTTGGTAAAAAGAAACAATGTTGTAGATTTTAAAAATGATGATAAAAAACTAGGCGAAGGTTTAATAGCTGAGTTTCCTAAAGATAATTTGAAGCATTTATTTGTAATATCTGAAGGTAGTACTGTTAATGGCAGTGCCCTTATAGAAGGTTTAGAACATTTAAAAAATACGAGTTTTGGACTTTCTGGCGGATTATGTGGTGATGATGATCGTTTTGAAAGAACATTGGCATCTTATAACGAAAATCCGAAAGAAGGTGAAATAATAGCCATAGGTTTTTATGGTGATACCTTAGAAATAACAAGCTCTAATTATGGTGGATGGACCACTTTTGGACCTGAACGTATTATTACAAAATCTGTAGGTAATCTACTTTTTGAGTTAGATGGTAAACCTGCATTGGATCTTTACAAGACCTATTTAGGTGAAAAAGCAAATGAATTGCCGAAGTCGGCATTGCTTTACCCTTTAAGTGTAAAGGTAACAGATGATGCAGAGCCCTTGGTTCGAACTATTCTAAATATTGATGAAGCAGAAAATACAATGACATTAGCTGGCGACGTTCCAGAAGGGGCAAGGGTGCAATTAATGATGTCGTCGGTAGATGATATTGCCAATGGTGCATTTCATGCAGCAGAGCTCGCTATGGGTGGTAGAAAGAATTCTCCAGAGTTGGCATTATTAATCAGTTGTATTGGTAGAAAGTTGGTCATGGATCAACGAACAGAAGAAGAAATCGAAGAAGTTAAATCGGTAATTGGTGATAATACGGTTATAAGCGGATTTTACTCCTATGGCGAAATGGCCCCTTTTAGCGGTCAAGATAGTTGTAAATTGCACAACCAGACTATGACTTTAACCTTATTTAGCGAATAATGCATTCCCTATTAAAAAGACAAATTCGAAAATATTTACCTGAAGATCTAAAGGTGCATCCAGAAATGGAAAACTTTTTAGAAGCTATAGAAAAATCGTATGAAAATTTTGACGATAAATTTTCTATGCTTCATAGAGCATCTACCATAAGTTCAGATGAACTTTTTGAAGCTAATAAAAGATTACAGAAAGAAGCATTACAACAAAAGAGTATTCTTATTTCTCTAGAAAATGCGATTCTTAGTTTAAGAGAGAATTTGAATGATGAAAAAACTATTAAGATTCAAGAAGAGTTTAATACAGAACAGCTTGCATCTTATATAAGTAATTTGGCAACTCAGGTTTCTGAGATGACTGCAGAAAAAGATAAATTACTTACTAGTTTAGAAAACCAGAATGAATCATTAAACAATTATGCGCAAATGGTGTCGCATGATTTAAAATCTCCTATTCGAAATATCAATGCGTTGATGAGTTGGATTATGGAAGATGAAAAAGAGAAATTTTCTGATACAAGTAAAGAAAATTGCACATTGGTATCTCAAAACCTTACCAAGATGGATAAGCTTATTAGCGGCATACTGAAACATGCTACAATGGGTGAAACAGAAGAACATAAAGTCACTTTTAATTTAGAAGATAGCCTTAGAGATATAGAAAAAACAATATACGTACCTGAAAACATAACCTTTGAGTATGATAATGAATTGCCAGAAATGTTCTTTGAAAGAGCACGTTTAGAGCAATTGTTCATGAACCTTTTTACCAATGCTGTAACAGCAACTGAACATGTTCAAAAAGGAGTTATAAAAATTGGTTACGAGGCAGATGACACTTATTGGAAGTTTAGTGTTTCAGATAATGGAAAGGGAATTCCTGAAAAGCATCAAAAAGGAATTTTTGAAATGTTTAAAAAGCTGGAGACAGCCAATAATGCTACCGGCATCGGACTTGCAATTGTTAAGAAAATTGCGGTACTTTATGAAGGCGATGTTCGGTTAGAATCAGAAGAAAACGTTGGTACCACGTTTTATATCACATTAAAAAAGAATTCATGATAGAACAACCTAACCTTAATTATGTAGACGAGCTTGCTGGTGACGATATCTCTTTTAGAAATCAGTTTCTTGATATTATTAAAAACGAGTTTCCTTTAGAAAAAGAAGAGTATTTTGGTCATGTTAAGACTACAAGGGTAAAAGAAACTGCCGAAATAGTTCATAAACTAAAACATAAGTTCAATATTTTAGGAATGGAAAATTCTTATAAGCTAGCAGTAGCCTATGAAATGGAATTATTGGACGGAAAGCACGATAGTCAATCTAAATTCGTTGAAGTATTAGAAACTATTGAAGAATACATTAAAACAATTTAAATGAACTGTATTATAATCGATGATGAAGCCACGGCAAGACTAGTTGTAAGGCAACTTTGTTCAAAAATACCTGAGCTTGATGTTATTGAAGAATTTGACAACGCCATTTCGGCAATCAAGTTTTTAAATCAACAGAATATTGATGTTATTTTTCTAGATATTCACATGCCTGGTTTTAGTGGTGTCGATTTTATACAAACACTTAAAGATCCACCAAAAGTAGTAATGACTACTTCTGATACAGATTTTGCAATAGCCGCTTATGAATATGAATGTATTGTTGATTATTTGGTGAAACCGATTACCCTAGAGCGTTTTGAAAAAAGTATAGAAAAAATTAAGAATACTTCTGTCAAAAAGCCACAAGCACAGGCAGCAACACAACAAAATTCAGCTGAAGGTGAAGATTTGTATATTAATATAGACCGAAGGTTAATTAAATTGAAACTCAATGAAATTTTGGTTATCGAAGCCAAAGGCGATTACATTGATGTTAAAACAGAGAAAGAAGACCACAGGGTACATACTACCTTGAAAAAAATAAAAGAAAAATTACCTGAAAAATTGTTTCTACAAATACACCGATCGTACATTATCAACTTTACCAAAATTATTGATATAGAAGATAATAGTGTGCTTATAGCTAAAAATGTGGTGCCTATTAGCCGCTCTAACCGCCCAGAATTAATGAGGCGTTTAAATTTGCTTTAAGTTTTTTTCTAAAGTGATAATTACCAATTTTCGTGGTAAATCTTTTTAAATATTTCTGCTAGCTGAACTTTGTTTACTGGCTTTACTACGTACCCAGTAAGCTCTTCAAAATTAGAAGCTCTTTTAACATCGCTTTCGCGCATAGATGAGCTGACCATGTAAATATTAATGTTATTAATAATTTTAGGTTTCAGTTTTTTGAATTCGTTTAAAAAGCCCCAGCCATCTAAAAATGGCATATTTATATCTAAAAATATGACCTCGGGTAGTTCTACCTGCTCTTCAGTACATTTTGCAATATATTCAACAGCTTGTTCTCCATCGGTAAATGTGGATACCACCAATTCTTTTGATATTTGATGAATTGTCTTTTGCATTAAATACAAATACAGTTCGTCGTCATCGACTAATAAAATGTTTGGTTTTGTGTTCATTTTTCGAATATTAATTTAAATGTAGTTCCTTCTCCTACTTTGCTATTTATTGTTATTGTTGCATTAAGAGCTTCTAATTGAGATTTCACCAAAAAAAGTCCCATCCCTTTACCAGAGATATTTCTATGAAAGCGTTTGTATAATTTAAAGACATTATCGCCGTGTCTTTCTAGATTTAATCCTATTCCATTATCTCGAACATACAACACCTTTTGTTTATTTTCTATTGCAGATTCAAATTGAATATACGAATCGACATTGTCGCGTTTATATTTAATAGCATTAGAAATAAAATTATGAACGATGCTTTGTAAATAGAACTTAGAATATAAAATATGGTTCCAAGCCTCTAAATTTAATTGAACTTCAAAGCCAGTATTATCTAAAAGTGTTTCTGTAAATTCATTTTTAACCTCAAGTATCAATTCTTTTAAATCGATGTCAACTATTTTTATTTCTTTAGTATCAAGTATAGCTACATAGTCATTTATGTCTTCGGTTAGGTTGGTTATACTTTTAGCTACTTGATCTAGTTTAGGTAGTAATTGATTTAATGTTTCAGGATTTTTTTCTTTCTGTATCATCTCAACAATCACCGACATACTGGTAACTGGTGAGCGCAGGTTATGAGAAATTAAATAGTTGAAGTCACTTAACTGCTTATTTCGAATTTCTAAGCTATTGTTCATTTCATTGACTATTACATTATTCTCTTCTAATTTGTCTTTACTTCTTGTTAATAGAATGTTTTTATTTTCTAGCTCTGTATAGAATTGTTCTTTTTCAATTTTCTTTTTTTGAAAAATATAGCATAGCGTTAGTAGACTAATAATTGAAATAAAATTAAAGGTTAACATTCTTTCAAAGACAGGCTGTAATTCGGCTTTTACTACTCTTTGAGGTATTTCTAAGGCCAGAAGCCAATTAGATGGGGTTACTATTTCTTTTGGTAAGTTTGATTTAGAACCAAACGTAAATGTTGCTCCATTTAAATTAATAGATTGCTGCGACCATATATGATCATTTTCAACAAAAGTGCTGTCTCGATTATGGCTTATTAATGTAGTTTTTAAAATACCGTCTAAAGTGCTATTTTCATTTCCAGATTCATATGGCACATCTTCTTTTATAGTACTTGAACTTATAATTCTGTAATCCTCATCTAACAAATAAACATTTTTGTCTTCAACTGTAGATTTCATTTGGTCCAAAACATTTTTCATTTTAAAATTAATGACCACTAAACCTATTTGATTTTGTTCATTATCAAAAATAGGAGCCACAATTCTAATAACTGGTTTATACGGTTTTTCAATTTTCCCATTTTCTCTATTTAAGCTTATTTGAGAAAGATATATTTGATTTCTTTTTAATTGTAATCCTGCTTTTACATAAGGTTGGTGATTTTTATTTTGTAAAGCGCTAATTATAATAGAATCGTTTCCAACTCGTTCGGCTCTAAAAAATTCTTTTCCTTCTAAATCTATAAAGCGAAATTGATCATAAGTAGTAATATATTCAATGAGTTCTAGATAAGAATTTAAGAATGAGGAATGCTCTACTAATGGATCAAAATTCTTGGGATATTTTAGACTAGCCCAATAATTGGTATTACGTAAAAAAGATTGGCATTCTTCTTCAAAGGAAACTTTCTTCATCGTGTTTGCACGAATCTGACGTTCCGTAATATTTTTAATTAGTTCTGCCCTTTGGGAGAAATATAAAAAAAAGGTAAGCACAAAAAGTGGCACATAAAGGCCAATAAACATCATTAAAACTCTTTTCCACATATAAGTTCAGTTAGAGTTTCATTTTCATAAACCTGTGCTCAATTTGGAATTTTTTTACTTACGCTAAAATAAGTAAAATTCTTACATTTTTTAAATTATCAACATATTTTTTTATAAGAAATATGGTGTAATTACCTAATAAAACCCAGTGAGCAGCAAGAAATTACCTATAAGGTTCTTTCTATCGCTTTTTAGATAAATAATAGCGCGTAAAAAGGTTTAAAATGTTCGATTTAACTTATTGATCTAAGTCCAATTTCTTGTGAAATAATGGTTTCTTTAAAAACAACCATTTAGCTTTTAACCCAATTTCGGTAAATTCAAAACCAGCTGCAGTGGCAGAGGCAATATTACTATACTTACCGTATACATTTAAACTAAATCGTTTAGAAAACTGATGTTGTACTGAGGCTTCTGCTCTAAAAATATTGGTATTAGGGTCATCTTCGACTTTTTGAATACCTGTTGCGGCACTGGCCATATAGGTAGTCTTTTCAGAAATTTTACCTCGTATATCGGCGAACAGTTCAACTGCCTGGTATTTCTCAGGACTAAAATATATGGTAGGCACTTGGTCTTTAAATGTAATGTACTGGTAATTGACCCCCATTTTTAAAGCAGGTTTTCGTAATACATTGTAATACAGAGATGTGAACAATAAATTTCTAACATTATCATCGCTCTGTTGTGTATGCATTAATTGTGTATACCAACCAAAATTGACATTCGTACCTAAATTATAATTTAACCCGTAATGATTTTGAACAATTTCTCTTTCAATTAATTCGGCATTAAAACTCTGAACCTCTCTTTGGTAACCTAGTGTTAGGTTCTGTAGTTTAAAAGGTTGTAAATCTAGTTTTAAGTCAATAACAGGCTGGGTATATGCTTCGTCTAAAAATCTAGAATTGTTTATACCCAGTACCGATTTTAAAACCGTTTTCGGAAATAACTTATACTGTAAACCAACCAATGCTACATGCGAGGTTGCTTTATTATCGGTAACCGTATTTTCTGTAGATCGAAAGAAATATGAAATTGTAGTTCTAAATTTTGTAGAGAAAGGTACGTCTACAGTAGTATTCGTAAAAAAGGCTGTATTGTTACCATTATCAAAAGTATAAGCAGCATGCTCTTCAATTGTAGGTGTATGCATTAAGTTCAGCTTCTCAATAAAGCCTTTGGCATCTTTTTGATTCTTGTAGAATTTTAAGGTCTGGTTTGCCATACTGTATGCAGGTATAATTTTGTCAGATGCAAACAAGGCATTTGCCTTGCCTAAATTACCATCAAATGAAGCACTGTCATTAACCAAAATTCTATCATAACTTTCAACACTAGATTTTGCATCACCAGTGTATAGACCTAATGTAGCTTTTAAAGCTAGTATCCAATTTTTGTTAGGGTAGTGCACTTCTAAACTATCAATCTTATTTCTGGCAGAAATAAACTTTCTGTTCCATATTAAGGCTTGAACATAACGATCATAAGTACTTTCGGTAAGTTTTACATCATCAATTTTATCAACCTTTACCGTTGCTCCTTTGGCGATAATAAGTGCTTCTTTATCATTTTCATCGATATGTTCTGCCAATGCAATACCGTTTAGAGCTGTAATAGAATCTTTTGGGGTCGTTGCATATCTAACATATATATCTTTTGCTTTGTCCGCCTCTTTTATAATGAGATATAAGTTCGCCAAGTTTATAAGAACATCTTTGTCTTCAGGGAAGTCTTCAAAAATTTTCTTTAATGTTTGCTCTCCTTTACCGTACTGCTGATTATTTACAAACTCGCTTGCATAACCCAAACGCATAAATTTTCTAGAGACTTTTGCACTTGCATTTTCTGGTTCTAGTTCAATTGCTTTTTCAACCCAACTTAATGCCAGTTCGTATTTTTTCAAATTACTTAAGGTATTGGCATAACCCAATACTGCACCGAATTTCGTCGGGAATTTTTCTACCAAATCTGCATACAAGGGTCTTGCTTGTTCATATTCTTTCGCCCACAAATATGATTCGTTGTAATTAATTAAAATTTCAAAATCACCAGGGTAATCTTTTAAAAGATCTGCGAACAAACCAGTTGATTTTTGTGGCTCGCCACTTAACCCTACGGCTCGCCCATAACAAAGCAATGCCGTTTTATTGTCGGGGTCAGTTTTAAGGTATTCACCAAAAAAAAGTTCTGCCTCTTGAAAGTCACCTTTCTCTAAAAGACCAAAGCCTTTGGTCATATCAGATTGTGCTTTTAAGAAAGATGAGGTTAAAAGAATAAGGAATACTACTTTACGAATCATTCAAAGTGAGATTAATACTACAAATACCTAACGGTAATTATTGCGATTTATTTGTCTTTTTCAATATTGTAAAGATAAAATTGACTCCGCCGTTACGGAAGTACGATAATTGCCATTCGTCTACAGTAATTGGTCATCGACCTAAAGCCCCTAAAATATAAGGGTAGCCTTTATGATATTTGATGTAGAACCAAGTCAATGTTGAGACTTAAAAAAAAACGTGATTATGATAGCAATTAGACTAGTACTACAAAAAATTTCTCCAGAAAAATTGTTTATGGGTAGTGTGCTCGTCGTAAACGGAGGTAATTATCTCTATAACCTTATATTGGGTAGATTGCTTGGTCCGGCAGCATATAGTGAGGCCGCTTTACTCATTACCCTACTACTCGTGTTATCTTTTTTAGGAATGACTTTTCAATTGGCTACAGCAAAATTTGCAATTTTGTTCAGCAATGATGAGTGGGTGGCTTTAAAACAATTGTTATATAAGTATGCATTAGGTTTTGGTACACTAATAGGTATTTTACTATTCGCATTTGCCGATAGCTTACAAGAACTATTTCATACAGAATCTTCTCTATTATTTAAAACCTTTGCCGTATCGGTGCCTTTGTATTTTTTTATGTCGGTCAATAGAGGAAGATACCAAGGCAAACAAGATTATCAGAAATTATCGCTTACCTATCAAACAGAAATGTGGAGCAGGTTAATAATCACACTCGGGTTACTATGGTTGGTACCTTTTGAACCTGCATTTTTGGTAGCATTAGGTATCGGATTGTCGTTTGTATTCGGATTAATACCTACCGATTTTAATATAAAAAGCATCACCGCAAAAGTTACCTTATCCAAAGAAAATAAAAGAAAAGTAATCAGTTTTATAGTACTGACCGCTTGTTATGAACTTACCCAGATTATAATAAATAATAGTGATATTCTTTTGGTGAAACATTATTTCGATACCGTAAATGCCGGACTCTATGCTTCTTTAGCCATGATTGGGAGAGTCGTATATTTTGTCGCTTGGATGTTCGTAATGCTGCTACTACCTACCGTTGTTCAAAAGCAGAAAGATGGTGAGGCAACTGCACCAATATTAGTGAAGTATGTAAGTTATGTTGGGGTATTGGCTATTTGCATAATTTTCTGCTGTGCCGTTTTTCCTGAACTAATAATACAGTTAATGTTTGGCGAAGCTTATACCTCAATGGCGCCGTTGTTATGGCAATATGCTCTGGCAACTTCTTTATTTGCAATCTCAAATATATTTGCCTATTACTTTTTATCACTAGATAAATATATACCTGTAATACTCTCTGGCGTGTTGGGTATATCGCAAATTGTTATGATCATGTTCTTTCATAGCACCTTATATATGGTGGTACAGGTTCAAATTATAGCTATGGTTACATTGTTGGTAGCACAGTTACTTTATTTCGCTCATAATAACATATTGAACAAGACCTCTTAATACTTTAATGTTAGGTGAGTCTGGCCCGAGGAAATCCCCCATCTTCGGGCTTTTTTATTTATCATACTTTAAGTGGTTATATTTTTCTGTTTGTAATGGATTGATTTAAAGATGTATGATAATTAAATAAGGCTTAACTAGTATTTTCTTCCATTCATCTATAGTAACGCTTCATCCACCTAAAACCACCTCAAAATCCTACATCATAGTTAGATATTTGTAGCATAAATAACCCAATAGTATAGTAAAACTTAACCTATGAAACTTGCAATTGTAACCGCCTACCCACCAAGTAAAGTAACATTGACCGAATACGGTTATCACTTGGTAAAACACTTTAGACTTCAAAAAGAGGTAACAGAAATAATTTTGATAACCGATAAGACAGAAGGTGAAAAAGACCTTAGTTTTAATGAAGACGGATGCAAAATTACGATTAAGGAGTGTTGGAGTTTTAATGATTACAAAAATATCTTTAAGATCAATCGTGCTATTTCAGAAACAAAGCCCGATGCTGTACTTTTTAATTTACAGTTTTTAAAATTCGGAGATAAAAAAATACCTGCTGCGCTTGGGTTAATGTTACCATTAATGTGCAAGTTAAAAGGCATACCAACTATTTCTTTATTACATAATATATTAGAACAGGTAGATTTAGATAACGCTGGTATTACCTCAAATAAATTGCTGCAGAAAATTTATAATGGTATCGGTAATGTTTTAACAAGATGTGTTTTAGCGTCGGATGTCGTTGCGGTAACTATTAGCAAATATCAAACTATATTAGAAAACAAATATCAATCTAGAAATGTGGCTATAATTCCGCATGGTTCTTTTGAAACTCCGCCAACACCAGATTACAGCTTACCTGCCGGACCGAAAAAAGTAATGGCTTTTGGTAAGTTCGGCACCTACAAAAAGGTTGAGATTATGATCGAGGCAATCGAATTAATTAGACAACGTACTAATGAAGATATTGAAATCGTAATTGCGGGTACAGATAGCCCAAATACACCTGGGTACTTAGAAAGTATGAAAAAGAAATATGCGCATGTAAACCAGTTAGTTTTTACCGGTTATGTAGCAGAAGAAGATGTACCGGTACTATTTGGTGAAAGCGCTGTAGTTGTTTTTCCATATACATCTACAACGGGTAGTTCTGGTGTATTGAACCAAGCTGGTAGTTATGGCAAAGCGGTTGCGTTGCCAGATTTAGGTGACCTTAGTATACTTGTAAAAGAAGAAGGTTATAAAGGAGAGTTCTTCGAACCTGAAAGTGCATCTTCATTGGCAGATGCCATAGAAAATATATTAATGCATGATTCTTATAGAACATATTTGGCAAAAGCTAATTATAGAGCAGCGTGTTCTTTTCCGATGGAAGATATTACGAAAATGTATGTAGAATATTTTAAAGTATTGCAAGTTGCAAAACTTAAAGGGTTCACTTTAGATGTACCTATGGTTGAAAAAGAATTAATGGCATAAAATTTTTGGTTAGGTTTTGTGTAAAAGGGGGTAGTATGGTTAGCTACTCCCTTTTTATTTTTTTATTTCAAGTTGTACATTTTTACTATAAAGAACACATTTTAATAATTTTTTTTAAAATTTTTAAAAGGGTGTATTTCAACGATAGCCCTGTTTATTAGGTATCTGTCAGGGGTTTAGCTGTGTTATTTTTGAAAATTAAATTATAGTTTTTCACTTTAAAACTACAATTTTTACAAAACTTAGCGTTATATGTAAGTTAAATCTTACTTACGTAAAACCATGAAAATACTAACCATAGATGACCAACAGCTTATTTTATTGTCTGTTGAGAAAAGACTTACTGAATTAGGTTATGATGTAAAAACAGCTGATTCTGGTAAAAAAGGAATAGAAGTATATGATTCATTTGAACCAGATTTGGTTCTTGTAGATATAAATATGCCAGATATGTCTGGTTTAGATGTTGTTAAACATATTAAAGAAGGCAAGCGTAATACTACTCCGGTATTAGTGATGTCGGGTAATACCGATGAAACCATTATTACAGATGGCTTTACTTTAGGCATCGACGATTATATGAAAAAACCTGTGAGTTTGTCTGAAATGGCGGCTCGTATTAAAAGGTTGATTGGCGCGCCAGTTGTAGAACTGAACCCTCAAGAGTCTAGTAGCGCAAGAATGCTTCAAAAAAATTGTGTGGGGGTTGTAATACCTTGTTACAATGAAGAAGAACGCCTTTTAGGTAAAGAGTTCAGAGATTTTGCTCATAGTAACCTTGGTTACCATCTTTGTTTTGTAAACGATGGTAGTACAGATAAAACTCTAGAAGTTTTAGAAGAACTAAGAAAAGGCAACGAAAGTAATATTAGTATATACGATTGTGAGAAAAATGGAGGTAAGGCCGAAGCGGTTCGATTGGGTATGCTACACATGGCAAAAGACCCTCAATTAGATTATATCGGATTTTTAGATGCCGATCTCTCCACCGATTTTAGAGATTTTGACGATTTGGTTGAAACCTTAGACAACTCTGATTTTAAAATTGTTAGTGGTTCTAGAATGAGTAGAATGGGTGCCGATATTACTAAAGAATCTGCTCGTAAGATAATTAGTATGACCATTAATCTTATCATTAGAACCATTTTAAGAATGCCGTTCAATGATACGCAATGTGGAGCAAAAGTGATGGATCGCTCAGTAGTTCCTTTACTTTTTAGCAAACCTTTTATTACCAAGTGGTTGTTCGATGTTGAAATGTTTATTCGAATGCGAAAATACTTTGGTAAAACCGAAGCCAAAAAACTTATTTGTGAGCAGCCATTAAAAAGATGGATACATGCCGATGGTTCTAAACTTTCAATGAAAGATTCTGTAAAGATTGTTGGTCAGTTGGCAAAAATCGCTTTCGTCTACAGATAAATTAATACTACCAAACCCCCGAAAACCCTATCAAAATCATGACAGCAATTAAATTGGCTTTAAAGCGAATCTCCCCTAAACATTTGTTTATGGGTAGTGCTTTGCTGGTAAATGGTGGTAACTATTTATACAATTTACTTTTAGGTAGATTACTTGGACCTGAGGCTTTTGCCGATGCGGCACTTTTAGTGACATTGCTTTTAGTATTGTCTTTTGTTGGTATGACTTTTCAATTGGCAACCACAAAATTTGCTGTATTATTCACAGATTATACATGGATCGCTTTTAAGAATACTATGTATAGATATGCATTGGTATTCGGTGTATTTACGGGTATTCTTGTACTCATTTTTTCTAAAAATCTACAAGCACTCTTTAATACGCAGAACCATTACATGTTCATGATATTCGCTGTTGCCATACCCTTATACTTTGTTATGAGTGTAAACAGGGGTAGATTTCAAGGCAAGCATGACTTCGGTAAATTAGCTGGTACCTACCAGACAGAAATGTGGAGTAGGTTATTGATTACTTTTGCTTTGCTGTTATTGTTGCCCTTTGAACCGGGAATTTTAATATCAGCAGGTATTGCACTTTCTTTTGTATTCGGACTTTTTCCGTCCGATTTTAAAGGTGTTCAAGTTTTTTCTAAAGACAAATTAGCTGCGGTAGAATTAAAACAAGTCTGGATTTTTATTGGCCTTACGGCTGGTTATGAACTTACGCAGATTATTATAAACAATAGCGATATTCTATTGGTCAAACATTATTTCGATGATAAACAGGCTGGCTTGTATTCATCATTGGCATTGATTGGTAGGGTTGTGTATTTTGTTGCTTGGATGTTCGTAATGCTTTTGATGCCAACCGTCATTCAAAAACAAAAAGATGGTGAGCCAACGGCTCCGGTTCTTTTTAAGTATGTATTCTTTATTGGTGGCTTATCGACCTTTATAGTTTTTGTATGCTTTCTATTTCCGAATTTGATTATTACGTTAATGTTCGGTGATGCTTATTTATCTATTGCACATTTACTTTGGAAGTATGCATTGGCGACATCACTATTCGCAGTGTCTAATATTTTTGCATATTACTTTCTGTCGTTAAATCAATATTCACCTGTAATATTATCAGGATTGTTAGGCTTTTCTCAAGTGGCACTAATCATGCTTTATCATGATAATCTTGAAACAGTAGTTCACATGCAAATTATTGCCATGATTATACTATTGGTAGCACAGTTATTATTTTTCATCATCAAGAATAAAAAGGATTCATCAGCCTTAAAAAAACAAAATAATTTGGTTTAGCACGACTATACCAACACAAAATAACCCTGTATATTAAAATTTAGCTCAAATGAAATTAGCAATCGTAACCGCCTATCCGCCTAGTAAAGTAACTTTAACAGAGTACGGTTATTACTTGGTAAAACACTTTAGACTTCAAGAAGAAGTGACTGAATTAATTTTGATCACCGATCGAACCGAAGAACCTAAAGATTTAAACTTTGAAGAAAACGGTTGTAAGATTACGGTAAAAGAATGTTGGAGTTTTAATAGCTACAGCAATATCTTCGGTATTAGCAAAACTATTTCTCAAACAAAGCCAGATGCCGTATTGTTCAATCTTCAGTTTTTGAAATTCGGAGATAAGAAAATACCGGCTGCATTAGGGCTAATGCTTCCATTTATTTGCAAGTCTAAGGGAATACCAACTATTTCACTTTTGCATAATATTTTAGAACAGGTCGATTTAGAAAATGCAGGTTTTACTAAAAACAAGCTGTTACAAAGTATCTATAATTTTATAGGTACAACATTGACGAAGTTTGTATTGGCATCAGATATTCTTGCGGTTACTATTAGTAAATATGTGACTACGCTTGAAGATAAATACAAGGTTAAGAATGTAGCTTTAATTCCGCATGGCGCATTTGAAACTCCGCCAGAGCCAGATTTTAAACTTCCGGCTGGTCCAAAACAGGTAATGGCTTTTGGTAAGTTCGGTACGTACAAAAAAGTTGAAATACTTATAGAGGCGGTAGAAGAAATTCGAGCTCGAACCAATGAAGATATAGAAATCGTTATTGCGGGTACAGATAGTCCAAATACACCTGGTTATTTAGAAGAAATGAAACAAAAATATAGCCACGTGCCTCAAATTAGGTACACAGGTTATGTAGCAGAAGAAGATGTGCCGAAAATATTCGGAGATAGCGCAGTAACGGTTTTCCCGTATACTTCTACAACGGGTAGTTCTGGTGTATTGCACCAAGCTGGTAGTTATGGTAACGCTGTTGCCTTACCAGATTTAGGTGACTTAAGTGTATTAGTTAAGGAAGAGGGGTATGTAGGCGAATTTTTTGATGCTCATGATACTTCGTCTTTGGCAAATGCCATTGAGAAAATTATTACCGATGATGCTTATAGAATTCAATTGGCAAAACAAAATTATAAAGCGGCATGTTCATTACCAATGTCGGCTATTACTCAAATGTATATAGATTATTTTAAGGCAATCCAGAAATCGAAAGAAAGCGGTTTCAATATTGATATATCAACTATGGAGAAGAAATTGGTTCATTAAGAATTGATATGGTTAGTATTTAAAGGCTGGTGTGGTTACCAGCCTTTTTTTTATGCCTTATTTTTCGAGACGTATCATTGAAGTAGCTAGCGCAGAAAAATAGTTTTTACTTTTTGATTGCCAGTTCGTAATACGACGGTTTTTTATTACCTAAAGAATCGATACAACCAAAGAAATGTTGTTTTTTGGTTTTCCAGGGTAGACTACCTGCAACAGAACTAGGTACTTTTTCAAAGTCGTAAAGCGTCCAAAATAAAAAGGGAATGTTCTCATCTTTCAAATACCCCTGCATTTCTTTATAATAAGCAGCTTGTTTTTCGTCAGAGCCTGAGAATAAACTCCACATACCATCATAAGAAGAATCGCCATATTCCTGTAAAACAATCGGTTTATTGGGCGTTAAATACCTCAAAATCTTATAAGATTCTATAAAGTATTGCGGTTTTTTATAATAATGAAAAGAAATAAAATCTACTTCTTTCGATAGGTTCAATGCCGCTTCGGGGTTAGACCAACCAATAGTTATAGGGTTCTTTTTATCCCACTTTCTAATTTCTAAAATCATTTGATTCAACCATTGAATGACGGTATTCTCTCCTCGAGAATCAAAATCTAGGTCGGGTTCATTTTTAATATCCCAACCTAATAGGGCAGGGTGGTCTTTAACCGCATTTACAATCGCTTCTGCATGTCGGTGGGTGAGTGTCCAGTTAGAAATATCGTAATCCCCATAAAAATCAAATAAAGTGATTAGAACATCTAATTCGTGGTCTTGAGCCTTGTCTAAAAGTTTGTTTAGAAGTGCAAGTTTTTTGGCATCGACTCTATTTTTTCCAAAATCTTCATATTGTAGAAATACACGTATCGTATTTAAACCCATATCTTGAATGATCTGAAAATCTTGATCAATAATAGTATCATTGAATCTTTTACCAAAAGTATCCCAAGGAGAATCTTTAGGGTAGTAGTTAATACCTTTCTGGTTCTTTATTTTTTCAAGTTTGGGTGCTATGTTCCGTTCAATTACTTCAGTTGTATCTGTAGGTGTCGGTATTTCTTTTAAGTGTCTAATTCGCCAAAAGCCGTCTTCTAAAAGCATCATGACTTGGTAGCTGGTGGTATCTTTTTCTTTAAGTATAAGTGTTTCGCCTTCGTACGTTTCTTGGTACTCTTCAACATTATAATCTTTAAAGACGACCATAGTACCATCTGCCGTATAAAAATCTAAAGCAGATTTATGGCTTAGGGTTGTACGCTTGTACCAGTGATTGTTTTTTTTGTTGAGGTCAATGTTATCGTACAGTCTAGCTCTTGCGCTATCGGTGTAGAAATCTTCAATACCGTAACGGTCATTTTTCTTAAATGCGATATTACGAACGTGCCATGCGTTCATGTAATCGTTGGTGATTTCGCCCAATGCTTGCTCTTCCATTGGTCGCCCAGGGTTATCTAAATTTGACCACTCTACGTTTGGTTTATACACATCATCCATCGGTACTTCTAAATGCAACATAGAAGTTTTATCTGCGCCGGTGTTCATAAATGCCCATGCAGCTCCTATTCCGTATAGAATAAGTCCGTTAATAGCCAAAAAGGTGACTATCAATACGGTTCTGTATAATGTTTTATTTAACTGTATCGCCATGTATACTTTTTGTAAATTCTTTTGTGATACCTGCTGCCGTTATTTTGAATATATAATCACCATCCGGCAGAAAATACTCGCCTAAGAAAATATTACATACTCCGCTTTTTGTGGTCGTTATCTTAGATTCTATAAAATTACCTTCGGTATCATAAATTTCTAGTTGTAATAGGAGTCCGTCGGGAATAAGCTGTTTCATGAAGCTCTCAAACGGACCAATATCTATATTTCTGTTCCCTTTTGAGAAATGAACAGGATAGTCTTTTATCGCAGCTTTAAACTCAAATGCCGTAGTATTACTTTCTGCAGCACCAGTTACAAATGCCTGTATTTCCCATGATGCTGCTTTATCTGGGTGTAATGTTTTTGCCTCTGCAATACCATTTATAGTAGTGCCAATAGTATATAGGTAAGCATCGTTTTCATTTTTAATAACAAAAGTTACCAAGGTGCCATTGGTGACCATATTACCAAACTCATCTTTTATAATATCTGATGTGAACGTTGCAATTTGGTTACCATCTGCAAAATTGTGCGCACTAGAACTACTGATGTTAAAGTTGACCGCATTCGCAGGATAAACAATTGTTGCCAGTTCTTTTGAAGTGGTGCCGTTACATTCTGATGTTACTAATATTCTTCCCGATTTTAAGGTTGATGCCACATTGTACCAGGCTATAAAGCTTTCCGTCGTTATCTTTAGCTCGTCGATATTCTCTAAAAATTGATATTTAACCGTTACCTCGGTGCCATCATCTAAGGGGTTGTCATAAGCATCGGTAGGTGATATGGTCAGCATAGAGAAATCATTTCTGCCTGCGGTAACGCTACGTGGTCCAAAATACGATTCTACATAGGTAGCTTTAGGTGCATTCGTTGTAATTTCATGAGTGCCATTGCGTAAGGTTTTACCATTTAATAATAGCTTCCATCGAAACGGACCAGCAATTCTGGTAAAGTTTGTAGGGATGTTAAAAGTGATGTTTTCAGCACTTGTATCATTAGGATTTAATAGCACATTACCATAGGCATTTTTTACTTGTAGTTTAAAATTGGCAGTTGGCACATCTGTGTTGAAAGCTAGGGTAATGGCCTCGCCTGCTACACTTGTATTTGTTGCTGTAATAAAGGTAGTATTTGGGGTGTTCGTTTCCTTTGGTTGTTCTTTCTCTTTACTAGAACAACCAAGCAGTACAAGACTTAAAATCATTAAAATTTTAATACGCATACTATTTAGGATTACCGATATAACTGTTAATCTCAAACTTTATGTACTCATATCCTTTTCCTTTAAAAGGCTGTGCCTGCTGCATACCATGTTCCAATTTTCTATTGGGGAATAATTTATCGGCTATGGCTTTATTAGGCGAACCGTTTACAAAGCAATTTTCTAAACTACTGCTTACAACGGCTAAACTATCAAGATCTAAAGGTTTATAATTAAAGAACTGCTTACGCTGTATTCGTACCCCTTCGGTTACAAACTTATGATCTACCCAAAGCAACTTGCCCTCTGCATCATAATACGAGATTATAAGTTGCGGTATAGTTACTTCTTGCACGCCCGAATTAAATAATACACCATTAAAACCTTGCTCTGTGTATACCAAATCTTGTAAAGCGACATGCTTGTACAAATCGGTATTGGCTGTGTTACCTGCAGATTGCAAGTTAAATTTTGTAGGTTGTTCTTCGAAACTAACAGGAGTAAACTCGTCTGGATTGAAAGTAGGTGGTAGGGTGTCTTTGGTAGATGACCACGCAATACCTTCAAAGTTAATTTTGAACGTTGTCGTTTCTTTCGGCATCAACTTATGCTTAATTTGATGCTTGGCGTTATAATTCGCCAATTCCTTATTATCGTCATTATACAAGGTTGCTTTAATAACAATATCTGCGGGCGTATTGTCGACATTCTGTAGCTCACCTATAATGCTATATTGCCCTTTGTATTTTATCAACTTAGCAGATAAAATTTCAAGAACAGGTTGTTTTAAAACATCTTCATGATAGGTTTCTTGAGTCGTAATTTTTCGTCTACCGTGGTTGTAATAGGTTGTGCCGTTTGCAGTAAAAAGTTGATCTGGCGGAATGTCATTATCAACTTTTGATGATTTTACGTACCACTTATTTTTTCGTTTTATCAGTTCGTGGTGGTCATTATTGAAAACATTTTCTAATGGGGTGATCCACCTTGTTGAGACCTTCGCTTTTGCGCTATTTTCGGTTTCATCGTAAATTTCAATACCTAAAGAATCTAGTTTTGCATATGAACTTAAGATTCCGTCGGTTACTGATACCTCTAACATATACTGGGCAATGTCTATATTTTGCTCTGGATCTATATACGAATGCGCTCTCGAGAATTCTTTAAAATCTAAGGCGTCATAATAAGACTCTACTACATTGTTGGGTGATAATTGCGTGACATTTTTTACGTAAAATATATACATGCCATAGCCCATACAAATTAGCACGAGCAAAGCCCACCAATGTGAGAAGGTTAAAAGTTTTGATGGGAATTTATTATACGGCAGTTCTAGTTTCATAAAAGAATGCACCGGTACTTTTTTGGACTTTAAAAGCCGTACCCAAATCATCTGAATATTTACGAAAATGGCTATCAGTACTGTCGATAGCGGAATGATACCCCACATAATTTTCATTATGGTAGGTACATCTTGCTTGGGCATTATTTGCGGTATGGGTGCCACATTCAGCTTTTCCCAAACCATAATTCCGTTTTCTAATTGCTGTAGCCGTTGCCAACCACAATAGTAGAGAATGGGGTCGTAGAATTTATCGTTCGAGAAAATGTACTTTAAATTATATTTTTCGGGTACGGTCAAGAACTGCTGTAATGATCCAATACCCTCAACACCTCTAAATTTGGAGTTCTCTATGCGCTCAATAGCCCGAGTGGTCAATTCGGGTAATCGCCTTGCAGAGTGGTAGTTGCCATCAACGGTCATAGCGCCGGTTTGTGCAGAAAGCCAAGCCATTTGATCCCCAAAACCTAACGGTAAATACCGCCAAGAATCATGCGAATCTGCTCCTAGAAAGTTGACAATGGGTAACATCTTTATTTTAGCTGGCTGCGAGGGTCTAAAATACCCCAAAGTCATGGTAAAAAGTACCATAAACAGCATACCGCCAGCAATCAATCCGCCTAAAACTCTATGGTAAACTCCGCCGAACCTTTGTTGAATTAAGGTTTTTAAATCGCCTTCGACCATCCGGTAGGCAAACTCTGCGAATATGGGGAGTGCCATAATGGTTGCCCATAACGTAAACCTATCCAAGGTAAGAATATTAAAAGCCATTTCACCCAGCATCATACGCGGAATAGGGGTAGTGCCACCGGTTCCTAAGATGGTTAATAGCGCAAATGATAATCCGAAGAACACATACCTTTTACTAAAATATCTGTAAAAGAAATAGGGCAGAATAAATAGAAATACGCCCCACGGAATTATGAAGAAAACGAGTCCGGATGAAGTTATTTCCAAGAAATTATCTCGTGAACCATGCGGTATGGCTACCTGGGTAATAGGGTTTCTTTTAGAGTTGTACCAATAAGGGAAAATACAGAAAACAAGCAGAAATATAGCGGTACCACCAAATTTGGCTATACGCCAAAAGTGCTGTAAAGTGGTGCCCCAGAATACTTTAAATGTAAGTGCTTTGTATGATTCTACTTTTTCTCTAGCAGCATCCATTACCGCCATACCCATTAGAGGAGCGATAAAAAAGACCATGCCAAAAAGAGGAGTAACATGGTGCGAGGTTACCGTTACGGCCAGCATAGTCGCCGATGTAATAAAATAGCGTGTTTTACCAGTTTTGATCCATAGGTATATTTCGGTCATAGAATGCAGTAAAATCGATAATGCCGATATACTAGGTAACTGTCCGAAAATATGAAGGGTTTCTACAAAGGTCGATGAGAAAACAGCCATAACAGCCCCGTAACCCGCTATTCTGCGACTACCCGTCATTAACAACGTATACCGATATGCACCGGTGATGAAAAGCACTATTGCTATTAATGCAACGGTATACATACCGAATTTTAAGCCGCCAATGTAAGAGAGAATACCAATAAGTTGATGTACTAACGGCGGATAAGACTGTACCGTAAAACCTGTATACCAGCGATATTCCCACGGATCAAACCAACTATTGGCATAATGATCGGCGAAAAATAAATGGATTAATGCATCGTAGGTAGATTCTAATGTAAAGAAAATAGCAGAACCATGAAAAGCTAGCCCTACGATCAAAGCTAATATTAAGAGGGTATTGGTTTTTTTCTCCAAAGGTTAAATTAGAATCAAATTCTATATAAAGGTATTAAATATATGAGATGATCAATACATTAAAAAGCGATTAGTTGAAATTTTAATAATAGAATACCTACAATATACTGTTCTGTGATTATTAAGTGGTACTAATGGTAGGAACCAAAATTTAATAAAACGGTCGTTATCGAATGTTATAAACCGCTCGTCTACAGTAAACAGTTAACCATCTTGTTTGAACCCAATTCTCGTTACTTGGCAAGTAAATTTGTAACCGTAAACTATATATAACCAAAACCAAACGCATGAAAATTCTAGCCATAGACGACCAAAAACTTATTCTACTTTCTGTTGAAAAACGATTATCAGAATTAGGATATGAAGTGCAAACTGCCAATTCTATTGAATCGGGTATACAGTTGTTTAATTCATTTAAACCCGATTTGGTTTTACTCGACATGAATATGCCAGAAATGTCTGGGGCTGAATTGGTTTCGTGTACCGGTACCGAAGTGGTAAAATATATTCGTGTATTTATGAAAAACGATACACCTATCTTGGTAATGTCAGGTAACACTGATGAGCAATTAATAATGGAAAATTTTGCTTTAGGGGTGAACGATTATTTGAAGAAACCGGTAAGTCTTGACGAAATGGCTGCAAGAGTAAAAAGAATAATCGGTGCACCTGAAAATAAGGGCGTAATTACAGCGAAAAAATCTGATACACGTATTCTACAAAAGAATTGTGTTGGTGTCGTTATACCTTGTTATAATGAAGAGGAGCGACTTTTAAGTGAAGAATTTAAAGAGTTTGCTCATAAAAATCTTGGGTATCATTTATGCTTTGTAAATGATGGTAGTACAGATAATACATTAGCTGTTCTTCAGAAATTAAAAAAAGATAATCCCGATAACATAAGTATTTACAATTGCAAGCAAAATGGAGGTAAAGCCGAAGCTGTAAGGCAAGGGATTCTACATCTTGTAAAAGATCAACAGTTAGATTATATAGGATTTTTAGATGCCGATCTATCGACAGATTTTAGAGATTTTGATGATTTAGTTAAAACTATCGAAAGCTCAGATTTTAAAATAGTAAGTGGTTCTCGCATTGCAAGAATGGGCGCTAACATTACAAAAGAATCTGCCCGTAAGGTTATTAGTATGACGATCAACTTAATCATTCAAACTATTTTAGGCATGCCTTTTAAAGATACCCAATGTGGGGCAAAGGTGATGGATCGTGAGATTGCCTCTAAAATGTTTAATAAGAAATTCGTTACCAAATGGTTGTTCGATGTAGAGCTGTTCATGCGAATGAAAAAGTACTTTGGTAAAACAGAAGTCAAAAGCATGATTTGCGAACAGCCTTTAAAAAGATGGATACATGCCGATGGTTCTAAACTGTCTATGAAGGACTCCGTTAAAATTGTAGGTCAACTAGCGCAAATTGCTGTTCATTACAGATAATTATACTTAAAATTTAGGTTCGCATTTTTTAAGATGTATAAAAGGTGTTGAGATTTCATTATCTCAGCACCTTTTGTTTTTATGTAGTTAATACGTCTTACCACCAAAGTGTATCTTTGTACTTGATTATATAGGTGTTGAACAAAATTCAAAATTTTATATCTGTTTCTTTCAAAGAACTGTTGCAGTATCTACGTAGTACCAATTTCTCAAAGTCGGTACTTACCGTGGTTGCAGTTATTACACCGCTGTCAATTGGTATTGCTACTGGGTATACCGAAATAGGTGTGGCGATATGTTTTGGTGCTTTTTGGTGTAACCCTAGTGATGTTAGTGGTAGTCAAAAACATAAAGTCTACGGTATTCTTTTTTCGGCTGCTTTAATAATGGTCGTTAGTTTCATCGGTGGCTATTTACACTATGCTACTTGGCTTGCCTTAATTATTTTAGGGGTGGCAAGTTTTGCTATTTCGTTAATATCATCTTATGGATTTAGGGCTTCACTTATAAGTTTTTCAGGACTTCTAGCTTTGATTTTAAGCTTTGCCCATACTCCCGATAAATTGAAGATTTATGAATATGCTTTGCTAGTAGGTCTTGGCGGACTCTGGTATTTAGCCTTGTCTTTATTGTGGTATAAAATAAACCCAAAGGGGCAGACAGAAGAAATTTTGTATGATACCATAGGGCGTACCGGTAAACTTTTGCAGAAACGTGCGCAGCTAATTGATGAACAATCAAACAGAAAAAAATTGCAGCAGCGGTTGTTTCTACTCCAAAGTGAGCTTACAGAACAACACGATACACTTCGTGAAATTCTTATTCTATCTCGTAAAAGCTCAGGTAGGTCTACCTATAATGGTAAGCGGGTACTGGTATTGGTGCAATTGATTGAAATGTTAGAAACGGCAGGTGCGAATCCGGTAAACTATACGAAGATGGATGCGCAGTTTAAACTGTATCCAGAATTTACTAAGTTGTTCCAAAACCTGACTTTTGAGATGGCCAATCAACTGAAATTGATTTCAGAAATTGGTAATAAGCCAAATCAAATGCCAAAGCACGTTGTGCTTACAGAGCATTTTGAAGAATTGCGAATTAAGATTTCTGAGCTCGGTACTGTAAAAGATGCGAAGGCTTACGAGGCTTTTATAATGTTTCAGAATTTATTAGAATATCAAGAAAAACAATTCGACAAACTTAAAAGAATGAAGTGGTTGCTTAGTGATCACGATGTAGCATCAGAAGAATTTATAGATAAAGAAATTTTAAAACGTTTCTTGATATCTCAAGATTATAGTCCGCGTATATTATTACGAAACCTAAGTTTCAGGTCTACTATATTTCGACATTCCTTACGTTTAGCGGTTACCTTAATGATCGGATTTGTGGTGGGTAATGTTTTTGCTTTCCAGAATCCGTATTGGATACTTTTGACCATTATATTAATCATGAGACCTAATTACGGTCTTACAAAAACACGATCTAAAGACCGAACGATAGGTACTATTATCGGTGGTGTTATTGCTACAGGTATAGTATTTTTAGTGCAAGATGTGTATGTATATGCAGTATTGGCATTGATTTCATTTGTTGTTGCACTGTCAATGCTACAGAAAAATTACAAATTGTCGGCAATCTATGTAACCTTAAGTATTGTATTTATCTACGGAATTTTACAGCCAGATGTAATGACCGTAATTCAATACCGAATTTTAGATACGCTTGTTGGCGCAGGATTATCATATGTAGGATTTCTGTTTTTATGGCCCAGCTGGAGCTTTCAAGAAATACAAAAAGATGTTACTAAAAGTGTTGAGGCAAATAGAATGTACCTATCTGAAATTACAGATTTTTACGTAAACAAGGGCAACGTACCTACCAGCTATAGATTGGCACGAAAAAGCGCTTTTTTAGAGACTTCAAATTTAAGTTCGGCATTTCAGCGCATGACGCAAGAACCACATTCTAAGCAGAAGAACCTGAATAAAATTTATGAATTAGTAGAGCTGAACCATAACTTTTTATCCTCGTTGGCATCATTAAGTATTTATATTCAACACCATACCACGACAGAGGCGTCAGAACGATTTAGTAGTATTGTTTCTAAGATAGATGAAAACCTTGGTTTAGTAATGCAAACGCTTTCTAATAGCATTGATAGTGGGAATGAGCCTAATTTTGAAGAGGTAATTACGTTTGAAAAACAATTGCCAAAGTTCGATTCTGAAAATGTGAATTTGAATGCAGAAGATAACAGTACGTTAAAACGAAATCATCAAGAAGAACAACTTATTTGGGAACAATTGCGTTGGTTGTATTCCTTAAGTTCTACTATGATGAAGTTGACTTCAAGTTTGTGATAAGAATTTAGTTTAGGCTATTCTTCGGAAAAATCGTTCTTCTTAAAATCAACACTTTTTGTTTCTAGGTAAGCCCATATTTCACCCATATTTTTTGAGTCGGATAGTTCATTGAAATCAGGTTGAGAAAGGCAATAGGTGAGAAAGCCGTTGACGTTAGATTCTGGTATGTTAAAATGTTCTGCTATTGTTCGCTTTGAAAATTTATAAATAATTTCTTTTTCTAGATTCATGTTTTCATCACGCTCCACCATTTCTTCTAATGATTTAGTTCTGCCAGAAACTTTGTTCATGATTTTATGGGTATTTACCTTAACACTCAACCCAAACCCAACATAACTCAAAATTTCATTTAACTTACCGTACTCATCCATTGTTTGGAGACTTACATATTTTCCTCTATCAGCTTCTTGTAGTAACCTTTCGCTTTGGGTCATTTTGGTGACATCAGCATTTTGTAGCCCTAAGGAATATGATGTTACCGTGGGTTCTATTTGTAGCCTATCTATATCTCTGTCAATCTCACCGGTTAAATTATAGGGGGTAACTGTAACTTCGCTTAAATCAATAATATTATCAATGAGTTGTATGGTTATTAAGCTACTATTCATGTGAGATTCGCTAATTACTATTTTTTTTGGTAGGTATTGCACTGCAGTAATACGTACCGAGTCCTTTAACTTCACCTCAATAGAAAATAAACCAAGGGAATCTGTTATGGTAGATTTTTTAGAATTGAGATTAACGATTAATACGTTAGAGACATCATTTTTAGAACTTGAAACCTTACCATTTAATATAGTAGAATTGTCTTGACCAAACCCCAAAAAGGAGGCTAGTACTGCTATAAGTATGAATAGTAAATGTTTTGGCAATGGTTGTGTTTGTGCTAAAAATACTACGCCTTTATTTAAAAAATGAAAAGATTAAGTTAAAACAGGAATACTAATTATTAATGTTTTAGAATTATTTAAGATGCTTAATAAGCAGGAAATGAGAGATAAAAACGATGGGCACTATACATGTCGGTAAAAAACAATATGGAAATTGAAAAAGAGCCACATTTGGTTGCTCAAATGCAAATTGCTGAATTGGTAGCGGAGAAGATAATATGGCAATTATGACAATGACTGAAAGAAACAATAGTCCAATTACATTCCAAAATAAAAAATACTGTCGTGCTAAATTCTTCTTCTTTACGAATTGATAAATTAAGATCACAAGTGCAGAGAGTCCTATTAAAATATCAAAATTCCAACCGGTAAAAGTCATTATTTCGGGAATTTGACCTTTTATAAAAAGTTGGTACAAACATAATTCTACTGGGATTCTTACAATATGTATTCCTATTAAATAGCGCGTATTTAGCTCTTTAATTGAAATTATTTTAAACCCCAAAATGGATAGTAGGGTAGTGGCAATGATAGCCAATGGGAACAATAGGGGCTTTTCTTTAAAGACTTCAAAAAATGACAAAAGCCCTATTACTACCTGCCAAGCAAAAAAAATAAGTACTGCCCTTAAGTTTTTTCCTGTTCCAATATAAAACAAGAATAAGGTCAATAGTACAATAAATAAGAATATGGCTTCTAGCATAACATTTAATTATCTGCCAAATTGTTTTAAATGGTGGTCTGTATGTTTGAAAACAAATATGCCAATTTCGTCGTTGGTCATTTTTCCGAAGAATGGATGAATAAAATTAGAACTTGAATAACCGTTATAATCATTTAGTAAACCAATCCATTTTTCTTTCTCGTTATTGAAATCTCCGGTTCCAGATATTTTAAATTCCGGATGCGTAGGCTGATTTTTCTTCATTGGAAGTTCATTTTTTATTATTCCCTTCAATGCCATTCCACCAAATAATCTGCCAATAAAAAGTCTTTTATACTCCTTTTTACCTTGAAACATTTCTTCGCCCAATGTGCAATGTTTTAGCACTTGGTATGGGTCCATTTTTCCCCATTTTGCATTGTCAGATTCTTTCAGAGTTTTAATTCGTTCAATTAATTCGCTATTAGAGTTCTTATTAAATATTGTTTTCATAAAGTGGTTTTATATTATTTGCCTTTTGAACAGCGGTGGTTATAAAAACAAATATATGTGGCACTTTTCACTAAAAAATTGCCTTATGGCAAAAACGGACTTTACGATACTATTTCTTTTCGAATACGACTTAACGAATACTTGGTAATGCCCAAATATGTAGCAATATGTTGTAACGAAACGTTTTTTATTATATGTGGTTTCTCTTGAACCAATCGTAAATAGCGTTCTTTTGCTTCATCTGCAATGAACGATACTCGCTGATTTTTAAGTGCAAAATAAGAACCGACCAATTTCTTACGACCCTGCTCTCTAAAGGGTTCAATACTATGAAACAGTTGTTGAAAAGTCTCAAAGTCTAATTGCCAGCAAACAATGTCGGTCAAGGCTTGAATATTCTCTCTCGTAGGGTTGCGAAGAAAAAATGATGACCAATCTATTGCGATTTCGCCTTGCCCATAAAAGTCAGTAGTAATATCGTTGCCTTTGGTGTCATTAACAAACGAACGGGCAAAACCGCTTTCTATAAACCAATAGTGGTTTTCAGTTTTACCTTCTTTTAAGAGAAAGTCGTTTCTACGAAAGCTTACTTTTTTGAATTTTGGAATAATGATTTTCAATTCGCTTTCTGAAAAAGTAGTAGGAGAGAATATATTTTTTAGGAAGTGCTTGGTTTGCATTATAAATGGTGGTTTTTAAAATAAATTAATGCTGACTAATTTATTTCTAAACTACTTATAATTTGCTTTTGATCAATTACTTACTTTATAATATTTTTTAGTTTGGTAGGTTATTGCTCGTTCTTTATTTGCTCAATACCTTCTTGATAAGTAGTTACCGAAAAATCTGGAAACCTGTTTTTAAACTTGGTAGAAACGAATATGTTATCGCTATTATACCTTGGTAACAGTTCTTGTAATTCTTTCATTTGCGTTTTGAAAATACCACCTATTGTAAAAGCGATTTTGGGCACTACAGCATAGGTAAATGATTTGCCATAGACATCAGAAATTAAAGCGATAAACTGTTTGTAGGTAAGTCGAGAATCATCGCAAGGTAAGTGCCATGTTTGATTATAGGTATCGGGTGTGTTACCAATTAAAGCCATAGCCTTGCTGGCATCTGGTGTCCATATTAATGTTCTTAAAGTCGCATCGCTAATAAATACCTTTAGTTTTTTGCCTTGCTTTATATGATCAAAAATGATGGCGTTGGTGATGCTCTGTGTTTTATCAGGACCATAAAATTCTGGGGCTCTGCAAATAACTGCTTCTAAATTATTTGCAGCCATTTCATCTAAAAGCATGGTAGTAATTTCTTCTCTTACTTTTCCTTTTTCTCCAACAGTTGCAAATCCGCTTTCTTCAGTTAACGCAGTATCGTTTTGCGCATACATATAGGTATTATCAAAGAACACCAATTTTGTATGGTACTTTTTGCAAGCATCTATTACATTGCGCATCATCGTAGGAAACTGATCAACCCACATTTTAGTGTTCATCGGTAGACCAACAGTTAGGTAAGCGATTTCACTCCCTTTTACTGCTTCTTCGGTTTTTTGCTTATCTAATAAATTAGCGGAAAAAAGCGTGTCGGTATCGTTTACTTTTTTCGGATTTCGACTAACGAGTCTTATATCAGAAGTGTACTTCTTTTTTAATTCTTTCGCTAATTCTATAGCAATTTGACCATTAGCCCCAAGTATCGTTTGCATCAAATTATTTATTGCTTTCTGATCCAGTATTGGGTTCTTCCTAATAATGAAAAGCCTAAATAACCTCTTACTTTCAATTTGTTAGGTTCTTCTAGTTCTAAATAACACTTGTATTCTTTACCGTTTTCTGGATCTAGAATAGTGCCATCATTATATTCATCACCATCTTTCTTAATGTCTTCAATGATTACTAAACCTCTTATCTTTTGTCCTTTTTTTGCTCCTTTACAATTATCGCAAACTTTGTCTGCATCACTTTTATAGCTATTCACTATTTTGGCGAAATAGGTATCGTTTGTTTTATAGATCTCAATGAGTGCTTTTTTCTCGTTTGTTTCTTCATCGAAGGTTTCCCATTGACCGGTAATTGTTTGTCCGTAGCTGATAAAGCTTACTGTCATTGCTAATAGGAAGAATAAATTTTTCATGTTTGTATACTATTTTATATTGTTAATTTTATTGTCACCCACTTTTGGTCTCTAAATATTGGAGTTATAATGGGGAAAAAATAAAGATACTATTTCTTCGAATACTCACAGTCAATGCAATTTTATTGGATTAAAATTTCAACTAAAATTTCAGGAATTTATAAGATTTATGCAACTCGATTTCAGTCGATTATAATAGGTAAAGATTAAGTAAAATATTTTGTAAAAAAAAACATTTTACTGTCCAAACCAACAACCAACAACCAACAACCAACAACTAAGCACTAACCACTTGTTTTTTCTTACGCTTCTCTTTAAAATACGCTTTGTTAGCTATGTAAATTGTTTTTTTAACCTCACAAAATACTTGGGTTTTTTCTTTATTAGTGAGCTGCGTGGTTTTAATAACATCAACTTCTTTCTTTTCGGCTACTTGTGCTCTAATTTCTGCAAGCTCTTCCTTAGAAAAATTAAAGTCAGCATATAGATTTTCTTTTGCCGGTTTTTTAAAGAATATTTCAGCAGATTTATCCCAAACGACATAGTCGTTTCCCATAATGCTTAATAGCTGAATCATTGGTATGGGATCCACCGCAGAGAACATACTACCACCAAAAATGGAGTTCACGTAATTTTTGTTCTTGTAACTTAATGGTAAAATTATTTTTACATGCAATAGATCTTCAGACACCTCAATTAATTTCGCGGTACTTCTTTTGTACATTGGCGACAGATTAAAGCCATATCTAAATATGGTATTTTTCTTAAACACTTTTGATGCTAATGCTTCAACTTTCTGATAAACTGACATATTCTTTTAATAATTAAAAAGGGAAGTAAAATTAATTGAACTTCTAAAGTTCTTCTAGTTTTCTAACCGATAATTTTGTCGCTACAACACTAATTATTAGTATTTGTATGGCATGAAACAACATGAGCGGTAATAATATGATACCAATAGATGCCATGTTGCCAAATAGTATTTTAGAGAAAACGGTACCATGAACTAACGATTTTTTTGTACCGCAAAATTGAGCGGTAATTTGGTCTTCTGTATTGAGCTGTAGTTTTCTTGAAACTAATTTGGTGAGATAAAAGACAATAGAAAACAAGCATATGACACCTATTAATATGAATAGTAAATCTACTATAGAGACAGCACTAAAAATATTCTTTTTAAAAGACTCACTAAAGCTTTTATAGATAATCAATAAAATTATCGATTTATCGAACAGTGTTATTTTGCTTTTATGTTTCTGTACAAAAGAACCAAAAAAGCGATGTAAAAGAAGGCCTATTATTACAGGTATTATTATTTGTACAATTAGTTTAATATAAATTTCTGTAAAATCGAAGTCGGTTTGTAAGTCACTAACAAATAGTCCCATCCATAATGGGGTAAGGGCAATGCCTATAATGCCAGAAATACTGGCGTTGAAAATTGCTGCTGGTATATTACCTTTTGCTAATGAAACCATAAGGACTGAAGATGAAACAGTAGATGGTAATGCAGCCAAAAAAAAGAAGCCTAACCAAATGTTTTCTTGCTCTTCATTTTGAATGAGTGGATGTAACAGTAAAACCAATAAAGGAAAAAGTAAAAAAGTAGTTCCTTGCACCAACAGATGTAATTTCCAATTTTTGAGCCCTTGTTTTAATTTCTCTGGACTTAACTTGAGTCCGTAAAAAAAGAAAATAAGTGAAATTCCTATACTACTAATTGCATTTATTGGGAATTTATTTTCCTGTGTTCCCCATTGTGGAAATAGGTATGCTAAAGCTATTGCTATAATTATAAAAAAGACAAACTTATCAATCTTTAATTTCATGAATATTCTTTAGGGCAAATAACTGAATTTTATTTAGGTTAATGAGAGATTTCCCTAAATTGAATGTACTTATACAAAATTAGTTTTATCCTTCTGTTGAAGGTATAAATTCTTGCCTTTTTATAGGTTTAATTCGAAGTGATTAAAGAAGGGTATTATCGTTTTATTGTATGTAGTTTCTTGATATTATAGGTGAATTGTAAGACTCTTAAATTCCACAAAGTTAAAGTCTGTATTGCAGTTATTTGTTCATGTTCTGAACTTACAACCAGTTGATCTTTAAATGATTTTATAAACTTAGTCCATAAATTCCCTTTAGCGTCGTGTAGTAGGAAGTAAAATCCGCTATCTCCAATCTTTTTGCCCGATGAGTTTAAAATTAGTTCACCATTTTCACCTACTATGGGGTTTAATATGACGGTTGCACTACCGTTGGGCAAAGGAAAAATTGCTTTTATACAACCAGTGCCATTCGGTAGGGTACACGGTTCATATACACCAGAATACACAACTTGACCAGATTTCTTGAAAGTTCTGAGCCATATCGTTCGTTTAACTGCTTTCGTTTTTTTATCTATTAAATGAATAATTTTACTCTGTAGAACTTCGGATTGTTTGCCGGTACCTATGGGGATATTTAGCTGCTGAATACGATTACTAAATAAGATTTTTAATAATCTTCCAAATACTTTGAAAATCGGATTCCATTTTACACCCAAGTCAAAATCGTAATTGCTTGTGTTTTCGTAAAAGTCAATAACGTCTTTAGATAATTTGTTACGTTGATTTTCTGGTAAGTTTAATTGATATATAGACTGCAATAGACCTTTGTCTACCTGTTTGTCATCTAGTACTAAGTTTTCTTTTTTTGCTAGTTGCTGAATGAATTTTAAGCCAATGCCGTTCGTTTCTCCGAAAGGACCAAGTAACCATTTGTTTTCGTCAGCATTAATTTTTTTACCAAATAGAATTACCCATTGTTGCGTTATCCAGTCTTGAACGTTTTGTTTTAAAGGTGCAAATTCCATTTAACTGGGTTTATTTAATTGCTCAGTTGGAATAAAATTTTGTTTTCCTTTCCACATGCCAAATTCAGAAATAGGCTTAAAACGTAAGGTGGTAAACTCGAAATGGAAGTCTTTTCTATCCCTTTCTTTCATGGCATTTGAATGTCTTTTAGGTTTGGGCATATTACTATGTCCATGAACCATATTGGTCATCTCTTTTTCAGTTTTCCAGATTGAAAATGTCGAAACTGTGTTAGGAAATTTAATTGAAGCCAATGAAAATATAGTGCCTTGATGGTCTCTCACCAGTTTCTCTACAGGTCTTCCCCATTTTAAGAACCTTGGTATTGCCAAGGGTTTCATTCTAGCAATGGTAACAGCGACTACTGCAGATGATTCATTTTCTAACTTCGCTTTTATTTGAGGTATTTTGAATCCGGTGATTTTTCCCCATTCGCGCATGAATAATAATCGAACGTGCCAGCCTTTGTTTAAAATTTGACCGAACTTTTCATTTCTAAGATAGTTCTCAAGTGCCTCTTCATTTTCCCATTGTGCAAAAATAGCAACCTGGTTTATTAGAAATCTAGAAGTTGAAATAATGGGTGAACCTAATGTCATCGCTGACATATATTCAGAGTGAATTAGACCTTTTGTTTTCTTATCTATTAGGTTAGTAAATATCCCCTTAACTGCCAAAGCAAATGGTATTTTGACAAGATGATAAGAAAATATAGTCATGGTTAATTATTGTAAAATGGTCCTAATTTTCTCTATCTATAGTTCGAGAGGGTATTTTTAATAATCGAAAAAAGGTAATTTATTTAAGGTGTTGTATTTAAATTAATGAGTAGCCTATTGTTTCTATTCATCTAGTTCTTTAATAGATTCTGCTATTTTTTCAATTTCTCCGTGATCCCATAAATAAATTTCATCAGATAAAATTCCGTTTCCATTATGTTGTAAAAATAGTAGATCTCCAGAGCCACCATCGCCAATTACAATTGCATTTTCAGGAAATCCTTTCCAACCTTTTGCATTTTTTGTTTCAAGTGCAATGTGGTTACATGTTCGGCTTATTCTCTTTTTATCAGATTTGTCAAAAAAGGGGTGGAGTTGAAAAAAGTAATCATCTGAATCTATCTCACCACCATTAGATTTTATCATTCGATTTTTATAGTCGGGTGGAAATTTTACATTCAATTCAGATTCTGTTTCCTCAATATATTTTTCTTCTACAGGAAATGGCATAATGTTTTTTTGTTTATTTAGCTCCAGTCGGCATATACTAAGACTTCATCTTTATCATCGTCAAGGAATAAATGAATTCTATCTTCTCCAAAACCTATATAATTGTATCCCGTTACAGAACCGATAAATTTTTTATCTTCTTTTACTTCGTTAGTATTCTCTAGTAATTCTAAGAAATATTCAAATTCGTCATAATCAATTTCACCTCCAATTTGTTCAAAAATTTCCCGCTCATGACCACTGTTTGCATCAGAATAAAAACCACCTTGAATAAATTTATTGGTTTCTAAATATTTATCTCTAGTTATCCAGTAGTTAAAAAGTCCTTTCGCATAATGGTAATAGTCAAAATCAATAGCATTTCTTTTTTGAAGGCTTTTATTCAAAGCACTTTCTTCAACTTCTTTACTATCTCGTGTTTTTAAATACTCGGCTTTATTTTCTTGGTATTCGTTGAGAGCTTCATTATACCAACCCTCAACCTTATCGAAGGTTTCAATACCATCTAGTTTTCCATTGAAAATATATTTATTTCCGTCACGTTTAAATTTAATGAAATTGTATTCAAAATTTCCTGGATCTAGTTCATCATCAGGATCTCCATTTCCCCAAACTGAAACAAAATGAACTAAACCTTCGCCTAGATCGTGCTCTTTTAAATCAATAGATAATAAAGGAAAAAAGATATATTTATAATGCTCTTTCGGATCTTTAAATACTTCTTCTATTATTGGAAATAATTTCATTTTTTTTATTTTGATGATAGTCGAGTGACTAGAGCTTATTAGTTATTAGACTATGTATGTTATTATATTTGGTCTAAAATGTATGATTTTGGTGCTATTTTAAAGTTGCATCAATAACCCTATTTATAGCGTCTACAAGGATGTTTAATATGGATTATTACAATTCTTTATTCATCTTCATCGTATTCTTCATATTCACTGTATACCTCTGCCCAAAATTTATTCTTTATATCAATTTTGGTTTTTAATTTCTCTTGTATTTGTTCTTCGTTAGTTTCTAGCTCTTTTAAGAAATTAAGCTGATTAGAAAATTCCGAAATGGTTTCAGAAACTTTTACGGGCACCCAGCTACCTGTACCATGCCATGCAAAATATACAGGAAAATTTTCCTCTTCTTCATTAATATCAATAAA
The DNA here is from genome assembly GCF_045063795.1 of Maribacter sp. Asnod2-G09. Lineage (NCBI taxonomy): Bacteria > Pseudomonadati > Bacteroidota > Flavobacteriia > Flavobacteriales > Flavobacteriaceae > Maribacter > Maribacter sp. Asnod2-G09. The sequence continues at coordinate 688,690 of NZ_JBEFOA010000004.1, read as the reverse complement.
AAAGGGGTCATTAGAATATCCAGAACAAATTACAAACCAGTTCTCATGAAAATCGCCTTCTGCTTCACCAGTAATTTTTTCGCCGCTATTACCATTTACCTTATAGCCTATTTGAAATTCTTCAAATGAATCTATTTTGGGATAGAAATGTGGCAAACAAAAGTTTTCTAATAATACGCTCTTATTTATGAAACTTACAATTGGTTCAGGAATTTTCATTTAATGATTTATTTATAAGATAACAGTAAATATTTTCGGTTCTACTACTAAGAAGAGGATTAACTACAGCTAATTTTTCTATGTACTCAAATCAGTGTCTTCCCAGCTGGTATCTTTAGAAACCATATAAGTTAAAGAATGTCTTCTTTCGTGAATAACACCACCATTACCCATAGGGTCAAAACCTGTAGGAACTGTATCACTACCTAATTGAGCACTTCTAACTGCGTTATGCAAACAGTAGAACAAGTCTTCTTTCTGCATCAAATCGTCTTTTGAGACTATTTCCTTATCCTTTATCCACTCTGCTATACTGCCATCTAATTTACATGTATGGTTTGTTAAAATATCTTGCATTTGATCGCCTGACATCATTTGCCCGGTTATTTCAGGTTCCATGTAGCCAAAATACCAAGCCAAAGGCCATGCGTTTTCAAATTTCCAACCTATAGCGTTTCTTGCTTGTTCATCATCTCTTGGTGTGTCTAAGATTACTTTTTCATCTTGGGTCATGAAATCTTCAAGATTATTATTATCAATAAAACTTAAGATGTGTTTTTTTGGTAAATTTTCTTCAGGTACCATTAACCATAGTACCAATGCTTTTATTGCATGTAGTCTATTTGCTATTTCTATAGAAGGTCTTAATTGTCTGCCTAAATCTGTTGGTAGCGAGATGGTAGGTTTAAAGCCGGCATTGAAACAAATATCCAGATTTTCTCTTCTTAAGTCAGTCATCCAAGAAATGTCATCATAAGAATTAAAAGAAGGCTTATTTTGAATTTCTTTTTTTGGTTCTTCATTATCTTTTGAACCGAATAGTTTTTTGAATATCCCCATATTGTTGTTGTTATTGAAGTTTAATTTTCTAACGTATTCGAATATACTTTGTTGCATTTTTAGATGCAAGAACCTAAGTATTTGAACGATAAACCAAATGGGTTAATTATTGGACTTGTATAAAAAGGTATTATATCTAGAGTTGTACCCACGATTTGAACGCCTATTTGAAAATAAGTTAACACCTAATGTGATTTGGTGAAATCCTCCATTACCTGTAACCAATCCTCCGAATTCACTTGAGTAGGTATATGATATTAAAAATCGGTCAAATTCAATACCAGCTATAGGTGTAATTAGATTGAAATTTTTCACTTCATTTTTTTCTAGGCTTCGTCTGTAGGATAGTGCAAACCATGCTCTTGCAGTGTCACCAAAGGTTTGGTACACTTTGGCGTTAATGTCCAATAAACTTTCGCCAGTATTTTCTATATATTGAAACATTGCTGATGGCTCAAATTGAAGGTTTTGTCCGCGACCAAAAAAATAGCCAACATTTAAAAGATATCTTCTAAGATTCAATGACTTAAATTCCGAGTTTTCTACTTCTCGCGTATTGAGTAAAATATTTTTAGCAGTGAGATAAGTAAAACCATCTAATTTGTGATAGGCAAAGCTTAAATCGCCATTGAAATAGGCTTCAGACCGTATTACTTGCGCAACAATAGGATCAAAATCAGCAAAAGTTCGTTGATCTAAATTATTTAGAACATAAGAAGCTGCTAAACCAAAAGATAGTTGGTCTAATGCTTCATAACTTCCAAAATTTAAATGATAGGCATAAGCCCCTTGAAATCCGACCTGAGAATGAAATCCGTTTTTATCATTAAAAATTAATCCGCCTAAAGCAGCGTTGTTTCCTATACTGCCATGCATACTTATTGTTTGCATTGCCGGTGAACCACTAACTCCGTTCCATTGTTGACGATGCGTTAGTCTTACTTTTGCGCTATTGCCAATACCAGCTGCACTTGGGTGTACCATAAATATATTGTCAGATAAATAATCTGAATAGACAGGCAGTGTGCCTTGTGCTCCTAAAAACTGAGTTAAGAACATACTTATTCCTGCTAATAAAAGATAAATTGATTTTTGCATGATTTTTTATCTTTTAATTAGGCTAAAATGTCCTCTTTTTTGTTCTCCTGAATCATGTACAATGACGTACCAATAATCATCTTCAGGCATTGATTTACCTTTGTATGTACCATCCCAACCCTCGGATTCAGGTCTGATTTGTTTTAGGATTTTTCCGAATCGATCCAGTACATATATGTAGTCAATAGTATTATCTACATCTTCAATGTTCCAAGTATCATGATACCCGTCGTTGTTTGGTGTAAAAAACGGTGAAATACCTTCAGTGATAACTTCTTCTTGTTGCTCTTCTTCTTCTTCTTCTTCCGCTTCTTCTTGCTCTGCTTCGTTAATTTCTTCTGTGGTAAATTCATTAGCGGAACATAATTCTGACTCTCCTGTATTTGTTATGGCAAAAACAGAAACAAAATACGTGCTATTTTCTTCTAGGGCATTAGTTACAGTATATGCTAAGACATTCTCTACAATGGTCTCTTCAATTTCTGTTCCACCTAAGCTAGTTCCAATGATTACTCTATAGGCTGTTGCCTCATTTACTGCTTGCCAGTTAATAGTTGGGTTAATAGAAACATCAGTACTTTCATCAGTTGGGTATGTAACTATAGGGGCTTCCGTTCCTGATACATCCCAAGAACATGTAGATGGGTTGAAGGTTGCTGTTTGACCGCAACTTGTAGTTGGCTTTTGAGGTTGACCTCCTGTTACGTCCCAAGAGCATGTTGCATTATTAAAGGTCGCTGTCTCCCAACATTCAGTTTCTGGTTCTGGGGCAGTTGTGCCAGTAACATCCCAAGAACATGTTATTGAATTAAACGTTACTGTTTGACCACATGATGCCGGTGGTTCAGGTTCTTGCGTTCCAGTTACCTCCCATGAGCATGTTGTATTATTAAAAGTCGCTGTCTCCCAGCATTCAGTTTCAGGTTCTGGGTCAGCTGTGCCAGTAACATCCCAAGAACACGTTGTAGAATTAAACGTTACTGTTTGACCACATGATGTTGGTGGTTCAGGTTCTTGCGTTCCAGTTACCTCCCATGAGCATGTTGTATTATTAAAAGTCGCTGTCTCCCAGCATTCAGTTTCAGGTTCTGGGTCAGCTGTGCCAGTAACATCCCAAGAACACGTTGTAGAATTAAACGTTACTGTTTGACCACATGATGTTGGTGGTTCAGGTTCTTGCGTTCCAGTTACCTCCCATGAGCATGTTGTATTATTAAAAGTCGCTGTCTCCCAGCATTCAGTTTCAGGTTCTGGGTCAGCTGTGCCAGTAACATCCCAAGAACACGTTGTAGAATTAAACGTTACTGTTTGGCCACATGATGCTGTTGGTTCCGGGTCTTGAGTTCCAGTTACTTCCCAAGAGCAAGTTGTATTATTAAAAGTAGCCGTTTCCCAACATTCCGTAGGGGGTTCTGGGTCTTGTGTTCCAGTTACTTCCCATGAGCATGTTGCAGTATTAAAAGTCGATGTCTCCCAACATTCTGTAGTGGGTTCTGGGTCTTGTGTTCCAGTTACGTCCCATGAACAAGTTACATTATTAAAAGTCGCTGTCTCCCAACATTCAGTTACTGGTTCTGGGTCTGCTGTTCCCGTAACATCCCAAGAACAAGTTGTTGAATTAAACGTTACTGTTTGACCACATGATGCCGTTGGTTCTGGGTCTTGTGTTCCGGTTACTTCCCATGAGCATGTTGCAGAATTAAAAGTCGCCGTTTCCCAACATTCTGTTGTAGGTTCTGGGTCTTGCGTTCCAGTTACTTCCCATGAGCATGTTGCAGTATTAAAAGTTGCCGTTTCCCAACATTCTGTAGTAGGTTCTGGATCTTGTGTTCCGGTTACGTCCCATGAGCACGTTGTATTATTAAAATTTGCTGTCTCCCAACATTCTGTAGTGGGTTCTGCGTCTTGAGTTCCAGTTACTTCCCATGAGCATGTTGCAGTATTAAAAGTTGCCGTTTCCCAACATTCCGTAGTAGGTTCTGGTTCTTGCGTTCCTGTTACGTCCCATGAGCATGTTGCAGTATTAAAAGTCGCGGTCTCCCAACATTCTGTTGTTGGTTCTGAATCTTGTGTTCCAGTTACTTCCCATGAGCATGTTGCAGTATTAAAAGTAGCGGTTTCCCAGCATTCTGTTGCCGGTTCTGCAGGTTGAACACAGGGTCCACAATCTTTTCCTCCATCAGTAATTATCCAGCTATCCGTTCCTGTCATGGTATTTCTTGCAGCTTCTCCATCGCAATATTTACTATTACCTCCAGAAAATGGTACACCAGGTTTTAAGGTTTGTGAATTCCATCCGTTTAATAATGCATCATAATTTGTAGTAGATAATGTTACAGACTGAAACATATTTTCAGCATTCTCAAGACTAGTAACATTCCAAGCCCCTATATTTTGATCAAAAGACGTAGCACCAGAAAACATAAGTTCCATATTATCTACGCTTCCTGTATTCCACCCTCCTATATTTTCATTAAAAGCTATAGCATCAGTGAACATTCGCCACATATCAGTAACTTTTGATGTATCCCAACCTCCGATATCTTGGTTGAAATTGTCCGTGCTTGAAAACATATTGGACATGTCTGTTACGGCAGAAGTATCCCAATTGGTAATATTGCCATTGAAGGCTTTAGCAGATCGGAACATGTTCTCCATGTTTGTAACTTGCGATGTTTTTGTTGCCCAATCTTCTAATTCTTTATCAAAAACGGTGCAACTTTGAAACATCCACCCCATGTCTGTTACATTAGAAACGTCCCATCCTCCAACGTCTTGATCAAAAGCAAAACAGCGATAAAACATCGCATTCATATTCTCTACATTAGAAACATCCCAATCCCCTATATCGTGATTAAAAACAAGACAACTTTGAAACATTGAGGCTGTATTTTCTACGATTGATAAATCTGGTTTATCTGTAAAATTCCCGTCTAAATTTTCACAGCCGTTGAAAGCATTTTGCATACTACTCCAAACTTGAGCTCCCCACTGGTCAATGGAAATAATCTTTTCTTTATCTAATTCATTATCAAAATATATCCTTGGAAAATTTCCTTGTATTCTTATAGTATAGATACCTGCTGTACCAAAATCATGGGTTACATTGCCTGTTAGTCCAATCTCATCAAAAACACCATCATTATTCCAATCTACATCGTAGTTATAGCCAGTACTTGCAGTAGGTATGGTTATTGAAGTAGCATTGGATGTACCTGGGTTATCGGTTTTCCATGTGGTTACGAAGTCGTCTAAGGGGTTTGATCCAGCTGTAATGTTTATGGTTACTTCATTTCTTTCAATCGTTAAATCAGTAACGATATCACTGGTTACTTCACAATAATAAACACCTGTATCTGTAGTTTGTACATTGGTTAGAGTTAACGTAGCATTTGTAGCTCCCGATATTGGTGAATTATCTTTAAACCATTGATACTTATTTTGGGTACCACTACAATTGGTTGTGATGGTAGTGTTGTCACCAGCGTTTAAGTCTCTTGTTTCAACGGCATCGACTTTTGCCTGAGGAGAGTCTCTAAATATAGATAGATTGGTATCGTACCAAGTGAATTCGGTTTCAAAATGTCCAAATTCAAATCGATTGTTCGAGAATGTGAAACTACTAAATTGAGGGGATGATGTGAAATCTGGAATAGTCCCTGATAATTGATTGTCCCCTAGATTTAGAGTTTCTAGCGTTGCAACATTCCCTAATTCCGTCGGTATTTGAGCTGTAAGTTGATTTTCGCTTAGAGTTAAGGTCGTTAGTTTAGCAAAGTTACCAAATGCAGTCGGTATTGTACCGCTTAGTTGATTACCACCTAGAGAAAGGTGAAAGAGTTCTGGTAAATTAGATAATTCTGGAGGTATCGTTCCGGTAAGTGAATTATTACTAAGGTTTATTTGTCTCACGTTAATCATTCCTTCTAATTCAGAAGGAATACTACCTGATAATTGGTTATCATATAGCGCAAGGTAGGTTAGACTAGTTAGGTTGCCGAATGTTATAGGAATCGCACCTGTAAGTAAATTGTTTTGTAAGTTAAGTGTTTTAAGACTAGACAGAGAACCCATCTGGGATGGTAAAACACCTGAAAACAAGTTATCATATGCCGAAAAAGAAATTAATTGGGTAAGATTGCCTATTGAAGAAGGAATACTTCCTGATAATTGATTTGTACGGATAGAAATAGACTCAAGGTTTACTAAATTACCAATATTAGAAGGTAGAGCGCCGGTAAACCCATTTCTGTCTAGGTATAAAGATTTTAATTGGATTAACTGCGTAAGTTCGTTTGGTATTGCACCACTTAAATCATTATTGACAAAACTTAAGGTTGTTAAGTTGATTAGATTTCCTATTTCTGTAGGGATAATACCTGTTATATCTCTGTTTTGGTCTATATTTAATTTTTTTAAATTTATTAGATTTCCCAAGGTAGTAGGCAAGGTTCCACTCAATTTATTAGAGCCTAATTCTAATTCTTCTAACGCCAGTAGATTTCCTATTTGGGTAGGTATTGTAGTTCCTGTTAAATCTGCATATTCTATTTCTAAAGTCTTTAAAAAAGGAAAATCACCAATTTCAGGAGGCAAACTTCCTGATAAATTGTTTTGGTCGTTGAACTGACTTAAATATATCCTTTCTATATGACCATCAACCACATCGATACCATACCATGCATCTGTCACGGGCTGAGTGAAATCCCAATCATCGGAAGTGTCTGCATCGTTCTGACTATTCCAGTTTGGTCCGTCTAAAGAATTATAAACCGCTTCTAAGGCTATTTTCTCTGCGGGTGTTACTTGGCTAAAGGAAAATGACACAATGAAAAAAAAGAGCAATAATAGATATTGTCTCCCTATTGGTTTCTTAGCGGCTAAACTAGTGGCTATTTTAAACATATTGTGGGTGTTATAATCTTAGGTTGACAAAAGCAGCGATTTCTCGTTGATCTTTTATAGATATGGCAACAGAATCTAGTATTACTTTTTTATTCGGATTCTTTAATTTTATGTATCCGTTTAAGGCACGGCTATCTATATGTATTTTATTGATATTGGCAAAAGGGTAGAAGGGTTGGTCCTTTAAACCAAGTAGCGTGATGCCTTCGTCATTCAATTCTAAAATAGGGGTTATCGGTTTTTTGTTAATACCAATGATTTTAGAAATAGAAATACTTAAGATTAAAATTGCTTGCCAGGCGAAATACTCTATTAACAGCCAACCAAAAATTAGTATAGCTACACCCATGGCAAAAAGAAAATACCATAGTATTAAATTCTCTTTCTTAAAATAGATTTTGGTCATTGTTAGGTTGGTCAAAGCCTAAGCGGCTTTTGTTGGTTTTGGTACCTAAATAACAAGAAATAGCTTAAAAAAGTGCTTTGGCGTCAACCCGATTGATAAGTGTCGTATCTTAATTGATATTCGCTGCTTTTAAAGCTTATCCGTTTGAGAGTATGGCTTTTATTTCAGACTTTCGCCTTGCAGAAATAGCAACGGTTTCGTTGTTTTTTAAAAGAATAGTATCGTTTTCAAGACTAAGAATATGTCTTTTGTTTACTAGATATGATTGATGAGTTCTTATAAAAATATCTTCAGGTAGTAATTCTTGATAATGCTTCAGATTTTTAGAAACTAGTATAGTCTCATTTTCTGTGACTACTTTTGTATAAGACCCATCAGATTGGCAATAAAGAATAGCATCAACTTCTAAAAGATACATTTTTTTTGCTGTTTTAAGAGCAATTTTTTGAATAGTAGATTCTCTGTTTTCTTTTAAGTTTTTTAATTGGGTTTTAGTTTCTTTCTCTACATATACCATAGATTCTACCCGTTTTAAAGTGTTTTTCAACTCTTCTGGTGCAATGGGTTTAAGTATGTAGTCAAAAGCATTATACTTAAATGCACGTATGGCAAATTCATTAAAAGCAGTAATGAAAACAAGTTTAAAATGTATTTGAGGCAATTGATCCAACAAATTAAAACCGCTGCCATCTTCAAGCTCAATATCTAGAAAAACCAAGTCTGGTTTACAATTGTTAAGCATGTCTTTTGCACCAGAAATTGATGCAGCTTCACCTACTACAACATATGAGCTGGAAATTAATTTCAGCATTTTTTTAATCAATTCCCTAACATTGATCTCATCATCTATGATTGCAATTTTAATCATTGGTGTAGGTTTAAGAAGATAGATACTTTGGTTCCATTATTATTTTCTAAGGCTTGTATAGAAAACTTTTTCTCCTCTCCTAAGCCTCTTAATCTTAATCGCTTTATAAATATATCTATAGCGTGTTCACGATTGTCACTGACTTTTTCTTTGTTATAGCCAACACCATTATCTATAATTTCTATATGGATATATTTGCCTTGCTCTGTAATGTTTATTTGAAGTAACCCTTTTTCATTTTTAGGTTTTAGACCATGCTCAATTGAATTTTCAATAAAAGGTTGTAGTAACATTGGCGGTAATTTTATCATTGAAACCTCAATGTCATCAGCTAAGTTTATTTCGTAGTTAAACTTATTTTCAAAGCGTAGCTGCTGCGTTTCTATATAGTTCTTTAAAATGTCAAGGTCTTCTTCTAAGGTAATTTGCTTTTTATTCACTACATCAAAATTCTGTCTAACCAACTTGGCAAAACGTGTAAGGTAGGTACTTGACTTTATGGGGTCTTCATCAAAAAACGTTTTCTGAATTGCTGTAAGCGCATTAAAAACAAAATGTGGATTCATTTGTGTTCTTAGTATCTTTTGTTCTAGTTCTAATTTCTGCTGTTTTAATTCTAATCTAGAATTTCTGTTCTTTTGAAAAACATACAAACCAAAGGCGAGTAAAAAGCTCAAAATTGCGCCTAAAATAATCTTGTTCTTTTTATTTAGTTCTAACTCTTTTTTTAAGTTCTCTTGTTCAATGAATTGTTCATTTTTTCTATTGATCAATTTCATTTTCTCCTCACTTTCGTAAGAATTGAGCAATTGAGTGACGGAATCTTTTTTTCTAATGAATTCTGGGATGCTTTTAAAATCTTCATCTTTTACAGCAGCTTCTATAAGCACTTCATAAATTTCTTGCTGTATAACATAGTGCTCTGTTTGTTCTTCAATGCCCAATGCTTCCTTGTAGATGGAAATACATTTTTTAGGGTCATTTTGTATTAAATGAACATAACCTAAATTTCTTAGGGCATTTGTATTTAATCTATCTACTTCCTTATTAAGTGCAATAGCTTTTTTATAATACCTAATTGCTTCATCAAAATTTTCTATTTGTTCTAATATGAAGCCTAAATTGTTATAAGAAGCAGACAAAGTCTCTTTGTCATCTAGGGCAATCTGAAGGTCAATAGCTTTTTTTACATGAACTATAGAAGAATCATAATCTCCCGCTAAAAAAGATAGATGACCTAAGGAGTTCAATGTTTTAGCTTCCCCTTTCCTGTCGCTGATTTCACGAAAAAAATTATAAGCAGTATTGGTATATATAGCAGCGGTATCTTGCTTAGAAAGCATAGCATATGAATCGCCCAATAACATATTTGTCTTGGCTAAATATTCTTTGTTAGATTCTTTATGGAATAAGTACAGTGCTTCATTTAAACTGCCTATTGCCTCAACGTCTTTTTCTAGCGTTGCTAATAACCTACCTTTTTCATGAAACAAAATAGCCCTTCTTTCATCTGATAAGTTTTCATATTTAATTAGGCTATCAATTTTCTGTAAGGATGGTCTTAAGTTTGTATTTGATATGAAATCTAAAAATTCACTATCCGTTAAAGTATTATTTTGACTACTTTTTTTGCAACAGGTAAACGAAACAATTATTAATAGAAGAATAAACAATTTAGTTTGTTTCATTTTTTTATAACCTGTGCATATTAATAAAAAGAAATTTAGATTTTTTGAAGATATGCTATTATTACATACTATCTAAAATTGCTTTTTTCTTATCGGCATATTCACTGTCTGAAATCAACTCCATCTCAAACAGTTCTTTTAGTTTTTTTAGTTTTACCATAGGGCTATCTATTGCTGGTTTTTGGTTTTCAGATACTTGGTTTATAGTTGAATTTGCTTGAGTGCCAGCATTCAAACCCATTAAAACACCTGCAGCACCAGCTTCATTATTAGCGGCATCTCGCATTGCGGCAATACGTTGCATTTCTGTGTATTCCACTCCGGCAATTTTAGCGGCTAAAACTTCTGCTTGTACGTCAGATATTTTTGCTATTCGGTCTACAGTTTCTTTATCGAACTGAGAGCCTTCTATTCTAAAATCCAATACTTCAAAACCCAGATCTGCAAAAACTGAAGCTGTTTTTTCCTTTGCTTCAACTGCTATGACATTTAGATTACTGTCAATGTCAACATAAGAGAATTTAGCATTTGCCAAATAATCTGTAATGGGTTGGGTTACCCTAGAAATGAAAACTTCTTTTAAATGAGAGTGACAGTACACTTCTTGACCAGCTATCACATTCTCAAAAAACCATTGCGGTTTTGTTATTCTAATGCTATAATTGCCAAATGCAGAAAGTAAAATTGGAAATGTGTAAATGGGGTCGGTATATGCAATAGGTACTCGAGTGCCCCAGCGCATATTTAAAATATCTGCTTTTCGATAAAACCAAATACCCACTACATGTTCACTCCCCTCACGTAAAGAGAGTAACTTTTTTAAAGAAGTTAAAAAAGGAGTGTTGTCAGATTTAAGGTCATAAATGCCTTCTTCAACTAAAACACTCTCTACTTTGCCTTCATAAGTTAATATGCAACCTTGACCAGGTTGAAGTATTAGCTTTGATACATTTTTAATTTCATTGCCTCTATCTGTGAACTTAATAAAAAGGTCCTTTTCATTTAGATCTTCCCATTGTATTACTGAACGAAATTGATTTGCTATATTCATTTAATTCTTGATATTAAGAGTCTTTGAAAACAATAATAGCAATAGTTCTTTTGTTCTACAATTTCAATTGATAAGCGTGAACATCTAGTTTGTAAGTATTATGAGTTTATACAAAAAAGCGTTTGGTTATCATGGTATTTAACCTTCAATTACATGAGTGTTAACTTTGTCAGAAGATTGATCTGGTTGTTTTTTAAGCTGTTCTACTGTATAGAAAGCACTTAATGCTGCCAATAATAGTGCAGGTAAAACTGCCATAAAAATACCATCGTCAATATCAGTATTTGTTAGTGCAAAAATTAAAATTATAGTGACTATTTCTACACCGAACCAAGTAAGTACCAATCTCCAAATCCATTTACTGGGTTTTATATTTTTTTCTTCGGCTATTGATCTGATTTTTTTGGTAAAATAACCAATTGCTAAAATTTCTAACATAGGTACTATTTTTAGGGTTGTAAATTAATTGGATATATATAACCCTAAAATGACATTTATATTTCTTTTACCAATAAACAATTTATATACGTAGTTATTTAATTTACAGGTGTGAAGATGAGGTAAGGGGAGTCGTATTTTAATTCCAAAAATTAGTGTAAATAATATGTGTTAATTATGAGTGTTATTAAGAACCTTTGGTAAATAGTAAGATTTAAGCGTCACATATTGTCTTCAGGTAATGATTTTAGAAAATATGTAATAAGGTCTTCTTACTCACAATTTTTAGTATTGTTTTTTACTAAAAGTTTCGGTAAACATATCATCAACTAAATCCTCAAAATTTAAGGTTTTTGCTCTTTATTTTTTACACATCGTAAACTCTTTTTATAACTAAGTTTTTTAAATTCCTAATGCCTAAATTTTACTGCGATGTATAAAGTTTAAAATAGCTACACTCATCAATAATCATATTATAAAAATCGGTCGATGAATATTCTTCTTCTAAAGTTTTGAAGCTTTTATATTGAGGCAATTTAAATGTATAATATTCATTCTCTTTTACCTCAAAAGTTGCTGAAACGCCTACATTATAAAAACGATTTAATTCACACTTAGCCATTAGATATAAACAGCGTGCATTAAGCTCTCTATCCGTAGAAAGGTCTATGGTATTTTGATAATACTGCATGGCAACAGAACTCATATCAAAATAGTTTTTGTCATGTAGAAATATGGTAGATAAATTATAGTTTTCTTTATTTTTAATTATGGCATCTGCTTCCTTAATTTGATCATTAAAGGTGTAACTATAACTACAGCAGTTAGAATTACTGGTTAAGAGTCCTCTGTAATACCCTGTGTTAGATATGTTGAAGTAATAATTACCTAAAAGATAATTGGCGAGTTTAACTTTCCATTGCTTTTCATCTTGCCTTAATTGCTCTAAAGCAATCAAATTTTCTGCTAGTTGTTTTCTGCTAAATGTAGTGGCGATAAATGGGAAGGCTTTATACACTTCATCTGCCATAACCTCACTTTCTACACAATCAAAACATTCTTTTATGTTGTTACTAAAAATTAATGCTGGTATTGATTTCTTGCCTACATACGTTTTGTTTTTATTAAAAAATACTAATGCTTGCTTAGGGTTTTGTTCATATAAATAATACAGCCCTTTTTGGTAATTGATATAGTCTAAATAGTTTACTTTATTATTTGTATTTATATGAATCAGTTGTTTTTCGTAATCACTTTTATTAGGTTTTAAATAGAATTTTTCTAAATCATTTAAAAGTTCTAATGATTGTATTTTATTGGTATTCTGGATACTATTATGGACTAAAAACGATTTAGCGATTTCACCATTGTTTAAATAGGTATGAGCTATTTTATCTAAAATGATTAAACGCCAATCTTCTGCACTTTCATCTTTCTTAATGGGGTTTTCTAGTAAAACTTTATGAATGTAATTTTCATTTTCTGGGCTAATAGTTTCCCAAGTAAATACCTCATAAACAATGTTTAATATTTTCTTTTGATCAGAGAATGTCTTTACTTCTTTTAATTTGTGCTTGGCTGCAGTAAGGTCTTTGTTTACAAAAGATAAATAGGAGCTAGCCATTCTCCAGAAATCTTTATTCTTTACCCCCGAAGCTATTTGCTGTTCTGCTACCTGTAATAAGTTAGCATGTTTATTATTAGCTTTTAGATAAGGTAATTCCTTTTTATGCTCGTAACTGTCGGTTTCCCAAACATCGCGTTCTACATTGCTTAATGCACGCATAAATAGTAATTCTACGCGGGCATCATTTGCGTCTAATGCAATAAATTTTTTAATGTTGTTAATTTCATCTGAAAAATCTCGTAGACTACGAATTAACAGTAAGTCTTTTTCATCTTCAATTCCCTTAGAATAGTGCGCACCATCTACATTTTTAAATGTGCAAAAATTAAAGCTGTTAAACGCAGTTTTTTTTCTGTCTACACTCTTGTTAAGTACTTTGGTAAAATAGTAGGCTGCTAGGTCATAATTGCCTGAAGAGTAATGACAACCGGCAACCTGATCTAATATGTAATAATATATTTCATTTTTAGTCACTTTATTCTTGATCGTATTTTCAAAAAAAGTAATAGCCTCACTATAATTTTTTGTGTAATGCAATGCCCTAATTATTTGATAATAATACCTTGCTTTTAATTGCTCATTAGTTATCGTACTTAACAAAGTATTCGCTTCAGCAACTAAAGCTTGCGCATCTTGTTCTTTATATTCTGACTGCAATAAGGCTTTTTCATAATCCCAAGTACTTCTTGCACTTCTATAGCTAAACATTTCGCTACATTTTTGAGCAAATGCTAAATAAGTTTTTGCATTTTTTTCTAAGGCTGAGTTCTTATTCTCCCAATTAAACTGGTCATAATTGTAAACCGCTTTCTCAATTTCTTTAGTAGTCCATTTGGTTAGAATACTTTCCCAAAGTTTTACATTTCCTTTTGGGTAGACTTTTTTAGCGTTTGCATCATAGTAATAATGCTCTTCATAAAAATGGTTGTATTCATCACGCAAAAAAGGATAGAATTCTTCTGCAGAAATATTAGTTTGCTTAAATAGATTATAAAAGCCACCATACCATTCTCCGCCACCACAAGCCAGGGTAATTGATGTGCAAAATAGTGTTATTAACGTGAGTATATTTTTCATAATTCGATTATAATTTTTTCTAAATCTAAGCTGTTCAAAGCATTGTCATCTAAATGATAAAAGATGACATCATCAATATTCAACTTGCTATTTTTTACTGTTTTATACGATGTAATAATCTCTTTTTCAGAAAGTTCTTCTAATTTTAGGTTATAGCCTTTACTTAAGTAAAATCCTTTATACAAAGTATCTTTTAAAATAGAAAAATTAGTCTCGTCTACTTTTTCAAAATGACTATCATTCTCTAAAATAGAACGTTCTGTATCTTTTATTATTTTTATTTTGTTTGATGTGTTTGTTACTATCGTTTGAGAAAAGAGAGGTAACCCAATGCTTAGTTTTAAAGGGTAACTGGTATCTGTATTTATATATTTTTGAACTATTCTGTTTTCTAAAATTGAATTCTCTTTTTGGTTTTTTAAATCACCAATATTATACAACATTAAGGTTCCCATTTTTACAGGCGGAATACCGGTTTTCTTCTGAAATTTTATTTGATGTAATCGAATTGTGGTAGATATTTCAAATTCTTTTTGCATTAATCTTAAAAACTCAAAATAGGCATTCTTTGTAGTCTGTGTCCAATCACAATCAATCTGAATTGTGCTTAGTTTTTTATGAAATTGCTTTTCACTTATTTCATGTATTAATCGGGTAGTGCGCTCCGCTAAACCTTGAATGTCAATTTCATCGTTAAATACTTTATTTGTAATATATACCACGGGTACTATATCAAAATCATGATACGCCTTATCAACTTCTCTTAATAGATATACAGGGTAAATACCATCGTTTTGCAAATCATTTTCGTCTACCAAATTCAGGTCGAAGTAATGCAAATACACCTTTTTGCTATCAGCTAATATTAAGGCGTTTTTATATGAATCAGTAAACTTTGCTTTAGCTTTCCAATGATAAAAAGAAATATTCTTTGTTTCATTTGTATTAGCACAACTGTAGAGCAGGGTAGCGCCCAATAGTATTAGAACTATTATTTTAAAATGTTGTGTTTTCATTACTTTAAACATTTTGCAGGGAGATGTCATTAAAATCTAGCCATTGTACTACCATCTGTTAACCACGTAATGATATAAAATATTAGTACGTATGCTATGGTACAGCTTAACAACCATACGGCTGCTTTCTTCTTCTTTTTAATTAACGCCCTTATGGCAAGTATTATTAGTAATAAAGGTAACCCAACAATAATAAGTAGTAAAATTATAATCATTGAACCTGTATTAATTTGCAGTATCTGTATTACAATATTATTGAGGCTTATAATAGGTGCCAAATATTTTATCCCAAATTACAGTATAAAATCCAAAATTTTGATTGGCTTGTTGGTGATGAGTTTTATGAAATACATGGTTGCCAAACAGCAATGGTTGCTTGGTTGATTGTGTATTTAAATGCCCAATAACACCTAATGCCCAGTTTAAAAATATGAATGCTAGAAAACTATAAATGTTGAGTTGAATAAAAAAGGCGCAAACCGTTAAAAGCAACCCAAAGAGAAAAGTTTCTGAAGGTGCCATAACATATAAACTTATAGCATTAAAAAATTTATGAGCATGATGTTTTTTATGAAACTTGTTAAATGGCCAAACAAAGTGAGATACCAAATGTAGTAAGTACATAACCAAATCAAAAGTGAAAAAGAGTATAGCAAAATCCAGGAAAAAATTAGTGTCTATTGTAAACCTAATGTATTCATTAATGTATAAATAGTAACCAGGTATGGCTATCACAATATTAATAAGTACGACTAATATACTATTTATAATATCAGGTTTCGTAAGCGTTAATGTTTTGTGGTTGTATACTTTAGACCAGGTATAGCTAATTGCAATTGTACATAAATACATAAGAATATTGGCGGCAATTAAGCCGCCCCAAAATGTATATGGATTATCTAGTAATTGCATATAGTTTTTTACCAAATTAAAGGTTCAATATCTTGCCAAATAACCCAACGGTTGCTTTCTTTTACATTCATATCTGTTACTAAGGTTTTGTCTCTTTCTGTTACTGTTAAGTCAAACTTTATAATGTAACCAGAGAACGTACCAATTACTAAGTGTGTTTTATCAGCAGA
Organism: Maribacter sp. Asnod2-G09; assembly: GCF_045063795.1. Classification (NCBI taxonomy): domain Bacteria; kingdom Pseudomonadati; phylum Bacteroidota; class Flavobacteriia; order Flavobacteriales; family Flavobacteriaceae; genus Maribacter; species Maribacter sp. Asnod2-G09. The sequence continues at coordinate 672,375 of NZ_JBEFOA010000004.1, read as the reverse complement.
ATAATCCATGCTCATAATAGTACCTCCAACATGTAAATAGGCTTTGTCCTGTGGGTTCTTAGGATTTACATACCAGATATAGCCATTATTGGAACCTAATAAATAACCGTCTTTAAATGGCAGTATAGAGAAGACCCAAAGATTGTCATTCATAACATCAAAACGTTCATCAAAATCTTGATACCATGATGTATTTGCCTCTATTGGTAAATGGTTTAAGTCCATACCAATTACACCACTTTGTTGATAATGACATGAACCTAAGGCGATATGATTTAAAGTATCATGAAAAGCTACGGTATGTGGGTATTCTGAACGTGCCTGAACTTTACCTGTTGTTTGAAAATGACTGTCTATTTCTTCTAAAATAAAATGTTCACTTGATTGAAAACCAGTAGCTATTTTAGTGTTGTCTGGGGATAATGCAGCGTGGAAATAATCTAAGTTGACTTCAAAAGTTTCGTCTTCATCATATTCTTCATAGAAACTCTCTATAAAATGGGGAAGCATTTCTTGTGTTGGAAATACACATTCACTAACCTGATTACCAACTATAAAAATACCGTTCGTAGTCGCCAATAACACTCGTTTGCCATCATTGAAAACATTAGCACTTAGAACTATAAGACCTTCTTTTTTAAAATTGGCAACTTTTATGTTTTCTGTTGCTTTGCCGTATCCTTTAGGGTATTTGAAAATATGTATTGGTTCTGCATCCCAATCATTATACACCTGTACTTCTTTTTTAGTAACCTTAACTACAAATTCTTTGTTTGCTGAAATTCCTATAGCACGAACTCCTTTTTGCTTGGTTACGTTATCATCTTCTAATAAATAAACATTGCCGTCATCCAAATAAATATTACCATCTGCACGAACTACAATTTTATCATCTTTTAATACAATAACTTGGTTTATACTTCTAGAGATTCCGCCATAAAATTGCTCGAATGGTTCATACGCTGGCGGAAATAATTCACGTAGTTTTTTATGCTCTCCATTCTTATTCAGTTCTATGGCTTTATGGTAAACAGCCTCTGCCATATCTGCACGAGTTTCATGGGGCTCTTCTGGACCATCACCATCTTTATATATGGCATCTAAAAATGCATTTAGTTGATTTTTAAATTGTTTACCTTCTTTTGTCCATCTTTCAGATAAAACTGTTGTTGTATCTTTTTTACTGAATAATCCCATAATTTTTTTCTTGGTTGTAGTTGATTGAACTTCTAAGAAAAAGGATTATTGTTAAGAATATCTCACTAATTTGTATTCGTATCTATCTAATTTATATTAGTCCGTTTTCATATAGAAAATGATATCTAAAAGAATGGATTTAGCAATATTAAATGAACGGAGTCTTTTGGTTTATTCTTTAATGAATAGCTTTAAAAGGGCTTCTTTGGTCAGGCTAGTTTCCCAAACTAAACGTTCTCCTTTATCATATTTTAAGTAAGTATAGGTTTTACTGTCCTTAGCATAACGAATATGACCACCGTCGTAAAAATCATTATTAAGAATTATACCTGTTGCTAAAAGCTTATTGTCAACATAAGAATACATAGTCACCTCACCATCAACAAACAGCCTTTCTGGGTTAAGGAAGTTTTTGTACGTAAACTGCTTAATATGTTTTAAACTAGGATATGCCTTTAATAAAACTCCTTCTTTTTTCAAGGTGATGAGTAATTTGTCATCATCTAAAGAATAATTAATATCATAGCGTGCTTCATGATAATTAATATCGATTGCAGTTATTTTATTTTCATGATAATCTAGTGTGCCTGCCGACACATCAACATCAGAATATACTTCTACTTTAGCTTTCGTGTGTTCTTCATTCAAATACGTAGCTCTGAACATCACCAGATCTGAATCTTTTTCAGCAACCTTAAATCCGGTATCAGAATAGATAACTGTATTTCGTATTCTTTGATTTACATCATCTTTTGTTACTATAGTTTTTACAAGTTTTCCTTTGTCATATTCATGAAAGTGTAGCCGGTCTTCTGTATGTTCCATAAACCTGCCCTGATAGGGTCTGCCAGATTTATATTGCATAGAATCTACAACAACAAGAGTTTCATAGTCATTAAAACCCAAATATTGTGTACCAGATATTTCCCCGTTTTCATAATGGGTAAATGAGGCTAGTATAGGTTCGAATTTATAAAAATCGCCATTAAAAGGTTTGCCGTTTTTGTACACACCTTTGGCAATTTCTCCTTTTGGATTTTTTAATTGAGGATATGATTCGGTTAAAATAATTCCCTTATCGTATTCTGCCTGCCTTCCTATTACTTCTTCTAACCCGGTTTCAATAATTTCTTTTTCTATCCCTTGTTTTAGACCGTTTTTGTAGGTTGTAGATGTATGGTCATTTATAACCGTCCCTTTAATAGGCTTCCCTTTTTTATAGATGCAAGTAGTCTTCTTGTCTAAATCCTTTTCATAAAATTCTATTGATCCGTGGCGTTCGTTATTCTTATGAAAACCCCCTACACTCAAATCTCTATTATCTTCATCTTGCTCAATAAAAACACCTTCTTTTATTCCGTTCTTATAGGTAGTCATTTCTTTAGTATACGATATGTAGTGAACGCCATTGTACGGTAGACCATCTTTAAAAGTTATGGCGTAGGTTTTATCTTCTGCAACTACAGTCTGTGCACTAATGATTCCGTTTTCGTATGAGGTGTCACCAATAAAAACGATGCTGTCATTTTCATAATCAAACTTAAAATCGTCTATTTTAACAGTAAGCCCATTTTCATAGTGCGTTCTGGTATAGTTGTTACATACTTGACCCGTGTACGGTTCCCCTTTTTTATAAATACATTCGCAAATGTCTCCATCTATGAGGTTACTATAAACCTTTCCAGTAAGTAAATCATTCTCATATTCTTGTTGTTCTTCTATTTCACCTTCACTGTTGTATTGAATGAACGAACCATGTTTTTTTCCATCTTTATAAGAAGAAAAGAATAAGCTGTAGGGGTTATAGAAGGTTCCGTTCCAAGGTTTATGGTCTTTGTAGATTCCTTTTGCATATTCTTTCCCGTCCTTCAAGAAATAGGCACTTTCCCCGTTTTTATCGTGATTTTGAATATGTTCATATGCCTTCACCTGCTTCAAGCTATCAGAATAAAATGTAGTTTGTTTGCCATCTAAGCTCCCTTCTTTATAGCTTGAAATTATGTTTTCATAATTATCTACGAATTCACCCTCCCAATGTTCTCCATCTTTATTTATACCTTTTGTGATGGCTACTTTGTTTCTTGAGTAGCCTATTTCCTTACCTTCTAATTTTCCGTTGACATATGTTTTTAAGTTACTATAGCTAAAAACAGTTCCGTTATACGGTCTGTCATCTTTATAATCAACTTTTGAGAACAATGTACCATCGTCAGAAAAAGTAGCATACTCACCATATAATTTGCCATTTTTAAAATGCATATAGTCTTCTAAACCTATGGCATCATCCTCTTTATTTATAAAAAACGTAGCTAACATTCCGTTTTTTATATTTCTATTTACGTATTCATTTCGACCTATTTTTTTTCCTTTTTTATCAAAATATATCGTGATGTCAATACTATCATTCTGTTGTAATTTCTCTTGCGCTAATTGGTCAGAGTTTTCATAAAACATTTGCTGCCCAATATGTTTTCCTTCTTTGTATATAGGAATGTATCCGTTAAAGCAACAAGGGTGAATGAAAGTGCCTTCCCAACCGTGACCATTTTTATATTCCCCTTTTGCTCTTAAGAATCCGTTTTTTGAATACACGATAGATTCTCCGTTAAGAATATCATCAGTATACTGTCTACTCTCTAAAAGCTGACCATTTTCATGGTACCATTGTACTTTTCCTTGATTAGTTTCGTCTTCTAGATTTGACCAATAGCCATCCATTTGAATATTTCCGCTAATGAAATAATCTTTTACATGATACAAATCACCTTCTTTTTCTAGTGGTACCGGTCTGAAAAATGCTGCACTAGCTTTTTCAGTTCTATGCCAGTCAGCATCAAAATAGAGCGTATCTTTTTGTGCAGTTATGTGGGCACTAAAAACTAGAAAGAGTAGGGGGAGTATGTTTTTCATTATAGTTATTGCTTTGTTTGAATTAGTTCTATTAATTGCTCTTTAGTTATATTTTTTTGCTGTTCGACCAATTCGCCATTCTCAAACATATTATAGTTATAGCTACCATTTTGGTTTATGTTAGCGGTAATACCGTTGTACTCTCGACCCTCTTTATACATACATGTAGCAATAGGAGTTTCTTCACCATCTAAATAAAAACTTGCCGGACCATCACCGAAATAGAATAACCGTAACCAATCTTGAACATCACTCGGTTTTATATTACTCATAGGTTTAAGTGTGCTTTCAAACTTAATCAGCATATTTTCTAAGTCAAAAACGAGATTTATTTTATTTAAAGAAATACTTTCTATGGTAACGTTTGTGCCATATTCCTTAAACGAAAATGAAGCATTAGAGATACCTTTTTTTGAGAATGAAAATCTACCCATTTCATTCCCATTACCTGTAATAATTGCAGTTCCCTCACTAGGGTCGGTATTTGTATATACTACTTCGCTAGAATAGCTGGTCATGTCTCTAGAAAGACTTTCATTGGTAGTCGTATAGCCGTTATTCGTATTCTTGACTATGGCATCTGGTTTTTTGCTTAGTCCCCATGTATAAATATTAGTCTGTACTAAATTTCCTTCTTCATAATGGTGTTGTAGGGTATCGCTATGGTATACTTCAAGTAGATTGCCTTGAAATGGTTTTCCGTCTTTATAGCTTACACTATCTAAAACAACCTGCATATTAGATCCCATAGTAGTAAAGTATTCCATGCCAGATTTTTGACCATTTTCATAATGACTTACAGATTGATAGCTACTATTGGTATCTGTATCTGGTAGGTTAATATCTAGAGTAGTTAAAAAATCTCCTGAAAAAGGCATGTTATTTTTATAGGTGCCTTCGAGGCTAGTTTTATTTTTAAAAGGAAGGAAAATAGCTTTACTTTGGGTTTTTCCATTTTTATATTGGGTTACTTCTTCTATGGTATTATCTTTGAAATTAACCACAGTTTCATCTCCATTTTTCTTGCCTTTTTTGAACCTAGTAAGTGTGTACTTCTCAGGAAAATAGTTCTTGTCTATTTTTTCTAGTGTGGCAAAGCTACCTTCAAACGGAATCTCATTTTTGTATAATCCCTCAGCGATTAACTCCTCATTATAATAGAATTTTCCTTGTTGAAGTTTATTGTCTTTGTACTCGTAGATAGCTTTAAATTTTTGAGCAATATATTCCTCTTTTAATTGTGCGCCTTTGTTATAGGTGTTGCGGGTGTAATTAGTTCCGCCAGAATACTCATAAAATACGCCCGTGAAAGGTTTGTTGTTTTGGTATAATCCTTCAGCTATTAATTTACTTTCTTCAAAATATTGAATTTGTCCATGTAGCTTACCTTCTTTATAGTTTCTGCTGATACTATCAAAAGGAGCATTGTAAGCACCATAAGTGCGCATAGGGGTTTCTAACCCGTGTTTAAGTCCGTTTTTATAAGATACAATGGTGTCTTTGTAAATTGCGACGCCATCAATTGGTTTTCCATTTTGGTACGTACAGAATGTACTTGTCTTACTTTCTAAATTCTCGAATTCTATTTTTCCGTCGTAAACCTCTTGTTTATAATTACCAGATGCGATATACCCCTTGTACCTCTTATTAATTCGGAAAGGACCTTCTTTTGCACCGTCTTTAAAAGTGGTTAAGCTACCAGATATACGATCATAGTCTTGTCCGGAATACGCTTTGCCATTTTTATAAAGTAACTCATATATTTCTCCGTTTAGGTTAACGAGTTTTTTAGTTTTCTCTTTATCCTGAAACAATTGAATTTCTATTTTTTCATCTTCATTTTCAGAATTGTAAGAAGTTAGCTTTACCAATAGACCATCTACATAGTCATAAACGTCATAACCTTTACATTCTTCACCATTAAATGGTTTTTGGTCACGATATTCACATTCACATATTTTATTCTCAAAAAGCCCTGTACTCATTACCCTACCTGACACCTTGCCATTACTATACTCACGTACCGAAATTATTTTACCTTGTTCATTGAATTTAGTTAACGGACCATGAAAACCACGATCTTTATACGTGGTGATGGTACGTAAATATTCATTGTAAAATGAGCCATTATATGACATGCCCGCTTTATTGATGCCTTTAGCTTTTTCTTTCCCATCTTCGTAAAAGGAAATTTCTTCGCCTTCTTTTATGCCGTTACTAATAGCATAAGATTGCTTTTTCTGCGTGAAATTTAAATCGTAGTATGATGTTGTAAATCCGTCATTTCTTCCATCTTTATAAGTGGTTTTTTCGGTTTGGGTATTGGTGAATTCTCCACTAAATCGTTTACCGTTTTTATTGAGCCCTCTAGTGGCTATTTTGCCATTTTCAGCATAGCTGATTTCTTCGCCATTCAATATGCCATTGGCGTAGGTTTGTAAAAGACGATACACAATAAAACTACCCGAGTAAGGCTCATTGTTCTTGTAGATGCCTTTAGAACTTACCTGACCTCCTTTTTTGTAAATGGTATTCGCACCTTCTAAAACGCCATTTTTGTATTCTGATTCTATGGACTTTGTTCCGTCTTCAAAATACCAAGTAACTTTGCCATGTAAAGTCTCTTTCTCTAAATTAGACCAATAGCCCTGCATTTGCAGATTACCATTTATATAATAGTCTTTCACCTTATATAAATCGCCTTCTTTTTCTAACGGCACAAGGCGAAAAAAAGCAGCATTGCTTTTGTCTGTTGTATTCCATCGAGAATTAAAATAGAGGGTGTCTTTTTGGGCTATAAGGTTGGTTGCGCTACAAAAGAAGAGTAATAAGATAAGTTGATTTTTAATGCTCATTTGTAACTTCTGTTTTCTTGGTTAGTTTTATATGGTCTCCATTGCTACCATAGAAATTAATATGGTCTTGCGCTATGAATTTATAGTTGTACTCTTTAACCTCTTCGTAACTCAAAATTTGAAACGAATTATAGTCGGCTTCCTTAATTTTTTCCCTTTTATAGAATATTGAAGTGCCATCTTTAGAAAAGTCTTTTTCTAGAATACTAAATGAATTTATATGGGCATCTTCAATGACTTTTCCTTTATAATACAAATGGTTTTCATCTTTAGCATAATCGCTGTAATCATCACCAATAATTGAAAACGTATTTTTGTCAACCCCGTGGATAATGCTATTTAGGTCAGAAGGTTCATAATACACCTGATTATCATCAATAGCATATCTGTTGTTTAAAAACCTAAAGCTTAAACCATGACTGTTATTGATAATGTCGTTATTGTAATACACACCATATGTATCAGCCGTTACGTATCTTTTTAAAACTTTAAAAGTAGCCGGATCACGTTTAATCAGTTTTTTGGTTTCATTGAAAACATTGTTTTTATCTACGCCGTAATATTTTGTCAGCTGTCTAAAAGTTTGCGCATCTGCCCCTTCAACAACATCAATAGAAGTATGTGCTTTGGTGTAATATTCTTGACCGAGTCTGTAAACGGAATGGTATAGAACTTCATCTCCCTTTATCTCGTAATAGGTTTCGTCAGCATCTGAACAAGAGGCTGTAAATAGAATTATAATAATTATATGTATGTTTTTAAATCTAAAATGCATATTACTTATTTGATGGTTTTGTTTTATACAGATTGTCCCTATCTAAAATAAGCACTTCATCATCTATAGCCTGAATACCGAATGACTCACCAGTAAATAATACCTCTTCATTATCGGAAGTCAAGAAGGGTCTTATATTGGTTCCATCAATATTGAGTTCGTATACAAAGGTGTCTCTGTAATAATCTGAAGATATACTCGTGGTTATGAGTGCGGATTCTTTGGTAAAAATAATATCAGAAATATTTGCTTTATACCCATCTCCATCTTTTGGCATATCAATTTTACGCCAATCTAAACCACTATTATCTGTGTAGAATAAATCGCCTCCTAAACCACCAATTAAACCAATATTAGGGTTTAAGAATGCAATGGAATTGAGGTTTACAAAATCTTCACCGTCCGTCTCAAATAGTAGTTGCCAATTACTACCACCGTCAATACTTTTATAACTTCTACCTGAAAAAGTCACTACAATAATTTCTTTTTCTGAAAAGGCAACAAAGTCTGAGATTCCTTCAGTTTCTTTTTCTAAGCCCATATGTTCAATAGTTGTCCAGGTTTTGCCAGCATCTACGGTTTTAAGAATAACTGAAATGCTATTCTCTTCTCCACTTATATACCCAGAGCCTACTATAAAACCAATTTTGTCATTAACAAACCTTGTTTTGTAGTATTTGGGAGAAATACGTCCTCTTTTTTCAAATAGTTCTTCGGTATTAAATACACTCCAGTTTTTTCCAAAATCTGGAGTAGTGAAAATGTATTCACTATCACCAATTACAAATATGTTATCACCTGAAAATGCTGCAGAATAAAACGGATTACCAAATCTAGAAAATCGATTTTCTAGCCAGGTTTTACCACCATCTTTTGTAATTCTGGTTATTAAACCAGCACCGCCAACAATAATCCCAACATTCCTGTTTTTGAACGCTAAGCTATTATACATATGAAACCCTGTTTCTTCTATATGATGTAATACAGAAACATTTTGCGTGGTTGTAGCATTTAAAAAACTGGTGTTTTGTTGGGTAATGGTATCTTTTGAGATAAACTCATTATCTAGAATTAATTTTACCTTGTTAAAACCTGTAAGTGGTTTTTCTTCTTGGTTATTTTGCCCTTTGCAGGAGTGTAGAACAATGATTAATAATAGCATTAGGGACTGTAATATTTTCATATTATTTTTTATTTATAAAACAACAGTTAGCGGTATAACCTAATTTTTTCGTTTGGTTATAATTATAGAAAAAAAGAGAATTAGTATGGTGATATGAGGTTCTCATAATACTTATTCTTCTTTTTTCATCATCAATTGAACCAATGCGACTAAGGCTGCACCCATAAGACCTACAATCATAAACGGAAAGAATAAAGTATCCACGATTTTTTTTAAAACAGATTTGTTATTTTTTTTCTTTCTTTTAATAACCTTAACTCCAAGGTCATCTAAAGCATCTTCGGCTTCCTCACATATTGTTTCGTAAAATTCCCAATCATCTATATCTTGTAAATAGTCTACCGTTTTTTGAAACGCTTTGGCAGCTTTATCCTTTTGGTTTGTGGCATTATAGCAAAGACCTAAATAATAAGCTACCAAACCTACTTCTTTAGGTTCTTGTTCTTGTATTACTTCTTGATCAAGAAACCATTCCATTTCTGGTATATATTTATCATATACTTTTTCTTCTGTTACAGCATATTCATAAAATATTTTCCCTGAAAATATTACATAATGGGCAGCATCTTTAGCCCCTTGTCCTATCTTGTTATAAAGTTTTTTTGCCTTATAATAATTTGCTTCTGCATTTTCGAGGTCTTTTATACCAACATAACATTTTACTAAGCGTAAAAAGTATTTTTGTCTCTCGTTTATACTTAACTCTTTGCCATATTGCTCAAAAACTGTTTGTGTACTTTCTATTGATTTTTGATAATTTTTACCTTCAAAATAATCATAAGATGCATTTTCAATATTTTCCATAAATGGACTCATTTGAAAACCTTCTATGTGAATGCTTCCAGCTTTGTCATACAGCAGTTCTTTCTCTTTGTCATATTTAAGAGTCTCAGCATAATTACCCAATGCATTTGCATAATTATTACATAGCATGGCAAATAAATGTGGTTGGTTGTTGTGAGTGTCTCCTTTACCAAATAGCAGGTAATCTTTATATTGCTGATAACCTACTTCACCATACTGTATTGCTATTTGTGCTATTTTTTTCTTCTTTTTGGTTTTTTTGGTTTTATTGTATAGGATAGTAAAAGTGGATAATGTGTTGTACATATGTACAGAAGGACCGGAAAATTTAAAAGGAAGACTTAAAAAATCATTATTAGATTTTTTTGCCGCTTTTTTAACTCTATCTAAATCTGTATAAGCAGTATGGTTTTCGCAATTAAAAAGAAGTTTAAAAGCTTCATATGCCTTTACATAGTTTTTTGTATCAAAGTAATGTGTATTTGCAATAGCAGTTACTAATAATGCATTGTTTGGATAAATTTCTAACCACTTTTCTACTTCAGGGTAATACTTTTCGTAAAAATCTAGTTTATCCGTTATTTTAAAATGATTTTTTTCATTTCTAATAATATTAAATAGCAGCCCTAGTAATTGTGGGTTTTTATCTAGCTTTTTAGCATCATACATTTCTTTTAGTTTGATGCCGTATTGCAATCGATAACCATCTTCGCTATCAAAAGACCAAGTGTAATGTGTTAGTAGAATTTCTTCTGCAATCTTATAATTTTCTTTTTCTAAATGTTTTAAGCCCACAAAGCCATTGTTATAAAAAAATGGATATTTTTTATAAGCTTTATACCATAGGTCTAACGCAACATCTGTTTGCTTATTATTATGCTTTAAAAGGGCTAATTTATCTAGTAACTCACTTTCTTTATCATCCTTTATATAACGTTTCTTATAAAGAGTTTGTATTTCTACCAATTGCTCCTCAATAACTTCGGCAGCTTTATCTGGCATTGAAAGCGAATCATTATAGACCCAGAAAAGCCAATCATAACCAACCATTTTATCTTGCTTAAATTGGTCATTTTCTATTATAAAAGTTGCGTCCTCTATAATTTGAGATGTGTTTTCAAAAATATCAGTATTTAAACGCATACGCAGCGTTAGCATATCAATATCAAAAGGGTTTTGTTTTAATATTTCTTTTATAATTGCCAAAGCCTCAAAACCTAGTTCTTGCTGATTAGCATCTTGGTTATCTAACTTACCTAGTATGTTCTTTAATTCCTTATTCATATGCTACTAATTAATCTCATATATTAATACACATCTAATCCCGAAAAATATATTTCTGTTATAGCAGTATCATCGTATTTATCACCTTTGTAAACACTTATGATTTCAAACCTTATTGTATCTCCTGATTCTATTTCTTTATTATAAGATTTGAACTGATTGCCTTTTTCATCCCTATATTTATAATAACTCTTACCGTCTTTGGTAACACCTCTATAAGTTATTTCATAGCCTATTGTTGGTATCTCAAAAATCTGTTCTGCATACACATCTTTCAGATTTAAAATGGCAAATTCTTTATTGTTGACACATACTTTTAATTGCTTTACACGGGAGTTATTTTGCCAAGTAGTTTTGTCTTTTACATAACCGTTAGCAATCTTAATGGTTGTAATACGAGGATGTTGTGCCGGAAAATTAAATTCAACATATTCACCAATGCCATCTCCTTTTACACCTTCTACCCAAGCAGTAGCATAACTTAAGTCGCTTATACTGGTATGATTGTAGTTGTTATTTTCTTGTGGACTTAGGGCAGAAGAAACACTACAAAATGGGATTTGTTTATCTAGCTTGTGAATGTTATAACCTTCATCCGTCCAATTATCACCGCAAACAATACTCCACATGTCTTCACAAGCTTCACTGTAACCTAATTCTGCACATTTGTTTGTCAATTTATTTCTTTTGCCTTCATCATAATTGTTCCATACTTTCATATCTGTAAATAATAAACTACAAGTAGACCATAAATCTTTCTTTGTTTCAAAATCATAGTCTGATTCTATTTTAGATTCAAGAATAGGAACTTCTTGAGCGCTCAAAGAAAACTGCGAGATAGGGACTATTAAAAAGAATAGTAGTATTGTAAATTTCATTGGTATCTAGGTTTTAAAAAGGCTTTTCTGAAATAGAAATCCAATATTAGTTTTCTTCCTTTATTTTACCATTTTTCAATATATGCAGCAGTGGTTTAGCATCTTCTTTTATAAGGTCGATTTTGTGAAATTCTTTATCACGATTAATTGTCGTGTCCCTAAAAAAACCACCTGTAGCAATGTACCTGGTTATTGCTTTTTTATCAGATTCATGTAAAGGTTCTCGTATTCTTTCTTTTCCTCCGCTAATTATTTTATCTCCTTCGACTACTAATGGTTCTTTAGCTAAACGCTGTCTCATGTAATAAAAACGATTATTATCCATTAAAAATTCATTATACCCTTTTGCGACTGCACCTGAGTATAGTTCTACTGTATTGTAAGTAGGGGTTTCACGTATTTGACTAGCGGTAAGATTTACTTTGATGTTTTTTACGGTTGCAATGTTGTACTTTAGTGAAACTTCGTCAAAACTACCTGTACTTTCAGGGTTTGTAACCCATTCTTCATCAACTTTAAAAAACACTTTTTCTCTGTGATACTCTGGGCTTATATAATTAAATGAAATGGTGTCTTTTAATTGGTCATTGTGCCTTGCATATAATACATAAGGTTGCACCAATTCTTTGCTGGGCTCTAATTTTAGTTCTTTGCCACTAATACTATAAGTACCATAAACTTCTAAATCTACACTACCAAAAATGGCGTAGTAATGAAATAGATTATTGTCTAACAAATATAGTTTAGTCGGCATTTCCATTTCAGATAAATCATAGAAACCTTCTAAAGTTTTGGAGTTTTTCACTGAGTTTATTTGTGGTTGCTGTGCCACCATTACACTTAGACTTAAGAAATATATCGCTAGTATGTATTTCATTTGTATATTCTTAATTAATATTATTATAGTTCAGTTTTCTATCCATTTCGATAGCTTTTCTGTCTGCTAATGATAAATATTGTTGTGCAATTCTGTTCTCAGGATTTTGGTCAAAAATGTAGAGTGTAAATAAAAAGAACCATTCTAAAGGTTTCATTAAAACATAGACGATGTCTGCAATGAATTTATTATTGAAAAAACCATAATATTTGTGAACTACATTACCTACCTGGTTATAATTTTTTCTAATAAAACTGTGGGTTTTAGGATAGTTAACCTCCATAAGCTCTTCAAAGGCATTTGAAATTAAAAGCTGTCTGTTACACATAATTCTGTTGCCTCCTCTCTCTCCAAATCTTTTAGGACTTACTAACTCTTTATGACCATTGGCTGCCACAGAACACAAAAAATGCCCGCCACATTGTACATTATCACACATATAATCTAATTGAGAAAAACCATGTTTATACGTGTCTGTAAAAGCCCTGATAATAGAATCTGGTTTTTGACCAAAAAGCAGTAAAAAACTACATACTACTATTAGTATAGGTAAACATAATACACAGAGAATTGGGATTTTTATAAATAGATTTGAGTTAAGTATGTTCCATGCCAATTTCTCTATTTTACTTAAGCCCTCATAGTCGTAATCAGCACTGTATTCTTTTACTTTTTTTTGATTTTCAATTAACTGAAAAATAAATAATACCATAATAGGAACGTTACCTATTAGCCCAAATAGGTTGCCATCGATACCAGAACTTTCACCTACTTGAACAAAAATAAATGCGTTAAACACGATGCCGCCAAGTAAGACTGCGTTAATTAATGTTTCAATTATAGGACTTGTAATGGTTTTATTGAATCGAGATACATAATATGCGCTTATGCACAATACAATTATTAGGTATATGGTTATCCTATGATCTGGTGAGAAAACTGCGCTATCTGTACAGCAGTCATTAGGCATCATATCAAATGTTGATATAAAAATAAACGGAAGTATTACAATTGAAATAAAGGCTATAATACCATTTATAGTAGTATTGAAAATCCTCTTTCCTGTTATAAGAAATCTAATAAAATCTATTGAAAGTAAAATAGATGGTATTGCGAAAAGTATAATTATAGCAAACATTTTTTATTATCGTTGTTTTAGAATTGTTCTATGGTAACTCCTATTACTACATTCCCTCTAAAAATACCAGCATCAACAAATTCAACATTTACAGTACCTTTTATTTTATACAGATTATAGGCTTCTTCAGTAACGGAAAAAGAAGCTTCTTTACTATCTATAGAAACATGAATTAAGAAATCTCTTCCCTTATGAACGTTTGTTGTATGCATAGTTTTACCTACCCAAGAATGCTGTGGGTAAAGTCCTGGTGGTTTTAATTCCTTCCTCGTTATGGTAGAAACTGTGGTCTTCTTTTTTGCATTATCTAATTTATAGCTACTCATAACAAATTGGAATACAAATAGTAGGGTAAGCACAACGCCTATTAAGATTAATACTATTTTGATACTCTTTGTCATGTAATATTCAATTGCTTATTCTTGTTTTACAAAAACGAATAAGGCTGAATAAAATTATTCAGCCTTACTCTTACTTATAGTAAATGGTTAGTATGTATTATCTTAAAAATCAATATCATCGCTTAAATTGGCGCTCTGGCCTTGGTACATTTCATTAAAGTGTGCCTCCCACTTTTCAGTTAATCTTCCTTGTTTTTTCATTAGTTTCTGAATTTTACCAGAATTAGGATCTTCTTGCATGGCTTTTTGAATTCGACCGCCCCAATGCATGCCTAGTTGAGAAAACTCTGTAATAGAGATACCGTACTCTTCTTGAAAATCAATATCGATACCTACATCTTGAGCTATAGCAAAATGTCTTTCCATTTTAATGTGGTCGCTCCATTTTGGATATTTCGCAAGTGCTACTTCCGGACCTTCGGCACCGCCTTCAGCATTGGCAAACTTACCTTGTTTCGGATTCATGAAAACTTCACCAAAAAACTTCATGTCGTCATGGCTTAATTCTGCCATTTTACCGTTCCATTGGTTTTTAGTGTCTTCCCAAACTGGCAACTCTATACCTAGAATTTCACAAATTTTTTCTGTAGGCATACCTGCTGCCATATTCGCCGATGCACAGGCATAGTCTCTAAAAGTTACTCCGTTAATCTCCATATTTTTTTAACTTTAATTTTTATTTAAATCGCTCCTCTTTTTATTATCATAGAAATAGAGGTTCATTTTTACGCTTACATCGTGTTTAATCGTCTCTTGGTATTCTGGTAAAAAGGCTGCTCTTTCTGTAAAATAGTTTGTCCAGAATGCATTTTCTTTAATTTCCCAGTTATCATAGGCTTTTGCTAAAGGTGTTTTATCATCTCCTTTATTTAAACTGCGAAAACTTTGACAATGTTTATGGGCTGCATTTTTTTCATCCCACTCTTTCAATACTTTGTGTTTCGCTATATTATCGACTACCCAACGTATTTCTGTAATTTTATCGCTAGGTATAAACGTGTTTACCGTATTGCAATACCCACAACCCACATAATGAGATCTAAAAATGTCTTTCTTCACTTCTAGCTTACCACTGCATTGCGAGCAATGAAAATCTTCATTTAATAATTGAATAGCATGGTTGTAAAATTCTTGTGCAATTTTACCTTCTAATTCAATCTCAAAACGTTCTATTCTTCTACTAAAAGAATATGATAATTCTGAACCTTTTTGGTCTTGATCAATAATATCCCACCGTTCAACATAATCTAACATTTGGGGTTGCACTTTATCATCGAACGTTTGCTCTATTTTATCGCCTAAACCCTCTAGCTGAGATTTAATTCCGCTCCATGCAGTCATGTTTGCAGACATGTCATAATTATTTGCTTCTAAATTGTCTAATATGGCTTCTTCGGCATGAACCAAAGACTCTGTAAAACGCGCCTCCATTTTTGCTAAAAATGAATCCCACTTTTCAACCAATGCAAGATATTCAGGCTGGTTTTTTCTTTCTTCTTTACTGTCTTTTTTAGAGAATCCAAACATTATATATCGGTTTTAATCTCGTTGTCAATATCCATAAACTTAAAATCACAATAGTCGCAAGTAGTTAGATTGGTGTCTTTGGGTCTAGCTGCGCCACAGTTTTCGCATTTACGAGAACTGGTTTCAGAAGTCGCATTCGTTCCCCAATCTTTTTGGGTTTCGTTAGCATTTTTTACAATCTTTTTAAAAGGATTTGACATATCTGTATAAATATATCGTAATGTAATGCCCAAGATTGTACCGAGTTGACAAACGTGGTAGTTTAGTTTGTATTCGATACTTTTGATTGCTATAAGTGGAGCAATAGAAGTGTGTTACCGGTATTTATGCCGGCATTGAATTCGTTTGTTATATGTGATTTTAATACTTACGGTCTAGTAGTATTTTCCTTCTTCACATTTATTTCTATTCCAATGTTGTTTAAGAAAAACATTAAAACTTGGCTCTTGTTCTAAATTTGAACTTGCTTCATATTCGCCGCCATAGGCATTTTTATTACCACACATAAGCATAGTTTCACCTCTAAAGGCATATTTTGTATTTTCTTCGAACATGATTATTTTCATGATACCAGGATCCATGCCTCCACGGCACATAGCTACGTAAGGCATAGCTATTTCAGTAATGCCGTCATTGTCCAAATCGGTTATAGTGGTTGCTTTTGGTGCAAAGCCTATAAACCAATCTACCCCAAAACATTCTATATAATCATATACTCGCCATTGCCTCTTGTACTCTTGTTGAGTATTGCTTTTTACAAATAAATAAGCGTACAATTCAGCTTTGTCTTGAAGCATGTAATCTGTACTATCTTTTTCATAGTCCATCCAAGTAAAATTGCCCGTTACCGTTTGTATTAGTATATTTTCACCATTGGCATCTTTCCATTTTAGCGCTTCAACAACGGTGCCTTTAAAATCTAATGATTTCGGAATTTCATTATAGTTTAGGCTATCTATTTTTATTTCTTTGCTTGAGTTCTCCCTATCCCAAATGCCCAACCAAATATCTGGTTCTAATGTTCTAAATTTTTCTTTATTTTCTTCACTTTGTGCAAAAGAGAAACTAGTTGCTATGAGTATTAATAAGGTTATTATATTTTTCATTTTTGGTACTTGTAGGTGAATTTGTTTTGTTGGTTGATTAGGTAATAGAATGGTTGGTTTTTTAAAATGTATTGCGAGTTTCTTTTAATTTTAAATCAAATAGAATATCTGCTATACTTAAAACTTTAATTTTTCTTCTAACAGGTTTTCTTGTTTGTTCATTTTCAATATTCGTTATTAGAAAATTCCAAGGGGAGTAGCCACAAAAATTAATACTGAAATATTCTTGTATTTCTTCTTTTATTTCAAGGTTATCTACAACTTCAATTTCGGTATTAAATTCATTGAAAAAATCTGCGGAATACTCGCTAATTTGAACCCAATTTTTTAAATCTCCGAAATTCGTAATAAGAACATCTGCCTTTTCAAATTCTTCTTTATTGGGTTTGCTTAATTATTTGATATTGGTGGACATAAGTACATTACTCCCCATTTTCTTTTTGTCAATTTTATGTTCTCCGATGACTATTGCTCCGCTATAATTGCCATTTGAGAGTTTGTATATTAAACAATCTCCGGTTTTGAAAATTGGTGGTTCGTAAATGATTACTTTTTTTACCTTTTTTAAAGGTTTGCTTCTTGGTGTTTCTATCTTCTTCAGAAACTTTTTTAATACCAGCTTTCTTTGCTTGATATCTTTTTCGCTTCCTTCAAGTTTTCTCCAGTTATCAAGATCAACTTCTAAATCAATAAACTCTTTTATTTGATTTAGCATTTTTTCATCAAGCGAGCAATTTTCCCATAAGGCAAGACCAAGTGCGAAAATGAAATCAGTTTTAGAATTTCCTTTAGAATAATCTAAGAACTCAATATTTATTTTCTTAATAATATCCTGTATTGAGATTCCATTCTCTAAGTGCTCAATAAACTTATTATAAACCTCTGCAGAAGTATCATTATCTAAAATTCCTGTGCCAAAAGTCCCCATTTAAATTTGTTTGTTAGTTTCTAATCTTTTAACTGCGATGCTTACAACTCTTTTGGTTGTAGGTTACTTATAAAACTTTGGAAACTGTCGGCTAAAATGGTAATAACAGGGCTGTCGCCATATTCAAGTTCAATATGTACAATTTTTGGTTCTCCATTTTGGTTCAGTTGTGTTTTATCAAAACATACCCACCAATGACCATCGTTATCTAATGCAACGTATCTAGTCTTATCTAGACCCCATTCTTCTAAAAGGTCTGTGTTTTCTTCAAGATTGTAATCTCTAGATTCATTTCTAATTCCACATAGCCCTCTTATGGTCAAGATATCATCTGAAAAAGGTACTTTAATCTTTAATAATTCTATGGGGTAATTAGAATAGTCTAAATAACCACCATTTTGAAACTGTAATAAGTTGATATATGATTCTGGAAATTTAATACTGTACTTTTTTTCAACATCTAGAACAGAAGTATTGTCAAGAGGTTTAATTTCTTGTCTTAGTTTTTTTAACGAGGTAAAGAAGCCGTCTTTCATTAATAGAGTTTAAAAAGTTTAGTATTTTTATTTTAAGAGTGAATTTCTAATTCGTTTAGAAATGCCTTTTTCATAGTAATATCTGTCATATTACCATATGCAGTATTCTTGTCTTCTTGAATTTTTTTGTAAAAACTTATTGCTCTTCCTCTTAATTTTTGAGTATTCAAATAATTATTAAAAGCTACTTCTGCGGTTTTTATGTCACCATAGTATACAAGAAAGTCTATGGGTAAATTTTGATTTTTTGTATCAAAATGGTCATTTAATTGTAATCCATTTTGAGCAATTTCATTTACGAGATTTTCAAGATATTCAAATTTCTCAAAAACAGGAAAAGCATAGGTTTTAATCGTTTCTGATAATTTAGGGATACTGTTTTCTTGATTATTTATTGCGATATTCCACTCATTATGTTTTCCTTTAAGCGGAGTTATACTTTCTAAACTCGTGCGAAAAATAATTGCACTTACATCTTCAGAATTATACTTTTCTTTTCTCCACTTTTTCAATTGTTTTGATTCGACAGAAATATATGGATTTACAGCTACAGAACCACTCCAGTTTTTTGTGGTTGATGAAAAGGTAATAACGAAATCAAATAATTTATTATCAGAAGACTTTTTTAATACCTGACCTTTTTTAATTGCTTTAAATCCGCACTCGATAAAATTTTCATAAATTTTATGACAACCAATATTGAAAATTTCTTTTGTATTCATTCCGTATACTATTTTATTCAGAAGTCTAACGTTAATGATTAAGTGAAGTAATAAAACTGTCTATTCCATTCTATTTAACTCTGTAGCTCCTGCTATAGCGTCGATCGATTCGAAAACTTCATCTTGGTCTTGAGTATCTGTCCATCCCATTTTTGATAATTCTGTGCGAACTTGATGCTCTGTTTTTTCTTTTACGAAATGATAATAGGCGAAATCAACAACCTCTGGTGGTATTCTTTCCAGTTGATAGGCCGTTAAGCCAGAAACAAGTCTTAAGACACCAACGTAATAGGTAATTACTAATTGAACGATCCAACTTATTATCAAACCGATCCAACCTGTATTTGCATTTTTTATCGTTAAACCAGCATCAAACCTCGCTTGTAAAAACTCCCAAAAGCTAAATGGTTCAAAGTTGTTTTCGTTCAATATAATTTGATACTGAAAGTATTGATTAGATAAATAAGTAACCATTATCATGGCTATAAGTAGATAATGTAAAGGGTCATAAGATGTGTAATTACTTATCTTAATTAGTTTAGAAAGCACGTACCCTAATATTATTGCAACGACAACTTCAAAAACCCCAAGAATGTATATTCCTTTTACAGAAAGAAATGCTACAATAGCACCTACTATAAGCGCTGTAATTAAACCGCCAACAACGGGAATCCAAATTTGAGGTTCTTTTCTGCTTTTAGGCTTTGGTAAATTTTCTGGTATAACGTAATCATCCCAATTGTTTGCTTTTTCAATTTCCTTTTCAAGTTCGGCTAATGTTTCATGGTCAAACTCTTTTTCGGTTTGTTGAAATGCATGAATGAATAATTTAACCCTTTTTGAGTTTCGACCATTGTCCCAAATTTCGTTGCCGAGAGAGATACTTTTTACAGTTAATTTGCCATTTTCAAAAGAGACATTAATTTTTTCGGTCCAACGGTTCCAATCTCCTTTTCTTTTTGCTTCGGCATTTCTTTCATCATGGTAAACAATATCCCAACCCAACTTTTCAAAAGTTTTATTCACAATAGGTATAATCACTGTTTTATTCAAATCAGTTTTTATTTCCTCTTCAAATTTGGGAGTCCAATGAATGCTATGCTTTTTCTTAATTGACGCTTCGTATTGTTTAAAATCTTCGTTCATTTAATAAGCTGTATTGCGAGTTGTACTTTATTCCGTTATTACTTTGCTGTAAATATTCCCTTTCCAGTATAACTGATTATCTGTTTCTAAAGTATTTACAAACTCAAAATCGAATACTGCTTTTATAATTCCGCTTTCAAATAGTGTTTTATCTATTTTGATAGTTCCGCTTTTTAAAGGGAAAGTATTGATCCCTAAATCTCTTATACTGTTAAAATAAACAGAAGCAGTACATGAGTCATTTTTTAGTTCCAATATTAAATTACTGTGTGTAGAAACGTTGCTTTGAGATTCTCCTTTTAAAGTTCCATTCTTTAGTTTCTTGAAATCCATAAAATCTGTACCTGAATATTCATACATTCTATTTTCTGACTTTAAAGAATGGTATACGTGGGTAGTATCTATTAACTTATAAAATGCTTGTAACGAATCTTTATATATTTTGCCGGTATGGTCTTTCATTCGGTCAATCGCTAAAGGGCAACTGCCGTCGCAACTTAATTGACCATGACTGTTTTTATAAATCCCTTCTTTATAACTCCAGTTTTCTTTAAAAGAAAAATCTCCTTTTAAATTAGTCGTCCATTCAATATTTATGGAGTTTTTAGAATCAATTTTCTTGTCAATTGTTTTGCAAGAGATTGCAGTTAAGAGAAGTAATAATATGAAGGAGAGTTTGTTTTTCATTTTTGCGTTTGATGTATTGTAGCTCGATTATTTTAAGCAGAATTGATAAGTTGATTTTGAGTTTTATTTTGATAGATTCAAATGTTTCGCTTTATCAATAACGCTTCTAACTCATCATTTTTATTAGAGTTACTAACTATTCGATATATAAAATAGATAGGAAATAATAACGGAATGAGAACTGCATAGTTTTCGCTGTAAATAGATGATACAATTCCTATACCTATTATGCTAGCAAGAAATCCAATTACAAATGCATTAATAATTTTAGACTTTTTTAGTCTCTTTTTTTCAACTACTAATTCTTCATCTGTTAGTTCAGATAGGTTCTTTATATTCATTACTAGTATGTTTTATAGCATTTGACTATTGTTAGTTGCTGTGTTTTCATCGCTATAAAGTTTATTGACTTTTGGTTGAATTATCCACACGCCAATAAAATAAAACCATAAAAGAAAAAACTCCCCGGTAAAATCTCCAAATTCTACTTTCCTTTTTAATTCGGCAGTTTTAATTGTTTTGGCCACAAAATACATGGAGTAAAATATACAGAACATCGAGAATAAATGAAGAAGAATAATAATATACAAAGGCCAACCGATAAGTGAGAAACTATTAGTTCGTATTCCAGAAAATAGTCCGGCCATTAAAAGCATTATAGATGTGATGTAGATAAGGGGAATGAAGAATAAAACCTTAAACTTTTTAACCTTCATTTTAATTTCTGACGGAATGTTTTTTTGAAGTCCGATTGCTATAGACCAAAACCAGCCGAAGAACATAATGACATATAAAACCATAACATACGGGAAATAGTCGAAATAAAAGATGTTTTCGTTTAGAACTTCAGTTACGCCAGCTCCACCTTCTGATATTGAATTTGGATGCGTTTGTAGTCCAAAAAACTGAGCTATTGTATATAGTTGGTATGCCAGCGGAATACCCAACATTAGAATGAATAGTTGCCAATGTTTTGCTTTTAGATAGAGGTTGATCATATGGTTTTGGTTTTAAGATGTATTATGCCAAATTTTCTACTAGAATTTACACTGAATTATTAGTTTGCAATCTTCTTTGCACTATTTAATACCATACAATTTAATAGCCTTTCTTTTGTATTCAAACACAATCGTATTCGACTTTTTTTCGGTTATGAATTTTATATCATCTTTGGTAACCACATAACTAACTTTGGTCATCCACCGATTGGTAACATTTGAATAATCGGATTCAATTTCAGTAATATCAGAATCTAGAATCAGTTCATCGTCATCCCCAATAAAAGATAATTTAGCACCTTTAAATGTTTTAATATTTTCTCTACTTAAAATGGTAGATTCTAGAAAACTAAATCCGGCTAATTCTTGAAACTCTACATATAATTGTCCGTTTTTAGATTCTGCAATTTTTTCTCCAGATATATTATTTATTAAGTTTTCAGTAAACGTGTCAACATGTGTTCGCTCTAGTGCTTTTATATTGCCAAAAGCGCCAAGTACTTTATCAATTTTTCTAAAAATGCTCATATTTTAATTTTGCAGATTTTTTAATTTCTATTTTCAATAATACTGATTAAAGATTAATATCTACGCCTTATAATTTGCAAAAGCAGATTCCAATTTTCTTTTATCATAACGAATCTAGTTCTCTTTGTAAGTTCTGTTTAGCTTGTGTTTCAAATTGGTTGTAAAAAAAGTCAGTTTTAAATATCCTGTCCATTGATAAAAAATGATGTAGAACTTTTTTACGTCCAGGGTTATAAATAAAAGTAGGGTAGATAGCATATTCCTTTCTAACATTTTTGTAGTAAAGAGCGTATGTTTCCCAACTTTGACCTAATACGGAAAGGTCGGCATCTGTAAAATAGTTAGTGTTGCTGTCGATTGATTTATGGTGCGATTTGGTAGCTAGAATTTGTTTTTTGCATTGTTCAATAATGTTGCTAGAAACAGAAATTTCCTTCAGACGTTTTTCGGCGAGTTCAGCACTTTTTTCTTCGTTGTCTGATTTTGTAGCATTGTAAATTATGTCGTGGTAATAGAGTGTGAATAAGGTGGTTTCCCAGTTCTTTATTTCCCCCTTTACAATAGTTAGCTGAGATAATAAATTGTTAAGATGCTGTAATGTATGATAATGCCTTTTTTTGCCAGAGTAGTTTTTCTCTATTTCTGTCCATCGAACATTTATCAAACGTTTATCGTCTGTATATTTTAACAGAAGTTCTGTGAATGTTTCTTTTAGCATGAGAGTTCTTTAATAACAACCAACACAAAAACATGTGCAGCGGTATTATCATCAAAGAAAGATACAATTTTCAATTAAAGCTAATAGCGCTATTAGATTAAAAATCAATCGAAGAAAACAAAAGGTAACTAGTTAAGAAGTCGCAACCGGTACCGGTATTTCATACACCTGTAAATGAAAATAGGGAAGGGAAGACAATAGATGGTCAAAGATATCTGCCATTACATACTCGTAATTCTCCCAACGTTTGTCAGAGCTAAAAGCGTACACCTCTAACGGAATACCTTGCGGTGTGGGTGCTAATTGACGCACCATTAAGGTCATACCTTTATTTACTGCAGAATGGTTTTGAAGGTAATCGTTTACGTATTTTCTAAAAACCCCAATATTGGTTAGGTTTCTACCATTTATAGCAAGGTCCTTGTTGATATTGTTTTCTGTGTTGTAGGTATTGATCTGTTCTGCTCGGGTATTTAAATACGGCTGAATTAATTGAATCTTTTGAAATTCTTCAACATCGGTATCAGACAGAAAACGAATGCTCTTTTGACTAATGATAAGAGCACGTTTTATTCGTCTTCCGCCAGATTCTTGCATTCCTCGCCAGTTTTTAAAAGAATCTGAGATCAACGCATAGGTTGGTATTGTGGTAATGGTATTATCAAAATTTTGGACTTTTACCGTTGCAAGCGATATTTCGACAACATTACCATCGGCACCGAATTTGTCAAAACTTATCCAATCACCAATACGAACCATATCATTAATACTCACTTGAATACTTGCGACCAAACCAAGAATAGAATCTTTAAATATTAATAGTATTACAGCAGATCCTGCACCAAGGGCGGTAAAGAACTTCCAAACCTGTATTTCTGTTATAATTGCGAAAATGGTGAAAATACCCACTACCCAGGCGAAAATCATAAATACCTGTATGTAGCTGCCCATAGGTTTGTCTCTAAACCTTGCTTTTGTCTTTAAATAATCGTTGATACTTGTAAATACACTTTTAACGACATAGAGCGTAAGTACAACAAACAGTACATTTAAAAACTTTAATACTATTTTTTCGGCATAATCAAAACCTATAAACCCAAAGGGTACAAGCTCTACCAACATGCTCAAGGGTATTATGTGTGCTATATACCTTGGCACTCTATTAGCTACTAGAAAATTGTCAAAATTAGTTTTTGATTTTCGTGCAAGTTTTAGCGATACCGACCGCAGAACTTTCCAAATTATAAGATCTAAGAAATAAGCAACTACTAGCGCGATAACTAATAAAATGGCAAGGTTCAAATAAGATGCCGCAGTTTCGCTTAGTCCGCTTTCTACAAGGTAGTTATATAGTAATCTGTGAAAATCGTCGTTCATAGTCCTTGTTCATTTTTGCGGTACAAAGGTACGATATGCAACAACCAGAAACGACGAATGTGAGCTTAAAAAACCTATTTGGCATGTATTGCCAATACGGGAACATTTGCGTAGTAACCCAACTTGCTCAGCGATAGTTTACCAAAGCCAAGACGTTCCCAAAACGAAGGTTTTTTATCTACATAGCTGATCATATTAGAAGCTCTAATCTCAACAAAACAGCTTAGGGCGATTGCCATTTTTACATTTCGTAATGTATTAAATTTGTAGTCTACACCTTTGAGCTGGCTACGAATAAATACCTTATTTCTTTTTTGAGAGAAGCTCAATTTATTTGGTTGTGATAAACTCAATACCTGTATGCTGGCATTGCTTAGTTTGGCGATTTCAACCAAATATTTGATTTCAGATGATTTAATTTTAGTATTGAAATTAGTAGTGAGTACAATTTCTTTCGGGTGATTGAAATCTACTTTTGCAGGCACCACTAAAATGGGGCATTTTCTAATTTGCTTTAAAATGTCAAGAGTTTGTCTGCCGTACGATTCTCCTTTTTTGTTAGTAATACCTTTTGCACCCATAACTATCATTTTAAAATGAAGTTTTTCATTCAGGCTTTTTACAGCATCTAAGAATAAGCTAGATTCTGATACGACATGAAATTCGTGATTTTTATTATTTTTTAATTTCGATAATTGTACCAATATATCGCCTAAACCTTGTCGTGATCTTAATTCAGATAATTTATTAAAAGCTTCATCGGGATCTAATAAGGTTAAACTATCTAAGCCATGGGTTTCTTTAGAATGGGCATGCAAAATGTAAAAAATGCACTTTTTATCTTCAAAGAGTTTTATCGCATACTGTATAGCGTTCCATGAGTTCTTTGAGAAATCTGTTGGTAATAATATTCTATTTTCCATGTCGATATGTTTTAGATGGTTTGGTTGGGTTTGGTATGTAATGGTAGTTTCTAATTCACTTAACTTCTTGCATTTATTAGTATTTGAGATAATATTTTTAGTTTCAGACTTCTGTAATTTTGAATTAGTGACAAGTAAGCATCTCTCTTCTTTTCATGATGGTTTAAGTAATAGGCATCACATGCTACAGTGTCACATTCTATAGATTTGCCCACTGCACTATCATAGCGATACAGTGCCGCCAGCATCAATGCATTTTCTCTGCGTATGCCATGTAACTCTTGGTATAATTTCGAATTATGTATCATACTGTCTTCAATGTCTAAATAGAATTCGATTTCCTTATTTAAAAACTCTAGCTCATCTGTCCAGTTATTAATTTCTAATCGATCCTTTTTCATCATGACTCTTTTGTCTGATTCATGCGGATAAAAATGTTTAGATGCGATCATAGTACCATATTTATGTTCATGTATTCATTCTCTTGCTCTACTTTTTCTATGGTTAGTTTTTGTTCTCCGGATGGAAATTCCCAAATAATGGCATCACCTTCGCTGTACCCAATAACCGCTGCACCCATTGGGGTGAGAATCGATATTTTGTCATTTTTAATATCACTATCAGTAGGCATCACCAATTTAAATTTCTTATGCCACCCGTTTTCAGAAACTATTGTCACCGTAGTATTGAACCGAATTACATCTTCATACATTTCTGATGCATCGCAGATGATGGCAGTCTCTAATTCACCGACCAGTTTTTGTACAGATTTACGTAATGTGTCATCTTTATAGTAGCCTGATAGGTTCATAAACCTTTTAAGCACCACGTATTCCTTTTTCTCTATAACCAGATTGCCGTACTTCATTTTCTAATTTTTTTATTGAGATATGTGTTTAAAAATATAGTTCGTTGCCATTTTAAGCGCAGCCGAGAACATTGGCTAGCTTATTTCAAATAATTTCGACCACGCCCATCGTGGCAGTATTCACTACATACTTTTTTAAATCACTATCATCGTTTAAATACTGTATTATTTATCACGGAAAAATACCGCGTTGTACATACGCATCTTCCAATCTTTCAATGGCTATTATAAAGGCTGCCGTACGCATATCTACTTTTCTCTTTTTAGATGTTTCGAGAACAGTGGTAAAAGACTCTTTCATTTTCTTTTCTAACTTCTCCATCACTTCATCTAATGACCATATTTCGCCGTTACGGTTCTGTAACCACTCAAAGTAGCTACCGATTACTCCGCCAGAATTACATAGAATATCAGGTATGATATCGATGCCTTTTTTCAATAGAATTTCTTCAGCATCTACATCTGTAGGTCCGTTGGCACCTTCGGCAATTAAATAAGCTTTTATCTTGTTGGCATTTTTAGGTGTAATCTGGTTACCTAATGCTGCCGGTATACAGATATCGCAGTCTAATGAAAAGAAATCTTTGCTATCGATTGTTCTTGCCTTTGCATACCCAAGAATGCTACCCTTATTACCTTGAGAATAAGTAAGTAACTGGTCTACATCGATACCTTCTTCATTTGTTATACTGCCATAGGCATCTTGTACAGCTGTTAAAATAGCACCTTCGTTAACTAAGAAATAGGCAGCCCAATACCCAACATTACCGAAACCTTGTACTATGAATTTTTTGTCCTTTAAATTTACATTATGACTTTCTGCCCAAAATTTAATGGTTAGAAATACACCGAAACCAGTAGCTCTATCTCTACCTTTTGAGCCACCGGCACCTACAGGTTTACCTGTAACTACGTGCATATTGGTAGATCGTTCTGCAGGTGATTTGGTAGACATATAGGTGTCAAGAATCCAAGCCATCGTCTGCGGATTAGTATTTACATCTGGAGCAGGAATATCTAATTCCGGACCAATATTATCGCCCAACGCATACGTAAACCTTCTAGTTATACGCTCTAATTCTGAATTAGAATATTTGTTAGGGTCTAATTGAATTCCGCCCTTAGCGCCACCATAGGGTAAACCCGCTAAAGAGGTTTTCCAGGTCATCCACATTGCCAATGCTTTTGCTGCGTCGATATCAACGGTAGGGTGGTAACGTAGTCCGCCCTTATATGGTCCCAGTGCATTGTTATGTTGTACACGGTAGCCGGTAAAAATTTCAACCTCACCATTATCCATTCGCACAGGAAAATGGACAACAATCTCATTATTGGTCACCTCTAATATTTTTCTAATATTGGTGTTTAGGTCAATAATGTCTGCGGCATTATCAAATTGTCGCATTACGTTTTCAAGCATACCTTGTTTAGGCGCTTTTTTAGATGCTACTTTTGCTATCATTATATTTAGTTTAAGACTAATTCTCTATTAAATTCACTACTAGACATTTCATTAGATATCACCATTACGGGTTCGTTATTGTGATCTAAAAAATGAAAATATTCGCTGCACGCATAAATGCTATCTTTATCTTTTGTTAAAGAACAGTAAGCGGCGTGGGTACAGGTCGAGCATATGCTCCGCATATAATTTTTCATCGAGCTCATATTAAGATGTATTTTAGTGTCCCTTACTTTAGGACGGGTTGTTTTGTTTTTAAGGGATAAAAAATTAATGCCAATAAGGCTAGACCGATAAGTATTAAAAAGCCTAGTGATAGTTTAGACATGAGTAAGTTGCTCTCTAAAGCTTTATTAGATAGCTGCGTCATTTGCTTGCTCTCTTCTAATTGTATTGTTGCCAGTACATCTAATTTATTATCTATTTTCTTTAGTGTTTGTAGTGATAGAATGGTAACCCCATTGCTAAGATTATCTTGAGATTCCAATACCTTGTTTTCAAAAATTTTTAGTTTTTGAAATTGTGTGCTCAATTCGTTAAGTGCACTATACTCTTTTGTAGTTAGTTCTGTAAGCGCAAATTGAGATAGTAATTTTTCTGCTTTTTCATTTTCAGTTGCTACTGAGGTAAAATTATCTTCAGTAATGAACCGAAGCCTTTTTGAATGAAAAATATTGTTCAATTGATATATGTAACCTTGAACTTTAACCCTGTCTTCATACACAGAGTTTACCGTGTTCTGTAGGGTAGAAAAATGTCTATGGTATAATCTATTAGAACCCAAAACCAATAAGAATGCGATGGCTAATATAAAGCCAGCATGCATTCTTTGCGGTGTTTTAAGTTTTGTAAACATGGGTTTTGTTTTGTGATTATACTGTAGCATTTTCTGTTAGGAAATCCACTTGGTTGACTCTTAATAAATCAGCCAACTTATTTATAGAGACCAAGTGGATTATCAATCAACTAAAAAAAATTATAGAGCTTGTAATTCGCCAGAGTTAATGGCTTCTTTATAGTCTGCTGTAACTACAGTATGACTGTTAAAGAAACGACCACCATCATTGCGTTTTATTTTAATTTCGGTTGTACCGTCTTTCTTCTCTTTTACGGCCGTAACCACAACTTCTTCGCCATGGGCCCGCCTATAATTGGCAATGCCACCACGTTTAATAATGAAGTTTTCTCTAGGGAAATCTATGTGTTTGTATTTATTCGTTTCAGGTTTTCCTATTTCAAAAACATCACCAACGTTAACCTCGGTTTGGCTTGTGTCGTTGCTTTGTGCGTTTAATAGACTTACTGAAAATAATAGGGTAATTGCGTATTTTAACATAACTGAATAATTTAGAATTAATGAATTGTTTCTTTTTTGGTCTTTATTTCTTCAGTAGTGTTTTTGTTGGCTGAGTTTGGTTGGGTAACTTTTGTGATTACTAAAGACACGCGGTCACCAGGTAATCCATAAGAAATTTTATCTCCTACGGCGCGCCCAATAACTGAAGCACCTAAACTGCTGATAACAGAAATTTTATTTTGTTTTATATCAACTTCATTTGGAGCTACTATTTGAAAAGTTTGGCGAATACCAGAAGCACCGCTAACTTTTATAAACGAGTTTATAGTAATAATGTCGAACGGAATATCTTCTGCATTTAAACGCATGGCTATTGTCATGTGTTGACTAAGAATCTCTAACACATTTTTGTGTGCATAGTCTTCAATAGTTACATTCTCTTCTTGATATTTTTTAATCATCAAGAATTCATTTTCTTCAAAAACCAGACTGCCGTACTTCATTTATCGCTATTTAAGATTCCATGTTCTCTTTCTTTTACTAGTCGCTTTGAATATAGATTACGGTCTATATGTACTAGTTTTAGAAATAGATTTCTTTTTCATGGTCTATATAGCAATTGGTATGCCTGTGATATAAGGAAAGCGTACCAAAA
The DNA here is from genome assembly GCF_045063795.1 of Maribacter sp. Asnod2-G09. Classification (NCBI taxonomy): domain Bacteria; kingdom Pseudomonadati; phylum Bacteroidota; class Flavobacteriia; order Flavobacteriales; family Flavobacteriaceae; genus Maribacter; species Maribacter sp. Asnod2-G09. The sequence goes on along the minus strand of NZ_JBEFOA010000004.1, from coordinate 642,595 downwards.
ACCGTAACTAATTGAATATTAGTTAGTAATAAATTATTTTATTTTTAGGAAAGTATTTTAACTGGGGATATATTCCTCAATTGGGGAGAAATTACCCGGTATTATTTTAGTTTTTCGCGCAAGGTTTTGCGATCTATTTGAAGAATTTCGGCTGCTTTGGTCTTGTTACCATCTGTATGATTTAAAACACGCTGAACATATTCTCGTTCTATTTCGCGAAGCGGACGCAGCTCATTCTCAGAAAAATCAATTTGATACTTTAAAAAATCTGGCAGGTCTTTGACGTCGACAATACCATCGGACATGATAACAGCTCTTTGAATAATATTTTCAAGTTCTCTAATGTTACCAGGCCAGTTGTAGCGTTGAAGAATTTGTAATGCTTCCGGAGAAATACGAAGCAATCTGTCTTTGAATTCTATTCCGTATTTACGAAGAAACTTTTCTGTTAATAATACAATGTCAGATTTACGTTCGCGTAGGGGAGGGACATTAATTTCTACCACGGTTAATCTATAATACAGATCTTCTCTAAAAGTATTGTTCTTAATATCTTCTCTTAAATTGGTATTGGTAGCCGCAATAATTCTAATATCAACCTTTTCAACTTTTTGTGATCCAACCCTGGTAATCTCTTTTTCTTGAAGAGCGCGTAGCAGCTTGGTTTGTACGGCTAAGGAAGCCGTACCAATTTCATCAAGAAATAAGGTGCCACCTTTCGCTGCTTGAAAAAATCCATTTCTATTTTCGTTTGCTCCGGTAAATGCACCTTTCATGTACCCGAAAAGCTCTGCTTCTTGAAGGTTTTCTGGGATAGCAGCACAGTTGACAGCAATGAATGGTTCTCTAGAAAACTTGCCAGAATAATGAATTGCTCTTGCAACTAATTCTTTACCTGTACCGCTTTCGCCAGTAACTATAACGGTAGCTTTATTATCTTTTACACGATCAATTATATTGGAAACTTTTTTAAAAGCTTCAGATTCACCAACCATATCAGCATAGATATTCGGCTTAAGATTAGCTGATTTTGGTACAGGATTTTTACGAGCTTTATTTTGTTTCAGCGCTTTTTCAACCGCTTCTTTAAGTTCTAATTTGGTAAACGGTTTAGTAAGATAATCTGTAGCTCCAGATTTTATAACCTCTAAAGTACCTTCAACAGATGGGTAACCCGTAACCACTAGTTTAGGAATTTCTGGATAATGCTCATTGGCGAATTTTAATAACTGTAGCCCATCTATTTCGGGCATTTGTATATCGGTAATGAGTAGATCTATAAAAGTATCCTTTAGTATAAACAGCGACTCTTTTACTGATACTGCTTTATAAGTATGATAGCCCATTGATTGTAAGTGCCTTTGTAAAAGCTCTAGAATATCTATGTCGTCATCAACAATAAGAATGTTCTCTTTGCGCAAATCCATCAATTACAATTTAGGAAAATCAACGGTAAATATAGTCCCTTTCGGTATATTACTTTTGTGTTCAATTTTACCTTTGTGGCTGGTAATAATTCCGTGAACAACACTAAGTCCCAAGCCAGAACCTTCACCTATTGGTTTGGTCGTAAAAAAAGGTTCAAACACCTTGTCTTCTAATTCGTTTGGTATGCCTTTACCTTCATCAGAAATTTCAATACTTATATGACTCTCGGTTTCTAAAACATGTACGGTAATAGTGCCACCCTCGGGAGAATAGTAAATGGCATTCATAATTAAGTTGAATAATACCTGAGTTAGCTGTACTGTGTCTGCCCTAAGTTCAATATTTTCATTATCAAAAGCTTTAGTTAGTTTTAAATGTTTTGACCGTAAAGAAGGTTCAAGTAGTTTTATAACACTGATTACTATCGGTATCAGTTTTACGGTCTTCATTTCTTGTGGCATCTCACAAGCAAAAAACATAAGCTTTTTTACAATTTCGCGGCTAAATATAGCGCTATCCATTATTTTTTCTAGGTCTCTAACGGTCTCTTTATCTGTAATTTTTTCTGAAAGTAATTCTGCAAAGCCAAGTATATTGGCAAGGGGAGTATTAAGCTCATGGGCAATACCTGCAGTAATTTCACCAAGTATATGCAAACGGTCTGTACGTTCCATTTGTCTTCGGGTAATGGCTTCACTATCACGAATTTGCTTACGCTCCATCAGATTGCCAATAGCTAAGGCCACGTTATTCAATAAGGTCTGTTCTTCAATTAAAAAATCTTGCTTGGTATAAGTACCAGAAGGATAACCGACCAATACTTCACCTTCTATCTTATTAAAGACTTTAATTTTAGAAACTAAAGTGACCATATCAGGAATAAAATCATCTGTCTGCACTTGGTATTCTTTAGTTTTTAAGAAGACTTCGGTTACATTTTCAAACTGCCACGCTCTTTTAAGACAATAAGCAATAGCTTCAAGCGAAGCATCTAATTGGTCATAATCAGAATTTACTATTATAGAAGTAACCTCGTAAAGACAAGTAAGTTCCTTTACCCGCTCTTTTAATTTATCTTCTGCTGTGTTCATACCGATTATATTTCTAAACTAAAGTTCAGCAATATTTAGGAAGTTAGAAAATAAGTTCCTTTTAAATCTATGCTTTTAACAGATTTGGTATGGTGAAAACCCCAAAGTAAAGTAATAAATGTCAAGAAGAAGATAGTGTCAGTTCTTAAATACTGAGAGTAGAATTTCTGTAGGAAGGATAAGTTTAAATTAGCAGCTTGTTAATAAATTTTTTGTAGGAATATTTTGGTTGACCAATTTAGTGTGCGCCTGAATTTTACACTTGCTAACAAAGATTTGGGTGAAATTAGAATTTGAATATTTAGGCTTGTATGACCCGTTATTATTAGGTTTAACTTAAAAAATTCATTTTATAGAGGTCCGCCTGTTTAAAACATGCTCTCGAAACGACTGTTATACTTGACTTCATCGATAAAAAGCTTCATTTTTCAGATTTTTAACATACAGAAATCGTCTATTCTCATACAACTATCTTCATTTCACAACAAAAAATATATCATAGTTTGGTCTTGAATTAACTTTGTGGTTATAACAAATGTTTTGTAGTCCTACACTTACTTTTAAGGTAGTCTAGAAAAACGTAAACACTAACCCCCATTATGAAGTTTTCATTGAAACTTAAGTTTTTAGTAGTATTCTTTATACTATTTTACTCTGCTACTAGTATAGCACAAATCGATAGTCCCCGATACACGGTGAACTTGACACCTCAAAATTTGGCTACCTGTGGAGGTGTCAACAATTCTCTTGAAGAAGTTTTCATAAGGGGTAATAACCCTACGTGTCATGACTTTAGTATAACTTTTGACCTTCCGCCTGGTGTGGAGTATGTGTCAGGGACAGCAATTATAACTTCGCAAATAAATTCATTTGGTAATCCAATTGCTACAAATCAATATTCAATCGGAGAAGGGGGAACACCCTCTGACCCGATTTTTACTATTTTGCGACCTAGTGATGGTACATGGGATAATGGGGACGAAGTAATTTTTACTTTCGAACGTAGTGCAAATTGTGATGCGGTAGCGCATTCTAATTCAGGTGGACTTTTTAAGGATGCTCATACTATTAACTTTCAAGACATTAATGGAGCCAATTCAGATTCTGATACGGAAGTAACTATAGCTTCTTATCCGTTATTGGCAGCTTCTTTAAATATTTCTGCCATACCAACTGTTGATGCAAACGTTGGCGAATCGTATACAAGAGATATTACACTGGCACAAGGTGGTAATGGCTGTACGGAGACTTTTACATATTATGTAGATTTAGGTGAAGATGTAGATGATATTTACACACTATCATATAATGGTACACTTTTAACTCCTGTTACAACAACGGGTCAGGTTTTGACGTATAACATAGATTTAAATGTAGCTCCTTTTGCAGGGGCTGTTGGCAATAATGATAATTGCTTTGATAATGGGGAAGTAATTATTTTTCAAGAAGCCTTTAGGGTAGATGACTGTTTAGATACCGCTATAGTGCATAATACCTATTGGGGTTGTAGCCCTGGCGAAACCTGCCAAGCAGCAGAACCACAAACAGGTTCTTTAAATTTTGGTGCCAATGTGCCAGATATAGCCATTACAAAAGTTGGTTCTACTACGCCAGATTTATGTGGTGCAGTTACCTATACTATTAAAATAGAAAATACGAATACCACTGTAGGTTCTATGGCTTTAGACTTAGGTATTAATATTGGTAGAGGTGCAAATGGAAGTCCGATTTCAACAGCAGATTCTAATCCTTTATGGGGCTATGGGAGATTTGAAACGCGACAGTTTTCAAATTTTAGATTTGGAACAAACCCTTCTTTTACACCTAATGATCTAGCAAGTGATACTTATGCAACTACGACAACGAACGTAATACCGCCAGATTTTTTCAATTCTGATCCTGATGGACCAGGAGGTTTTGATGATTTGGATAATGACGGATATTACGATGATTTAGCGCCAGGCCAAGCTATAGAACTATCTTTTGACTTTACATTAACACCAGAAGATGATTGTGGTGTAGCTAGATTAGATTATTTGGGTTGGGAGCATAACTATATAGATACTTATTTTAAAGATCAATGTAAAAGTGATCGCATTCCAGAACGTGTAGATATCGGGTATTTCAATATTATTAGAGATTACCAAGATGTAACAGAGGTAGAAGCGCCTACAGATATTGTTAATAATGAAGATTTTGTGGTAAGTATCGCCCCGGCATTTTATGCTGGAGGGGCAGGTTTGCCTACAATAGATGGTGTCCCTATGTTTTCTAATGATGCCTCTTCTGTATGGAGTATAACACTTACAGTGCCTACGGGTATGGCGTTGCAAACACCTTTACCGGCTGGTTTTACGCAAAGTGGGAACGAAGTAACGTATTCTACAACAGACATGTATGCAGGAAGATTTAAAGAATGGGTAGATTTTCCAATGACTTTTACATGTGGCCCAAATGGTAATCAAGCAATACCTTATAAAACAAATTATACGGCAACAAGTGGTGCCGGAGTTTGTTGGACACAAGATATTCATTGTGGTACGGTAAATATTTATACGCATTGCCCAGGTGGTTGTGTCGGTCCTGCAATTGAAGGTTTTACCGCTAGAAGACTTACTGCTGGTTGGACAGATGATACCATGACCACTAAAGTTGTATTAGATGATAATACAGATGGTATCAACAAATACTTGGCAGGTGATCAAATGAAGATTACCACTACGGCTTCTATTAACAATATTTCTTTAGATAACCTTTATTTCGATCTAACATATGATACGGCTAGTTTAGCTGCTGGTGGTGCGGGAATTATAACATTGATAGATACAAAAGTAACCATCAATGATAATAGTGCAGGTACTTCTGCTTCGCGTGAAATTACTACGGCTCCAATTTTAACCACTAATGGTTCTACGGAGCACATGCTAAGTTTTGATTTAAGCGATGAAAGAGATGTAATAAGCGCCGCTTATTTATATGAAGGCGATGTCACTGATAGAGATATCGTTGAAGTTGAATTGACTTTTGAATTTAGTAAAACTTTTCAAGACATAGCTTATTTTGAACTTACCAATTTAAGAGGGGAATTCTATGCCTTTACAGATTATCCTGCGAATACAGCACCAAATAGAGTAGGTTGTGATACTTGGGGAGATAGGGCTTATTATTCACGCCCTAGAATTTATGGAGGTAACCTATCCCATGCTACTAATGGTTGTACACCATCTAACGGTGTCATATATAATATGATAAAAAATATGGCACCGGCTGATATGCATGCAGATGAATACAGACCTTTGACATTATGGACATCTACTGTAGTAGATATTCCAGAGGGTGCTAGATTTACCGGAAATATAACCTCTATACAGTTTCAAGGTGCATATTCAACTGCTACAGGAGAATTCATAGCTACAGAAAGTGGAGATCAAATAATTATTACTCCTGGTCCTAATTTTATAAACCGAGATCAAGGTAGTTTAATAATACCCCGATTATATGTTGAGTTTATGGGTACTTGTGAGTCACCTGCTTCAGCGCAGTATGACTTTACCGTTAATTATGACGATTTTGCATATGCAACCCCAGTACCAGCAAGTTATAGCTATACTAACACTTTTACTTATACACAACCTACTTTTATAGTGCAATCGCCACTACCTACGGTTAATGGAGATGCATATACAGTAGATTTTGATACGAATATCAGTAACACCAGTCCAGAAGATGTTAATTATAACTGGCTGCAAGTTACTGCTCCAGTTGGTATAAATATTACTAGTGCATTTTCTGTCGCTGCCGGTACTGAAACTCCAGTTAATTTTTATCAATCGGGTGATAAAACATGGATTGAAGCTGGTAATGTTCCTACAGGTGCTACAAAATCTATACGATTCAAGGCAGACTTTGTTGACTGTCAAGATTTAACCGTTCTTGTAGAGCATGGGTGGGATTGTTCAGGTTACCCTGGCTATCCAGATGCAAGCATAGATACTTCAGATTTTCAGGGAGTGGGAGCAACTTGTTATCAGAATTCTACTTCTATAACATTAGAGCCAAAAGGTTCGCAAGTACAGGTAGGTATTACTGATCAACCTAGTACGGCACAAGATTTATGTACTCCGTTTAATATTGGAGTTGATGTAATTAGTGCACAATTGGGAGATTTAATATATCCATCTTTACAGTTTGCCATTCCTGGTGGAGCTGATGGTATTACTATAGTAAGTACAAATGTTACTTATCCTAAAGGGTCTGCTGTTGCAGCTGATACTCAGGCGGTAACAGTTACTATAGAAAACGGTATAGCTAAAGTAAATTTATTGGAGCATACAGGTATACTTGCTTTAAATGGTATAAAAGGTAATCCTGCTGTCAACTCTATAAATGAAAGAACCGCACATGTTGATCTTGAAATTCAATTGGAGTGTGATTTTATATCCAATTCTGAATTTACCTTTAAGGTATACGGTGAAGAGCCATGTGGAGATCCTGCGGCTGGTAATGGTTCTAGAATAGTTTCTAATCCTATTCAGGCAAATGGTGCTGTGGCTCCTTATAATGCAATAAGCAATATTTACTTACCTGGTTCGCCTATCCAAGGTTGTGGCGTAACAGATAATATAAATATAGTTACTACAATTACGGGCGGTACCACAGGTAGCTCAGATTTTGGAAAAATAATACTAAGATCTGGTATAGAATATGTTGATGCAACCTTTGCAAGTGCAGATGGAGCTACATTCAATAGCATAGCAACTGTCGGAGACCATCAAGAATTAATATTGAACTACCCGGCAAGCGTTGTTGCAGGTTCTGAAATTAGATTCAATTTTGATTTTATAACAACAGATGAAGGTATATGTGATGACACTGCAGAAGTACAAATTGTAAATTATGTAACGGTTACAGGAATAACTTGTTCTACAACTAATTGTGCAGACTTTCAAGTAGCTACAGGTTCTTCTTATGAGGTAATGCCTTTAGAAAAACCAATTTTGGTTGGAACGCCAAATGATAGTTTCTTTTCGGTAGACACAAGCAATAACTATGAATATCACATATCTCTAGATATCGAAAACACGGCTCTTGTAGATGCAGATGCTGGTTATGCATATAGTGTATACTGTGCAGATGTCAATGGTGATATCGATGGCGCTGCTATCGCAACGGGTACAATAGCTGATGCAATTCCTAATTCGTCTACAATTACAGATGAAATTGTATTCACTACTGCCGGTGCCGCTTGTACAGGTACAAACTTTATAGTAGAGTTTTTACCTTCAAGTACAAACTGTCAGTGCGAGGCTATCCTAATTCCTGTTTCTGTAGCTTCAGGTGCTCCATTAGATTTAGATGATGATAATGATGGTATACCAGATGTTATTGAAGTTTATAATGGCGATGCAGATGGTGATGGAACTTTAGATTATGAAGATCCGGATTTCTGTGCAGCAACCTTTGATGGTGTTAACGGATGGGATTGTGTAACAATGGGCTTACCTGATCCAGATGATGATTTAGATGGTGATGGTACTCCGAACTACTATGATACAGATTTCCCAACTTGTGGCGGATTAAATGCGAACGGTATATGTATCAATTTTGATACCGATGGCGATGGTATTCCAAATCAATTAGACCTAGATTCTGACAATGACGGTATTACTGATATTGTTGAGGCAGGTTCAGGTAATATAGATGCAGATGGCGATGGTGTTATAGATATTCTTACAGATATAGATAATGATGGTCTTGCAGATGTAGTTGATAATGATACTACAGACGGACCGGAAGGTAGTGCACCTTGTACTCCACAAAATGGTTGTGTTCAGGTAAACTCAACTTCAAATGTTTTTGATACAGATGGAGATGGTACTACTGATGATAGTGGAGATTTTGATGGCGACGGTATACTAAATGCTTACGATTTAGATAGTGATAATGACGGTATTTTAGATACGGTCGAAGCACAGACTATAAGCGGCTTTATTGCTCCTGGTGCTATTGATCCATTAACAGGTATTCCTGCTGTAGGTTCAGATACAGATGGTATTGATCCAATTGATACAGATGGTGACGGTAATCCAGATTACTTAGATTTAGATGCAGATAACGATGGTATCACAGATACTTTAGAAGCCGGTGGCGAAGATGTTGACGGCGATGGTGCTGTAGATGGTTTTGTTGATGCTGATGGTAACGGTGTTGCCGATAGCGTAGATACTACGCCTTTACCAGATGAAGATTCTGATAACGACGGTATTCTAGACAGATTAGATTTAGATTCTGATAATGACGGAATTACAGATACTATCGAAGCTGGTGGTATGGATGGTGACGGTGATGGTATCATTGATACGTTCCTGACCGATACAGATAATGACGGACTTGCAGATAGTGTTGACCCAGTTGGTCCTACTACGCCAGGTACTCCTATTCCAAATCCGGATTCGGATAATGATGGTTTAGATGATAGAATAGATTTAGATTCTGAAAACGATGGTATTCCAGATGTTATAGAAGCTGGTGGTTCTGATCCTGATAACGATGGTAGAATCGGTACTGGTTCAATAGATGATGCAGATGGTGACGGACTTTCAGATATCGTAGATCCAGATGATAATACGACAACTGACTTAGCAGATGGTACAGGTACTCCATTACCAATAGATAATTTTGATGGTGATAGTGCTCCAAATCATTTAGATATAGATTCAGATAATGATGGTATTACAGATACTACTGAAGCTGGTGGTACAGATGCTAATGGTGACGGTGTAGTAGATGGTTTTGATGATACCGCTACAACAGATGGTTGGGATGATGCTACGGCTTTATCTCCACTTCCAATACCAAATACAGATGGTACAGGTGGTGTAAACTATTTAGATATTGATGCTGATGATGATGGTATTCCAGATAACGTAGAAGCACAGACAACTGCTGGGTATATTGCCCCTGCAGATGCTGAAGCTACTAACGGTTTAGATACTAACTATCCTGTTGGTTTAACTCCTGTAAGTACAGATGGTGATTTAATTCCAGATTATTTAGATAATGATTCTGATAATGATGGTGTTAGTGATGTAGAGGAAGCTGGTCAAGGTACAATTACAGATCCTTTAGCCGATGCTGATAATGACGGATTAAACGATGCTTTCGATGATACCCCTGGTAATGATGTAAACAATGATTTAGATACTGGTGCAATTGCAACAGATAATGTAGATGATTTAGATACTGCTGAGGTTGATTTTAGATCGATATTGGATTCAGATAACGATGGTATTATGGATACCGTTGATATTGATGATGATAATGACGGAATTTTAGATACCGATGAAACAGGTGATACAGACGGAGACGGTATTCCAGATAGTATTGATTTAGATTCAGATAACGATGGTATTCCAGATTCTATTGAAGCTGGTGGCACTGATGATGACGGCGATGGTCATATAGACTACCCAACTCCTGGTGATCCAACTTCTATGACAGATACCAATAATGACGGACTTGCAGATGAAATTGCAACGACTCCTTTACCAGATGAAGATTCTGATGGTGACGGTATTGAAGATAGAATAGATTTAGATTCAGATAACGATGGTATTCCAGATGTAACAGAAGCTGGTGGTCCAGATGCAGATAACGATGGTGTTATAGACACCTTTGCTACAGATACAGACCGCGATGGTTTGGCAGATAGTGTTGATCCTGCAGATGCAACTACTCCTGGTACTCCTTTAGAAAATCCTGATACGGATGGTGACGGATTTGATGATAGAATAGATACTGATTCTGATAACGATGGTATTCCAGATGTAACAGAAGCTGGTGGTTCAGATCCAGATAACGATGGTGTTATTGGAACAGGAACTATTGATGATGCAGATGGTGACGGACTTTCAGATATCGTAGATACAGATGATAATACAACTCCTACGGCTACAGATGGTCCAGGTACCGCTTTACCAATCGATAATTTTGACGGTGATGCAAATCCTAACCACTTAGATATAGATGCTGATAATGATGGTATTCTAGATGTAGTTGAAAATGGTACAGGTCCTTTAGATACCAATAATGATGGTGCTATTGACAGTACTGATGATGTATTCTTAGATGCAAATGATAATGGTCAAGCTGATGCTACAGAAGGTACAGCCCCATTAAATACAGATACTACAGGTGGTGCAAACTACGTAGATATTGATGCAGATGATGATGGTATTCCAGATAATGTAGAAGCACAAACAACGGCAGCTTATGTTGCCCCAGATAATGCTTTTGACGCTGAAGGTTTAGATACCCAATATTCAGGTGGTATAACGCCAGAAGATACAGATGGTGATTTAATCCCAGATTACTTGGATCCTGATTCTGACGATGATGGTACGCCAGATATTATTGAAGCCGGACAAGGAACATTGACTGATCCTTTGGCTGATGCTGACGGTGACGGATTAAATGATGCTTTTGATAATACTCCAGGTTTAGATGTAAACAATGATTTGGATACTGGTGCAATCACAACGGATAATGAAGATGATTTAGATACCGCTGAGGTCGATTTCAGATCTATATTAGATCGTGACCAAGATGGTATTATGGATATCGTTGATCTAGATGATGACAATGATGGTATTTCTGATTTAGATGAGTCTAACGGGGTTGACCCAAGTGCCGATGATGATAATGATGGTATCGTAAATTATTTAGATGACGATCCTGCAGACCCATTAGTTGGTGATGTGAACGGAACTGTAGAGCCGGCATTCGATTTTGACGGTGACGGTATTCCTAATCATTTTGATATCGATGCTGATAATGACGGAATCTTTGATGTGTACGAAGCTGGTAATGATGCTTTAGATACTAATAATGACGGAGTTATCGATAGTGTTGATGACAATTTTGAAGATACTAATAATGACGGTCAAGCAGATAGTTCAGAAGGTACAACGCCACTGAATACGGATACTACAGGAAATGCAGATTTCTTGGATATCGATGCAGATGATGATGGAATCCCAGATAATGTAGAGGCACAACCTACAACAGGTTATATTGTTCCTGCAGATGCATTCAATAGAGATGGTGTTGATACAAATTATCCAAATGGTCTAAGACCAGAGGATACAGATACAGATTTAACTCCAGATTATATAGATGCAGATTCTGATGCTGATGGTACTCCAGATGTCATAGAAGCTGGTCAAGGTGCAATCACAGATTCATTGGCTGATGCTGACGGTGATGGATTAAATGATGCCTTTGATGATACTTCAGGTAACGATGTCAATAATGATTTAGATACAGGTGCAATTACAACAGATAATGTAGATGATTTAGATACTGACGAGGTAGATTTCAGATCTATTTTAGATCGCGACCAAGATGGTATTATGGATATCGTTGATCTTGATGATGACAATGATGGTATTTCAGATTTAGATGAAGCCAACGGAGTTGATCCAAGTGCCGATGATGATAATGATGGTATCGTAAACTATTTAGATGATGACCCTGCTGATCCGCTTGTTGGTGATGTAAACGGAATTGTTGAGCCATCATTCGATTTTGATGGTGATGGTATTCCAAATCACTTTGATATTGATGCTGATAATGACGGAATCTATGATGTGTACGAAGCTGGTAATGATGCTTTAGATACTAATAATGATGGTGTTATTGACGGTATTGATGACAATTTTGAAGATAATGATAACGATGGTCAAGCTGATAGCTCTGAAACTACTTCACCTATCAATACAGATACTACAGGTAATGCAGATTTCTTAGATATTGATGCAGATGACGATGGTATTCCAGATAACGTAGAAGCACAAACAACTGCTGGGTATATTTCTCCTGCAAATGCTTTTTCTAGAGATGGCGTAGATACAAACTACCCTAACGGATTAAGACCTGAGGATACGGATACAGATTTAATTCCTGATTACTTAGACTTAGATTCAGAAGATGATGGCATTTCAGATATGTTAGAAGCAGGTCAAGGTACGTTAACAGATCCTTTAGCTGATGCTGATGGAGACGGACTTAACGATGCATTTGATGATACGCCAGGTAATGATGTCAATAATGATTTAGATACTGGTGCTATTGCAACCGACAATGAAGATGATACAGATTTGACAGAAGTTGATTTTAGATCGGTATTGGATTTCGATCAAGATGGTACTCCAGATACGGTAGACCTTGATGACGATAACGATGGTATCTCAGATTTAGATGAAGCTAACGGAATCGATCCAAGTGCAGATGATGATAATGATGGTGTTCCAAACCATTCTGATGATGATCCAAACGATCCATTAGTTGGTGATGTAAACGGAACTACGGAACCAGCGTTCGATTTTGACGGTGATGGTATTCCAAATCATTTTGATATCGATGCTGATAATGACGGAATCTTTGATGTGTACGAAGCTGGTAATGATGCTTTAGATACTAATAATGACGGTGTTATCGATAGTGTTGATGACAATTTTGAAGACAACAATAATGATGGTCAAGCAGATAGTTCAGAAGGTACAACACCACTGAATACCGATACAACCGGAAATGCAGATTTCTTGGATATCGATGCAGATGATGATGGTATTCCAGATAATGTAGAGGCACAACCTACAACAGGTTATATTGTTCCTGCAGATACTTTTAGTCCAAATGGTGTAGATACAAACTACCCGAACGGATTAAGACCTGAGGATACAGATACGGATTTAACTCCTGATTATTTGGACGATGATTCTGATGACGATGGTATTAGTGATGTCTTAGAAGCTGGACAAGGAACTCTAGTAGATCCTTTAGCCGATGCAGATAATGACGGATTAAACGATGCTTTCGATGATACCCCAGGTAACGATGTCAATAATGATTTAGATACTGGTGCTATTGCAACAGATAACGAAGATGATACAGATGTGGCTGAGGTAGATTTTAGATCAGTACTTGATTTCGATCAAGATGGTATTCCAGATACGGTAGATCTTGATGATGATAACGATGGTATCTCAGATTTAGATGAAGCTAACGGAATCGATCCAAGTGCCGATGATGATAATGATGGTGTTCCAAACCATTCTGATGATGATCCTAACGATCCATTAGTAGGTGATGTAAATGGTACAACTGAACCAGCATTTGATTTTGACGGTGATGGTATTCCAAATCACTTTGATATCGATGCAGATAATGACGGAATCTATGATGTATACGAAGCTGGTAATGATGCTTTAGATACGAATAATGATGGAGTTATCGATGGTCTTGATACTAGTTTTGAAGATAATGATAACGATGGTCAGGCTGATAGCTCTGAAACGACTACGCCTATCAATACAGATACGACAGGAAATGCAGATTTCTTAGATATCGATGCTGATGATGATGGTATTCCAGATAACGTAGAAGCACAACCAACAACTGGTTATGTGGTTCCTGCAAATACTTTTGATGTTAATGGTGTAGATACGAACTACCCTAACGGATTAAGACCTGAGGATACAGATACAGATTTAACTCCTGATTATTTGGATGATGATTCTGATAACGATGGTATTAGTGATGTCTTAGAAGCTGGACAAGGGACTCTAGTAGATCCTTTAGCCGATGCAGATAATGACGGATTAAATGATGCCTTTGATGATACCCCAGGTAACGATGTAAATAATGATTTGGATACTGGTGCAATTACAACAGATAACGAAGACGATGCAGATATGGCTGAGGTTGATTTTAGAGATGTTCTTGATTTCGATCAAGATGGTATACCAGATACGGTAGATTTTGATGACGATAACGATGGTATCTCAGATGTAGATGAGGCTAACGGAGTTGATCCAAGTGCAGATGATGATAACGATGGTGTTCCAAACCATTCCGATGATGATCCTAACGATCCATTAGTAGGTGATGTAAATGGTACAACTGAACCAGCGTTCGATTTTGATGGTGATGGTATTCCTAACCACTTTGATATCGACGCGGATAATGATGGTATCGTAGATGTTGTGGAAGCTGGTAACGGTGACCTTGATACAAATAGTGATGGTGTTATTGATGGTCTTGATACTGGTTTCGCTGATACTAATGATAACGGTCAGGCTGATGATTCAGAAGGAACGACTCCACCAAATACTGATGGTACAGGTGAAGCTAACTTCTTGGATATCGATGCAGATGATGATGGTATTCCAGATAATGTTGAAGCACAACCTACTGATGCGTATGTCGTACCGGCAGATGCTTTTGACACAGTTGGATTAGATACCAATTACCCAGGCGGAATTGAGCCAGAAGATACCGATATGGATGGTATTCCTGATTATATCGATACTGACTCAGATGCAGATGGTGTAAGTGATGCTTTAGAAGCAGGTCAAGGTACTATGACAGATCCATTAGCAGATGCTGACGGAGATGGTCTTAATGATGCTTATGACGATACACCGGGTAATGATGTAAACAATGATTTAAATACAGGAGCCATTGCAACGGATAACGAAGATGATGCTGATTTAACTCAGGTAGATTTTAGAGATATCCTTGATTTCGATCAAGATGGTATTCCTGATTATATAGACCTTGATGACGATAACGATGGTATTTCAGATTTAGATGAAGCTAACGGAATCGACCCAAGTGCAGATGATGATAACGATGGTGTTCCAAACTATTCCGATGATGATCCTAATGATCCATTGGTTGGTAATGTAAACGGAACAACTGAACAAGCGTTCGATTTTGACGGTGACGGAATTCCTAACCACTTTGATATTGATGCCGATAATGATGGTATCGTAGATGTAGTGGAAGCAGGTAACGGGGCACTTGATACGAATAATGATGGTGTTATCGACAGTAACGATACTGGGTTTGCAGATACGACCGGTAACGGTCAAGCAGATAGTTCAGAAGGAACGACCCCACCAAATACCGATGGTACAGGTGAAGCTAACTTCTTGGATATTGATGCCGATGATGATGGTATTCCAGATAACGTAGAAGCGCAGCCTACCTTAGCGTATGTTGTTCCTGCTGATGCTTTTGATGCAAGCGGATTGGATACAAACTATCCAGGTGGATTGGTTCCAGAAGATACGGACGGTGACGGAACTCCAGATTACTTAGACCTTGATTCTGAAGATGATGGTGTGCTAGATATTGATGAAACGGATGAAGGTACCTTTACAGGTGTTGATTCTGACAATGATGGTCTAGATGACGGCTTTGACAGAACTCCTGGTAACGATGTAAACAATGATTTGGATACAGGTGCCGATGGTACTGACAATGACGACGATGCTACGACACCAGAAGTAAACTTTAGAGAAATAGGTGATAGTGATGGTGACGGTGTTCTTGATACGCAAGAAGAAGCAGACGGTACAGATAAAAATGACCCATGTGATTACGTAATAGAGAATATTACGCTTGATTTCTCAGGTGATTATCTTGTTGCAGATTGTGACGGTGATGGTGTTCTTAACGGGCAAGAGCTTGAAGATGATACCAACCCAGAAGATCCTTGCGATTATTATGAAGGTAGTATTACCGTTGAACAAGGTGGCGATTATTTGATCTCTGATTGTGATGAAGATGGTCTAACCACTTCTCAAGAATTAGCGATAGGTACTGATCCAGATAATCCAGATACTGATGGCGATACGATACTTGACGGACAAGAGATTATAGATGGTACAGATCCATTGAATCCTTGTGACTCATTAAACGGTGTGCCAACTTTAGCGGCAGGTTGTGATCCAGAATTGGTAGAAACAGGTATCTCTGTTATCAATGAAATCATAACACCAGATAATGATGGTACCAATGATGAGTTCTTAATAGATAATATCGAGTCTTACCCGAATAACACGGTACAGATTTATAACAGATGGGGTGTCATAGTGTATGAGATGAACGGTTACGATAATGTTACAAACACTTTTAAAGGCGTTTCTAACGGAAGGGTAACTATTTCAACAGACGCGAAGTTACCTGTAGGTACATATTTCTATATAATCAAGTATAATAATAATGGTGATAACTTAAGTAAAGCCGGTTATTTATACGTAAACAGATAAAAAAATTCCCCTTAAAATAAGATACGATGAACAAATATTTTCTAACCATTATAATTACCGTTGCGGGACTTTTCATGGGCCATGCCCAGCAAGACGCGCAGTACACGCAGTACATGTACAATACGATATCGGTGAACCCTGCGTACGCAGGTTCCCGAGGGGTGTTGAGCATCGCCGCACTGCACCGTTCGCAGTGGGTGGGGCTTGACGGCGCACCGACGACACAGACACTGAACTTCCATACACCGGTATCGGACCATGTAGGTCTTGGCCTATCGGTGGTGAACGACGAGATCGGTAACGGTACCAATCAAGATACCTATATCGATGCCGCGTTCAGTTATACGGTAAATACCTCGGAGGAAGGAAAGCTTTCCTTCGGACTAAAAGCCGGCGGACACCTGTTCAACGTGGATTTTACGAAGCTACGTAACTACGGTGCGGAGACGAACCTGCCGAACATCGATAACAAGTTCTCACCGAACTTCGGTGCAGGGATCTATTACCATACGGATCAGTTCTATGCGGGGCTATCGGTACCTAACTTTTTACAGACCGAGCATTTCGACAGTTCCGATTCGAACAGTTCGAGCCTTATCGCACAAGAGCGTATGAACTTTTACCTGATCACGGGCTATGTGTTCGATCTAAAGAACAACGTAAAGTTCAAGCCGGCGGCATTGATCAAGGCGGTAAAGGGAGCACCTTTACAGGTAGACCTAAGTGCGAACTTTTTGTTCAACGACAAGTTTTCTTTGGGCGCGGCGTACAGATGGGACGCGGCACTCAGCGCACTGTTCGGTTTTCAGCTGAACGACCAGTTCATGATAGGCCTGGCATATGATAAGGAAACGACCGATCTTGGAGCGACAAGGTTCAACGACGGTTCTTTCGAGATCATGCTGAGATATGAGTTCTTGAACAAGTACAAACGAGTGATCACCCCAAGATTCTTTTAATAAAAAACGACATGAAAAAAACAGGATATATTTTTTGTGGCTTGGCGGTAATGGCTATGATGGCAAGCGCACAGGACAAGAAGATCAAAAAAGCGGATACAAAATTCACGAACTATGCCTATGCCTCTGCCATACAATCGTACGAGCAACTGGTAAAGGACGGGTATACCGAAGAAGAGGTATACAAAAATTTAGGGAACGCAAACTATTTGAACGCGAACTACGAAGAGGCCTCTAGCTGGTACGGCAAGCTGTTCTCACTTGAAGGAGCGGATATCGACCCGGAATATATGTACCGTTATGCACAGACATTGAAGTCACTTGAAAACTATACAGAATCCGATCAGTGGATGAACAAGTTCAAGAGTGCAAAAGCGAACGATCAACGTGCCATCACTTTTGGAGAAAACCAGGATTATCTGGAACAGATCGAGGAACGTTCTGGGAGGTACGAACTAAAGAACATAGGGCTGAACTCGAAGGTATCGGACTTTGCGCCCTCTTTCTATGAAGAAGGACTGGTCTTCTCGACGGCAAGGGACAGCGGACTGCTCACGAAGAACATCCATAGATGGAACAACGGTTCCTTTTTAAATCTATATAAAGCGGAACAGGATGACCAAGGCAACTTTACCGATGTGGACAAGCTGAGCAAGAAACTGAACAAGAAGACCCATGAATCGTCAACGGCATTCACCAAGGACGGAAGCACGATGTACTTTACACGTAACAACTCTGACGAAGGCAAGTTCGAAAGGGACGAAGAAGGGGTAAGTAGATTAAAAATATACAGGGCAAAATTGATAGAAGGCGAATGGAGCGAAATCGAAGAACTGCCTTTCAACGGGGACAGCTACTCGGTAGCACATCCAACGCTGAACAACGATGAAACCAAATTATACTTCGCTTCCGATATGCCGGGAACGAAAGGGGAATCGGATATCTACGTGGTGGATATCAACACGGACGGTACATTTAGTACACCGAAGAACCTAGGACCAAGAATCAACACGGAGGCAAGGGAGACCTTTCCGTTCGTAACGGAATCGGATAAATTATATTTCTCTTCGGACGGGCATCCGGGACTAGGGGGACTTGACGTCTTCGCTACGGACCTGAACAACGAAAGGGGAGAGATCTACAATGTAGGACGCCCTTTGAACGGAGAGGAAGATGACTTCTCGTACATTATCAACGAAGAGACCAAGAAAGGCTTTTTCGCATCGAACAGAAAAGGCGGACAGGGCAACGACGATATCTACAGTTTTGTAGAAATGACGCCATTGGACTTCACCTGCCATACCGCAATAACAGGAATCGTGAAGGACCAAAAGACCAATGCACTATTAACGGATGCATCGGTAACGGTATACGACAAGGATAACGAGGTAGTATCAAGTTCACAGACCGATGCCAACGGAGCTTTTGAAATGGAAGGCAACTGCGCAGAAGGTAGTTATAAGGTAGTGGCGACCAAGACGGATTACGAAGAAGGCAACAAGACCTTCATGACCGTAAAAGCAGAAGACGCCATGGGCATAGAGATCGTATTGGCACAGGTAGACCCATCGGCACCTGTAGGCACCGACCTTGCGAAATACCTGAACATAGAACCGATCTACTTTGATTTCGATAAGTACTTCATTAGGGAAGATGCCAAGATCAGCATAGAAAAGGTATTGGCATACCTTAACGAATACCCAAGTGTCAACGTACAGGTACGCTCGCATACCGATTCAAGGGCGAACGATGCGTACAACATGAGATTATCCGCGAACAGGGCAAAGGCAACAGCCGATTACCTAATAGCAGCGGGCATCCCGAGCAACAGAATCTCATACGAAGGTTATGGCGAAACGGAACTTACCAACGGCTGTAGCAATGGTGTTCCATGTAGCAAAGAGAACCATCAACTGAACAGAAGATCAGAGTTCATTGTGGTGGAATAAATAACAAATATCAAAATATATTGAAAAGGGAAGGAGCATAGCTCCTTCCCTTTTTTTGTTTTAAAATAAGACTACAAAGCTCGTGTGTATTTCGTCCGATTTTTTAAATGAGAAGATGAAATAGGATCTAATTTATGACTACAAAAACATGAAATTCTTACAAAAATAGAAGTCCTTGAATTCGTTGTAATTGCTAGTGTTATCGATGAAATGCATCTTTTTAATAAATTTTCGTATACAAAAATGGTCATTTCACAACAAAATGGTCTTGGCAGGCAACATATGTTGACAACTAATCGAGTTCTCTTTCTACTTTTAGGAAAAATTGCCATCATGGTGTAGCTTAAGCCCTACATTTATAATTTTATCACTAACCAAGAGCTATAATTTATGAAACTGTTTATGTAATAATATTCAAAACCAACTTGATCTATAATTGCTTGTAAAAAGAGATTATTTATTTATGAGTAAAATTATAAGTCACAGACACTTTCGATTTATTCAACTATAGATATTGTAGTGTACGTCTTTTAAGAGTCAATTATTCAATCTGATTAGGTTTTTTTTAAGAATATCATTTTAAATATTCAGTAGGTTAAAGAAATTAACGAATTGGTTCTGAGATAAAATTATCAATACATCCATATTATTTCATTGAACACCCCCTTCAATATTGCATTATGAAAATAGAATCTTCTAAATTTAAGAACAAATTATTATCGCTGGTATTTTTGCTTTTTGCCATAGCAAGTTCTTATGCACAGCTTAGTGATTTACATTACTTACCACCGTTACGACAAAGAGCAGCCGATCTAAACGAGCAAGCGGTTTATTTATCTACACCAGAGATTACACCTTTTACCGTTAATATTTATCAAGGAACTTTAACTACTCCAGTGGCTGTAGTAAGCGTTTCTAACTTAGCACCTTATGTTTATACATTGCCAAATGGTCAGAACGATATAACCATGGTTAATGATGTAAACGTTGGTGTTGTATTAAGTTCTAGCGGACTGCGTTTTGAGGCTCCAGGTGGGGAAAAGTTTTATGTGAATTATAGAGGTAGAAATACTGTTCAGGGTGCCTCTTTAACTTCTAAAGGTAGGGCTGCAATAGGGAAGCATTTTAAATGGGGTGGCGCTCCATTAATTAGAAATAAAAGTATACATAATGCCACCTTAGGTATTATGGCTACAGAAGATAATACCACGGTTACTATATCAGATTATAATCCGGATTGTGTATTTAGGCTCGGAACAGATGTTGATGGACTAACAGCTGATACAATTACGGTAACCCTGAATAAAGGTCAAAGTTACGTAGTAGAGAACAGAGGCGCTTTAGGAGATGCAAACAAGGATGGTTGGTTAGGTGCCGATGTACTTTCAGATAAAGATATTGTCATTAGTAACGGAAATATTTTGGTTGGAGTAGTCGCTTCGTCCGGTGCACAAGATGCAGGTATAGATCAACCGGTACCTATTGAAACACTTGGAAGAGAATATGTTTTTGTTAGAGGAGGAGGGTCTGATGCCCTTGAATTTCCTATAATAATTGGAACCGTAAATGGTACTGAGATTTTTGTTAACGGAGCTACAACTCCTATTGCAACCATAAACGACGGTGATTATTTTCTAATTCCAGGATCTAATTATTTAGGTTCAACGGCAGGTAGTAATGTAACTGTAGTTACTTCTAAAAATGTATACGCATACCAATGTTTAGCGGGTAGTACTAGTCCGGCTACAAATGGATTAAATTTTATTGCACCGGTAAATTGTTTATTACCGAGTTCGTTAAATAATATTGCTCAAATAGAAGATTTAGTAGGTTTAGATATTGATGGAGGTTTAACTATTATTGCATCTACTACAACACCAGATGCGAATATCGTAGTAACAGATGGATCAGGTGTCGTTACATTACCAACACCAAATATGGCCTCTGGGCTGCCGTGGAAAAGTTTTTATTTACCTAGTTTAACAGGAAGTATCTCGGTAGAATCTTCTGGACCCATAGCAGTGGGAGTTGTTGGTTTAAGTGGTGCACTAGGCATTGGAGGGTATTTTTCTGGTTTTGATACATTACCTACTGTAGATTACTCTATCTCTGGATTAGGGTGTTTAGGCGAAACTATATCGCTAGACGAACCTTTTGATACCTACCAATGGTACCAAGATGGCATTGCTGTAGCTGGTGCAAATGCTATTGATTTTACACCTCCATCCATTGGGGATATTTTTGTTAGAGTTTCTAAGGGCGGTTGTTCTTACGATTCTAATGTAATACCTATGTTCTTCTGTGATCCAGATATTGTTTTGACCAAGACTGCAGATAAAACAATCTACTCAGAAGGAGAAAATATAACATTTACAATTACGGTAGAAAGTTTAGGTATAGATGATGTTACAAACTTAGTTATTAATGATGTTTTGCCTACCGGTTTAACTTTATCAAGTGCAACACCAAGTAGGGGTACTTGGACAGATCCAGAATGGAATTTAGGCACTATGGTCAAAGGTGAAAAGCAATCATTAGTGATTGTCGCTACTGCCGATGATATTAATGCTCCGTTCGCTACTAAGAGTATAACAAATACAATTTCTAACACTCAAGATCAAACAGATTCTAATTCATCTATAGACGACCTTACCGAAGAAATTACCATAGAAAATTTAGATGATGATAATGATGGCGTTCCAGATACTTTAGATCTTTGTGAAGGATTTGACGATAGTGCTGATAATGACAATGATGGAGTGCCAGATGGTTGCGATTTAGATGATGATAATGATGGTATTTTAGATACAGATGAATGTGTAGCACCACCAGTATCGGTTATTGGTACTCAAGATACTTCAGTTAGCTGGGTCGATTTTCAATGGAATAGAATAATAGGAACAACCTATTGGTCTGGTAGAACTGGTAGTGATAATGAATGGGGCTTAATAGGTACATTCGATTTAGGTGATTTAAACGCAAATTTAGCAGGCATCACCGTAACAATTACTTCAGTTTCTGATGAACCAGATGATGCCCGACTTTACATGGGTGCATCATCCGGTAGTTTATTGGGTGGTCATGCAGGGTTTATTTTAGAATTCTCAGAGCCAGTTGATATAAGAAGAGAGGCAGAAGCAGGTGTTGCATTCAGTACAGGTGAGATTGAAACGTATTTGTCAAATAGCCAAATGCATTATGTTAATGGTGATACACCGGCTAGTGTTACAGTTACTACAGATGACGGTTCTGGTTATGCAAGTATTGAGGCAAATGGTAGTGGTGGAACCAGTGCAATCGTTGCTGAGAGTTATGGTACAACTTATTTTTATATGGATTGGGATGATAATATCCTTCCAAGTACACAACAGTTTAGAATGGAGATTGGTGAATTTCCAAGAATAGCTACTACAGATACCGATGGTGATGGTATTGTAAATTGTAAAGATTTAGATAGTGATAATGATGGTTGCCCAGACGCTTTAGAGGGCGATGCAAGTTATGATTATGATGATATAGATGGTGACCTTAGATTAACTGTAGCTGTAGGTGCCAATGGTATACCTAGTGGTTCTGCTCAGGGTAGAGGTACTTCATTAGACAAATTAGCAAAATCAACTGCATGTTCAGAATGTCTTCCAAATCATCCGTTGTTTACAGATTTTGATGGCGATACTATTGGTGATGCCTGTGATGAAGACGATGATAATGATGGTATTTTAGATGTTGATGAATCTAATAGTGGCTGTGGAGCAGCTGCTTCAACAAATATTCATTTTACAGATGCATCTTATAATACAATAACAGCAGATAGTAATGATGGCGATTTAGTTACTTATTTAAAGGATTTTGATAGTGGTGTTTCAGCAGTTGTTACAACTACAATAGGTTCAGGGAGTTTTGCTGCTGGCAACCCAAATTATACAGATGGTACCGTAAGGGTAGATATGCAAACCCGTAATTCTAGTTCTGGGGTTACAGGTACTTCAACAGAAATTGTATTTTCTGAACTTATATTATCTACAGAATTTAATGTAAGAAGTTTAGCTAGAAATGCAGCAGGATCTTATAATGAAAGTCAAAATATTAGATTTTTTAATAATGGAGTTCAAGTAGAATTTCCGGCAGATATTTATGCACTTAGTGGAACCATAGGGTCGGGAGCTTCTTATGATCCTGTTACCGGAGATGCCATAGCCGCAATAATTGGTGGAGGTGGTCAAGAAGCCAACTTTAGATTTAATATCGATAAACCAATAGACAAAATTGTAATCACCCAGATGGATGCGGCTAATGCCGATAATATTGGGTGGACAGTCAATATTTTATGTGCCTATAATTTAGATACAGATAATGATGGTATTTATAATCATCTAGATTTAGACAGTGATAATGATGGTTGCCCAGATGCTTTAGAAGGTGCGGCAACATATGATTATACAGATATAGATGGTAGTTTTCAACTTACGGCTGCGGCAGATGCTGCTGGTATTCCGGGGGGATCTTCTCAAGGAGCCGGTACATCTATAGACAATTTACAACAGTCAGATGCATGTTCTCAATGTTCACCAAATCATCCCTTATATAATGATGCGGATGGTGATAGTGTTGGCGATTTTTGTGATGAGGATAATGATAATGATGGTATAACAAATGCTTTAGAATGTACTCCTGCAAAAGGCTCAGTTTTAACGGGAGATGATACGCTATTACTAACAGGAGAATATAATAATGGTAATGGAGTAAGTCAACAGTTTACTATTACATCTACTGAATATAATATTTTAGATAAAACCGGTTCTGCCGATAATGGTCTACAAGTACGATGGAATCAAGGAACAGATCCAACCGTAGAAATGACACTTACTTTACAAGAGCCAGTAAATGCGGTACAAAATGCAATTAGGGTTTCTTCTTTTGAGCCGAACAGTGACGTTGGTGGAATTCAAAATGCAGATAAAACAGTTACAATTACATGGCCAGGTGGCGGTACGGCAGTTTTGTCTGATCCATTGGGTGAAACAGATTTAGGAAATGGTGCGGTAATTACTTCAGGAACTCCTTTTCAAGTGGCTCCTGATGCAGCCGGACTTTCTAGATTGGTGCCAGATTCGCAATGGTCTTTATTGATAGATACGAGTACAGGAATAACTTTCCCTATGGATATTGGTTATTTCGCAGATGGTACTATAAATTCAAGTGCAAATCACGTAAACGAAGGTTTTGCATTTAGATCAGTTTTAAATTGTGATAATGATAATGATGGTGTAGCAAATACGCTTGATTTAGATAGTGATAATGATGGAATTTATGATGTTGTAGAATCAGGTGGTACAGATGCAGATGCCAATGGTATTGCAGATGGAGCCGTAAGTACTGAAGGTATCCCTAATACAGCAGGTACAGGAACAGTTCCGACGGAAACTACGACGGGCAGTCCAGATTTTTTAAATTTAGATAGTGATGCAGATGGTTGTTCAGATGCCAATGAAGCATATGAAAGTAGTACTGCCGATAATGGTGATGGCTTGGTATATAATGATGCCGATACCGCAACAGTTAGTGATGGTTCAGGAAAAATATTAGCCAACGGATTGGTGGCGGCAGCTGCTTATAATACAGGTGCTGTTAGTGCAGTAACTACTGAAGATTTAGATTTGGATGGCGACGGATTGGTTGGTATTTGTGATCTTGATGACGATGGAGATGGTGATCCAGATACAACAGATACAGATCCTTTAGATCCTTGTGTATATAGTACAAATCAAGTCGCAGCTAACGCTGAAGCAAGTTGGAATGCATTAGACTGTGATGGTGATGGAGAAACAAACGGATTCGAAATAGCCAACGGTACAGATCCATCAGACCCTTGTGAGGTTACCGTACCAACAGTGCGTGCTCCAGGCGATGAAAATTATGCAGTTTGGGCTTCAGAAGATTGTGATGCTGATAATGTAGATAATGGTACAGAGGTTACCAATGGTACAGATCCATATAGTACAGATACAGATGGTGATGGTGTGCCAGATAATACTGATACAGCTCCATTAGATCCTTGTGATCCAGTACAAGCCGCAGGTTATGCAGGTTATGATGCTACCAATGCTATTTGGGCAGCGGCAGATTGTGATGGTGACGGAGTTACCAATGGTACCGAAGCTACTAATGGTACAGATCCATATAGTACAGATACAGATGGTGATGGTGTGCCAGATAATACTGATACAGCTCCATTAGATCCTTGTGATCCAGTACAAGCGGCGGGTTATGCAGGTTATGATGCTACCAATGCTATTTGGGCAGCGGCAGATTGTGATGGTGACGGAGTTACCAATGGTACAGAAGATACTAATGGTACGGATCCTTACAATGTAGATACTGATGGTGATGGTGTTCCTGATAATACAGATACAGATGCTTTAGATCCTTGTGATCCAGTACAAGCAGCAGAGTATACAGGTTATGATGCTAGCAATGCTATTTGGGCAGCGGCAGATTGTGATAGTGATGGTGTTTTAAACGGTACCGAAGATACCAATGGCACTGACCCATATAGTTCAGATACTGATGGTGATGGTGTTCCAGATACTACAGATGCTGACCCATTAGATCCTTGTGATCCAGTACAAGCGGCAGGTTATACAGGTTATGACGCTAGCAATGCTATTTGGGCGTCGGCAGATTGTGATGGCGACGGAGTTACCAATGGTACCGAAGCTACTAATGGTACGGATCCTTACAATGTAGATACTGATGGTGATGGTGTTCCAGATAATACAGATACAGATGCTTTAGATCCTTGTGATCCAGTACAAGCAGCAGGTTACACAGGTTATGATGCTACTAATGCTATTTGGGCAGCAGCAGATTGTGATGGCGACGGAGTAATCAATAGTACAGAAGTTACAAACGGTACTGACCCTTATAGTTCAGATACCGATGGTGATGGTGTGCCAGATGATACAGATACGAATGCTTTAGATCCTTGTGATCCGGTTCAAGTAGCAGGTTACACAGGTTACGTTGCTACGAATGCAATATGGGCAGCGGCAGATTGTGATGGTGATAATGTTACCAATGGTACAGAAGATACTTTTGGTACTGATCCATATAATACAGATACTGATGGTGACGGAATTCAAGATGATGTGGACAATGATCCACTTGATCCTTGTGATCCAGTTCAAGCTCCTGGTTATACCGGTTATGTTGCTACTAATGCTATTTGGGCAGCGGCAGATTGTGATAACGACGGAGTAATAAATGGTACAGAAGTAACCAATGGTACTGATCCATATAGTACAGATACTGATGGTGATGGTGTTCCAGATGATACAGATATTGCTCCATTAGATCCATGTAGTCCGGCACAAGCAGCAGGTTATACAGGTTATGATGCTACAAACCCAATTTGGGCAGCGGCAGATTGTGATGGTGATTTAATTATAAATGGTACAGAGGTTACCAATGGTACAGATCCATATAATCCTGATTCAGATGGTGACGGCATTGATGACGGTCAAGAAGATACAGATGGTACAGATCCTTTAAATGATTGTGAATCTATAGGAGGTAGTCCTTTACCAACAAGTGATTGTGATGGCGATGGTGTACAAAATTCTTTAGACGCATGTGAAGGTTTTGATGATGCAATAAATGCTGATGGTGATGCTTTACCAGATGCTTGTGATGAAGATGATGATAATGATGGTATTCCAGATACAGTAGAGGGTACGGGTGATTTTGATGATGATGGTATTCCAGATAGTTTAGACTTAGATAGTGATAATGATGGTATTCCGGATCTTGTAGAAACAGGAAATGGAAGTTTAGATACCAATGGTAATGGGCATATAGATAGTTCTGAAAGTGGTGTGGGTGCCAATGGTATTCCAGATATTTTAGAAGATGGTGGTGTAGATGGAGCTGGTGTTTCAACTGTTCCTGTAAATTCTGACGGGACAGCTGGTCCAGATTATTTAGATATCGATTCTGATAATGATGGTATTAGAGATTTAGTGGAAAGTCAAACAGATGCCGCTTTAGTACAACTATCTGGAAACGATTCTGATAATGATGGTATAGATGATGCTTTTGATGTTGATAACGGCGGAAGCTTAACAACTTCACCAGAAGATACAGATTTAGATGGTCGTCCAGATTATTTAGATATTGACTCTGATGGTGATGGTATAATAGATAATATTGAATGGCAATCAACTTCAAGTCATCTTTTTCCATCTGCAGATTCAGATGGTAACGGTTTAGCTGATAATTACGAAGTTGCACCTGCGGGTTCTGGGGAATCTATCAATGAACCAACAAATTCAGATGGTACAGATAAACCTGATTATAGAGATGAAGATTCTGATAATGATGGCTTAGAAGATTTACTTGAGGTTTATGGATATGACGTTAACTTAGATCCGATTCTTCCGCCATCTGGAAATGATGTTGATAATGATGGTTTAGATGATGCTTTTGATTTAAGTATCTCCGGACCAAATGGTATCGCAGATCCAAACGGAGCTACAAATAATAATCAAGATGTAACAACTTTCTTAAATACTCAAGACCCTTTTACAAGTGAGGTCGATTTTAGAGATGCAAATGTGCATTTAGACCCAATTGACACAGATGGTGATGGGGTTGATAATCTTGTTGATATCGATAATGATAATGATGGTATTTTAGATTACGTAGAATCTTTAGGTTTCCAACCTACAGATACGCAAGGTGATGCTTGTGGTATACCTGCAGGTTCATTTATTGGAGGTACATATATACCTGCTACCGGTTCTGGTGCGGGTACTTTAAATGCAGAATATAGATTTTCAACAGTAGTTACATCATCTTTAGGTGTATTAGATGCCATTGTTAAAATTACTGATATTGACAATGCAACCTTAACTTCTATAGATGCATTTCCAGTAGGTAGTAGTAATGAGGCTTGGCAGCCTACCTTTGATGTTGGCGATGGTACTAGTGCTGCTGGTGAAGAGGGTAGTATATCATTTAATATACGTTTGGTAGCTACCGGTACAGATTTTCAAGTGAACCTTATTCGTTTTGGTGGTGTCATTTATGATATTGATGGTGCAAATACGAAAGAGAGTGTTACTCTTACACGACCTGGTTTATATGCTGTAGATAGTAATTCA
Organism: Maribacter sp. Asnod2-G09; assembly: GCF_045063795.1. Lineage (NCBI taxonomy): Bacteria > Pseudomonadati > Bacteroidota > Flavobacteriia > Flavobacteriales > Flavobacteriaceae > Maribacter > Maribacter sp. Asnod2-G09. The sequence continues at coordinate 613,890 of NZ_JBEFOA010000004.1, read as the reverse complement.
TTGCTTACGGTAACAGAAAATTTAGCTACAGGTACCGCAACGTTCGAAGGTCCTGCCGAAACGTGGCCAGGAGTTGATTTCGGACCAAAGTTAGCTGCTTATTTTAACTACTATGAAACTACAAACCTTAACTTAACCTTTACCGGTCAGTTACAGACAGGTTTTGCTACACAAGATTATTTAGGATCTATTTTATTCCAAACTTGTGATATCAATGGATTATTCACTACTACGAATACAACTTCAGGAAATAGTCTTGACGGTACTGCATCTGGTGGTGGTTCTTCACCAAAGTATACGATATACCAAGGTATTGATAGTGACAATGATGGTATTGAAGATCATTTAGATATTGATTCTGATAATGATGGTATTCCAGATAATGTTGAGGCTCAACTTACTTCATCATATGTGCCAAGAGGAACAGTAGATTCTGATACCGATGGATTAGGGAATCCATATGAAGGTTCGGGTAACGAAGGCTTAATAGCTATTGATACAGATTTAGATGGAATTCCAGATTATTTAGATTTAGATTCTGACGGAGACGGTTTAACAGATAGACGTGAAGCAGGTTTCACTTTGGCATCTAACAATTTAGATAATGATGGTGATGGTCTTTTAGATGATTATGATGATGTTGACACACCAGGTGCTCTTTATGATACCAATGATGATCAAGACAACGGAGCTTCAGATTTACCAAATATTTCGAAAACTACAACTCCAGAAGTTGATTATCGTGAAGTTGGTATTGATGATAATGATTTAGACGGAATTGCAGATTCTATTGATTTAGATGATGATAATGATGGTATTTTAGATACGGATGAAACATCTGGAACTGATCCAAGTGCCGATGCTGATTCTGACGGAGTATTAAATTATAGAGATACCGATTTAGGTGCTGATGCCAATGGTGATGGTATAGTTGATATTTTCGATACCGACGGTGATGGCGTTCCGAATCACTTTGATTTAGATGCCGATAATGATGGTATTTATGATGTGATAGAATCTGGAAGTGGACAAGCGTTTACAGCTGGTGTTGTAGATGGTGCTGTGGGTACCGATGGTATACCAAATACGGTACAAGCAAGTGGTCAACAAAATAGTGGAACTGTAAATTATACGGTTTCAGATTCTGAAACTACTCCCGATGGAATCTTTGATTTCTTGGAATTAGATGCTGATGGCGATGCATGTAATGATGTTATCGAAGCTGGATTTACAGATCCTAATGGCGACGGAATCTTGGGCGACGGTGCTACAGTTGTTGATGCAAATGGTATCGTAACCGGTACTACCGTAGTTGACGGATATACAACTCCTAACAATGAAGATAGTGCTACAAATTCAGCATTCGATTTTCAACAACCAGGTGTTGTGCCAACCATAGCAACAGCAGCTGAACAACCGCAAGATGTATTGACAAATGGAAGTGCTCCAGAAACATTTACAGTAACTGCTACCGGTACAGATTTACTGTATCAATGGCAATTAGATGACCAATTGGGCGGTGGTTTCGTTGATATTGACGACGCAAATGCAACTGATATTTATTCGGGAAGTAGCACAGAAACACTGACATTAACAGGTATAACAACTACAGAAAACGGTTTTGAATATAGAGTGATAATTACAGAGACTAGCTTTGTATGTTCTCCTTTAACTTCAGATAGTGCTTTGCTTACGGTAGATGTTACTCCGCCTGCTGTTCCTACGGTTGATAGTCAAATTACAAATGATACAACACCTGTACTTACAGGTACTGCAGAAGCAAATTCTACGGTAACGGTAGTAGTTGATGGCGCAACGTATACAACTATTGCAGATGCTTCAGGCAACTGGACAATAGATACGGAAACGGCAACTCCAGATAGTGGAATATTTACACCAAATGTAAATGGTACTAATGAGGTAGCCGTAACAAGTACAGATGCTGCTGGTAATAGTACAGATGATGTTACAACTTTAGAGTTAACGATTGATACTACGAATCCTGTGATTCCTACAGTCGATAGTCAAATTACAAATGATACAACACCTGTTCTTACAGGTACTGCAGAAGCCAATTCTACGGTAACCGTAGAAGTGGGCGGTGCAGTATTTACAACTACAGCAGATGCTTCAGGAAACTGGACTCTAGATACTGAAACAGTTACTCCAGATAGCGGAACTTTTGCTCCAAATGTAAACGGTGTAAATGAAGTTGCGGTAACGAGCACAGATGCAGCAGGTAATAGTACAGTAGATATTACAACCTTAGAGTTGACGATAGATACGACTGCTCCTATAGCTCCTATAGTTGAAATTACTGAAGACACCAATAATGATGGTTTAATTAGTGATTCTGAACTTACTGGACCTATTAATGCAGTAGTAACGCTACCTGCCGATGCTGTCGCTGGTGATACAGTAACTATTACCGATGGTAATGGAAACTCACAAGACGTAGTGCTTACGGCAACTAATATTAGCAATGGAGATATAACCGTTATAATCGCCAACCCTGGTGAAAATGGAACTATAGTAGTAACAGCGAATATTACAGATGTTGCTGGTAATACAAGTGCAGACAGTGCTACAGATACTGCAGTACTTGATACAACTGCTCCATTAGCACCAACAGTAGTAATTACTGAAGATGTTAACGATGACGGATTAATAAATGAAGATGAACTTGTTGGTGATATTGACGCTCGTGTAACGCTTCCTGCTGATGCAGTTGCAGGCGATACCGTGACCGTTACCGATGGTAATGGCAACTCGCAAGATGTGATTTTGACAGCAACTGATATTACAAACGGATTTGTTGATGTAGTAATCGCAAACCCAGGAGATACAGGTACAATTGTGGTAACTGCTAATCTTACAGATGTTGCGGGCAATGTTGGTCCTGATAGTGCTACAGATACTGCAGTACTTGACCTTACGGATCCATTAGCTCCTACAATTCAAATTACTGAAGATGTTAATGATGATGAATTAATTAATGGAGATGAATTAGTAGGTGATTTAGATGCAGTAGTAACACTACCTGCTGGTGCAGTTGCTGGTGATACGGTTACGGTAACCGAGGGTAATGGAAATTCACAAGATATAATACTTACAGCATCAGATGTTGCATCGGGCAGTATAGATGTCGTAATTATCAACCCTGGTGAAAACGGAACTATTGTATTAACTGCAAACCTAACGGATGTTGCGGGTAATGTTGGTCCTGATAGTGCAACTGATACTGCTACAATTGATACGACAGCTCCTGTTGCACCAATTATTGTAATTTCAGAAGATACCGATAACGATGGTTTAATAAACGAAGATGAATTGGTCGGCGATATTGATGCCCGCGTAACTTTAGTGGGAGCAGTATTTGCAGGAGATATAGTAACGGTTACAGATGGTAATGGAAACTCTCAAGATGTTGTCTTGACAGCAACAAATGTATCTGATGGATATGTAGATGTTGTAATTGCCAATCCTGGTGATATGGGCACTATTGTGGTAACTGCTAACATAACAGATGTTGCCGGTAATGTTGGTCCAGATAGTGCTACAGACACTGCAGTACTAGATCTTACGGATCCTGGTGCGCCAACAGTTATTATTATCGATGATGGTAATGATGATGAGTTAATAAACGAAGATGAATTAGATGGCGATATTCAAGCCGCAATATCACTACCTAGTAATATTGCAGCTGGTGATACGGTGACCATAACAGATGGTAATGGAGGCTCACAAGATGTAATACTTACGGCAGCTGAAGCTACTAACGGATTTATAATTGTTGTAATTCCTAACCCGGGAGATGGAGGGACTATCAACGTAACTGCCAATGTAACTGATGTTGCGGGTAATGTTGGTCCTGATAGTAATACAGATACTGCAGTACTTGATCTTACCGATCCAAGTGCGCCAACGGTAGAAATTACCGAAGACACAAATAATGACGGTATCATCAGTGAAGATGAATTAACAGGCGATATCGATGCTCGTGTAACTTTAGTCGGACCAACTTTTGAAGGTGATACGGTAACGGTTACCGATGGTAATGGTAACTCACAAGATGTGGTATTAACTGCAGCAGATGTTGCTTACGGATTTATTGATGTTGTAATCGCCAATCCTGGTGATGGAAACACAATAGTTGTAACTGCGAACCTTACGGATGTTGCTGGTAATGTTGGTCCGGATAGTGCCACAGATACGGCATTAATCGATATTTTGGCTCCGAGTGCGCCACTGGTTGAAATTGCAGAAGATGTAAACAATGACGGTTTAATCAGTGCAAGTGAATTGTCTGGAGATATCGATGCAGTAATTATACTTCCTATTGATGCAGAAGTTGGTGATACGGTAACCATTACCGATGGTAATGGAAACTCGCAAGATGTTATTTTGACTGCGACCGATATAGCAACTGGTTCCATAGAAGTTATAATTGCTAATCCTGGTGAAGCAGGTACAATAGTATTAGGAGCATTTATTACAGATGTTGCTGGAAATGTTGGTGATGATAGCGCTACGGATACAGCAGTACTTGATACAACGGCTCCAACGGCACCAACTGTAGAAATTACAGAAGACACCAATAATGATGGTTTAATTAGTGAAGATGAATTAACGGGTGCTATTGATGCTCGTGTTTCACTTCCTGTAGATGCAGAAGCTGGTGATACGGTAACCATTACAGATGGTAATGGTAATTCACAAGATGTGGACTTGACTGCAACTGATATTACGAATGGATATATCGATATTGTAATTGCCAACCCTGGTGATACGGGTACTATTGTTATAACTGCGAATATTACAGATGTTGCTGGTAATGTTGGTCCTGATAGTGCTACGGATACTGCGGTACTTGACCTTACAGATCCAACGGCACCAACGGTAGAAATTACTGAAGACACCAACAATGATGGTTTAATTTCCGAAGATGAATTGGTTGGTGATATTGATGTAGTGGTAACACTTCCGCCTGATGCGGTAGCTGGTGATACGGTAACTATTACAGATGGTAATGGAAACTCACAAGATGTAGTTTTAACTGCAACTGATATCGCGAACGGATTTATTGATGTAATAATTACTAATCCTGGAGACGCAGGTACGATTGTTATCACCGCAAATATTACAGATGTTGCGGGTAATGTAGGTCCTGATAGTGCTACAGATACTGCGGTATTAGACCTTACAGATCCTTTGGCTCCGACGGTTGAAATTACAGAAGACACCAATAATGATGGTTTAATTAGTGAAGATGAATTAATGGGCGATATTGATGCTCGTGTTTCACTTCCTGTAGACGTTGAAATTGGTGATACAGTAACTATTACAGATGGTAATGGTAACTCGCAAGATGTGGTGCTTACTGCAGCTGATGTTGCGAATGGATACATTGATGTTGTAATCGCTAATCCTGGTGATACGGGCACAATTGTTATAACTGCGAATATTACAGATGTTGCTGGTAATGTTGGTCCTGATAGTGTTACGGATACTGCGGTACTTGATCTTACAGATCCAAGTGCACCAACGGTAGAAATTACAGAAGACACCAATAATGATGGCTTAATCAGTGAAGATGAACTGGTTGGTGATATAGATGTAGTGGTTACACTTCCGCCTGATGCAGTCGCTGGTGATACAGTAACTATAACGGATGGTAATGGTAACTCACAAGATGTAATCTTGACAGCAACTGATATCGCAAACGGATCTATTGATGTAATAATCGCTAATCCTGGTGATTCAGGAACAATAGTAGTAACAGCAAACATTACAGATATTGCTGGTAATGTGGGTCCTGATAGTGCTACTGATACTGCAGTACTTGACCTTACAGATCCATTAGCACCGATTATAGAAATTACAGAAGATACCAATAATGATGAATTGATCAGTATTGATGAGTTGTCTGGTGATATCGATGCACGTGTAACACTTCCTGCTCAGACATTTGCAGGTGATACGGTAACTGTTACTGATGGTAATGGTAATTCACAAGATGTGGTGCTTACTGCTGCTGATGTAGCTAATGGCTTTATTGATGTGGTTATCACGAATCCTGGTGATTTAGGTACTATTGTCGTAACGGCTACTATTACGGATGTTGCCGGTAACGTTGGTCCAGATAGTGCTACAGATACTGCAGCTCTTGATTTAGCAAATCCAACGGTCGATAGTTTTGATACTATAGATATTACACCGGTATTAACTGGTCAAGGAAATGCTAATGAAATTTTAGTAATTGAGTTGGATACAGATGGAGATAATATTCCCGATGTAACGTATACAGTGACTACCGATGCCAGTGGCGATTGGAGTTTAGATACGGAAACGGCAATACCAGATTCAGGTAGCTTCCCAGTTCTAGTAGATCAAGATGTAATTAATATTACAGCTACAGATCCTTCTGGAAACACAGGGACAGGAGCGGTAACAGTGTCAGTTGACACGGATAATGACGGCATCAATGATAACGAAGAGGTTGCAATAGGCACAGACCCTAATAATCCTGATACGGATGGTGATGGAATTAACGACGGACAAGAAGTTAATGTTGATAATACAGATCCTTTAGATGATTGTAGTTCTGTAAATGGATATCCATTAGCAGATAGCGATTGTGATGAAGACGGATTAACAACTGACGAAGAAGTTGCACTAGGAACTGATATCGATAATCCGGATAGTGATAATGACGGATTGTTAGACGGTGAGGAAGTTATGCTAGGTACTGATGCAAATGATTCTGATTCTGATGATGACGGTATTTTGGACGGACAGGAAGTATTGGATGGTACAAATCCTTTAGATGATTGTGATCATGTTGGTGGTACGGCACTTCCAAATAGTGATTGTGACGGTGACGGACTAACCACTGCTCAAGAAGATGCAATCGGAACAGATTCATATGAAGCCGATACTGACGGAGATACAATACCAGATGGTCAAGAAATAACAGACGGTACTGATCCATTGAATCCATGTGACTCGTTAAATGGGGTACCTACTTTAGCGGCAGGTTGTAATGCTGAGGTAGTAGATTCAGGTATAGCGGTTGCCAATGAGGTAATTACACCTGACGGTGATGGTACGAACGATTTTTTCAGGATTGAGAACATCGAGTCATTCCCTAATAATACAGTACAGATTTATAACCGATGGGGAATAGTTGTTTATGAAATGTCAGGTTATGATAATAGAACTAATGTATTCGTGGGGTCTTCAGATGGTAGAGCTACGATAAGTAAAGATTCAGAATTGCCAGTTGGCGTGTATTTCTATGTAATTAAATATGCGAATGACGGTAACAACCTTAACAAGTCGGGTTACCTATACATAAACAGATAAAAAAATTCCCCTTAAAAAAGATACGATGAACAAATATTTTCTAGCCATTATAATTACCGTTGCGGGACTTTTCATGGGCCATGCCCAGCAAGACGCGCAGTACACGCAGTACATGTACAATACGATATCGGTGAACCCTGCGTACGCAGGTTCCCGAGGGGTGTTGAGCATCGCCGCACTGCACCGTTCGCAGTGGGTGGGGCTTGACGGCGCACCGACGACACAGACACTGAACTTCCATACACCGGTATCGGACCATGTAGGTCTTGGCCTATCGGTGGTGAACGACGAGATCGGTAACGGTACCAATCAAGATACCTATATCGATGCCGCGTTCAGTTATACGGTAAATACCTCGGAGGAAGGAAAGCTTTCCTTCGGACTAAAAGCCGGCGGACACCTGTTCAACGTGGATTTTACGAAGCTACGTAACTACGGTGCGGAGACGAACCTGCCGAACATCGATAACAAGTTCTCACCGAACTTCGGTGCAGGGATCTATTACCATACGGATCAGTTCTATGCGGGGCTATCGGTACCTAACTTTTTACAGACCGAGCATTTCGACAGTTCCGATTCGAACAGTTCGAGCCTTATCGCACAAGAGCGTATGAACTTTTACCTGATCACGGGCTATGTGTTCGATCTAAAGAACAACGTAAAGTTCAAGCCGGCGGCATTGATCAAGGCGGTAAAGGGAGCACCTTTACAGGTAGACCTAAGTGCGAACTTTTTGTTCAACGACAAGTTTTCTTTGGGCGCGGCGTACAGATGGGACGCGGCACTCAGCGCACTGTTCGGTTTTCAGCTGAACGACCAGTTCATGATAGGCCTGGCATATGATAAGGAAACGACCGATCTTGGAGCGACAAGGTTCAACGACGGTTCTTTCGAGATCATGCTGAGATATGAGTTCTTGAACAAGTACAAACGAGTGATCACCCCAAGATTCTTTTAATAAAAAACGACATGAAAAAAACAGGATATATTTTTTGTGGCTTGGCGGTAATGGCTATGATGGCAAGCGCACAGGACAAGAAGATCAAAAAAGCGGATACAAAATTCACGAACTATGCCTATGCCTCTGCGATACAATCGTACGAGCAACTGGTAAAGGACGGGTATACCGAAGAAGAGGTATACAAAAATTTAGGGAACGCAAACTATTTGAACGCGAACTACGAAGAGGCATCTAGCTGGTACGGCAAGCTGTTCGCATTGGAAGGTGCGGACATCGATCCGGAGTATATGTACCGCTACGCACAGACCTTGAAGTCGTTGGAAAACTATACGGAATCCGACACATGGATGCAGAAGTTCAAGAACGCAAGATCTAACGATCAACGTGGCGTACTATATGGCGACAACCAAGACTACCTGGAACAGATCGAGGAACGTTCGGGGAGGTACGAACTGAAGAACATAGGTCTGAACTCGAAGGTATCGGACTTTGCGCCCTCTTTCTATGAAGACGTACTGGTGTTCTCGACCGCAAGGGACAGCGGACTATTAACGAAGAACATCCATAAATGGAACAACGGCTCTTTCTTGAACCTATACAAAGCGGCACAGGACGATCAGGGCAACTTTACCAATGTAGACAAGCTATCCAAGAAGCTGAACAAAAAGACCCATGAATCGTCAACGGCATTCACCAATGACGGAAGCACGATGTACTTTACACGGAACAATTCCGACGAGGGCAAGTTCGAAAGGGACGAAGAAGGGGTAAGTAGACTAAAAATATATAGGGCAAAATTGATGGAAGGCGAATGGAGCGAAATCGAGGAACTGCCCTTTAACGGGGACAGTTATTCGGTAGCACACCCGACCTTGAACAGCGACGAGACGAAACTATACTTCGCCTCGGATATGCCGGGAACGAAAGGGGAGTCCGATATCTACGTTGTGGATATCAACACGGATGGTACATTTGGTACACCACAGAACCTGGGAGAACGAATCAATACGGAGGCAAGGGAGACCTTCCCGTTCGTAACGGAATCGGATAAATTATATTTTTCATCGGACGGGCATCCGGGATTAGGGGGACTTGACGTCTTCGCAACGGACCTAAAGAACGAAAGGGGAGAGATCTACAATGTAGGACGCCCCTTGAACGGAGAGGAAGACGACTTCTCGTACATTATCAACGAAGAGACCAAGAAAGGCTTTTTCGCATCGAACCGAAAAGGAGGACAGGGCAACGACGATATCTACGGTTTTGTGGAAATGACCCCGTTGGACTTCACCTGCCATACAAATATTACGGGAATCGTAAAGGATGAGAAGACCAATGCACTTTTAACGGATGCATCGGTAACAGTATACGACAAGGATAACAAAGTGATATCTAGCTCGAGCACGGATGAGAACGGAGCATTCGAAATGGAAGGCAACTGCGCAGAAGGAAGTTACAAAGTAGTGGCGACCAAAGCGGACTACGAGGAAGGCAACAAGACCTTCATGACCGTCAAAGCAGAAGACGCCATGGGGATAGAGATCGTACTGGCACAGGTAGACCCATCGGCACCTGTAGGCACCGACCTTGCGAAATACCTGAACATAGAACCGATCTACTTCGATTTTGACAAGTACTTCATCAGGGAAGATGCCAAGATCAGCATAGAAAAGGTATTGGCATATTTGAACGAATATCCAAGTGTAAACGTACAGGTACGTTCGCATACGGATTCACGTGCTAAGGATGCGTACAACATGCGTTTATCCGCGAACAGGGCAAAGGCAACAGCCGATTACCTCATAGCAGCGGGTATCCCAAGCAATAGGATCTCATATGAGGGTTATGGCGAAACGGAGCTTACGAACGATTGTAGCAATGGTGTACCTTGTAGCAAAGAGAACCATCAACTGAACAGAAGGTCAGAGTTTATTGTGGTAGAGTAACCAACATAAACAAAGACATATTGAAAAGGGAAGGAGCATAGCTCCTTCCCTTTTTTTGTTACATAATTATAAACATGATATTGGTCATATTTATGTAGGGTACTCAATAATACATTTGTCAATAATTAATTATTGATTTTCATTTAAATGAAAAGTTGAATAGTTCATATTCTTTGTTAAAACAATAAATAACTTACATGTTATTTAAGGATTATTTTTTCACAATAAGAATTCTTTTATGCTATGGAAATAGAACATTCAGAAAACCTATAAATCAATTATAATGGCAGAAAAATTTTCAGATAATGACCTCTTTAAGGGAATATTTGAATCTTCTGTAGAAGGTATTTTGGTTGTATGTCAAGATGGTAATATTATTAAGGCTAATTCTTCGGTCGAAAAAATATTCGGTTACGAATCTGGTGAACTAACTCATAAAATAGTTGAAGATTTAATTCCGCATCAATTTAAAAAATCACATAAAAATTATAGAGAAGAATTTTCTAAATCCCCGGTAACCAGAGCAATGGGTAAAGGAGGTCATTTGTTGGGGATTAGAAAAGACGGTACTCAAATACCATTGGAAATAAGTTTAAGTCCTACCAAAATACATGATAAAAATGTAGTTGTAGCATTTGTAAATGATATAACAGAAAGGCTGTTAGCTTTAAAAAAAGCAGCAATAAATACAGAGAAAATGAATGAGGCACAAAGCCTTGCTCATGTGGGTAGTTGGGTTTGGAATTTGCAGACAAATGAAAGAGAATGGTCTGATGAGTTTTATAGAATATGTGGTTTAGAGCCAGGTGATGATAGACTTACACCAGAAAATGCAAGAGAATTCATTCATCCAGACGACCGTCAAACTACTACAGAAGGTGTAAAATATGCTATTAAAAATCACACCTCTTTTATTAATAAAAAAAGAATAATTAGAGCAGATAGCTCAATAAGATATGTTGTTGCAAATGGTAAAGCTACTTATGATGAAGATGGTAAGCCATTAGAATGGTTTGGAACCATTCAAGATATAACGGAGCAAAAAGAGACTGAAAAGCAATTAGAGGATAATTTGTCTAAAAATAGAGCTTTACTAGGTGCGCTTCCAGATATGATGTTTATACTAAATCATGAAGGTGAATTTATTGATTGTTATGCCACAGAACCAGAGAAACTCTTTGCTTCACCTGCAACTCTAATAGGAGCTAATATAAAAGAAGTATTACCAAGTCATATTTATAAAGAGGTGCGTAAAGGAATGGATAAAACCATTGAGAGTGACGAGCTTCAGTTTATTGAATATGATTTTGAAGGAGAAAACGGCAGGCAATTTTACGAGGGTCGTATTGTTCCTATGAACAAAAATCAGGTTTTAACTATTTTAAGAGATATTACTGAAGAAAAAGTAATAGAAAATGTGCTATATGTTCGTAACCGTGCTTTGGCGGTAACTGCTAATGGTATTATTATTTGTGATGCTCAAAAACCAGATCTTCCTATTATTTACGGTAATGCGGCTTTTACAAAAACTACAGGTTATGAGCAAGCAGATTTTATAGGGAAGAATTGCCGTTTTCTTCAAGGTGAGGATAAGGGGCAGCCTGAAATTAGCAAAATGTCTGATGCTATAAAAAAAGGGGAAGAGTGTAAAGTAGTTTTAAGAAATTATAGAAAAGACGGGTCATTGTTCTGGAACGAAATAAGTATAACTCCTATTTACAATTCTAGAAAAGTATTGACACATTTTGTGGGTATACAAAGTGATGTTACAGTTCACGTAGTCGATGAGATTTTTAAAATAGGACAATCTCATGTGATGGATATGATTATACAGTATGAGCCATTAAAAAGTATTGCGTTTAAAATTATAGAAACTATTGAATCTGCTATACATAATTGTAAAAGTTCAATTCTGTTATTGAATAAAGAATCTGGAAAATTAGAAAAATTAGCGGCACCTAGCCTTTCAGAAAGTTATACAAGGGCCATTGAAAAAATGTTTGTTGCGCCTGATAATGGTTCTTGTGGTACAACAGCTTATTTCAAGAAAGAGGTTATCGTTACAGATACACTAAGTGATCCTTTATGGGGAAATTTTCAAGAATTAGTTTTAAAAGATAATATAAATGCATGTTGGTCCTTTCCTATATTCTCATCTAATAAAGAATTATTAGGAACTTTTGCAATTTATTTTCCTATTTCAAGAAAACCTCTAGACACAGAAAAGGAGATTATCTATATCATAACACAAGCAATTAGTGTAGCAATTGAGCAGCACAATGTTGGTGTTGCTTTAGATAATAGCCGGCAACAATTAGCTACATATGCCGAAGCTTTGGAAAATAAGGTTAATGACCGTACCATAGAACTAAAGGAAATAGTTCAGAAATTGGTTGAATCTAATTTAAGCTTAGAAGATCAAATTCAGTATACAAAGTTGGCGGAAAACAATGCCATTACTAGCCGTAAACTTTTAGAGACAATTTTTAAAAATTTTCCGGGAGGCTTTGTTGGTGTAGTTGATTTAAATCTGAAAATACTATTTCTTGAAGGAGAAGATTTAGATATTCTTGGTTTTAGAGAAAGTATTCATATAGGCGATACCATAGATGATATTAAGGTAGTAGCATCTGAAGTACTTGAAAAGGTTAAGGAAAAGCTATTAAAAACTATAGAAGGTGAACACTGTTCTTTTGAATTAATAATACAGGATAAACCGTATTTAGTAAATACCACACCATTGTTCAATGAAGAACAAGAAGTTGAAAATGCATTAATAGTTTATAATAATATTACAGACCAGAAAAGGGTAGAAATAGATATTAGAAATACATTAACGAAGGAAAAAGAATTAAATGAGCTAAAATCACGTTTTATTTCAATGGCTTCTCATGAGTTTAGAACACCTTTGAGTGCTATACTATCTGCTACAAATCTTATGGAAAGACAAAATGGTGATGGTCTTGAAGAAAAAAGGTTAAAATATATAAGTAAGGTTAAAATCAGCGTAAAGAATTTGGTAACTATTTTAAATGATTTTCTTTCACTAAGTAAGTTAGAAGAAGGCAAAGTAATGGCAATACCTACTTTGTTTAATTTCGTTGAATTTTGTCAAGCTTTAGTAGAAGAAATTCAAGGCATTAAAAAGCAAGGTCAAGTTATAGAAATTATGTACAGCCAACATTATATAGAAGTAGGGCTTGATGTTAAACTATTGCGGCATATTGTACATAATTTATTGTCAAATGCCATTAAATATTCTGACGAGAACAAAAAAATAACCCTAAAAATAGCTACCAAAAATTCGAAACTTCTTTTTGAAGTTATGGATCAAGGTATCGGAATTCCTGCTGAAGATCATTGCTATATGTTTCAACGTTTTTATAGAGCAAATAATGCTGCAAATTATGAAGGTACCGGCTTAGGATTAAATATTGTTAAGCAATACGTTCTCTTAATGAATGGTATTATAAGCTTTCAGAGTTCACTGAACAAGGGAACAACTTTTACTGTTGAACTCCCTTTAAATCTATTATAAAATGAAAAAAGTACTACTTATTGAAGACAATCTAGATTTACGCGAAATGACAGCAGAACTTTTAGAACTTGAAAATTATGAAGTTCTTACTGCAGAAAATGGTAAAATTGGAGTCGAAAAAGCAAAATCATTTATGCCAGATGTTATTCTCTGCGATATAATGATGCCTGAACTTGACGGTTATGGTGTTTTTAATCAATTAAGCGAAGATTCTAATACAGCCAGTATTCCTTTTATTTTCTTAACGGCTAAATCTGAAAAGTCAGACTTAAGAAAGGGAATGACTTTAGGTGCAGATGATTATTTGACAAAACCTTTTGAAGCAGAAGATTTAATTGATGCTATAGAGGCAAGACTTAAAAAGAGCTCTTTTTTACGTAAAGAGTTTTCTAGAAATACTAAAGGTATAAACGAGTTTATAAAGGAAGCTTCAAAATTTCAAGAATTAAAAGACCTTTCAGAAGACCGAGAGCTAATTCATTTAAAAGCAAAAGAGGAGATTTTTTCTGAAGGTGGTATGGCTTATAACTTATATTTTATACAGAGTGGTGAAGTCAAGACATATAAGCATAACGAAAATGGTAAAGAGTATATAACGGGCATGTTCAAAGCAGGTGATTTTATTGGACAGCTTTGTGTTTTAGGTAGCTCAGGTTTATATACAGAAACTGCTGTAGCACTTAGTAATTGTGAAGTATGCTGTATACCTAAAAAAGAATTTACGCAATTATTGTTCAATAATAGAGAGGTGTCAAATAAATTTATTGGTATGGTGTCTAATAATGTACTTCACATGCAAGAGCAGTTAATGGGTATGGCCTTTGACACGGTTCGTAAAAGAGCAGCTACGGCATTATTAGAACTATATGACAAAGGGCTCGTTAAAGACGAAGATTTAGGTATTAGTATTTCAAGAGAAGATTTTGCGGGTCTAATTGGTACAGCTACTGAGACTGCCATACGTGTACTCTCTAGTTTTAAAGAGAAGGGAATAATTCAATTAGGAACTTCTAGGAGTATTATATTGTCAGATAGAAAAAAATTGCAGCAGGTAGCAGATTTTGGATAGTTTAATTATTGAGAATCTTTCTGAGAAAAACCGATAGTATTTGACCTTTTTAATTCGTTAAAAATTACTATATTTTTTTAGAGTACTGACCTAAGTCAGTACTATTTATATTATGTACTTGTAATTTAGCTATAGAGAATGACCAATTTTAAAACTTGATGTCTCTAAATAGTTAGCATAATGAATGTCCCACAATCAGAATTAAAAAAAACTTTTCTAAATTCTTATACTAATTTTTCAGAATTAGAAAATGCATTGTTATCGATTCGCAGAATGAATGATGATAGCATCGGTATTTCTGTAATCGGCAATGCAAACGATACTGATGATTCCCATAAGTTTGCATTACATAAAAATGACATTCAACAATTACTTAACAAAATAATAGGAGAGGAAACAGAATTTGATTCGTTCTATAATCGCGAATTAGGTCATTTGTTTGTCTCGGGATTTTTAGTATCTACTTTTCTCAATCCGGTAGGTAAAAGTAATATAGGTATACTTTCTGGTGGACCTTATGGTGTTTTAAGAGGATTTGGCATAAGTGAGCAAGACGCAGCTGAAAGCGTTAAAAACATAAGTAATGGTAATTACCTGCTTGTCATTAGAGGAAATAATAGAGCCGTTCAGAAAATTGCATCTATGTTGGTTGATTGAAAAAAGATTTCTCATGTCAACTAAACCAAAAGACTTTCTCTAACCCAGTGCAACTAAACCAATTATTTTATATTTTTTTGTTAGACTGACCTAGGTCATGGTATTCTCTTTCATATATCTGCATTTTTATATGGTATTTAAACAAATAATGTAAACTGTTTACTTCTATATATTATGAAAACAAAAACAATAAATCCGAAAGCAGAATTATTATTAGGTGCAGGTTTAGACGTACTTCATTTTGAAAGTGAAGAATGGTTAAGCAACATTGCATTTTATAAGTATGAAACTACATTTTTTGCTGACTTGTTAGAAAAAAATAAACCGAAAGATGATGCGCAAAAATCTTTTGGAAAAATACTTAAAGATCTAGATAAGGTTCATTCAGAATTGTTTGATTATCTAGCTCATGATATTATGGAGCATGAAAAAGTATTGTCATATTTAGAAATGGGTGAACGAGGTTTGTCTGATTCTGGTTATAGAGAAAAGCATCGTCAACTTAAAGCACGACTGGAAAGCTTTACAAGTAATTTTCGTCAGTTTAAGCTAATGGTTTTTGATTATATAAAAAGTCTTTAGTTTCTGTTTTTTTGGTGATGGCTATTCTGAACTGTTCAGTAAATTCAGTGTAGCTGTCATCTTAATTACTTCAAGCAGATTAGTTTTTTTAAATAAATGTTTGTGCAATTCTTTAATTAATTTTTTCATCTCTTAAAACTGGTTCTATTATGCAAGTCTCCATTTATAAATTAGAACAAAAATATACGGATAGTATCAACAATTTTATGGATTTCTATTATGGATTGCGATTGTATTATTTTGCAAGTGATTTACTGTATGATGGACTTTCGCCAAAACAAATTAGTGATGCTGTTACTAAGGCAATGAATGTTGCTAAAAATTCTAAACTAAATCTAAAAGAACATTTTAAACCGGTTTTCAGTAGTATGAATAACGAGGTTATAAGTGATTGCAAGCTATCTCGTTTAGGGTATGGTCTTGTTCTATTAAATGCAGAAACAAATCTTTCTGTAGTTGGTAGGTGGCAACTTAAGGTTTTAGATCGGTTCTTAAATGGTGATTGTAACCATTAGAACCATTTTATTGTAATCTAAAAAAATACTTTTTACGAATTCTTTATTCTTAAAAATGAAGAACATTTTACCTTATTTCTAAAAGTTAAATGAGGTTTTACTTGGTTAAGAAAATCACATACTATCATACTTATTTTGTGTTTTTAATACTCTTGGTATTTATCATAATTTTAGAGTAAATTCGAATCTTCTATGGTTCTATTTTATTGACCATTAAACTCTTCATTATAATAAAAAGCATGAAAAAATATATATTAATTACCTTCTGTTTATTTGTGTTCAGCCATAGAAATTACGCACAGACAAAATTAGATGTTGTAATAGAAAAGAAAATAGATTCTTTAATGGGTCTTATGACTCTTGAAGAAAAGGTTGGGCAAATGAACCAGTATAATGGTTTTTGGAATGTTACGGGTCCAGTACCAGAAGAAGGTGATGCCTCTAGTAAATTTCAGCATCTTAAAAATGGTTGGGTAGGCTCTATGTTAAATGTTACCGGCGTAGAAGAAGTACGTAAGGTACAGAAGATTGTAGTTGAAGAATCTAGATTGGGTATTCCTTTGGTTATTGGTTATGATGTAATTCATGGTTATAGAACACAGAGTCCAATACCATTGGCAGAATCTGCTAGTTGGGATATGGACGCAATAAAAGCTTCTGCTGCAATGGCTGCCGATGAAGCATCTGCAACAGGCATAAACTGGACTTTTGCCCCAATGGTAGATATATCAAGAGATGCACGATGGGGTAGAGTAATGGAAGGCGCAGGTGAAGATCCTTATTTGGGTAGTCAAATAGCAAAAGCAAGAATTACCGGGTTTCAAGGAGAAGACCTTTCTGCACCAAATACTATAGCGGCTACAGCTAAACATTTTGCTGGGTATGGCTTTTCTGAAGCGGGTAGGGATTACAATACGGTAGATGTAGGTACGTCAACATTATACAATACTATTTTTCCTCCGTTTATGGCAGCAATAGAAGCTGATGTAAAGACATTCATGAATTCATTTAATGTACTTAATGGAATACCAGCTACGGGAAATTCTTTTTTACAAAGAGATGTTTTAAAAGGAGAATGGGACTACCAAGGTTTTGTGGTTTCTGACTGGGGTTCAATGGCTGAAATGGTTGCTCATGGATATTCTAAAGATGGCAAATCTGCTGCTGAAAGTGCTGCAAATGCCGGTAGTGATATGGATATGGAATCTTATTTATATGTAAAGCATTTAAAAACTTTGGTAGATGAAGGTAAAGTTTCCGTTGACAAAATTGATGATGCCGTTCGCAGAATTTTAAGGGTAAAATATGAACTAGGCCTTTTTGATGACCCTTATAAATATTGTAACGAAGAGCGAGAAAAAGAAGTAATAGGAAGTGATAAAAATAAAGCGATAGCGCTTGATATGGCAGAAAAGTCTATAGTGCTTCTAAAAAATGATGACCAGTTGCTTCCTTTAAAAAAGAAGGGAATGAACATAGCGGTGATTGGTCCTTTGGCAGCTGATAAGAATAGTCCATTAGGTGGTTGGAGGCTTGCCGCTGAAGATAATTCTGCAGTATCGGTTATGGAAGGCTTAAAGAAATACAAAGGAAATAAACTGCACCATGAGAAAGGAGTGGAGTTAGTAAAGGGTAAGGAAGCTTTCGTCTTTGAAATTGATATAAACACTACAGATAGAACTGGTATTGCAGAAGCTGTAGCAGTAGCTAAAAATAAAGATGTAGTGGTAATGGTCTTAGGTGAGCATGGTTTTCAATCAGGCGAGGGTAGAAGTAGAGCAAATTTAGATTTACCGGGTTTACAACAAGAATTATTAGAAGCAGTGTATGCGGTCAATAAGAATATAGTTTTGGTTTTAATGAATGGAAGGCCGTTGACTATTAATTGGGCAGATGAAAATATACCAGCAATTGTAGAAGCTTGGCAATTGGGTTCAACTAGCGGTGATGCTATTGCCAAAGTACTTTATGGTGATTATAACCCAAGTGGAAAATTACCAATGACTTTTCCTAGAAGTGTTGGGCAGGTACCGCTGTATTATAACTATCTAAGTACAGGAAGGCCAACATACCCTGGTAATGATCTTGTTTTCTGGACACATTATACAGATGAAGTAAATACACCTTTGTATGAGTTTGGTTATGGATTAAGTTACACTGAATTTACCTACGACAACATAAAGTTAAATACAAATTCATTAAGCAAAACCGGAGAGTTGAAAGTAAGTTTCGATTTGTCAAATACCGGTAAATACGAAGGTAAAGAAGTAGTACAACTATATATTCAAGATTTGTTTGCCAGTATTGCTAGACCTGTAAAAGAATTAAAAGATTTTAAAATGATTTCTCTAAAACCTGGCGAAACTAAAAATGTGAGCTTTACGATCACTTCGAAGGCGTTAGAATTTTATTCTGCAAATAATAAGTGGGAATCTGAAACGGGCGACTTTAAAGTTTTTATTGGTGGAAGTTCTACCACCCAGTTGGCGTCTGATTTTACATTGATTGACTAAAAAAAATAGCTTCTAATTTTCAGAAACTGAACATTAGAAGCTATTATTAATTTATTTCATGTACCAATTGTAAAGAATAATTAATCAGTTTTTTATTAGACTGGTGTCAATTGATATTATTTAAGGTGAGAGCGCAGCATCCAAGCAGTTTTCTCATGTTGTTCCATTAAACCGGTAATATAATCGCTGATACCCTCAGCCTTCCATTTGTCGGCAATAGGTGAAATTTCTTCCCGTATAAAAATGATTATGCTCTCGTGGTCTTCTAATAACTCTGCGAATATGCTTTGGCTATCATTTCCGCCTTTTGTTTTTTCGGTAAGATGCGTTAATTGAGAGTAGTCTTTTAAAGTTGCTGGTACATAATGACCTAATGCTCGTATTTTTTCAGCCACGGTATCTACAACCTCTTGTTGCTCTTCATACAACGTTTCTAAATAAAGGTGTACCGAATGAAAATCAGGTCCTTCTAGGTTCCAATGAAAATTTAGCGTTTTTGAATAGAGTACAAATTCATCTGCTAATATTTTTGATAACTGATCAGTAATAGCCTGTCTATTTTCTTCTGAAATTCCTATGTTCGGTGTTCTCATTTTTGTAGATTTTTATATGCGATATACCAAAGTTATTGAGATTTAAAAACGATTGTACTGATACAAATCATGTTATCGATTTTTAAGAAAACTTTACAATTACAGTACTATTGAAAGAAAGGACTAAGCTTTGAATGTACAGAAATCAGAAACGGAAATATGCTTCAAATAGATTTTTCAGCTATCAGAATTAGTAAGTGATTCTCTGATTTCTTTTACAGTTTGGCGGGCTGTTTTGCCCACGCCGTAAATGGTAGCAGAGGCAAAACCAGTCCAATTACCATAACCTACAAGCCATAAATTAGGCTCTTTAATTGAACGGGTATAGGTAGTCTCTACTTTATTATTTTCTACAACCCCTAATGATTCTATGTGTTTTAAATTAGCTTTAAAACCGGTACACCAGATAATAGCATCAAACTGTTCTTTGGTACCGTCTTGCCAGATAACACCATGTTCGTAAATTTCTTTGAATGGGCGAACGGCATGTAGCACATTTCTACTTCTTGCCTCCTTAACACTAGCTACCATAACTATATTAGCTAAGGAAATACTATGATTGATTTCTGATTTGACTTTTGATTTACCTAGAAATTTTTGTGTTGCTTCATTAAAAAGGTAGCGCCCGTCAATATCATCAGGTAGAAACTGAGGCTCTTTTAATGTTACCCATTGTGTAGGTGTCCCTTTTGATACTTCTGCTAATATTTGTGCTCCAGAATTTCCTCCACCTATAATCAAGGTCTTTTTGCCTTTAAAAATATCCGGATTATTATAATCTACAGAATGTACTTGTATACCTGTAAATGTTGTCCTTTTTGGGTATTCTGGTGTAAACGGATTTCCTGACGTTCCGGTTGCACTTACTATGGTCTTTGAATAAAAAACTCCTTTGTTGGTTTCGGTTTTAAAGAGACCATTTTTTTTTTCAACTTTAAAAACATCGGTTTGTCTTTGAATAGCAAACTCATATCTTTTTTCATAGGCAGATATGTATGCTAGAAATTCCGATTTAGAAGGATATTCATTCTTGCCCCTAGGCATTACCCAACCAGATAGGGAGCTGTATGTTGAAGGCGAGAATAGTTTAAGACTATCCCAGGTTTTTAACCAAGATCCACCAGCTTCTTTTTGATTATCTAATATAAGATAGCTCAACGAGCTTCTTCTTAAAAAATAGCCAACGGATAACCCTGCTTGTCCGCCGCCTATAATTATAATATCGTATATTTTCAAATCAAGTATTGTTTTAAGATTAAAGCAATCCTTATCGCTGCATGAAAATGGTTAAAAACCAATAAGATAGAATTTACCTTTTTTACAAGGTAATTAAACCATTTTAAAAGTTAATGCGTAAGCTCTTTTGCCCACCCTTTAATTTTATCTAACTGTTCATAAAGAAAAGAATCATGTTGCTCTTCGTCTTCTACTCCTTCAGGTAAAATATGTTCAAAGTAAGTATTTTTAAGTACACGCTTTAAAACGCTTTCCCCTGGGAAAGGTTTGTAATCGTTTAACGCTTTAGCAGCTTTTAATAGTTGACGAATATCATACTGACCAGCAGCAATATCAGGCACTTGCTTATTAAGATTCAATAGTTGGTAAACAGCTGTTCTAGCAGTTCTTACCGAAGTTTCTACGGTAAACACAACGTCATTATTGGTTTCAACAAATTGCCCTACAAGTCCTAAATTCTTACAACCGTTAGGAACTATTTTTGGTCTATCCCCTGCAGCTCTAGGCATAAACATAGAAGTTATGTATGGCATAAAACTGGTTTTAACAATAGTCTTTTTAATTACAGAATCTATTTGATCTTCTAAGCCAATATGAAAACATAACTCTGCTAATATTTCGTTACCGGTACTTTGAGGCATTGTTTTTTTAGTATAATTACCATCTTTATGCATATACAATGCATACAACCATATTACCAATACATCATCTGGTTGTTCTGGAAAATGTGGTTGGCGATTAATGGTAAAGCTCATTAACCAGTTAGAATCTGTAATGGATACAATACCGCCGGTAGCTGCTTTTCCTGAATAAGGGTCGTTTACACAGTATTCCTTGATCTTTTCGGTTAAAGCGGATGGGCGACAAGTTAATGTAGCAGATTCCCAAGAAGATTTTCCTATAGAACTACAGAATTTTTCAGGATTACCAAATTCTGTAGATTTTGCAGCTAGGTTTTTCCATAGCTGCCAACCTGTACTTTCACCACTTTTTAAGTTTTCAATAGCTTTTATGGGTGCGTGTGTATTATCACCATAACGTGTGTCTTCGGTCATGGATGCGGTAGTAACAATTACAAAATCTTTATCAGATATCGGTATTATTACTTCTTTGTCATTTTGTACCGTTATTATACCTTTTACAAGTTTACCATCAGTGTTGATCTGTACATCTAAATCTTTCACCAAAGTATCGAATTGAGTTTTAACACCTTTAGATTTTAGATGTTCTGTCAAGGGTTTTACAAAGGTATCATACTGATTGTATTTGGGGAATACCAGGCAAGACAAATCTTTGAAACCATCTATTAGGTGTAAAAATCTATGCATGTATAATTTACATTCAAGTAAACTGTGCCAGTTTTCAAAAGCGAACATAGTACGGAACAAAATCCAAAATTTACTTTCTAAAAATGAAGTGCTGAAATAATCTTCAACGGTCAAGTCATCTAAGTCTTCTTTCTTTTTTAAAAGTAATTTTACAATTGCTAGTTGATCTAATTTGTCTAAATCAAATTTGCTAAAATCTCTAACCGCCCCATTATTATGAATTAATCTGGCTTTTGAGTAATTAGGGTCATTATCGTTCAATAGGCGAAATTCGTCTAAGACACTATACGGTTTAGGCATTTCTATGGCGGGTATGTCTTGGTAAATATCCCATAGATTCTCATAGGTCATTTCCATTTCTCTACCACCTCTAACAATATAACCTTCTTTAGCATTTCCAGAACCATCAAGAGAACCACCTTCTACAGCTACTTTATCAAGAAATATAATATTTTTTCCAGGAATGTGTCCGTCACGTATAAAGTAATATGCAGCAGACAGACCTGCAATACCAGTACCTACAATATATACTTTACTATCCTTAAATGACTGTGGAGGAATACCTTTATTGCGTTGGTAGTTCCCAGTAAGATCGGCAAAAGGCATAGGTTGATCCTTAGAATTACGTACTACTTCTTTACTGGCATCTGGAGCATGATCTACATGCCCTGGGAATGGTGATGCGCTTAATACTTTATCGAATTTCTCTGTTATTTTTCCCATGATTTCTAACTTTATTTTTGATTATGATACATCATTAGTTTATACTAAAACACCCTAATCATTGCATTATGGTGCTCGGTAAAAATGCCTTATAGATTTTTACCGATTTTTTTAAGATTGATTCCTAGAAAGATTCTAAAAACTCCTGCAGTTATTAATGCGAAGGCAGTCATGTAAACAATGCTTAAACCTGCAAAAATTGGATTAAACAGTAGTAAAAATGAAAACAAAAGTGTGATAATGCTCCAAAATAATAACCAACCCCAACCTAGGATACCAAAAGATTTTAACTGAAAAGAGAGCCCTATAGATAATGTACTTTGAAAGAGTAACCAAAACCCTATATAAAGTGGCAAAATAGCCATGGTCATCATTGGGTGGGTCAAGAGCAATATGCCAATTAATAAATCTAAAACACCTCCTGATAAATACCAGCCCCAATCTTTCATTTCACTTTTATTGGAAATGGAAAAAGCAATTTGGAAAATACCAGATATAAGAATGAACGTACTGAATATGATACTTAGCGATATATAGCTTTCTAAAGGGGTTTGCATAACCCACACCCCAATACCAACATATAGAATTCCTATTAAAATGGATATCCACCAGTTTTTTATAGCCTTTTGAGCTGAATCTAATATTGTGTTCATAATTCTCGTTTTACGATTTTTATTTCTATTCATCTAAACTCTTCGAGTTTCAATCAATATTCAAATGTATTGTAAGACGTTGTAGCATAGCCTGACCTAGGTCAGGTGCAAGAAAAAAAGCTGTTTTATTTTGGATTTCTAAACTTTGCTATGGCAATGAGTGTAGTATTTTTTTAAGTAAAAAGTCTACTATTGAAATATATCTGAACAAGATTGCATAGCATGAAATTGATCTATTAATTCAATTTAAAAAGCACGTTATTAATTTCTAGAATAGAAACTAATAACGTGCTTTTTTCAAACCTTTTTAGTTAAGATTGTTGAACACAACCCTTACTATGTTGTTTTACATATATTTTGATAAAAACTTAAAGAACTCTTTTTTGAGATCAATATAAATTTGTCTTTCGGCTTCCATTTTATTTCGAACATCCATGTGCGTGTTCGTCATTGTTATATCTAATGAAGATTCATGATTTGCAATATTTAATTCGTGTTTTTCAATACTCTCTTGTAGATCCTCTATTACATTACCATGTAAAATAAATTCGTTTTGATAATGTTCAAGTTGCTTTAGTACATCTTTATCTGTCCAACGAGTTGCCAGTTCACCTAATCTGTCATTGAAAGTTTTTAGTTCATCATTCCAAAAGGCTAGCTCAGACTCCCATTGTTTGTGTTCAAAATGTAAATCTGAATTGTTAATTGTTGCTTTCATAATAAGATATTTTAATTAGTCTTCTAATACTATAAATTGGTTTAATGCCTCAAGTGCTTCACAGCCATACATAAGAGCTGGTCCACCACCCATCATTACGGCAACACCAATAGTTTCCACTATTTCTTCAGAACTAGCACCAGCTTTTATTGCATCATGTACGTGAAATGCAATACAACCATCGCAACGAACAGTAATGGCAATACCTAAGGCAATGAGCTCTTTTGTTTTTGATGATAGCACACCTTCTGCAGTACTAGCCTTATGCAGGCTATTGAAACCACCTATGGTTTCAGGTATTTTTTCACCTAGTTCCCCAATTAAATGAACTAGATCATTATAATGTTTAGAATGGTCTTTTATCATGATTCAATATTTTAAAATTAAACTCAGTCAAAACTATTCTAAATCTTTAGGCTTAAAGATGACCTAGGTCAGTAGTATTGAATATGAATAAAAAAATATGATGAACTACTCGTTTGCTTATTATTCTACAGTTTTTATATTTCTTTTCTGAAGATTCCTTTAAATAAAATAAGGCAACTGACCCAAGTCATTTCGGTTTTAATTTGATGTACATAGTTTTGAGTGAACCTTAAATTATAAATCATGAAACACATATTAAATATCGCTTTGTTATTATTAATACCCTTAATGGGCATTTCACAATCTGTTGAAGAGATTAATAAGCCTCTAGTAGATAATCTAGATGAAGTAGCGCCTTTTAATGAAGGTTTAGCTGCTGTTAAAAAAGGAAACCAATGGGGGTTTATAAATGAAGAAGGTAAGTTGGTTATTGAGTTTAGAGATGATTTAGTTTGGAATGAAACTCCGAAAACTATGAATATTGGTGTGGAGAGTATTGGGCTACCTCAATTTAAGGATGGAGTCTGTTCTATTAAAAATGTGCAAGACGATGGTATTGTTAGATATGGTTTTATAGATAAAACAGGTAAAGTAGTTGTGGCTGCAGAATTCTTAAATGTTAGCCAGTTCAATAATGGTTATGCTGTTGGTATCTATGAGAGTAAATCTTTACGCGGTAAAAATTCTTTTCAATTGAATATTTACGATTATGCCTTTACCGAGATCGTGGTCAATGAAGCAGGTGAACTTTTGTGGCCTATTCAAGAAAGACAAAACATTGTCATGTCAAAAAAGCTATATGAATTACCTGAATTACATGCACAGATGATTTCTTCTGATTTATTAAAAATCAAAGATGGATCAAATAAATGGAAGATTGTTAAACCTAAACTGGAGCAGTAAGCATATTGGGTATTTGGATTTTAACTTGATCAATATTTCAATAAATGCCCTTTATAAATTTAAAAAACAGAATCTATTTTTAATTAAATAACTAACAAAAGTCATCTCTAAATTTTTAAATCATGGAAAAGATTAAAACTATAATGATACCATTCGATTTTACGAAAGCTTCAAGAAATGCTCTTGAATATGCTGTGAAATTCGTAGGCAGGCTAGATCATATAAAAATTGTATTGGCATATGTTTCAGGAAATTGTAACCTAAAGTTATCGCCAGAAAATTTTGAGAAGTTAGGCAAGAAGTATGCGGGTTTACTTCAGGAAAAACTTGAGTGGGAAATACAGGATGGAAGATTTGTTCAGACTTTACTGGAAATTAGGAAAAAGGATAAGATAGATCTCATTATAATGGGTACTTCGGGTGAGGATAAATTGGGCGATACTGAACATACCAATACCGCAAACCTTGTTTTATCGTGTAATTGTCCTGTTTTGGTTGTTCCAAAAACTTACAATGAATATAAGCTAGAGAATATTGCATTGGTTATTGGTAAAGAAGAAATTGAGGATACCAAAAAATTAGGGGCTCTTTTAATGTTGGCTCGTAAGTGTAATGCTAAAGTTAATGTGCTAACTGTTGAGAATGAACCTGTGCTCTACGGGTATAGTGAAGAGGAAGATAAAAACGAGAGTGCTATAGCGTATTATTTAGAAACATTTTATAAAGAACGAGCATTTATAAGAAATGAGGATATTTTAGATGGTATAAATACTTACGCTGTAAAGAATGAGATTGACCTTGTGACAATACTTCCTAGAAACCATACTAAAAATGCTATTCCTTCTGATGCTGAACTAACCCAAAAGCTCATTCTAAAATCTAAAGTACCGTTACTAATTTTAGAATAGATTCTTATAAAAGAATAAAAATGAAGGGATTAATTAGTACTAATTAATTAACTAAATGGAATATTTAAGAAGTAGACCTAAGGGAGATTTTATGGATAATGGGAGTTTGCAAGAACTGTATATTTTGACAGAGCACTGGCAATCTGAACTGTTATTTTATAAAGACGATCTTAAATTTTTACGACATCTTGAAGATAAATATTTTACCTGGACAACTGCTAAAGATAATTTAGATAATATAACTAGGGTAGGGGAAAGTATTCTAAAAGATACAAGAGATTGTGATGAGCTCTTACAAAGGATTAAAAAGCATTTGGCATATTTAGCTGAGGTTATAGATGATAGTGAAGATCAAGAAATTAAATCGTTTAGAAGCGAACATAAAGAGCTTGAAGAAGATATTGTTCAATTTATTGCAAATACGAAAAACAATAGAAGACAACTTTTTAAAGTCATTGAGTTTGATGTAAATGCCGATAAATTTTAAATTATAAAAACGGTAATTTAAAACTACTTTAGGAAGAAAAGCCTAAAGTAGTTTTAAGTTTTATTCTATTGACATTGTAGCAAAATAAGCAGCCCCTAACAATGCTGTATTTTCATTTAAAATAACATTTACCGGTACCATTTCTAAAAGAGAATTCAGTCTACCGGATTGCATGAAATTATCGGTAAATACTTCCCGATTCATCCCCTTAATTATTTTTGGCATAATTCCACCTCCAATATAGATACCGCCTGTTGCTTTAAACTTTAAGGCAAGTTGAGATGTTTCTATGGCTAAAAATCGAATAAATAACTCTAGTGTTTCCACACAGACGGGATCAGTCCCGGCCAATGCAGTTTTGGTAATAACTGCAGCAGGATCTTCTTTAGCCATTTTAGCTATTAAATCATCGGTTTCTTTGACACCGCTTACATTTCGTATAAGCTGGTAGATATCTCTAATACCTTGCCCTGACAATAGACGTTCCCAACTGACATGACCATATTTTTGTTGAAAGTATTTCCATATTTCAAGGTCAAAATCATATCTAGGGCTAAAATCGCAATGTCCCCCTTCGGTAGCAAATGGATGATACGCTTTACCGTCCCAATATAAGCCTGCTTCTCCCAAACCGGTACCAGGAGAAATAATCACTGCATTGCCTTCTATTTGTGAACCATACTTTAAAGGGTCTAAATCTTTTTCATCTAGCGCAGCGAGACCATACGCATTTGCTTCCATATCATTGATTAAATAAATAGAGTTAAGGTTAAGCGCTTTAATGAGTTCTTCGGTATCTATGTCCCAAGGAAAATTAGTGCCATGAACTTTACCCTTTGTAATAGGACCTGCAACGCCAAAACAAATACTGTCGATTTTTTTCATTTCAGTTATTTCGAACTCTTTGATGATTTCTAATAACGAAGTATAATCTTTGGTTTTATATGAGTTTTGCTTTATTTGAAATAGTTGCCCATCATTATATTCAAAAAGTGCAAGGTTGGTTTTTGTTCCCCCAATGTCACCAGCTAGTACAAAACTATTTTTTGTGCTTATTTTATATTTATTACCTACTGCTAATGGTATTAAAGATGTTTGGCCTATAGGTATAGAAAGTCTTTCTGTCGTTTTCATATTATGTAATTAGGCGATTGTAATTTCTGGGTCTAAATAAATATCTTGTATAAGATGTAGTAATTGTACACCATCTTTCATAGATCTTTGAAATGCTTTTCTACCAGAAATCAATCCCATTCCACCAGCTCTTTTATTAATTATGGCAGTACTTGCCGCAGCGGCGAAGTCATCTTCTCCTGAAGCTCCACCAGAATTAATAAGTCCGGCGCGCCCCATATAGCAATTTGCAACTTGGTACCTAGTTAAATCTATTGGGTGGTTTGTAGTGAGCTTACTATAAACAAGATCACTTGTTTTTCCAAAATTATCTAAGGCCAGAAAACCACCATTATTACTTGGCTGTTTCTGTTTTATGATATCTGCCTCAATGGTAACACCAAGATGGTTTGCTTGTCCCGTTAAATCTGCACTTACAGCGTAGTCTTTGTCTGTTTTAAAGGCATCATTACGAAGGTAGCACCAAAGTACAGTAGCCATACCTAATTCATGCGCCCGTCTAAAAGCTTTAGTAGTTTCTTGAATTTGTCTATCAGATTCTGGAGAGCCAAAATAGATAGTGGCACCTACAGCTACAGCACCCATATTCCAAGCTTGTTCTACTTGGGCAAAATAGATTTGATCAAAAGTATTAGGGTACGTAAGTAGCTCGTTATGATTAAGTTTAACTAGAAAGGGTATTTTGTGGGCATATTTTCTTGAAACGGCACCTAGTACCCCTAATGTAGAAGCAACGGCATTACAACCACCTTCTATGGCAAGTTTTACAATATTTTCTGGATCAAAATAAGCTGGATTTGGTGCAAAGCTAGCACCTGCAGAATGTTCTACACCTTGATCTACCGGTAATAGGGAAAGATGCCCAGTACCAGCTAGTCTACCATGATTAAATAGTTGCTGTAAACTTCCTAATACTCTATTGGATCTATCTGTAGATGCCATTATCCTATCCACAAAATCTGGACCTGGTAGGTGAATATTTTTTTTAGGGATTGTAGTACATTCATGATCCAGTAAGTAGAAGGTTTCTTCTTTTAAATATTTTTCAAGTTCCATTACGCGTATTTTAATTTGTTCCTTAGATAGATTTTTGGTTTTTAATCCAATCATATAATTTGTCCACATCTTTTTTAAAACATAGCTGTGTTCCGTGGTGCATTGTAGCTGCGGTTCCGCATGCTACACCATATCTGACCATGTCACTAAAAGATCTTTCCCAAATAAGACTCATAACCATGCCTGCAACCATACTGTCACCTGCACCAATGGTACTTTTTTGGTGAACTACAGGAGCAGGTATTTGTGCCATTTCATCTTTAGTTGCAAGTAAGGCTCCTTTTGGACCGAGTGAAACAACAAGAATTTCACAATCATGATTCTCCAAAAACGCTTTTGCCAATGATTTTAATTTTAAGTCTGTAATAGAGGGTTCGTTACAAAGCATACCAAGTTCTGCCAAGTTTGGCTTAAGTATATAAACTTTAGAATTGGCAGCTTTCAATAAAGGTTCGCCAGAAGTATCAAGAATAAATTTAGCTCCTTTAATTTCTGCTATATGACTCACTTTTATATAAAAGTCATCAGGTACATTAGGCGGTAACTTACCGCTTGCGACCAGGTAATCATCTTTTTCGAGCTGTAATTCAAGTTGTTTTAGTGCGTTCTGCCATTCTACCTTTTTAATGGAAGGACCTGGCATTCCAAATCTAAATTGTTGATTAGTGCTTGTATCCGTAACTGCTAAATTTTCACGGGTAAAACCCTCTATTTCAATGATAGATTGTTCTATGTTTTTTTCATCTAATAGGTGTTTTAGGAATGCCCCATTTGGTCCGCCTGCAAAGTAACTGCAGAGTGATGAGCCGCCTAGGTTTTGAATAGCTCTAGATACATTTATTCCGCCACCACCTGCGTCAAAAGTAGGCTCGGTACAGCGTAATTTGGAATTAGGTCTTATTCCTGCTACTGTGGTATTTTTATCTATTGCAGGATTTACGGTTAGTGTTATTATACGGGCCATATCTACTATTTTAATTTATAGTGATCTATTACATTTAATTTTTCATCAAACTCATACAAATGGGGTATACCTGTTGCGACTTCTAACTTGGCTATATCTTCTGTTGAAATATGTTCTAAAAACTCAATTAATGCTCGTAAAGAGTTGCCATGAGCAGCAATTAATACGGTTTTACCTTGAGCTAATTCTGGTGCAATCGCTTCAAAAAAATAGTTGATGACTCTTTTTGAAGTGTCTTTCAATGATTCTGCCAATGGTAAAATAGACGAATCTAAAGCCTTGTAATTAGAATCATATTCAGGACTTCTTTTGTCAAATGCAGGTAGGCTAGGTGGTGGGGTATCATAACCTCTTCGTACACTTAGAAAAAAATCTTCTCCTACTTCTTTTAATACGTCGTCCTTATTTTTTCCCTGCCAATCTCCATAATGTCTTTCGTTCAGCTTCCAGCTATACTTGCAGTCTACATGCATCATTTCTGCAGTTTCCAATAAGATCAAAGCAGTTCGTATCGCTCTTTTTAGATAGGAGGAGAAACAAATATCAATGTCTATAAGATTAGATTTAATAAGTTCTCCGGCTATTTTAGCTTCTTCTTTTCCTTCTGGTGCCAAGTCAATATCTGTCCATCCAGTAAAAACATTTTTTACGTTCCATAAACTTTTACCGTGTCGTACCAATACTAATCTACCCATCTTAAGTTATTTTAATTTCATTTTTACAAGCATCACCTTTTTCCATACATTTTAGATTTTCAAAGGTGATTCTTGATATGTTTTGGAGTGCAGTTTCTGTCAAAAATGCCTGGTGACTACTTATCAATACATTTCTAAGTGTCATTAACCGCGCTATGGCATCGTCTTGAAGAATATCTTCCGAGTGGTCTTCAAAGTAGAGTCCTTTTTCTTCCTCATAAACATCCATACCAAAGTATCCTACTTGTCCACTTTTTAAACCGTTTATAACATCTTGGGTATTGAGTAAACCTCCACGACCTGCATTGATTAACATCACTCCTTTTTTCATTTTAGAAATGCTATTGGCATTGATAAGATGATGTGTTTTTTTATTTAGAGGTGCATGTAAGGTGATGATATCAGATTGCTCAACTAAGGAATCTAAATCGGTATAGGTGGCCTCATATTTTTCAACTAGGGCATTGTTCTCAAAAATGTCATATAGCAATAGTTTACAGCCAAAGCCATGTAGAATTTTTGCTACTACGCTCCCAATTTTACCTGTACCAATGATACCTACTGTTTTACCGTTCATGTCAAAACCAACAAGACCATTTAAAGAAAAATTCATTTCCATGATTCGGTAATGGGTTCTTACTAATTTTCGGTTAAGCGCAAGCATGACACCTACCGTAAATTCAGCAATTGCATAGGGAGAATATTCGGGTACTCGTGCTATACGAATACCTAATTTCTGTGCATGTGGCACATCAACATTATTAAAACCTGCAGTACGCAAGGCTACGTACTTAACACCAAGTTCATGTAACCTATTTAAAATAGGAGCAGAAGCATTGTCTTCGGTAAAAATACAAATGGCATCACACTGTTTAGCCAAATCTACAGTATCTAAAGTTAGATAAGTATCAAACATTTTAAGTTCATGCTTATCTTGATTAGCACTTTGTAAATAATCTTTCTCCCAATTATGAACGTTGAATATTGCTATTTTCATTTTTAAATTCTAAAGTGGCATTAATTGCTGCTTTCGGCCATGCCGTATTCAACTATATTTTCCTCTGCTTTGTTTATGTTTTTGATACCTGAAATCAACGCATCTGGATTAAAGGATATAGAGTTGATCCCAGTCTCAACAAGAAATTGAGCAAATTCCGGATAATCACTTGGTGCCTGACCGCAAAGTCCAATTTTAGTATTTGTTTTATTTGCGGATTTAATCACCATGGCAATCATTTGTTTTACCCCTGGATCATTAATATCAAAAATATCGCTCAACAATTCAGAATCTCTATCTACACCTAAAGTCAGTTGGGTTAAATCATTTGAGCCAATTGAAAAGCCGTCAAAGTATTTTGCAAATTGTTCTGCTAGTATAATGTTATTAGGGATTTCGGTCATCATATAAAGTTGAAGTCCGTTTTCGCCTCTTTTTAAGCCATTTTCTTCTAAAACACCAACTACTTTGTCAGCTTCTTTTAACGTACGGCAAAACGGAATCATAATTTTTACATTGGTGAATCCCATGGTTTCTCTTACCCTTTTCAACGCTTTGCATTCTAAGGCAAAGGCATCTTGGTATTTTGGATTGTAATATCTAGAAGCTCCTCTAAAACCGAGCATTGGGTTTGATTCTACAGGTTCAAACTCTGTACCACCTATAAGGTTTGCATATTCATTCGTTTTAAAATCACTGGTACGAACAATAACATCTTTAGGGTAAAAAGCAGCTGCAATAGTACCGATACCTTCCGCAAGTTTGTGTACAAAATAATTTGCCTTGTCCGGGTAGTGGTGTGTTAGCTTCTGAATTTTATCTTTTACAGCCTGATCTTTTAAAGAATCAAAATGTTTTAAAGCCATTGGGTGAATTTGAATAGAATTATTAATGACAAACTCCATACGCATTAACCCAACTCCTGCAGAAGGATAGAAAGAGAATTTAAATGCCTGATCTGGATCTGCCAGAATAAGCATTGGTTGTGTTTTTGGTTTTCCTAAAGTAGAAAGGTCAATTACTTTTTCATCCCAATCTAAAAGACCATCATACACTATACCTGTATCGCCTTCAGCGCATGATATGGTAATTTCTTGCCCATCTTTTATAACCTCTGTTGCATTGTTACTACCAACAATAGCAGCAGCGCCTACTTCACGAGCAACGATTGCCGCGTGGCTAGTTCTACCGCCTTGATTAGTAATGATACCTGCTGCTTTTTTTAGAATTGGATCCCAATCTGGGTTGGTACGTTCCGTAACCAGAATTTCGCCTTCTTGTAACTTGTCAGATTCTTTTGGACTGTGTAATATGCGTGCTTTGCCAGATGCTATTTTGTTGCCCAGACCCATACCTTGAGTAATTTCTTTACTCTTGTTGCGTAAGGTGTACGTTTTAATTTTTAGTTTGTCTTTCTTATTGCTTTGAACGGTTTCTGGTCTGGCTTGAACTATAAAGAGTTCATTGGTAATTCCATCTTTTGCCCATTCTATATCCATAGGGTGTTGGTAATGATCTTCAATGATCATCGCCCATTTTGCAAGTTTAACAACCTCGTCATCTGTAAGTACATATTGTTCTTGTTTCTCTAACGGAGTGTCAAGATTTATGATTCCACTGCCCGTTTTATCATAGACCATGGTTTTTTCCTTACTACCCAAACGTCTAGAAATAATAGGTTGTTCTATGCCGTTTTTTAGACTAGGCTTGTAAACAAAATAATCATCGGGGTTAATACTGCCTTGAACAATATTTTCACCTAGTCCGTAGATACTTGAAACCATTACAACTTGGTCAAAACCGGTATCTGGATCTAAGGTGAAATTGACACCAGATGCAGCTAAATCTGAACGTACCATCATTTGTATACCAATAGATAATGCTACTTTGGTATGATCAAAACCATTATCCTCTCTATATTTTATAGCTCTATTGGTGAATAAAGATGCGTAACATCTTTTACAGGCATCTATTAGATCTTTTTTCCCTTTTACGTTTAAATACGTGTCTTGCTGACCAGCAAAACTTGCACTTGGTAAATCTTCTGCAGTGGCACTACTTCTTACTGCTAAAGAAATATCACCTTTATATTTATTGGCTAAAAAATCATATCCTTCATTTATAGAATCTTGGATGTCTTTAGGGATTTCTGTTGCTAGAATTGCATTTCTTACACTTTCTCCAATTTCCTTAAGATTAGAGAAATCTTTAGTATTTAAATTTTCTAAAAGACCAAAAATCTCATCTTTAATATGCACTTCTTGTAAAAAATGCCAATATGCTTCTGCGGTAGTTGCAAACCCATCAGGTACCTGTACTCCTTTAGATGTCAGCTTTTGAAACATTTCTCCTAAAGAGGCATTTTTTCCTCCTACAGTTGGTACATCGTTAATATTGATTTCGTTAAAATGACGTATGTAATTTTTCATCGCTAAAGATTTATAAGGTCTATAGACCAAGATTTCTGATTACGAATTTCAACTGTTTCATTAGTAATGCAAATGACCTGAGTCATACGTAAAAAAAAAGAGTACTGACCTAGGTCATTTACAATCGGTTGATGTAGAAATACCTTTACTACTTTATTTACAAGAACAGAATACTATGGCAACGACCTTAAAACTTGATGATAGTGATTTAAACTTGGGTAGAGTAGTTGCTGTACGTGGTAGTGTAGTAGATATTTGGTTTGATGAAAATTTACCATCTATTAATACATTAATCCATACAGGTCCGGATAATGCTATAGCTATTGAGGTACTATCTCAATTAGATGATAATAGAATTAGAGGTATAGCATTGACCCCAACACAAGGTTTGGCAAGAGGTATGCAGGCACAGACAAATGGAGGACAGTTGACCGTACCTGTTGGAAAGGAAATAATGGGGCGTATGTTCGATGTTTTTGGTAATGCCATAGATCATGGAGATGCGTTGCCAGAAATGAAACGAAATAGCGTACACCAATTACCGCCGCCGTTATCAAAACGATCTACAAAATCAGAAATTTTTGAAACAGGAATAAAGGCTATTGATGTAATGGTACCCTTACAACATGGTGGTAACGCAGGTTTGTTTGGTGGAGCAGGTGTTGGTAAAACAGTTCTGCTTACAGAGATGATTCATAATATGGTAGGCTATCACCAAGGTATAAGTATGTTTTGTGGTATTGGTGAACGTTGCCGTGAAGGACATGAGTTGTATCACGATATGAAAAAAGCCGATGTATTGAAAGATATGGTGATGATGTTCGGACAAATGAACGAACCACCCGGAGCACGTTTTCGTGTAGGGCACGCTGCTTTAACCATGGCAGAATATTTTAGGGACGAAGAGCACCGCGATGTTCTTTTACTTGTAGATAATGTATTTCGGTTTATTCAAGCGGGTATGGAGGTTTCTGGTCTTATGGGGCAAATGCCATCAAGACTAGGTTACCAACCAACATTGGGTACCGAACTTTCAAAATTTGAAGAACGTATAGCGAATACCACTACAGGTGCTATTACTAGTATACAGGCGGTTTATGTTCCAGCAGATGATTTAACTGATCCTGCTGCTGTACATACCTTTTCTCATCTTTCAGCCTCTATTACATTATCAAGAAAGAGGGCTGGAGAAGGACTTTTTCCTGCTATAGATTTATTACAGTCTAGCTCTAAAATGGCAACACCGGGTGTTATAGGTGAGCGTCATTACCACCTTTTACAACAAATAAAACAAACACTAGCGCAATACGAAGAGCTAAAAGATATTATAGCCATGCTTGGTTTAGAACAACTTTCTGTAAAAGATCGTGCAACGGTTAATAGGGCTAGACGCTTAGAACGCTTTTTTACACAACCCTTTTTTACAACAGAACAGTTTAGTGGACTTAAAGGAAAAGGTGTCAAATTAGAAGATGCCCTTAACGGGTGTGAGCGTATTCTTAACGATGAGTTTAAAGATTTACCAGAGTCTGCTTTCTATATGATCGGTACTATTGAAGAGGCAATAGAAAAAGCCAAAAAAGAACAGAAGAAAGAAGAAAATAACACAGATGCTGATAAAAAAGAAACAGCAAAAGTATAGACTTAAAACCAAAAATAATGGAGCTACATATTCTACTTCCGTTTAAGATATTTCTGAAAATCTCAGATGTGCAGCGCATAGTAGTAGATACCAACGCTGGTTCTTATGGGTTTTTACCGCAAAGGTTAGATTGTGTAGCTGCTTTGGTACCTGGTATTTTAACCTATGAAACAAAAAATGGACAAGAACACTTTATAGCATTGGATGAAGGTATTCTAACAAAGCGAGACGGTTATGTGGAGGTATCTGTAAGAAATGCTATAGCCGGGGCAGACCTAGGTCAACTTAGAAACGCGGTAGCGAACCAATTCGTGAATTTAGATGAAGAGGAAAGAGATATGCGAAAGGCTGTTGCCAAATTAGAAAGTGAATTTATTCATGGTATTAAAAAACTTCATCAATAATGAATAAGACTAGCGATAATAAAAAAAGTAGCTTTTTAGATGAAGTAGATAATAAAGAACGGCAAATGTTATATGCCAGAAATGAAGAGAAAAGAAGTGAATGGAGAGGATTTGGAACTTTTGGTATGGTGGGTTGGTCTGTTGCAGTACCAACCGTATTTGGAGCCGTATTAGGGGTTTGGTTAGATAAAGATTATCCGCAGACTTTTTCCTGGACGCTAACCTTATTAATAGGCGGTTTATTTATTGGTTGCGCACTTGCTTGGCAATGGATAGATAAAGAAAATAAATCAATGCACGAACATAAAAATAAAAAGAATGAATGATTTACTTATGACTTTATTGGTACTGTTAGGTGGCTCGTGCCTAGGACTCCTATTTTTTGGAGGACTATGGTTTACTTCAAAGAAAATGCTTGATTCAAAAAATCCTGCACTTTGGTATATAGGGAGTTTGTTTATACGAGTAGGCATTACGCTATTGGGCTTTTATTATATGGGTCAGCATAGTTTAAAGTATATGCTGATTTGTCTCTTAGGCTTTATAATAGCTCGGTTTGTTGTTGTTCGTATGACCAAAATAAAAGAGATGAAACCTATAACAATAGACAAACAATAGTAAGATGGAACTTAGTCCAGACGAAACAATATTTTGGCAGAATGGTTTTATAACCATCAATCTAACATTGGTAACCACTTGGGTATTGATGCTGGTGTTGGTTCTTACAGCTGTTCTAATAACCAGAAAACTACAAACAGGTTTAAAAATATCACGATGGCAATGCATTTTAGAAATGCTTGTAACGGGTATGAACCAACAGATAAAAGAAGTGGGTTTAAAGAAATCAGAGAAATTCCTTGGTTTTATAGGCACTTTGTTCATTTTTATTGCTTTTGCCAATTTGTGTATCATTTTCCCTGGTTATGAACCGCCTACAAGTTCGTTATCAACAACGGCAGCTTTGGCGCTATGTGTTTTTCTTGCAACACCCATTTTTGGTATAGCAGAGAATGGTGTTTTACAATATTTAAAAACATTTATAGAGCCAACATTCATCATGCTACCTTTTAATATCATTAGCGAAATATCACGAACGTTGGCATTGGCTGTTCGTCTCTTTGGTAATATTATGAGTGGTGGTTTGATTGTCACTATTCTCTTAAGTATTGCCCCTTTGTTTTTTCCGGTGTTAATGACCGTATTAGGATTAATTACAGGAATTATACAGGCGTACATCTTTAGCATTTTAGCAACAGTTTATATCGCTGCGGCAACCGAAGAATCAGACAAGAAGAAGTTACGGCGAAAGAATAAGGCTAAAAAAATAATAGTAGAATAAACTTAATAAGAAGGTAATCTCAATTCAAAATTTAAAATAAAAACTATAAAATTTAATACTATGGATAATACTACAATAATAGCAATGGTATCAATCATTACTGCCGGCTTAACCACAGGAATTGGCTGTATGATACCGGCTCTAGGTCAAGGTAAATCTATTTCTACCGCCTTAAGTTCTATGGCGCAGCAACCAGATGCAAGTCAGACTGTAACCCGTACTTTGTTTGTGGGTTTGGCTATGTTAGAATCTTTGGCAATCTATTGTTTTGTGATTTCAATGATTTTAATTTTTGCCAATCCGTTCTGGAACCATTTCATCGCATAATACTACAAACATGAAAATCGACTGGTTTACCGTAATAGCTCAAATCATCAATTTTGTGGTGTTGATGTGGTTATTGAAAAAATTTCTTTATCGACCCATTTTATCTGCAATAGATGAACGGGAATCGAATATTAAGAAACAACTTTTAGCTGCTGAATCTCAAAAGAAAGAAGCAGACCAAGCTAAAGATGAATTCAACCATAAAAACGAAATTTTCAATAAAGAGAAAGATGTATTAATGCAAAAGGCAGCTGATGAAGCTAAAGCAGAAGCAGATAGATTAAAAGCTAGTGCTAGAGATGAAGCTAACAAGCTTAAAAATAGTTTAGAAAAAGCATTTGCCGAGGATCAAGCTATTAAAAATGACAACATGACTAAAAGGTTAAAAGGTGAAGTTCTTGACATTGCAAGAAAAACATTGAAAGACCTTTCATCCGTTAGCTTAGAAGATCAGACTGTTGCTGTTTTTTTAAAACGATTAAATGGTCTAAAAGCTGATGAAAAAACAAAATTTTCAGAAGCTTTAAGAGGTGGTAAAGCTATACTGGTTCAAAGTGCCTTTGCTTTATCTGGGGAACAACGAGCTCTCGTAAAAAAAGCGATAAGTAGCTTGCTGAAACCCGATAGTATTTTTGAATTTAAAATACAACCAGAGCTTATTAACGGTATTGAAATTTTAACAAATGGTTACAAATTGTCTTGGAGCGTTGCAGAATATTTAGGGTCGTTTGCAGAAGATGTTGAAGTAGCGACCAAATAAAATTATATAATATGGGTGTAACGGACTACAAAAGCTTATTAGATGATACGTTCAATGAGCTTGCTAA
Source organism: Maribacter sp. Asnod2-G09 (assembly GCF_045063795.1). Taxonomy (NCBI): domain Bacteria; kingdom Pseudomonadati; phylum Bacteroidota; class Flavobacteriia; order Flavobacteriales; family Flavobacteriaceae; genus Maribacter; species Maribacter sp. Asnod2-G09. Next base: position 575,015 of record NZ_JBEFOA010000004.1, on the reverse strand, counting down.
AAATAGAACCGATCATGAGTTTAAATTAGCCCCAAAAGAAGTGGGTCGGGTTACCAGTGTTTCAGCTGGTGTGGTCAAAGTATCAGGTTTACCCAATGTTGGGTATGAGGAGTTATTGAAATTTCCTGGTAATTTATATGGTATTGCTTTTAGTATTGAAGAAGAGGAAATTGGTGCTATTCTTTTAGGTGAAGATTCAGATTTAAATGCGGGTGACCTTGTAGAACGTACCAATAGGGTTATGGATGTTCCTGTGGGTAAATCCCTTATAGGTAGGGTAATAGGTCCTTTAGGAGAACCAATGGACGAAAAAGGGGCTATTGCTTATGATAAAAGATTGCCCATAGAACGAAATGCTACTCCAATTATGGATCGTTCTGGGGTAAGCATGCCGCTACAAACCGGTATTAAGGTTATAGATGCACTCATACCCATAGGCAGGGGACAACGAGAATTAATTTTAGGGGATAGACAAACAGGTAAAACTGCAATTGCAATAGATACTATCGTTAATCAAAAAGATAAAGATGTTATCTGTGTCTATTGTGCTATAGGGCAACGAGCTTCTGCGGTTGCAAAGGTAGTTGCAGATTTAAAAGAAAATGGGGCAATGGCATATACCGTTGTTATGGTTACAGAAGGTAATAATAGTCCTGGGTTACAATATATAGCTCCTTATGCAGCAACTAGTATCGCTGAATATTTTATGGAAATGGGTAAAGATGTGCTCATTGTATATGATGATTTAACAAACCATGCTAGAGCATATAGAGAACTATCCCTTTTATTAAAAAGACCACCTGGAAGAGAGGCATTCCCCGGAGATATATTTTATATACATTCTAGATTATTAGAACGTTCTACTCATTTAAGTGAAGAGCTCGGCGGTGGGTCATTGACTGCTCTACCTATAATAGAGACCGAAGCGCAGAACATGTCGGCATATATTCCCACTAATTTAATTTCAATTACCGACGGTCAAATTTATTTATCGCCCAAACAATTTGACCTAGGTATTTTACCTGCTGTTGAGGTAGGTAAATCTGTTTCTCGTGTTGGTGGTAAAGCGCAATTATCGGCTTATCAATCTATAGCAGGTGTTTTGAAACTTGGATTTTCACAGTTCGAAGAATTAGAAACTTTTGCCCGTTTTGGTTCTCATTTAGATGAGGAAACAAAAAAGGTTATTGAGCATGGTAAGCGTATTCGTGAAATTTTAAAGCAGAATGAACTTCAACCTTTATCTGTTGCAGAACAAATAGGTGTTCTTTTAGCATTAACAAACGGATTCTTTGATGACATAACAATAGAAAACATGAGTAAAGCTGAAAAGGCGGTTATTAAAAGTATAGCCACTTTACCAGATACTATTCATAAATCTTTGTATACCGATAGAGGTTTAGATGATGCAGCTATAAAACTTGTTTTAAAGACTACAGCGGCTGCACTCAAAGAATTTCAATAAGCATTGTAATCAAATAAATATGTAACTATGGATTCGTTAGAAAGCTTAACAAGACAAATTACCGGAGCCAAAGATCTGAATTCTATAGTGCGTACTATGAAGGCAATGGCTGCGGCCAATATTGGTCAATATGAAATGGCAATGGAGTCTTTAGGTCATTATTGGAATAATGTTTCTTTAGGTTTAGTAGCCTATTTAAAACATGTTAGATTAGATAATCAGCAGAATAGCAGAATCGCCAATACTAATAAAAGTGAAAAATCTATTTGCGCAATTGTTTTTGGATCAGATCAAGGGTTTGTTGGGCAGTTTAATGATGCGCTTTCGCAATATGTTCAAGATTATTTATCTACTCATGAGGGTACATTAGAAATTTGGACCGTAGGCGTTCGGGTTCCTTTATTATTAAAAGATATGGGGATGTTGGTGACCAAGGAGTTTAAACTTCCAAATTCTATTAATGCCATTACTTCTCTTATAGGTTCAATTCTAGTAGAAGTAGAAAAAAATCGTGGAAGCGGAAGTATAGATGAATACTTTCTTTTTCATAACCACTTGATTAATGAAGGTTCTTATGATCAACAGAAATTACGTCTGTTTCCGCTAGATGAAAAATGGATTCAAGAAAAGTCTCAGTTAAAATGGCCTACCAAAAAACAGCCAGAAGTAATAGGAGATGTTGGTGTACTTATACATCGTTTAATACGAGAGTATCTTTTTGTTACACTTTATAAAACCTGCACAGAATCATTAGCTAGCGAAAATTTAAGTAGGTTAAATGCTATGCAACGTGCAGAGAAAAATATAGAAGAATTATTAGAAGAGATAGGGCATACCTACCACAGATTACGACAAAGCTCTATTGATGAAGAACTTTTTGATGTTGTTTCTGGATTTACGGCTTTAAAGAAAGACGAATACTAAAATCTTAGGTTAAGTTTAAATAAAAAGCCTATCGTAAGTTACGATAGCCTTTTTGTTTGCATTTACGGCTTTATGCTTAACTAAGTATATACTATTGATGATACCTGTGAAAAGTCAACTCTGTCAAATTTTTTAATCCTTTTTATTAAAGATGTATAGGGAAAGGGCTAAAGTAGCAAAGGTTAATCCAGAGACCTTTAACAGGTCAGGTAAAATATCTTTTATGCCACTACCTTTAGTTATTACCAAGTGAATCATACGAGAATAATAGGCTTGAGGGTTTAATTCGGCCATTGCCTTACCCCATGTAGGCATATTATCTATAGGAGTTATAAAGTCACCAAAAATCACAAATATCATTATGATGAAAAAAGTAAAAAACATGGCTTGTTGTTGCGTATTTGATATTACCGAAATTAAAACTCCCACCGCTAAAAGTAGAAACATTACAACACCCGATAAAAAGAATACTAGCCAAAGGCTACCTACTACAGGTACGTGAAATACAACTCTACTTAGAATTAAACCAATACCCAAGAGTACAATATTAATAATCCAAACCGGAATGATTTTCCCCATTATAAAATGAGTTTTCCGCATTGGGGTTACATTCAACTGCTCCATTGTGCCAATTTCTTTTTCCTTTACAATATTCATTCCTGATAATAGAATGGTAATCATTACAACCATGGCAACGCACATCGCAGGTACCATTATATATTGGCTAATAAGTGCTCTATTATACCAGTAAGAATATGGAATACTAATGGTTGATGCTTTATTGGTGGTGCTTTTTGAGCCCCACTTTATTGCCACATCTTTATTTACTGCACCTATAATTTCACTTGAGTAAGCATAGGTAAGGCTGGCGGTAATAGCATCAATGGCATTGGTGACCAATTGCACTTTACTGCTATGTTCTTTAAGTAGTTTTTTTTCGAAATTTGGAGGAAAATGTACAATCAAATTAATGTTCTTATACTCCATTACTTTAAAAGCTTCATCCATAGTTAAAGAAGCCCCTCGGATATCAAAGAAATCTGAACCCTCCATTTTAGAAATGATTTCTCTAGAAGTAGACGATAAATCTTCATCTACAACATACACACTTGCATAGTTAATGTCACCACCCGCAGTACCTAATAACAATACTTGTATAAAAGGTTGAGACAAAATAATGAGTACCAACAGAGGATTTCTGAAAATCTGAATAAATTCTTTGACAATAATGAAGCTTATGATACGCATTGGTCTGTATTTTAACTGTTAATTGTTATTGGAGTCTGGGTTTAAAACGTATTACACTCCAGAAATAAAATACCATTACCATTATCACAAGTATGGTAGTCTCAAATAAAAGATTATCTGCTTTAGCACCTTGAAGTAATATACCCTTACTTATAATGTTGAACCAAGTTGAAGGCAATAATTTGCCCATCCATTGTAATACTACTGGCAGACTGTCTGTAGGGAAGGTCATTCCCGACAGTACTTCTGTAGGTAACATTAATAAGGTCATCGTAATCATCATAGCAGTAAGCTGAGAATTTGCGAAAGTTGATATCAATAATCCTAAGGCAAGAGCTGTAAGAATGTAGAGAACGGTATTCAATATCAAAAGTCCCATACTACCAGATACCGGTACTTCAAATACATATTTTGCCGCCCAAATTATAGATAAGGCGCTTATGAATGAAGTGACTAGGTAGGGCACTATTTTCGCGAACATTATAAGAAAACGATTAATGGGTGTACTTAATAATAGCTCTAGAGTTCCTAATTCTTTTTCTTTAGTAATTGAAAGTGAGGTCATTAGTGCGCCTACCAATAAAATAACGGTTGACATAATACCAGGTACCGTCATATACCTACCATTAAGATTTTTATTATACATCATACGCACTGTTGGTATAATATAATAACCGGCGGCGCTAGGCGGGTTTTTACTGGCGATATGTTTATTGATTATAATCTTACCATAAGAGATTAGGCTAGGGGAGGTCAAAATTTTAGAACCATCGGCAATTAATTGTATTTGAGCATGACCCTCATGGTGAAGTTTATAACCAAAGTCTTTATCAAAAACAAAGGCCATACGAATGGTACCTTTTTTAAATTCTTCATCAATCTCATCAGAAGTATCTAGGTATTTTACCAACTTAAAAAATTCTGAAGTGCTAATTAAATTGATGAGTTCTTTTGAATCGTGATCTTTGGCATGATCTACAATAGCAATATTGGCATCTTTAATTTCCATGGTCATTACAGAACCAAATAGTAAAACCAAGACAATAGGTATGCCCAATAGCATTGTTAAGGAACGCCAATCTCTTAAAATATGGAGAAACTCTTTACGAACAAGTCCTTTGAATATTTTGAAATTTTTCATTTTGCTCTTTTATATCTTCAATGATCTAAAACAATTTAGCTTTAAGTAATCGCATGTTCTTTTTCATAACCTTTTGCTAAATGGAGAAATACTTCTGCCATTGTCTCTAGTTTATACTCATTTTTTAAATTTTGTGGCGTATCTACTTTAATCATTTGTCCGGCTACCATCATAGATATTCGATGGCAATATTCAGCTTCATCCATATTATGGGTAGTTACTAATACGGTTACACCGCCTTCTGCGGTTTCATAAATCATTTCCCAAAACTGTCTTCTTATAGAAGGGTCAACACCACTAGTTGGTTCGTCCAAAAAAACTACATCAGGTTTATGCATTAAAGCAGTACAGAATGCCAATTTTTGTTTCCAGCCCAAGGGTAATGAGCTTACACGTTCTTCTTCAATATGTTCCATTTTAAAATGGGTCAGCAGCTCTTTAGTGCGATTTTTAATTTCTTTATTGGAAAGTCCATAGATTCCTCCAAAAAAACGCATGTTTTCTTTTGCTGTTAAATCATCATACAATGAGAATTTTTGACTCATATAACCGATATGTTTTTTAAGCTTTCTGGAGTTTTTAAAAATATCATATCCTGCTACTTCACCTTTGCCACTAGTAGGTTCTAAAACACCAATGAGCATTCGCATTGCTGTAGTCTTACCAGCACCGTTAGCCCCCAGAAACCCGAATATTTCCCCTTTTTTTACATTGAAAGAAATTTTGTCTACCGCCACAAAATCATCGAATTTTTTGGTCAGATTTTCTACATAAATGCTAAATGCTGTTTCAGGCTGGCTCATAACTTTTGTTTTTAGAGGTAAGTGACATGTAGCAATCTTCCACGGTTGCTTTTATTTGTTTTATTTCTACATTGACTGTATCATTATTCTCCAAATAAGATTTTATTTCTGTAGGATCAATCGTATCACGTTGGTCTGTATAATGAACCCAATCTCCAAATGGATAAACAGAGTTGGCGTGCTCATAGGTCTTTAGCTTTTTAATGATTTTAAAAGAATTGCCAGAGCGTATAGCATACAACGGTTTTTCAAAATCAGCTATGAGTCCTTCTGGGCTGTTCGTAGCCAGTATTTTACCATGGTCCATTAATGAAATTCGGTCGCAAAGAAGTGCTTCTTCCATATAAGCAGTAGAAACCAAAATGGTTATCTTTTCTTTCTTTAAGCTTTGAAGCATATTCCAAAGTTCTTGTCTGGAAACGGGATCTACACCTCGGGTAGGTTCATCTAAAAACAAGACTTTAGGCTTGTGAATTAAAGCGCACGAAAGTGCTAATTTTTGTTTCATTCCGCCAGATAGCTTACCCGCTCTTCTTTTTTTAAAAGGTTCTATTTGTTGGTAAATACCTTTGATGAGGTCATAGTTTTCTTCTAACGTAGTCCCAAAAATAGAGGCATAGAAATTTAGATTTTCTTCAACAGTCAAATCTTGATACAATGAAAATTTACCTGGCATATAGCCAATTTGTCGCCGTATATTTTGGTACTGCTTTACAACATCCATACCTTCTATTTCGGCTTTACCGCCATTAGCCAATAATAAAGTGCCCAGAATCTTTATCAGACTTGTTTTTCCAGCACCATCAGGACCAATTAGCCCAAACAATTCGCCTTTTTCTACTTTTAGAGAAACTGCGTCTAAAGCTTTGACCTTGCCATAATGCATTACAATATTATCTGCCGAAATTGATGTCATCTTTACCTATTAGTGGTTATATTTATTTTTCTTCATCAGACGAGTTACTCGTGAAGTTAATTTCGCCCGGCATACCAATTTTTAGATAGCCATCATTTTGCACCAATACTTTAACCGCATACACCATATCTACCCTTTCGTCTTTGGTTTGGACAATTTTAGGAGTAAACTCAGCCTCGGATGCTATCCACTTTATTGTTCCTTTTAAAGCACGGTTTTCCTTTTTAGTGTCATCGATCAATACTTCAACTTCTTGCCCAATTTTTATATGAGAAAGTTGATCACCGCTTACATAAACTTTGAGTGTAATTTCATCTAGTCCGGCAATCTTATACAGAGGGGTTCCATAGCCCGCCAACTCCATTTCTTCTGAATATTTGGTAAGTACCGTTCCAGAAATAGGGTTCATGATTAGACTTTTGTTTATTTGATCATTGATCTGGTCTATTTGTCTTTCTATGGGTTCTATTTGGCTTAGAATACCTCTATTATTGGTTTCTAACTTTTTTCTGGCAGCTTCTATCTCACGGTCCACTACCTCAATGTTTCCATTTATATTGTCCAATTCTTTTTGGGTAGCAGCCTCGTCTTTCAACATATGTTCTACTCTTCGTTGTTCACGTATAATATTGTTTTTCTGTTCCCTATAAATATTCAATTGACTTTGTACGTCTATGGTCTGTGCAGATACAGCATTTATACTAGCTATCAACTGTTGCTTTTTAAGTGATAGCTGCATAGTATCTATATACCCTACAATTGTACCCGCTTGTATTTGCTCCCCTTCTTTGACATTAAAAGCAAGAATTTTACCTTGACCTTCTGAGCCAACAATAACTTCATCAGCTTCAAAATTGCCATATGCATCAGATAACTTTTCGCCAGAGCAACCAATGAGTCCGAAGCTTAAAATGATAACGGCTATAAAATATTTCATTTTCATATTTATTTAATTGTTATAAATTTCCTTTAGTGGTCAGATAATTAATTTCTGATTGTATTTTTTGAATACCGTGTATTTGAAGATTCAATTGTGCTTCTGTTCTTTTGTTTATTTCTATGATGTAATCTGTTGAGGTAATAACACCGTTTTGAAATTGCGAATAACTCTTTTGAACAATATCTTCTTGTAGCTCTAGTATCTTTTTATCTTTTTCAATGAGTTGTTTGTAGGTTTCTATACTGGATTGATCTCGAATAGCTGCTATTTTTATTTTCTTTTCAAAATCTTCTTTTTTGCTTGACAGAATATCTTTATTAATTTCAAGTACTTTCTTTTTTCTGGATGTTTGTTTCCAATCCCAAAAATTCCATTTCAATCGTGCTCCAACAACATAATATTCAGTAGCGTCTACTTCAAAATAATTTAATGGATTAGGACTCCCAATACCCAACTGAGCAATACCAGATAGATTGGGTAAAACTTGTGCGTTTAATACTTTTTTTTGAGATTCAAGATTGTCTTTCATTAAATCAAAGTATTGCTGTTCTGGTCTATTGATATCTTGGGCGAGATCTTGTTCAGCTATTAACGGGAGTCTAAATTTGGTGTCTGGGGCTATGGGTTCTCCAATCCAATCACTTAACATATCAATTACTGCTTTCCGCCCTAGCTGTACTTCTAGAATTTGCTGTTGAATTCGTAAAATTTGCTGCTTAAGAATGTTGGCGTTACTTTTTAACATAGCACCGTTTTCAACCAAAGACATTAATTTCTGCAGTTGTTTTTGCAATTCATCAACTACCGTTGAAAGTAGCTTTTCGTTTTCTTGATATACTAAGGCATTAAAATAAAGCGTATTTATCATTCCTTTTATCTCAAACAAGTCAACCTCCATACCCTTTATATTGGCAGCCATTTGTGCTTTTTGCATTTTTTTGGCATTCTTTATATAACCACCATCATAGATTTTTTGAGATACATCTAAGGATAGTGTGTATTGGTTTTGAGGTATTTCTGCGATATCTAAACCAGCAATATCAATTCCTATATCCAAAACATCTGACAAGTAATTATACTCACCATTTAACCGTGATTGTGGAAGGTTAAAACTATTTAAATTTTTGATGCTCATAGAAGCTTCTGCTTCATATAGTAATTCTTGTTTTTTAATAGGACTAATAGATCTAGCTCTGTCTTGGCAGTAGTCTAATTCTAAAGTTTGAGCGTAGCTCCAACTTACAGGTAAGAGCAGTATAACCAATAAAATTATAGAACAATGTTTCATTTTATATAGACTTTTATGATGTGATGTCTTTACCGAAGACAATCTTAATTCTACACAAAACTAGCTTGTTAGCTCCACCTCCTTTATGATTCAGGTCATGTAGCTGTAGATTATCGTAAAAAAATAAATTGCGTGACTTTTATCAAATAAATACATAGCATTAGCTCCGTACTTATTTATTTCTATATCTATTTAGAAGTGTTTTGATACTAAAGAAAAGTGTGTGAAAGTGATTTTTAAAAAAAAAACCCAACATGTGAATGTAAAGATGGTACTTAGAACTTCACTTGTTGGGTGAACTATTTAATATATGTGTAATCAGTTAGTACGAACTAGAGTACTTTTTTTTAGACTTAAATATTCAGTTTAATGAAATTGCATTCCACCATCAATAATCAAAGTTTGACCAGTCATATAATTTGAATTTGGACCCGCTAAGAAAGACACACCTGCAGCTACATCTTCTGGTTCTGATAATCTGCCCAATGTTACATTTTTAGCGAAAGTTTCCATACCCCATTCGTCAGATTTGCCAGCTGCTTGACCCACGTCATGTGCTATGCCGAACATCATAGGAGTTTTTACAATGCCAGGCGCGTAGGCATTAGATGTAATTGCGTCTTTTGCTAAATCGCGAGCAGCAACTTGGGTTATTCCCCTTATGGCAAACTTGGTTCCACAGTATAGTGCTAAGCCCGGGTTACCTACTACACCTGCTTGAGAGGTGGCATTTATAATTTTTCCTCCGTGACCTAATTCTTTAAATTTCTTTTGGGCAGCCTGAATTCCCCATAGCACACCGGCTACATTAATTCTGTAAACCTTATCAAACTGCTCTGGAGTTATAGTGTCAATTGGTGTAATAGGACCTACGCCTGCATTGTTCACAATAACATCAAAACCACCTAACTTAGCAGCTGTTTCTTCCACAGCTGAGAATACGCTCTCACGGTCTGCAACATCTACTTGAACGGCAATTGCGCTACCACCTTCTTCATTAATTGCCTTGGCAACTTTAGCAGCATTTATTTCGTTTAAATCAGCAACGGATATTGAGAATCCGTCTTTTGCCAACCTCTTACAAATAGCTTCCCCAATTCCTTGTCCGCCACCAGTAATCATTGCGACTTTATTTGATTTTGCACTCATTATGATTTTTTAAATTGTTATTATTTCTAATTCTGATAATTATATAATCAATAAGTAGATTATATATACTATGCCGAAACAAGATTATATCTCGCGACGTTTACCTGTAACTTTTTCAATATTTATTTTATAAACTATAGGTGTGCCTCTTGCATACGATTTGCTTGAAAATTCATTGATAAACTCAATATTTTTATTTTCCTTTCTACGGATAATTGCCTTTATGCCTTCTGTAAATTGATGTAGCTTTTCTTTAGCAGTACTACCTTCTAATTCTTCAAAAGTTCCATGAACAAGGGCAGATTCCCAATTTACCATTGATTGTATTTGTTCTACAACCATAGAAACATCTTTGTTTTTTCGCATGGCATTAATTTTATGACCTTCAGCAGTATAGCTAATTATGCTATTGTCTTCAGCATCGAAAAAATAGGTTATGGGAATTACGTAGGGTTTACCATCTGCTATATATGCTAAATGACCATTATAATTTTCTCTGAGAATACTAGTGCTTTCGCTAACTGATATATCTGTCATAATTCTGATTTGTTATAAATATGAATTCTAATAACTAGTGTTATGTATTATTAATAATATGTCTCTTCTTATGTAGTAAAGGAGTACGTTCTATTTCCAGCGATATTCTGATCGACCATTAAGTTCGTGCTCTATTTCAAGTAGTCTATTGTATTTAGCTACACGTTCTCCTCTACAAGCTGATCCTGCCTTTAAATGTCCGCCATCCATTGCCACGGCAAAATCTGATAAAAAAGTATCTTCGGTTTCACCAGATCGGTGAGAGAGAAAGTAGCGCCATCCTGCTTCACGGCACATGCGTACGGCTTCTATGGTTTCTGTAACCGACCCAATCTGGTTTAATTTAATAAGCGCTGAATTGGCAGACTTTTCACTGATTCCTCTGCTGATATATTTTCTGTTGGTAACAAAAATATCATCACCGACCACTTCTATTTTATCTCCGAATTTTTTGGTGAATTTTGAAAAACCTTCCCAATCACCTTCAGAAAGAGGGTCTTCCCAAGAGATGATCGGGTATTTATTAATCCATTCGCCAGACAGATCAATTAATTGATCTGTTGTCATTTTACCGGCACCAGACTTTGTAAGATTGTATTTGTTGTCTAGGTTAGGTGAAAAAGAATTTGCAGCACTATCAATAGCAATAGATAAGTGGATACCAGGCTGATAACCTGCTTGTTCTATCGCTTCGATAATAAATTCTATAGCACTTTCATTGCTAGCACAATTAGGTGCAAATCCGCCTTCATCACCAACACTGGTGGTAAGACCTTTTCCTTTTAATATTTTTTTTAGCACGTGAAATGTTTCCGCAACATAACGGAGTCCTTCTTTAAAATTTGGAGCACCATGCGGTACTAACATAAATTCTTGAAAATCTACGCTGTTATCTGCATGTTCGCCACCATTAAGAATGTTCATGCATGGCACTGGTATGCGTACAGTATTAGAACCACCCAAATAACGATAAAGAGGAAGATTAGATGATATAGCTGCCGCTTTTGCAACTGCCATAGAAACACCCAAAATAGCATTGGCACCAAGCCTAGATTTATTTTCGGTGCCATCTAGTTCAATCATGGTGTAGTCAATGTTTTTTTGATAAACGGCATCCATTCCCTTTAGGGCAGTAGCTATTTTTGTATTTACATTATCTACTGCTTTTTGCACCCCTTTTCTTTGGTAGCGCTTTTCATTATCACGTAATTCTAAAGCTTCATTTTGACCAGTAGATGCACCTGATGGTACCGAGGCAGAAGCCTTGGTACCATCTTCTAATGTTACATATGCTTTTAAAGTAGGATTGCCCCGAGAGTCTAATATCTCTAAAGCTGAAATAGATGTGATTTTTGAATTCATTTTATTGAATTTATAATATTGTATTATTCCTTTTACATTAAAGAAAATCATTAAAATCAATAGTGGAGCGTACTTAATTCTAACCCATTGTTGTTTTAAGAGTATGAAGGTATGGTGGTATTCAAAAATGATATATGATACAAATCATGAAAGTTTAAATTTTAAACCTCGCTAGTTTTCTACCTCTTTTAGATTTTTTGCTTTTTGCTTTTCTTGTTTTTTGAAAAATCCGCGGGTCAAGAAATTATGTTTAAGAGCTTCCATATTTTCATTGAATTTTAAGATGCCTTCATCAACATTCTTCATTGAATTTTGAAGCTGGTTAACTAAAGTAGTATCTGTAGATAAATAATTAATGGCGCCATCACCATTATTAATATTGCCGATTACAGCATTAAGATTTTTAGTTGTTTTTTCAATTTCAATAGAAGAGTTTTCAAGATTTATGAGAACGTTTTTTATTTTTCTACCTGAGAGCGAGTCGCCAAATAAAGTAGCTGCTACACTTTCTTTATTATCTAAATGTTTTACAAGATCATCTAGTTTTTTCATCGTTTTTTGAGCATTGTAGGTGGTATTTTTTAGGTTAATTACCGTTTGGTTTAAATTATGTCCTAATACGGTGTCATTTAATAAACGACCTACAGTACCTTTTCCTTCATTTATTGAACGTGTTATGTTTAATAGTTGGGCTGTAAATACTGCTGCATTTTCGTTTGTGACGTTCAATGTATTCATCATGTCAGAAGTAGCGACATTACTAAATGACTTAATTTCATCATTAGGTTTTACATATGCGGCTTCGCCAATACCAGGTACAATATTGATGATCATACTGCCAACTAAACCATCTGATCCTATATTTGCGACAGAATTATTTTTAATATGCTTCTGCATTTTGTTGTCAATTAACATACCTACTTGTATCGTAGTGTCATTAATCATTTCTATGTCTTTTACCGTGCCAATGTTTATGCCTGCATAACGTACATTATTACCGTTTTGCAGTCCCCTTACATTATTAAATGTTGCATTGATGGTAAAGGTATTGCCAAACATATTTTGCTTGTTGCCAATTAAATAAATGACAAGTATCGACAAGACCGATCCGATAAGAACAAAAACGCCTAATCTTAATTTTTCAGATGCTGATTTTTCCATAATTTATTTTTTAAAAAAAGCTTCTACCTTCGGGTCTGATGATTGTATTAAATCAGTGTATTTGCCTTCAATGTAGTTTATACCGTCTACGAGTAAAATCATTCGATCAGATATGACTCGTGCACAATCAACATCGTGAGTGATAATTAATGAAGATGTGCCATATTTTACCTGTATATTTCGCATTAATTCAATGATTTCTTTAGATGTAATTGGGTCTAGACCCGTGGTAGGTTCATCATAAAGAATAATTTTAGGTTTTAGAATTAATGTACGCGCCAAAGCAATTCTACGTTGCATACCGCCAGATAGTTCTTGAGGCATAAGATTCATAGTATGTACTAGACCAACACTTTCAAGTGCATCGGTTACTAATGCGGTAGTGTCTTTTATTTTACCGAATTTTTCTCTGTGACGTCGCATGGGAAATTCTAGATTTTCTCGTACGGTCATAGAATCATAAAGTGCACTCCCTTGAAATAAAAAACCAATATCTGACCGAAGTTTATCTAAAGCCTCTCGATCTAATTTGTCTATTTCTTTTCCTAAAACAGAAATATACCCACTGTCTGCTTGCATTAAACCGACTAGACATTTTATCATTACCGATTTTCCAGAACCAGATTTACCCATGACTACAAGATTCTCACCTTTGTATAGTTTCATATGAAATCCGTTCAGCACAGTATTGTCACCAAAAGTTTTATATAGATCTTTAATCTCTATAATGATTTCTTTATGATCATTAGATTTTTCTTCTGCGTGTATGTTATTTTCAACTTTCATTATGCATCAAAAAATATGTTAGATATAAATACCGCCACAAAATCTATTAAGAATAAAAGTAGAGAGGTCATTACTACTGCCGTATTTGCAGCTACGCCAACACCTGCAGTTCCTTTTTTACTGTAATAACCCTTAAAGCAACCAACTATGCCAATTGCAAAACCAAAGAAGAAAGTTTTTATTAGTGCCGGTATAATATCTGAATAAGACAAAACATCGAATACGGTATTAAAATAGAGTTGAAATGAAACATTACCTTTTATATTTTCAATTAATGCAGAACCAAAAAGGGCAACAGCATCACTTAATATTACCAATAACGGAATCATTAATATTGATGCCATAACCCTTGTGACTACTAAATATTTAAAGGGATTGGTGCCAGAAACTTCCATAGCATCAATCTGTTCGGTTACTCGCATAGAACCTAATTCTGCTCCAATACCAGAAGAAATACGCCCTGCGCAAACCAGAGCTGTTATCACAGGTCCTAACTCACGTACTATTGAGATACCGACCATATTAGGCATCCAAGAAACGGCACCAAATTGAAGCATTGTCGGTCGTGATTGTAAATCTAAAACCAATCCAATTATAAAGCCTGTAACCAAAACTAAGGTTAATGATCGATACCCAATTTGATAACACTGCCTAACAAATTCATTAAATTCAAAAGGCGGTCGAAACGCTTCTTTGAAGAAACGACTAGAGAAATAAGAGAGATCTCCTAATTCGATAAGTGATTGCTTTATATTTTTTGGAATCTTGAGTTTCACTTTTTTGAATTTGTAACTATATACAAGTTCAAAAGTATGCGCTCTACCGCACACTAAGAATGACTTGCGTCATCTGTACTTCAACTGAATATTATTTGCCTTTGCTGATTTGGGTCATACAAAAGGCTGTGCGAGCTGATTAATATTGTAATAACATATTTAATAGTATGCACTTTAGATATAGCAAAATGAAAGGTAAGAGAGAAATTAGTTTTATTAAAAGGTTAATGCAAGTAGACATAAGTCGAAACAAAGTTCTATTGTATGCTCTTTTAGTAGGTTTGGTTACAGGTTTGTTAAGTTCACTTTTTAGGCTCTTACTTACTCGTTTAACTACACTACGAACAATTTCGAAAATTGTGGGTACAGATCAATATGGGCTTGACTGGATTTTTCCAATAATCTTCACTTTTATAGGTGTATGGTTTTCCGTTTTTTTGGTGAAAAAATATGCGACTGAGACTGCGGGTAGTGGAATTCAAGAAATAGAAGGTGCTTTAGATGGTTTTAGACCAATACGATGGCGTAAGGTTTTACCAGTTAAGTTTATAGCATCATTATTTTCTTTAAGCAGTGGTTTGTTGCTCGGTAGAGAAGGGCCGACCGTGCAAATTGGTGCCAATGTCGGTAAGATGACCGAAGATATTTTTAAGCAGCCGGCAGAAGAAGATAACCCTTTAATTAGTACAGGTGCCGCAGCCGGGCTGGCAAGTGCTTTCAATGCCCCTTTTGCAGGTATTATTTTTGTTATTGAAGAGATGAACGGGCATTTTAAATTCAATTTTTATTCTTTAGCAGCGCTCATGATCGGGGCAGGTTCTGCAGACTTGGTTGTTAGGTTACTAGTAGGTAGTGGTCCAGTTCTTAAAACGACCATTTTTACTTTTAATGAATTATCGGGTATTTGGTTGTTTGTTCTCTTCGGACTGATGCTTAGTGTTGTAGGGCTCGCTTTTAATAAGCTTTTAATTATATCGCTAGATTTTTTTAAAAAATTAAAAGTGAATTTTGTTATCACAGCTTTGGTCATAGCATTGGTTATAACCGGGGTAGGCTTATTTTCTGAAGATATGATTGGATCAGGGTATAGTACCATTACCAATGTGTATAGAAATTCATTTACGCTAAAATTTCTCTTAGTATTATTTGTGGTTCGTTTTGCCCTTTCTATTGTTAGTTATGGCTCGGGTGTGCCTGGTGGTATTTTTACGCCGTTGATTACATTAGGGGTTATTTCAGGGATGCTTTTTGGAGGGCTGGCACAGTATTTTTTTCCAGATATTGTTACTGATCCGGCTATTTTCGGTGTTGCAGGTATGGCAGGTATTTTTGCTTCTACCATTCGAGCTCCATTAACGGGGTTGGCACTTTCAGTAGAGATGACCGCGAATTATGAATTAATATTACCCTTAATTTTTACTGCAGTAACAGCTTCTGTCTGTACAACTATTTTAGGTAATGGTCCTATCTATTCAATTTTGCTAAAACGGGTTTTGAATAAACAATGATTATAATTTTTTTTATCAGCTAAGATTTATATCACCAATTTGTTAAAATAATATTAATATTCATGGAACTGATGTAGGTCAGTGTTGTCGCTTTTAGAACGATATACTTTTAACCTATCATAATATGAAATATAAGTTTAACTACTAAATAGAATGATATGAAAAAAGAAGTAACTGTTGCAATATGCGACTCGCATGAGAAAGCTGAGAAGGTGGTTAAAGAACTACAAGAATCTGGCTTTGATATGAAAAAACTTTCTATAGTTGGTAAAGATTATCATGAGGAAGATAAGGTCATTGGTTTTTATAATACCGGTGATAGAATGAAAAATTGGGGATCTGCAGGTGCTTTCTGGGGAGGCATTTGGGGATTTGTATTCGGGGCAGGTTTTTTCTTGATACCTGGTTTAGGTCCGGTAATGTTAGCAGGACCCATTGTATCATCATTAGTTGGCGGTCTTGAGGGAGCTGTAGTAGTTGGTGGATTATCTGCCCTTGGTGGAGCCCTTTTTGGAATTGGAATACCAAAAGATAGCGTGTTACAATATGAGACGGCTTTAAAAGCTGATAAGTTTTTAGTTATCGCTCATGGTACTACTGAAGAATTAGAAAAAGCAAAAAAAATAATGTCTGACACGTCGGGTACTAAAATTGAAATGGAGTCTGAAGAACCTGTGGAAGCTTAAAGATTAAATAATTATAACTGAAGTTCATTTTTAATATTATAAACATGAAAACAATAGTTTTAAGTGCAGTATTAATGGGGTTGACCCTGCAATCTAATGCACAAGACTTGCTCTTTAGAGCAAAATTAGAAGTTGAAGAAGTGCCAGAATTAGTGGTAACTGCTTTGGAAGAAGATTTTCCAGATTTTACCATTGTGGAGTATACTGCGGTACCCGTAGAATATGTAGAAGGTGATGTGTATATAAATCCTAATATAGATACTAATGCTGATTATGACACCTTTGAAATAGATATGCATACGGCAAGCAAAGAAGTTACTGCAACTTATGATAGGGAAGGTGAACTTATTAAACTAACAGAACATTTTAAAAATGTAGCTCTACCATATAGAGTAAGTAAATCTATTGCAAAAGAATATCCGAACTGGAAACTAGTAAAAGATTCTTATGAGATGGTACAAGTGGGTAATGACAAAGCAAAAAAGAGGTATCGAGTGGTTTTAGAGAACCATGGTAAGAAAATTCATGTGCACACCAATGAAAAAGGTAAAATCTTAAATCATCATAAACGAGTATAATGTTGAAAAAATACCATTAGTTTTTTAAGTAATGGTATTTTTTTAATTGGTTGGTTTTTGATAGAACAGGCAGTAATAGGGTTGGGGAACATCTATTACTGTCTGTTTTTTTATTCTTCTTAACTTTGACTATGTCAAATAGCCTTTACGTTTTTTTTCCTTTGTTGCTTTTTGTTATTCTTATAGTATGGAGGGTTTGGTTCTACAAAAAAACGATTAACCTGAATAACTTTAATCCTTCTTGGCGAAACATTCTTAATAAAGAAGTATCATTTTATGCAGATTTGTCCGCGACCGATAAGCTACGTTTTGAACAAGAACTATTATACTTCTTTGATGATGTAACGATAACAGGTGTGAAAATTGAAATTAATGATACGGATCGCTTGTTAGTAGGTGCAAGTGCAGTAATACCCTTATTCGGATTTCCGGAATTACGATACCGTAATATAAATGAGGTTTTATTATATGAGGGTAGTTTTAATGATGAACACCAAACTGAAGGTGATGGTCGTAATATTTTAGGAAAAGTAGGTAAAGGCAATATGAATCGTTTAATGATTTTGTCATTGCCCGCCTTACGTGCAGGATTCAAGAATGAGAATTCATCTAGTAATGTTGGTATTCATGAATTTGTTCATTTAATAGATATGGCAGATGGCGCCGTTGATGGTATTCCTGA
This sequence comes from Maribacter sp. Asnod2-G09, assembly GCF_045063795.1. Lineage (NCBI taxonomy): Bacteria > Pseudomonadati > Bacteroidota > Flavobacteriia > Flavobacteriales > Flavobacteriaceae > Maribacter > Maribacter sp. Asnod2-G09. The sequence goes on along the minus strand of NZ_JBEFOA010000004.1, from coordinate 557,065 downwards.
AAGTCTTATGCAAAAACAATATGTAGCCCCTTGGTTAAAATTGATGCACAAAGAAATAGAAAATATCAGAGAAAATGAATCTGATATTAATCCGTATGGTGGAACCAGTGAAATAGAATTTTTGAGTGTCGCGAGCGAATATTTCTTTAATAACCCTGAGGAATTTCAAGAAAAGCACCCAGAACTTTATAGTTTAATGAAGAAAATGTATCGATATTCTTTTTAATCTTTAGTCACTATAACTGAATAATTTTGTCCTTCCCATTTGTTAGCTTGGTTCCAGTAAAATGTGAATTGTATTGCTGTCGCTTCTTCATTTTTAAGCTTTATATCGGTCACAAATAATCCGAAGGTTAAATCATTAGATACTACTTTATAGGTTGTTTCCCAATTGTCATCCGTCCAAAGAACATTACATTGTGCTAAGGTTTCAATTCGTAAAATTTTCCCTTTTGATAGTGTTTTTGCACCATTGTTAAAACGCCATATTACCATATTAGATTTCTTTTTATTCCTAAGGTAACGTTCGCAGGTATTAACTGGCATATCAAAAACTTTCTTATATTCTATAGATATACAAAGCTTAATATATTCTGCATGAGCCCATGTTAAAGGCATGGCAGAACCTGTATGTTCACCACGGTATAACCCTTTTTCTGGTATATTATCTTCATCCCAAACCTGTTCAGGTATTAAACCTTTGTTTGCGAATGCCTCCATAGCTATTAAACAATTATGGGCTTTTTCAATATTACCAGCAGCTATTTCATAATGCCCTCTTTCGCCAGTTAATAGAGGCCAAGCTCTGCCTTTTCCAGTACCATTATAAGGTTCTCCGTTATCGTGCTCTCCATACCCATCATTGTTGTAGCGATACCAACAATCTCCATTGGGCGTGCTTACCTTTAATTCTTCATCTATAATCTTTAAAGTGTTTAATATTTTAGGGTCTTTAGCATCACGAAGTCCAAACCTTACCAATGCCAAAGCATCTACACTTATTAATTCGTTTATTTTGGTTTTGCCATGGTCTGCATGATGATTTTTTAAGTTGATGCTTCTATCGCCTAATTCTGATGCGGCAATATCTGAAAACGGATTTATGCGTATATAATACCCATCAACTCCGTGTTTTTTGGCTAGGGGAGTGCCAGTGACATAGGTACGGTCATCTAGAGTATCGTTCCAGTAATCTGCAGTCTCGCGGCAATAGTTAGCAAAATCTTTTTCATCATTTAAATCTGCCAGTTCGGCGCCTGCCAATAACGCAGCAATTTCGGTAGCCATTGTAAAAGGCGAAAATCCACTTTCCTCTTCCCAGCGATCTTGATCGGTATAAGGGCCGTTAACTAAAAGAAATACAATAGCTTTTTTTGCCAATGGCCAATACCTTTTTTGTCGGCTTTTACTCATGGTATTGCGTAAGTAGCCTTTTAAAATCTCTAGTATTGGTAGTGAAATTTGATCCATTTGTAGCCCCGTCCAATTTGGCTCTCCTTGAAGCCACATATTCTGTGGCCAACTACCGTCTGCATTTTGTGTTGACATTAAATAGTTTACAATTCGAGATACATCTGCTTTTGTCTCTAAAGCATTGAACCCGCCTGCTGTCTCTACTAAATCTCTAGGCCAAACAACATGATATCCACTTTTGTCAGAATCACCTTTAGTACCACCCCATGGTATAGATAAGCTGGCTATTATACCACCCGGAAAATTTTTAGCCTCGTGCATGCGTAGTATTGCAGCACTCATTTTAAAATTCTTTGCAGATATTTTGGGTAATGTATTCTGCCAAATTTGCCATTCTTGTATGTATCTTTTTTTAGCGGTATCAAAACCATTTAGAATACTTGCTCTAGCATGGTTAGCAGCTTCGATGTGTGTTCTGCCAAAGCTTATTGCTAATACAAATTCTTTTTCTGTAACCTCAATCTCTCCGGTACACGCTACATTCCCCTTTGTAGCTGTGTTATATTGGTACTTTAATTCTCCGTGTTGCCTTATATCGCGCCAACCGTCTGAAGTACCTACAAACCCCACAGAACGTTTTACCCATTTAGAAGAGCATGCCATGGCTAATGCGATATCTCCATTCTCGGCAAAAAACATATCTACCCCTTTATAATTTCCTAACCACGCTGTATTATTGCCACCTTCATTATTTAAATGAGGGGCAAGCAAAGCAAATAGTCGTAATGGAAGATTTGGGTCTTTTTGTTCAAAAACAATATGTTGTAGAATAGTATTTCTAAAAGGGTCAACAATAACTTCTTTAGTAATTTGATATTTCTGAAACCTATCTGTGTTTACAATTCGGTAGGCTGGTATACCATCTTTAAGGGTTTCTATAAAATGTTCTGTATCTCGTTTCTCTTCTGAGAAGAACTCGTGCCGGTCTGTAACTACAAAGCCCATATCGCGTAGACAAGCAATATCTTCACGAGGATAATAGGCTTCGTTAAGAATACCGTGACTAAGGGTGAAAGTAACATCTGATGCGGGGTTGAGCGCCTTTCCAATACCTGACTTGGTACTAGATGTCCATCTGGCATCTATACCTGGTTTGCCTGGTGCTTCTAAGTTTTGAGACATATTTTAAATTGAAATTACCTATTTCAGTTATTCAAGGGTAGTATTAATATTAACCTCAATTAATTAAAAGGGTAAAGTTATCTCATAAACGAGGTTTGGTATATGACTTGTGTCAGTCGAAGTGGATGCAAAAAATGTCTAGAATTTAGATAAGTACTATTGAAGAAATTTGAAATATAATTTTTTGAAGAAATGAGTAGAAACAAAAAAACCTCCAAATAATAAATATTTGAAGGTTTAAAAGTGACCGGGCTGGGGCTCGAACCCAGGACCCTCTCCTTAAAAGGGAGATGCTCTACCAACTGAGCTACCAGGTCAAAAAATCTTAAGAACGTTAGCGTTAATTACTTATAAAATAAGTTTGAACGCTTAAATAAAAAAGCCTCTTTTTGGTGAAGAGGCTACTATTTATTGGTGACCGGGCTGGGGCTCGAACCCAGGACCCTCTCCTTAAAAGGGAGATGCTCTACCAACTGAGCTACCAGGTCAAAAGCAAATTTGGAAAATAATTCCCTCAATGCGGGTGCAAATATAAGTCGATTACTTTATTTTACAAACCCTTTTCAAGATAAATTTATTTTTTTTTGAAAAGCGTATTAATTAGTCCAATTTTGTACAAATGAAAAACTTGAAAATAGTATTGTTAGGGTATATGGGTAGTGGCAAATCTACGGTTGGTAGAATTGTAGCTAACCATTTGAATATTAAATTTTTAGATTTAGACGACTATATTGAAGAAGGTGAAGCCATGTCTATTGCTTCCATTTTTGATACCAAAGGAGAAATCTATTTTAGAAAAAAAGAAATAGAATATTTAAATAAAATTTTTTCAAATGAAGACAGTTTTGTGCTTTCATTAGGTGGTGGTACGCCTTGTTTTGGTACTAATATGACCTTTATAAATGAAAAAACTGCTAATTCTTTCTATTTGAATGTGGGTATAAATGAACTTTTTGATCGCCTGGTAAAAGAAAAAAGTCATCGCCCTATGATTTCTCATTTACAAGATGAAGAGCTGACAGAATTTATTGGGAAGCATTTATTTGAGCGAAGCTACTTTTACAATCAGGCACACCAAAAGGTTAAAAGTAATAATAACACTCCGACTGAGATTGCTGAAATGATTGTAAACAAACTAGTCTAAATAGACTCTATCGTTTTTAGTTTCAAAATGAACGTTTACATGTTCTTGTAACGAGGTTGATAATGAAATGCCCTTATAATCTGCTTTAACAGGATACTTTTTGTGGTTTCTATTTACCAATACTGCAGTTTTAAGTTGCTTTAATGGTGTTTTTAGAAAATGGTGCACTCCGTATATTAAAGTAGTGCCGGAGTTTAAAACATCATCTACGATAACGACAGATTTATTAACGAAGTCAGCATCGGGCAATGATGTGGTTACACCGCTAGATAATGGGTCTGTTTTATCCATCGACAATTTGCACAGTACAATTTTTGCCTCGGTAATCTTTTTAAGCTTCGCCACAATTTTCTTTGCAAATGCTAGTCCGCCGCCATCAATACCAGCAATAATAATTTCTTCTTCAGAAACATTCGCCTCATAGATTTGGTATGCGATACGTTCTATTTTATGTTGTATTTGTTGATGTGAAAGTATGGTCTGTTGCATGTGCTGTTCTTAAAACAATAAAGATAGGTATGTTTTTAAAAGTTTTGGTTAATCTTCAACTTCTTTACTTTTATTCTCAGGTGCTATAGTTTTGTCTTCATCATTATTGGTGTCACCATCTAAATACTCATCAATATCTCTTCTATCTTTTTTGGTAGGTCGACCAATACCTTTTTTGCGATAATAATCTTTAGAGTATTGTAAGAGCTCGTTATGTTCAAAGGCTTCTTTAGGCGTAGTATCTTTTCTATAAATGTCTACAAGTTTAGCCCCAACACGACTAGGTGGTATGTCAAGAACCGTAAATTTATAATCTATTTGATTTTTGCGTACCACAACTTCATCCATCGGAAAAACTTCTTTACCAGGTTTAGCGGTAATACCATTAATTTTTGCATGCCCTTTTTTACAAGCTGTAGATGCTATGTTACGGGTTTTAAAATAACGTGTGCTCCACAAGAATTTATCTATGCGCATTACGGGTTGTATTTCTTTGTTAACTTCCAAACAAAAATAAGGGAAAATTGTATCTTGCGCGTTCAAAATAAATTATTGATGAAATTGAAAAATGCCTATTTGCTAATAGCTGGTTTACTAATAATAAGTTCTTGTAAGAATGACGATGATGCTATCGGTGAAGTTGTACCGCCAAGGTTATTAAGTGAAGTAACCATTGAGGATGATGCAGAAATTATAGAATTTTTAAAGACGCACTTCTATAATGAAGATGAGTTCGAAACACCACCTGAAGGATTCGATTTTAAAATAAAGTTTGATACTATTGCTGGTGACAATAGTTCAAAACAATCGCTTTTTGATAGTCCGAATTTAATTACCCAAACTATTTCTGTTAATTCAGAAGATTTAGGTAGAGCTGATGATGATGAGATAATTAATCAAACTTTATATACTCTTGTAGTTAGACAAGGTGTTGTAGATGGTACACCTACAATTGGTGATTTTTCCATTCTTAGATATGAAGGTTTATTGTTAGACGGTACACTTTTCGATGCTTCAACAAATCAACCAATACGTTTTAATTTATCTTCTGTGGTAAGAGGTTTTGGTAATGGGATGAAAAATTTTCAAACTGGCACAGGACCTATTGAAAATGGTGATGGAACTGTTAGTTATGAGAATTATGGTATTGGAGCTATTTTTATTCCAGCGGCTTTAGCATATTTTGATGAATCGCCAAATGCTGATGTACCAACTTATTCACCTTTGATTTTTAAGGTAGATGCATTTGCATATGAGCCTGACTCAGACTTAGACGGTGATGGTATACCTTCAATTTTGGAAGATTTAAACGGTAATGGATTTCTAAATGACGATAATACAAATGAAGAGGCAGAAGCTGATGTTAGAACCTATGTTGCAAATTATTTGGATCCTGACGATGACGGCGATGGTATTTTAACGATTGATGAAATTGAACTAGATGCAGATGGTAATTTTGTTGGTTTCTTAGATACCGATGGTGACGGTACACCTGATCATCTTGATAATGATTTATAGTATTTCATTTTAAAGCATAAAAAAAACCTCTTAAGAATTCTTAAGAGGTTTTTTATTTCTTGTTGTTTCGTTTATAGTGCTAAAGACAGACTCAATATTAGTTGATCTGGTCTTGTGTCGATTCTACTCGGACCTAGATTTGTAATATTGGTATTGATAAAAGAAGCTTCATTATCGCTAAATCCTCTTTCGTAGCGTAAATCTATCCCTAGTTTACCAAGGTTAACTCCGGCGCCAATATTCATCCCTACTGAAAAATCATTTTCTACGTCATCAATAGTAACACCATCAAATTCGGTATCTAAGATATATTGAAAACTAGGACCAGCAAAAACATGTAGTGGACCAATTAGGTTAATACCTAATAGTACAGGTACGTCTAATTTGCTCATGTCAAAATCTGCTCCGTCATAGTCAGACTTTGTTTTGGTGTACACCAACTCTGGTCTTACATATACTTTAGAAGCTCCGAATTTTCCGAAGACACCTACATGATATCCAACGTTTCTATCCGGATTTCTTGCAGCATCTCCTGCAGATTCAAAATAATCTCCATTAGCGTTGTAGTTTAATCCCCCTTTAACTCCAAATCCCGAATCACTCTGTGCTATTCCATAAAACCCAGAGAGCGCCATAAAGGCAACTAAAATTGTTTTTTTCATAATCATTGTTGTTTTGAGTGAAATTGGTATCAAATACAATACCAATTGTTCCCTTTCTCGTTATACCATCAGAACGGAGGTAAAATATCTTTATTGTTTACAGGTGTTTTTGGGTCAATTTCTATTTTATGAAGTTATAATTGCCAATATCTAAGTTTAATACTTTCAGTAACATCTTTGCTTTTTATTAAGTTTTTCCCCCACACAGTTCATTATATTTGCAGCTAGAATTAGAAAATTTGAAGTTTACACTACATAATACCGATTTACAATCAAAGGCTAGGGCAGGTACTATTGTTACTGACCATGGTACCATTGAAACCCCAATTTTTATGCCGGTGGGTACGGTAGCCTCTGTAAAAGGAGTGCATCAAAAAGAATTAAGAGAAGAGGTAAACCCAGATATTATTCTTGGTAATACCTATCATTTATTTCTTCGACCGAAAACAGAGATTTTAAAGAAAGCCGGCGGACTCCATAAATTTATGGGTTGGGATAGAAATATTCTTACCGATAGTGGTGGGTACCAAGTATACTCTTTGTCGGCGAATAGAAAGATAAAAGAAGAAGGGGTGAAATTTAAATCGCATATAGATGGATCTATGCATTTATTTACACCTGAGAATGTTATGGAAATTCAGCGTGTAATTGGCGCAGATATTATCATGGCTTTTGATGAGTGTACACCTTACCCGTGCGAATATAATTATGCCAAAAGATCAATGCATATGACGCATAGGTGGTTAGATAGATGTATAAATCATCTTGAAAAAACACCTTTTGAGTACGATTATGAACAAACGTTTTTTCCTATCGTACAAGGGTCTACCTATAAAGATTTAAGAAGGCAATCTGCGGAGTATATTGCTAATGCAGGGGCAGAGGGTAATGCCATTGGCGGATTATCTGTTGGTGAACCTGCAGAAGAAATGTATGGTATGACAGAAGTGGTATGTGAAATTTTACCAGAAGATAAACCTCGATATTTAATGGGTGTAGGTACACCTATTAATATTCTTGAAAATATTGCCTTAGGTATAGATATGTTCGATTGTGTAATGCCTACCAGAAATGCAAGAAACGGAATGTTGTTTACGGCACATGGTACCATAAATATTAAGAACAAAAAGTGGGAAGATGATTTTTCACCTATAGATGAAATGGGAACTACCTTTGTAGACCATGAGTATTCTAAAGCATATTTAAGACATTTGTTTGCAGCTAATGAATATTTAGGAAAACAAATTGCAACAATTCATAACTTAGGCTTTTATATGTGGCTAGTGCGAGAAGCTCGTAAGCATATTATTGCAGGTGATTTTAGAACTTGGAAAGATATGATGGTAAAACAAATGGATAAAAGGCTATAATGCTATCAATAATAGATAAATACATTCTAAAACGGTATCTAGCGACATTTTCGTTGATGCTCTTGTTGTTTATTCCCATCGGTATAATGGTGAATTTAGCAGAGCAGATCGGTAAAATGATCGATAACGAAGCACCGTTGAATGAAATAGTAATGTATTATGTGAATTTTACAATTTACATTGGTAATCTATTATTTCCTATTTTTCTATTCCTCTCCGTAATATTCTTTACCTCTAAGTTGGCGAACAATACCGAAATTGTGGCCATTTTGAGTTCTGGAGTTTCTTATGGGCGCTTTTTAAGACCTTATATAATAGGGGCTTCAATGGTTGCTGTTTTAATGTTCTTCATGACCATGTTTATTGTGCCTAACGCGAGTGTGGGCTTCAATGAATTTAAATACAAATACCTGAAAAAAGGTAAACAGGATCGGGTCACCAATAACATTTTCAATCAGTTGAATGAAACCGATTTTATATACGTTAGCAGCTTTGATCCCGCTAGACAATTAGGTCATAACTTTACGTTTGAGCGTTTTGACGAGAATAATGAGCTTGATTTTAAAATATCTGCAGCTAATATACGATGGGTCGAAAAAGACTCTAGCTATCGCTTAACGTCGTACAAGAAGCGAACGGTTTTAGGTGATACGGCGATTATTGAAAGCAAACGCCGACTAGATACTATTTTTGCTTTTGATATAGGTGATTTAACGCCCGTATCATATGTAGCGGAAACAAAGAACCTTTTTGAATTAGATACTTTTATTAAAGATCAAAGAAGAAAGGGTGCGTCAAATATTAATACCTATGTCTTGGTGAAGTACAAGCGTTGGGCATTACCATTAACAGCCTTTATTTTGACCATTATAGCTGTTTCTGTTTCTTCTGTTAAAAGACGTGGCGGTATGGGGGCTAACCTGGCATTCGGTATTTTGATTGCATTTATATTTATATTTTTTGATAAAGTATTCGGTGTACTCGCCGAGCAATCGGGCTTTTCGCCTTTGCTTGCTGTCATAATACCTAATGTAGTTTTTGGATGTCTGGCATTTTATCTACTTCAAAATGCAAAAAGATAGAGTCCTTAATTTACTGCACTTACATTTCATTGTCTTTATTTGGGGCTTTACAGCAATTTTAGGAAAGTTAATTACGATAGATTCGCTTCCGTTAGTTTGGATCAGAATGGGGCTAGCAACGCTTTTTATTGCTATTTACATTCTTTTTGCAAAATTCAGTATAAGGGTTTCAAGAAAAACACTTTGGTGGTTGATTGGTGGTGGTATTGTAGTAGCATTACATTGGGTCACCTTCTTTTTGGCCATAAAAGTATCTACCGTATCTGTGGCATTGGCTATGATGTCTACAGGAGCTTTTTTTACAGCCTTAATGGAGCCCTTTTGGTACAAGCGAAAGATAATTGGTTATGAGATTTTCTTCGGATTAATGGTCGTAGCAGGACTCTATTTGATTTTTAAAGTGGAGACAGAGTATGTCTACGGTATGATAATCGCATTGATATCGGCATTTTTAGCGGCTGTTTTTTCGTTGATAAACGGAAAATTGGTGCAAAACCATAAACCTTCGGTTATCTCTTTTTATGAGTTAGGTGTGGGTATGGTTTTCTTATCTGTAGTCTTATTATTTAAAGGCGATTTTAATATGTCATTGGTAACACTGCCTCAAATGGATTGGGTTTACCTTATAGTATTAGCCCTTATTTGTACAGCATATGCATTTATCGCATCGGTGAAGATTATGCGGGTTTTAACACCATACACCGTAATGCTTACAACAAATTTAGAACCGGTATATGGTATTCTGCTGGCTTGGTTCATATTTGGGTCCGAAGAAAAAATGAAACCAATGTTTTATGTTGGCGCCTTAATCATACTCAGTACGGTTATCGCAAACGGTATTTTAAAGCAAAGAGCGAATATTAAAAAAAGGGTACCCAAGATTTAGGTATTAAAGTTTTATCTTTGAGCCGCAACTAAAGAAACTTTATAGAAATATGGAATATTTGGATTTTGAACTTCCAATTAAAGAATTGGAAGAGCAATTGGACAAGTGCATGGTAATCGGGGAGGAAAGCGATGTTGATGTTACCGAGACTTGTAAACAGATTGAAAAGAAACTTACCGAAACCAGAAAAGATATATATAAGAATTTAACTGCTTGGCAACGAGTACAGTTATCTAGACATCCAAATAGACCTTATACATTAGATTATATCAAAGCTATTTGCGGTAATACCTTCTTGGAACTACACGGTGATCGTACTGTAAAAGATGACAAGGCCATGATCGGTGGTTTAGGTAAAATTGGTGATCAGAGTTATATGTTCATTGGTCAGCAAAAAGGATACAATACTAAAACTCGTCAGTATAGAAATTTTGGTATGGCCAACCCAGAAGGGTATAGAAAGGCTTTACGTTTAATGAAATCTGCTGAAAAATTCCAAGTGCCTGTAGTTTGCTTAATAGATACACCAGGTGCTTACCCAGGTATTGAAGCAGAAGAAAGAGGACAAGGAGAGGCGATTGCAAGAAATATTCTTGAAATGACTCGCCTTAAAGTACCTGTAATTGTTGTAATTATTGGTGAAGGTGCTTCTGGTGGTGCATTGGGTATAGGTGTTGGTGACAAGGTGTTAATGCTAGAAAATACATGGTATTCTGTTATTTCGCCAGAATCTTGTTCTTCAATTTTATGGAGAAGCTGGGAGTATAAAGAAAGAGCTGCCGAAGCTTTGAAATTGACAGCTACCGATATGAAAAAGTTGAAACTTATAGATGAAATCATTCGCGAACCTGCAGGTGGTGCTCATGCTAATAGACCGAAAACTTTTGAAACCGTAAAAAATAAAATTTCTTCTCATTTTGAAGATTTGCAAAAGTTATCACCAAAAGAATTAGTAAATCAGCGTATGGATAAATACGCGCAGATGGGCGTTTTTAACGGCTAATCTACGTTTTAGGCTTCTTAAAAATATACCGAGGATTTTATTCCTCGGTTTTTTTATGTTATCAACAGAAAATCGTAACTTATTAACAGTCAATTGTTAGTCAACTGTGAACATCGAAAGTGATGTTTTTCACGTTAACTAAAGGTTAATTGTATACTTTCGCACTATGGAGAACACGAAACCTTTTGTCGCTCGAAAGATTGACAAATCTAATATTATAAGCCTTCAAAAAGGTAAAATTCCACCACAAGCTATTGATTTAGAAGAGGTTGTGTTGGGTGCTATGATGATAGATAAAAAAGGTGTTGATGAAGTTATCGATATTTTACACCCCGATGTTTTCTACAAAGACGCGCATAGATTTATTTATGAGGCTATTTTCATTCTCTTTGAAGAGTCGCAACCGATCGATTTATTAACCGTTTCTTCACAACTTAAGAAATCTGGTAAATTAGAGATTTGTGGAGGTGATTTTTACTTGATAAAATTGACTCAAAAAGTAGCATCATCTGCTCATATTGAGTTTCATGCCCGTATTATTCTGCAGAAGTTTATTCAGCGTAGTTTGATTAAAATTTCTGGTGAAATTATTGAGGAGGCATACGATGAGGCTATCGATGTATTTGACTTGTTAGATACTGCCGAAGCAAAATTATATGATGTTACACAAGGAAACTTAAAGCGTTCTGCAGAGACAGCGCAAGATTTGGTAATACAAGCCAAAAAACGAATTGAAGAGATTGCCGGTAAAGAGGGTATGAGTGGTGTCGCCTCAGGTTTTGATAAACTAGATAAGCTTACATCGGGTTGGCAGCCGAGTGATTTAATTATTGTTGCAGCACGTCCTGGTATGGGTAAAACGGCTTTTACCTTATCTATGGCGAGAAATATGGCTGTAAATACAAATACACCCGTAGCTTTCTTCTCTTTAGAGATGTCATCGGTACAGCTAATTACAAGGCTAATTTCTTCTGAAACTGGTTTGTCTTCAGAAAAATTAAGAACCGGTAAGCTTGAAAAACACGAGTGGGAACAATTGAATGTTAAAGTGAAAACTTTAGAAAAAGCACCTTTGTTCATTGATGATACTCCGTCATTATCCATATTTGATTTGCGTGCAAAGGCAAGACGTTTGGCTTCTCAGCATGGTATAAAAATGATCATGATCGATTATTTGCAGTTAATGACAGCAGGTGGTAGTCAAAAAGGAGGAAACAGGGAACAAGAGATTTCTACAATTTCTCGAAACTTAAAAGCGCTTGCAAAGGAATTGAATATTCCTGTAATTGCATTATCTCAGCTATCGCGTGCTGTTGAAACACGTGGAGGTAGTAAAAGACCTATTCTTTCAGATTTGAGGGAATCTGGAGCAATCGAGCAAGATGCCGATATTGTATCGTTTATCTATAGACCTGAGTATTATAAGATAGAAGAGTGGGATGATGAAGAACGTTCGCCAACTCAAGGTCAAGGAGAATTTATTGTAGCAAAACACCGTAATGGTGGTTTAGAAAATATTAGATTGAAGTTTATCGGTAATCAAGGTAAGTTCGATAACCTTGATGATTTTGACTCTCCTTTCGAATTCCAATCGAAAATGAATGCAAATGAAGAGAATCCGTTTGCAACGAAAAACTTACCAAGTGCAGATGATGCTTTTGGTAGTAGTATGAATAGTAGTCCTGATTTAGATGAGGATAACGATGTTCCTTTCTAAATAAAAGCATAATTATAAGTTTAAAAAGTCTCCTGTTCTGGGAGACTTTTTTGTTTTGGATCAATTTATTTTCAACTAATCATGTTATCTTATATTACAATAGCTTTAACTGTACCTTAAATAGTGCTCCAAAGATTTTACTATATCTTTGAGTCAATATTTTTATTATACTTTATGTACAAATTAATAACAACAATCTTCTTCCTTTTACTTTCTGTACAACTATTCGCATCATCGATTTTGATTCCGATGGATTCTGATACCCAGAAGAATCATTTAAAAGCATACGGAATTACGTATTGGGTTTTGGCAAAACAGCAAAAAGTACAATGGTTATTGAACTATCGTGGTGGTTCTTTTTTATTGCCAGATGGGGAAAGTATTAGAAAAGAATGTCAAATACGGGGAGTCAGTTTTGAAATTTTATCTGATGCACAAGCAAACGGAATACTAGATGAAATCAGTAGTCCTTCTGTTAATCAAGATGCTGTAATACTTGAGAAAGCTCCACGAATTGCAGTGTATTCCCCAAAAGATAAGCAACCTTGGGATGATGCGGTAACGATGGCTTTGACCTATGCCGAGATTCCCTATACCACTATTTATGATGAAGAAGTATTAGGGGATAAGTTAGCGTTGTATGATTGGCTTCACTTACATCATGAGGATTTCACTGGTCAATATGGCAAATTTTATGGAGCATATAGAGCAACACCTTGGTATATTGAAGGAAAAAAGAATTCAGAAAAGTTAGCCAAGAAATTAGGTTTCGATAAAGTATCTGAAGAAAAAAGAGCAGTCGCTTTAAAAATTAGAAACTATGTCATTGGTGGCGGTTTCATGTTTGCCATGTGTTCTGCAACCGATAGTTTTGATATTGCTTTAGCTGCTGACGGTATTGATATTGTGGAGCCTATGTTCGATGGTGATGCTTCTGATCCTAACTATCAAGCTAGCTTAGATTACGGAAAAACGTTTGCCTTTACCGATTTTATCTTGGAACGTAGTCCGTTGAAATATGAATTCTCTTCAATTGATATGACGAATAAAAGAGGTAATGTACCAAAGGAATCTGATTACTTTTCTTTGATGGATTTCTCGGCAAAATGGGATCCGGTGCCTACGATGCTTTGCCAGAACCACACCTCTTTGGTAAAAGGATTTATGGGACAGACAACTGCTTTTACACGTTCTGAAATTAAACCGACAGTATTAGTGTTAGGGGAAAATAAGTTGAACGAAGAAGCAAGATATATTCACGGAATCAAGGGGAAGGGATTCTTTACTTTCTACGGTGGTCATGATCCTGAAGATTATCAACATAGAGTAGGGGACCCAAAAACAGAGTTAGAGTTGCACCCAACTTCACCGGGGTATCGTTTAATATTGAATAATGTATTATTTCCGGCAGCCAGAAAGAAGAAGCAAAAGACCTGATTTTATTTTATGTTTCAATTGAAATAAAAAAACCGTGATCAATACGAAAGTATTGATCACGGTTTTTTATATAAGTTTCTTCTTTGGGTCTAGAATACCCCGATAAAGTGGCTACCTGCAACATTTACTAATTCAGCACCTTTAGTTACTGCACCAGTTTCTGTTTCTACAACATAGATATTTCCGTTTTGACCAACAGCACCTTGGGTAAGGTAAATTTCTGTTCCTTCAACAACAAAGCCTTGGTATTGAAATAGGTAGAAATCTGGATCGTAAGGAATGTCATTAATTTTAACAGCAGTCTTAGCATTTATATCTACTAAAGCGAAAAATCCTTGTAAGCCAGCAACACCGTCAGCAGAACCGTCATGACGATAAGCTAATACTGCTTTACCATTTGCAGCTGGTCTCCATGCTAAAATATATGCACCTTCAATACCTAAAGCATCATCTAAATTAAAATCGTAGGTGTCATCATATTCATTATCTGCATCAATTTTTAGAATATGAGAACCTTCAGGGTCGCTTTGATTAGCTTGGTAAACGCTACCGTTGTATTCGAAAGAATTGATACTACGGTAACCATTCGTATTTCCATGACCAACAGTAGATGTAATAACTGACGGATTCAATAATGAAGGGTAGTCTAATATGATGGTTTTAGAACCTAAAATCTCAAAATCGCTATCACTTTCAGCGGTAGCAGGATCAACTTTGCTTAAACGAGCGCCAATATATAACTTGTCTCCTGCGGCATTTAAAGTAGGCATATCAATTCTAGAAACATAGTATCCTTGAGCTTCTTCTTCAGCACTTAAAGCTACACTATGCTCTTGAAATTCTTTAATAGAAGAATTAACCAAATCTAAAGTTACTACACCAATAGTAGCCTCAGTACGAGTGTAGACATCATTCTCATCAAATTCATTTTCATTGTTCACATACACTGCAGCACCAGTTTGATCTCCGTCAAATAATTTAATCCATCTTGGAGCGGTACCAACGTAAGGTGCTATACTAACCTCTGAACCTGCAGGGGTAAAAGTTTGTCCACCTTCAACAGTGTACTTGGTATAATTACCACCAGTATCACCTGCGTAGCTTATATTGAAAATAGTATTACCGTCTTCAGAAGATTGTAATCTAGCCGTTCTGTTAGAAGGTGCTATAAATCCGTTTTCAAAAGGCTCAATTGAAACAGTTGGATCTTTTGCATCTTCACTTGTAACAGAATAGATTAAAGTTCCGCCATTGCCATCACCTGGTTCTTCTCCCATTTTAGCTCCTGCAACGGTAATCCATCTTGGGTCTTCAACAACATCTGGTTCTTCTGTATCTGGTTCTGGTGCTACTACAGTATCGTCTTCATTACTGCAAGCGGTCATAAGACCAGCCGTGAATATAATTGCAGCAAAGGTTTTTAGATTTAGAAACGTTCTTTTCATTTTTAGTATTAATTAAAAGATTAAAATTTATTAATTGCGTAATTCAATTTTAGGTAAAAAGCTCTTCCTGGTTTTTGAACAGAAAGATTATCGTAAACAGGTTCGTCGAATATATTTTTGATATCAAAACTTACTATAAACTTGTTATTTGGAAATGCATAGCTAAGTCCGAAATCTTGTGATATTTGTTGGGGTACAGTAAAAAACTCATTACCAACGGTGTTGCTACCTTGGGCAGTAAGAAAAGAAAACTCATCTGTGAAATACACATTGTAGAAAGCATTAAGTCTAGACTTCTTCTGAATTAAATCTTTGAAAGAATAGCGTAAACCACCATTCATGGTAAAAAACGGAGTATTGGGTACATCGATTTCTATTCCTTGATTTTCAATTTTTAAATCAAATCTGGATATATTGAAGTTCAAGCCAAAATTGTTATCGTAAGCGTAATTTAGTTGCGCATCAAATCCTTTTGAGGTGCCGCTACCTTGGTTCACATATATTATTAATTCATCATCAACATTCAAAGATGTTTCAATAGGTAGACCAATTCTGTCTTTTATATTTCGGGTGAAAACATTAGTAGATATTGTAAAAGCATGCTTTTTAATATTGAAATTTCCGAATCTGAAGCCTAAGTTAAAGTTCTCACTACTTTCTGGGTCAATACTTGAGTTGGCTACCACATTATCACCATCATTACCAAAAATCTCAGTTTCGTCTGGTAATCTAATTGCTTTTTCTGCGGATGCTAATAATGTGATATTGGGTACAATCTCGTAGGAAGTAGCAAAACCATACCCATCATAACTTTTGTTGCTTCTAACGACTTCATCTACGACCACATCATTTCCGTCAGCATCTGATTCAATTGTAGGGTCAACACTAGTAGATTTCTGTTGGTAATGTTTGCCAAACAAATTTGCCTTTAATTTTTCATCAAAAGCAGTTAGCTCGTAGGTTAAGGAGTATATGTTCTTTTTCAATTCTCTTGTGCCAACAAAAGTGTTTTCTAATACAGATCTTAGGGCATCGCTATCTTCTCGATCGATACCGCTATACACATGATTTAGCGATATACTATGATCGTCGTTTATGGCGTAAGAAACACCACTTCTAATAGAGGCTACATTTCTTTTTATTTTAGCAAGTGTAGGTCCTCCTTCTTGTTGAGACCTCCAGGTGTATTGATATTCATTTCCTCTAAAGTCAATTGCTCTTTCTCCGTTCCAGCTATAGGCCCAAGAAACAGTGTCATTAACGGCTCGGTTTCTTTTACCGTACAAACCGTTTACTTTAACATCAAGCCCTTTTGCAAAAAGATCTTTCTTTTGGTAGTTGATACTTCCTAATAAAGCATCAGATTCTAAAAACCGATCTTTATATGGGGTTATGGTCATAAAAGCTCCATGCTGTACTTCTTTATAATCATCTGATCCAGTAACACCAATAAAAAATTGGTCAGCCCATTTTACATCGGTGTATCCGATTTCTGCTCTACCACCAGTAGATCGATAAGCATCATTGAATCTTCTTGCTGTAATAGGTGTTTGCACGCCGCCTAAACCAGTGACAACGACACTTCTGCCCGATACCTTATAATCATTATCAGAGTAGTTATGAAAAAGTGATGCCTTAACGGTTAATCCTGATTTGTCAAAGCGATATAAGCCATTGACACTGGCTTGTGTAGTATTGAATGATCCATAAGACACAGACGCATTTAAATTCGTTTTAGCATCATTGTGGAGTACTATGTTTATAGCTCCACCCAACGCATCGTCCGCTAAATAACCAGGTACCACGCCTTTATAAACTTCAATATTTTTAATCATTGAAGGCGGTATGCTATTTAGGTTGAATGAATTACCGTAAGTTGAAATCGGAATACCATCTATAAATATACGTACCGAGTTACCAGATAATCCATTTAAACTATAAGTAACATCTGAACCTAATCCTCCATTTTGACGAATTTTTACTCCAACGGTAGTGTTCAGTAATTCATTGGTTTGTATATTTCTTAGGCTAGCTTCTTCTGTTTTTATTGCACTGACAGCAAAACCTTTTGTTTCTAGTTTCGTTTCATGCGATTTACCGTTAATGGTAACTTCATCTAAATTCTCTGTAGATTCTTGTAGTGTGAAATCAAGATTAACTTTATTGTTGCTTTCTGATATTTCAAAAGGTGTCGAACGCGTACCATAACCAACGAATGAAACTACTAGGTTGTATTTTCCTTTTGGAATATTGTTGATAGTATAGAAACCATTATCATCGGTAAGTACACCAAGTTTTAATCCTTCAACTAATACACTTGCAAATGGTAAAGACTTGCCAGAGTTGTCTTGCACAGTACCTGAAATTGTACCTGAATTTTGCTGCCCTTGAACAAATAAGAACATGAAGAAAAGTACAGTAAAAAAGATATTTTTCATTTGGTTTAAAAAAGGTCACTATCTTTATTAAGATTTAGTCTAAATAAATTAGTTTTGCAAATCTAAAGCAGGATTGAGAAGGCAAGTACCGAGAAAGGAATTTAAACATACGCAAAAGGAAGTATTGAATAGGGAGAGGAAAAGTATATGAATAGCGAGTTTTTACGAAAGGAATTAAGGGTAGGTGAGTTGTTTAAAAACGGATTTATTAAT
Organism: Maribacter sp. Asnod2-G09; assembly: GCF_045063795.1. Classification (NCBI taxonomy): domain Bacteria; kingdom Pseudomonadati; phylum Bacteroidota; class Flavobacteriia; order Flavobacteriales; family Flavobacteriaceae; genus Maribacter; species Maribacter sp. Asnod2-G09. Next base: position 539,066 of record NZ_JBEFOA010000004.1, on the reverse strand, counting down.
AACTCTGTTCAGTTCAATGAAGTAGAGGTAACCACTAAGGATAATAATTCTTTTATTAGAGGTGCAGACTTTTCTGACCTAAACCTAATTCATCAATTCGATTCAGAAATATGTGTAACCAGCGATAAACATTTAATAAAACTTCACTTTTCTCTAGAGGGAACTTATTGCTACCAACCGCTTAGACACATTAAATATTTGGTTCAAATTCCAGAAAACCACTGTAATATGTTTTACTACCCAACAACTGAGGGTAGGGATATTTTTTTTAAAGGAAATGCTAAGCTATTTGAGATTTATGTAAAACCTAGTTTACTTCAAAGCTTGTTGGGAACAGAATTTGAAAGCTCTTTTGAAAAATTAAAATCTGCAATAGCTAACTCAAACTCTTTTGTTTTGTGGGATAAAAGCAAATTTATTCCTCCTCAAATTCGAAGCAAAATAAATGAGATAATACAATGCCCTTATAAAGGGCAGATTAGAAAGACATATTTAGAAAGTAAATTGACGGTTTTAATGATAGATTTTCTTTTAGGTAGGCAAACTTCTAAGCTTTCTAAGACTAACATTAAGTTGTTGAATTCAGACTATTTGGCTATTGTAAAGGTAGAAGCTCACATTAGAAACAATCTAAAAGAGCCATTGAAAATTTTAGATTTATCGAATATAGCAGGTTTTAATGCCACTAAGTTGAAAAGAGATTTTAAAAAAATATATGGCGTAACGGTGTTTAAATACATTACAGCATTACGTATGGAGGTTGCTAAGAGTTTAATAACCCAAGATGGGGCAACCATCGCTTTTGCAGCGTATGAAGTTGGTTATGCAAATCCGCAGCATTTTACTACCGCTTTTAAAAGAACTATGGGGTATGTGCCAAGTGAGTTAAAACCTGCAGTGCAATAATTGGGGATTATAACTTTATTTAATTAGCATTTTTAATATATGCTCGACGCCATTTTCGTCATTACTTAATGTACTATATTTAGCAACTTTTTTTACATTAGGATGAGCGTTTTCCATAGCAAATCCGAAATCAGATAAAGCTAGCATTTCTAGATCATTGTTATAATCTCCAAAGACCATTACTTCATCAGATTTTAAATTATAACTTTCCATAACCTTAGTTAATGCGTAGCCTTTGTGTGCATTTATATTAGAGATGTCTAACCAATTTTCACCTGATACCTTAACTTTTAAATCACCTTCGAAGTGTTTCACAAAAGGGTAAATATATTGTTCGCTACTTTCGAAGTGATAAATGGCAATTTTAATGACTTCAGAATCAAAAGCTAAAAGGTCATCTATAATCTCAAACTCGGTATAATATTCAGCGAGCTTGCTTACAAACTCATTTGACTTACCGGTTAGGTATGCTTGATGTTTACCACAAAGTACTGGGTGTATATTAGGTATTTCGTTTAGGGTTTTTAAAATATCTTGTACGTGGTTTTTATCTAAAGGTGTAGCCAGAATTTCGGTATTCTGCTTCATGGCAAAACCTCCATTTTCTGCAATGACAATTATATCATCTTTTATAGCGGCTAACTTATCTATAATACTATTGTATTGTCTACCGCTTGCTGCTACAAAAGTGATGCCTTGAGATTTCAGACCTTTAAAAATGTCAAAGAATTGATCGCTAACCTGGTGATCGGAGTTTAGAAGTGTCCCGTCCATATCAGAAACAACCATTTTAATCTTTGATAAATCCATGTATTTGTATTTTACTACAAAGATATTTCAACCAAGTTTAGTAATGTGGCTAAAAAGCAAAGTTTTACCTTTATTTAATAATTTATATAAAATGGAATTATTTCAAAACGAGATTACGTTACCGTCTTATCGAAGAGGGTTTCATATAATTACAGATATTGTGGTTAAAAGTTTCCCCGAAATTAAACAAATAGATAGCGGGTTTTTGCAGGTATTTATCAAGCATACATCTGCAAGTTTAACTATTAATGAGAATGCAGACCCAACGGTTCGTGATGATTTTGAGTCTCATATTAATGTATTAGTTCCTGAAAATGCGCCGTATTACAAACATGACTATGAAGGCTCAGACGATATGCCTGCACATATTAAAGCATCATTAATGGGAGCTTCGGTACAAATACCGGTAACTAATGGTAAACTAAATATGGGTATCTGGCAGGGAATTTATCTTTGTGAGCATAGAAATTACGCGTCTGGTAGAAATATAGTGTTGACGTTGTGGGGAAATTGAATTTTGATTAACTTGATATAAAGCAAAAGTAATATGACAACAGAAGAATCTATATTAAATAAAATTCAAATATTAATTACCAATCATTTTCAAACTCCTGAAATGGCCTTTAATTTTTTTGATAAGGATAATGATCAGAAGCTTACAAAATCAGAAATTGTTAAGCTTTTGAAAGATGCAGAAATAAGTGGGTTTATTAGAGGTATTGTTTCTTCAAAGCTAATTGAAGGCTATGATAACAATGGTGATGAGTTGATTGATTGGGAAGAGTTTAAAACGGCAATATCTAAAATTAAAAAATCCGATTCGTAAGAATCGGATTTTTCAAAAAGTGAGATTGTTATTAATTTATTTTACCTGATCTACAACTGCCTTAAAGGCATCTGGGTGATTCATTGCTAAATCTGCAAGAACTTTTCTGTTAAGTTCTATGTTATTAGCTTTTACTTTTCCCATAAAATGAGAGTAGGACATTCCGTGTTGTCTGGCACCTGCATTAATACGGGTAATCCATAATGAACGAAAAGTTCTTTTCTTGTTTCTACGGTCTCTATAAGCATATAACATTGCTTTTTCAACCGCATTTTTGGCTACTGTCCAAACGTTTTTACGTCTTCCAAAGTAACCTTTGGCTTGCTTCATTACCTTTTTTCTTCTGGCTCTTGAAGCTACTGCATTTACTGATCTTGGCATTTTTTTCTAATTTTTTGTAGTAGGCGCCCTTATAATTTAAAGGAACTTTTAAGGCCTAACTCCATGGTTAATAATTTTACCTGTTAAAGAGTTAATTACTTTAAACGTAATTGCTCTTTAATACTGTTAACATCTGCTTGATGAACTAATCCATCATGAGTTAACTTTAGCTTACGCTTTTTAGATTTTTTAGTCAAAATGTGACTCTTAAAAGCGTGCTTTCTTTTAATTTTACCTGTACCTGTAAGCTTAAAACGCTTCTTAGCACTGGATTTTGTTTTTTGTTTAGGCATTTTCTCCTAGTTTATATATTAATCTCACTTTGCATGCTAAACGCTGCCCACAATTGTAAGCAGCGTTTAGTATTTTATAAATACATTCGGTCGCAATGCGAAGCCGAAGTGTTATTTTATTTTCCCTTAGTCTTAGGCGCAATGAACATTGTCATACGCTTTCCTTCTAATTTAGGCATCTGTTCTACCTTTCCTAATTCTTCCAATTCAGAAGCTAATTTCAATAATAGAATTTCACCCTGATCTTTATAGACAATAGAACGACCTTTGAAAAATACGTACGCTTTTAGTTTAGCTCCTTCTTTAAGGAACTTTTCAGCGTGTTTCTTTTTAAAGTCATAATCATGATCATCTGTATTAGGACCAAATCTTATTTCTTTAACAACAACCTTAGAAGCTTTCGCTTTCATGGCCTTGTCTCTTTTCTTCTGCTCGTATAAAAACTTTTTATACTCCATTATTTTACAAACAGGAGGGTCAGCCTTTGGTGAAATCTCCACCAAATCCAAACCTAATTCTTCTGCTTTCTCAAGAGCCTGAGGAAAAGGATATACACCTACTTCAACATTGTCACCTACCAACCTAACTTTTGGGGCTGTTATCTTTTCATTGATATTATGGGGATTCTTATTTTCCCTTCTAGGTTGTGGTCTAAATCTTTTACGTATTGCTATGACTAAATAATTTTAATTAAACTTTCTATTCTTTAAACGTCTTTAAGGTACTATTTATTTCTTTGTTGACCAAGTCTGTAAACATAGTTACGTCTATCGCTCCTAAGTCTTCACCACCATGCTTACGCACAGAAATGGTGTTTGCCACTTCATCATTGTCCCCTACAATTAGCATAAATGGAACTTTACTCATTTCTGCTTCTCGTATTTTCTTACCAATCGTCTCGTTTCTACTATCGATAAGGGCGCGAATTTCGTTATTTTCTAGGGATTTTAAAACTTTTTGAGCATATTTTTCATGTTTTTCGCTAACAGGGAGAATAATAGCTTGTTCAGGAGTTAACCATAAAGGGAAATTACCACCTGTGTGTTCTATTAATAATGCTATAAAACGTTCCATACTTCCGAAAGGAGCACGGTGTATCATTACTGGTCTGTGTAGCTCATTGTCACTGCCTTTATATGTTAATTCGAACCTTTCTGGAAGGTTGTAATCTACTTGAATTGTACCCAATTGCCATTGCCTGCCTAAAGCATCTTTTACCATGAAATCTAATTTAGGTCCGTAAAAAGCAGCTTCACCACTTTCTATTACATAGTTAAGTCCTTTTTCTTTAGCAGCATTTATAATTGCTTGTTCTGCTTTTTCCCAGTTTTCTACCGATCCAATATATTTTTCTGGAGTATCTAAATCACGTACCGATACTTGAGCTGTGAAATCATCAAAGCCTAAAGAACCAAGTACATATAATGATAGGTCTATTACTTCTTTAAATTCCTCATCTAATTGATCTGGTGTGCAAAAAATATGTGCATCATCTTGAGTAAACCCTCTAACTCTGGTTAGACCGTGTAATTCTCCACTTTGCTCATACCTATATACAGTGCCAAATTCAGCAAATCTTTTAGGAAGTTCTTTATAGCTAAATGGTTTAGCGTTGTAAATTTCACAGTGATGCGGACAGTTCATTGGTTTCAATAAAAACTCCTCGTCTTCTTTTGGTGTATGAATAGGTTGAAAACTATCTGCACCATACTTTTCATAATGTCCAGAGGTGACATATAATTCCTTTTGACCAATATGTGGTGTAACCACCATTTCATAACCAGCTTTCTTTTGTGCCTTTTTTAAGAATTGCTCTAAGCGTTCTCTTAGTGCAGCTCCTTTTGGTAACCATAATGGTAAACCTTGTCCTACTTTTTGAGAGAAGGTAAATAGCTCTAATTCTTTGCCTAGTTTTCTATGGTCACGTTTTTTAGCTTCTTCTAAAAGTGCTAAATATTCAGTAAGCTCTTTTTGTTTTGGAAATGAGATACCATATATACGTGTTAGTTGCGGGTTGTTTTCGTTCCCTCTCCAATATGCACCGGCAACACTTAAAATCTTAATGGCTTTTACAATACCGGTATTTGGTATATGACCACCACGACATAAATCTGTAAAGGTGTCATGATCGCAAAATGTAATAGTACCGTCTTCAAGGTTTTCTATCAATTCTACTTTATACTCATTACCTTGGTTTTTGTAAAAATCAAGAGCTTTTGCTTTTGAAACAGCTCTCATTTTATAATCATGCTTACCTCTTGCAATTTCTAATGCTTTCTTTTCTATGGAAGGAAAGTCTTTATCAGAAATAGAACCTGTAGGAAGTTCAACGTCATAATAGAATCCATTATCAATCGCCGGACCTATAGTTAGCTTTACTCCTGGGTATAGTTCTTCTATAGCTTGGGCAACAATATGTGAAGTTGAATGCCAAAAAGCGGTTTTGCCTTCTTTGTCATTCCATGTATATAAAATTAAGCTCCCGTCAGTTTGTAATGGTGTGGTTGTTTCAACAATGGTATTATTGAATTTTGCAGAAATAACATTACGTGCTAATCCTTCGCTTATGCTTTTAGCAACCGCTATAGGGGTTGTGTCTTTTTCAAATTCCTTAACCGATCCGTCGGGAAGTGTAATTTTAATCATTTGTGTACATATTATAGGGTGTCAAAGATAATATGAACTATTCACGTCCGCAATAGATTCATGTTATAATGTAGGGTATACATATAGTATTGGTTATTTGTTGTTGATGTGGGGTAGTGGGGTGTCGGTAATTGAATCATATTCTTTGGGCATTTTTAAATATCTGAATAGCTGTTTTTAGTAAAATTCGATCTGTTTATTATTAGCAGAAATGGTAAAGTGTTATTTATTAGGATGTTGCATATTGATGTAAATTTTTCTTTAATTTTATTTAAATAAATAGTTGCAGTTTTAAGAATAGTGTGTACATTTGCACCCCGCAAACGAGGAAGATTAATTTGGAATCGGGCGTTGGAAAAAGGTTCATAGATATGTTGTTTTGGTTTGGCGAAAAAAAGAAAAAATATTTTTTTCGATAAAAGTTGTCAGGTTAAAAAACAGTTGTATATTTGCAGCCGCTTAGGGAAACACCTAAGGGAAACGAGGCGGGGAAATCGAGAGATTTGGAGCTGAGTGGATAGAAGTTCATTGAAATATTGTGGAGATAAGAATCGAGTTCAGGTGAGGACCTGAATGAGAGGAACAAGAATTAAGGAAACATACAATTTAGTATATCGCAAGGTATATATAAGGAATTGAATCGAGAGTCGGGGCCGGGAGAGATTTGGACTTCGTTGGGACGAATATTTACAAAACAACGATGAAGAGTTTGATCCTGGCTCAGGATGAACGCTAGCGGCAGGCCTAACACATGCAAGTCGAGGGGTAACATTTGTGCTTGCACAAGATGACGAACCATTCCGAACAGGGAAGTTAAGACCGTTTGCGCCGATGGTACTGCTATACCAAGTGGGAGAGTAGGTAGCCGCCTTTTTCGAAAGCCCTTTACAGAAATGTAAGGGGCTTTTTTTATACCATAAATTTAAGGATGGAGTTGATGTTCTAGTCTCTTGTTCTATTTTTGCCATAAACTTCAGAAGGATAATCATTTAATTAAATAATAGATTGAACAATTGTTCGATTTAAAAAGAACAGATTTAAATGTCTTACTTAAAATCATTAGAGAAAGAAGAAAAGTTCAATACCATTTCTCATGGTATAGGTGCATTATTAGCTATTGTAGGTATGGTGTTGCTGATTCAAGGAAACAATCATAAATCTGAATATGCACCATGGGGAATAGTCATATATAGTTTGTCATTAATAAGCATGTTATCAATATCTACGATATACCATGCAGTTGATAATAAAATATGGAAACTTAGAATGAGAATTCTAGATCATATTAATATTTATTATCTAATAGCAGGAACGTATACCCCCGTAGCTTTAATAACTCTTATAAATGGAAATGGATGGTTGATTTTCTTTGCAGTATGGGGTATAGCTGCTGTTGGTACTATTTTAAAATTGTTTTTTACTGGTAAGTTTGAAATTGTGTCATTACTACTTTATTTAGCAATGGGATGGCTAATAGTATTTGATTTTCAAAATTTAGTAGATAATACATCTGAATTAGGAATTCAATTATTGATGTTAGGCGGAGCTTTTTATACTATTGGTATTATTTTCTATGCGGTAAGAAGAATACCTTACAATCACTTTATCTGGCACCTTTTTGTTTTAGCTGGTGCAATTTGTCATTGGTTTTTTATCTATTTAGACGTTATATAAAGGGTGCTCGTGGTTTTGTGAACTACGAATCTATAATATCTTGATATTCCTCGTAAAACGTTTCTATAGCTAACATTGATTTATTTAAGAACTCCATGGTTTCTCTCCAACTATTTTTATTGTGAATAGAAACATCGTTAAGTTGAACAAAAATCCTTGAAATGTCTTTCTGGTTATCTAGTATAAAAAAATCTTCATAAATGGCTTCTGGAAGATATTCATCTATGAGTATTGATTTTAGAGCTACAAGTTTATCCCAAACCTTTACACGTTGTTCGAGATCTGAATCGACATCAATGGAAACCATTGCCATTTTTAAATCAAAATGAAACTTAAAGGATAGTCCTTTTACCTTGGTTTTATATAAGGTCCATTTATTTGGAAATGATTTTCCAAAAGAGATCCAAAATTCTTCACGTAATTTTCTAGAGTCTTCTTTACTGAACATTTATAAAAAATATGCGATTGTTATACCTAGTATAATAACTAGTAACTTCCTTAAATTGAATTTATGACCTTCAGAACTTTCAAATAATATTACAGTTGAAATATGTAAAAAGACACCTATTACTAAGGCGTTTAAATATACTCCGTATGTAGAAAATAATTCAATTGTATGCGATAAATAAGTGCCTAAGGGAGTCATTATAGAAAATAATATCATAAAGAGTCCGGCTTGTACTGGCTTAATGTTTGAAGCTAAAAGGAATATGCTTAATATTATTGCGATTGGTATCTTGTGAATTAGAATGCCATAAATGATTGTATCATTAGTGCTTATAGGAAGTCCTTCAAGTAGGGAATGAATACAAAGGCTTATAAACAATAACCACGGAAATTTTTGACTCTTTTTTGATATATGTACATGACCGTGTTCAGCTCCTTTAGAGAAGAATTCTAAAAATATTTGAAACAGAATTCCTAACATTATAAAAACGCCTATGGACTTTGAATCGACAGTGGAATATATTTCTGGCAGCATTTCAAAGATGGTAAGTGCTAAAAGAAAAGCACCACTAAATGCTAGTAATAGTTTAAACGATTCATTTTTTTGTGGTTTTGCAATGACCACAAAAAGAAAACTAATAAGCACTCCCAGAATAGGTAAAATATAAATCATGTAGATACTGATAAACCTTTTAAAAAAGGAAATAGGTCATTAATTAAACAGGCGTCAAAATTAGCGTATTTTTGCGGTACGAGAAAAGATGAATATGGGTAATAATTTTAAAATGGTCGCTAAGACCTTATTTGGTTTTGAAGAACTGCTTTCTAAAGAACTTAGAAATTTAGGAGCAAGTAATGTTGTAGAGGGAACTAGAAATGTTGCTTTTGAAGGCGATACTGGTTTTATGTACAAAGCTAATCTATGTTTAAGAACAGCAATTAAAATTATTAAGCCTATACATTCGTTTCGAGTTAGAGATGAAAATGATTTGTACAAGAAAATTTATGCAATGGATTGGACAGAATATCTTTCTGTCAGCGAAACCTTTGCTATTGATGCAACTGTTAATTCTGAGCAGTTTACACATTCATTATATATATCGCAAAAAACAAAAGATGCGATAGTTGATAAGTTTAGAGATACTGATGGTACAAGACCAGATGTAGATGTTAAGGATCCTGATCTACGTATAAATATTCATATTCATAATAATGATTGTAATGTTTCTCTAGATAGTTCTGGATATTCATTACATAAAAGAGGCTACCGTACGGCAACCAATATTGCGCCTATAAATGAAGTTTTAGCTTCGGGGTTGTTATTATTGAGTGGATGGGATGGTCAGTCTGACTTTTTAGATCCTATGTGTGGTAGTGGTACGATGTTAACAGAGGCAGCAATGATTGCTTGTAACATACCGGCAAATATTAATAGAAAGAGTTTTGCTTTTGAAAAATGGACAGATTTTGATGCTGATCTATTTGAGAAAATCATTGATTCAAGTTTAAAGAAAACTAGAGAGTTTCATTATAAAATTATCGGATACGATAAAGCACCTTCTGCGGTAAGAAAAGCTCAAGATAATATCGAGAATGCTAATCTAGAAGATTATATAACCGTAGAGCGAAAAGATTTTTTCAAAACAGAAAAAGAATCGGCAGGGTCGTTACATATGTGTTTTAACCCGCCATATGGAGAACGTTTAGATATTGATTTGGAAAATTTTTATAGTGCTATCGGTGATACTTTAAAACAAGGTTACCCAGGTACTAATGCATGGTTTATAACGAGTAATCTGCCAGCTTTAAAGTTTGTAGGTTTAAGACCTTCTCGTAAAATTAAAGTGTTTAACAGCCACTTAGAATCTCGTTTGGTAAAGTACGAGATGTACGAGGGTAGTAAGAAAGCGAAGTATCAAAAAAACACTGAAGAATGAAGTTAAAATACAAGGTTCTAATCTATAATTTTTTAAGTTTCGCTGTGCTCTTTGTTTTATTTCGTTACATTTTATACGTTACTGTAACAATGAACTCTCTTTATTTATCTGCTATTGCTGCCATTAGCGCTTCTTTTTTAGCGCCTAAATTTGCTGTAACAAAAATTGAGGGTGTCGATAAAATTGTGATGAAGTGGATTTTTATTAAGGGCTTTAAAATTCTATAAGCGCTCTTTTGGTTTTGGAGGACCTTGTGGTTCGTTAGATTCTTCAATCTTTTTCTTAATCTTATTTTTCTTTTTATAAAGCGGTAAGAAATAAGAAATACTATAATTATATCCGATACCGAAATTACTATCCCAAGTTACCTTGTTAAAACCCGGTACCCAAAGATTAGGAAAGCGTTCATCTTCTTTTTGACTCAAAATAAGACCTAAGCGTATGCTGGTGCCCATATATAAATTTGAGAGCAGTTCTACTTTAGTACCGAAAACGCCCTCTATCCATGTGGCATTAAGACCAGAGAATTTTTCAGGTACATCAGAACCGTTAGAAAATCCGTCTGGACTCCAGTATCTATTCGTATCGAAGTATTGATAATTATTAAGCGTATTGTCGAAAGTACTAAATGCCAAGCGACCACCCATATAAATTAAATTGCGCTCACCGTACCAGTTCGCATAATTATTTTTGTTGACACCTATTTTTATATAATTGCCCGAGGTGGTGAAATTATATAGATCTTCTTGTCTCGTTTTTTCTTCTGTACCTAGTTCTGCAGCCAAATATAAATTTTGGGTCAATCTATAATCAGCTACTATTTCGAAGCCTTTATAATTATCATCTAAAGCTCCGGTTATAATTCTACTTAAGTCAATACCCAAACCTAAGCCATATGACTGTTTGTACTCAACAGTATCTTTTGGGTTTAGATCAATAGGCTTACTTTGGCTAAATACCGAACAAGTAATTAAAATGAATAAAAGATTAATGAAATATCTTGACATGTGTAGAATCTGAGTTAGTGACTAACGATTGTGTTATTTCGATATCTTGAATCCAGTTATCAGAATCAGCGGTTACATTGGCATCCAATTCATCATAGTTAACTACAAAACCACAACCACGAGATAGAAAGTCTTCAATTCTTGAATATGAAAAATTAATGGTATCTAGGTTACCTGTTTCTGCTCCGTCATCATTGGCAGCAGAGTTCTTTATTAATATAAAGCTAGTTATGTCTTCATCAGTTTTTAATGGAATGGATATCGTACTTAAATTGCTGCGGTCTGTAACGGTATTTACGGTAACCGTTTGCCCAACACCAACGACTCTTAAAGTTGGTACTTCTTTCAAGGTAGCTGTATCTGAAATATCATAAAATTCTATGACCAGTAGGGGAGTGTCCCCTTCTACGCAGATATCATCTTTTTCACATGATAAAGAGATAATAATCCCTAGAAAAATTAATAATCCGATTTGAAATCTTCTCATTTTAAACTTTCTTTTCTAAAAGTACAACATTTTCTACGTGATGGGTCTGCGGAAACATATCTACAGGTTGCACCTTCGTAATATCATACATCTCTTTCATTAGCTCTAAATCTCTTGCCTGTGTTGCGCTATTGCAGCTCACGTAGACTACTTTTTTAGGCGCTATGTTTAGTATTTGCTGAACCACATCTTTATGCATACCATCACGCGGAGGATCGGTAATAATAACATCTGGCACACCGTTTTGAGCAATAAACTGTTCGTTGAATACATTTTTCATATCGCCAACAAAGAAATCGACGTTTTCAATTTCGTTTCGTTCAGCATTTTCTTTGGCGTCTAAAATTGCTTCAGGTACAGATTCTATACCCACTACTTTTTTTGCTTTTTTAGAAACAAATTGGGCAATAGTACCAGTACCTGTGTACAAATCATATACCAACTCATCACCTTTTAAATCGGCAAAATTTCTGGTAATTTTATATAACTCGTATGCTTGCTCTGAATTTGTTTGATAAAAAGACTTGGCATTGATCTTAAATTTTAGCCCTTCCATTTCTTCAAAAATATGGTCTCTACCAGAAAAACAGATAATTTCTTGATCGTAAATGGTATCATTCTGTTTTGGATTGATAACGTATAATAAAGATGTTATCTCAGGAAAAGTTACGGCAAGGTGATTTAAGAGTAATTCTCTTTTCTCTTTATCGTCTTCAAAAAACTGCACCAATAGCATGATTTCGCCAATAGATGACGTACGTATCATTAAAGTACGTAGCAGGCCATATTGATTTCTTGGATTAAAAAATGTTAATCCGTTTTCAACGGCAAATTTTTTGGTTTCTAAACGTATAGCGTTCGATGGGTCTTTTTGTAGATGACATTTTTTGATGTCCAAAATCTTGTCCCACATGCCAGGTATATGAAAACCTAGGGCATTTCTATCTTCAATTTGATTATCAGACTTTACTTCTTCGAGCGTTAACCAACGACTATCAGAAAAAGAAAATTCCATTTTGTTTCTGTAGAAATATTGTTGCTCTGAGCCAAGAATTGGTGTCATTTCTGGTAAATCTAAATGACCTATTCTTTTTAAATTGTTCTCTACTTCTTTCTGTTTATAAAATAGTTGGTGTTCGTAGCCCATATCTTGCCACTTACAGCCTCCACAAACATTAAAATGCTGACAAACCGGGTCTACTCTTTTGTCTGAAAGACTATGAAAGTTAATAGCAGTTCCTTCAAAATAAGCTTTTCTCTTTTTGGTAGTTTGTACATCTACCACGTCGCCCGGTACACTGTTGTTTAAGAAAATAACCCTACCATCTGGGGCTTTACCAATAGTTTTACCCTTTGCAGCTGCATCGGTTACCATTACATTTTCAAAAACTACTCGCTTTGTCTTTTTTCGCATGTGGCAAAAGTAAGCATCCGTTGGCATTTATTATAACTAATAAACATAGTAGGGCTGTTATATTTAGTTAAAAAAGATAGTTTATTAGAGTAGATAAGAAATGATTTGTTTTTATATAAATGAAAAAGTCCGGAAACCTTTGATGTAAGATTTCCGGACTCTAAAAAGTTAAATAGTTTTTTGTTACTATTTAGTTTTATTGAATTTATTTAAAATTCTTTCCATTTGCTTACCAGCAGCTTCTCTACCTCCAAGTCCAAATGATAAAGCAATCGTTACAGCAATGGTACCCAAGGTAATACCAAAAGCCATATTTATAATTTCATCGCCAATACCCATAGTTTTAAGACCCATTGCCAAGAAAATAGCTAAAATGCACATTCTAACAATTGATGCAACAAAAAGACTGTTTTCATCTTTAGCCATTGCTTTGTGAGCTGTAGAGGCTATCCAGTTTCCTATGATTAAAATTACTAATCCGAAAAGAATATTTCCAGAAACACCTACTAAAGTGTCTAGTACATTAGTAAGTTTTTCAAATTCTAATTTTTCTAATGCAGTGGTAATTCCGAAAAGAACAATGAAAAAGTAAACAACATTACCTAGAAGTTTTGCAAGGTTTGTATTTGATGATAAGCTACTTAAATTCATTCTGTTAACAATACCATCTAAATTTAAACTCTCTAATAAGTCTGTAACCAAGCCAGCAACAAATTTACCTCCGATAACGAATATCAACAATATAAGTACAGCAACGATTATTTTAGGTATAGCATTAAAGAACTGTTCTAGCATATGAGTTGCAGGAACAGAGATAGCATCCATATTTAAAATATTCAATGCAGTAATTAATAAAGGTATAAAGATGAAAATGAAAACGACTTTTTTAAGTATGTTGACTAAATTTAAATTTTCTGGTAATTTTAATTTAGGTACAAAGCTTTGTATGGTTTCTCCAGAAAGACCTACTAGTTCAGAAACTATGGTAGCTAGCATATAACCGATATAACCTACTAAACCTGCACCTACTATATTAGGTATGTAATCAGTAAAGCCATTTAGTAAATTTTTGACAGGGTCTAAAACACTTGTCATACCCAGTTTTTCTAAGGCTAGCATGAAAACAAAAATCATGATAAAGAAATATACAAGTTTTCCGATAAATGAAGAAAGTACAACTTTACCCGACCCTAATTTACTGTCGATATTAGTCCGTTTAATTAGTTTGGTAATAAGTCTTTTCAAGAATCCGGCAATAAACCATCCTATAAGAAGGATTAGTATTGCGCCGATTGTGGTGGGTAAAAAATCGCCGACTGAGTTAGAAAGGCTAGACATCATGTTCTCTAAATAATTCATAGTGTTCTTTTTATAATAAATTGGTTCTATGTATTAGGACACAATTTTTTGTTAAAGGTCACATTTTATCATAGTTCATAGGTTCTTTTAGATTTTATAGTAGTTCAAAAAAAATATTTATTATGTTTGTAATTCTACAGGATGATTTCTCTCCCACGCTGAATTTTCGCCCCGATTTCTTTTTCGGGATTTGAAAGGAAAAAGGTATAGAAGGAATTGCTAAAGTTTTATTTAAAGTAATTTTTATCATGTCAATTTTAGAAAACATCACTTCTAAGGATGCTATTGCATTAGAAGAAAAACACGGAGCCCACAATTATCACCCATTACCTGTTGTATTAAGCAAAGGAGAAGGTGTTCATGTTTGGGATGTGGAAGGAAAAAAATACTATGACTTTCTTTCTGCTTACTCTGCAGTAAACCAGGGGCATTGTCACCCAAAAATTGTAAATGCAATGACAGAGCAAGCCAAGACATTGTCTTTGACCTCTAGAGCATTTTACAATGATATGTTGGGTAAGTATGAGAAATATGCAACAGAGACTTTTCATTTCGATAAGTTATTACCAATGAATACGGGTGCAGAAGCTGTAGAGACGGCTTTGAAAATTTGTAGAAAATGGGCATATGAAGAAAAAGGTATTGCAGAAAATACGGCTGAAATTGTTGTTTGCGAGAACAATTTTCATGGTCGTACAACTACAATTATTTCTTTTTCTAACGATCCTGTAGCTCGTAAGAACTTCGGACCATATACTGACGGATTCATTAAAATAGAGTACGATAATTTATCTGCTCTTGAAGAAGTTTTAAAATCAAACTCAAACGTAGCAGGCTTTTTGGTAGAACCTATTCAAGGGGAAGCGGGAGTTTATGTGCCTTCTGAAGGTTATTTAAGCGGAGCTAAAGCATTATGTGAAAAGTATAATGTATTGTTTATTGCAGATGAAGTACAAACAGGTATTGCTAGAACAGGTCGTTTACTGGCTACTTGTGGTAATTGTTCTTGTGCAGATAAGCATTGTAGTGGTACACCAGAAATTAAACCAGATATTTTAATATTAGGTAAAGCCTTGTCTGGTGGTGCTTACCCAGTTTCTGCTGTTTTGGCGAATGATGCCATTATGAATGTTATACGACCAGGAAATCATGGTAGTACGTTTGGTGGTAACCCAATTGCTGCTGCTGTTGGTATGGCTGCTTTAGAAGTTGTAAAAGACGAGAAGCTTGCAGAAAATGCATTTGAATTAGGTGAACTTTTTAGAGCAGAACTCAATAAATTTATACCGACTACCGATTTGGTAAATAGTGTTCGTGGTAAAGGTCTTTTAAATGCAATACTTATTAATGACAGTGAAGATAGTTCTACTGCATGGGATATTTGTATGGCCTTAAAAGAAAACGGATTACTGGCAAAACCAACACATGGTAATATTATAAGATTCGCGCCACCATTGGTGATGACAAAAGAACAACTTTTAGATTGTGTTTCTATTATTATAAAAACACTGAAAGAGTTTAAAAACTAGTAATAAAAAATCCCCGATGTAAATCGGGGATTTTTTTTGATTATTATTTTCTTATTGAAAATCGGCTGTCATAAAGAAAGCCATTATCAATCCGAAATAAAGAATGCAAAACACTAGATATATTAGGGCTAAAGCTAGACCTACATAAGAGAGAATTCTTCCCGTACTAATATTTTCATATCCTCTATAATTACCAGGATTAGCCTCGTAATGTCTCTTTGCTGTTTTAGCATTGCTTAAACCAATAAAACTGAATATGGCACCAAAAGGACCACAGCAGAAAAGGGTTAGTACAATAGATAAAATGCCAAAAGTTAATGCGTTGCTAGAACCTGGTATTTGTTGGTACTCTGAATTGTTCATTTAGTTATTGAGAGTATTGTTCAGTCATTATTTGAACTTGTTCCATATATGCTTCCCATCCACCAATACTCATGATACCGTAGATTGAATATGCTAAATAAAGAATACCAATAACTAATACAATAATTGAAACTGTTTTAGTAGTTTTTAAAGTACTATAGTTAGAATAGTTGTCAGGGTTTTCTTTATATGTTTTTTCGTCTTTAGTCGCTAGAAAATAAGCAATACCGCCAAATAGAATTCCAGGTACTCCACCAAAGCAGCAGCATACAAATCCTAAAATAGCTAGTACTAATGCTAACGTTACATTGGGTAATTTTTGTTGTTCCATAATTTAAAGGTTTAGTTATTAGATGAATTTTAAAATATAATTGGTTAGTATAAAACCTACGGTGCTTACCATAAGCGTAATTGTAATTGTATTTGAGTGTTTAATTGGGTATAGTTTATTAAGCCCTAAAAAGCCAAAGAGTAATAGCATAGGGTAAATAGCTGGGTACATTAGAAAAGCGGATATAAACTCACCTTTTATTAAAAATAATAGTGAGCGCTGTAACCCACAGCCAGGGCAATCTACGCCCAATAACTGTTTGGTAAAACAGGGTAGCATGAAACTTTCTAATCCCAGAAAAATAAGTAATGCCTTAAGGCGCATCTGTAAATAAATTAATAGTCCGAAAATTACCATTATTTTTGTGTATTCAAAACAAAAACATGTCTCATTTTAATATTGGCGATACCGTAGAAACAATTGATGATGTTATTAAAGGCGTTGTTGAATCTATTAATGGTACTAATATTACCATGTTAAGTGACGATGGTTTTCCTTTAACATTCGCTGCTAGTGAGCTGGTTTTAATTGCAGACGATATTAGAGTTTCTAATTATGAAATCGCTCAAATTAAAAAGGAAAAGGAAATACCTAAGCGTAGAAAGGCAACAGTTTTAAAGGCTAAAGAACGTACTGCACCAAAAATGGAAGTTGATTTACATATCAATCAACTAATGAAAAACCCTAAATCGGTAAGTAAGTACGATATGCTCAACCTACAGTTAGATACTGCTAAACGTCAGTTAGATTTTGCCATTAGTAAACGAATACAAAAAATTGTATTTATACATGGTGTTGGCGAAGGTGTATTAAAAGAAGAATTAGGCTACTTGTTCAGAAAATACGATAACGTAAAATATTACGATGCAGATTATCAAAAATATGGGCTAGGGGCTACCGAAGTCTATATTTTTCAGAATTTTTAGATTACTCTGCAGTTGTAGTTACAGTACCAAATTCACTTATTTGTAAATCTGTAATTCTACTACCGTTTTCATTTAAAAAGGTTATACCGCTAAGTTGAATGGTATGTGTGAATGTAATACTGTCTTCAGTAGTTGTCGTTACAATTATATCACCACTTTCAGCTTCAATTTCTTCTAAAACAGTTGGTGTAAGTGGTGGTGGCGAATCGCAGAAATATGCATTAGTAACAGTCTCTGAGAAAATTCTATAACTAATTTGCGAATTACCAGGTACTGCACTTTCTAAACTAGAAACCGTTACTTCATTTTTTAATAGTCCGCTGGGGATGGTCAAAATTAATGCCTCATCACCATTTATCTTGAACAGTACATTTTCGGTCGTCGCAAAAACATCATTACAGCTTTGAATAGTTTCGATACTATCAAAATCTACAGTTTCTATTTGAAGGTCACCATCATTACATCCAAAGAACAAAATCGAACAACCAATTAAGAGGTATTTTTTCATAATTCAAATTTAATTTAAAAATTGGAAATCTGTCTGTAGCATCACTGTCAATTATGGGTTAATTAACTATTTTTGTTCATTATTTATTTTAAGAGTAGGCTTATATGAAACATGTATATTTAGATAATGCAGCCACTACGCAAATTCATCCTAATGTTATTGCAAAAATGCAAGATGCCTTAGGTACTTATGGTAACCCTTCTTCTACACATAGTTTTGGTAGAACGGCAAAGACAGCCATTGAAAGTGCTCGTAAAACTATTGCTAAGTATATTAATGCACAGCCTTCAGAAATTATTTTTACATCTGGTGGTACCGAGGCAGATAATATGATTATTAGATGTGCTGTTCGCGATTTAGATGTAAAAACTATTATTACTACTAGAATTGAGCACCATGCAGTTTTACATACGGTAGAAGAGTTAGAGCAAAAGGGCTCAATTCAATTATTATATGTGGATTTAGATGCATTTGGTAATCCTGATGTTGCCCATTTAGAAACTCTTTTGCAGAAAGACGATTCTAAGAAGTTGGTTAGCTTAATGCATGTAAACAATGAAATTGGAAATAAAATAGACTTAGAAGAGATTACGCTTTTGTCGAAGAAATACGGAGCTTTAGTTCATTCTGATACGGTACAATCTCTCGGACATTTTAATTGGGATGTAAAAGCATTCCCTATAGATTTCTTAGCCGCCGCAGCGCATAAGTTTCACGGTCCAAAAGGAATTGGTTTTGCTTTTATTCGTAAAAATTCTGGTTTAAGCAGTATGATATCTGGCGGAACTCAAGAACGCGGACTTAGAGCTGGTACCGAGTCTTTTCATAATATCGTAGGGTTAGAAGAAGCTTTTAAACATGCTTATGATAATTTAGAGGAAGACAAGAAATATGTTGAGGGATTAAAATCTTACTTCGTCGAGCAGGTTAATAAAGAAATACCAGGTGCCAAATTTAATGGACATTCGGGTGATTTAGATAAAAGTACTTATACTTTAGTGAATGTTTGTTTGCCTATTTCTGAAGCTAAGTCAATGCTACTTTTATTCAATTTAGATATGAAAGGTATTGCCTGTTCTAAAGGTAGTGCTTGCCAGTCTGGTAGCGATGCAGGTTCTCACGTACTTGCACAAGTATTGTCTGCTGAAGATATGAAAAAGCCATCTGTACGCTTTTCATTTTCTACGTATACTACCAAAGAAGAAATCGATTATACTATCGGAGTTTTAAAAGATATTATAGAAGCGTAGTTAGTTCTTACGATCGCGTTTACGCTCTCTCTCGTAGGGGAATTTTCTAATCGCTAACTTCATCATACGATCAATAAGGTCGGTGGTATTTTTGCCAGTTTTCTTATTAATTTCCTTTTCGTATTTCCAAAGTAATTTACCAGAACCACCATCGCTTATCTTAATACCAATACGGCCATAATTAGCACCGCCTGAGAAGTAATCGGTGAAACTGAACTCTGTTGGTACGCCGTTAGATAGTAGTATGTTCAAATCTAAAGTGCCACTGATAATGCCATCTACCCCTAAAATTTCACTTAGCTCTTTGGTAGTATAGACATCGATGTTGTCATAGCTAATATTTTTCTTTGCTAATATAGCAGCCGTATTTTCGATGTTCTGAAAGGTTACCGGTAACTTTTTCTTTTTACTACGTTTAGAAAAATACGTCTCTAAAGCATTTTGTACAGCATAACCTTCGTTCTCTTCCAGCCTTTTTTGTTCAGATTTAGAGACTTTTTCATTTAAATCTAAATTGGTCAAGAAAGGTATAATAGCTAAAATATTATGATCAGCACTCAAGGCATCAAAACTCGGACTTTCATAAATGTTTTTCTGAGCCACAACGGCGAAAGAAGAAATAAGTGCTAGTAAGAAAAGTATTCTTTTCATTTGTAATGTTTAAAGGCGTAACCCTAATTTTAAATTTAACACTCTAGAAGTAAGATAATTTGGTACAGCATACTCATTCTTGCTATCTGCATCTCTAACCCAAGTATTGGTAATTGAATTCTGATTGTTGAATAAATTGAAAATTTCAAAACCTAAACTCAATTCTTTAAAATTATGAAGCCAATGTGTTTTTGGAAATTGTTTATCCTTATTTGCAAAAATATAGGAAATTCCTAAATCTGCACGTTTATAATCTCTTAATCTATTCTGAAAAATATATGGATCGGCATAACTTGGCGAACCACCAGGAACACCAGTTTGATAAACTAGGTTTAAATACATCTTTACATCTGGTATTGTAGGTATGTAATCTTGAAAAAGAATAGCAAATTTTACGCGTTGATCAGTAAGGCGAGGTATGTAGCCTCTATTATTTCTGTTCTCTTCAGTTTTTAAATAACCTAGACTTACCCAAGATTCTGTGCCAGGTACAAAAGCACCGTTTAATCTAACTTCGGCGCCATAGACATAAGCTTCTGTATCATTATTAGCAGCGTAACGAATGCGAACATCTTCTAAGGTATACGGATTAACATTTTCTAATTTCTTGTAATATGCTTCGCTAATCAGTGTAAAAGGCCTGTCCCAAAGCAGAAAGCTGTATTCATTTCCTGCAACAATATGAAAAGCTTTTTGTGCCTTTACATTGGGGTTTATAGTACCGGTATTATCGCGTAATTCTCTATAAAAAGGAGGTTGATGATAAACTCCGGCAGAAAGTCGAAAGAGCATATCTTTTTTCCATTCGGGCTTTATAGCGAACTGTGCACGCGGGCTAAATACAGTTTGTGATACTTTCTCTACACCCGTACCGCTCACCGTCCAATGATGTGAGCGTACACCTATATTATAGTATACATCTGCGTTGTTCCATGTTTTTTGGGTTCCTACTTGAACATAACCAGAAAACCGATTCGTTTTTACAAAGTTTAAAGCATTTAACCCAGTATAGGCTTCTAATGGAGCATCAAAAGGTTCAGAAGGTTGATTGTTAATGAATTCAGGGCGAGGTGGTCTAATAGAGAATCCGGCAGAGTCAATAAACTCAGATTCTCTCAACTGATCTCGTATATCTTCATGAGTATATTTTGCTCCCCATTCCAATATAGAATTATTCATGGTGTGAGAACCTTTGTGTTCTAAATTGAATATTAGGGCATCTAAATCGTTTCTTGTACGGTTGAATTGAGAACCGATCCCACGAGATGTTAATACCTCGCCGGCCTTATCACTACCCAAATTGCTATCAACATCACCAAGTTCATAGGCTGCAACAACATCTGAGTATTCTTCTTCAATGGTATGATAAATAGATGTAATAAGTTTTAGAGTGGTCTTATCATTTAAAAAGTAACTTCCTTTTAAAGCACCTAAGGCGGTAGTGTATTTATTGTTTTCTTGTCCCTCATAATAGACAACCAATGCCTGCGGATTATCTATGGTGCCAAAATTAGTCTGTCTATTTAATGGTTCATTTTTATAATCGTTGACAGCTAGGTTTCCTAGAAAATTAAGTTGAAACTTAGTTGAAAAACGGTACGTCAAATAACTTTGAACATCTGTAAATGCTGGATTAAAATTGCTTTGTGTCTGCTGACTATTAACCAATAAAGAGTTATTTCTATATCGCACACCAGATACAGAACTCAACTTTTGATTTTTAGAAACGGTTTCTAAACTAGCACTTGCGCCAAGAAAACTTGCATCAGCCCGAAGAGAAAATAGGGTAGGGGTTTTATATTTTATATCTAAAACTGAAGCTAGTTTATCGCCATACTTCGCTTGAAAACCACCAGCTGAAAATTTTACATTTTGTACTAAGTCGCTATTTACAAAGCTCAACCCTTCTTGTTGTGCAGAACGAATTAGAAAGGGTCTATATACTTCTATTTCGTTTACATAAACCAAATTTTCATCGTAGTTGCCACCACGTACAGCATATTGTGTACTTAATTCGTTGTTAGACGATACACCAGGTAATAGCTTCAATATTGTTTCTACTCCGGAATTTGCACCTGGTATCTTTCTGATTTTTTCTGGAGATATGTTTAAAATATTGCTGACTTCTTTTTCGCCAGTGGCAGAAACGGTAACTCCGTCTATCTGGGTGACATCACTTTTTAAGACAGGATTGAACTCAAACGTCTCGTTCGTGTTTAATATAATATTTTCTAAAACAACATCTAAATAAGCAATATGAGAGAAAACTATAGTGTTCTCTTCATCTGAGGTAATTTCTAAAATGTAAAAACCGTCAGTATTTGTAGTGGTCCCTAAATCTTTACTAGTAATATTTACATTAGGTAAGGGTTCATTATCATTTCCTAATACTATACCTGAAATAGTAGCATTCTGTGCAAAACCAATGGCGCTGCATAGTAATAGTATCAGGCTTAGAACGTTAGGTAGTTTCAAATATGTTATTTTCTATAAAAAGAGGTGGTTAGGGTGTTCGTATTCCCTACATTATCTGTAACGGTAACTTCAAGTACACATTGCGTTTGATCTGCAATCTTATCATCAAAATTATAGGTCAAAGTATTACGCTTAGGTTCGTATTCCATTAATATCCATTCGCCATTTAATGTAGCAGAATATTTATCTACACCACTTAAGTCATCAGCTATTTGTACACTCAAGTATTTATAATTGTTTAACCATTGCTTGTCTTTGAAATTCTTGGTTCTAATAGTGGGCGCAACAGAATCTTTAGCTAAAGTGTAGGTACCTAGATTACGTGTTCGCGTTGTAAATTCGTTACCACGTTTATAGGTGTTCGCATGGTTTGGTCTAAGTTTAGAATCTAACCGAGCTATAAATAATTGTTTTTGTTCTTCTTTTGAATATTTAGAAACATCAAAAGTTATCGTGAAATTTTTGTGTGCCGGTATTGTGTTACGATGAATGGTTACGGTGTCTTTTCCCTTCTTTAAATCGATATAAAAATCTTCATAAAAAGTGTTTGTTGGAAAATAAACTTTGGCACCACCTAAATCAAAATTATTAGGTTTTTTGGCAATCACGTAATTGTCTGTTTTCGCAATTACTTTTTTGTTGCCTAATAAATTCTTTACCCCTTCAACAGGTATATTAAGTTCGATCTTATTGCCTGCATAATCTTTGATCAATAATTTGGCGGTATAACTTAAACCTTCGTTTATTTTTATTTTACCGTCGTTATATAAGTCTTTATAAATACTTAGGTTGTTGCCGGGCGATTTAAAACTCTTCTGTATTTTCTGTCTATTTCTACCATAGTAATCATAATCTACAAGCGTATTTATATATCTAGTCTCGCCAAATGAAAATGACTCAAAATCGTAAAGGGAATATATTTTTCCGTTTACACTAAGTTCAACACTATAAACTCCGTTTTTATTGGCGGCCATATCTAACCTATCAAAACCAATAAAACCGACTCCAATATCACCAAGAGCAGTAACCTTATCTGCTAAAAAAGAACCATCAGCCTGTTTGCTGAAGTTTACCTGTGTTCGTTCATAATTATTATTTACATGAGATTTATCTGTTAGCGGATAAACAAATAATTTTTCTAGGATAGGATTTGTAGCATCGGCAACATCTAGACCATACATTAAAGGGTTGGTCGGTTTTTCAGAAATACTACTTCTAATTTCAAAATGTAAATGCGGACCAGCAGAACCGCCAGTATTACCACTATAGGCAATTAGTTCGCCTTTAGACACTTTCAGCTCTCCATAGTCAGGAAAAACCTCTACTTCAAATGACTTTTTATTGTATTGTAATTTTTTAATATACGCTTCAATAGTAGGTGAGAACTTCTGAAGATGCCCATAAACAGAAGTATATCCGTTTGGGTGAGCGATATAAAGAACTTTGCCGTAGCCCCAAAGAGAAACCTTAATACGGGTAATAGTACCATCGCCGATAGCGTTTATAGGAATACCTTCGCGTTGCTGTGTTTTAATATCAACACCAGAATGAAAATGATTAGAACGTAGCTCGCCAAATGTACCCGCTAGAATAATGGGTATATCCATAGGTGGTCCAAAAGCATCTTTCGGATGATTTTCTTGTGCGAAAAGATTAAAACAAAATAATAATAACAGACCAAGGGATATTTTTTTCATAGGTAGACAGCAATAGTGCGAAAATAATTAATCAATAACAATTCCGTGAAGTTGAGGACGCTAAAATTATAATAAAGAGTTTATTGTAATCTATTCTGAAATTAAGAACAACAGATTTACGAATATTTCAAAAAACTATTGCTAAGTCATATAATGTATGTTAACTTTGTGTAAATCGCATTGATTGTAATGTATGGGCGAGTTAATTAAAATTGTTGATTCTTTAGAAAATAAAATTAGCAAATTGTTGCATAAACTTGAGGTTTTAAACAATGCTAATATTGAATTGGAAAAAGAATTAACGAATATAAAATCTTCACAAGAAAATACCAGTAAGACGGTGTCTGAATGGGAAGAAAAATATAATTCACTCAAACTTGCTAATTCAATGCTTGGCAGTAATACCAATAAAACAGAAGCTAAGCTTAAAATAAATACATTAATACGAGAGTTGGACCATTGTATAGCTCAATTGTCGGAGTAATGTTTATAATAATATGTCAGAAAAGCTCAAAATAAAACTTTCTATTGCTGATAGGGTCTACCCATTGACTATCGACCCTGCTCAGGAAGAAGGCTTGCGTAAAGCAGCTAAAAATATAGAAGAGTTGGCTAAAAAATTTGAGAAGAATTATGCAGTTAGAGACAAACAAGATGTTTTGGCCATGTGTGCCTTACAATTTGCGTCTAAAATTGAACAGAATGGCATAGAGCAAACAGAAGGTACCAAAGAAGCTGAAGAGCGTTTACAAGCGCTAGAAGATTTGGTGTCATCTAAATTAGCTTTGAAATAAAAACGTTCTTTTAAATACATTAAGTTACTGCCCACATTGGTAATACCTTTTGACAAACTCAACATTTATTTTTTTTAAAAAGGGTGAGTTTAGATTGTAAAAGCAAGCCCTACTTGTATAGGGATCCTTGATCAGTCTGTTAGCCCTAAACCTGTTTACCGGAGTTTGATCAAAACTTCTCCAATGTGGGCTTTTTTTTTATTAATAAATTACACTATGGATAGTACAATGATAATTATTGCCGCAATAGTTGGGCTGGCAATCGGTTTTGCAATAGCAAAATTTTTGGAAAAAGGGAAAGCCTCTAAAACCATAATAAACGCAAAGAAAGACGCTGAACGCATATTAAAAGATGCAAATGTAGAAGGAGAGAGTGTCAAAAAAGAAAAGATTTTACAGGCGAAAGAGAAGTTTTTAGAATTAAAAGCTGAGCATGAGAAGGTTATTAATAGTAAAGACAGAAAAATAAACGAAGCAGAGAAGCGTACGAGAGATAAAGAGTCTCAAGTAAGTAGTGAACTTGCCAAAAACAAGAACATGAACTCTCAGCTAGATAATAAACTGAAAGACGTAGAACAGAAAAAAGAACTTTTTGACAAACGTCATGAAGAGTTGGATAAAATGCATAAAAGCCAAATTCAACAATTAGAAGTTATTTCTGGTCTTTCTGCAGATGAAGCTAAAAATCAATTGGTACAGAGTTTGAAAGAAACTGCCAAGACTGATGCTATGGCTTACATTCAATCTACTGTTGAAGAATCTAAACTTACAGCACAACAAGAAGCACGAAAAATTATAATTAACACCATTCAGAGAATTGGTACAGAAGAAGCAGTTGAGAACTGTGTGTCTGTATTTAATATTGAATCTGATGATGTTAAAGGTAGAATCATTGGTAGAGAAGGTAGAAATATTAGAGCTCTAGAAGCTGCTACCGGTGTTGAGATTATTGTTGATGATACACCAGAAGCTATTATACTTTCTTGTTTCGATTCTGTTAGACGAGAGGTTGCAAGACTATCACTTCATAAGTTAGTGACAGATGGTAGAATTCACCCAGCAAGAATTGAAGAGATAGTTAAGAAGACAGAAAAGCAAATAGAGGCTGAAATTGTTGAAATTGGTAAACGTACTGTAATCGACTTAGGTATTCATGGTTTACACCCAGAGTTAATACGTGCAGTTGGTAGAATGAAGTATAGATCTTCTTACGGTCAAAACCTATTACAACACTCTAGAGAAGTAGCAAAGCTTTGTGGTGTTATGGCTGCTGAGTTAGGATTGAATCCTAAAATTGCTAAACGTGCCGGACTTTTACATGATATAGGTAAAGTGCCGAATACTGAAAATGAAATTGAAACGCCACACGCTATCTTAGGTATGCAGTGGGCTGAGAAGTTCGGAGAGAAGCCAGAGGTATGTAATGCCATCGGTGCTCACCACGATGAAATTGAAATGAAAACTTTGATTGCACCTATCGTACAGGTTTGTGATGCCATTAGTGGTGCAAGACCAGGAGCAAGAAGACAGGTGTTAGATTCTTATATTCAGCGTTTAAAAGACCTTGAAGAGGTTGCTTTTGGTTTTAGTGGTGTACAGAAGGCTTACGCTATACAAGCGGGTAGAGAGCTTCGTGTTATCGTTGAGAGCGAAAAAGTAAATGATGATAGAGCTGCTCAATTATCTTTTGAGATTTCACAAAAAATACAGACGGATATGACCTATCCTGGTCAGGTGAAAGTTACTGTAATTCGCGAGACAAGAGCTGTCAATGTAGCAAAGTAATTTTAGTTTATAGTATAAAATTAAAGCCTCTATTTATAGAGGCTTTTTTTATGTTTTATCGAGAGAACTAATCCATTTCAATAATTTCTCTTTTTCTAAACTAGATAAGTTGTTCTTTCTGCCTTTTGGCATTTTCTTCTTTATAAAAACTTGATATTCTATCGCTTTTGCTAGGTTATCCATATTTTCTAGTGAAAAGACGGTTCTATTCTTTTTTACGGAATGACAAAAATTACATTTTGTATTTAATACTGAATATGCATCTTGTTTGGTAGTATTAGTTTGAGATGCTGGTATTTGTTGTTCGTTTATAGATGGTTGAGAAATGAAAGTGGTAATAACTAAAACAATCCAGATTACTGATTTCATATACTAACTAGCATTAAACGAGATTTTTAGAAAGAGTAAAGCTGAAATGTACGCCTTCTTCTTTGTCCTTTCGGTTTCCAATTTCAATAGTGCCTCCAAGCTTCTCTATTAATACTTTTATGGTGGTTAAACCAATTCCAGTATCATTAGCATCTTCAATGCTTAATTTCTCGAAAAGAGCAAAAACTTTTTCCCAATATTTCTCTGATATACCGGGTCCATTATCTTCATACTCAAAAAAGTGAAAATCTTCATTTTCTTTATATGATACTTCTATTTCAATATCAGATTTATTGGTAAATTTTATACTGTTAGATATGAGATCTCTAAATATTTGATGAAAACTATTTAAGGAGTGATTAATGGTTTGATCGCAACCTTCTAATTTTAAATTTACTTTTGATTTATTAGCTTGATCTTGGAGTACGGCTTGTATTTCTTTTGAAATAGTAAAGGATTCTATTTTAATTTCAGCATTTGTAATCGAGTTGTAATTAATAATGCCGTTGATCAAAGACTCCATGTACTCAACTCTATTATTTATAATGCCAAGATAATTTGGGATTTCTGTGTCTTTAAAAAAATCGGAATAATCTTCTTTAATAAACCCGATAACAGAACTAATGCCTAAAAGAGGCGTTTTCATATCATGCGCCATTCGATATGATAAATGCTTTAATTGATTGTTTTTTATGCGTAATTCTTCATTAATAATCTTTTCCTTTATATGTTGTCTTCGAAGTTCTAGCTGTGCCATCACTTGATCGGCTAAATCTTTTAAAGAAGCCTGTTGTCTCTCGGTAAATTCGGCGCGTGGTTTTGTGTCAATTACGCATAATGTGCCAATAGATTCCCCTTCATTAGTATTCAATGGTGCACCAGCATAGAACTGCACTGATGGTCCGCCGGTTACTAGAGGGTTATCAGAAAAGCGTTCATCTTTACTTGCATCGTTTACTAATAATAAAGAGTCGGGTGTATTAATAGCATGTGCGCAAAAAGCTAAGTCTCTTGGAGTTTCGGTTGCATCTATGCCATGATGAGATTTAAACCACTGCCTGTCTTCATCGACTAATGAAACTAATGCCATTGGCGTATTGCAAATATCGGCTGCAATACGTGTTATGGCATCGTATTCTTTTTCTTCTAGAGTATCAAGAACATTAAAACTTTTTAATGCTTCTAATCGCTGTTGTTCGTTTTTTGGTATTTCTGGCTGAACCATATATTTGATATAACTAATCGCTAATTTTTAAGTAGGTAATTTCTTACATATTAAACGCTCTATTGTTATAAATGTTATATGTGCATCAATATTAAAAAATCCTTATTCTTCGGTAGTAGGCTCTTCTGTAACCTCTGTTTCCTCGTCTTCTTTGAGAAGTGTATTTTTTAAGATGTTTAATTTTTTCAATTTAGCTTTCCAAGCAGCCAATGATTCTTTGTGTTGGTTAACTCTTTTGATAACATCTTGTACTAACGGATTAGTTTCAGATGCGTTAGAGAAAAACTGTAAGTTATTTTCTAGCTGTCTAATTTCGTCTTTGCTTTCATCTATCTTTTTTCTGATAAATGCACGCTCATTCTGTATAGCACGTTCTTGATTGTCGTTATTGCTAAGCTGCTGAATCTTGTTACCGTATTTCAACAGTTCAGATTCTTGCTTGCTCACACCACATTTTTCATATAGCGCATCTATAATTTTATCGAACTTCTGGTTGATGTTTTTCTTTTTGAAAGGAACTCTTCCGTATGTTTTCCATTCTTCAGAAAATTTCTCGATGGCTTCTAAATCTTTAGCTTTGTCACCGCTTAATTCAAATGCCTTAAGACGGACAAGGAATTCATCTTTCAGTTTGAAATTAGCTTCCTCTTCTTTAAATGCATCATTTTTAAGCGCATTTAATCTGTCGAAGTAGTGATTGCAGGCAGCTTTAAAATCCTTCCATAATTTGTCGGAATACTTTCTTGGAACATGGCCAATTTTTTTCCACTGACCTTGAATGCGTTTCATTTCTGAAGTAGTTGCATCAAAATCGTCACTATCCTTAATTGAAACTGCAATTTCTAGTAAAGCTCTTTTCTTATCTAAATTCTCTTGTTGGTCTTTTTTAAGGTTCTTGTAAAAAGCATTTTTATTTTGATTGAATACACGAACTGCTGCTTTAAAACTGTTCCAAGTTTTAGAATTTACTTTTTGTGGTACTTGACCTGCCTTGAAAAAGCCTTCTCTAAGTTCTTCTAATTTTTTTATCTGTTGTTGAAGTGTACCATGATTGCTTGAAACATTTTCACTAAGTGTAGTTATCTCAGCAATAATTGCATGTTTACGCTCTAAATTTTCCTCTTTTATTTTATCAAGATTCTTAAAGTAATCTTGTCTTCTTTCGTGGATAATTTTGGTTGCTGCACTAAAACGGTCCCAAATTTCTTCTCTGTGATCTTTACCTACAGGTCCCAAATCTTCTTTCCATATTTTGTGTAAAACCTGTAGCTCTCTAAAGGCTCTATTTAAATCTGGTTCTTTTGATAGTTCTTCGGCTCTAGCAACTATTTTACCTTTTTCTTCAAGATTATGCTTAAAATCTAAATCTCTTAGGTCTCTATTAATATTTAAAAAATCATAGAAAATTTCAATGTGATGGTGGTATGTTTTCCAAACATTGTTATAATCTGCACGAGGTATAGCACCAGCATGGCGCCATTTAGCCTGTATATCTTTGAAGTTGTTGTATGTAGTATTTATATCTTCTTCAACATTCACCAATGCTTTCAGCTGTTCAATAAGATCTAATCTATAGGCAAGATTTTCTTTATGACTTTTTTCTAAGCTTTTATAATGTTGGTTACGCTTGTCACGGTATTCTGAGTATACTTCGTTGAATTGTTGTTTATCTACAGAATTATATCTAAAATCAATCTCATTACCACCGTTAGCGATAAATTCTTCTTTCTTTTCTTCTAGAAACTCATCAAATTTCTGATTGAATTCGTCTTTAATGGAGTCAACATGTTTTCTTATCGCTTGAACTTTTTCGTTCTTAACTAAGCGTTGTAATTCACCCACCAAATTTTCCATGCTCATTTCATGGTAATCTGGCATAGGTATTTCATGTCTTTTTTCGGTATCGGTATCTTCAGCGTCTTCAGCATTAGAATCGTCAATCTCATTCATTACATCAGTCTCTTCTTCAACTTCATTTGCGTCATTTGAAGGTGCTGTTGGTAATTCTGTTGATTCTTCAGTAGTATTTACTGTTTCTGCTGTTGTATTTTCAGCAGATTCTATTACAGTATTTTCTTCTGTTGAATTCTCTGGTAATTGTTGTTCTTTATCCTCAGACATATTCCTAAATTATATGCTTACAAGATAGTGACAACCCTACGACTGGCAAAGAATTGATTAGTCTTTTTAGTTAAAAGGTAAAAGAGTAATCTAACGGAAACCTATAATTTACAATGTCTAGCTTATAGATCAGTTGTAGGTAGTGAGTTTAACGGTTCCAAATCTCCCAAGATTTTTCAGCCTGAAACTCTAGCATTCTATGTCCGTTACAAATGGTAGCCCCATTGGCTTTACCGGTAGATAAAAATGCAGTTTCTTCGGGATTATATATTAGGTCGAAAAGAAGATGCTTTTTGCCAATTTTAGAATACGGAATTGCAGGTTTTTCTTCAATGTTAGGAAATGTACCTACAGGAGAGCAGTTTATGATTAAGGTATGTTCAGCTACGATATTATCGGTCAAGTTATTATATGTATAACCATTATTTTTACCACTTCTTGATACGAAAGAAAATGTAATACCTAGTTCTTCAAGTACAAATGCTACAGCTTTTGATGCTCCGCCAGTACCTAATATTAGTGCTTTTTTGTGATGTTCTTTTAAATGGGGTTCTAGTGATTTTTGAAATCCGTAGGCATCAGTATTGAAACCGACTAAACCGTTTTCAGTAAATTTTATGGTATTTACAGCACCTATTTTTTTAGCGGCAATATCGATATCGTCTAAAAAAGCCATTACTTCTTCTTTATAAGGAATGGTGATATTAAGTCCTTGTACATTTTCAGTGTTTTTGAAGATAGTGGGAAATTCTGAAATAGCTTGTAGGTCAAAGTTTTGATACGAACAATTGTACAAGCCCATATCTTCGAATTTTTTTTTGAAATATCCTCTTGAAAATGAATAAGAAATATCTTTACCTATTAAGCCGTAATTAGCTTTCTGTTTTTCTGTTTTTTCCATACCAATCTAAAAGTAGCAAAATACTAATACCAAATATAATACAGATAATAGCTATCCAATTTTCTACGGTGGTCATATCTGGTGGAAACCGTTCGTAGTTCATTATTATTTGTTTTCCGTTAGAATCTAAAATGCTTTCACCATCTATTCCTGTTTTGAAGATAGTTTTTTTCCATGGCCAAACAACTCCTAGGGATCCTGTTATAAATCCCAATATGGTTGCCGTAGTAACATGTTTATAGTGTTTTAATACGAAGGTCAATACATGTGAAAGAGTAACTAGACCTGTTGCCGATCCTAAGGTGAATACGGCTAAGATTTTAAGTGTGTGTAATCTTTCTGTATTAGAAGTAAAACTAAAATCACCTACTAGTAATTCTGAGAACGTATCATATAATGCGTTTACAGAGTCTACCAGTAACAACACATAATTACCTAAAAGTATTAATATGAAGGAACCCGAAAGTCCGGGTAATGTCATTCCCGATACACTGATCATACCACATAAAAAAATGAATAGTAAGTTGTCGTTTTCTTTTGCCGGACTAAGAAAACTAATGGCTACACCAACACTTAAACCTATAATGGCAGCAGTAAATGTTTTCTTTTTCCAGTAGTCAAAATCTTTGCCTATATAATAAATAGAGCCGAGGATCATACCAAAAAAAGCAGACCAAACATAGAGCTCATGTGTTACTAAAAAATAGTCTAATATTTTCGAAATGCTGAAATAGCTAACAAGCATACCGAAAATCAGTAGTGTTAGAAAAGTGCCATTTATATACCGATAGAAACTTTTAAGTCTACCATTAATAAGAAGCTTAAAAGCTTTAGCATTTATTTTTTGAAGTGAATAAATAAATTCTTCGTAAAAACCACCCACAAATGCAACAATACCACCAGATACACCAGGTACCTTATTGGCAGCACCCATGCAAAGTCCCTTTACGACCAAGAAAAATTTATCGGTAAAGGATCGGGGTTCGTTCATGTAGGTTTTTGCGTTACTTCTTAGAAGCTGATTTTTCTAATATAAAAATAAGAGAAAAACCTATTACAGCGGCTACAATAGCAAAGGTTAATTGATTATCGCCTTGAAAAGCGAAAGGTGAAATGTTCTCGTCGATTACAATTTCTTTTTCACCAATCTTAATTACCTCAATTTCATACTTCCAAGGCCATATTTTGTTCAATGATCCTAAGATGAATCCCGTTAAAACAGCAAGCGTAGCATCTTTGTAATTGGTAAACATCCATTTTAAAACTCTAGCAAAACTTAAAATACCAAAGGCAGCACCAAACGCAAAGGTGATAATAATGCCAAAATCCTTTTCATTTACGGCCTCTAAAACTGTTTTATAAGAACCTAGTAAAACCAATATAAAAGAACCAGAAATACCCGGTAATACCATTGCACAAATGGCTATAGCACCAGATAAAAATATAAACGGTAGGCTACCCGAACTAGCAGAAGGGGGTAGGGTAGTAATATAGAAAGCACTAACTGTTCCAATTATAAATAAAACTACGGATAAAATATTCCATCTTTTAATTGATTTGGCTACAAAAATGACACTTGCCAATACCAAACCGAAAAAGAATGACCATGTAACTATAGTGTGCTCTTCTAATAACCAGGCAATAACTTTTGATAGTGAGAAAATACTGATCATCATACCAATTACCAATGACAATAGAAAGTTGCCATTTAATTTCTCCCAGAACTTTTTAAAGCCTTCTTCTTTTAAAACTTTTAAAGTAGTTAGGTTAACGTTATTGATCGAAGTAATGAATTCTTCGTAGATACCTGTTACAAAAGCTATTGTGCCACCAGATACGCCTGGTACCAATTCTGCAATACCCATTGCCATACCTTTAAGAGATATGAATGTATAATCTTTTAGTTTTCTATTGTCCATGAAATGTAGAACCTATTCTATGAGGTTTTATTGTATTTTCTTACAATTTCTTGTGTCCATTCAGACTTGCCGTATTGCGGAAAGTTTTCAGTGAACAAATGTAGTTTTTTCTGCTTTTTGTCAATTTTCAATGCATCCATTA
Source organism: Maribacter sp. Asnod2-G09 (assembly GCF_045063795.1). Lineage (NCBI taxonomy): Bacteria > Pseudomonadati > Bacteroidota > Flavobacteriia > Flavobacteriales > Flavobacteriaceae > Maribacter > Maribacter sp. Asnod2-G09. The sequence continues at coordinate 505,893 of NZ_JBEFOA010000004.1, read as the reverse complement.
GCATAATACGTGCATTTATGGGGTCTTCGGCAAGTAGTAGATAACCTACAGATTTATACAAAAGTTTCAAACTTTCAGGATAAAACTCTCTTCCTTGAGATAGAATTTGCACAGCTGAGGGTTCATCACCATTAATATGAACTACTTCAGCCCAATTCAACCATGTGTCCAATTCATAATTTCCTAGTTCTACCGCTTGTTTAAATGCAAAATCTGCTTGGTCATAATTCTTTAATGCCATGTGAATATTTGCGCATTTTTTCCAGTACTGCGGATTTTCACCATCTATGTTTAAAGCTTTATTGATGTAAAAGATGGCTTTTTCAAAATCTTTAGTATTAAAATATAGATTCGTTATAGCTAACCAACCTTTATCTAATAATGGATCCTCGTGAACTGTTTGGTAGAAATAGTATTTCGCCATTTCGGTATCCTTCAGTTTTTCATAACATTTTCCTATTCTTAAAAATGCATGAGATGTAGGATCTTCAATAGCAATTGTAGTTTCGTAGTTTTCGATGGCCTCTTTATGTCTACCTAATTTCTCAAGTACTTTCGCTTTTTCGAAATATGCACCTATAAACGTGTCATCTGAAATAACAGCAAAATCAAAAGCGCCCAAGGCTTCTGTAAACATTTCTTTATAATAGTATTGCTTACCCAATTGATGCCATGCTACTTCGCAATATGGGTTTTTTTCTAAATAGCTATTTAAGTAAATAATTGCGCCATCGTAATCTTCAAGAAACTCAAAGCAATACACCACATTATAAAGCGAAGAATAATCTTGTTCGTCGAATTCGACACATTTCATAAAGCTTTCTTTGGCATTATCGAAATTGTCCATGAACAAATATTCCATGCCCAAAAGACTATAAATGTCAAAACTATTGTTGGTAAAGCTTAATGCCTTTTGTAGTAATTCTATTGCACTTTCGTGATCATCTCGCTTAGAAAATATATTGGCACGTTGAATATAAATTTCGTCGTTGTAATTATCCAATCTTTGTAAATCATCTAAAAGTGCCTCAGCTTTTTCCATCTGGTTTTCAAAAACCATGACTTCTACCTGAAGTAATTTTAATTCTATAGAAGCCGGATGTTGCTCTAGACCAATTTTAATTCCTTTTTTAGCCAAAGAAACCTTCCCATGATTTAGGTAGTGGTGCACAATATCTTCAAAATCCTCGGCATCAAAGAAATAGACATCGTCTGTCTTCAACATTGATTCGAATTTTGTAATTGGCTTGTCCGGTCTCTCGTTAGATTCTAACGCCATAGGAACTTTTTGGTTTTACAAGATATTTTAAAAGTAAGTGTTTGTATGGGGTTTCAGCCATTGTACGAATCGATATTATTAACAAATTAGTTAACAACGTTGATTTACATGGAGTTAAGAAGGGCTAAAATTATAGCGCAGCCTTCTTTAATTTCTTTTTCTGAAATAGTTAATGGCGGAGAAATTCTGACGGCCCTATTTTCGAATAATAACCAGAAGAGAATTAGGTTCTTTTCTTTTGCTTGCAGCACTAATTCATTAGCAGTTTCTGCTGTATCCATTATCAAAGCAAGCATTAAACCTTTGCCTCTAATTTCTTTTATCTTCGGATGTTTTAATAGCGATTTAAATAGTGCTTCTTTCTTTAGAGTTTCTGCGATTAAATTCGAGTTTAATAATACATTCAAAGTAGCTAAACTAGATGCTGCGATTACAGGATTACCGCCAAATGTAGTAATGTGACCCATTTTCGGATTCTCGCTCAGCGTATGCATAATCTCTTTGCTTGCTGTAAAAGCACCTACTGGCAAACCTGATGCCATGCCTTTGCCGATAACTAAAATATCGGGAACGCACTCGAAATGTTCAAAGGCGAATAGTTTTCCTGTTCTACCGAAACCTGGCTGTATTTCATCTAGTATAAGTAAAGCACCCATTTCTTTACACCGTGCTTTTACTTTCTTTAGATAATCGTTTTTTGGGAGAATAAAACCTGCGCCACCTTGTATGGTCTCCAGTATTACACATGCAGTTTTGGTGGTAATTTTCTCTAAATCTTTATCGTTGTTGAATTCAATATGATAAATATCTGGTAACAAGGGTCTAAAAACACTTTTGCGTTCTTCAAAATCCATTAAGCTTAAACTACCCATGGTATTACCATGATAGGCAGATTTAGCTGCTATAATTTCTGAACGACCTGTATATCTTCTTGCAAGTTTTAATGCGCCTTCTATAGCTTCTGTACCAGAATTTACCAAATAGGTAACCTCTAAAGGAGCAGGTAAATTGTCTGCCAATAATTTGGTATACGTAGTCGCTGGTGATTGCGAATATTCGCCATACACCATTACATGCATATATTTATCTACTTGATTTTTTATCGCTTCAACCACTTCTGGGTGACAATGACCAAGTGTGCATGCAGATACACCTGCAACAAAGTCTAAATGCGGATTGTCATTGGTATCATAAATATAACTACCGCTGGCATGAGAAACCTCCATACCCAAAGGATAGGGAGAAGTTTGAGCTTGATATTGTAGAAAATCTTTGTTCATGTGAAAAGCTATTTCACCTTTTTGGGCTTCACAGATTTTTTAGGATCCGTTGCTTTATTTTGTACAGGAATATTATTGACAGGGTCAGATTCGTTTCGACTACGTTGTTGTTCTTCGGCATCAATGTCAATAGGGTTATCAATTCCATTAATAACAACGAGTTTTAGGTTGTTATCATCTTCATCGAAAATATCATCTTTAGTGAGAATACGTTCATCGCCACGCCAAACGAAGCCTTTTAATATTCTGCTATTTTTAGGTAAATCTTTTTCAGGGAAAATATCTCCATCAGGATCTGTGTAAAATGTAAGGTCTTCTATGTCGTTTTCCACCATAGTAATTCTAATTTTACTACAAACCGTTTTATCTATACCTATAAGTTCGTCATCATCATTATACATGTAATAAACAACCTCAGTATTCTGTACTAGATCAATAAGTTTTAATTCGTTTTCAATAAACTTTCCGTACAAATTAATCCCTTTGGCTTGGTTGTAACCCGTCATGCTAACACTGTCTAAAGAGATAATAAAGGCATTATTTAATACTTTTAAAGAGTCTAATTTTTCAGTTTCTAAATTCGATTTTAGATGAATACTATCACCTGTCATTTGGTTGGCGCCGTTCCAAATAACCGGATTTCTAATTAATTGAGTAATACCAGTCTTTTGTGCGGAGTGTATACTATCACATTTTCCGCTTAAATCAGTTTTGTAGAATTTGGCATTTCTAAAGGCTCGTAATATTCTATCTTCTGGTTTTCCGGTTACCATTAAGGTATCGCCATGTACATAAAGTGAATCTCTTTCTTGTACCGAGATAGAAACTGCTCTACGGGTAGCGAAAACAGAATCTTTTGCCTTGTATACTTCGGCGTAATGCGCCCTAATAATACCGTTATTGATAGTATCTGTTACGGTTATGTTATTGGTGGCCGAAGCAAATTCTTGTACTTTATTGAAATATACGCTGTCACCTTCAATAATTCTGTTGTTATAATCTATACGCGTGTTTTTAATTCCGTAACCAGTTTCTACTTTGGTGTCATAAAATCCTCTTTCGCAATATAGTTTATATGTTTCTCCGTTAATGGTAGATGGGCCGTACATATAAGCATTTTTAGATGTTTGATAGTAGTCTAGTTGCTCAGAATCTACCGTGTATTTAGGGTTTTTGATATGTACACTATCTAAAAACTGTAACTTTTTAAGCTCGATAAAATACTTGCCTTTTTTACTGGTCAAGGTATTTGCTGAATCTACTACAGTACCATTATCTTGGTAGAAGGCTTCTTGCTTTTCACGATCTAAACGCAGGGTATCTGTTCTTAAGGTCATGTCCGAATTTGTCAAAACAACATTGCCCCAAGCTTTTGCTAATTTTACATCACCTAAATAGTTGATTTTTTTACTGGTCATTTCGACCGAATCACCTTGCTTAAGTATAACATTACCTATAGCTTCTAATCGATTTTCTAGTTGGTAGTATATAGCAACATCGCACCATAAATCGGCACCTTGATGTTCAAACTGTACTTGTCGGTCATCTTTACTGAATATAGAAGCACCTGGGTATTCAGCTTCGTTTTTAGTGAAGTTGGCACCATAAACAATATTAATTTGTTTTGATTCTTCTTCAGCTGCAGCATCTTGGGCTAATCCCAATAATGAAAAAGTTAAAAATAACAAGAAGGATAAGTAAAAGGTTTTCAATCTACTTTTTTTTCAAAAATAGAACATTTTAAAAGAGCGCATAAAACTATTAGCATACATTTAGTAAAGTACTACTGTATATGCTCTGGTTTTTGATTTTTATGCATTTTTGTTTGAATCTCTAATTTTTATTTCGTGGTGCGTTTTGTTCCGTGTTTTATATTCTGTTAATTGGAATTTTAGATTAGCACTTAATTAGATGAGAAACCAATACCAACTGTGGAATCTAAAAATGTCTGTATAGATTGTTGTCCTTTTAAGCAAGTCAATAGCAGTTCGTTCTTTTAAATATAGATATAAAAAAACCACTCGAAAGTGGTTTTTATTATTTTAAATAGGAATTAGAAATTTCTATAATCGCCTTCTAAGAAGGCGTTGGCTTCATCTTCAGAGAACTTTGCATTTTCACTGTCCCAATGTAAAACTTGATTAGGGAATCTGCCAGCGATGACACCTAGTAAAATAGTTTCGGTAAGTCTAGATGCGTAAGAGAATGGTGCGGTCGTTTCATCTGTACCTAAACAGGCATCTACAAATTGATGGTAATGTTTAGCTCCTTCCGTATCATAATTACGAATTGGTTTACCCATATTATTCGCTTTTTCTATAGCTTCTATTTCTGCAGATATATCTACATATTCCCCGTCTACTATTTTAGTTGGTAGTTGCATGAAGTGAGGTAACAATAATCTTCCTTTTTCACCAATGAACATAGCGCCTTGATCAGGCAATGTGCCTTTATCTGCAGTTTTGGTTTCTAGAGACATTTTATCCTCCATAGTATCTTCTGCAGTTTCTTCTGAACCTTTTGTTTTCTTAGCTCCAGGAAGTATTAAATCTTCATGATCTTGCGGTGCACCCGGACCATCGTACCAAACCCATTTTAATGTTTCGGTAGTATATTCGGTCTGCGGAAATTCATAAGTCACGACATTGTTTTGTGGAAAACCGAATCCATTTGGTTCTCTACATTCATTTTTAATGGTCATAGGAACTTGAAGGTCCAAAGCATTATACGGAGTGTCAAAAATATGAACACCCATATCACCTAAAGTTCCACAACCATAATCAACTAATTTTCTCCAATTACCTGGGTGATAGAACCCTTCTTTATATGGTCTTTCTGCAGAAGTTCCCAACCATAAATTCCAATCTAATGATTCTGGTATTGGGTCAGAACCTGTCGGTTCGGTTCCGTCATAGCCCCAATCTTTTGGTGACCATGCGCGTACCGTATGTACTTTACCAATAATGCCAGATTGTATTAATAAGGTAGCTAGTTTATAATCGTAGAATGAATGTACCTGAATTCCCATTTGGGTAACTAAGCCTTTTTCTGCAGCCAATTTATTCATTGCTCTAGCCTCAGATACATAATGCGTTAACGGTTTTTGACAATACACTGGCTTATCCATTTCCATAGCCATCATAGAAGCAGGTGCGTGCGTATGATCAGGAGTTGATACAACCACTGCATCAATTTCGTCTCCCATTTCTTTTAACATCACTCTATAGTCGGTATATGTTTTTGCATTTGGATGCAGTTCTTTTGCCGCCGCTAAGTTGTTCGCATCAACGTCGCATAATACAGTTACGTCTACCTTGCTATGTGTTGAAATGACTTCCAAATCTGCTGCGCCCATATTACCAACACCAATATGTGCAGTACGAAGTCTGGTTAATTTTTTTACCTCTTTTTTACAAGACCATAGTCCAGATGGTAATAATACAAATGTGGATAATGCCGCTGCGTTTTTTAAAAAGTCTCTTTTATTCATTGGTGTGGTCTTTAAAGTTTTTTGATTTTTATATTTCTAAACCAGATGGGACTAGAGTGATCTTGGAAGCCTATATAGCCAGTTTTAAACTTGCCATAATCTTTACTGTTCTTCCATTTGTCTGAATTCTTCTTTGCGTACCAAGCTTCATCCCAAGGTACAAATGACACTACCTTTTTACCGTTCAGCCAATGTTCAACTTGCTCGGGTGTGAAAATGATTTTTGTAGTATTCCATTCCCCAACCGGATGCAATATTTTGCCTTCGGGATTAGCGGCATGCATGGCATAATCAGACGCGGTCTGTTGAAGTGGCTTTAATTCTTCGGGCTTTTCGGTGTAACCTAAACTTATATTGTAATCAGTAATATCATGAATGCTGGCATAGTTTTCATCATCGATCAATTGATACTCAGGTGAAACTTCTGGCGGACTATCATAACCTTCTTTTAAATGATAGAAAATACCACTGTTTCCTCCTTTTGGTAGTTTCCATTCTACATAAAGTTCAAAATTATCAAACTCTTCTGCACCATAAATAATATCAGTGCCGCCGGTGTAATCTTGCTCCATACCTATTTCGGTATCAAACTGTAGTTCTCCGTCTTTGGCAATCCAACCTGGTGGTAGTTCTTTACCGTTATAAGCGCGCCAACCTTTAGTAGTTGTTCCGTCGAAAAGAGTTAACCATTCCCCTTTGTTTTCTTGCTCGGTAACGGTTTGTTCTCCTGTTTTATCTTTTTTTTCAGATTTGCATGCTGTTGCTAAAACAAGAAAAAATAGGAGGGAAGCGTAGGAGGTTATTTTCATTTGTTTAGTTGTATTTTAAGTCGTTGTTGAATTGTAAAAATGTATATTTTACACAGACTTGAAAATACAAAAAAAAAGAATGGCGATAAAGGTATTTCCCTATATCGCCATTCCTGTAAGTCGAACAACCGCTCTTGGTCGTTAGATGTTTATCTTGAAATTGTTTGAGTTCTATCTGGACCAACAGAAACAATCTTAATTGGCACTTCTAATTCTTTTTCAAGAAAGTCAATATACTCGTTAAGTTCTTTCGGCAGTTGGTCTGCTGAAGTCATTTTAGTTAAATCTTCTTTCCAACAAGCGAACTCCGTGTAAATAGGAGTTAAGTTCTCTGGTTCTATGTTATATGGAAAATGAGTTATGGTTTCACCTTTATACTTGTAAGCGGTACATACTTGTAGGCTATCAAAACCTGAAAGTACATCGCCCTTCATCATATTTAATTGTGTAACGCCATTAACTTGACAAGCGTATTTTAATGCCACAAGGTCTAACCAACCACAACGGCGAGGTCTACCTGTTACCGCACCAAATTCGTGACCTACTTTAGCCATTTCTGCACCAACTTCATCGAACAATTCTGTTGGGAAAGGACCAGAACCTACACGTGTAGTATATGCTTTGAAAATACCATATACTTCTTTTACTTTATTAGGTGCAATACCTAAACCTGTACAGGCACCTGCTGCTGTTGTATTAGATGATGTAACAAACGGGTATGTGCCAAAATCGATGTCTAATAACGATCCTTGGGCACCTTCTGCTAAAATAGTTTTACCTGCTTTAATAGCTTGGTTTAAATACTCTTCACTATCAATAAAGGTTAATTCTTTTAAACGCTCTACGGCTTCAAAGAATTCTACTTCCATTTCATCCAAATCATACTGTACATCTACATTGTAGAAACTAATCATAGTTTCATGCTTATCTGCTAAATGACGATATTTTTCTTTCCAAGATTCTAATTCTAAATCTCCAACACGCATACCGTTTCTACCAGTCTTGTCCATATAAGTCGGACCAATACCTTTTAATGTAGAACCAATTTTTGCTTTTCCTTTAGATGCTTCAGAAGCTGCATCTAACAAACGGTGAGTTGGTAATATTAAATGTGCTTTTCTAGAAATAATAAGTTTTGCTTTGTAGTCTATGTTGAACTGGTCTAAACCTTCTAGTTCTTTTACAAAAACAACGGGATCGATAACAACGCCGTTACCAATAACATTCATTGCTTTTTTATGAAAAATTCCTGAAGGAATAGTTCTAAGTACGTGTTTAATACCATCGAATTCTAAAGTGTGACCAGCATTTGGACCACCTTGAAAACGCGCAATAATGTCGTAATCTCTAGTTAATACATCAACAATTTTTCCTTTTCCTTCGTCACCCCATTGTAGGCCTAACAATAAATCTACTGCCATCTAAATATTATATACTTGGTTAGTTCTATTTAATTTCTTTTTTGCCTGCATCTTTTGCAGGAGTATTTTTAGTCCCGTAAAAATAAAGGGAATGTGTATTTATGGTAATATCGAAAACTTCTTCGATTGTTTTCTTTATCGATTGAATTCTAGGATCACAGAACTCCATTACTTCACCGGTATCGGTAAGAATAACGTGGTCATGCTGACGGTCAAAATATGACTTTTCATATTGAGCCTGATTTTTTCCAAACTGGTGTTTACGTACCAATTTACAATCTAAAAGAAGTTCTATAGTGTTGTATAAGGTAGCCCTACTAACGCGATAGTTTTTATTCTTCATTTTAATATAGAGTGACTCTATATCAAAATGCTCATCACTTTCGTAAATTTCTTGAAGAATCGCGTAACGTTCAGGGGTTTTTCTATGTCCTTTGTCCTCCAAAAAGGTTGTGAAGACGTTTTTTACAATTTCTTGATTTTTATCAGAAGACATATATGCTACATTAATACACAAAGGTACAGTTAAATTTTAATTTCCTTTTTCTAAATACGTGTAACTTTATCAATACCGTTGATGTTCATAAGATTATCGGTCAGCTTTTTCAATACAGCTTTATTTTTGACCACTACTGTAATCTTTCCTTTAAAGGTGCCACCATCGGTACTGAAATTTAAATTACGCATATTTACGTGCATAATATCAGATATAACTTCTGTAATATCACTTACAAGACCTAAGTTGTCAATACCGGTCAATACAATATCAGCTTGGTATTCTTGTTGAGATGAATCTATCCATTTCGCACTAATGATACGGTATGCATAATTAGATTGTAATGAGATGGCGTTAGGGCAGTTCTTTTTATGAACCTTAATACCTTCAGATACACTTACAAAACCAAATACCTCGTCACCAGGTATTGGATTGCAACATTGTGAAAGTTTATATTCTAATTTTTCTTCTTCCTTACCAAAAACCAACATATCATACTTAGACGTAATCTCATCTTTGTTGATATCTTCTGGTACAGGTGTTTTGCGCATTCTGTTCTTAAAGAAACTTATGAATGCATTGTTGTAAGAAGAAGCAAAATCTTTAATCATGGTATTGTCAATGGATCCAATACCAATTCTATAAAATAAATCTAGACTTGTTTTAAGTTTAAAGAAAGAAACCATTTTATTAATGGAGTCTTCATTTAATGTCATTTTTTGTGATTTTAGCTTACGGCGTAAAATCTCTTTTCCATCTTCTGCAACAGATTTTTTCTCTTCCCTTAATACAGATTTAATCTTTGCCCTTGCACGTGCCGTGGTAGCATAATCTAACCAGTTTGAATTTGGTTTTGCTTGATCAGAGGTGATTATTTCAAGTTGATCGCCACTAGAAAGTGTTGTATTTAAGGGTACTAATTTACCATTGACTTTTGCGCCTCTTGTCCGCATACCTACTTCGGTGTGTATACTAAATGCAAAATCTAAAGGTGTAGCACCTTTTGGTAGTGATTTTAATTCCCCTTTTGGGGTAAATACAAATATCTCTTTTGAATATAGGTTGAGTTTAAACTCTTCAACAAAATCAACGGCATTGGTATTGGCATTTTCTAAAGCTTCTTGAAGCTTATTTAGCCAAACATCTATACCTTGTTCTTTTTGATTTCCATGCTTGTATTTATAGTGCGCTGCGTAACCTTTTTCGGCTATTTCGTGCATTCGCTCACTTCTAATTTGTACTTCAACCCATTTTCCTTGAGGTCCCATTACGGTAATGTGTAATGCTTCGTATCCTGTAGATTTAGGGGATGAGATCCAATCTCTTAGCCTAACCGGGTTAGGGGTAAAGTGATCTGTTACAATAGAATATATTTTCCAGGCAAGAAACTTCTCGTTCTGTAGATCAGATTTGTAGATAATTCTAATGGCAAATTTGTCATAGATTTCTTCAAAACTGACATTCTGGGCAATCATCTTTTTGCGCATCGAGAAGATAGATTTCATCCTCCCCTTAATCGTATAATTGAGTCCCTCTTTTTTAAGTGAATTATCTATGGTATCAGAGAAAGCATCAATATAGGCTTGCTGCTCTTCTTTGCTTTCTTCAATTTTGTCCTTAATTGAATTGTAAACCTCGGGTTCTGTATATTTTAAACTTAAATCTTCTAATTCTGATTTAATATTGTAAAGCCCGATTCTATGTGCTAAAGGAGCATAAATGTATAAGGTTTCAGATGCAATTTTCACCTGCTTATGCTCTGGCATAGAATCCATGGTGAGCATATTGTGATAACGATCGGCAATTTTAATAATGATAACCCTTACATCATCATTTAAAGTCAAGAGCATTTTTCTGAAATTCTCTGCCTGTTGAGAGATATTCATGTCTTTCTTTAAGTGTGATATTTTTGTGAGTCCGTCTACAATACGCGCCACGGTTTCACCGAACATGCGGTCAATATCATCTAAGGTGTATTCGGTATCTTCAACAACATCGTGTAGTAGGGCAGATGCAATAGATACGGCATCTAGACCAATTTCAGATGCTACAATTTTTGCTACCGCGATTGGATGAAAAATGTAGGCTTCACCAGATTTTCTTCGTTGGGTTTTGTGCGCATCAACAGCAACCTCAAAAGCGCTTCGTATTAGTTTTTTATCCTCATCTGTCAAGGTTTGATAACTAATTCGAAGTAACTCTTTGTACTCGTGAGCTATAAGCTTATTTTCCTCTTCTATTTCTGGCTGTGTCATACTAGATTAAAAATAAGATAATCTTATATGATGGGCAACAAAAATTATGCCTTTAAATTACGTATGCGATCGATTAACGGCGGATGGGAATAATGCATGAAAACATATGCTGGATGCGGAGTTAAGTTGCTTAGACTGTTTTTTGATAGCTTTTTCAAAGATGTTACCAGAGGCAAAGCTGCGTAGGTGTTCTTTGCATAGTCATCTGCTTGATATTCAAATTTTCTTGAAAAATGATTCATAAGCAAGCCGGTGATTTCTGAAATGGGACTGTATAAGATTCCGAAGCCGATTAATGCCGCATGAAAACTTGGTCTGTCTACACCGATTGCCAAAGAAACTTCAGGATTATTTATAAATAACGACAGTATAAATAGCATTATTCCTGTAAGTACTATTGATGTGGCTAAATTAAATATGATGTGTTTTCTTTTATAATGCCCTATTTCATGGGCTAAAACAGCAACAATTTCTTCCTCTTCTAAATCGTTGATCAGAGTGTCATATAATGTTACGCGCTTCTCTTTTCCGAAGCCAGAGAAATAAGCATTTGCTTTTGTAGAGCGTTTAGATCCATTGATAACAAAAATGTTTTGTAAATCGAAACCTACTTGAGCTGCGTAATTTTCTATTTTTTCTTTTAAACTGCCAGCTTCTAAAGGCTCTTGTTTGTTGAACAAAGGCACAATTAATTTACTGTAGAATAAATTCATGAATAAGGTGAATACCGCTACAAATGCCCAGGTATATACCCAAAAGTTAGTGCCTGCCCATTCAAAAAACCAAATAACTAACGATAAAATTGCACCACCAAAAATAATGGTCATTGCCCATTGTTTTAGTTTGTCAAGAAAAAAGGTTCCTTTTGTGGTTTTATTGAATCCGAATTTTTCTTCGATTACGAAGGTTTGGTAGTATGAAAACGGAATGTTGAGAATATCGCTTCCGATCATAATAATACCAAAGAAAATCAATGCCTGTATAATAATATTCTCGCTGTTACTTTGGGCTACATTATCTACCCAAGAAAATCCACCGAAAAATAAAAAGGCTAAAATTAATACTAACGAAAAAATAGAGGTAAAAACACCAAACTTGTAATTGGTTAACTTATATGCCTGAGATTTTTCATATTCCTCAGCATTGTAAACATCATTTAAATCTTCTGGAATAGGGTCTTTAAATCGTTTTGCATTCAAATAATTCATAACTGTAGCAAGTATGAATTCTGCGATCAAAATGAAAAGGATACAATAAAAGACGAATGTTTTATCCATATAGTGTAGTTGCAAACGAAAACGGTAATAGAAAAAGTATAAATACTACTTGTTTATTTTTCGTTGTCGTTTCGCTTCAAAGATAAGTATTGCTGCAGATACCGAAACGTTCATAGAATCTATTTGACCTTCCATAGGTATAATAATATTCTGAGTGCTGTTTTCTAGCCATTCATCACTAAGTCCCGAATGCTCAGTACCTACAACTATTGCGGTAGGTTCTTTAAAATCTACTGTCGTATAATCTTTAGATGCTGACAGTGCTGCACAGAAAATTTGAAATCCTTCTTTCTTTAAATAGGATATAATTTCAGTAGTGCTGCCCATTTTTACATTTCTAGAAAAAATGCATCCTACGCTAGAGCGAATAATATTAGGGTTGTATAAATCTGTTTTCGGGTTAGCGATCAAAACAGCATCTAAATTTGCTGCATCTGCAGTTCTAAGTAATGCACCAATATTACCAGGTTTTTCAGGAGCCTCGGCGATTAAAATCAGCGGATTTTTAGTTTCGAATTTCAAGGTAGACAGTTGGTGGTCTTTGCTTTTTGCTATTGCAATTACACCCTCGGTAGTGTCTCTGTAGGCTATTTTTTTATAAACTTCTAAGCTAACTGAAATCAGTTCTTCGGTTTTGAATGATTTTAAAATAGCATTGTTATCGGTGTTTTCTAAAATGTCTGTGCAGTACAAAATAGTCTCTATTTTATACTGCGAACCAATGGCTAGTTGAAGTTCAAGCAAACCTTCTAATACAAAAAGCCCCGTTTTTTTGCGCTCTCTAGATTTTTCTTTTAAGAGTAAAACCTTTTTGATGAGTTGGTTTTGTAGGCTGCTTATGTGTTTTGTTTCTTGCATGAGCTGCAAAAATAGTTCAATTTGGTAAGTCCGTTATATTTTATCGACTAAGCGATTTCAAAAAACAATAAATAACCAATTGAGATGATGAGTAAATTTTACCTTTTAGTTTTAGCCTTGGCTATATTTTCATGTAAAGAAGCGCCTAAAAAAGAAATGATTACCGATGCTGTTGAAGAAGTAGCTGTACAGGTGAATTTAGATAAATACCCTACTGAATTAAATAAAGTATTTGAAGCCCACGGCGGATTAAATGCTTGGAAGGGATATAAAACATTGAATTTTGAAATGCCAAATGAGAAATTCAATGAAATACAAACAATTGACCTACATAAAAGATTCGATAAAATTTCTACACCAGATTACACACTTGGTTATAACGGAGAAGTTTGGCTTTTAGATAACACCGGTAACTATGAAGGCAAGCCAAAATTCTATCATAATTTAATGTTCTACTTCTACGCAATGCCATTTGTATTGTCTGATGACGGAATAAAATATGAAGAAGTTGATGCTTTGGTTTATGACGGAGTTTCATACCCTGGATATAAGATTTCATATAATAGCGGAGTAGGAGCGTCTTCTACAGATGAGTACTATATTCATTATGATGCAAAGACATACGAAATGAGATGGTTGGGGTATACCATGACCTATTTTAGTGGTGAGCCTTCAACAAAAATTAACTGGATCAACTATAATGATTGGGTAAAGGTTGATGCTGTTGTGTTACCGAAATCAATTACATGGCATAAAGTAGAAGAAGGCGAAATTAAAGGAGCGGCTAAAACGGTGAACTTTGAAAATGCTAGTTTGTTTACAGAAGCTAAGCCAATGGAGTTTTATGCTAAACCTGAGAATGCCGTAATTGTAGAGTAAGGCATTTCTCAAAATCATATAATTTTTTTAAAATAGGTGCCATTTTTATGGCACCTTATTTTTTATACCTAACTTGGAATTTATCTAATTTTAAAGGGATATGAATGTACTTTTTTTTGGCATAACAAAAGATATTGTAGGTAGCTCTGAAATCAGTTTTTCTGATGAATTTAAGCCTGCAAATGTTGCTGAACTAAAAAAACAACTTATTGAATCGTATCCTGAATTTTCTAAATTGAATTCATTGGCAGTAGCTGTAAATAGTGAATATGCTGATGATAATGTAGTATTGAACGGCAATGAAGAAATTGCCATTATACCACCAGTAAGCGGAGGCTAATGAAGAAAGTAATTGAAATAGTTGATGTAATTGATACTGCTAAGGTTTACGCTGAATTAAGCGATGCCAATAGTGGCGGAATCTGTGTTTTTGTGGGTGCCGTACGTGAGTTTACGAACAATGAAGAAGTAGTTGCTTTAGAGTTTGAAACCTATAAAGCTATGGCGTTAAAAGAAATGGAGAAGATTGCCGACACCGCAATGCAAAAATGGTCGTTGAATAAAGTGGTCATGAGACATGCCGTTGGTGAAAAAGGTGTTGAAGAACCAGTAGTAATTGTTGGTGCATCATCTGCGCATAGAGATGCTTGTTTTGAAGCTTGTAGATTTCTTATTGATACTTTAAAAGAAACGGTTCCTATTTGGAAGAAAGAGAAATTTAAGAATAAGACGGTGTGGGTTTCGGCGCATCCTTGATTTTTTTTTGGAAAAGAGAAGTTAGAAGAGAGAGAATAGAATATAGAAAAGAGAAAATAGAGAATAAAGGAAATTGAGTTTGTATTTGAACTTGAACTTGACTCTTGAACTTGATTTTTGAATTTGCATTTGTAATGAAACTATGTTAGTAGACAACCATAATAGAGCAATAAATTATTTGAGGTTAGCGGTTACAGACCGTTGCAATCTTCGTTGTAATTATTGCATGCCAGAGGAGGGAATCAATTTTGCCAAAAATGACAAATTGTTTACCATAGATGAGTTGGTGAAATTAAGTGAGATTGTAGTTTCTCAAGGCATAGATAAAATACGAATTACGGGTGGTGAGCCTTTTGTTCGGAAAGACTTAATGGTATTACTGCGCAGTTTATCAAAATTAGACGGACTAAATGATATTTCAGTAACTACAAATGCAACTTTAATTGGTCCGCATATAGATGAGTTGAAAGAACTGGGCATTAAGAATATAAATGTTAGTATGGATGCTATTAACCGTGAGACTTTTGAGCGTATTACGCGCCGTGATCATTACGACGTGGTGTATAATAATATGATTCGCTTAATCACCGAAGGCTTCAATGTTCGAATTAATTTTATTGCTTTAGAGGGTCAGAATACAGATGATATTCTGCCTATGCTAGAGCTTACAAAGCACTACAATGTGTCGGTACGTTATTTGGAAGAAATGCCATTTAATGGTGGTTCAAAAGAATTTCAAACTATCAAATGGGATTTTAAAACCATACTCGAACATATTAGAAGTGAGTACCCAGATTATTATAAGTTAGACTCTCCAAAAACATCAACTTCTATAAATTATAAAATTCCTGGTTTTAAAGGGACTTTCGGAGTAATTCCTTCCTTCAGTAGAACTTTCTGCGGTAGTTGTAATCGTTTACGAATTTCGGCTACAGGTGATGTTATTACATGTTTGTACGCCAAGGCAAGTGCAAACCTTAGAGATATTATGAGAGCTGATGATGTGGAAGAAAATATTAAAAAAGAAATTTTAAAGGCTGTAGGCAGTCGTGCTAAAACAGGTTTTGAAGCACAAGAAAAATATAAAGACGTTTTTAGTAATTCAATGACTTCAATAGGAGGGTGATGCAGAAGAAATTATCACATATAGATGAATCTGGGAATGCTACTATGGTAGATGTTTCTCAAAAAATAGCTTCGGTACGTACCGCAATTGCTAGTGGAACGATAAAATTTCCGCCAGAGGTTTTCAAATCTTTGTCTGAGCAAGATTTTGTCGGTAAAAAAGGTAGCATCGTGCAAACGGCTGTCATTGCAGGTATACAAGGAGTAAAGAAAACGGCGGAATTGATTCCGTTATGCCATCAAATAAATCTGTCTAAAATTAATGTTGAAATTGAACCAGCTTTAGATTCATTTCAGATTTCATGTACAGTAAAATGTAATGAAAAGACAGGTGTTGAAATGGAAGCCTTAACAGGAGTTTCAATTGCAGCATTAACGATTTATGATATGTGTAAAGCACTTTCGCAAGATATTGTAATAGGTGCAATTCAATTAGAACAAAAAACAGGAGGGAAGAATGATTTCCAACGCTAAGTTATACGGATTGGTGCTTTCTGGAGGAAAAAGCACAAGAATGGGGGAAGATAAAGGTTTGATTACCTATCATAATCTTCCGCAACGCGAGCATTTATATCAATTGTTGAACGAGGTTTGCGATCAAACATTTTTGAGTATTCGTAAAGACCAGGAAAACGAGATTTCAAATTCTTTTAAAACTATAATAGATAAAGATGAGTATCGTGGTCCGTATAATGGATTGCTATCGGCTCATAAAGCACACCCTGAAGCTGCTTGGTTAGTTCTGGCATGCGATTTACCTTTAATGGATAAAAAGGCGTTGCAAGAATTAATAGCTGCAAGAAACTCAGATAAGATAGCAAGTGCATTTGCAGATGCTGAAGACCCCTTACCAGAGCCACTTTGTGCTATTTGGGAACCAGAAGCATTAAAACAATCTGTTGCATATTTAGAAGCAGGTAATGGTTCTTGCCCTAGAAAATTTCTCATAAATTCAGATGTCAACTTGGTGTTTCCGAAACAAAAAGAAGTATTGCTCAATGCAAATTCAAGAGCAGAATATGAAGAAGCGCTACTAAAAATAGCACCATGAACGAGGAACGTTACCTAAGACAAATCACTTTAGACGGATTTGGAACCGAAGGTCAGCAAAAACTAAACAATGCCAAAGTACTTGTTGTTGGTGCTGGCGGACTCGGAATTCCCGTATTGACATATCTAAACGCAATGGGTATTGGTACGTTGGGTATTGTTGATGCAGATGTGGTTTCGTTATCTAATCTTCATCGTCAAGTTTTATTTACCGAAACTATGGTAGGTATGCCTAAAGTTGAGGCGATAAAAAAACAATTGTTAGCTCAAAACTCAACTACACAAATACATACTTATCAAACTTATTTAACGATTGCTAACGCACTAGATGTTATTAAAGATTATGATATCGTTGTTGATGCTACCGATAATTTTCCCACTAGATATTTAATTAATGATGCCTGTGTAATAGCAAATAAGCCTTTTGTTTATGGTGCATTACACGCTTTTGAGGGTCAGGTGAGTGTGTTTAATTATAAAGGCGGACCAACATATCGTTGTTTGTTCCCGACCATGCCTGCGGCAGATGCTGTGCCTAATTGTAATGAGAATGGCGTATTGGGTATTTTGCCTGGTATTATTGGTAATCTGCAAGCTTTAGAAGTAGTAAAGGTTATTGCGGAAATAGGAGAGGTGTTATCAGGTGTTTTGTTACTTTTTGATACACTGAGCCAACGTACGCAACGAATGAAATTTAAATTACAGGCTGGTAACAACGAGATAAAAATGCTGGCTTCTAGCTACGAGTTTGACTGTGAACTTCCTTTAAAATCAATAGATGCTGTTGAGCTTCAGCAATTGCTTTCAGGTAAACCTATTGAACTGATAGATGTGCGAACCGATAAAGAATTTCAGAGGCAACATTTAAAAGAAGCCAAGCATATTCCTTTAAGTGAATTAACAGGTAGAGTGGCTGAGGTTGATTTAGAAACTACCGTTTATGTTATCTGCCAGTCTGGAGTTCGTAGTAAAAAGGCAATCGTAAAGTTACAAGAATTATTATCGGGTAAAGATTTTGTCAATGTTACCGGTGGTATGAACCAGATGAAAAATTATGTTGATACCTATTGAGCAATTGGTGTTTTTATGCATCGGATTTTTTATCATTGCCACATTGTATTCTTCTGTAGGTTTTGGCGGTGGCTCTAGCTACTTGGCTTTATTGACGCTTGTTTTAACTAGTTTTTTTGCCATTCGCTCTATTGCATTGGTTTGTAATTTGGTGGTAGTTTCAGGCAGTACATTTCTGTATTTTAAAAATGGTCACGCAAAACTAAAAGATTTTCTACCCTTTGTTTTGGCGAGTATTCCTCTAGCGTATCTAGGTGCTACATTTCGATTGAAAGAAAGTGTATTCTTTATAATATTAGGATGCTCACTTATTCTATCGGCATTGTTTTTAGCTGTTCAGACTTTTGAAATTGATAAGTCAAAAAAAGAAGTGAAAGACTATCCTAACTATATAAGTTATGTGTTGGGAGCAGGAATCGGATTCTTATCAGGATTGGTAGGTATCGGTGGAGGTATATTTCTAGCTCCCGTTCTTAATCATTTGCGATGGAACAAAGCCATAAAAATAGCAGCACTTGCAAGTTTCTTTATTCTCGTAAATTCTGTATCGGGATTATTTGGGTTGATAACTAGCGATTCATTGTCATTGCCGTGGCGAGAAACTATTTGCTTGGTTGTAGCGGTTCTTCTTGGCGGACAGTTAGGTATTCGCATCAGTCTTAAAAAATTGTCTGCAAATGGTATTAAAAGGGTTACAGCTTTATTGGTGTTTGTTGTGGGAATTAGAGTCTTGTTGGTAAACGGACTCGGGTTATTTTAGAAGTTTAAAATAAATAGCTACAATTCTTCAATGCTATAGTTTGTAATAGTTTTACCTTTAATTCTATGATTACATTTAAAGAAGCATACCAAAAAGTGTTAGCCCATCCTCTAGATTTAGGTACAGAGAATGTGTCACTTTTAAATAGTTTGAATAGAATTTTGGCAGAAGATATTTATGCCGATAGAGATTTTCCTCCGTTTGATCGCGCCACCAAAGATGGAATTGCAATTCAGTATTCAACTCTCGTTAATAATGGTCACCTTTTCACAATTGAAGGCGAAGCTGCTGCAGGTGTGGTTCAGCAAGTTTTGGCAGATACAGGTAATTGTTTAGAGGTAATGACGGGTGCTGTAGTGCCAGAACATTGCGATACCGTTGTGATGTATGAACACATCACTATTGACGGTGGTATGGTTACTATCAATGAGAAAGTGACTAAAGGTCAAAATATTCATTATCAAGGCAGCGATGAAAAAGTGGGTGCGCTTTTGTTATCCAAAGGGAACAAAATCAGTCCCGCCGAAATAGGAGTTATGGCTACGGTTGGTAAAGCAATGGTAAAGGTTATGGGTAATCCTAAAATTTGCACTATTGCTACAGGTAATGAATTGGTTGCTGTAAATGAAACTCCTGAGCCACATCAAATACGAAAATCGAATATGCTGACTATTGAGTCTGCCTTATTGAACTCTAAAATTGAAGCCAGTTCACTTCATTTATTAGATGATAAAAAGGAAATTGAGCGAGAACTAGAAAAAGCTTTAACTGAAAATGATGTCCTTCTTTTAAGTGGCGGAGTATCGAAAGGGAAGTTTGATTTTATACCTGAAGTAATGGAATCTTTGGGAGTTGAAAAAGTATTTCATAGAGTGTTACAAAGACCTGGTAAGCCATTTTGGTTTGGAATTCACCCGGAATTGAAGACAGTTATTTTTTCTTTTCCTGGTAATCCTGTTTCTACATTTGCCAATTATCACCTGTATTTTTTACCGTGGTTACAAACCTCATGGGGAATTTCAAGAGATAAATCGTATATTAAGCTAAGTGCAGTAATTAAAATAACACAGCCGCTAACCAGATTTATACAGGTTAGTACAGAAGTAAAAGAGGGTATGTTCTGGGCAACACCTGTTGTTGAAAATGGTTCTGGAGATTTAACCAGTTTAGCAAAGGCTGACGGATTTATTTGCCTTGAACCAAGAACGGAAGAATATGAAGTAGGGGAGGTGGTACCTTTTATAAAGACCAGATAGTAACCAATTAAATTTTTATATATGAATCCTGTTGTAAAGAATATTTTGGCGGTCGTAGCCGGAATTGTTGTTGGTAGCATCATTAATATGGGAATTATAATGATCAGTGGTTCTATTATTCCGCCACCAGAAGGTGCAGATAATACAACTATGGAAGGTTTAAAGGCTTCTATACACTTATTTGAAGCCAAACATTTTGTTTTTCCATTTCTTGCTCATGCTTTGGGTACTTTGGTGGGTGCAGTTATAGCAACAAAAATTGCAGCGACCAGAAAAATGACTATGGCATTATTAGTGGGATTGTTTTTCTTGATAGGTGGTACTGCAAATATTGTAATGCTTGGCGGACCAATGTGGTTTACCGCTCTAGATATTATAATGGCTTACATGCCAATGGCGTATGTTGGTTACATGCTCGGTAAGAAATAAATACAACATAATTGTAAATAAAAAGAGGCTGTCCAAAATTTTGGACAGCCTCTTTTTATAAATAGTTTAAACGTATTACTTTCCTTCGTACTTACCCATGTAGCGTTTCCAAAGTTCGGTTTGGTGTGTTTCTAGAGAAACTGTTCTGCCATCAATAAAAACATGTGTTAATTGATTGCCGGCCATTTCTAAAGCATCACCTTCAGATATGAAAAGTGTAGCACTTTTTCCATTCTCTAAAGTTCCGTAAAGATCATCGATACCTAAAATCTTGGCAGTATTACCTGTTAACAATTGAACAGCTATCTCTTTGTCTAGACCTTGTTGCGCAGCTTGACCTGCATAGAAAGGTAAATTTCTAGTTTGAAAGTTCACTGCATCTGAATTTTGAATTCCGACCAACAAACCCGCGTCTACCAATAATTTCGGTAATTTATAAGGTAGGTCATAATCATCATCATCAAATACAGGTAGGTTGTGTGTGTACTGTACTAAAACCGGAATGTTGTTGCTCTTTAAAAACTCAGGAATTTTATAGGCGTGATAACCACCAATTAATACCACTTCTTTGGCGCCATTAGACTTTAAAGTGTTGATAGCATCAATAATCTGTTTTTCATCGTCTGCATGTACATATAGTTTTTGACTACCATCAAATACACCTTTCATTGCCGCATAAGCCGGATTCACTTCTTTCGGAGTGGATTTGCCATAAGCTGCTGCATTTTTGAAAAATGTAACTACTGCTTCTGTTTGTTTTGCGTAATCTTTATTTGGGTGATATCCTGGGTCTTCACCAGCCCACCAGCGACCTTGCTTGAAAGTACTTGGCCAGTTTAAATGGATTCCGTCATCTACTTTAATAGCGGCATCTTCCCAGTTCCAAGCATCAAATTGTACAATACTTGATGTACCTGAAATGCGACCTCCTGAAGGGGCAATTTGTCCAATCAAAACTCCGTTCGGGCGCATGCTTTCTACTACTTTAGATTCTGCATTGTAGGCTATTAAACTTCTTACATGCGGAATGAAATCACCTATTTCATCTTCATCTTTTGATGCTCTTACGGCATCGATTTCTACTAATCCTAATGTTTTAGCAGGGGCGATGAAACCTGGGTAAACGTGTTTTCCGGTAGCATCGATTACTTTACCTTTTCTAGCAATTTTCATTTTAGAATCGCCCACGAAAGTGATTTTACCGTCTTCGAACATAATCAAAGAACTTTCAATTACTTCGCCGTTACCTAAGTGTGCAGTTGCACCTTCAATGGTAATGGCTTCGGTTTGTTTAGAACCGGGTGTTTGTTGTGCCATAGTTGGTATGACCAGACCTAAGGCTATGATTAAGGTTATAAATTTTTTCATTTGTATTGTTTTATATTTTTGAACTATAGCTTATTGAATTAAAGGCTTTCGCAAGTGAAATCTCTTTTTACACTTTGTTTCGGGCCTTGTGTCTTTTTACCGCCACTTTTTTCTTTAAGCATCATCGTAACCAACTCGTTTCTTTCTTTCTTAATGGTTTCACGGTTCTTCTTGTCGGTTTCCAAATCGAAATAAGTAACACCTTCTATCATCGTTTTTTCTGCTTTGGTATATATTGAAAGCGGACTACCAGACCATAAAACTAAATCGGCATCTTTACCTTCTTTAATGCTACCCACACGATTTTCTAAATGTAAAAGTTTAGCAGGATTTATGGTCACCATTTTCCAAGCTTCTAGTTCCGTCATCCCACCATACTTAATAGTTTTTGCGGCTTCTTGATTTAACCTTCTAATCATTTCGCGGTCATCACTATTAATTGCGGTAACAACGCCTTGCTTTTGCATTATTGCAGCATTGTAAGGTATAGCATCGTTTACTTCAAATTTGTATGCCCACCAGTCACTGAATGTACCAGCGCCAACACCATGTTCAGCCATTTTATCGGCTACTTTATAACCTTCTAAAATATGGGTGAACGTATTAATTCTGAAACCGAAATGCTCGGCTACTTTCATCATCATATTGATCTCGCTCTGAACATAAGAGTGACAAGAGATGAAACGCTCTCCGTTTATGATTTCTGCCAATACTTCCATTTCTTCATCATATCTATATGATTCACCATTTTTCTTTTTGGTGTCATATTCCTTAGCTCTTTGAAAATAGTTCATGTACATCTGTTCAACACCCATACGTGTTTGCGGAAAACGAGAGAAGCTTCCCCAGTTACTTTGTTTTACATTTTCACCAAGGGCGAATTTGATGAACTTAGGCGAGTTGTCATAAATTAATCCGTCTGCTTCTTCTCCCCATTTTAATTTCAAAATAGCCGATCGACCACCAATTGGGTTTGCAGAACCATGTAGTAATTGAAGTGATGTAACACCACCAGCAAGAGATCTGTAAATTCCCATATGCTCAGGATCAACTACATCTTCCATTTTTACTTCTGCAGAACTATTTTGACCAGCTTCGTTTACAGCTAAAGCTGCAATGTGACTATGTTCATCAATAATACCAGCAGTTAAATGTTTACCAGTAGCATCAATAACTGTTGCGCCACCAGCACTTAGTTCTTTTCCTATTTTGACGATCTTTCCGTTTTTAACAAGAACATCGGTATTTTCTAATATTCCTGCTTCTTCACTTGTCCAAACCGTAGCATTTTTGAACAATGTGTTTTGTGCTTTTGGCTTAGATGCGAATCCGTATCCTACATTAGGGAAAGTCACCGGCATTACCTTAATTGCTTCTGCAGTTTTGCTTTTCTCTGCTTCTTTTTCTGTGAAAGATTTAGATTTGGTTGCCGTGAATTGAGATTCAGTGCCATCTGGTAAAACCAAACGACCCGATAAATTATCTGATGCTTTAGTAACCGCACCAATCATTCTATAGGTTTTTTCACCTTTATCTGTAGCAAATGACATAGTTACCCAATTGTCTTTATAGGCAATTTTAGAAGACAATTTTGAAGTGTCTTGTTTTACCTCAATTTTAGGCTTAGAGATTTCACCGGTTATAGAAACATCATACGATTTACCTTGTACGGTTAAATTGTAATCTCCACGAATATCTTTCGAGTCCATAGCATTTACAACACTTTTTGTGCCTTGAACCCAGTTTTCATAAAGTGTAGTAGACTTGTCAAAAACATCACCAGAAGTAATTAAGAAGTTGGCAAGAGCACCAGTTTTTAAAGAACCAATTTCATTTGATTTTCCTAAAATCTGAGCAGGTACCGTAGTCAGTGCTTCTAAAGCTTTTGTAGATGAAAGACCGTATTCAATGGCTTTCATTAGCTTTTCTTTGAAGTTTGTAACTGATTTTAGGTCATGTGTAGTAAGAGAGAATTGAATTCCGTTATCAGCCAAAACTTTAGGATTTGATGGAGCCTGGTTCCAATAACGCATATCTTGTAAAGAAACATAGCCAACAGCATACGGATTAGAAACATCATACGCATCTGGAAAATTTAGCGGTAGAATATATTTGGCATTCGTAGCCTTTATTTCATCAATACGTTCAAATTCATTACCACCACCTAGTATAGTGTACTGTATTCCGTTAGCATCTCCAATTTTATCGGCACGTAAATCATGAGACTTATCTTTAGCTTCGAAAATTTGAACTAAGTTCTTATTATTGTTCAATGCTTCTAATGATAAATCTGTAGTAGAGGCATTGCCTTTACCGTACCAGTCGGCATCACTATACATTTGTCTCAACAGCGCCAATGTTCCCATTAATGAACCTGGGTAAGATTGCCCTTTGGCAATACTTCTAGTTAAAGAAAAATATTGCGCAGAACGGTCATCTAAAATTCTATTCGCATTAGTTCCGTTTCCGTTTAAAGCAATAAGAACACCAGTACCTCTGGCAATACCATCTTGAATGTGAGAGTTAACGACACCGAAACCAGCTTCACGAAGTATTTTGGCTTCCTTGTCATCATAAGTGAATTTTTCAATTGCTTTGTTTTCTGGCATTATATGATCGTTCCAGTAATACCCTTCTCTTGATGGTTCATATTGGGTAGATCTGCCTCTACCTGGTTTTTTCTTTGCCTGTTCTACGCCAAATTTAGAATACACATCTATAAAAGAAGGATAAATAGATTTACCATCTAAATCGATAACAACAGCATTTTTCGGAATGCTTACAGAGTTTGAAGCACTTACGACTTTGCCGTGTTGAATTAATAATGTTCCCTTTTCAATTACTTGTGTAGGGGTTACGAAGATTTTTGCATTTGTAAAAGCCGTGTAACTGTTATTGTTGACTTTTACCCCAGCGTTTTCTGGGAAATAATCTTGTGCAGTTAAAAATGAGCCATACCCGAGTAGGCATAGCGCAAAGAATAGTTTTTTCATTACGTTTGGTTTGAATTAGTGTTTTAAAAATACTCGGATTCTACAGTAAACACGGTCTCTTTCACTTTTGTTTAACAGTTGAGTGGATCGTAATTACGAATAGTTAGTATTTTCTTAAAATATTGTAAGAAGGGTGGTTATAGTGCCTTTAGATTGCGAAGTTCTAAACCTATTTTAAAGAGGATGATCTTTATGGTAAGCAACTAAAAATAATACTACTGCGCTATAACTTTTAATACCCTCGGTTTGGTTGTTGGCTTTGAGAAAAGTATCGAAAATAGTTTTAAAGACAGGTTCCATCGGGTTTTCGTAAGAATTCCAAAAAATCGACATTTCTTGAAAGTTACTTTTTACACCAGGGTTAAGTGATAGCATCAATCTATCAAATTCTTTAACGTCGGTGCGTCTTATATCATTTAAGCAATAGCCTAAAGCATAGGCATAGGCGGCATATTTAAAATATACATCTTCATTGTTAGATGTTACTAAGTAACCAATAAAGTTTGTTTCATTTTCGGCGGAGTATCCTAATTGATGCCCCACTTCATGGCCGGCAACAAATGGAAATCTAAAGTTGGGCAGTAGGTCATTAACTTGAGCTTCGTTGGTAAACGGATTTAAATATCCGGCGTAGCCCATATATGTTAATCCGGTGCTGAACAATGATTTTTTTAAACTTGGTCTATCGTAAGCCAAAAACGGATGAATTGTTTCTAAATGATTATAACCCTGAATGGTTTTATCAAAAATTTCTTTCTGAGAATACGGAATCTTAACAGCTAATGTGGAGTCTTTTGTAATTGTAAATTGTGACACATTGGTTTTGAGAATTAACCGTTCTGTGAATGCTAATAGATCTTGATAGTCTTTGTTGGGTACTAACGCTAACTTTTTTGATAGCGGTTCTCTATAGTAGTTCATGCCCCACATGACATGAAATGTAAAATAAGCAACTGAGAGCACCATTGCTACATTCTGTAAAAACTGAAGTTTATGGCGCCAAATATATTTTCGGTTTTTAATTACATAAATAAGTGCGAGCAGTATAAGAATGAAATAGATAATATCACCAACAGAGAAGGGTACCCACCCAAATAGGAGTCTAAAGAATTTTGAAATTACAGGATATAATCCGTTACTGTAATATTCCTCAACTATATCGGTACGTGTACCAAGCCATTTTACAATAATGATTTGGGGAATCAATGAAATTGCAATGGCATTCTTAAAAGATATCTTCATTATCTCAAAAATAGCGAAATCCTTTTTCTATCAGTATTTTTGCAAGCACTAACCGTGAAAAAAAATGTATGGATATTAATAAATTGGAGCCAACGGCTGTTTGGAAGAATTTTTCAAAATTGAACGCGGTACCTAGACCCTCTAAAAAAGAGGAAAGGGTAATTAGCTTTATGTTAGAATTTGGCAATGCCCTTGGCTTAGAAACTTTCTCTGATGCCATTGGTAATGTTATCATAAGGAAACCTGCGACCAATGGTATGGAGGCTAAGAAAATGATAACGCTGCAAAGTCATTTAGATATGGTGCATCAAAAAAATGCAGATACCGTATTTGATTTTGATACCCAAGGTATAGAGATGTATGTTGATGAAGATTGGGTAAAAGCAAATGGTACTACATTAGGTGCCGATAATGGTATGGGTGTAGCGGCAATTATGGCGCTTTTAGAGAGTACAGATATTCCTCATCCTGCTCTTGAAGCCTTATTTACTATTGATGAAGAAACAGGTATGACCGGTGCTTTTGAATTGAAAGCGGGAGTTCTACAAGGTCAAATTCTTTTAAATTTAGATACGGAAGAAGATGATGAAATCGATATTGGTTGCGCAGGTGGTATAGATGTTACGGCAACTAGAACCTACAACGAAAAAGATGGTACACATGGTGATGCCGGTGTAGCGATTACCGTAAAAGGTTTAAAAGGAGGACATAGTGGTATGGATATTCATAAAGGATTGGGTAATGCCAATAAAATTATGAACCGATTACTTTATTTAGGACTTGATTATAATGTTCGTATTAGTTCTTTGAATGGTGGTAGTCTTAGAAATGCGATACCAAGAGAGAGTGTTTGTAAATTGAATGTTGGTAGAAAACATGCCGATAAGTTTTTGAAGGAAGTTAATAAGCTTATTGAAGCTATTAAGGAAGAGTTGAGTGTACAAGAGCCTAATTTACAAATTGAAATAGAAGATATTAAGCCAGCTAAAAAAGTTATGGGACTTGGTGCTCAAGAAAAATTGGTTAAGGCTGTTTATGCTGCACATAACGGAGTTTATGCTATGAGTGGTGCTATTGATGATTTGGTAGAAACTTCGAATAATATAGCTATTGTAAAGGTCAAAAAAGGAGAAATAAAGATTGGTTGTTTAACGCGTTCATCGGTTGATACGGCAAAGTTAGATTTGGCGAATTCTTTACGTTCTGCTTTTGAGATTAGTGGTTTTGATGTGGAACTCAGTGGTTCTTACCCTGGTTGGAATCCGAATCCGAATTCTGAAATATTGACTGTTGCTAAAAACACATATATTAATTTGTTTAAAGAGCAGCCAAGGGTTGTTGCTTGTCATGCAGGTTTGGAATGTGGAATTTTAGGTCAGAATTATCCGGATGTGGATATGGTAAGTTTCGGACCTACTATTCTTGGTGCTCATTCACCAGATGAAAGAGTGAGTATTTCATCAGTGCAGAAATTCTGGAGTTTGCTATTAGAAATTTTGAAGAATACAAATTAGAATTACAGGTATAAAAAAAGCCCTTTAGTGAAAACTAAAGGGCTTTTTTGTTTGAGATTGTTATTCAGAAATACCTGTAATTTCTAAATCGAAAATTAAATCTGCATCTGGTGGAATTGGACCGCCACCTTGTGGACCATAACCTAAATGAGACGGAATGAACAAACGAACTTTATCGCCAACTTTCATTGTTAAAAGTCCTTCTCTAAATCCTGCAATTAAACGAGATTCAGGAGAATAGTCCATCGGTACTGGCATGTAACCGCCACCTTGTTGTCTTTTAATATCGAACATACCATATTTCTGAGCAACTTCTTCGTAGTTACTATCGAACAAAGTACCATCCATTAAATAACCAGCGTACATTACGTTTACTTTCTGACCAACTTTTGGTTTGTCACCAGAACCACTTTCTAAAGTTAATACCTTAAGACCAGAAGGTAAAGTTTGAGCTTTTGCTTTTTGAGCTTCGGTAGCAGCAGCAAATTCAGCTTTTATTTTTTGTACTTCAGCTAATTTTTCAGCTTTCTCTTTTTCAATAGCAGCAAGTCTATCTTCTTCACCATCAAAATAATCGGTCATTACTTGAACAGCATCGAACTTACGAGCTTCTTTACCGTTTCTAATGATTTCTACGGTGTTCATTAAAACTGGTTCTACTGGCTTATTGCCAGCGCCTACTGCAACATTTGCAATAGAATCAACAACATCCATGCCTTCAATAACCTCACCAAAAACGGTGTGCTTGTTGTTTAACCATGGTGTCTCTTTATGGGTGATGAAAAACTGACTACCGTTAGTGGTTGGGCCAGAGTTCGCCATTGAAAGAATCCCTTTTTTATCATGAACTAATGAATCATTGAATTCATCCATAAACTTATAACCTGGGTTTCCGGTACCTTGACCTAATGGATCTCCACCTTGAATCATGAAATCTTTCATAATTCTGTGAAATGTTAATCCGTCATAATACTTTTTACCTTTATATTCTTCACTAACAAAGGTATTTGTTCCTTCTGCTAAAGAAATAAAGTTCGCAACTGTAACAGGAGTCTTATCTTGCTCTAAACGAACGATAATATCGCCTTTAGATGTTTTGATATCGGCAAACAAACCGTCTCCTAAATCGGCTCTTTTGCCGGTTTTGCAGCTAGCTAAAACTAAGGTTATAACTGCAAGCAAGTACATTTTTTTAATCATAATGGTCATTTTAATTTACTGTGTTGTCTTCTTGTTTCTCTATTTGTAAAATTGTAATTGTAGATTTTAAAGGAACATTGCTTCCTATTTTATTTTCATCGCCATGGTAACCAAAGGCAATTGATGAAGGAAAAAGAAATGTAGCGCGCTCATTTTCTTTTAACATTTTAACCGCATCTCTAAGACCTAAGAATAGCTCTTGCTTATCAACTTTATAGGTGAAAACGCCAATTTCTTCTTTTGAGTAGATAGTGTCATTGTCCAAAGTTAATATGTCATAGCTGAGTGCTACTAAATCTCCTGTTTTAGGTGTGTAATCACTTTCTTCATTAACCGTTAAATAATGATACCAAGAACCAGAATTACTGTGCGAGTAGTGTTTTAAAGAATCTAATGCTATAATTTCTTGAATTTTACTTTCTTCAGCTTCAAGTAGCTTGCGACTTCTTTCAATAGATGCCTTAAAGAAACTTCCGCTTTTTGTTTGAATCGGTTTTCTTGGTTCAGGTCCATCACAACTAACGACCAAAATGGCTAAAAATAAAAATGAAACTAATCTCATGACTGTAGTTGATTCTTATATAAAGGTAGTAACGAAGTAAATTTTGTAATAGTTTCTTCTAAGTTATCATCACTTTTTCCGCCTGCAGCATTTGTATGTCCGCCGCCACTAAAATGTTTTCTTGCGAAATCATTTACCGAAAACTCTCCGACTGATCTAAAAGAAATTTTATAAATGCCTTCTTCTCTATTTTCTATGAATATGACGGCAAATTTAATACCATCTAAAGTTAGGCCGTAGTTTACAAAACCTTCGGTGTCTCCTTTTTGATAGTTATAGGTGTCTAATTCGTCTTGACTCATTGTAATATATGCCGTAGCATACTCTTCTAATATGACCATATTCTTCAATGCGCAACCTAATAAGTGTAGTCTGCTCGGAGAATTAGTGTCATATATACGATGATGAATTTCTGTACCTTCAGCACCTTTGTCCATAAGGTCGGCAATAACTCTATGGGTATTACTGGTAGTTGCCGCAAATTTAAAAGAACCGGTGTCTGTCATAATACCGGTATATATGCAATTGGCCATTTCTGGGGTAATACTGTTCTCATCACCTAATTGATTGATCAGAACATAAACCATTTCACAAGTAGAACTCATTTTTACATCAGAGTACATGATTTTAGCATAATCTGATGGCTCTTGATGGTGGTCTACCATTACAAAAGTTGCCTTAGCAGATTCTAGTATATCGCTCATTTGACCAACACGACCAAGATGGTTAAAGTCTAAAGTGAATATGATGTCAGCATTGTTAATGCATGATTTGGATTGTGAATTTTCTTTTTCAAAATTCAAAATTTTATCTGATCCTGGCATCCACTTTAAAAACTTCGGATAGTCGTTCGGTGCAACAATACTAGCCGTATGACCGGTATTAACCAAATAATGCCAAAGTGCTAATGTTGATCCAATGGCGTCTCCATCAGGATTCTTGTGTGGTATAATCGCTATTTTCTTTGATGAAGAAAGTAACTTTTTAAGCTCGTTTAGGTGCTCTAAATTCATGGCGGCAAAGATACAATTTAATAATATAGGCTTTAAAGCGAAAGCCTTAATTTTACCCAGACTTAACTATCTCATATGAAAATTACATACTTTTTTATTTGCGCACTCTTTTTAGGGTCATGTTCGTCGAACAAAAAACAAGTTGAAAATAAAGCTACGAATAGCGATTTCGTTTTAGCTTTTGGTTCTTGTAATAGAGTTGATTTGCCTAACCTCTTGTGGGATGATATATTAAACACCAAGCCCGATGTTTGGGTGTGGGGCGGCGATAATATTTATGCCGATACTGATGATATGGTTGCCTTACGGGCTATGTATAATAAGCAAAAGGAGCAAACAGGGTATAAAAAGTTAGTAGAAACTACTGATATTTTAGGTACTTGGGATGATCACGATTACGGATTAAACGATGGCGGAGTAGAGTTCGAAGCTAAAGATGCCAGTCAGCAAGAGTTTTTGAATTTTATGAACGTACCAGATGATAGTCCGCTACGTAAACGGGAAGGAGTATATAATTTGAAGAAATATGAAGTCAAAGGTCATTCTATAAATATTATCATACTAGATACCCGATATTTTAGAACCCAATTAACACCTGATACCGAAACTTCTAAAAGAGTTAAGCCAAATGAATATGGCGATGGTACTGTGTTGGGTGACGTGCAGTGGGCATGGTTAGAAAATGAATTGAATACTTCAAAATCAGATTTTAATATTATTGTGAGTAGTGTTCAATACTTGTCTGATGATCACGGATTTGAAGCTTGGGGTAATTTTCCGCATGAGGTTGATAAATTGGCGAAGGTAATAGCAGATTCTAAAGCAGCGGGAGTAATTGTATTATCTGGTGATCGACATATTTCTGAATTTTCAAAGACAGTTATTGATGGTATGCAGTATCCGTTAGTAGATTTTACAAGTAGCGGACTAACGCATGCTTATAGAGGTTTTACTGGTGAGCCTAATAAATATAGAGTAGGGGAAGTTGTTTTTACAGAAAGTTTCGGAATTTTAGAGTTTGATTTTAATGCCAAAAAGGTTGATTTTAAAATAGTTGGAGATAACGGAATAGTGCTAGAGAAACTAGAACAAGTCTACGAATAGTTGTGAGATATGTATAAAAACGTATTTTTGCGCAAAAATTAAGATATGAGTACGAATAGAACGTTTACGATGATTAAACCAGATGCCGTTAAAAACGGACATATTGGGGCTATTTTAGAAAAAATTACTGCTGCTGGTTTTAAAATCGTAGCAATGAAATATACACAATTGAGCTTAAGAGATGCACAAGAATTTTATGGTGTACACAGCGAGCGCCCATTTTTTGGTGAATTAGTTGAATTCATGACAAGTGGTACAATTGTAGCAGCTATCTTAGAAAAAGAAAATGCTGTTGAAGATTTTAGAGCATTGATCGGTGCTACCAACCCTGCAGATGCAGCTGAAGGTACTATTCGTAAAATGTTTGCTACTAGTATTGGTGAGAATGCAGTACATGGCTCTGATAGCGATGAGAATGCAGCTATTGAAGGTTCATTTCATTTTGCAGGTAGAGAAATTTACTAAGTAAGATAGTTTAGATGTTAAAAAAAATGCCAGTTCGAAAGAACTGGCATTTTTTTTATAGTATTTTCCAACAGCCAACAGCCAACAGCCAACAGCTATCGCAAAACCAGCTTTTTAATCACTTCTTTTCCGATTTCTTCGTTGAGCATGCGAATTATTTTCGATTTGCCTAAGCTTAACTCTTCTCGTAATACAGAAGAACTTAAAGCCACGTAAAGGGTGCCGAACTTTAATTCAATTTCGGTGGTGTAATTATTTACACCATTACCCATAAGTTTAGCCCATGCAGTTCTTGCATCTACTTTATCTATTCCTTTTTCTAATTTATTTTTCTGAATAAATGCAGAAAGTGCATCTTTCATTGAAGTATTATCGTTGCCTCTACTCGCCATTATGGGGTTATGTTTATAGGTTCAAATCTGTTGTATTCGTAGGTAAGTCCTTCTTTATTTTTTACAGAGAAACTTTCTTTAGTTAGTTTGATCAAGACTTCTTCCCAAGTATTCGAATTATTGGTGTAACTCATGAAAATAGAATCGTTAGAGATTCTAATTTGAAAAGGCTCTGCATCATCAGAAGTTTCGAAAGTACCATTAAATTTTGGGTCTACTTTTTTTCTGAATCCTTTTAAAGAGTCTAATTGTATATAATCAACCGTACTATTAATAGAGTACTCTTTTTTTGCTCCGTCTTTAAAGGTAACTTCTTTTATTTCCCAATAGCCATTTAATAGATGTAATTGACTTTTGTCAACTTTAGAACTACAAGAAGCAAGAAATATGAAGCAAATGATTAGTAGTTTTTTCATCATTACAATTTAAAGATTTTATACGATTGATGAATTTTTTTAACAACACTTTCGGTTCTATCCGCATGGGTGTCACTAATAAATATCTGACCGAAATTTTCATCATTTACCAAAGTTATAATATGAGATACACGATGCTCATCTAACTTATCAAAAATATCATCTAAAATTAATATAGGCGTAGTGCCACTTTGCGATTTCATAAAATGAAACTGTGCGAATTTCAAAGCTATTAAGAAAGATTTCTGCTGCCCCTGACTACCAAACTTCTTTATAGGGTGGTTACTGATTTCAAAGCTAAGATCGTCTTTATGAACACCAACGCTGGTATATTGTAGTGCGCGGTCTTTGTCTAAATTTTTATTTAAAAGCGTAAGCAGATCATCATCTTTCAACTTACTATCGTAAGAAAGCGAAACATCTTCTGTATTGCCAGTAATAGATTTATATTGTTCTTGAAAAATAGGAATAAAAGCTTCTAAGAACGATGTTCTCTTTTTAAAGATTTCTGTGCCATAAGTGTTCATTTGTTCGTTGTAGACCGCTAAATTGTCTTTATTAAACGTTCTATTGGCTGCAAAATACTTTAATAGCGCATTTCTTTGAGAAACTACCTTATTATAGTTAATGAGGTTTTGTAAATAGCTTTTGTCTGATTGAGAGATTACTCCATCAATGAATTTTCTACGGGTGTCGCTACCTTCTATTATAAGGTCTCTATCTGCTGGTGAAATTATTACTAAGGGTAGAAGACCTATGTGGTCTGCAAAGCGGTCGTATGCTTTTCCGTTACGTTTAATAATCTTCTTGTTATTCTTTTTAAGGCTACAAACAATTTTTTCTTCTCTACCTTCTTTTTCAAAAGTACCGTCGATCACAAAAAAATCTGATCCGTGACGAATGTTTTGAGAAGATACCGGATTAAAATAGCTCTTGCCAAATGACAGGTGATAGATAGCGTCGAGAATGTTTGTTTTTCCTATTCCGTTATCACCTACAATACAATTTATTTTAGCATCGAAAGTCAGTTCTTTTGACTCAAAATTTTTGTAATTGATCAATGATAATTGTCTCAGCAGCATTAATAAAATCGGATTTTAAATTTGGAAGAATGTATACTCGCTTAAAATATCCAAAAATAACGAATAAATACACTTTGCGATTTCAATAAAACCATTATTTTTGCGCGACCAATAAATTTACAGATGGCAACATATAAGAAAAGAGGATATAAACCTGAAACGAAAGCTGAACAGCAAGAATTTGAGGAACAGGAAAGCACAACGGCAGAGGTTTTTAGTTCTTTAGATGAAGGCGCTTCTAGATCAGAAGAGTGGGTTTCTAAGAATCAGAATATCATTTTAGGTGCCATAGGTGTTATTGCTATCAGTGTTTTGGGCTATTTAGCTTACGACCAATTCGTAGAGAAGCCGAAAGAGGCTAGTGCAGCAAATGAGTTGTACTACCCGCAACAATATTTCGACCAAGCTTTGGTTGCTACAACTGCTAAAGATTCATTGTTTACTTTGGCACTAGAAGGTGCTGAAGGTAAATATGGTTTTTTAGATATCATTGAAGAATATAATGGTACAAAAGCTGCTAACCTTGCAAATTATAGTGCAGGTATGGCATATTTGAATATGAACAATTACCAAGAAGCGATTACATATTTAGAGGATTTTAGCTCTGACGATGCTGTTTTAGGTGCTTTGGCAAAAGGTGGTTTGGGTGATGCTTTTATGCAATTAGACCAGGCTTCAGATGCTTTAGGTTATTATGAAGCTGCAGTGAAGCATAGTGGTAACGAATATACTGCTCCTAAATTTTTATATAAAGCGGGAGTTACTGCTTTAGAAATGGGAGATAAGGATAAAGCTTTAGGTTTTTTCCAAAAAATAAAAGACGAGTTTCCAAAATCAGAAAACGCCAATTCTATAGATGCTTTTATAGGTATGGCTAAAAGTGGTGAGTAATGGCTACAGTAAATAAAAATTTATCGGTTTACGATAAGGCAACAATCCCAAACGCGAACGGACTTCGGTTTGGGATTGTTGTTTCAGAATGGAATTCAGAAATAACAGAAGGTTTGTTTTCTGGTGCAATTGAAGCATTGATTGATTGTGGAGCACAAGAATCAGATATTATCCGTTGGGATGTGCCTGGTAGTTTTGAACTTACTTTTGGTTCAAAAAAAATGATCAATTCACATAAGGTTGATGCCGTAATTGCCATTGGTAGTGTAATACAAGGCGAAACAAAGCATTTCGATTTTGTTTGTGATGCTACCGCTCAAGGTATTAAAGACTTAAATATTACTACCAATGTGCCTGTTATTTTTTGTGTACTTACAGACAATAACATGCAACAAGCTATAGATCGTAGTGGTGGTAAGCATGGTAATAAAGGTACAGAAGCCGCTATTGCTGCGATTAAAATGGCAGTTTTAGGTAGTTAACAGCCTTTTTAATAGTTCTATTTTCTTATAAGTTTAAGGGTATTAGGTTAGTATCGTAAGATGTTAACAAATTTTGGCATTGGTAACATGCCCTATTTTTCTATTTTAAGTAACTTTGAGGTTATGGGGATGTTGAGCAAAATAACGCGGTTACGAAAAAATAGGTCATTTGAATACAATCCTAGGTATTATGATGGCAAAGGAAAAGGGAATCCGTTTAAAATGGAACCTAAATTCGACCAGTTTCGTAGTACATTAAATACATCTCGAGGATTAAAAAGAAAGATTAATAGTGCTATTGAAGACTCCAAAAGAAAAGGAGATCGCAACTTAAAAATTAGAATGGTAATTATAATTGCGGTATTGCTTCTTATTTTTCTTTACATAATTGATTTTGACCTCACAATTTTCTTTACTTCATAATGGCAGATATTATTAGATTATTACCTGACCATGTAGCAAACCAAATTGCTGCTGGTGAAGTGGTGCAACGTCCATCTTCTGTGGTAAAAGAATTAATGGAGAATGCCATTGATGCAGGTGCTACCGAAATTCAACTGATTATAAAAGATGGTGGTAAAACACTAATTCAAGTAGTTGACAATGGTAAGGGTATGAGTGGTACAGATGCTCGTTTAAGCTTTGAGCGGCATGCAACATCTAAAATTCAAAAGGCAGAAGACCTTTTCAATTTAAATACTAAAGGTTTTAGGGGAGAGGCATTAGCCTCTATTGCAGCGATTGCACATGTAGAAATGCTGACCAAGACCGAAGATGACGAGATTGGTACGAAGATTAAAATAGAAGGTAGTAAAATAGTGACTCAAGAAGTTGTTGTTGCCCCAAAGGGAACTTCAATGCTAGTAAAGAATTTATTTTTTAATATTCCTGCTAGACGTAATTTTTTAAAATCTGATCAAGTTGAATACCGGCATATAGCAGATGAGTTTCATAGAATATCATTAGCGCATCCGCAGGTAGCATTTAATTTTTACAATAACGGTAGTGATGTTTTTCAATTGCCGGCTACCGATTTCAGAAAACGTATTGTTCATATTTTTGGTAGAAAGACAGATGAGAAGTTAGTACCTGTTGAAGAAGAAACTCAGGTGGTGAAAATATCTGGCTATATTCAAAAACCTGAATTTGCAAAAAAGAGCAGGGGAGAGCAGTTTTTCTTTGCTAATAATAGATTTATAAAGAGTCCGTATTTACATCACGCTATATTGGGTGCTTTTGAAGGATTAATTCGTCCGGGTACACATCCAGGTTATTTTTTGAATTTAGAAGTTGATCCGGGTACTATTGATATAAACATACACCCAACGAAAACAGAAGTTAAGTTTGACGACGAGCATACATTGTATGCAATGCTTAAATCTACGGTAAAGCATAGTCTGGGGCAATTTAATGTAGTTCCGGCTTTAGATTTTGAGCAAGATCAAAATTTAGATACGCCCTATTCTTATAAAAATAAAGAGGTCGGTATACCGCAAGTTGTGGTTGATTCTTCTTTTAACCCTTTTGAAACTGTACAACCGTCGAAAGGAAATTCTTCTGGTGGTAGTTATTCAAAACAAAAAGTTGATGGTTGGGAGAATTTGTATGTAGGTTTAGAGAATACTGTCGATAGTGGGGCAAGTCATATAGAATTTGAGTCAGAGGTTGTAAATAGTAGTATTTTTGATGATGAAAGAGAAGTTTTTGATCATACGACCACTACTTTTCAAATGCGTAAAAAGTATATTATTACGACCATAAAATCTGGTATGGTGGTAATTAATCAAAGTAGGGCGCATCAACGCGTACTTTACGAGAACTTTTTAAAGAATATTACAATAAAAGAAGCTGTAAGTCAACAATTGCTTTTTCCGTTGACTTTATCTTTTTCAACAAGTGAAATAAATATCTTAAAAGAGATAAAAGAGAATTTATGTACTGTGGGTTTTGTATTCGGAGAAATAACTGAAGACGGAGTAGAGATTTCTGGTGTACCTGTATTGGTTGTAGAAAGCGAAGTTCAAATGATAATGGAGCAATTGATTTCAGATTTTCAACAAGAAGTACCTGGTGATAGTTTTTCTCAAAGTGATATGTTGGCGAAAACTTTGGCAAAAACCCTTTCGGTTAAAACAGGTGAATCCTTAGATGAGGTTTCTCAAGTAAAGCTCGTTAATGACCTGTTCGCTTGTAAGGAAACCACGCTTAGTCCGTTTAACAAAAAAGTATACATTACTGTTACAGAGAACGATATTGAACGAAAATTTATATAAATGGGAAGAATTACAGATACTATAAAGCATTTACTGATTATCAACGTTCTGTTTTTTGTTGCTACACAAATGTATGGCGAGCAAATGTACGAGTGGTTCTCATTGTATTTTCCAAAGAACGAACACTTTGAACTATGGCAGATTATAACACATATGTTCATGCATGGTGGTTTTATGCATATACTTTTTAATATGTATGCACTGTGGGCTTTCGGTACACCTTTAGAGCGTATGTGGGGTAGAAATAAGTTTTTGTTTTTCTATATCTCAGCGGGTTTAGGTGCAGCTTTAATTCATATAGGTGTTAATTATTATTACTACAATGCTGGCATGAGCGCTTTAGTTGATTCGGGAATTTCTGAAAGTAGTATTCTAGAGATTATTAATAGCGGACAGTATAATACAGAGTGGTATTCCATTGCAGGTAAAGCGACGATAGATAACTTTTTAGGTGCTTTCAATACTCCGGTAGTCGGTGCATCGGGTGCTATTTATGGTATTTTGGTAGCATTTGGTATGTCTTATCCTAATAGCGAATTGTTTCTTATTTTTCTGCCTGTTCCTATTAAAGCAAAATTCTTTATTCCTGTTTTAATCGGATTAGATTTGTTTTCTGGCGTTACTGGGTACAGTTTGTTTGGGCAGGGTATTGCTCACTTTGCACACGTAGGTGGAGCTTTGTTCGGTTTCTTAATGATGTGGTATTGGAAAAAAAATCAGTTTAATAATAATAGGTGGAACTAAAATATGGCTCAACCAGATTTAAAATATCAATTTAGTAGACTAAACATTGCAGAGAAGCTCATTGCGGTTAATGTAGTGGTGTTTATTGTAAATGCTTTAATACCATTCTTACTTGGTCTGCAAAAAGATACCATTGCTCAATGGTTTGAGCTGCCTAATGATATTGTCGATATCGCTTTTCAGCCTTGGTCTATAGTTACTTATTCCTTTTTTCATGGTGGCATCGGACACTTGTTTTGGAATATGTTGATGATTTATTTTGTAGGTAGAATATTTCTAAATCTCTTTGATGCAAAACGATTCTTAAATGTTTATATACTCGGAGTAATTTTAGGCGGACTATTCTTTGTGTTAGGGTATAATATTTTTCCTGCATTTTTTGATACGAATGCATCATTAATAGGAGCTTCAGCGGGAGCTAGTGCTGTTTTGATATTTATTTGTACTTATTTACCTAATCAAGAAGTTCGGGTTATATTTTTCAATGTAAAGCTTTGGATGGTCGGTGCTGTATTAGTACTTAGCGATTTAATTCAATTGCCTATGAGTAATTCTGGCGGACATTTAGCGCATTTAGGAGGTGCATTTTTAGGATATCTTTATGCTAGTCAGTTAACGAAAGGAAACGATATAGGGTCTGGCTTTTCTAAATTTATGGATAGTATAGCAAATCTGTTTAAAGTTTCAGAGAAGAAGGCTCCCATGAAAACAGTTTATAAAAATAAGAGTGCTACTCGTAGTAATAGTAATTCTGCCGTAGATTATGATAAGAAGACACATCAAAAAAAGATTGATGCTATTCTAGATAAAATAAGCAAGTCTGGCTATGAAAGTCTTTCAAAAGCAGAGAAGGATTTTCTATTTAAAGCTGGTAAAGAGAATTAAGCATGAAGAAAATGTCTTTTTTTAAAAAGTTCATGTTTTTCTTAAATGTGATTGTTGCTTTTAGTTTGTTTTTGGCTTGTATAGTTCCTTATACATCTTCAGCGAGTTTGGCGTTTATTAGTTTAACAGTGCCTGCTTTGGTTCTGATTAATATGTTGTTTTTCTTGTATTGGTTAATTGGTAAAAAGATATATCTACTGCTGTCTCTTTCCATATTAGTTTTCGGTTACTTTACCTTGGGTTCATTTATTGCGTTTAATGGGAGGTCAAACAATATTGCTGATTCTGAAACTATTTCATTATTAACTTATAATGCACTTGGTTTTCATAGTAAATATCATGGTGAATGGGAGAAAATTACAAGCCCCGAGGTTATAGAGTTTGTGGAAGGGGTGAATCCTGATATTATTTATTTTCAAGAATTCGAGCCTCATTACGTCAAGGGCGATATGTTGAAAAGCTATCCATATTTAGCAAATAAATTTGAAGTTGGGGATGAAGAATCTAGTAAAGATTTAGCTATTTATTCTAAGTTTAAAATAATCAATAACGGTGAGTTGGATTTTCCTAACACCTATAATGAGGGGATTTATGCTGATATTGTATTCAAAAAAGATACCATTCGATTTTATAATCTGCATTTGGAATCTTTAAGCATAAGACCAAATTATTTTAAAAAGGAGCGTTCAGACAAGCTGTTTGTTCGACTTAGGGATTCTTTTGATAAGCAGCAACGGCAATCAGATATCGTTAGAAATCACATTAATACGAGTCCTTATCTTGTTATAGTTGGTGGTGATTTTAATAATACGCAATTCTCTAAAGTCTACTTTAATATTAAAGGAGATTTAAACGATAGCTTTTTAGAATCGGGACATGGGTATGGTGAAACTATCAAGTTTTGGAAATTTCCTTTTCGAATAGATATGATTTTGGGTGATCCAAGTTTTACTTTCTTATCTCATAAAAATTACAAAATCGATATTTCGGACCATGAGCCTATCATGGCAACTTTTAAATTGTCTGGCGAATAAAGTAACAGTCTACGGTATCAGCTAGAATATGTAGGAGCAAAGCCAAACCGATAATTCGTGTTTTCTTATAAGCGAATAACAGGGTATAGATACCAATTGCCCAATAGCTATGTAGCGGATGAAAATTTACACTGCAACGGTTAGGGTCGAACATTGGTGTAGCCAAAAGGTGGTCAACATCAATTACAATTGCAGATAATAATATTACCGCAGCCCAGAGCTTATTTTCTTTGTAGAAATAAATAGCAATTATAATGGGTACAATAAAATGTATACCATAATGCGCTATAAATCTAATCATTGTCAGCGGCTATAAACTCGTGTTTTAGATACTGTATGCTATTAGGTCCTAAATTGAACAACAGGTCTAGTATACTTAAATTAGGAGTAAACCCATGTCTATCTCCAAATACTTGTGTATAAGGCTCTATATTTAATTGAGGTTTATACTTAGCACTTATTAAAAATCTGAAATCTTCTTTGCCCTCAGAAATAGTCTCATAGGCAAGAGTTTTTTCTGTAGGCATTTCTAGCTGAAGACATTCAAATATCGTTTCTATGGTCTTTAAATTGAAGTCCAGTAAGCTATCGTAAGTTTGATGGTAAAGCGGTTTAATATCGTCTTCATAAAACTCAAAGAATGGCGATGTTCTGTAAGCTGTTTCTAAGGTACGCCAATGCTGGCGTTGCCACGGATAAGAATTGTCTATTAAAACATCTTTATATTTTTGTCTGCCATTTGCCCTGCCAGCATGAATGATTGGTATGCTCAATATATGCTTACCTCGGTCATTAGAAATATAGGTTCTATTTCTAAACGTCTGTTTTTGGTAATTATCATTTACCTCCCAGCAAATTGGGTGGTGCATAATATAGCTGAACGTAAGAATGTTCGGAAAGTAAGAGGGATGAATTAATTTCACTTTTTTTCCTTTTTACGTTTCCAGAACCAATTTCCTACGAAATAGGCTACGAGTAACATTAAAAAATATTTGAAATAAGATTGTGGTTCTCCGTCGCCGTTGACTGTAGTGAATATTCGATCCCATCTAGGTCTCCAGTTGCTAATACCTTCCGTGAAATTGTCAAAGCTCATCCAAATGAAAATAGGGGTACCGACAATATGATTTTCTGGCACATAGCCCCAAGCTCTACTATCTTCAGAGTGATCTCTGTTGTCACCCATCATCCAAAAATAATCTTGTTTGAAAGTATACGTAGTGGCTGGCGAACCATTAATGCTTATTTGATTAC
This sequence comes from Maribacter sp. Asnod2-G09, assembly GCF_045063795.1. Classification (NCBI taxonomy): domain Bacteria; kingdom Pseudomonadati; phylum Bacteroidota; class Flavobacteriia; order Flavobacteriales; family Flavobacteriaceae; genus Maribacter; species Maribacter sp. Asnod2-G09. The sequence goes on along the minus strand of NZ_JBEFOA010000004.1, from coordinate 464,488 downwards.
CAGATACAGAAATTTCGTTCTTTTCGTACTCTTTAATTATCTTTTTGTAAAGTGGAATTACTTTTAAGTTTAGGTCTACTGTAGCTCCCTTTTGAGGAATGTAAATTGGTCCTAGTTGACTATAGTTCCAAGGGTAATCAGGACTCTGTGGAAATAAGTTGATGCCTCTTCTGCCTATTGCCGTAACTTTTTGAACTACAGAATCTATATTTGGGTCCTTTCTAAGCGAATTTACCATATCAGCAGTTAGTGGTACAGTACGTTTGCGATCGGTTATTTCTTTTAATGCTAATCTATATTTAGATATCACCTTAGCAGGAATACCAGAGGCTTTTGTGGCTAACTCTAATAGACCGTTCTCGGTTTGATTAAAGCCTATTATATAAGGACTTAATCCATTTACTTGATCTTGAGTCAGTGGACTTGATTGGTATTTTCTAATGAAATCGGTAATACCTAAATTATCAAGTGTTCTAGACGATACTCCCTTTGAGCTGTAAATATCGTAGTCGAACTGTGGCTTTGCGCTTTTTGGTAATTCTAATTGTTTTCCGTTTATAAAAACATAACCATTACGTACCTCTAAAGAATCGCCTGGTACACCAACACAACGTTTTACATAGTTAGATTTTTTGTCAATAGGCTTATCAACACCTTTTTCTTTTTTGAAAAATACACGAACGGTATCTGCAGGCCAACTGAAAACTACGATATCATTTCGTTCCACTTTTGTAAAACCAGGTAACCTAAAGTAAGGTAGTTGTGGCTTTTTTAAATAAGAAGGAACTCCCAAACCTGGTAACGTATCGTGTACCATTGGAGCGGCAACTGTCGTCATCGGCGTTCTGGCGCCATAGTGAAACTTACTTACGAAAAGAAAATCACCAACTCTTAAAGTACGCTCTAATGAACCCGTAGGTATCACATATGGTTGTATGAAATAGGTATGTACCAGTGTGGCTGCAACAACAGCAAATAAAATTGAACTTACCCATTCGCCTGCTGCAGTTGTTGGGTGTAGAGATCGGTCTTCAATGTATTTAACGTCTAGCGTATAGTTTACATAGTAAATGTATAAGCCAAGCGTTAATACAACAATCCAAGTTTCCAATTTACTATTTCTACCAAAGCTTCTTATGGTTTCTACCCATATTACCGGGAACATCAATAAGTTGATTATAGGTATGAATAGCAATATAACCCACCATTTTGGTCTATTGATAATTTGCATTAACACTATAGCGTTGTAAACAGGTATTGCTGCTTCCCAGGCTTTTCTACCTGCTTTTACATATAGTTTCCAAGTACCTAAAAAATGTATTACTTGTACAATGAGAATAAAAATAATCCATTGAGTGCCGTTCATATTCTTTAATTTTTATTGAAATAGAATGAATTTTTTGATGCTAATTAAGTCATCAATAATTCATAAGTCTTTGAGTTTGATTTTTGTTACGTTTTTAACCTAGGTTTAACACATCTCGCATAGAGAAAACGCCTGTTTTACCAATAATCCATTCTGCAGCTGTGACTGCACCTAAGGCAAAACCTTCTCTGTTGTGAGCAGTATGCTTTATCTCAATACTGTCAACAATACTATCGTAGGCTACGGTGTGTGTGCCTGGTACTGTGCCAATTCTTTTTGATGTAATTTTCAAAGCTTCTTTAGATGCACTGTCTAACTTCCATTGCTTATAGTTGGAGTTTGCAATAACACCTTCAGCTAAAGTGATTGCTGTTCCGCTGGGTGCATCTAGTTTTTGCGTGTGATGTATTTCTTCAAGTTCTACGTTGTACTCAGGAAGATTTTGCATCATTTTTGCCAAGTAATTATTCAACTCGAAAAAAATATTCACTCCTAAGCTAAAATTAGAAGCATATATAAATGCTCCTTTTTTTTCATTACAAAGAGTTAAAGCATCATCATATTTATCTAGCCAACCAGTGGTGCCTGATATTATTGGTACATTGTTATGTAAACATTTGGTGATATTACCGAAAGCTGCTTCTGGCATACTGAAATCTATAGCAACATCCATCGTGCTAAAATCAATATTTTCAGAATTTTCGTCAATTTTGGCAACAATTTGATGACCACGCTTTATAGCGACTTTTTCTATCATTTGCCCCATTTTTCCGTATCCGAAAAGTGCGATTCTCATTCTTAAAATTTTATAATTAATGCCATTCCGTAATTAGGACTATTGGTCACTTGATTTAAATCAAGATAGGGCTCAAAGTCTATACTAAGGTCATCATCAATATTAAACTGTTTCAAATGTGCGTCAACATTTGCGTCAACTATATTTAAAGCATACAACGCAATTGCAGCGACTAGCCAAAGATCACGATCGCTTTGAAAACGTTCTTGTTGGTATTCTAATCTTTCTACATCAAATAATGGTAATGTTCCTTCGCCATTAAATTCATCATTTGTAAAACCGGCTTGCCTTCTTATGAATGCTGTTCTAAAACGTTGATATTGATCATTGTTATAGATGTACATGTAAACACTTCCGCCAATAGCTCCCCAGACAATAGGGGTTTTCCAGTATCGCTTATTATAAATTTGACCCATGCCAGGCAGAACTGCAGAGTAAAATGCTGCTTTACTTGGTGCTAATGGTTTGAATTCTTTTTTAGCTTTTTTGAAGGAAACAGAATCTTTTAAAACAACTCCTTTTTTAGCCAAGTCAGTTTGTACACTATCTATTTCAGTTTTAGGAATAGAATCATGTTCCTCTTGAGAAAAGGAAAAATTAATGAATAATAATAGAGTACTTAATAATGAAAGATAGTTACGCACCTGTTATCAATTTTTTGATACGGTCAAATTCCTCTTGAGACTTAAATGGTATGGTTATTTTTCCTCTGGCATTATCGGCAGATTTTATATCTACTTTTACCGATAAGGCATCTGTAAGCTCTTTTATGCCCTTACGAACAAAAACAGAAGCTTCTTTTTTTACTGTTTTTACTACATCGTCAGTAGGTACTTCATCAGCATGGTATGCTTTTACGGCACTTTCGGTATCTCTAACAGAAAGATTGTCAAAGATGATTTTTTCGTAAAGCGATATTTGATCCTGCTTTTTGTCAATATTGACCAAAGCTCTACCGTGACCCATAGTTAAAAAGCCATCTCGCATACCCGTTTGTATAATCGGGTCTAATTTTAATAATCGTAAATAATTGGCAATTGTCGATCGTTTTTTACCAACACGCTCACTTAATCTTTCTTGAGTAAGATTAATCTCGTCTATTAGACGTTGGTAAGAAAGTGCGATTTCTATAGGGTCTAAATCTTGTCGTTGTATATTTTCGACCAATGCCATCTCTAAAGACTCTTGGTCATTAGCGATACGTATATATGCAGGTATGGTGTCTAAACCTAAAAGTTTAGAAGCACGATATCTTCGTTCTCCAGATACTAATTGATACTCGTTAAAGCCTAATTTTCTTACGGTAATTGGTTGAATTACACCAAGCTCTCTAATTGAAGCGGCTAATTCTTTTATTGACTCATCATTAAAATTAGAACGAGGTTGAAACGGATTTACCTCAATGTGTTCTAAATCGAGCTCGATAATGTTACCTACAACTTTATCTGCATTCTTATCTGATGCTGTATTAATATCATTCTCCGGATCTTTTAAAAGAGCCGAAAGTCCTCTACCTAAAGCTTGTTTCTTTGTCGCTTTTGCCATACTTAAACCGTCTGCTTATTTTTTTTGACTATCTCGTTAGCCATGTTCAAATAGTTTGTTGCTCCTTTACTTGCAGCATCATATTTGATTATACTTTCTCCATAACTAGGAGCTTCACTTAATCTGACATTACGTTGAATTACAGTTTCAAAAACCATATCGCCGAAATGTTTTCTTACCTCATCAACTACTTGGTTCGATAATCGCAATCTAGAATCGTACATGGTTAATAACATGCCCTCGATATCTAAATCTGCATTATGTAATTTTTGAACACTTTTTATCGTATTCAATAATTTACCTAGCCCTTCTAAAGCAAAATACTCGCATTGAATTGGTATAATTACCGAATCTGCAGCGGTTAATGCATTCAAGGTTAGTAAACCTAATGATGGAGCGCAATCAATTAAGATATAATCGTAATCGTTTTTAAGGTCTGTAATAGCCTTTTTCATCATATACTCCCGCTCATCTTTATCAACCAATTCTATTTCAATGGCGACAAGGTCGATGTGTGCAGGAATGAGGTCTACATTAGGGGAGGTTGTAGGAATAATAGTTTCTCTCGCAGTTTTGGTATGTTCCATCAACTGGTATGAACCTAGTTCTACACCATCTACATCAATACCTAACCCAGAAGTTGCATTTGCTTGGGGGTCAGCATCGATTAATAAAACCTTTTTTTCCAATACACCTAGAGAGGCAGCTAAGTTAACTGTGGTAGTAGTTTTACCTACGCCTCCTTTTTGATTGGCTATAGCAATAATCTTGCCCATGTTCAAAGTAAGTTAGGTGGTAAAAATACAATTATTTATGGGGCTAATGAAAGCTTTTTGTTAACACTAAGTGAATAAGCACTTACTTTTCTTTAATAAAGCGTTAAACTTTTAATTATGAAATGGTTAAGCCGCTGTTTATTGTGTAGTATGTAGAAAGACTAAAACTTATTAAAATGATATGAAAAACTATTCTTTATCCTTGAGTTTTAAACTATCCTCGTATTCAATAAGATAGATTTCTTCATTCTTTTTCTTTAAATAATACTCTTCTCGAGCAAAGCGCTCAAGCTCATCTTCGTCAGATAATTTTTCTATAATTTTTTTATCCCTAGCAATTTCATCTTTCAAGAAATCTTGAGTTTTTTCAAGTTTTTTTATCTCTTTTCTTAATTCTAAATGGATTAGAAGGGAGTTGGTGTCAAAAAAAAGCATCCAAACAAGAAAAACGGACAGCACCAATACATACATATTAGTCATGATTTTAAACCATTTTTTTTGTTTCAAATCTTTGAATGCCATTACTCTTGCATTATTTTTTCATTAATAATACTCTTAACTATTTCAACGGCAACAGTATTGTATTTATTATTCGGAATAATAATATCTGCATATTCTTTGGTTGGCTCAATAAACTGCTCGTGCATTGGCTTAATTACAGCCTGGTATTTTTCTATGGTTTCATCTAAATCCCATCCTCTTTCGTTGACGTCTCTTTTTAATCTTCTGATCAATCTTTCGTCGGTGTCAGCATGCACGAATATTTTGATATCGAACATTTTGCGAATAGCAGAATTGGTCATAATTAAAATACCTTCTACGATGATAACCTTAGTAGGGTGTGTAAGTATAGTCTTTGCGGTTCTGTTGCATTCCAAAAAGGAGTATACAGGTTGTTCGATAGACTCTCCATTTTTTAAAGCAATTAAATGCTTTTCAAGTAGTGCGAAATCTATAGAACTTGGGTGGTCAAAGTTAGTTTTGCGTCTTTCTTCAAGAGATAGGTGAGATAGGTCGTTATAGTATGAATCTTGTGAAATTACCCCAACTTCTTCATTTGGTAACTCATTTATAATTTGATTTACTACTGTGGTTTTTCCACAACCTGTTCCACCGGCAATACCTATAATCAGCATACATTGTAATTTAATGCAAAAGTACATATTTGAATTTCAAAAATGCATAAACTCAAATATCAACTTTTAATAACATTGCTTGTATTGTTAAGCCTTATTTTTGCATGATGCAGAATGAACAGGTAAAACCGAATTTTGAGTTTGTCGCCTTAATGGCTTCTTTAATGTCAATTGTTGCGTTAACTATTGATGCAATTTTACCGGCAATGGCAGATATTGGCATATCGATCAACAGTCTAGATCCTACACAAAATCAATTGCTGGTAACCATGATATTTTTGGGTTTGGGAGTAGGGCAGTTGTTCTTTGGTCCGCTTTCAGATAGTCTTGGTAGAAAACCAATTGTTTACATAGGTTTTACTGTTTTCTTGATAGCTAGTATCATTTGTTTGTTAGCTCCGAATCTTGAAATAATGCTTATTGGGCGTGTGCTACAAGGTATTGGTTTATCAGCACCTAGAACTATAAGTATCTCCATTATACGTGATACGTATCGTGGCGATTATATGGCGAAAATTATGTCTTTTGTAACCGCATTTTTTATTTTAGTTCCTGTTGTAGCACCTGCAATCGGTAAAGCCGTAATGGGTATTACAGGGTGGCAAGGAATTTTTTATCTACAATTATTTTTTGCTTTGGTGGTGGGAATTTGGTTTTATAAAAGACAGGCAGAAACATTACATCCAGAATATAAAGTACCTTTTTCATTTCATGTATTTGTTAGGGGAACAAAAGAAATTTTTAGACATAAAGAAACGGTTTCATGTACCATGATATCAGGCTTTATTACCGGTTCTTTTCTGGTATACTTAAGTTCTGCTCAACATGTTTTTGAGGAACTGTATGGACTCAAAGAAACATTCCCTTATGTATTTGCAGGGCTGGCGTTATCTGTGGGGTTTTCTACCTTAATGAATGGTACCTTGGTACTGCGTTTCGGTATGCGTAATTTATCATTTACTGCATTAGTAGCTTTTACGTTTATAGCTCTATTATATAGTATGTTGTTTTACGGATATAAAGATCCTAGTATTACTATTTTACTAATATTTCTTTCGCTTCAGTTTTTGTGCTTAGGATTTATTTGGGGAAATATGAGATCAATAGCCATGGAACCTATTGGGCATATTGCAGGTATAGGCGCAGCGATTACCGGATTCATTTCTACCATTCTTTCTATACCGATTTCTATTTTCGTGGGTAGTTTTATTGAAGATTCGGTTTGGGCACTTTTTGCTGGTTTAGGTGTATGCGGACTCATATCGGTAATACTGTTTATGACCTTTAAAACGCGACCTCTTTTTGCTAGTAATCGTGCATTTTCAAATTAAGCACAGCATTTTATTTTTTTTAAATCTCAGAACATAGACTCATTTTTAGTCGTTTTTTTTCTTTGAAAATAAAAATCCATCAGATTCATGGTTAAATGATTCTGATGGATTTAATTTTTATTCCTAAGAATTGAATACTCTTCTATAAAGAATTATCCATGATTTCCTGTACAATTTCCGGATTCAACAATGTGCTTGTATCACCTAAGTTACTAGTGTCGTTACTGGCTATTTTACGTAGGATTCTACGCATAATTTTACCGCTACGTGTTTTAGGAAGTCCGTTTACAAACTGAATTTTATCTAGTTTGGCAATAGGACCAACATGTTCTGTAATCTGCTGGTTTATTTCTTTTCTTAGGTTATCGCGATCTCTACTTTCTCCAGTTTCCTTTAAAATTACATATCCGTAGAGTGCATTTCCTTTTACATCATGAGGGAAACCTACAATTGCCGATTCTGCTACTGCTGGGTGTTCGTTGATAGAATCTTCTATTGGTGCAGTACCTAGATTATGACCCGATACGATGATAATATCATCTACACGACCTGTAATTCTGTAATATCCAACAGCATCTCTCAATGCGCCATCACCTGTAAAATACATATTTTCATATGCTGAAAAATAAGTGTCTCTGTAACGGTCGTGGTTACCCCAAATAGTTCTGGCTATAGACGGCCATGGGAATTTTACGCACAGTCTACCTTCTACCTGATTGCCTTTTACTTCTTTTGCATTCTCGTCCATTAATGCTGGCTGAATACCTATAAATGGTAGGGTTGCGTATGTCGGAGTAGTAGGGGTTACATAGGGTATTGGGGTGATCATTATACCACCAGTTTCAGTTTGCCACCACGTATCAACAATTGGGCTGTTCTTTTTACCCACATTATTATTGTACCAATGCCAAGCTTCTTCATTTATGGGCTCGCCCACTGATCCTAAAACCTTAAGACTCGATAGGTCGTATTTTTCAACGTATTCTAAATTCTCTTTTGCTAATGCTCTTATTGCTGTTGGCGCAGTATAAAACTGATTCACTTTGTGTTTTTCTACAACTTCCCAAAAACGACCGAAATCTGGATAGGAAGGTACTCCTTCAAACATCAAAGTCGTTGCTCCGTTTGCTAACGGTCCGTACACTATGTACGAGTGACCCGTTATCCATCCAATATCGGCAGTACACCAATAGACGTCATTCTCTGTATATTGAAATACATTTTTAAAAGTATAAGCCGTGTACACCATGTAACCAGCTGTGGTATGCACCATTCCTTTAGGAGTACCTGTGGACCCTGAAGTGTATAGAATAAACAATGGGTCTTCGGCATCCATAATTTCGGCTACACAATCTGCATAAGCTTCATCAAGTAATGGTTGTAGCCATTTATCTCTTGTTGGCTCCATATGAATATCAGAGCCTGTACGATTTACGACCAAAACATTCGCTACACCAGGGCATGCCTCTAGCGCTTTATCTACAATACCTTTTAAATCGATTGCTTTATTACCACGAAAAGATCCGTCTGATGTCAATACAATTTTACAGTCAGAATCATTGATACGCGTTGATAATGCATGAGATGAAAAACCTGCGAATACAACCGAGTGTATTGCGCCAATACGAGCACATGCTAAAAGTGCTACCGACAATTCAGGAATCATTGGTAAATAAATACATACACGATCCCCTTTTTTAACGCCATGATCCAATAAAACATTTGCCATACGGCAAACACGTTCATGTAATTGTCTATAGGTAATATGAAGTGCTTCTTCCTCAGGATTGTTAGGTTCGAATATGATTGCCGTTTTTTCACCTCTTGTTGGTAAATGACGATCTAAACAGTTTTCGGTAATGTTTAATTTAGCACCTTCGAACCATTTTATTTCGGGTTTTTTAAAATCCCAACTAAGAACACTGTCCCAGCGCTTACGCCAAACAAAATGTTCTTCTGCAATTTCTTCCCAAAACGCTTCAGGATTACGGACCGATTTTCGATAGACTTGATAATACTCCTCCAGATGTTTAATGTGGTAATTACTCATGGTATGCGTTAATTTAATATGCAAAGGGTGTTGAAATCCTTTGGTTGTTGTTGAATGTTGATTTGTTTCAATTAATGGCCTGTGGCTTCACCTGCACCACTGGGTATTCTAATATTTTCTACAATTTCTTGAACATCTTCAGGTGGCTCTGGGGTAAATTGTAAAACAATTATTGCTACAATAAAGTTAGCAATCATAGCGATACTACCAAACCCTTCTGGCGAAATACCGAACCACCAATCTGACGGAGTTCCGCCACCAAACCAACCGAATTTAAACTTGGTCATATAGAACAGCATTAGAACGATGCCGACTACCATACCGCTGATAGCTCCTTCTTTATTCATTTTTTTATAAAAGATACCGAGAACAATTGCGGGGAAGAAGGAGGCTGCTGCCAAACCGAATGCCAGCGCTACTACTGCTGCTACAAACCCAGGCGGATTTATGCCAAAATAACCTGCAATAACTACGGCAACTGTTGCTGCGCCTCTAGCCACCCATAATTCTGCTTTGTCTGAAATATTCGGTTTAAATACTTTCTTTACCAAATCATGAGAAACTGATGCGGATATTACTAGTAATAGACCTGCTGCTGTTGAAAGCGCTGCCGCTAAACCACCAGCTGCTACCAAGGCAATTACCCAAGCTGGTAAATCTGCAATTTCAGGATTTGCCAATACCATAATATCATTATCTATGGTTAATTCATTTTTGGTCTTATCAGCGACATATTGAATTTTGCCATCTTCATTTTTGTCATCAAAAGATAGCAATCCCGTTTCTTCCCAATTTTTAAACCAAACCGGCATGCTAGAATATTCTTCGTTACTAACGGTATTAATAAGATTGGTCTTTGCAAATACAGAAACCGCTGGTGCCGTAGTGTATAGAATAGCGATAAGCAACAATGCTAATCCGGCAGATTTACGAGCATCTTTTACTTTTTTAACGGTAAAGAATCGAACGATTACATGGGGTAATCCTGCGGTGCCGACCATTAAAGCTAAAGTGATGGCAAAAATATCTGTTACAGATTTAGAGCCGTCGGTATATTCATTGAATCCGAGTTCAGTTGATAATCCGTCTAACTTATCTAATAAGAATGCACCAGAGCCGTCATTTAAAGTTGATCCCATACCTAATTGAGGAATAGGGTTTCCGGTCATTTGAATAGATATGAAGATAGCAGGAACCATAAAAGCAAAAATCAGGACACAGTACTGAGCTACTTGTGTATAGGTGATGCCTTTCATTCCGCCTAGAACAGCATAAAAAAGCACGATAATCATACCTATAATCACACCTGTGTCAATATCTACTTGAAGAAATCTTGAGAATACCACGCCAACACCTCGCATTTGCCCTGCTACATAAGTAAATGATACGATTAATGCACAAATTACGGCCACAATACGTGCTGTTTTTGAATAGTATCTATCACCTATAAAATCAGGAACGGTGAACTTGCCAAATTTTCTTAGATACGGAGCTAGTAGTAACGCCAGTAATACATAGCCACCGGTCCAACCCATTAGGTATACTGAGCCGTCATAACCAGCGAAGGAAATGATCCCTGCCATTGAAATGAAAGATGCGGCAGACATCCAATCAGCTGCAGTTGCCATTCCGTTTGCAAGGGGTGAAACTCCGCCACCGGCAACATAAAAGTCCTTTGTGGATCCTGCTCTTGAATAAATAGCGATTCCTATATAAAGGGCAAAGGTGAGTCCTACTAAAATATACGTCCAGGTTTGAACACTCATAATGTGGTTTTTTGGTGGTTGATGGTTGTGCTATTATTCGTTGTAGCCGTATTTTTTATCCAACTTGTTCATGAGTCTTACATAAACAAAAATCAGCACTACAAATACATAAATGGATCCCTGTTGCGCAAACCAAAAGCCTAATTTAAAACCTCCGATTTTAATAGTGTCTAAAGCTTCTTTAAATAGAATGCCTGCCCCAAAGGATACAACGAACCAAATAGCCAATAAAATGAATAGGTACCTAACATTTTCTTTCCAGTAAGCCGATGCTTTCTTTTGTTTTTCTGACATGTCTATTTCGGTTTTTATGAATTGAATAGCCTTGAGTTTATCACAGGATATCAAATAAAAATTAGTGTGCTTCAGCGATAAAATGCTGAGTCTTTAAATCTCGATTATGGAGTAAATTAGGTAAAAAACTTTAATTGGGTATGAACAATACTCCGCTTGAAGAATCTTTTTTTGCTCCGGTAACAGATGAGAGCACATTTGTTAATTGCGCTACCCTTAATACCCCCATTAAAGCAAATACCAATGCTTCTTTAAATTCTATGATTATTTTTTCTGGTACGACTACTTTTGTTTTGTCGCCCAATTTTTGCTGTAAAGTTTCTATTAAAAATGAATTTAATGCGCCACCACCTGTAACCAGCAATTGCTGCTTGTTATGTTTAAAATTTAGATTGATTTGTTGCGCTACTTTACCGCAGATATGATGAATACCTGTGTGAAGTAAATTCTCGATGGTGTCATCGGTATCTTCAACTATAGGAACCACTTCTTCTAAAAACCATTCATAGCCAATTGATTTTGGATGCGGTAATAGGTAATATTTTAGATTGTTTAATTGCGCTAACATTTTGGTGTTAATCTTACCCGAACGTGCTAGTTTACCATCTTCGTCATATTCTAAATCAACTTTTCTGGTGATATAGTTTAGAATCATATTTGCCAAACCGATATCATATGCTATTCTCTTATCCTTTACTTCAAAAGACACATTGCTGATGCCGCCAAGATTTAGGCAATAATCATATTCATTGAAAAACATGCGGTCACCTATAGGTACTAGTGGAGCACCTTGTCCGCCAAGTGCTAAATCGTTTGTTCTGAAATCTGCAATTACTTTAATGCCTGTAGCGTTTGCCAAGTGTTGCCCTGAACCTACTTGATAAGTAAGACCCATTTCTGGTCGGTGATGGGTGGTATGACCGTGACTAGCGATGTAATCTACTTCTAACTTGTTCTCGTTTATAAATATTGAGGTTTGCTCACCTAGGTAAGTACCGTAAGTGTTATGTAATTCAATAAGTTTTTCTGCGGATAGACTAATAGCATCTTTAAGGGTATTCAACATCTCTGATGAATACTTGACACTTTTAGTTTCTTTTATATCAAACTCCCAAGCCCCATTTTTCTCCCAAATATGGCAATAGGCTAAATCAAGACCATCTAATGATGTGCCCGACATAAGACCGATAATTTTATATATTTTCATTTGCGATTAATTGGGGTTTCTTTTTTATTTGATAATAATAGATGATTGCTAGTACTAAAATTAATTCGGTGAGTAGGGAAAAAATAGAGCCTTCGAAGCCAAATTGACCTCCATTAATTTTATTGTTTTCAGGAACCGTAAATTCAATAATACTATAAATATCTTGCCCACTAACATTGAAGCCTAGTAATGACTGAAAGAGATTCCAGCTAAAATGGAATGCTATTGGGTACCATAAGTTTTTTGTATACATATAAGAAGCGCCCAATGCCATACCGGCCAAGAAAAGCCCAAGTAAACTAAACAAGCTTATATTGGGGTTGGCGCCATGCATTAAGGCGAAAAGTGCAGAAGCAACTATTAATGCAACATATTTGTTAAATGAGAGCATTAGGTTTTTTTGAATATACCCTCTAAACAATACTTCTTCTAAAATTGCTACTAGTATAAATAACAATGCGGTTAAAAACAATTCTTGAAAATTAAAATTGAATTTCGAGAATACAATCTCTTTTGAAGCTGCTAAACCAAAATAGGCAATGGTCATAATTGTTAACCCGAGTAATGTGCCAATCGCAATATCCTTTTTTCTGTTTTTTATTTGAAGTCCTACTTCTATAAACTTTTCGTCATCTACAAATTTCATAAATAGCCAAATGAGTAGAAATGTGCCGAAGAAAGAAAAGGCCGTCATAATTACATATTGTATGGTTGTTTCTTGGTAGTCTATATCGCCCATAGGTACGTCAGCTAGTAAAGCACCCGCAACTTGAAATAAACCTACTATTAGAAAGTAGGGTATTATGATTGCTAAAACTCTTAACCACCCATTATGATTCATATGCTTTTTTCAATATTAAATGGCAATTTACCTTTTGCTTCAATACTACCTAGAAAATGTTCGGTTGCCACATCTTGAAATTCTTTAAAGTTCTGATAAGCTATTACGGTAGCAGTTGTTTTTTCGGTACTGAAAAACTTTAATGCATACGGATTACCAAAGTGATACAGAACAACATTTTTAGTTGTTATCAGGTTGTTTATAAAATCAATTTCTTCATCAAAGAACCCGAATTTGTTGGTCGGTTTTATTTGTGGCGGAGTTAATAGAAGTAAGATTTCGGTTTCCTGTTCAACTTCTTTTTTCATTTCTAAGATATTATCTAAAATATCTTGCTTCGTTTGGTCGGTGCCAAATCGTTTTATGGTTAACGTAGAGAAATTTGTTGTTTTAAATGCTGCGATATCTGCGGCAGTACCATGATGTAAAGTCAGTGAGTTCTCTGCTATCTTTCTGTTTAAAGAACTTGGGTCGGTCAGTTCAAGAGTTGAATCTTCTTTTGTAGTCGCTTTTTCTTTCAGCTGCCAAATGCGTTCAATGCTTTTGTTAATCTGAGCTTCAGTGGCATTTTTTAAGATAAGCTGAATACCTTCTTCTATATGTTCGGCAAAACATAATACATCATTACCAGCGTCAAAAGCCAACCATTCTAATTCTCCCTTTACTGGATAATGTTTTGATACGGCATGCATATTTAACGCATCTGAAATAACCATACCGTCAAAGCCCATTTCCGTACGAAGTATTCCGGTAATAATATCTTTATTGATACTTGAAGGTAGACTAGCATTTTTGGTTAGCGCAGGAACGGATAAATGACCCACCATAACCGAATCTACACCTTCATCTATTAATTTTTGAAAAGGATACAATTCATTTTCAATAAGTTCTTCTTTCGATTTATCTATAACTGGTAAACCCAAATGCGAATCTGTAGCGGTGTCTCCGTGACCAGGAAAATGTTTAATGCTCGTAAGTACACCTTCACTTTGAGTACCTTTTACAAATGCAGTTGCCATCGTAACTACATTACTCTTGTCATCACCAAAAGAACGATACCCAATTACGGGATTATTCGGGTTGATGTTGACATCTACCACAGGCGAAAGATTCCAATGAATACCGGCAGCTTTGCAATCTTTGGCAATTTGCTTGCCAACTTCAAAAACTAAGGGTTCATTATCAATATTTGCACCGAGAGTAATAGCGTATGGATACTGCGGAGTATTCTCAATTCGCATAGCCAAACCCCATTCGGCATCAATAGAAATCAATAGGGGGTATGTTGCTGCTTTTTGATATCTCTTGATGAGGCTTTTTAAAGTGTCAAAACTATTTTCGTTTACCACTACTTTCTTCTTGCCTTCAAAATTGGTCGCAGCACTTGCTTTTGAATGGAAGAAACAGAGTCCACCAACATGGTGCTCAGAAATCAGTTTTTCCAATTGCTGAATTTCTTCTTCAGTATCATTTATAAAAGCTGCGGGCATAAAAAGCTGTCCGACTTTCTCGGTTAACGAGAGCTTTTCTATGGCTTCTTTTGTAGGTATCATATTATTCATTGGGTGCTGTTGTTTTTTTACCGAAATCTGCCGGATAAGAAATGAATTTTAATAAGAATAGTGCTGGTAAGGCTGCGATAACTACCCAAACGAAAAAGCCGTCATACCCAAGCCACTGCTGAATATAACCACTAACCATACCTGGTAGCATCATGCCCAGCGCCATAAAACCCGTGGCAATGGCATAGTGTGATGTTTTAGACTTGCCATCGGCTATGTAAATGAGGTACATTAAAAAGGCGGCGAAGCCAAACCCATATCCAAATTTTTCAAAGATTACAGTTGCCGTTACTGCATAAATATTAGTCGTATTTGTGATTGCCAATACAGCATATAAGATGTTAGGTAGGTTTAATGAAAGTACCATAGGTAGCATCCATTTTTTTAATCCATCCCGAGAAATTAAAACACCTCCTAAAATTCCGCCTATAGAAAGAAAAATAACTCCAGCTGTACCGAAAATGGTTCCTAACTGTTCTGTTGAATATCCTAATCCGCCTTTATCGGGAGAGTCCAATAAAAACGGAGATGTCATTTTTACCAATTGCGATTCACCTAAACGGTAGCATAGTATAAACGCTAACGCAATGCCGATGCCTGGTTTTTGGAAAAAAGTAGTAAATACCTCTAAGAACCCAGCAGGTTTTTCTTTGTCCTCTATATTTTCAGATTCATATTTCGGAGTAACAAAGAAGTTGGCAACTGTCATAATCAACATTAAAAATGCTGCTGCCGACATGGTTACGCTCCAGGCTTTGGTGTTGTCACCATATTTGTTTTCTAAAAATCCTGCTAAGACAACAATTAACCCTTCACCGGTTACCATCGCTAGTCTGTAAAAGGTACTTCGCATACCTACAAAGAAAGATTGTTTTTTTTCTGTCAAGCCCAACATATAATACCCATCTGAGGCAATGTCATTTGTAGCAGATGCAAAAGCTGCCATCCAAAAACAGGCTAATGATGATATGAAAAACATATTGGTTGGTAAAGTCAAACCAACGCCTAATAACGAAATTGCAATTAATAGTTGCATGGCTAAAAACCATTTACGCTTGGTGCTTTTAAGATCTACAAACGGACTCCATAATGGTTTCAAAACCCATGGTAGATATAATAAACTGGTATATAGTCCAATGTCTTCGTTGCTGACACCTAATTTTTTGTACATAATTACCGAAACGGTAACTACCAAAACATACGGCAACCCTTGTGTGAAATATAAAACCGGAACCCATGCCCAGGCGCCTTTATCTTTTTGAATCATTTTTAGGACTGTTCTTTAGGTTGATGACTGTTGGTTTCGTTTCTGCGCCATAAAAATCAATAAAGCTGATACTGTAAAATGATTTACGGTAATCTGATTTTGATATGCGAATGGAATTTGAATTCGGTTTTACTAAATTTTTTGAGAGTAATTTCTTAATAGAATATTCCTCTTTTACTTTTCTGCCAGCCTTATATAGAAGTGCGTAACGCAAGCCTCTTAAATCGTCGTATTCTAGAATAACTTCATCATCAACAAAAGTAACATCTAAAAGTTTAGGTGTCATTGAAATATGATTTTTTGCCAACGAAGAAACAGGATTCAAAGCGGGTAACTTGTAATATTTCTTGTGAATATATTCAACAACGTCATCATTGTTACTCATTAGAGATTTGGCGCTGAACATGATGTTACCCTGAATTTCAGGAATCTCTCGGGCAAGTTCTAGTTGGTTGGGAATCTCTTTAATATCGTCCCAGGCTTTATCGCTGTTGTTTCTAATTTTATACGGACCGTTACCTACATATAGGTTAGTGCCATAATTGTTTTTAGACCACCAGTCTACAATTTTTGTGTGAGACGCTACAGGTAAATCCATACTCCAATATATTTGAGGAGCTAGGTAGTCTATCCATCCTTTTTCCATCCAAAGTAGCGGATCTGCGTATAAATCTTCATAGGTAGTTTGCCCTGCTTTCGTATCGGAGCCCTTTGGGTCTGTCGAATTGTTTTTCCAAACTCCGAAGGGACTAATACCAAACTGTACCCAAGGCTTAATCGATTTTATAGTTTTATGAGATTGGCTTACGAGAGAATCTATATTACTACGTCGCCAATCATCAATAGTTTGATCTTTTTGTGCGTAGGTTTCAAATGCTAAAGAGTCATTAAAAACTGCATCTTTAATGGTGTAGGGATAAAAATAATCATCGAAATGAATGGCATCTACATCATATGTTGCAACTAATTCTGCAATGATATTAGAAAAATGCTTGCGCACCTCTGGTAGCCCGGGGTTGTAGTAGTTCTTTTTACCATAATGCACAATCCATTCTGGGTGTGTGCAGTAGTCATGTGTTTCAGAAAGTACTTCGAAATTTTCATCGAAAGTTGCTCTGTACGGATTCAGCCATGCGTGAAACTCCATGCCACGTTGGTGCGCTTCATTAATCATCCAATCAAGAACATCTGTATTCCATTTTGGTGCTGTGCCTTCTTTGCCTGTTAAAAATCGGGAATATGGTGCATAGTCAGATTTATAAAAGGCATCTCCCGCCGCTCGAACCTGAACGATAACAGCATTGTAATTCTCCTTTTCGTAAAAATCTAGAATTTTAAGGTAGTCCGCTTTTTGTTTCTCAGAAGTATCATTGCCATTTTTTGGCCAGTCGATATTGACGACTGTAGCAATCCATACACCTCTAAATTCTCTCTTTGGGTATTTTTCATACGATTGAAAAACTCCGCAAGAATTAAGAAGTAAAAGTAGAAGGGTGAGTAGTGTTAGTTGTTTTGTCATAAATGTAAAAAAGGCCCATTTTAAAACTAAAAATAGGCCTTTTAATTCAATTTAGTTGTTAGTTGAATTTATGTCTTACAAAGGCTTCCATAGCTGCGTATGATGATAAGCCCATTGCTTTGTATTTATTAGCGGTATCGCGGTTTCTTTCCTCAGCACGCATCCAGAATTCTCTAGAGTCGTCACCTTGAAACATTACTCCGTCTTTTTGAGACTGGTGACAGAAAATAGCATATCGCTTTTTCAATACTTGCCCCGGACTCATCGGTACTGCCATTTCAATTTCGTTAATATCCCACTCATGCCAAGCACCTCTGTATAACCAAACCCAACAATCTTTCATAAAAGGTTCTGATTTCAATTCTTCGCATGCTGCAAATACAGCATCTAAACAAACCTTGTGTGTACCGTGCGGATCGGCTAAATCGCCAGCGGCATAAATTTGATGAGGTTTTATCTGTTTAATAATATCTACAACAATCTTAATATCTTCTTCAGATAAGTTTTTCTTCTTAATAGTACCTGTTTCATAAAACGGAAGATCTAAAAAATGTACGTTTTTATCATCAAGCCCCATATACCTGGTTGCTGCATAAGATTCTCCTCTTCTTATTTTTCCCTTTAAATTTCTAACTTCTGGAGCATCAATTCGAGTTTCGTTTTTATCTGCTATAGACTTAATAATATTTTTAGCCTCATCAGACGGATTAATTTGCATGGCTATTTCAGCATATTTTCTAGCATCGGTATCTGAAACCGCAATGTTGCCGGAAGTTTGATATACAATATGTACATCATGACCTTGCTCCACTAATCTATCAAAAGTGCCGCCCATAGAGATAACATCATCATCAGGATGCGGACTAAATATGATTACACGTTTTTTGGCAGGAGTAGCACGTTCTGGTCTGTGGGTATCATCAGCATTTGGTTTTCCCCCTGGCCAACCGGTAATGGTATGTTGTAATTTATTGAACATTTCAATATTCAGATCATAAGAATCATCTAAGGCTAGAAGATCGGCCATACCGTTATCATTATAGTCTTTGTCGGTTAAACTTAAAATAGTTTTACCTGTAGTTTCACAAAGCCAAACCATGGCTTTTGCCTTTAACTCTTCGTTCCATTCGCAAGAATCTACTAACCAAGGTGTTTTATTTCTAGTTAATTGGCTACCTGCACCAGTATCTAAAACAAAAGTACAATTGTCATGTTCTTGTAAGTAGGTTGCTGGTACGTGTGATGAAATATCGCCTTCAATGGTCTTTTTTATAATACCCGCTTTGTTTTCACCCCAGCCCAATAAAACAATTCTCTTGGCTTTTCGTACTGTAGCAATCCCCATGGTAATTGCTTTTCTAGGTACATTGGCTATTCCTAAAAAAGAAGGTGCTGCATCTACGCGAGTTATATGGTCTAAAGTAATTACCCGTGTTCCAGAATTAAAATGTGATCCTGGCTCATTAAAACCAACATGCCCAGTTCTACCAATACCCAGTAATTGAAAGTCTAAACCGCCATGCTCTTTTATTTTGCGATCATAGCTTAAGCAGTATGCCGTGGTCTCTTCATTACTTACCGTACCATCAGGTATGTGAATATTCTTTTCAGGTATATCTACATGATTAAAAAGATGTTCATGCATGAAGTAGAAATAACTCTGTATGTTATTCGGCTCCATTGGTAAGTATTCATCTAAGTTGAAGGTGATAACATTTTTGAAGCTCAAACCTTCTTCTTTGTGCATGCGAACCAGTTCTTCATAAACTCTTATTGGTGAAGAACCAGTTGCTAAACCTAAAACGCAATTTCTCTTTTGCCCTTGTCTTTTTTTTATCAAAGCAGCAATTTCATGAGCTACTACTATTGAAGCTTCATTGGAGTCTTCGAAAATGACATTATGTATTTTTTCGAATCGTGTTTCTTCAAACTGACCTATAGGCTTGTGAGAGATGTCGGTCTTAGAATTTTTAACGGTTGTTTTCATGAGGTAGTGGTAGATTTTTGGATTTTTAAATCATGCAAATATATGCGTTATTTTGAATATTTGCAGTTTTGTGCAATAAATTATGCTGTATTTTGCTGTTAATTTATCTTTAAATTCTGTTTACATTATATTAACGTCATAAAACAGCATGTGTTAAAAATCCCTATCTTTGTATCATTCACAAGTAAAAAAGGTGCTTTTAAATGTTAAAAGAAGAACGTCAACAGACTATTTTAAGTGAGGTTGACCTACACAATAGAATACTTATAACTGATATAGCCGAGGCTTTAGACGTGTCTATAGATACTATTAGACGTGACGTCAAAGAACTTGATGCAGAGAATAAACTGCGTAAAGTTCATGGTGGTGCAATCTCTATGGGTTACATGACCAATAGTGCGAGAAATACCAATATATATAAGATAGAAGATAAAGCAGCAATTGCTTTAAAGGCAGTTAGTATGTTGCGAGATGGTGCGGTTATTTTTTTAGATGGTGGTACTACCTGTATGGAACTTGCCAGAATTATACCTGAGAATCTAAACCTTACTTGTTTTACGATCAGTTTACCGGTAGCTATGGAATTGTCTCATAAGGCGAATATTAATGTAATTTCTATTGGTGGGCAAATTTCTAAGGAAGCACAGATTGCTATAGGCGCAAATGCCATTCACCATATTTCTGAAATACGATTCGATTATAGTTTTATAGGAACAGGATATGTTGATGCTACCTACGGATTAACAGAATTTGATTGGGATATTGTACAAATCAAAAAAGCGGTGATTAAAGCTTCAAAGAAGACTGTGCTTTTATCCATTTCAGAAAAACTAAATTCTCAACACAGATATAAAACGTGCGATATTAATTCTATTAATACGATGATTACAGAATTAAAGCCTGATGATACATTGTTAAAGGCTTTTAGAAACCACGATATAAAAATTTTATAATTATATGGATTACAAAAAAATTACTGAGACTCCGTCGAACCACGATAATTTAGAGTTGATGGATACCACTACTATTCTTCAAAAAATGAATGAGGAAGATAAGAAGATTGCCGATGCCGTAGAAAAAACGATTCCGCAGGTAACGAAACTTGTAGATGCCTTAACAGAAAGATTTAATAAAGGAGGAAGGTTGTTTTATATCGGTGCTGGTACCAGTGGCAGATTGGGTATTTTAGATGCTTCTGAAATTCCACCAACTTTTGGTATGCCGCATGAGCGTGTAGTTGGTTTAATCGCTGGTGGTGATACTGCCATTAGAAAAGCCGTTGAAAATGCAGAAGATGCAACTAAGCAAGCATGGGTAGATTTGAAAGCTCATGATATTAATGCGAATGACGTAGTTGTAGGTATAGCTGCTTCTGGTAGTACACCATATGTAATTGGTGGTTTGGAAGATGCCAAAAAAAACGGCATCCTCACAGCAGCAATTACCAACAATCCTGGTGCACCGATTGCTAGAATTGCAGATATTCCTATTGAAATAAATGTAGGTCCAGAATTTCTTACTGGTAGTACTAGAATGAAAAGTGGTACGTCTCAAAAACTGGTATTAAATATGATATCTACTGCTTTAATGATTAAAATAGGTAGAGTTAAAGGGAATAAGATGGTAAACATGCAATTGAGTAATGATAAGTTAGTTGATCGCGGAACTCGTTATATTATGGAAGGGCTGAATATTGAATACGCCGCAGCTGAAGCATTGTTGAAAGAACATGGTTCTGTAAAGCTTGCAATTGATGCCGGTAGGGGATAAGTAGCTTTTCTAATTTTTATGTTAGCATAAAAAAGGTCTGTAATCATATTTGATTACAGACCTTTTTTGATTTTGTAAGCTTACTATCATGCTACTTTTTCGGAATTAGTTTATAGATACCTTTTCCTTCAACGGCTACATAGATGAATCCATCGGGACCTTGTTTTACGGCACGTATTCTACCTAAACCGTCCATTAATTTTTCACGCGTGGTTACTTTGTTTCCATCCATTACTAATCTTTGTAAATATTGAAAAGCTAAAGACCCTACTAAAAGACTCCCTTTCCAATTTTTGTATTTATCGGTTGTTATAAACTCCATTCCGCTAGGGGCAATAGATGGTACCCAATAGTGAATGGGTTGCTCCATTCCGCTCATTTCTGTTTTATCGGTAATTGGGGTGCCGCCATAATTGATACCGTAGGTAACTAAAGGCCATCCGTAGTTAGCACCTTTTTTAATAATATTTATTTCATCACCACCTCTTGGTCCGTGTTCGTTATCCCAAATTTCTCCTGTTATTGGGTGCTTTATCAATCCTTGCGGATTTCTGTGTCCGTAACTGTAAATTGCAGTCTTCGCGCCTTTTTCGTTTATGAACGGATTGTCTTTCGGTATGCGCCCATCGTCATGTAAACGGTAAATTTTACCACCATCTCTTTTAATATCTTGCGGGTTAATATCTCTATCGCCACGTTCACCGATAGAAAAGTAGATATATCCGTCATTGTCGAAAGCAATTCTAGATCCAAAATGTTGTCCTTTTGTAGTGTTAGGTACTGCCTTGTATAGTATTTGAGTTTCAGTCAAAGAATTGTTCTTTAATTTTGCCCTCATTAATGCGGTATGTCCACCCTTTTCATCTCCTTCCGTTGATGCATAAGTGAGGTAGATCCATCCGTTTTCTTTGTACTTCGGGTGAAGAGCAATATCCAATAATCCGCCTTGACCTCGATTATATACTTCAGGAATATTGCTAATCATTGTTTTTTTTCCATTGACAAAATGAATCAATTCCCCTTCTTTTTCGGTGATTAAAATACTATTATCAGGAAGGAAGGTAAACCCCCATGGAATCTGTACCTCATCGACGAACAGCTCAGTTGTGAATACAGACTCTTTTGGTGTAGTTACTTTGTTATCAGTGTTTTGGGCACACGAAAAATTTAGCGATACAACGAATAAAAGATTGATTATAATACTATTTTTCATATACAAGCGTTAGAATTATGTTATAGAACACATGATTATTTAAAAGATAAAATATAAGTATAAAAATTACACCAAAGAACTAATTAGATCCCAAATCAACTTTGTTCTTAAAAACGAATCTTAACCTATGCTTCCAAAACAACAGCGGTATGCGCTGTATGTACTTCTTCTGATTGTTCTTTCAGTAATTGGTACTACGGCTCTAGCCAACTCTAAAGTAACTACTTTATACGAAGAGGTGGCTCATGTAATCGAAAAGGCTGTTTCGGTTTCTACCAACAATCACACGACATTAGAAAATAAAGTTTCGCCTAAGTCTAGCTTAGCGGCTCTGGTAATGTTTTCTACACCAATAGTAGGTGCAGACAATACGGTAACTTGTAATGATAATGGGTTTACAATTGCTCGGTTTAATTTATGTGGTGATTTTGACGATCGTATCATAAGTTTAACTGGTGGTCCTTATAGCTCAGTTTCATGGCAGGTACTGGGTGGTTCTTGTTCTGCAGATGTAAATGTTGAATGTCCTAACACGACAGATACTTGTTATACCGAAGTCGGAACAGGACAAACATTTAGTTTAGATGCCAGTTCAATACCGGCTACTTCAGGTGCTGAATATAAAGTGGAAGTAAATGGACAACCATATTACTTTAAAGTAAAGAAAAGTACTATTACCCAAACATATGTAAAACAAGATTATATATGTGGTGTTGATGGTAGAATACAGATTACCAATTTATCTAGTGCCTATGAATTTAGTATTAATGGTGGTACTTCTTGGCAAGGTGCTATATTTTCTAATCTAACACCGGGTACTTATAATATACTAGCTAGATTAAAAAATACGGCAAATACTTGTGAATACCCTTATGAGCCTATTGTTATAGAGGAAAGGGAAATTGAGATTTCTGCCACTTTTGTAGATGCATTATGTAGCGGAGATACCGGTAGTATTACCGTTACTGCTTCTAATGTTCCTGGTCCTTATAAATACACTTTGTTAAACTCTAGTGGTGTAGCCCAAGAGTTTACTGCTTATATAGCAACAAACCCTTATACGTTTTCTGCGGTAGGTTTTGGTACATATACCGTACAGGTAGAAACACAACAATGTACAGGAGATCCTTTAAACGGAATTACCGCTCCAAGACAAGATGTAGATACTAGCGGAAACCCTTTAACTATTGGTGCTGGAGCTTCGGCTTTAGATGCCTCAACTGAAGTTAATAGTAGTTTTGGTTGTTCAGATATCTCTAGTGTAGATATTACTTTAAACACAACAGGAGGTTCAGCACCTTATACATTTACAGTTAATGGTGGCACTGTTCAACCTGCATTTGGAGATGCGACTACAGATTCTGGTACAACTACATATACAGTATCATCTGCAGGAACTTATGACTTTGTAATTACCGATAGTAATGGTTGTATTATAAATGCTTCTTCTGATGTTGAAGATTTATTGCCGCCAGATGTTACAGTTGCAGGTATTGATGGTACGTGTAGTAACGGTGGGGCAAAATTAGAGTTTACTATAAATAATGGTAGAGGTTATAATATTTCTTATAGAGAAAGTGCTTCTGACGCTTGGGTAAGCACACCACAAATTTCAGTAGCTGCGGGTACTTATAATGATATTGAAGTAAGATACCAACAAGGTGCATTCGAATGTACTTTAGATTTACCTTCTGTAACGGTTGATACTGTTGGCTCATTAACAGGTAGTGCAACTAAAATTTCTGATGTTACTTGTACAGGAGCAGGAACTACTGGCGGACAAATTGATTTTGTTGGTCCGTTTTCTGGTGGATCTGGTAGTGGATATGTTTTTAGTATTGATGGGGTCAATTTCTCTGCAATAACTTCTTATACCGATTTAGCTGCGGGTACCTATACCCCAATTATTAAAGATGCAGGTGGTTGTCGTTTAGATCTTACTGCAATTGACATTTTAGATGTTGATCCACCTACAAATTTAGATTTTGCACAAAGTAATGTTAGTTGTGCTGCTGGTACATCTGATGTTCAGTTGACTCCAACAAGCAACGCTGCAATCAATAGATATGAAATTATTAGTCCCGCTTATTTTGATAATGGTAATAATGATACGTTTATAGGTTTACTAACAACTCAAGCATATATTTTTCAAATAACAGATGTTAACGGTTGTTCATATACTGAAGGATTTAGACCTGTAGTGATAAGTTCTATTCGTGCTCGTGTAAAATCAGGAGGAGATTTAAGAGTTTGTAATGGAGCTACCGATGGTACAGGAACATTTATTATTGACGGATTTGCGAATAACTATACATATGATATTAACGGAGGCTTGTTTACAGGCGGACCACAAAGCACTAATGAAGTAGTTTTACCATTATCAGGTGCAGGTACGTATACAATTACAGTTACTGATGCTGATACTGGTTGTACTGATACAACTTCTTTTGATATTCAAGATGCTCCTGTTTTAGATTTGGCAACAAGTACGGTTACCGATATGAGCTGTGCAAATGGAAATTTAGGTGCTGTTAGAGCAAATGCAACTGGTGGTTGGGGTACATTCAGATATACCTTAACACAGCCAGTAGGACCACAAATTGGTCCAAAATCAGGAAGTACGTTTAGTAATCTTTCTGCAGCGGGAACATATACTTTAACTGTTGAAGATGCTGAAGGTTGTACAGATACGTTTTCGTTCGATTTAAATCCTATTGATGCTCCAAGCATTTCTTTGGACGGACCATCTTCTGATTTCTGTTTTGTAGCAGGTACTGGTGCTACTGTAGCGGTTACTTCTACTGCGGGTACTGCGCTAATTGGTACACATCAATATAGAATAAATGGAGGTACACTTCAACCAACTGCAACTTTTGCGGGACTTTCGCCTGGTAATTATACGATTGAAGTTGTTGATGGTAATGACTGTTCAGATAGTCTTCCAATTACTATCGCACCTCAGTTAAGAGTAAATACAAGTATTACGGCAGAAATACCTTGTGGTGGAGCTGATGGTACAATTAGAGTAAGTGTTAACGGTGGTTATACTTCTGGTGCTGGAGCAAAACAATATGAAGTTAGTGCTGATGGAGGAGCTACTTTTGGAGCAGCGGTTCCATTAACTACGAATACGTTTGATTATGATACAAATGTACCTGGAGATTATGTTTTCAGAATTACAGATAATAACACTACAAGTAGTGGTTGTGTAGCAGAGTCTGTTTCTATAACCTTAAATCCGCCTCAGAATATTGCAGCGGCTGCATACACGACAAGACCAGTAAGTTGTAGTTCAACAAACAATGGTTCAGTAACTATAACGCCAGATGCTACAAGCGGTGTACCACCGTACGAAGTTAACGTCAATGGAATGGGATGGGCTTCAGAAACGGTATACTCCAACTTAACGGTAGGTACGTATTCTTACTTGGTAAGAGATGCTAGAGGTTGTGAAACCCCAGCTGATACTTTTGATATTATATTAGATAATACACCACCGCCTGCAACTACAGTTTCTGAGATACAGGCAGTTTGTGGAGGTAGTGGACCAGTTAGTGGTGGTATTAATATTGATGCTGTAACCGATGGAACCCCTGATTATACAATTATAGTTGAGGACAATACAGGAGTAGAAATTACACGTGTAGAAAATCAAAATGCTTTTCCAATACAAATTTTTGATCCACTTTTAGTAACGGGAGATTATACGGTTATTACTATTGATGCTCATGGTTGTACGGATATCGATACTGTTTCTATTACTTCAAACGAAGTAGTAATTACACCAATACCGCCACCAGCACCAGCAGATTGTGATGATACGTCATTTACTTATGCTGTTACCGTAACTGGAGGTTCTGGTTCATATCAAATAAGATTAATAGATCAGCCAGGTTTTTATAACTTGAATGATACGCCAGCCGTAAACGATCATACGTTTAGTAATACTGCAGATGGTATTCAATACGGTGTTGCATATACAGTGGTTGTTTTAGACGTGGTAACAAATTGTACTTATGAGCAGGAAATTCCTCCTATAGATGCACCTTCGACTTTAGATGTTACGGCAACTTCAACACCTGGCGCATGTGATGTAAATAGAAATGGAGAAATAGCTTATGACATTATTGGTTATACCATTGGTGATGCTTTAAGAATTACATTAATAGATAATTCAGATGGCTCAAGTTTGATTCTTGAAAATTCTGTAATCACAACAACATTGCCTTATTCAGATACATATGCAGAATTACCGGGCAACTATCAAATATTGGTTGAAAATTTAACCGATACATGTACAGATGCCGCTCCGGTTACGATACTTCAAAATTTACCGGATATTGATATTTTACAGGAGGTACCTGCAAATTGTAATGCTTTTGGTCAAGTTACCGTACAGGGTAGAGGTGGTTCTGGGGGACCATATGATTTTGCTTTTATGGATAATGGCTTTGCACCAGCAGCTACAGATTGGACAACCGATACAACATTCTCTGCACCTGATGGTACCTATGATGTTTATGTAAGAGATGCAAGTGGTTGTACTTCATTTGATATTGCTACGATTATTTCTTTAGATCCAGATTTACCGGTACCAACATTTGCAGTAGTAAATCAATGTGATCCTACTTCAACTGCTTTTGATATTACAGTAAGAGTACCTAGTTCTGTAAACACGCCAAGATTTACTTTGGGTGGTGATGAGCAATTACCAACTGTAGTCGGTGCTTTTTGGGAGTATACATATATTGTAAGTAGTCCTGGTGATTATGTTGTAGATGTTGTAGATGCAAATGGTTGTACTAGTGAAGGTATTGCTACGGTTTACGATTTCTTATCGGCTACGGGTAGATTTTCAACAGATAGTACGTGTAATGATGCAGATGGAGAAATTACCATTTCAACAACTGGAGGTAGTGGAGATTTTACTTATGAGTTAACCGGTACAGATTATGCCTCTAGCGCAGTAGGACCGATAACACAAACTAATGATCCAATATTTACAGGATTAACGCCTGGTACTTACGAAGTATTAATTACGGATCGTATTGTGAATGATGGCGCTGGTTTCTGTGAAACAACGGTATCAAACATTATTTTAAATCAAGCAGCACAACCGGCAATTGTTTCAGAAGAAGCAATTGATATTAGCTGTAGAGATGAAAATGATGGGTCTATTGAGATAGTAGTTGGTCCGGCAAATGGATTGGTGCCATTCACATCTCAAGATACTCCAATTACCTATATCCTAAATAACTTAACTACATCTTCTGAACAAGATAGAAATAATACTGGTGCATTTTCAGATTTGCCAGCCGGTGATTATCAAGTTCAGGTAGTGACGGCACGTAATTGTGAGGTGTTATCTGCTGTACATACCATTACAAATCCTGATGCATTTAGTATTTCTGCTAGTGCTGCAGATTTTGCATGTGAGCCAGGTGCAAATAGATATAGTTCAACGATTATTACAGTGACTGTTGATGATGCAGGTACTGTTGGTTCAGGATATCAGTACAGTATTACCGGTTTTGAGAATTATCAACCTGGTAATACATTTGAAATTATAGATGATGGTTCTGCTCAGGATATTACGGTGTATGCTATAGATGGTAATGGTTGTCAGACTACTTTTGATGTCCCAACTATTAATCCGCCAACAGATGTAGTTCCAACAATTATTGATGTGGATATTTTAAACTGTAGAGATGACGAACGTGTACGTATACAAGTTATAGGTACAACTGATTTTACCGTGAATACCGTTTCGGTTACTCCGGTAGCTGCAGTAACTAATACTTCTGGTAATAATTATGTAGATGTCTACTTATCTGATGTTGGTGATTATTTATTCGAAGTAACCGATAATACAGTGGGTTGTACATACCCAATGCCAGTGCATACGGTGAATACACCAATAGCACCAACGGTATTAATTAGCGAGGCTAAACCTGTTAGTTGTGCAGTACCTGGCGATGATGGTGCGTTATTCATAACTGTAGGTGATTATACAGGAGAGTATGAGGTGTTTGTTTATGAAGCAACAGATGTAACTAGAACGACACTTTTAGCTTCTCAAATTTTTAATACAACTAACTACCCTGATGTAAATGGATTTGAGGCTAGAATAGATAATTTACCAGGTGGTAACTTGATTGTTGATGTTGTTTCTGCAGATATTCCATTCTGTACTGGTACAAGTAATGTTACTAATATTAGAACTCCGAATGGAGAACTTCAAGTAACTGCAGAATCTATAGGCAATGTAAGTTGTACGAACGATACAGGTGAAATTATAGCTACCGGTACCGGTGGGTGGGATACTACTCCGTATGAGTACAGATTATTAATGAGTACAGATGGTGGTGCTACGTATACTACTGAAATTGCTGCATTCTCAAATAATAATGAATTTACAGGTTTGTCTTTCGGATTCTATGAAGTAGAAATTACTGATGTTGAAGGTTGTACAAATACGGTAGAAATAGAATTGGAAGAAGTACCACAAATTATAGCCGGTATTAGAGAACCACAAACACTAGATTGCCCTAATGGTAACAATGCAGTGCTTGAAGCTTATGATACTACAAGTGGTGACGCGATAACAGCTACTGCAGGTGCAAGTGGAGGTTTTGTTGGTGCAGGGTATAACTATACATTATTGTATTTAAGTGGTGATGATAATACAGCTGTTGTGTCTGAAAGTGGATTACAAAATACGCCTACTTTCATTGGTGATAGTGGCGGTTATATTAGCGCTGGTTGGTATGCAATAGAAGTATCTTCAAGTTTCGGATGTTCATTTGTAACTGATGCCTACTATGTTGATCCACCACCACCAATTCAACCTGTTTTGGTTCAAATAAGAGTACCTGGTTGTGGAGGAGATGGAGAAATAAGATTGACAGTAGAGAATCCTGATCCTTTATTTACCTATGAGTATTTAAGAGTTGAAAACGGAGTAACCATTGGTACTTATATTCCAATGACAGGTACTTCCTTTAACGCAACAGGTGTACAGGGTATTACATATCAATATGATGTAAGAAAGGTTAATGCATCGGGTGCTTGTCCGGCAATACGCTCTAATGGTATTACCATGACAGATGCTTCTGATCTTGAATTTTTACCAAACTCCCCAGTAGATCCTATTTCTTGTGCATCTGAATTAGATGGTAGAATAGAGTCATTTGCAAGTGGTGGTGTAGGTAATAACTTGTTTACATTATATATAGGGCAACCTACAGATGGTTTTAATATTGGAACAGCAACTATATTCAGAGGTCCACAATCGGAAGGTACTTTTGAGGGGCTTCCTGAAGGTACAGAATATTGGGTTGGTGTTACAAGCGGTTTAACTTGTGAGGCTATAGATGGTCCGTTTGAAATAGTTAGGCCTGATCCAATAATATTTGATGCTGTAGCAACTGATGTTACTTGTAATGGTGAAGAAGATGGGTCGATTTCTATTTCTGTAAGCGCAGGTGGCGTTGGCTTAATTCAATTTGCAATTGCACCTAATTTCAACGAATTCTTTAGTGATTCTGATAATCCAGGTACATATACTTTTGATGAGCTTGCGGCAGGTACTTATGAAATTTTAATAAAAGATGACAACGGTTGTTTTGAAAAAGATTTTATTACTGTAGAAGAGCCGGATCAGTTAGAGGTAATTAATATTGAGACTACAGATGAATTGTGTATTGGCGCTAATAATGGAACAGTGGTTTTTGATATAAGTGGTGGTACTCCTTTTGATGATGTTTTAGTAAATCCTACTCCGTATTTTGAGTATAAAATTGAAATGGTTGATCCAGTTGATGAAACAGGAACAGCAGTATTTGCACCTTATAACGGAGAAATAATTGAAGATTTACAGGGCGGTGCTTCGTATATAATTTACATACAAGATTCTAATTTTTGTACAGCATCAGAATTGTTTACTATAGATATAGGGGTAGATTTAACAGCAGAGCCTCAAGTACAATATGGTTGTGAAGGTATATTCCCTACAAGCACATCTACTATTCAGTTGGCTAATACCAACTTGTTGTCAGAATTAATGTTCGCACTTGATCCTATTGATCCTACTGATGCAATTACTGCAAATGCTACTGATCAATATGTTTGGGGAGATTTGCCTGCTGGCGATCACATCGTGTACATTTATCATGAGAATGGTTGTACCAATATGGTTGAATTTAGTATCGATGGATATGAGCCTTTAAGCTTGGTAGTAGATAAAACCGGACCTAACGAAGTTCTTGCGACTGCCGAAGGTGGTTACGGAGAATATGAATTCTTTTTCAACGGACAATCTTATGGTGAGGAAACTACATTTACAACCAATGAAAGCGGAATAGTGAATGTACGTGTAAGAGATGCAAGAGGTTGTGAACTAGAGTTGAGTGTACCGTTTGAATTTACGGGTATGTTAGAATTCCCTAATTTCTTTACTCCCGATGGAGATAACTTAAATGATATCTGGTCACCTAAGAATAGAGACCTTTTTGATGGCGTTGAGGTTAGAATTTATGACCGTTACGGTAGAGTAGTGGCTGTATTAGATGAAGTAAGTGGTTGGGACGGTACCTATGAAGGTAAAGAAGTGCCAACGGGAGATTATTGGTATGTAGTAAATGCCAATAGCGATTCGCTTAAGTATGTTGGTCACTTTACTTTATACAGATAATTAAAAGAGAGAACAAAAAAAAAGAGGATGCATTTTGCATCCTCTTTTTTTTTGTTTTAGAATGTATTGATTAAGTTTTTGAATTCTTATTCGTCTAACGTTTCGAACACAAATGGACCTAAAACCACTTTTACTTCAAAAGAGCTTGTTTTTAAGGTACATTTGATAGAAAATTTTGCATTCACAGATGAGGTCAATTTTATATATTATTTTACTGGTTATTTTTCAAAGTTGTGCATCTCAAGCTAAACCTATTCTGATAGATTCAGAAATGGAAACGAATGTAAAAGAGAATCTAGCCTATTACTTATATTATCCAGAAGATTATGAGGAGGAGCCTGAAAAAGACTTTCCGATATTATTGTTTTTACATGGCGGTGGCGAATCGGGCGATAGCTTGGTTACGGTGAAAAGAAATGGTCCGCCTAAATTAATAGTTCAGGGTAAGAAATTTCCGTTTTTAATATTGGCTCCGCAGAACCCTAACGCCAAAAAATGGTGGAATACGAGAGCAGTAAAGCAACTGCTAGATTCCATTGTAGATAATAATAGAATTGACAAACGTAGAATTTATTTAACCGGATTAAGCCGTGGAGGTGGCGCAGCATGGGAATTAGCAGTGCAATACCCAGATACTTTCGCAGCTATGGCTGTGGTTTGTGGTATGGCACCTTTACCTTATGCCTCATGGATAAATAAAAAAATGCCTATGTGGGTTTTTCATGGTGAAAAAGATAAATCCATACCCTTTTCCGAATCAGAGACCATGGTGGCTAAATTAAAAGAAATGGGCTACGAGGTTATATTTACCAGATACCCCAATGTAGGTCATAGCGCATGGATCAAGGCATACGAAACAGAAGCTTTATATGATTGGTTTATGAATCAAGAGTTGAGGTAACAGAAATAGCTAATTAATTCTTCTGAAATACCCTTACAGAATCTCTGTTTTGAGTAACAATGAAGTATGGTCGGTCTTCTAGATTACTATTTACCTTTATGATGTTTTTGGCATCACCTGGCACAAGAAATCCGCTTTCATTAGTATTAATAGTTATGTAATTGCCTTTACCATCATTTTTTAATAACAAACCGTTGAAAGCTTCATATCGTCCAATGAAGACTTCATTTCCAAAATCATTACCTACTAACAATATATCTTCATTGCCATCATTGTTATAATCTAATGTCGTAATTCCATTAATTGGAGCAACTTGTGCTTCTATAGGTAATGCATTATATTTAAATGTACCATCGCCCATGTTTTCTAGAACTATACTCTTGTCGAAATTACCAATTAGTGTTATTGATTCTTCTAATTCTTCATCGGTAAATAAACTTGAGATGGTTGCTTTGGAGTATTCTTTAAAAGTGCTGAATTTCGCTCTAAATAGGGGGCTTTGACCATTTAAATCTCCCCAAAAGTTTACTGGAAATGATTTGTATGTAGGATTATCAAAGCTCTCTTTAAAATAAGCAAACATGACAGGGTCAATTGTACCATTGTTATCAAAATCTTTCGCGATTACGGTAACTGGTCTTTCTGATGATGGTTGATAGAAATTGTTCATACCTAAGTTACCTACTATGAAATCAATATCACCATCATTGTCGATGTCAGTTTCTACAATACTTTCCCACCAACCAGAAAGTTCTTCTACTCCGGTTTTATCTAGTTTATTGAAACTGGTTATATTATTTTTGAAAATAGTGATAGGCATGAATTCACCAACAACAATCAAGTCATCATTTCCGTCTAAATCAATATCTGCCCAAATGGCATCGGTAACCATACCTATGTTTCTTAATTCTGGAGCAAGACTATCTATTACATCTTTTAATATGCCGTTTTCGTTTTTTAATAAGAAGCTTTTTTCAGCATTAGGATATTTTGAATAAGGGGTTCTGCCACCAATGAAGAGGTCAACGAAGCCGTCTTTATCAAAATCTGAGATGGTAACGACTGAGCCGCTTGCATTTACTTGTGGCATTTTACCGGTTGAAACCGTAAAGTTTCCTTTACCATCATTTACTAATAATCGATCGGTATAGTTTGTAGTTTCTAAGTTGAATTCATTACTGCCAGAAACTAGGTACATATCTAAATCGCCATCATTTTCTAAATCAAATAAAGCAATGCTTTCCTCTTCATAGATATTGTTTTCATCATCACTAAATAATGTCTGTTGTATGAAGCTGCCTTCTTTGTTTTGAAAAAATAATTGTGGAGACATACCTGAAGAGCTACCAATAATAAAATCTTCTATACCATCGCCGTTAAGGTCTCCTGTAGCTATGACAGGACCATTTTGCGTTAATTTATGTGGTATAGTTCGTTGAATATTAGAGTCTACAATATCTTTTTCTTCATGTAAATAGTTGATGTCAATAGCATTAGAAACTTCTTTGAAAATTGGAGCTACTTTTTTTGCAACAAATGGAAAATTCAAATTTTCTGAAGATATCGAAATTGCATCCTCGTATTTTATGATTAACCTTTGGTTAACTTCAACGTTCTCTATTTTTTGATACTTGTTATCTGCCCAAAGTACTTCAACAGATGCTACTTGTTTTTTATTACCTAGTCCAAAATGCGCTATATCTTCCACGGTAGACATATAGCCTCTATACGTATGGTGTTCTTGGTATTGAAAAGTACCGTCTTTAAATTTTATTGCAATTTTTGCTCCTGTCTTTAGCGATTTTGAAGAAGTATCTAATAACTCTATACTTAGGTAATTATGTTGACCATCTTTTTGATTCGTATTGTTTTGAAAAATAAGAGCTTCGTCATTTATGTTATTTACGATATAATCTAAATCACCATCGTTATCTAGATCAGCAAATGCTGCACCATTGGAGAAGGAGGGAATGCCTATTCCCCATTCTTCGCTCGCATCTGTAAACTGGTTATTTTTGTTATTCTTATAGGCGTAATTAGGAATCTTTATTTTAGGAATAGAGTCTAAAATTTGTGCGGGACTTAGGTATCTACTTACGTTAAACTTGAAATCACCAAAATCTAAGTCAGTAATGTCTCTTGGAAATCCATTTGTAATTAATATATCTTGATAACCATCGTTATCCATATCAGCAAATAGGGGAGACCAGCTCCAATCTGTTTTTGGTACGCCTGCCATTAAGCCTATTTCACTAAACGGTACATTGTTTCCATTACCTTTCTGTAGCATGTTTCTGGTATGCTGATATTCATAATCAAAGCGGTCATTTAATATATATTCGGTGTATTTGTTTCCGGGTAAAGTTGTTTTCAACCGTTCGTTGGTTTCACCTAGCATATCTAATGTGATGATATCTAGGTAACCATCATTATTAAAATCAGATATGTCGTTACCCATAGAGAACTTACTTTGGTGTTTCGTGTTCTCTTTTATCTTATTTGAAAAGGTACCATCTTGATTGTTGATATATAGAATGTCATTAGATAGGTAGTCATTACTTACGTAGATATCTGACCAGCCATCGTAATTTAAATCGGCAATTGAAAGCCCTAAACCATAACCTTCTATAGTTATGCCTGCTTCTATGGTGACATCTGTAAAAGTACCGTCGCCATTATTTTTATATAATTTATCATTGCTCAACGCAGAGCCATCAGTAATTTTCTTTCTGTAGTTAGATGGTAAAACATGAATGTCAACATTGTTTAAAACGTATAAATCTAAGAGCCCATCTTTATTATAATCAAAAAAAGATGCTCCCATACTATTGGCAGATTCTTCAACTCCAAATTCACTAGCTTTATCTATAAATGTGGGTATGTTATCTTTATTTAGACCTTGATTTATATATAAAATGTTCTTCTTTTCTTCAGCGCTGTCTAACATGGCAGAGCATGCATATATATCTAAAAAGCCATCATTATTAATATCTGCAAGAGCAACACCGGTATTCCATTTGTTTAGTGCTTCTATACCAGATTCTTTAGAGACATCTTTAAATTTGAAATTACCTTGATTTAAATATAACTTATTAGCTACTTGGTTTCCACTAAAAAATATATCGGGCATATTGTCATTATTGAAATCGCCAATCGCAACACCACCACCATTAAATATGTATTCACTGGTTAAAATGTTGAAACTGTCAGTTTCTACAATTTTATTGTTAAAATCAATTCCTGATTCAGAAGCAGAGACCACTTTAAAAAGTGAGTTCGATTCTTTTTGATTACATGAAAAAATACTGATTATAAGTAATGTAATTGTTAAGACCGAAAATATTCTGGTAACCGGATTTTTAGTGCTATTTACTAGAGAAGAAGTGTTCAATTTTTTGTGAGTTTATTGAAAAGGAAAAATGTGATAAAGTGTCTTATGTTCGCAAATGTTGATCTGCATTTCTGTAGTACCAAAATAGTGTTTTTGTACTGAATATCACAAGTAGTTGTGTACTTACTTAAAGATTTAACCTGTTATCTTTTGTGAGTTTTTTTAAATCTAAAGAGGAACAGATGCTATTATGATTTACTAATTACTTGTATTACTACATTATAAAATATTGTTTTTAAATTTTACTCAAAAAAAAAGCAGGACATTGAAAAATGTCCTGCTTTTAAGGTTATTTTTTACGTAACCCAAATTTAAATTATATTGATGCTTTAGTCATCTAAAGAGTCAATAAAAGTAATTGCCGTTTGTGGTAATAAAACTTTGTCTACAATATGTGCAACCCCGTTTCTTGCTAAAACATCTGGAGTTGTAATATTTGCATTTACATCGTTCGTTGCATCACCAATTACGAAATTTTCTGAGCCAATAACACTGATTACTTCTAAATCTTTTTCAGATAAAGTTGTCAATGTACCAGCTGCTAAATCTGCACTAGTAATTTTACCTGCTACCACATGATATAAAAGTATGTTGGTTAGTAACTCCAATTCTTCTTCTGTATCAAAACTAGCGATACTAGTATAATCAGCACCTAATGCATCAAATAAGTCTACGAAGGCGTCATTTGACGGAGCGAAAACTGTTGCATTTCTAGAATATGTAAAATTAGTTGCCTCTTCATCTTCCATATTGGTAGCGTCAACAAATACATCTACTAAATCAGTTGCAATTAATGCTTCTTCTAAAGTACTTAATGATGGTGCGTTCACAACAGTTGTTGCTAAATCATCAGATCCAAGCAATGCAATAAAGTCTAGAGCTGCTTGTGGTAAAAGAACTTTATCAATTACACTTACGACACCATTTTTAGAATCAATACCGTCGGTAACAATTGTTGCGTTGGTAGCTGTAACATCTCCAAATTCGAAAGCACCTGCATTATCTACAACATCTACAGTGTTATCTTCTAAAAGTGTCATAGCTGGTCCTGTTACTAAGTCTGTTGAACCATCATCAGATGATAAAATGTGATATAGTAAAATCTGACTAAGAAGTTCGATTTCAGCAGAATTATCAAAATCATCAAGATCATTATAATCATCACCAAGAGCATCGAAAAGAGCTTCAAATGCTTCGTTGTTTGGAGCTAAAACTCTAGCTGATTCCAAATCGGCGATAGCGTCAACCAATCCTGCTTTTGTTGCAGCTGCAGCTAATGAACTTAAATCATCAGTTCCAGTAACCCAGTCCAATAAAGTTGGTCGGATGTCAAAATCTAGGGCATCAATTGCCTCTTGAGGTAAAAGAACCTTGTCTATTATATGTACTATACCATTGTCAGCATAAAAGTTAGGTTGTGTAACTTTAGAAACAGGGTTTGTCTCAGGTAAATTAGAGGCATCCAAAAGAAAAACATCATCTCCTACTGCTACAGAAAGTGAACCTCCTTGCACTGTAGTTAATGTTTGACCATCAGAAAAACCTGATGCTTCTATGTTATCTGCAACTACATGGTAGGTTAATATCTGAGCAAGTAAATCTGCATCAGCCGCAGACAATAGCTGTGCCGCTGCTGATCCATCATCGTCATTAGCTTCAAACCCTACTTGAGTTGCAAATGTTTCAAACGCTGCATCATTTGGTGCAAATACTGTAAAAGGACCAGTACCGTTTAATGTTGTAGCAATGTCACCAGATGCTGCTTCAATTGCAGCATTTAAGTTAGAAAGGCTACCAATTGTATTGATTCTAGTGTCGACGGTACCCGGACCAATTAAGGTGTCGCTACCATCTATATCATCATCATCACACGAGCTGAAACCGATTAAGGCAAGCATTGATAATGTGATACTTAATATTCGAAATGTTTTCATATCTAAATTATTTAGTATAAGATTTTATAATTCTGTTTTATTTAATACCCAGGATTCTGTTGTAGAATTCCTCCACTTAAATCTATTGCGTTTAACGGGATTGGCAAGATATCGTGCTTTGCTTCAACCGTATTAGCTTTAGTACCAAAGTTTGGTATCGTACGACTTTCATTTGTAATGTATTCGTTCATTACACTTGCAGCATTACCCCATCTTCTTAAATCGAATAAACGGTGGCCTTCCATACTAAGTTCTAAACGACGCTCATGACGAACAGCTTTTCTAGCAAAATCTTGACTAGCGAAAGCAGTATATGGCTCAATTACATAGTTTGCCGCATCAGCTTCACCAGCTTCATTTTGAATGTACGTCATATTTTTAGCTCTGTTACGAACTAAGTTTGTCCATGTTAACGCAGATGCTAAATCATTTGTTTCAACAGCTGCTTCAGCACCCATTAAAAGAACATCGGCATAACGAATAATATGATAGTTAATACCAGCGTGTTGTTGTCCCCATGCACCTGAACCTTGATTGTCGGTATCACCTGATTGGTAAACATTTTTAGCTGGTAAGTAAGGACCAGAGATATCTGAGAATGTTGCACGAATCCAAGAATGACCTGGGAAAGTTCCGTAACGGTTATAATCAATACCTCTTCTACCTACTGTATAATCTAATCTAGGATCTAACGGTCCGGTGTGAAGCGTAAAATCCTCATCATCTTCTTTACCATAATCATTTGCTACATCAGTTTGATTGAAAGTATCTAATAAAGGAAGACCTGATGCATCTGTTTGAAATGCATTCACTAAATCTTGAGAAGGTTGGTAAAAACCACAACAAGATCCAAATGGTCCTGGATTAGGGAAGTTTAATACTCCACCAATGTTTCCATTATATGATACTGCATCATCCGCAGTAAATTGAATAGCAAAAACAGCTTCAGAACTATTTTCTCCAGCACTTTCCCAATTTGCTACAAATTCAGGATTTAAAGCGTAAGGACCATCATTGATGATTTCTTCGAATAAAGCAAGAGCAGGAGCCCATTCAGATTGCTGTAAATGAACTTTACCTAAGTAAGCTTTAGCAGCCCAAGAAGATGGTCTTCCTGATTGTGCTTGAGTAGCAGGTAAATTGTCAACAGCAAATTGAAAATCAGCTTCTATTTGATCCCAGATAGGTCCAGGGTTTGGCTGATTAAATTCTGTATTTGCATAGTTCTCTTCAGAAATGTAAGGAACATTACCGTAGATTCTTTGCAATTCAAAATTGAAATGACCTCTTAGAAAACGAGCTTCAGCTAACTTTCCAGTTAAATCAGCATCTTCTATAGTTGCAATTAAAGCAATAACTGCATTAGAACGGTTAACACCTGCAAAAGTAGATGACCATTTTCCTAATACATAAGGGTTACCTGTAGTCCAATTATAGGTTTCCATTTCAAAAAGTTCAGCTTGATCACCATCAGTACTACCTTTATGGGCATCATCAGCTAAAACATCAAACCACCAGTTGTCTCCACTTGCAGCAAATCCATTACCTGATAGGTTATTACGTATACCGTCTAATGTAGAGTAGGCTCCAATTAAAAGCAATTCTACACCATCTTCATTTTGCACGGCAGCATCACTAAGAGCACCAATTGCAGGTTGCTCGGTAAAATCGTCACTACATGCACTTAAAGCAGCGAATAGTGAGAATAAGTATATTATTTTCTTTTTCATTTTTTTACAATTTTAAATTAAATCCTAGTGTAAGAATTTTAGATTGTGGAACAACCTGACTGTCTACACCTATTGTTAGGTTATTACCGGTTACTGATGAGATAATTTCAGGATCGAATCCGTCATATCCAGTAAGGGTAAGTAAGTTTGTACCTTGTATGTAAACTCTGAAAGAATCTAAACCAATTGAATTAGCAACTTTATCAGAGAAAGCATAACCTAGTTGTACGTTTTTAAGGCGTAAGTAAGAACCATCTTCAACAAAGTATGAATTTGGTTGTGTTTCACTATTTTGAATAGAACTACTTAATGCTGGTAAAGTAGCATCAGTGTTAATTGGTGTCCAAGAATCTAAAACTCTTACACTACGGTTACCATCAGCAAATGTTGGAAAATCTGTATAGATTTTATTGTAGTTGTAAATATCGTTTCCTTGTGATCCTTGTAAGAACAATGATAAATCGAAAGAATTATAACCTAAGTTAAAGTTAAGTCCGTAAGTGAAATCTGGGTGTGGAGAACCAATAAAAGTTCTGTCATCATCATTGATCTCACCATCATTATTAACATCTCTATATTCAAATCTACCTGTATCTGTAAAACCAATTACTTCTCTACCAAAGAATGTAGATATAGCTTCACCAACTTGTGTTCTTGAAACTGCACCACCACGGAAGCTTTCGTCACCAACTTGAAATTCACTAATCCAATCGGTTACTTCATTTTTGTAGTGAGAGAAGTTGACATCAACACCATATTTAAAGCCAGAAGTTGTTTCGTCTTTATAACGTAAGGTAACATCAAAACCAGTGTTTTCTACATTACCTGCATTTACGTAAGGTGCACCTGCATCAATTGCAGTAGTACTTATCAAGCTATTATCTTGAACAATTAAATCTTTAGTAGTGATTTTAAACCATTCAAAATCAACATTAAATTTATCATCGAAAAAACCTAATTCAACACCTGCATTTATTGCTTCACTAGTTTCCCATTTTAAATTAGGGTTACCTACAGAAGATAATATAGCACCTGTTGCTATAGTATTACCATCAATTGCATAGTTACCGTATTGCTCATTTAAATTTGAGATATTGATAGTTGGGTTATTTGCTGGTAGTGATTGATTACCTAACTGACCCCAAGAACCTTTAAATTTCAACCAACTTAAAGCTGAATCAGATGATATAAAATCTTCTTTACTTACTACCCAACCTGCACTAAGTGAAGGGAAAGTGGCACTTTTGTTATCTCCTGTAAAACGAGAAGAAGTGTCATTACGTAAGGTACCTGTTAAAAAATATTTATCTCCATAAGAATATGTTGCAGAACCAAATAAAGAGTAAAGCGATGATGCAGAATCGTAGGCTTCATTCACTAATGGAACTCCACTACCATTGTTTAATAAATAAAAATCAGGAGTTTCGAATAAGAAATCTGTACGACTAACTAATTTTCCTTTTACACCCTCTTTTACAGATTCAATACCTACCAAGGCATCAATTTTACTGTTGTTGAATGTTTTTTTGTAGTTTAAAGTATTTGTAAATGTCCAAGAATAACCATCTTGGTTACGTTCTTGTAGCTGATTAACACCTAATGGCTCACTATGTTCAGGATCTAATGCTTGAAAACCACGCGTATTAAATGAGTTGATAGTACCACCAATAGTTGATTTAAAGGTAAGGCCGTCCATTAATTGTGCAGATAAATAAACATCACCTAAAATTCTAACAGTCTTATTAAAGTTGTCACTTTGTCTATTCAATTGAGCTAATGGGCTTCTAGAGTTACCAGTACCTTGAGCACCAGTACCTGCAAAATTACCATTGTCATCATATAGTGGTATTAACGGGCTACTTCTTATTGCTTCTTCGTATTGTGCACCGCTACCACCTTTAGAATTACTGTAAGCAGTACTGAAGTGTTCTCCGATACGTACTTTATCTCCGATTTTAAATTCAGAATTCAAACGAATTTGTCCGATTTTATAATCTGTTTCTAAAAGGTTACCTGGATTATTCAAGTAGTTGGCAGAAAGACTGTATTTACTGTTTTCTTCACCATTTGCTACAGAGAACGCAACACTTTGTATAACTGCTGTTCTTGTAATAGCATCGATCCAATCTGTACCATTAGGGTTAACAGTTGCAGAAGCAGGACCTCTAGTAATAGGGTCATAAGAAACAACTCTTGTGTAGCCATTCAAAGTAGAAGGAACAACTGCAGAGGACCCGTTACCATATTGAGGATGATTGAATGCTGTACCATCATTAATGGCACTTTGATATAAGACATCACCTAATTGTTGTGCGTTTAAAAGATCAGGAGTGTTTGCTACAGTAGAGAAACCTGTATAGGTATCAACAGATACAACAGGTTTATCCATGTTGTAACCACCACCTTTTGTTGTGATAATTACTACACCGTTAGATGCTCTTGCACCATATATAGCAGCAGCACCATCTTTTAAAACGTTCATTTGGTCAATGTCGTTCGGGTTAATACTATTCAATACAAATGGATCATCTGTTTGAAGACCATCTATAATAAATAATGGGTTGGTATTGTTACTTGTACCAAAACCACGAATGTTAATTTTTGGAGGGCTACCTGGTGTTGCATTTTGTACTACAGTTACACCACTTACACGACCTTGTAATGCAGAAGCAGCATTTACAACTGGTGCTTTAGTTGCCTCAGATACATCTACAGACGCTACTGAACCAGTTAAATCTCCTCTGGTTTGTGTAGAATACCCTAATACGATAACTTCATCAAGAGCGGCAGCATCTTCGGCTAAAGTTGCATTAACGCTTGATTGACCGTTTACGGCAATCTCTGTGCTTTTAAATCCTATATAGCTAAATACTAATGTAGCACCATCAGATACATTTAAGCTATAGTTACCATCGAAATCTGTTTGCGTACCATTAGTAGTACCTTTTTCTACGACATTAGCTCCAGGTAGTGGTTGGCCAGTGTCATCAAGAACGGTTCCTGTAATGGTAGATTGAAGCGTTTTTACTTCAACTTCGTTTGAAGTACTTGTGTTTTCATTTGCTTGAGCCAATTGGGCACTTAAGCAAACAAGCATTGATAAAACTCCAGTCTTAATAAAGGAAGACCTTTTTCTGGATTTCATCAACGTGTAATCACGTTTTTGATTCATAATCGTTGTTGTTTGTTAGTTTAAATTAAATGTGTAGAAATTGACCTTTTAATATTTTTAGTTGCAGTGTTTAAATGTTAAAAAAATCAAAATCAGGTATAATAATAGCACTTTTCCTTTAAATATGAATAATTCAACAACGTTAATTTTCGAAGGTCATAAAACCATTTAGAGGTATTGTTATTGTAATAATCTGTATTAATAGGCGTAAATATTGAGTAATCAATAATTTAGCTGTTTAAAAATTTGGAATTTAACAAGTTAAATTTTTAACATTTTCAATTTAAAATGTAGGTAAAATTTACGTCAAAAGTTAATATACAACGTTGTAGTTTTGCGAATTTAGGTATTTTTAATTTGTCTTAAATTCTATGAGTATGAATCAATTTTTGATCTTCTAATGATCTTGAAAGATCTGTAAACACGAAATTATGATCAATTTTTCCTCTAAATCTGTAGTGCAAAAAAGATAGTTTTCTCCACCATCTTTAATTCCCAATTTCTTTCTGATTTTAATCACCGAATCTGGGAAATTTCTAGTGGTGATATTTGCCTTAATGATACCTTCTTTTTTTAACGATTTTTTAGAATAATCATAAACGCCTTTTACTTTAAATATTCGACCAGGAAATGAAATAAATTCATCTGAGGTGTATAAGTGAGAATTGGACTGTAATTTTTTAACACCTAAACGTTCTCCTAATAATTTGAATGCTCCAGATTTTAAAATCGCTGCGTTTGGTTCATAGATATAGCCAAGTGGATTTGAATATTGCGATTCGGTAATATGCTCTTCACTTAAACGGAATTGAAATTCTTGTAATGCCTTTGCTTTATAATTTAATGTTTTGATTAATGGTTCACCTTCATAATCTTTCTCAATTAACCAAAGAATTTCTTTTACATCATTATTTACTGCTACAATATGAATTTCTTTTACATGTGACAATTCTTTTGAACCGCTTTTAAGGTCTAGTAATGGTCCAGTTTTAATAAGTAGGTTAGATGACTTTGATAATAAAAGATCCATGTTGCTAACAACATTTGGTTCGCAGTCAGATAAGTAATAGACCTTTTTGTTATCCTTATCTCTTCTTGAAGGGTCAATGTATATCCAATCAATAGGGTTGTTGGCATTTTTAAGGAATTCTAATCCATCAGCCGCAAGACACTCTATATTGGTAGCGTCTAGTTGTTCAAAGTTATGCTGTGCAATTTTTGATAAATCCTCATTTTTATCAATATGAATAACATGTTTCATTTTCTTGCTAAAGGCAAATGAATCTACACCGAACCCAGCAGTTAGATCAATAATCGTAGTACCATGAACTAATGTGGCTTTATAGTTCGCTGTAATTTCTGAAGATGTTTGCGAAAGATTTAATTTGTTAGGGTAGTAGATGTTAGCTGCGTTAAACCAAGTTGGTAATTTCGTTTTTGCTTTTAATTTCGATTCTATTTGCTCAACTAGTTCTCTCGAAGAAACCTCGTCAAATTTTGATTTAGATAAAAGGATTTTATGAATATCAGTGTTTAAATTATCATTGATAAACTCTTGTGCATCACTAGCTAATATTTTAGAATTCACGAATGCCTAGAGATTATGGGTCAAAGATTTCACAATTTGATTGTCAGACAGAAACTCCTTCAGAATAACCTTAATAGCGGTATACCCAGGTACAGCAACAATCATACCTACGGTACCAAATAATAATCCGGCAATAATTATTACTAAGAAGATTTCTAAGGGATGAGATTTTACACTATTCGAAAATATAAATGGTTGAGAGAAAAAGTTGTCTACTAGCTGACCAATTAATAATCCTATAAATACATATCCTGTTTTTGGTAATATTACCTCGCTAAAATCAGAACCTAAATTGCTAGTCATTGT
Source organism: Maribacter sp. Asnod2-G09 (assembly GCF_045063795.1). Lineage (NCBI taxonomy): Bacteria > Pseudomonadati > Bacteroidota > Flavobacteriia > Flavobacteriales > Flavobacteriaceae > Maribacter > Maribacter sp. Asnod2-G09. The sequence continues at coordinate 420,348 of NZ_JBEFOA010000004.1, read as the reverse complement.
TAGGGTCAACATAATTACACCACCAATTATAGGACCTATATATGGTATAATATTGAATAGGGCACATAGAAATGCTATTACGACCGCATTTTCAATACCTACAATTAATAGAACTATGGTGTAAATGACGAAGAGAATAAATATTTGTAGTAACAAACCAACAAAGTATCTTGATAATAGCCCATTGATTTTACCAATTGAATTAGTGGTGCCTTTTTTTTTATCTATTGGAATAAATATTAATAAACCGTGCTCAAATAATTTACTGTCCTTTAAGAAGAAAAAGGATATAAAAAGAACGGAAAACAAGCCGATACTTGCTGTACTTAAAACATTTAAAAAGGAATTTAAAAAGTTAGGTATAAAGCCAATATCTAGTCCCTGTAAAATATTTTTTTCTAAACCTGCATCGTCAATTACGTCTTCCACAATGTGAGAAGAAAGTCCTAAGTAATTAGTAATTTGATGATATAAAGTATTTAGACTTGTCTGTAACTCATCAATATCGAGTAGCGACAAATTTTTGCCTTGCTCTGATAATAATGGAATAAATAGTGCGACTACACCTACCAATAGCCCCACCATTAAAAGCATGGTTATGATTACTGCAAGTATATTAGGTAATTTAAGGCGTAACCTGAAAAAACGTACTAATGGACTGCCGATTAATGCGGTGACCGCTGCAATTGCTAAATAGGCTATTACAGATTGTATGGTATATAAAAAATAGAGTAAAAGTGCAATACCGACTAATACGCCTATTGCTCTTAGTATACCTTGGGAGATGGTTTTTGAGGTCATTGATTAATTTTTAAAAACGTAGGTTATAATATTTGCACCCATTTGTAGTGCTTTTTCTCTAACCTCTGCTGTATCGTTATGTACTGTAGGGTCTTCCCAGCCATCACCTAAATCTGATTCTGAAGTAAATAGCAAGACAATTCTATTGTTATGTGATATGGCAAATGCTTGTGGTCGCTGCCCATCATGTTCGTGTATTTTTGGCAATCCTTTTGGGAAGCTGTATTTATTTGAAAAAATAGGATGTTCGGCTCCTAATTCTTCTAATTCCGTATTCGGAAAAAGTCTTTTTATTTCTCTAGTGATATAGGGCTTCATACCATAATTGTCATCAATATGTAAAAAACCACCAGACAAAAGATAGGTTCTTAAGTTTTCTAGTTCTTCATCAGAAAATACCACGTTGCCATGCCCTGTCATATGTAAGAAGGGGTATTGAAAAATAGCGCTGCTACCAACTTCTACAGTTTCTGGCTTATTTTTTAAAGTTGTGTCAATATTATTATTACAGTATTTAATTAAGTTGGGTAATGCGGTAGGGTTGGCATACCAATCGCCACCACCTTGATATTTTAAAATAGCTATTTCTTGGGCGTTGACAGACATGCTAAAAAACAATATGAAAAAGAGAAAGGCAAGAATAATTTTTTTCATATTCAAATCTACAAAAATAGGTTGTGATAAATTGAAGCTGTTTTTTAGAGGTTCTTTACCCGTTGTTAATCGTCGCAATAATAGTGCATGCAACAATTGCTGCTGTTTCGGTTCTTAATCTTGTTTTACCCATGGCAACTGGTGCATAGCCTTTTTGCATAGCATTTTTAATTTCTTCAGGAGAAAAATCGCCTTCAGGACCAATTAATATGGTAACATCTTTATCTGCCGCAACTCTTCTTTTTAGTTCATGGCGCTCTGTGTCTTCGCAATGCGCAATAAATTGTAGTTCAGCTGCGGGTTTTTCTAAAAATTCAGAGAAACTAATGGGGTCGTTGAAGTTGGGTAAATATGTCTGTAAAGATTGCTTCATGGCAGACTCTAGTACGCGTTGCATTCGCTCCAATTTTAATACTTTGCGTTCTGATCTCTCACAAATTATAGGTGTTATTTCATCTACGCCTATTTCGGTAGCTTTTTCTAAGAACCACTCAAAGCGATCATTCATTTTAGTTGGTGCCACTGCTATATGTAACCAATGAGATTTTGGATGTGTTTTTTTAGAGGATATAAGCTCAACTTCACATTTTTTTATATTGTCGCTAATTATTTTAGCTTTAAATAAGTAACCAATGCCATTGGTGATAAATAATTCATCGCCAATTTTTTTTCTCAAAACCTTAACGATATGCTTACTTTCATTACTGTCGAAAATGAAAGTAGTGTCAGTTTCTTTAATATCAGGATTGTAGAATAATTGCATATGGTTTATTTTATTGACTATGATATAATGTATCTGGCTTTAGCCGTAACATCTTGTTGAGAGAATTGTTCGTTCTTGTATTTCTGATATCCTACAATACCAATCATAGCAGCATTATCTGTACAATATTCAAATTTGGGTATGTATGTTTTCCACTGGTATTTTGTCTGGGCTTCTGTTAAAACCTTCCGAATACCAGAGTTTGCAGACACGCCGCCGCCAATAGCAATTTCTTTTATACCAGTTTGCTTTACTGCCTTTTTCAGCTTTTTCATCAATATAGTAATAATAGTATACTGTATTGATGCGCAGATATCTTCTAGGTTGTTCTTAATAAAATCAGGATTCTCTTTCGTTTGTCGCTGAATGAAATAGAGTATGTTCGTTTTTAATCCGCTGAAACTAAAATCTAAATCTTTTACGTTCGGTATGGTGAATTCAAATTTATGAGGATCACCTGTTGCTGCATATTTGTCAATTAAAGGTCCGCCAGGGTAGGGTAGCCCTAAAATTTTTGCACTCTTGTCAAATGCTTCCCCAACGGCATCATCTAAAGTTTGCCCAATAATTTTCATGTCAAAGAAATCGTTCACTTGAACAATCTGTGTATGACCTCCACTTATGGTCAAAGCTAAAAACGGAAATGACGGTGCTTTCATAGTTTCGTCATCTATAAAATGAGCTAAAATATGGGCTTTCATGTGGTTAACTTCAATAAGCGGTATCTGTAAACCTAATGATAAAGATTTTGCAAACGATGTGCCTACAAGTAAAGAACCCATTAGTCCAGGTCCGCGTGTAAATGCTATGGCTGATAATTGTTTTTTATCGATATTTGCTTTGGCTATGGCTTGATGAACAACGGGCACTATATTTTGTTGATGTGCTCTTGATGCAAGTTCTGGTACAACCCCTCCATATTCTTTATGAATAGCCTGGGTGGCGACAACATTACTGAGCACTTTATCGTTCATTAAAACTGCCGCAGAAGTGTCATCACAAGAAGATTCTATAGCGAGTATATAAATTGTATCGTGTTCCGACATATTTGGAATAAAATTTGAATAACAAAGGTAAAACATAAAGACCTATCAAAAAACTGAGAAAAATATTGGTTCGAACATTATTGGTGCTTTTGCTGATATGTGTTTTGGGTACTATCATTTTTTCGTTGCCAGTGGTACAGACCTTACTGGCGCAGTTTGCTACGAAAAAAATTAACAAGCAATACGGTACACATATTAATATTGAGCGCTTAAAGGTTTCGTTGATTTCTTGGAATACAGGTTTGGAAGGTGTTTTTATCGAAGACTACAAACAAGATACTTTATTCTATGTCAATGAGCTTAAAACATCCATTTTAAGTATCAATAATTTGGTGCAGGGTAACTTAGAATTTGGTGATATTTCGGTTGATAAATTAAACTTTAAGCTAAAGACATATTTCGGAGAAACGAATACCAATCTTGAGGTTTTTGTAGATAAGCTTGATGATGGCAAACCTCGGGCGCCTGGTACACCGCCCTTTAGGCTTTCTTCATCGTATGTAGATATTGAAAATAGTAGGTTCAAGTATATTGATGAAAATTTAAATAACACTACTATTTTAAATTTTGATAGTCTTAATATTGGTGCAGCCGATTTTTTAATTCTTGGTCCAGAGGTTTCTACAGATATACAAGAAATGTCTTTCTATAGCAACCGAGGATTAAAAGTAGAAAAATTGGCAACAAATTTTAAGTATACGAAGCAGCAAATGCGTTTCGATTCTTTGAAAATAAAAACACCGCTTTCTGCTTTAGATGGTAATCTCGTATTTAATTATAATCGTGAAGATTTTAAAGATTTTTTAAATAAAGTAAATGTTGTTGCAGAATTTAAGGAGTCTTTAGTCGCTTTTGACGAGGTTAATTTACTGTATAATGAATTTGGAAAAGGAAAAGAAGTAACCTTTAATGCTAACGTTAACGGGGTTTTAAATGATTTAAATACAGATGATCTTTTCTTGTTTTCTGATGACACTGGCATACGTGGCGATTTTAATTTCAAGAACTTATTTAGCAAACAAAAGCCCTTCAGTTTAAATGCTGAAATGAAAAATGTTACTAGTAGTTATTACCAATTAAATGCTTTGTTGCCTAATTTAATCGGTAAATCTTTGCCGTCTTCTTTCAGTAAATTGGGGCAATTTACTATTCGTGGTAATGCCTTTATCACCAATTCTTCGGTAGATGCGAAAGTGAACTTAAATACTGCTGTTGGTAGTAGTTATGCCGATATCGTTTTAAGTGATTTTAATAATATTGATAATGCAACTTACAAGGGTTTCATCTCTTTAATTGATTTTGATTTAGGTGATTTTACCGAGAATAAAAATCTTGGTAAAACAACTTTAGATTTTAATGTCGAGGGTAAGGGTTTTGTAAAAGAGAAACTGAATACAGAGGTTATAGGTCAAATATATTCTATTGAATTTAATAACTATAATTATCAAGATTTAAAAGTTTCGGGTTTAATTAAAGATCAATTGTTCGATGGTTCTTTGATTAGTAATGACGAGAATTTTAAATTTAACTTTAAGGGTCTTGCGAATGTTGCAGAAACTAGAAATAATTTCAATTTTATTGCCTCGGTAGATTATGCCGATCTAAAGAAATTGAATATCATAAATGACAGCGTTTCTATTTTTAAAGGAAATGTTAGTATGGATATTACGGGTACCACCTTAGATAATATCATTGGTGATATAAACTTTACCCAAACGAGCTATCAAAATGTAAACGACACCTATTATTTTGAAGACTTTGCGGTGACCTCTAATTTTGGAGAAAATCGTGAGCGTACAATTAATATAAATTCTCCAGATATTATTACCGGTTTTATGAAGGGTAATTTTAAAGTACGAGAATTGGGTAAACTTGTGCAGAACTCTTTGGGTAGTATTTATACAAACTACAGGCCGTTTCAAATATCTGATGGTCAAAATCTTTCTTTCAATTTTAAAATTTATAATAAAATTGTAGATGTGTTTTTTCCTGAAGTTCGGTTTGACCCTAATACTTTCATAAAGGGTAATATTGTTGCAGACGAAGGCGATTTTAAGTTAAATTTTGAGTCACCTAGTATTGAGGCATTTGGTACGGCTGCCGATAATATCGAAGTTAGAATTGATAATAAGAATCCGCTGTTTAACACATTCGTTTCTGTGGGTGAGTTAGATACACCTTATTATAATTTTAAAGACTTCAACCTAATTAATACCACATTAAAAGATACGCTGTTCTTTAGGTCTGAATTTAAAGGAGGCAGTGATTTTGACGATTCTTATAACTTGAATTTTTACCACACTTTTAATAAGGACAATAAGTCTGTCATTGGTCTTAAAACGTCTGATGTCAATTTTAAAGGCAATAAATGGGTGTTGAACAAAGATGGCGACACCAAGAATAAAGTTATACTGAATAGGGCTTTAGATAGTATTACAATTCAAGAAATTGTAATGAATAATGAAGAAAAAGAGCAAATACGGCTAAAAGGGCAGTTGGCAGATTCTACGTACAAAGATCTTCAACTTCAGTTCAAAATTGTATCCTTAGATAAAATAACACCGGTAATTGATAGCTTGAAACTGCAAGGGGAAGTCAATGGTACTTTAAATGTTCTACAGAAAGACGGAATCTATTTACCATCATCGAACTTAAATATCGATCAATTCGGAATTAATAATATTCCGTTAGGTGATTTAGCAATCAATATTATTGGGAATAAAGATTTATCTGAGTTTCAGGTAAATTCTCAATTATCTGATAACAATGTTGAAAAATTTAGTGTAGTTGGCAGTATAGAGAATAAAGGAGATATACCTAAAGCAAACCTAATTGCCAATTTCAACAACTTTGGTTTAGAGCCATTTAGTCCGTTAGGCGAAGGGGTAATAGATAATATACGAGGCGATATCGATGGTAGGGTTAAGATTGAGGGCAATGTAGATAATCCGAGTTTTAATGGTTTGCTGACTTTAGATAATGCTGGTATTGCAGTACCTTATTTAAATGTTGATTACGGTTTCGCTCCGCGTTCACGGGTAGTTCTTAAAGATCAGACATTTGATTTTGAAAATATAGCCTTAGAAGATGTTGCAAAAGGCACACGGGCAAATTTAGATGGTACTATTACACATAGTTTCTTTAAAGATTGGGTTTTAGACTTAAATGTAGATACCAAAAAAGACAAATTTTTAATTCTGAATACAGAGTTTAAAGAGGGAGAATTGTACTATGGTACAGGGTATTTAAATGGTACTGGTCGTATTTACGGTCCTACAACTGCTTTGAATATTACTGTTGATGGGTCTACCGCAAAAGGTACATCATTGAAAATACCTTTAAGTGATGTAGCTAGTGTCGGTGATTACTCCTTCATTAATTTTTTAGAAAAGAAGGATAAGCAAAGAATTGAAAATCAGCGTCAATTAAAAGATTATCAAGGCTTGGAGTTGGAGTTCAATTTAGATATTACACCTGATGCCGAGGTTGAAATTGTGACGGACACTAAAACAGGAAGTTCTTTAAAAGGTACCGGAGTAGGTATTATTTTAATACAGATCAATACGAATGGTAAGTTTGAAATGTATGGAGATTATGTTGTAGTTACAGGGGACTTTAATTATAAGTTCGGCGGAATAATTGATAAAAGGTTTAAGGTGAAACCCGGTGGAACTATAAATTGGGATCAAAAGCCTTTGGAGGCAATCTTAGATATGGAGGCGGTATATTCTTTAAATGCCAACCCTGCGCCATTACTTGATGATGCCGGATTTACACGTAGAATACCAACAGATGTTATTATTAGTTTAACAGGTGAATTACAAAGTCCTGATATTGATTTTGGAATCGAATTCCCAGGTACGAGCTCAATAGTTAAGTCAGAGTTAGAATATACTTTGCAAGATCCAACGGTTGAGGAGAAGAATGCCATATTCTTATTAGCACAAGGTACTTTTGTGAATTCGCAAAGTGGAATTAACCAACAGGCGATAACGGGTAACTTAGTACAAAGTGCTTCGAGTATTCTAAATTCTATTTTGAGTGGAGGTAATGATAAATTTAATTTAGGACTTTCTTACGAACAAGGTATACTTGATCGATCGGCAGATATAGAAACCGACGATAGAATTGGGGTTACGGTATCTACGCAAATATCAGATAGAATACTATTTAATGGTAAAGTAGGTGTACCGGTGGGTGCTTCTAGCGAAACATTGGTGGCGGGTGATTTTGAAATACAGGTATTATTAAACGAAGAAGGTACGCTAAGTGCTAATTTCTTTAGTAGACAAAGTGAAATACAGGCATATTTATCTGATCAACAGGGCTCTACTCAAGGGGCGGGTATATCCTATGAAGTAGATTTCAATAATTTCAAAGAACTCTTTCAAAAAATATTGGCCACTAAGCCGGTTGAAAAGGAAGAACCTGTAAAAGAAATTGAAACCCCATCTTCTGTCATGGGTAATGATAGCTTAATCCGTTTTTACGATAAGCCAAAATCATTAAATTAACAGGTAAATACTTCTCTCTTTGTGAATAAATAACAAATTTTAAGAATTTGACTGTTAATCTGTTACAGCGAAATCCTTTTCGTTGATTTTTTCTTAAAATGCGACTGAGTTTTGTTCCGATTTCGACTAAGATTTCTTACTTTCGTTGGCTTAAATTTTTCAATGTCTTCAGAAATAAAAAAAATAGCGGTACTGACTTCAGGAGGTGATTCACCAGGTATGAATGCAGCCATAAGATCAGTTGTTCGTACGTGTGCCTACATGAAGGTAGATTGTGTTGCAGTCTACAGAGGGTACCAAGGTATGATAGAGGGGGATTTTAAACCTATGGACGCTCGAAGCGTAAATAATATTATTAATAAAGGAGGTACGATACTGAAATCTGCCCGTTGTGACGACTTTAGAACACCGGAAGGTAGAAAGACAGCTCACGAACAATTATTAAAGGCAGGTATAGATGCATTTGTCGTAATTGGTGGTGATGGTAGTTTTACAGGTGCTATGATCTTCAATAGAGAGTATGATTTTCCAGTAATCGGTATTCCTGGTACAATTGATAATGATATTTTCGGTACAACATTCACCTTAGGTTTTGACACGGCGTTAAATACTGTGGTAGAGTGTATTGATAAAATTAGAGATACGGCAAGTTCTCACAATAGACTTTTCTTCGTAGAAGTAATGGGTAGAGATGTTGGGCATATAGCGTTGAACGCAGGTGTAGGTGCAGGTGCTGAGGAAATTTTGATACCAGAAGAAAATTTAGGTTTAGATCGATTGCTTGAATCTTTAAAAAGAAGTAAAGAATCTGGTAAATCTTCAAGTATTGTAATTGTTGCCGAAGGTGATAAATCTGGTAAAAACGTATTCGAACTTAAAGAATATGTTGAAGAACATTTGCCGATATATGACGTGCGTGTTTCTGTACTAGGGCATATGCAAAGAGGTGGTGCGCCATCTTGTTACGACCGCGTTCTAGCAAGTAGAATGGGAGTAAAGGCTGTAGAGGCTTTGTTAGAAGGTAAGACAAACCTTATGGTGGGTATACAAGATAACAAACTTACATTAACGCCTATCAACAAGGCGATTAAAGGGCATACAAAAATTGATAAGGAGCTCATAAGAGTTTCAGAAATAATGACTACATAATTTTAAAAATTAAAAATAGAGAAAATGTCAAATTTGAAAATAGGAATTAACGGTTTCGGTAGAATAGGTAGATTGGTCTTCAGAACTACAATTAAGCGTGGTGATGTAGATGTAGTAGCTATCAACGATTTATTAGATGTTGAGCACTTAGCTTACTTATTGAAATATGATTCTGTTCACGGTAAATTCGATGGTACTGTTGATGTAAAAGATGGTCACTTAATCGTAAACGGTAAAACTGTACGTATTACTGCAGAGAGAGATCCTAAAAATTGTAAGTGGGATGAAGTAGGTGCAACAACTGTTGCAGAATGTACTGGTATTTTTACAACATTAGAAACTGCTCAATATCATATTGATGGTGGTACTAAGAAAGTTGTAATATCTGCTCCTTCTAAAGATGCGCCAATGTTCGTAGTCGGGGTAAACCATAAAGATGTTAAAGCAACTGATACTATTGTTTCTAATGCATCTTGTACTACAAACTGTTTAGCTCCTTTAGCTAAAGTTGTTAATGATAACTTTGGTATTGAAGAAGCATTGATGACTACTGTTCATGCAACTACTGCTACGCAAATGACTGTTGATGGTCCTTCTAGAAAAGACTGGAGAGGTGGTAGAAGTGCAATGTTGAACATTATACCTGCTTCTACAGGTGCTGCTGTTGCAGTAACTAAAGTAATACCTGAATTGAAAGGAAAACTTACTGGTATGGCTTTTAGAGTGCCAACTGCTGATGTTTCTGTAGTAGATTTAACTGTGAAAGTTAAAAAATCAACTTCTTTAGAAGAAATTAAAAAAGCTTTTAAAGCAGCTTCAGAGGGTGAATTAAAAGGTGTATTAGGTTATACAGAAGAGAGCGTTGTTTCTCAAGATTTTATTGGCGATTCTAGAACTAGTATTTTTGATGCAGGTGCTTGTATCGAATTAAATTCTACTTTCTTCAAGTTAATTTCTTGGTATGATAACGAAGCTGGTTTCTCCAATAAAATGGTAGACTTAATGCAGCACGTTAATACCTTATAACCTTCATTTTAGTATAACAAAGATATATCCTGAAAATGAGGCAGTTTTTCCTTATTTTCAGGATTATTTTTTAAAGACATTCGGTATATGATTTTAATAGTAGATAGTGGCGCAACCAAGTCAGATTGGATTGCTTTGGATGAAAGTGGCGAACAACTTTTTTTAACGCAAACTTTAGGGTTGAGTCCTGAGGTGTTGACGAAAGATGTTATTGAAGATCGCTTAGCGAATAATTTTGAACTTTCTAAAAATAGAGAAAAGGTGTCACACCTTTATTTCTATGGTGCCGGTTGTGGTACTGATCGTATGAAGTTATTTTTAAAGGCAATCTTTAAAGATTATTTCCCTAATGCAAAAGCCGATGTAAAAGAAGATACGTATGCTGCCATATTTGCTACAACAAAAGTTGGTCATCAAGGTATCGTTTGTATATTGGGTACGGGTTCTAACTGTAGTTATTATGATGGTAATCAGTTATTTCAGAAAGTAACATCATTGGGGTATATACCTATGGATGATGGTAGTGGAAACTTCTTTGGGCGTAAGCTTATTCGTGATTACTATTTTCATAAAATGCCATCTGATTTAGCACATAAATTTGCTGCTTCTCATGATTTGGATGCTGATGTAATCAAAGAAAACTTATACAAGCAGCCTAACCCAAATACATACTTAGCGACCTTTGCTCGTTTTTTAATAGAGAACAAAGATCACCCGTATGCTAAAGGTGTTATAGATAAAGGCTTTCAGCAATTTATAAATAACTACGTAATGCAATTTGAATTGGCGACGAAGGTTCCAATCAATTTTGTAGGTAGTATTGCGCATTATCTAAGAGATGAATTAACTTCTGTATTGCTTAGAAATGATTTAATCGTTGGTGTAATTAGACAAAGACCTATTGAAGGTTTGGTCGATTTTCACCGATCTAATATGTAAGATTTTATTTTACGGCAATCATAGAAATTTCAACATTTACGAACTTAGGTAAATTTGCAACTTCTACTGTTTCTCTTGCTGGTGCAGTTTCTGCATTAAAATAAGAAGCATATACTTCGTTGACTTCAGTGAATTGTTTCATGTCACTAAGAAAAATAGACGACTTCACAACATTTTCAAAGGTCATTTCAGCTTCGGTTAAAATGGCCTTTAAATTTTCCATAGACTGTTTCGTCTCTAATTTGATATCTCCAGAAACTAATTCTCCGCTTATAGGGTCTAAAGGAATTTGACCAGAAATATATAAAGTTCCATTACTTAAAGTTGCTTGATTGTATGGTCCTATAGGTGCAGGAGCATTAACTGTATTGATGATTTTTTTCATGTTCAATAAAATTTAGTGTTAGTTTTGGCTTCTGTTTTCCCACTTAAGATCTTTAAGTATCGAAGAATCTATACCAATAAAGAAGTACCATCTTTTATAAGTTCCGAATGGTGTCCAGTTAAAGCGCATGGTAAAACTCTTTAAATCTCTTTGAAAACGCAATTGGGTTAAGGTAAAACCTTGGTTTTTGAAATCGTAACCAGAGGATCCGCCAACAGACCAACGTGGTGCAAGTTCTATATCTCCAGAGAACATTAGCGAATGACTACTAAATTCACTTTGTCGAGCTGAATTGCTATAATTAGCCGAATAGGCAAGTCTAAAGTTCCAGGGTATTTTGGTGCCGAATATAGGGTTCTCTACATCAGAATTCTTATCGTCTTTTCTAACGGGATTAGAATTGAAATCATCGGCTCTACCAAAAAGGTCATCATCTCTACCGCCACTTTGAGCTACATAATCGAAGGGGTCTAGCTCTTCTTCATCGTCTCTGTCTTTATCGTCTTTTTTACCGAACATTTCGCTGCTAATGGAGTATGATACATTGGCGTTTGCTCTGGTTAATCTAAAAAGACTTCCGCCGTTATCAATATTCCAAGTGTCTATTCTTCTTCCGTTGTTATCAATAGCATAGGGGTCTAAACCGGCAGAGAAGTTTATCGACATTTTGTTATCAAGAATATTAGTTCCCCCGTTAATACTTACCGGATTCAATTTTAAGGAATCTGATTCAAAATTATATCCTGTAGAAATATTAAAATTGCTTAATAGCGATATTTTCTTGGGTTCGGTTTTGGTGGAATCCTTATCTCTTACTTTTGCCTCTAATGTGTTGGCTAAAGAGAAGCTTAAGCTGTTTGACTTCCCTAACGATGGCGCTCCGTTTAATGTTCCTGTAAATCGGCTATACTGAACTTCAACATCATCACCAATAAGATATTCATCATAAAACTGTTCAAATGATGGTGCGTAGCCATAACTTAATGATGGCCTTACTGTGTGCCTTAGTGCTTGAAATTTTTTATCCTCACCAAAAACATATGTTCCATATAAGGTTGTTCCTACACTTGCACTGAAGTTGTAGGTGTTGTAACGGTCAAATCCGCTAACTGTATCTATTACGACTTCTTCTAGTTCATTGTCATAACTTCTGTTATAGGTTTCTAAAGACCAAACATCTTCATAATTACCACCAACACTAACACTAAAAAACTTAGCTACTTTAAAGTTCGTTGCAATTGGGATGCTATGACTTACACCTGCGCGAGCATTATCAAACATTTTGGTGGTTAAAAAATCATCGTCGTTAGTAGTAAGCCTATTTTGTGCATTTACGCTATACTGAAAATTGATATTATCGATAATTCCCTTTTTTATGCCATCTCGTTTTACGAAAGGGTAAATACGCTCTACACTTGCTTGAAATGTAGGCAAGGTCATGGTAATGTTATCTGTGTCAGATTCTGTGGCAGTTGCTGATGTTAATTGTGAATGTGTAGCCGTTAAACTCATATTCACCGACGGATAATTTGGGAATGTTTTTGAATACGATATCGATGACGATAAGGTATTATTCTGTGTATTCGGTAAATTTCGTTGTTGTAAAGAATTTCGGTAATACTCACTACTACCCAAGTTTACGGATGCTGAAAATCGTGAATTCGGACTCGATTTTGTATCCTGCGAATGCGAAAATTGAATATTATAATTTCTGGATAAGCTATAGTCGCTAAAGCCTTTTTGGCTTGTTACTTGGTTTTCATATCTTAAGTTAAGATTACCTCGGTATTTATATCGTTTCGTGTAAATTGAAGCGGTTCTAAATGCGTAACTACCATTGGTGTAAAAATCTCCAGAAAGTGTAACATCTGCATAGTCACCAAGAGGAACATAGTATCCCATGTCCTGTAGAAAGTATCCTGTATTAGGGTCATTACCAAATGAGGGCATTAAAATACCAGCTGATCTACCTTGAGAGAGCGGAAAATATGCAAAAGGCATCGCAATTGGTGTTGGTACGTCGGCAATATATAAATTACTGAAACCTGCAATTACCTTCTTTTTAGGAACAAATTTCGCTTTTCGTACTCGTATGTAATAATCAGGATTTATAGTATCTGTAGATGTGGTCAGCTTTCCTTCACTTAAAAAATAAACCGAGTCATTCTCCTTTTTGGTGATTTCAGCATAAACTTTCATGGCATCACTACCTAAAGCACCTGCTGCCGCTTGTTGTTCTGTTCTCGAATTCCAAATAAGTGCTTTTTGAGTATCGAAATTAAAACGTATAGAATCTGGTATAACAATATTTGTACCTTGTTTGAAGTATGGTAATTGGGTGTAATTGCCTAAAGAATCTACCATTCTACCCGCGTAGACTTCATTTTTAATATAATCCATGATGATGATACCTGCCTTAAGTTCGGTATCTTGATAATAGATTTCTGCTTCGTTGTACAGGTAAATTTTATTTTCTTTTTGACTTAACTTTACGTAGTCTTTTGCTTTATATTTTATCTTATCTAATAATAAAGGTGGTTTTTGATTAAGAGAATCAGCTACTAAAGAATCATTGGCAATGGAGTCTCTTATGGCGGTTGGCGGAAACAATGGCGCGATTATTGCCTCTCTTTCTTCTTTGATATTAAGAGTCGTGATTTTACCTTCTTGACCAACAGCGTAAAAAGCATTGGCAAAGACGAAGAATAGGAAAAGTAAGTAATGTTTGTTTGATTGCAATGCTATATATCCTATTTTTGTAAAGGTTTGGCGGTCCAATGAGCCGTTATTTAAGATGTCAAACTTACATATATTTTTTAATCCCTATGTAGGGTCTTACAATAAATTTAACCATTATCAGGGCGATATAATCCCTAACACATATGAAAATAAAATTCTTTAGCATTTCTTTAGTTTTAACAACAGCGTTATTACTTCTGTCTTTTACGGTGTCTGATGAGGAAATAAAATCAGATGATCCTTTTATTGTTGTGCTTGATGCAGGGCACGGTGGTCATGATCCTGGTAACCTAGGAAATGGCTATTTAGAGAAAAAAATAGCTTTAAATATTGTTTTGAAAGTAGGTGAGATACTTTCTAAGAATAAAGATATTAAAGTTATTTACACACGTAAAGACGATACGTTTATTGATTTATACGTTAGGGGAGAGGTCGCAAATAAAGCAAATGCAGATTTATTTGTTTCTGTGCATTGCGATTCTCATACTTCAGACGCGCATGGTGCAGGTACCTTTGTATTGGGTCTTCACGCCAATAAACAGAATTTTGAAATAGCGAAGAAAGAAAACTCGGTAATATATTTAGAGGATAATTACGAAAATAGATATGCTGATTACGATATTAATTCTCCTGAATCTGTTATCGGATTAACGATTATGCAAGAAGAGTTTTTAGATCAAAGTGTGGCTTTGGCGACAATGATTCAAGAAAATTTCTCTAGTCAGTTAAAGAGAACAGACAGAAAAGTAAAGCAAGCAGGTTTTATTGTATTGCATCAAACTTTTATGCCAAGCGTTTTAGTTGAAACAGGGTTCTTAACCAATAAAGATGAAGGGGCTTATTTAAACTCCACTAAGGGCCAGAATGATATGGGCGATGCTATTGCTAAGGCAATATTGCATTATAAAGAAGGTGTTCAGCCTACAGCACAATCTGTAGCTACTACAGTTACTCAGCCAAAGGCACCGCCGGTACAAGAAGCGGTTATAGAAAAGGTTGAAGAAAAAAAGGAAGTAGTTCTTGAACCTGTAAAAGAGGTAGTCGCTGAAGTAGAGCAGCCTAAAGAAATTATTTCGACACCTAAGGTTGAAGAAGTTAAAGAAGTTGTAGCAGAAGTACCTGTTGTGAAGGTTAAAGAGGCAATTAATGAAAAAGAAGTTGCGAATTCTATTGTCTTTAAAATTCAATTGATGGCAAGTAGTAAGAATGTTCCGCTTAGTTCTAGTAATTTTAAAGGACTTTCGAATCTTTCTCAAGAACCTTTTAAGAACTTGTATCGTTATATGTATGGTGAAACAAGATCGTATAGAGAAGCAAAAATGATGCAGTCTCAAGCTCAAGAAAAAGGCTATGCAACCGCATATATTGTTGCCTATAAATTAGGCGAGAGAATTCCGATTCAAGATGCTATTGACGAGGTTTCTAATTTTACACCATAAAGTGTAAATATTATTCATAATTTTGAGAGTACTAAAAATATAATTGCTTGAAACTATCTAGAGAATTAAAAACAGGAATTATTGTTATTGGTGGCATATTACTGTTCATCATGGGATTCAGCTATTTAAAGTCGACTCCACTTTTTGATAATAGTAAAACATTTTTTGCCGTATACCCAAATGTTGGCGGTTTACAATCAGGTACTACTGTATCTATTAACGGCTTTAGCGTAGGTAAGGTTAACGATATCAAATTTTTAGACGATAAAGGAAATCTGTTAGTGACTTTTACGGTTGGTAATAAATTTAAATTTTCTAAAAATAGTACCGTTGAATTGTACGATACTGGTATAATAGGTGGTAAAGGGCTACAGATTAAACCCATATTTGATGAAGCTTTTGCACAATCAGGCGATACACTACGTACAGAAACCAGACCTGGTATTACAGATTTGGCACAGCAAAAACTAAATCCGTTAGTACGTAAAGTAGAATCTGCCATCTCTGGTGCAGACTCTGTTTTGGTTAATGTAAACTCTGTTTTAGATGAAAAGACCAAAAAAGAACTTAAAGAGGTAATTGGCGGTTTAAATACTTTGATTACAACACTGAACGGTAGCGCAACGCAACTTAATTCTGTTTTAGATGGTAATAAAGAAAAGCTAAATAGCTCGTTCGAGAACTTTGAACAACTAACCGCTAATTTTGCAAAACTTTCAGATTCATTAAATTCTGCAGGCTTAGGTAGAACCTTAGCAAGTTTAGAATCTACTATGGCTAGCTTAGACAAGGTTACAGAGAAAATCGAAAATGGCGATGGGTCACTTGGTTTACTTATGAATGATAAGGAACTGTATGGTAACTTAAATAGTGCATCACGTGAGTTAGATTTGCTGTTACAAGATTTTCGTTTAAATCCGAAGAGGTATGTAAATGTTTCCGTTTTTGGTAAAAAGCAGAAAGATTACGAAGTACCAGAAGATGATCCAGCGGCAAATTCAATTGAGAAGTAAAGAAGATTAATTTATATGCAATATCTCCCTAATATTATTTTTGTAGTCCTGCTAATAGTAGGTATTGGTTTCTTTGTAAAAAATGTTTCAAGGTTGAAACGAAATATTTTTTTAGGTAAGGAAGCTTCGGTAACAGATAACAAACCACAACGTTGGAAAAACATGGCAAAGATTGCTCTAGGGCAATCTAAAATGGTAGTGCGCCCAATTGCAGGAGCACTACATATCATTGTTTATGTTGGTTTTGTTATTATAAATATTGAAGTTCTAGAAATTATTTTAGATGGTATTTTTGGTACACACAGAATGTTTGCGGTATTAGGACCTGTATATGATTTCTTAATTGGATCATTTGAGGTGTTAGCCTTATTGGTTATCATAGCTGTTGTTGTTTTCTGGATTAGAAGGAATGTAATAAAATTGAAGCGATTCTTTAAACCAGAAATGGAAGGGTGGCCTAAAAAAGACGGAAATCTTATTCTTTATATTGAGCTCGTATTAATGGTCTTATTTTTAACCATGAACGGTGCAGACTACCAATTACAACAAATGGGCGCAGAACATTATGCTGCTGCTGGGTCTTTCCCAGTAAGTAGTTTTATAGCTCCTATGTTTGAAGGTATGTCTATTTCTACTTTGGTGTTGATAGAACGCACCGCTTGGTGGGTACATATTGCAGGAATTTTATTTTTCCTAAACTACTTATACTACTCAAAGCACCTGCATATACTTTTGGCTTTCCCAAATACATATTACGGTAAGTTGACGCCAAAAGGACAGTTTAGAAATTTACAGTCTGTTACAGATGAAGTTAAAATGATGATGGACCCAGATGCTGATCCTTACGCAGAACCTGCTGAGGATGCTGTTGTTCCAGATAAATTTGGGGCATCAGACGTACAAGACTTAAGTTGGGTACAATTGCTAAATGCATACACATGTACAGAATGTGGTCGTTGCACTAGTGAATGCCCTGCAAACCAGACCGGAAAAAAATTATCTCCTCGTAAGATTATGATGGATACCCGTGATCGTTTAGAGGAAGTGGGTAAGAATATAGATGCTAATAATGGTGAGTTTAAAGACGATGGTAAGCAATTATTAAACGATTTTATTACTCCCGAAGAGTTATGGGCGTGTACATCATGTAATGCTTGTGTAGAGGCTTGCCCAATAAGTATTGATCCTCTTTCTATTATTATGGATATGAGACAGTATTTGGTTATGGAACAATCTGCAGCTCCTACAGATTTGAATAACATGATGGGTAATATTGAGAATAATGGAGCACCTTGGCCATTTAACCAAATGGACCGTTTAAATTGGAGTAAAGAATCTTAAAGATAGATATGGCAAGTGAATTAAAAGTGCCTACAATGGCAGAATTTTTTGCGTCGGGAACTGTACCTGAAGTTTTGTTTTGGGTAGGTTGTGCTGGTAGTTTTGATGATAGAGCAAAGAAAATAACGAAAGCCTTCGTAAAGATTTTGAATAAGGCTAATGTATCTTTTGCAGTACTTGGTACAGAAGAAAGTTGTACTGGTGATCCTGCAAAACGTGCTGGTAATGAGTTTTTGTTTCAGATGCAAGCAGTAACTAATATAGAGGTGCTGAACGCTTATGAAATTAAGAAGATAGTAACAGCGTGTCCGCATTGTTTTAATACGATAAAAAACGAATACCCTGGCTTAGGTGGTAATTATGAAGTTGTACACCATACACAGTTTCTTAAAGATTTACTGAACGATGGTAGAATTTCTATGGAAGGCGGTAACTTTAAGGGGAAGCGTATAACATTTCACGATCCTTGTTATTTAGGGAGAGCAAACGGAGTATACGAGGCACCAAGAGATTTAATTAGAAAATTAGATGCTGAGCTTATCGAGATGAAAAGCTGCAAGCAAAGAGGTCTTTGTTGTGGTGCTGGTGGTGCTCAAATGTTCAAAGAACCTGAAAAGGGTGATAAGGATGTGAATATTGAACGTACAGAGCAAGCATTAGAAACAAAACCTGAAATTATTGCGGCAGGTTGTCCTTTCTGTAACACGATGATGACAGATGGTGTTAAGAATAAAGAAAAAGAAGGTGATGTTCAGGTAATGGATATTGCTGAGATGATTGCAACGGCCGAAGACTTATAATAGTTAAAAAATTAAAATTTGCTAGTAGAATTTAACACATTACCAGAAACTGCAAGAGTTTGGATATATCAATGTAACCGTTCATTTTCTGAAAAGGAAATAGCGGAAATTGGATCGGACTTAGATACTTTTTTAACTTCATGGACCGCTCACGGTAATGACTTAAATGCAGGTTACGAGATAAAGTATAGACGTTTTATTGTAATAGCTCTTGATCAAAGCACACAAGGGGCTACTGGTTGCTCTATTGATGCTTCTGTACATTTTATACAGGCTTTAGAAAAGAAATATGATGTTCTTCTATTAGATAAAATGAACGTTTCGTACAAACAAGGTGAGTTTGTAGCTTATAAAAGCTTAATTGATTTTAAGGCTATGGCGAAGCAAAAGGCGATTTCTAAAAATACGATTGTATTCAACAATCTGGTTGCCAATAAAGGAGAGTATCTTGAGCATTGGGAAGTACCTGCTTCTGAGAGTTGGCATGCTCGTTTCCTTTAACATAATTTCTTCTTAAGTATCAGATTTTATTGGGTTATATCGATGAAATGCAATAATTTCAATCCATAATAGTTATCTCAGTACATATATTTTTATGCGCTATATTTTTATTCTTATTTGTGGATTGTTTTGTGGTTCAAGTTTACTGGCTCAAAACCCCTTAGTTACCAAAGACAGCACTGCTCAACAGAGATGGGTAGATGCGCAGTATGCTGAAATGAGCTTAGATCAAAAACTTGGTCAGCTATTTATGGTAAGTGTTGCTTCTAATCAAAGTAAGCAAGCTACTGATCAAATTAAGAATTTGATACTTCAAGAGCATTTGGGTGGCGTTATCTTTTCTAAAGGCGGACCTGTTCGACAAGCAAAACTTACAAATGATTATCAAGCTGCTTCAAAAGTTCCATTATTAATTGGAATGGATGCTGAGTGGGGACTTTCTATGAGATTAGATTCTACCTACGCATTCCCTTGGAATATGACTTTGGGTGCCATTCAAGATAATTCGATTGTAGAAAAAGTAGGGTATCAAATTGGTAAGCATGCTAAACGTTTAGGAGTACAAATAAATTTTGCTCCAGATTTAGATATTAATACGAATCCGAAAAATCCGATTATAGGCAATCGTTCTTTTGGTGAGAATAGAGGTAATGTAGTTGCGAAAGGAACCGCTTTTGCAAGAGGTATGGAGAGTGCTGGGGTATTGGCAAATGGGAAGCATTTTCCTGGTCATGGTGATACAGAAGTAGATTCTCATCACAATTTACCGGTAATTCCGTTCTCAAGAAAGCGATTAGATAGTTTAGAGCTTTATCCATTTAAGAAATTAATCAGTTCAGGTTTAAGTAGTATAATGGTAGCCCACTTAGAGGTGCCTGCACTTGAAATGAAAAAAGGAATGCCTTCTTCTTTATCCGAACAAATCATATCCGGAATTTTAAAAGAAGAATTAGGCTATGAAGGATTAATATTTACCGATGCCCTGAATATGAAAGGGGTTTCTACAAAAGGTAAAGATGGTAGTGTGGAACTTGATGCTTTTATGGCAGGTAACGATATGTTATTAATGCCAGAGAATATTGTAAGCGCAAAAGAAAAATTAACCAAAGCTTACGAAAAGGGTAAGTTGACTGAAGAGCGTTTGGCTTATTCTGTTAAAAAAATATTACAGGCAAAATATAAGGCTGGTTTAAACAAGTACTCACCTATTTCTTTAAACAATTTGTATGAAGATTTAAATAGTCTTGAAGATGATATTATTTACGAACAAGCTATTGAGAATGCGATTACGGTTGTAAAGAATAAGCTAGATATATTATCTATTAAGAATTTAGACAATAAGAAGATTGCTTATGTGAAAATGGGCGATTCTGATAACGGGGCTTTCATAAAAGGATTGAAGAATTATGCCGATGTTACGGTGGTAGAGGCGAATGATATAAATACCTTGAAAGCTAAACTTAAAGATTTCAATTTAATTATTGTAGGTCATCATAAGAGTAATGAAAGTCCGTGGAAATCATATAAGTTTTCTACTAAAGAATTAAACTGGTTGCAAGCAATTGGCAGCGAACGTACTTCTAATCTTATACTTTGTGTTTTTGCCAAACCATATGTGTTATCAGATATTAAATCATATGATACAATCGATGCTGTGGTAATGTCTTATCAAAATAGTGATATAGCACAAGAGAAAACAGCTGAAGTATTATTCGGAGCGGTAAGTGCTACCGGTAAATTGCCTGTTAGTGCACATCAAGAATTCCCTGTGAATACAGGTGTACAGGTAAAATCTCTAAGTAGATTGGGGTATAGTATTCCAGAACGTGTGGGTATGAGCTCTAAAGGACTTAGGGAAATAGATGAATTAATGAGCCATGGGCTAGATAGCTTAATGTTTCCAGGTGCTCAAGTTTTAGTAGCCAGAAAAGGAAAAGTTATCTACCAGAAAAGTTTTGGTAGGCCAACATACGATAGCAAAGAAAAAATAACCAATGACTACATTTATGATTTAGCCTCTTTAACCAAAATATTGGCAACCTTGCCAATGGTAATGAAAATGGAGGAAGAGGGCAGAATAGGTTTAAACAATACTTTTGAAGAATTGGTGCCGAATTATTCAAACACCGAAATTAAAAATGTAACTGTTTTAAAAGCACTTTCTCATTATGGTCGCTTACCAGCATGGATTCCTTTTTACATCAATACATTAGATGAAAACAAAAAGCCCTCAGGTGAATTTTATAGAAACTCCCCATTACCTGGTTTTTCAACGAAAGTGTATGATAATCTGTATTTAGCAGATGCCTATAAAGATTCTATTTACAATAGAATAGGCAGGCAAGATTTAAAGTCTAATAGATACCGTTACAGCGACGTACCTTATTATGTAATGAAAAAGGTTGTTGAGGAAAGCTACAATCAAAGGTTAGATGGACTAACAAATAAATTTCTTTATAATAGAATAGGGGCAAACCATACTTCATATAACCCTTTAGAGAAGTTTGATAAAAATATGATTGTACCTTCTGAGGAGGATAATTATTATAGATATGGTACCGTACAAGGTTACGTTCATGATATGGGTGCAGCAATGCAAGCAGGCGTGGGTGGTCATGCCGGACTCTTTAGCAACTCTAATGACATTGCCAAGATTATGCAGATGTATCTTCAAGATGGCTATTATGGAGGTACTAAATTCTTTGATTCTAGAACGGTTAAGAAATTCAATACCTGTTACTTTTGCGATAACAATGTGCGTAGGGGAGTAGGTTTTGATAAACCACAGCTTCAGCACAGTGGTCCTACTTGTGGTTGTGTTTCAAGAAAAAGTTTCGGTCACAGTGGTTTTACAGGTACGTATACCTGGGCAGATCCAGAAGAAGAAATTGTCTACGTATTTTTATCGAACAGAACATATCCATCTGCATCTAACACACTTTTAGTTAAATCTGGGTTAAGAACTAGAATTCAACAGGCTATTTACGATTCAATTCTGAATTAAAAAAGGTAGTTTTGTTGTAATGAAAATAGCAATAGTATGTTACCCTACCTTTGGTGGTAGTGGTGTTGTCGCAACAGAATTAGGAATTGCATTGGCAAATAGAGGTCATGAAATTCATTTTATTACTTATAAACAACCTGTTCGTTTAGAGTTGTTGAGTAATAAAATATTCTTTCATGAAGTTCATGTGCCCGAATATCCACTGTTTCATTATCAGCCTTATGAACTTGCATTATCTAGTAAGTTAGTTGATACCATTAAGCTTCATAAAATAGATTTACTACATGTACACTATGCTATACCACATGCATATGCTGGGTATATGGCGAAGAAAATGCTAGAAGAAGAGGGTATTTACGTACCTATGATTACAACATTGCATGGTACCGATATTACTTTAGTAGGTAAACACCCTTTTTATAAACCTGCAGTTACTTTTAGTATTAATCAGTCTGATGTGGTTACTTCGGTTTCTGAAAGTTTAAAACAAGGTACTTTAGATACTTTTGACATTAAAGGCGATATAGAAGTCATCCCTAATTTTATCGATGCTAAAAAATATAGTACATCTTTTACCGATTGCCAAAGGTCTAACATGGCAACCGAAGGTGAGCGCATAGTGACGCATATAAGTAACTTTAGAAAAGTAAAGCGTATACCTGATGTAATTAAAATATTCAGTAAAATTCAACTTCAAATTCCTTCAAAACTTATTATGGTCGGTGAAGGACCTGAGAAAGAAGGTGCCGAACGTTTATGTGAAGAATTAGGTATAGCAGATAAGGTTATATTTTTAGGGAATAGTAATGAGATTGATAAGATTCTATGCTTTTCAGATTTATTTCTATTACCATCAGAATCAGAAAGTTTCGGACTAGCAGCTCTTGAGGCGATGATAAATAAAGTCCCGGTGATTTCTAGTAATGCTGGTGGTATACCAGAAGTAAATACAGAAGGCGTTAGCGGATTTTTAAGTGACGTAGGTGATATTAATGATATGGCAGCTAAGGCCGTTACCATTTTAAAGAATGATAGCGTTTTAGAAAGATTTAAACTTAATGCCTTAAAAGAAGCACAGCGTTTTGATATTCAAAAAGTGGTTCCGCTTTACGAAGAAGTATATGAAAGGGCTTATAAAGGAAGATTCAAAAATGTTTAAATATTTTACTTGTTTTTTTCTCTTAGCTATAATTCAGCTGAATTCTTGTAAGAGCACTGCTCAAAGTAGTTTGCAAGAATCTAATGATACGGGTATGGAACTTATTTTAAATGAGAATTACAGCGGCTTTGAGCAAGAGGAGTATCTTTTAATAAAGAATCAAAAAGAATTGAACGCTTTTTACGGTAAAATAAACCGGACCAGAAAACCTGGATTGACTCCGCCTTCAATAGATTTTAACACCGAAATGATTCTCATTTGGTGTGGTGATAGTACAGCGTCTAACTATGCTGATTTAGAGCTGAGTGAGAAGGCTGATTATTTGCAGATTCATAAGATGAAAACTATAGCATCTAAAGAAGAAAATACTTTTATTGTGAGTCCTTTCAGCATCTACAAGTTGCCTTTAAGTACAAAAACTCTAAAAATTCAAAAGTAATTAGTCGATAATTATTCTACATTCAACTATCAAACGATTTTTATTGCTGTATAAAGTAATTATTTGCTAAGCAGCTCACCTACAACTAATTTTACATTTTATAACCCCAAATTATCATTTATGAAAACTACAACTGTTTTTAGTTTTTTAGTACTGCTTATGTTCTCATCTGTCACTTTCGCCCAAGATGAGCTTCAAATAACGGCAAAGGATAGTATTGTACAGAGCTCTTGGATTTTCGGTGTCGGCTTAAACGCTGTAGATGATTCAGGTAATGTTTTTAACGGTATTTTTAATGTTAGTGATGAATGGAATATCGTACCATTTCCTTCTAGAGTAAGTATTGGAAGGTATTTTAAAAGTGGTTTAGGTTTAGAAGCTGTTGGTACCTATAACCAATATAAAGAAGGTAAAATTATTGATGCAGAAGTTATTTCTGAAAATATCAGTTATTTTGGTATTGATGGTAGAGTAACTTATGATATTAATAAGATTATTGGTCAGACAGGTTGGTTTGATCCCTATGTAGGTATCGGTGCTGGGTATACAGATGCAAATAATAAAGGGAGAGGTACTTATAATGCAGTTGTTGGTTTTAGAACATGGTTTTCGGATCGTTGGGGGTTAGATTTTAACTCTACTGGTAAATGGGCTATGAGCCAAGGTGAAGGCGCTACCAACCATATACAACATGCAGCTGGAGTTGTTTATCAATTCGGTATAGAGAAAGGACTTTCTAAACGAGGCGAGGAAAAACTTGAGCTTCTAGCAGCTATCGAGAAAGAGAAACAACGTCAAAGAGATTCCATCAATGAAGTTAACCGTTTAAAGGACGAACTGTTATTGGCAGAGAGACTCAAAAAACAACAAGAAGAAGATGCATTGGCTGCAGCTGAGAAAGCTAAAGTTGATGCAATTAATAAGCGTAAGACAGAAATTAAGTCTAGAATTGAGAATCTAGGAAATGTTTATTTCGGATTAAATTCTTCGGTAGTTAATTCTTCATCTAAAAAGGTGTTAGATTCTTTAGTTCAGGTTTTAGAAGAAATACCAACATTAACTTTGAAAATAACCTCTCATACCGATTCCCGAGGAACCTCGAAATATAATGACTGGCTATCGCAGCGCAGGGTCGATAAAACTAAAGACTATTTACTGTCTAAAGGAGTATCAGCCGATAAGTTGACAACAGAGGCTTACGGTGAAACTCAACTATTAAACGAGTGTGATGACAATACTTATTGTCCTGAAGAAAAGCATGCAGTTAACAGACGTTCTGAGTTTGTGATACTAGAATTCTAATAAGAATACATCATATATAAAGCCCCTTTAGTAATTACTAAAGGGGCTTTTTTTATAACTAACTGAGAAATCTAATACAGTTTATAAAATACATTAACCTACAGAAAAGGTAAAGACCTCAGAGGTAGATTCATTACCGATGCTATCTTTGGTTATAATTTTCCAATAATAGGTTTTATCTGCTTCCACCGGTATATCATTAAATCTAGTTTCTGTGAGATCTGTTCCATAAAGTTGAGGGTCTTTTGCTTCACCAAAAAATAAATCATAAGAAATAATGTCGTCATCAGGATCTTCTGAATTCCAAATTAGGTTAACCGATGTGCTAGTTTGCGATATTGAAGCTCCTGAAACAGGGGAGATAGCTGTAGCAGGATAGGGTACTGCAGACTCTAAACCTGGTCCTTCATTATAGAAATTCCAGATTTCGCTAGTACTATTAATCTTTCCTGTTACGAACCATGAATAGGCTACGCCGCGATCTAGGGTAATGGCAACGTCAGTATCATCACTTTCTATTAATTCTGTCTGTGCACTTACAACATTCGTTAAATGTACGATATACGGACTATTATCATTTTCATCTGACCACTCAAAGACTAGCTCGCTTTGTGTATCGGAAACGATGATTCCTTCGGTACATTCAGAGTCATCTTCAGGGAAGATAAGGGTGATGTTTATTTGATCTTTGGCGTATTCCAAAACATCTGAATCTACACCGCACGATTGAAGTATTAATAATAGGAAAACTAAAAATCCGCTTTTTTTCACTGTTTTAAAAGTTTGAAGGATTTATTGAAGTCATCATTCTTCAATCTTAAAAAATAAATACCTGAGCTTAATAAGCTAGTATTAATTTCAATGGTTGATTGTTCAACTTTATAGTTGTCTGAATGTACTAAAACTCCTGCTTCTGTAAAAATAGCTATTTCAATCTTATCTATTGTAAGAGTTTTTAAATCTATTGATAGACTATTACCAACCGGATTCGGATAAATTATTGGAGTCGTTCCCAAGTATATCGTTTCTTCAAATTCCCCTTGACAAAGTTGATTTGTATGAACACTTATTGTATTAATTTCATCTAACAACGGTAAGTTGATTTTTTCTTTTCTAGTTTGAAAATTTTTACCGTTTATTTCAACGTTGTATTCATCGGCACCACTCATTTTTAAGTTGACGCTGTTGGTCAAAGCATCGAAGTCTAAAAGTACACTTAAGGGTAAAGGTTCGGTAATAATTATTTTAGAACAATTTTGATAATTGGTAGAGGTGCTAGAAGATATACATAAATTATATTCCCCTTTGGCCAAGTCGGCAATAGTTAATGTTTTAATAAAGTCAATAGTTCTATTTTCACCTTCGCCGGTAATAATAGCATTAAATTCTTCATCGCTTAAAGATTCAATGAATATAGATCCGTTATCTGAACCAATACAAGAACCACCCGTTGAAGTAATTTTAAACTGATTAGCAGGATATGACGTTACCGTACACCCATTTTCATCTACAATTTCACCATTAGGGGTATTTGGGCAAATATCAGTTATATTTAATACACCGTCGCCATCATCATCTCCATCATTATTTAATTGTGAACTAGAACAGCCATTGGTGTCTATAGTTGCGCCCGCTGCGGTATTCGGACATAAATCATTGGTGTTAATTACTCCATCGCCATCATCATCTCCATCATTACTTGCGCTAGCTATTGTCAATATAAAATCTGTAGTGCAGCCTTCTGACGTTGTAAAAGTATATGTACCAGATTGTGAAGTGTTTGCATTCTCTATCACATAATCATTGTTTACGACAGAACCTCCAGGTAAAGTGATGGTAAAAGAAATGTCATTAGGTAAAATGCTTAAGGTTATGGCATCTCCTTCAGTAATAGTTAAGTTATCGCTGCTACTATCCCAAGTACCATCAATCAAATATTCAGGTATTACACTTTCGTCAGTACAAAAAACCATTCCCCATTTGGCAATATTATTGGCATTGATATTTCCTGCGGTAGTAAAATTGCCACCCACCAAAAGTTCGGTCTCATTCTTGATAAACTGTAAAGCATTAACTCTAGTATTTACCCCGACATTTGTAGTTGTGCCTAAAGCTTGCCAGCCATTTTCCTTACTCCAGCGAGCAATATTATTCACTACTTTGTCAACTGTACCGTTATCACTTGCCGTATCAAATGTACCACCAACATATATATAAGTTCCACTGCTGGTAACTGCGTTTACATTTCCACTTACTCCAGTTCCTAAAGCTTCCCAAGTGTTATTGTTTTTATGGTACCGGGCTATTCTATTTACAGTTTTATCTCCGGCAATGGCGAAATTACCTCCTACATATAAATAGTCACCTGCAGTATCCATGGCTTGTACAAATCCACTAGTGCCAGAACCGAGAGAAGACCAATTAGAGCCGTTCCATAAGGCAATTCTTGTTGCTGCTATTCCGCCGGCAGTATCAAAATTTCCACCAATATAGACACTGTTATTACCATCTATATGTATAGATCGTACCTCATTGTTGGTACCTGAAATATTCGTCGTAGCATCGGTAAGTAAGCTCCAAGATTCATTCTCCCATGTAGCGATATTATTGGCATTCAAGCCACCGGCAGTTGTAAATACCCCACCTACAAATAAAGTCCCGTTTTCATTAAAAGCCATGGTTGAGATTGGTCCGTTTGTACCAGAACTCAAGGCTGACCAAGTAGTGCCGTTCCACTTCGCGATATTATTAGCTTCAATGCCGTTTACTATAGTAAAATCACCTGCAATGTAAAGAGTTCCGTCGGGAGATAAAGCTGTTGCTAGAACAGAACCTTCTATGCCACTACCAAGTGATACCCACACTTCTGTAATACTTAAAGTTGCTAGGTCTGATGCACTAATACCGCCGGCAGAATTAAAGGATCCAGCAATATAACTAGTGCCATTAGTAGATGATGTAATAGATTGAACAATACCATCTGTACCTGAGGATAGTGATTTCCATTCTCCTATTCCGTTTACAGGAGTTGTTACAGGACCTGTTATCGTTTCTGTTAATTTAAATAGTTTAGCATTCGCCCCATAATCAGAAAAATATAATTCACCAGCTTCATCTTCACCAAATGAGGAAATGAATTCTCCGTTGGTTTTAAAGAGTAGTTCGTTGGTTGTACTTCCGTTGGCTGCATTATATGTTAAAGCCCATACACGACCAGAAACATAGTCACCATAAATATATTTATTCTTTAAACTATTACTAGTTAACGATCCTCTGTAGGTATAGCCTCCTGTAATTGAAACATCGGATGCACTGTGGTCATAAAAGAATATGGGTTTACTATCGGGTGATGAAGAGAGTGCTGTTTCGCTTCCATAACTTGGTTCTGTATTTGCCTCAAACCTGTTCCAACCATAGTTACCACCTCTGGTAATTATATTTATTTCTTCGTATGAATTTTGACCTACATCTGATCCCCAAAGGTTACCAGTGGGGTCAAAAGAGAATTTCCAGGTATTTCTAATACCCCAGGCATACAGCTCATCTAATCCTGATTGACCCACTCTTGGATTATCCGAAGGTATTTCATAATTGCCATTTGGAAGTTCTGTGTTTGTTTCTACCGGATTATTATCATCAAGATCAATGTCGATTCTAAGTAAACTTCCAAAAACGGTATTTAAATTTTGTCCATTTCCTTGTGGATCTCCGCCGCCGCCGCCATCACCAATAGAGATGTACAGATAACCATCTGGACCAAAAGCAATTTTACCACCGTTATGGTTCGAATCTGATTGGTTTTTAGTGAATTGCGCAATAATTGTTCTTGAATCAGCGTCAATCAAGTTAGGGTTAGTGCTGTTAACAGTATAACGAGCAATATTAATTCTATAATTACTAGGTTGGTCTATATAATAAACAAAAATGTAACCATTAGTACTGTAGTTAGGGTGAAAAGCAAGACCTAAAAGTCCGATTTCTTGACCAGCACTATAAGAAACTGTTGAAGAAATATCTAAGAATGTACTTTGTTCTTGTGCAGTAACATTTTCTTTATTCGGAAATACTTTTATTATCCCAGGTTGCTCTACGACAAACATGCGATTAGTACCGTCTATACTAGGTTGTATTTCGGTAGGGAAATTGAATGAAAGATTTGGGAAGGCTTCTTGATAAGAAACCTGTGCGAATATTGGGTTATTAAAAAAAATAACAAATAAAAAGACCCAAAAATTTAATTTAGGATTGATGTTCATTTATAGATGGCGCGTGTTAACATTACGCGCCAAAGATAGATAATGTCAAGCCAGATTTTAGCTCAATTAAATCTTAAATTAATTGTAAATGAAATTATATTAATTTAAATGATTTGGATACTTGTTAAATGTTTTCGAAGATTTTATTGGCTAAAATGTCACTACTCCAAATAATTCTAGCACAATGTTCCAAATGCCAAAAGATTTTATCCTCAATTTGGTTGCCAGCTAAAAGTGGCCCAGCGATAAACAGGTTTTCTGAAGCTTGCATGTTTGCATCCACTTTGAACCCTATTTTAGATAAATTTGGCTCACATAGACCGGT
This sequence comes from Maribacter sp. Asnod2-G09, assembly GCF_045063795.1. Taxonomy (NCBI): domain Bacteria; kingdom Pseudomonadati; phylum Bacteroidota; class Flavobacteriia; order Flavobacteriales; family Flavobacteriaceae; genus Maribacter; species Maribacter sp. Asnod2-G09. The sequence goes on along the minus strand of NZ_JBEFOA010000004.1, from coordinate 390,753 downwards.
ATTAATAAGATTTTTAAAGAATGGGGATAAATCATTGGAATTTAAGTCTACGCTCCCAAGACAATTAATAACAATATTAAAAGTTTCAGAATCTTCGATAGTCTCTTTAGCCTTGCTGTTACTATAAGTCATGGTCAAACCATCTGAACTTTCGTAAAGACTTTGAAAACGACCTTTAATATGTTCAAATCTTTCACGATTTGACAGTTCTTCGACTACAGATAGATAGTGATTGCCAGCGCAACGCTGTCGTCTACCGATTTGATTACCATGAAAACATGCAAAATTTAATAACTCTTCATTGCTCAAACTTGGGAGTAAAATACCAAAACCTTTAGAAATAATACCAACGGTTGTAGCTGCACCTAAACCTTGTTTTTCAGCTTCATCAATATCTTTGTGAGCTGCTTCTGCAATAGTTTTGGCGGTCAAATTATTTTTTTCGGCAAGTAATTCTAAATGTTTTGCCTTAAATTGTTTTGCCTTAATTGAATCAAATGTTCCGTCAGGCATTACACCATGTGATGAGAGGGTTTTAAATGACGTATCATATTCATCAATATTTAACTTATCACAGATTTTGTAAATCATTTCTAAACCACTTGCATTTGCGCCTAAAACTGCAATTTTTGTTTTTAGTTTTTTTGATTTACGACGATTTATGAAACTTGAAATTTGTTCCATATTTTTCTCCATTCCTAAACCATATGGTTCTTTTATGTAGAGGCTATTATTATGATTCTTTATTTCGCCGTTAAATAATTTTTTATAGGGTAATGAACCTATAGAAAGCACTATTTTATTTGAAGAAATAAAAGTATTGTCTATAAAATTAATTTGAAAATTATCTGCTTTTTTGGTGATGTTACTTGTTTCTTTTTGAATGTAAGTTATTTTTAGTTTTTTTTCGCCTTCTAACTTATCTATTCGTCCCAATACCTCTTGGTTAATATACTTGCCGAAGAAAAATCTAGGAATATATAAATCATCCCATTCTCCTTTTTTAAATAGGGGGCTGTTTATTTCTGCCCACTTTGTAGCATACATTCCACCATTTTCGATAAATTCCTCTACAAGTTGATTAAGGTTGGCATCTAGCCAATTCTTAAAATGTGTTCTATGTGGTTCTGTAATGAAGTTCTTTAGATCCTGTATTAAAAGAACTGATTTTCCAGAACGATTACCATAAGGCATACCTTTAAAGAAATCATTACTCTTATCTATAATGAAAATTTCTATTTCATTGATGTGTTCTTCCTTTTCAATATTATCTAACAAAGGAATTAAGGTATAACTTGTCGCTATCCCAGCTCCAATAAATGCGATTTTTTCTGACATTTTTTAAAAAATATATTATTTAAAATTGACTAAATATTATTGAATTTCAAAGGCATGTATTTTAAATTTGTTCAATTCGACTATATCATCGATTATATGCTCAAATTTAGTAATTAACTTTGCTTTCTTGGTATAAAAAAAAGCCCGTAGTTAACGGGCTTTTATAGCGGAGGAAGAAGGGATTCGAACCCTCGGAGGCGTTAACCTCAATAATAAAATACATTATTATCTACAATAGACCACTCTGCCATTCCTCCAATTCTTTATAGAAAACGTGCACTATTTGATAATATTGTGGGTTAGTAAGTAATTTAACCAAATCGAATTTATTTTGTCGCAAGGTTAAGGTAAATTTGCACCCTGTAAATTAAACGTATATATATGAAGTTGAACGATATTAATCTGTTGCTAAGTTATTATAGGTTTTTTTTGTAAAGTAAAATTGAATTTGTTCAGTTATAAAATATTAAAGATGAAAAGAAATTACCCATTGAACTTAAATACAATAAAACAATCTGCTCTAGTTATTGGTATAACTGGTTTTGTTTTTATGGCTCTGAGTTTTGGTCCTATGTTTATGGGACCTGGTCTTAGTATAGTGGACGTAGAGTCATTTGATATTGAGGTTAATACTAATTTTCCGGTAAGTGGTGTAGGAGCACCTGCTTTTACGCCCGCTTTTCCAAATCTACAGTTCGATTCGCCAATCACGTTTAATCCTGTACCCAATGATAACAAAATCGTTGTTGGGCAATTGAACGGTGAAATTTATTGGATAGATGATAATAATAACGCCGCACAGGAAAATCTAATAGTCAATTGGTCTGATGAAATTGGCGACATTAACGAAGGAGCCGTTTGGGACGGTGGATTTTTGGGATTGGCAATACATCCGGATTTTGGAGTGGATACTAACAAAAATTTCTTTTTTGTGTACTACACCACCAATGCTGCCAACAATGCTTTGGGTAATTCACAAGGGTTTTCTTGTGGTAAAGAAGATTTTAGTGGTAACTATTTGTTGTTGGAGCGATTTAGAGTAGACCCAGCTACTATGTTGCTTGTTGCGGGTAGTCGTGAAATCATGATACGTCGGGAATTATATAATACTACCCACCGTGGTGGAGGCATGACTTTTGGACCGGACAATTATTTATATCTTACTACAGGTGATCAAGCAAGCTATTCTCCTGCACAGGACATTGCAAATAACTTGGACGGAGGTGTGTTGCGCTTGGATGTTGATATGATTGGAGGTACAATAAGTCATGCTCCTAAGAGATTTTTACAAGATCCAGGTGTTGGTAATACGAATACGGGTACTCCAGGCTTTCTTGCTAGTGAAGGTTTAGAAACTTCCGGCGAATTTTATTTTATCCCAAATGACAATCCTTTTAATGTTCCATTAACCGATGTTACCAGTCCTGTATTTGAAGAATACTATACTATTGGGCACAGAAGTCCGCATCGTTTAACTATGGACACCGCTACTGGAGATTTATATATTGGTGAAGTTGGGGAGTCTACGCATGAAGAAATCAATGTATTGCGTAATGTTCCTGAAACTGCAGGTAATAATTATGGTTGGCCTCTATGGGAGGGAAATGCTCCGCATACACGAAATTGTGGTCTTACCCAATTATACAACAATGCACCTCATGAAGGTCCTTTAACTGATTTTGTTCGTGATCAGGCAGGTTCGATCATAGGTGGTTATGTATACAATGGTAGTATTGCACAATATCAGGGGCGTTATATCGCCGCTGATTATTTGACGAATCAGCTTTTTGCTATTAACACCCAAGGGGGTAGTAAAGAAAGTTTGGGCGTAGGTCCTGGACAAGTTATTTCTTTTGGTCAGGACACCAGTGGGGAACTTTACATGCTTACTTTAGGTGCTGGTGGGGATAGCGGAATTTTTCGTTTAACAGAATCAAGCACATTACCTGCTCCTGCATTATTATCAGATACGGGTGTATTTAATACGGGTGCATTAAATGATTTCTCAGATATTCAAGAATTAAGCACGACCTCCGGTTTTGTACCTTACGAGATGATTGAATCCTTTTGGTCTGATGGTGCTTTGAAAAGAAGATGGATTGGAGTACCAAACGATGGTACGCACAACACACCGGCCGAACAAGTAGAATGGACCGAGAATGGTATTTGGAACTTCCCTGATGGCTCTGTAATTATAAAGCATTTTGATTTTCCTATTGATGAGGCTGCAACGCCTACCACACGCAAAATTGAGACACGTTTTTCAATTAAAGCAGATAATGGTGAATTTTACTTTTTGACTTACAAATGGAGGGCAGATGAATCAGATGCCGAATTGGTAGATATGAGAATTGGCGACACGGCTACAATCAACGTAACTCGTGGCGGTGCTCCAGATACTGTAGATTGGTTATACCCTTCCAATGCACAATGCATCCAATGCCACAGTTCTGCATTGGGTGGTACGTTAGGTTTGCGTACTCGAAATTTGAATAGTGATTATGATTATTCTACGCATGACCCCAACGGGGAAGTTGGTAACCAATTAGTTACTCTTAGTGAAATGGGTATTTTAAATGTTAACATTACGGATAACGATACGCCAGGATATTTGACCCATATTGCAATCGACGATTTAAATGGTTCTACCGACGAAAAGGCGCGTTCTTACTTAGACAATAATTGTGCTTACTGTCATCAACCTGCTACAGGTAATGGTTCAGAAATAGATTTGCGACTAATCAATACCTTAGCTCAGACAGCGATGCTTACGGCTATAGGTAATAATATTCCTGGAGAACCTACGATTAATCGCATTGTGGTTCCTGGAGACGCAGCCAATTCACAATTATACCACAGGGCCAACAGCTTAACGGCAGGTGTGAAAATGCCTCCTGTATCCAAGGGCATTATAGATGCCGAGGGCGTAGCTTTACTTCAACTTTGGATAAATGGGCTGCAAGAACCTGCTGATGTGCCTGCTTTAGGTACTTATCGCTTGGTGAATTTTGAGACCAAGGGTACCTTGGGAGTAGCCGACGGGGAGAATCAGCTTGGTGCGAATGCGGTAGAGCAAGGGTATCAAGGGTTGGATTATCAACATTGGGTGTTGGAGAATGCAAGTACTACTAATTTTTACAGGTTTACTCCAGTGTTTAGTGCACGTTATCTCGACGTTAATGGAAGACCTGCTGATGCAGACTTTCAAGAAAATGTTTGGATATGGAATAATGATCCTAATACTTTCGCACAGCAATGGGAGATAATTCCAGATGATATCGTTGATGGTATTCAGACCTATTTTATAATCAGCCGTGTAAATGGTGATTACCTCACATTAGAATCTAATGGAAACGTTGCCATTTTAACGTATGACCTTAACAATATAGACCGTTTTAGATGGCAATTTGAAACGCCGAGTGCAACGCCTTTGACATTTGGGTTAGAATTGAGCAAAACGGTAGTTGTTACTAACGAAGGTGGTTTAGCGGACACTTTTAATGTCTCGCTAAGTGCCGCACCGGTAACTGATGTAGAAATTGACCTTACGCAAATAGGTGAAGTTGATGAATTCGTTGTAGCACCTGCAACATTGATATTTACTGCAACCAATTGGGCAACACCTCAAGTGGTTACAGTTACAGGGCAAGACGATGCTGATGATGATTGCGTTCAATATTTTGGTATTGGTGTAGTTGTAAATTCTGCTCTTAGTGATGCAAATTACGCTGGTTTTTCTAAAAGTCTAGAAGGCTATAATGAAGACGATGAAGGTAGTTTGGCATGTCCACCTACGTCCGGTATTTATCGTTTAATAAATGTTGGCAACAATCAATCTATGGAGGTCGCTGCAGCAGGGTTGGCGTGGCGAGATAATATAGAGACGGGACTATACGAAGGCGCTTCACATGAGCAGTTTGAGCTTATTTTTAGAGGTGACGGTCTTTACGCTCTAGTGGCTCAGAATAGTGGTTTGGCAATAGATGTACAGGGAGGTGTAACTACGCCAAATACGAATGTTTGGCAGTATGATTATGCTGAAAACACCAATAATTTGGCGCAATTATGGCGTATTGTCGGTGATGGTACAGGTCAATTTTCTATTATAAGTGAGCGGGGAGGTCACTATTTAGGTGTCTCGACCGGAACTAATAATGTATATGTAAACATAAATGATGGTAGCGACCGCTATAAATGGCGTTTTGAGGATATCAGCCAGTTGAGCAATGCGGGTGTGAACATTACTCCAGAATTGGTCTATACAGATGAAGATGGTGATACAGATTCTTTTGATGTAGTCTTAAGTAGCGCTCCTACGGGGAATGTGAATATTGGAATCAATGTTTTAATGAATGCCGATGAAATTAATTTGGATATTACGCAACTTGTATTTACGACCACAAATTGGGATACACCTCAAACGGTTACTGTAACTGGATTGGATGATTTGGACGCCGATGGCGTGCAGGAATTTGAAATCGAGGCAGTTGTAGTTGCTCCATTCAACGATGCAACATACATCGCAGGTGTTGGAACTACCATATCAGGTTTTAACTATGACAACGATGGTGGCGATAATGGAGCACCAAGGCCTGGAATCTACCAACTGCGTAATTCAGGGAATGGGGAGAATTTAATGCCAATTGCTGGGGCGAACGTTTGGCAGACTAATATGGTAACAGGGGACTATCTTAACGAAGAGTATCAACATTTTGAGTTGATAGCTGCTATAAACGGTCTTTACAGATTGAAATTAGTGGTTCCTGATCCAACAAGGGGTGATTTATACTTGGATAAGCAGGGAGGTCCATCAAGCCTTAATACCAATATTTGGTCCTATCCATCCTTAAGTCCAGATCCTAATTTTGCCCAACTATGGGATATTGTGGAGGCTGGCGACGGTAGCTACTATATTATCAGTGCCATTGCAAATGCCAACTTTACCAATAACACGTATTTGAGGGCAGAGGATGCTTCGGGTACTGAAGGTAATGTAAGCATTGCGACAGATGACACCACCGATTTCTTTAAGTGGCAATTTTTGGGAACAGGTTTTGCTCCTGTTGCAAATGCAACTGCAGATGTCCTAGCAGGTAATGAAGACCTTACGGTACAATTTTCTAGTGCTGGTTCTACCGATGACAAAAATGATATAGTGTCTTATCTATGGGATTTTGGCAATGGTGATACTTCAAATGAAGCTAATCCAGTATACACATTTGAAGATGGTGGTTCATATAATGTTATTTTAACAATTGAAGATGGTGACGGTTATACAGATGTTGCCGATACTATTATCATTGATGTTAATGGAGCACCTGTTGCTGAGGCATCTTCTGATTTGAATGGTGGTGAAGCTACTATTGATATTTCATTTACTGGTGATTTGTCTACAGATGACGTAGGCGTAGTGTCTTATTTATGGACATTCGAGCCAGGGGAAACATCTGCACTTGAGAACCCAGTTTATACATTTACTACTGCAGGAGTTTACAATGTTACGTTAACAGTAACCGATGCTGGTGGTTTAGAAGACACAGCAACATTAGAAATAACGATAACCGCGCCTAATCAAGCTCCGGTTGCAGTTGCATCTTCAAATGTTACGGGTGGTATTGTTCCTCTTGAAGTTGAATTTACGGGAGATCAGTCTACTGATGATGTAGGGGTTGAAACATATTTATGGACGTTCGAGCCAGGTGAAACTTCCGCAGAGGCTAATCCAACTCATACCTTTAATGATATAGGTGTCTATACAGTAGAATTAACAGTTACCGATATAGAAGGACTAGAGAGCACAACAACAATTGATATTACCGTAACAGCGGACAATCAAGCTCCAGTTGCTGTTGCCTCTTCTAATGTAATGACAGGTGATGCACCTTTAGAAGTTCAATTTACTGGTGATCAGTCAACTGATGATGTAGGTGTAGTATCTTATTTGTGGACATTTGAATTGGGAGAAACATCAATAGAGGCTAACCCAACGTATACATTTACTACAGAAGGTACTTATATAGTTACTATGGTAGTAACTGATGCTGGTGATTTAGAAGATGCTACGACTGTTGAAATTATAGTAACAGCAGATCAAACTCCTGTTGCCGTTGCCTCAGCTAGCGTGACACAAGGTGATGCGCCTTTAGGGGTTCAGTTTACTGGTGATCAATCTGCAGGTGTTAATGATATTGTTTCATATGCTTGGGATTTTGGCAATGGTGATATATCGACAGAGGCAAACCCAACATATACTTATAATACTCCGGGTACTTTTGATGCAACATTAATAGTTACGGATAGTGAAGGGTTAATCGGAACATCTACTATTGAGATTACTGTTAATGGTGTAGTTGGAGATAATCCTACAGCTGTGGCTTCAGCTGATGTTACTAGTGGAAATGCGCCCTTAGATGTTCAGTTTACAGGAGATCAATCAACAGGTGTAAATGATATTGTTTCATACGCTTGGAATTTTGGTGATGGAGAAACATCAACAGAGGCGAACCCAACATATACTTATAATATTCCGGGTACGTACAATGCAACTTTAATAGTTACGGATAGTGAAGGGTTAACCGGAACATCTACTATTGAGATTACCGTTGGTGGTGTTGCAGTAGAATATCCTACAGCTGTTGCTTCAGCTGATGTTACTAGTGGAGAAGCTCCGTTAGTAGTGTCGTTTATTGGAAATCAATCTACAGGTGTTAATGATATTGTTTCATATGCATGGGACTTTGGTGATGGTGAAACATCAACAGATGCAAATCCAACGTATATTTATAATACGCCAGGTACATTCATTGCAACGTTAATTGTTACCGATAGCGAAGGGTTAACCGGTACATCTACTGTAGAAATCACTGTAACGGGTGGTGTTAATTTAGCGCCAATTGCTGTAATTTCTTCAAGTGTTGAAATAGGGGAGGCTTTAGTTGAAATTATTTTCACAGGTGATCAGTCTAGTGATGATGTAGGGGTTGTTTCTTACGCTTGGGATTTTGGAGATGGTGTTACTTCGACAGAAGCTAATCCAATTCATGTGTTTAATGAACCAGGTAATTATATAATAACACTCGTTATCTCTGATGAAGAGGGCTTAATCGGTGAAACGAGTTTGACTTTAGAAGTTTTACCAGAAAATGCTCCTTTAGAAAAACCTTCTTTTGAGTTTATTCTGACTCCTAACCCGTCAACAAACGCTGTTCAAGTTTTGATGAACGACAATTTTGACGCGAAAGATATTTTAGGTGTTACGATACATGATGTATCAGGTAGATTAATACGACAATTTACCGGAGAGGAGTTTGTGCAAAATAGTATGATAATACCTACCGATATCTACAGAAATGAGATATATGTAATAACAGTACTGTTTAATAACAACGAACCCGTTTCAAAACGTTTGATTATAAATAATTAACGTTATTACAAATAAGAATATAAAGTGGTTCTATGATTTACATAGAACCACTTTTTTTTATGCATAAATCTAATGGTGTACGAAGTGAATTATAAGATTTAGCTATTATTGATTATAGCCAGTTGGCGATACCTATAATTAACTTCTATAATATTTGTAATCATGAAAAAGCATAGCAAGAATGTTCTACAAAATGTTATTCGTAAAAAATTAAATAGACAATGGTTTTTACATTCTTCAGCTTTCACTACCTAATTCTCAAAGCAATTTTAAGTATCTACTAGCTTTAAAAAAAAGTGATTGTATAATTTTAAAAAGAGTCATGGGTAATAAATAAATTACTTGAATTGATTTATTATATTATTATAACCTAAAGGTTTAGAAATACTTCTCAATTTTTGTTGCCCTTTTACGATAGCTTTCATAGGTTCATATACTAATTCTTAATTCTATAACATATTTCATTGATCATAAGGTTGTTATGTGTTTATTCTGACTAAGTGCTTATTTTATCGAATAAATTAGACTTTAATCGAATAAAGGCAATAATGTTTAAGTTTTTTAAAACTGCAGGCTATTTTTATAATGTTCCCGAAATAGAAATTTTATATCTATGAAAAATTATCAACGGGTTCAATTTTTAATTATCTTCTTACTTGTATTTTTGACGAGCTTTAGTCCAATGTTGTTTGGACCTGGCATTAGCGATGTCGAACCAATCGGTAAATTCTTAAATGGAAATTTTCAAGGCTTAGCAAGTAATGATCAACCATATGTACCTGCATATCCCAACTTAAGATTTGATTCACCCTTAAATTTTACAACCGTACCAAATCAACTGCGTATTGTAGTAGGTCAAAGAGATGGAAAAGTTTATTGGTTCGATGATAATGAAGATGCTACAGTAAAGAACTTATTGATAAATCTATCGAATGAAGTTGGAGTTGTTTGGGATGGAGGATTTTTAGGACTTTCAATTCATCCATCTTTTGGAACCTCAGGAAAGAATTTTTTTTATATTTATTATTCTACTAAGTCTCCTGATACTACATTAAATTCTCCATTAGGTTTTTCCTGTGGTATAGAGCGTTTTCATGGAAATTATCTTGTCTTGGAACGTTTTGAGGTTAATCCCATCAACTTATCATACGTCTCTGGTTCTCGTTTCACTATGCTTAAAAGACGCATGTATAATACATCACATCGGGGAGGAGGTATGGAATTTGGTGATGATCAATTTTTATATCTTTCTACAGGAGATCAAGCTGCTTATATAAATGCGCAAAGTATTTCAGAAAACTTGGATGGAGGTGTTCTCAGGATTGATGTAGACATGGTAGGAGGCTCTTTGAGTCACGCTCCAATTAGAACAATGTCATCATCAGGCGCAGGTGAAGAAGATGAAGTTTCTGGTAAAGGTTATTTTATACCTAACGACAATCCTTTCAATAATTCGAATGGTAGCGTATTTGAAGAATATTATTCTTTGGGGCATAGAAACCCCCATCGTTTGACAAAAGATAGGGCTACCGGAACTTTTTATATAGGAGAGGTAGGGGAAAATACCCATGAGGAAATAAATGTGCTTGCAGCTGGTAAAAATTATGGTTGGCCACTTTATGAAGGAAAAGACATTTTTTTAAATAGTTGTATTTCCGAGTTATATAATAATATGCTACACCAAGGTCCTTTGACAGAATTTCCTAGATCAGATGCTAATTCAATCATTGGGGGGTATGTTTATCGAGGAACTGAAATTCCCGAGTTAGAGGGGAAATATATTTGTGCGGATTATGGTATTGGAGATGAAATTTGGGCGGTGAATACTAGCACCGGTCAATATGAGCTTTTGGGTAATTTTGGGCCTGAGAATATAATTTCCTTTGGTCAGGATTATCAAGGAGAGTTGTACTTACTTAAATATGGCTCTAATGTCAATTTATATAAATTGGCAGCAACAGGGATAAGCAATATTAATGCGCCCCAGTTATTATCTCAAACAGGCGCTTTTTCAAACTTGCAGAGCCTAACTGTAAATAGTGGTATTATCCCCTACGATATGATTGATTCTTTTTGGTCAGATGGAGCAAACAAAAAACGATGGATGGCCATTCCAAATGATGGTACCCATAATACGTTAGAAGAACAGATAGTTTTTTCAGAGAATGGGGTTTGGGATTTTCCAACTGGTGCGGTATTGATAAAACATTTTGATTACCCAATAGATGACACTAATCCTAATGCTACTAAAAAAATGGAAACTCGTTTCTCCGTAAAAGGTGATGATGGTAAGTTTTATTTTTTTACATACAATTGGAACAATTCTCAAACAGATGCGGTTTTACAAGAAATTGGTTTAGATGAGACTATTCAGGTCGCTACGGTTGACGGTGGAATTAGACAAGAAACTTGGCACTTTCCATCCAATAGCGAGTGTATAAGTTGTCATAATGTTACTTCTAAAGGAACCTTGGGACCAAGAACTCGTTATTTGAACAGGGATTATGATTATGCTAATCATTCTTCTGGTGGTGTTGTGGCAAATCAATTAGTGACATTAAGCCATTTAGGTATATTAAATGAAACAATTACAGATGCAGATGCTCCTAGCTTTTTAACTCATACATCCATCGATGATGTCAATGGCAGTATTGAAGATAAAGCAAGATCTTATTTAGATTTGAATTGTGCATACTGTCATCAACCGGCTACAGCAAACAGGGCTAATTTTGATTTACGTTTATTTAATTCATTGTCTCAAACAGGTCTTTTAACTGCTGGAATGAATGAAACATTGAATGGTTTACCATCAAATCAAAGAATTGTGTATCCAGGAGATGCCTCAAAATCACAATTATTTCATAGAACTGCAAGTACAAATATGTCTATAATGATGCCTCCTTTGGCAAAAGAACAATCAGATTTAAAAGGTGTAGCACTTATAGAAACATGGATTAATCAAATGGAAGTACCGGTGAATACTCCACAGTTAAATAATTATCAAATTGTTAACAGAAATTCTGGGTTGACATTACAAGTTTCTGATGCAGAACTAATCAACCAAAGTAATATAATGGTAGGGTGGTATCAAGATTTGCCAAATCAACAATTCGAGCTCGAATTAGTTGATAATGGTTATTTCCAATTTAAGAATTTAAATAGTGGATTATATTTAGATGTGGCTTGGGCGAGTATAGCTCCAAATACAAATGTATGGCAATACACAGGAAATAGCTCTGATGCTCAATTGTGGGAATTACGAAGTACCGGTGATGGGGCATTTCATATAGTTAGTAAACTCAGTGGACACTATCTAGGAGTTCAGCCAAATAATAATGTAGCTGTATTACCTGATAGCGGAGATAATATAGTCGAATGGGAATTTGTGAGTTTGGATGCACAAACTACCCTTACGGTATCTTCTATTTCAAACCGCATCAGTGTAGAAGGGGAGGAATCTGCTTACACAGTGAATACGCATGGGGGTGATCCATTACAACCGATTTCATTCTCCGCGACGGGTCTTCCCGCCGGCATTTCCATATCTGGCACTACGGGTGTTGTTTCGGGTATACTTTCGACGGGTACCGCCTTGGGCGGACCCGCCGCTGACGGACTTTATGCTGTAGGTATTACCGTAACGCGCGGCACCGAATCCGCTGTGGAAGATTTCGAATGGCAGGTTACGACCGGAATCGTAGTTCCCCCGTTGGATAGCGATGTGGTTTTCCGAATCAAGTCCGCTGGTCCAACGGTGCCGTCTACCGACGGAGGTCCCGATTGGCTCGGCGGAGCTCCCAGTGGAGCGCACAGCGGTACGGGGTATAGTGTGAATACCGGTGTTTCCGCGCCGGCCACGGGTATGCTCTATGTTGACCGTGACCCGTCTATACCTTCCTATATAGATCAAACGACCTACGGTTCTTTGTTTTCGCACGAAAGGTGGGACGGTCCCGGCGCCCCTGAAATGCAATATTCCGTTCCGCTTCCCAATGGCGATTATAGGGTGAACATATATGTTGGTAACTTCTGTTCGTGTACGGACGAAGTTGGCGAACGGGTGTTCGGCATAACGGTCGAGGGCAATGTAGTTCGCAATGGGCTTGACCTTATCACGGAGTTCGGGCACCGCTCTGGCGGTATGCTGAGCTATCCTGTTACTGTGTCCGACGGATCCTTACAGATAGGTTTCCTTCATGGTACGGAGAATCCTATTGTGAACGCAATCGAGATTATGGGAACCACAGGGCCACACATTCATGATGCACTTACGGTATCTTCTATTTCAAACCGCATCAGTGTAGAAGGGGAGGAATCTACTTTCACAGTGAATACGCAGGGGGGTGATCCATTACAACCGATTTCATTCTCTGCGACGGGTCTTCCCGCCGGCATTTCCATATCTGGCACTACGGGTGTTGTTTCGGGTATACTTTCGACGGGTACCGCCTTGGGCGGACCCGCCGCTGACGGACTTTATGCTGTAGGTATTACCGTAACGCGCGGCACCGAATCCGCTGTGGAAGATTTCGAATGGCAGGTTACGACCGGAATCGTAGTTCCCCCGTTGGATAGCGATGTGGTTTTCCGAATCAAGTCCGCTGGTCCAACGGTGCCGTCTACCGACGGAGGTCCCGATTGGCTCGGCGGAGCTCCCAGTGGAGCGCACAGCGGTACGGGGTATAGTGTGAATACCGGTGTTTCCGCGCCGGCCACGGGTATGCTCTATGTTGACCGTGACCCGTCTATACCTTCCTATATAGATCAAACGACCTACGGTTCTTTGTTTTCGCACGAAAGGTGGGACGGTCCCGGCGCCCCTGAAATGCAATATTCCGTTCCGCTTCCCAATGGCGATTATAGGGTGAACATATATGTTGGTAACTTCTGTTCGTGTACGGACGAAGTTGGCGAACGGGTGTTCGGCATAACGGTCGAGGGCAATGTAGTTCGCAATGGGCTTGACCTTATCACGGAGTTCGGGCACCGCTCTGGCGGTATGCTGAGCTATCCTGTTACTGTGTCCGACGGATCCTTACAGCTAGGTTTCCTTCATGGTACGGAGAATCCTATTGTGAACGCAATCGAGATTATTTCAGTAAAAAATTCTGGCTTACAATTGAAAACTAAAATTATCGATGATACATCTGAAATAAAAGACATATTAATTTATCCAAATCCGGTTAATTCGGGAGAAACACTATTTATAAATTTGAAAAGTGCCTTGAATGATAAGCCAATAGTACTTGAGTTATACAATATATTTGGGAGCAAGATTAAACAACGAGAATATCAAGTAACTAATACGAATGTTTTAGAATTTGTGATAGATAATAATATAGCTATAGGTGTTTATATAATTAATGTAAGAGTAGGGGATAGTATTGTTAAAACGCAAAAAATAATTATTAAATAGTATGTGTAATACAAGTTGGGCTATTAAGAGTTGTATTATATTCTTTTTACTTTGATAATAGTTTATAAAAAGGTAGCTCAACTGAAAATAGGAATACTAAGGCGAAAACATTTATTTTTATAGTTTATTAGGCAATTCTTTTAATTGCTTTGCGTTTTATTCTACAAATATAAAAATTATGATGTCTACCCAGGCTCTAACATTGAATTGTTACTCTTTAATAAATTCAGAAGCTATAAAAATCTACAAAAAAGCACTTATCGATGTGGGTTGTGATAGTGCCTATTATTGTTTTGAATTGTTGATTAGTGGAGAAAATAAACTAGAACAATTGCATTTTTTTGATTACAGAACTGAAGATGGTTCTGTTAAGGTTGTTATGCCTTTTGTACTTAGAAATATCATTATTAATGACTCGGATACCGGATTTAAGGATGTAAGTAGTCCTTGGGGGTATAATGGACCTTTCTTTTTGAAGGGACTATCAGAAGATGTTGTGAGTGATTTTTGGATGTCGGTAGATTCTTGGTATACTGAAAATAAAGTTGTTTCCGAGTTTTTGAGATTTAATTTCTTTGGTAACCAAGCAAATTATTCAGGTACTGCGTTACACACGCTTTTGAATGTAAAGGGTAATATAACTGATTGGGATATTTTTTGGTCCAATTTAAAATCTAATACAAGAAATCAGTTTCGTAAGGCAGAAAAGCTTGGTTTAGATTTTCAAATGTGTTATGGAGATTTTTCTGAAATAAAAATTAAAGATTTTTACAAAGTATACATAAATACAATGAACCGACGTGATGCTATCGATTCATTTTATCATCCGTTAGATTATTTTATTAATTTTTGGCAAGAAAACATTAAAAAATGTGCTGTTGGTTTGGTGTATTATAACGGAATTCCTATTTCGGCTGAACTTTTTCTAATTTCTGATAATACTATTTTTTCATTTTTAGGCGGTACCGATTCTGATTATTTTAAGTTGAGACCTAATGAGTTTTTAAAAATAAACGCCATTCAATGGGGTAATAAAGAGGGAATGGATTATTATATGATTGGGGGTGGTTTATCTAATGGTTTAGATGATAAATTATATCAATACAAGAAAAAGTATTTTCCGTTAGATAATGATATCGATTTTTACACGGGTAGAAAAATTATATTACCTAAGGTTTACTTAGAACTTTTAAGTAAAGCAGGATATAAGGATGTGAATAATAATGTTCTCGTAGATCTTGAAACTGGATACTTTCCTAAATATCGGGATGTAAAACGTTAAGGTATATTAAAAAAATTAATTTTAGAATTGCTAATATTTAATTAGAATTAGTAGATGCTATTTAATAGTATAATAATAGGTTTAAAAGAATAAATTATTCTTTTAAACCTATTATATTTTCAATCCAGATTGCAAATTCTAAATTAGATGTATCTTCTTTAGATATCAAAATTTATTGTTCAAGATCAGCCTTTCTTTAAGTGTTTAAATTCATCCCAATCTTGCCTTTGTAAATCCATAGCTAACATAATTGGGTTAGAATTTGGATCTACATCAATTTCACCTGGGTTGAAAATCTTTTCAATTGTTTTGAAGATAATTATAATATCGTTTTTAAAGCTCATTTGATTCATGTACTCAATGTCCTTTATAAATTTATCTTCCCAACTCATGAAATTTCTTCCAGATATTTGTGCTAAGCCAGTAATGCCTGGTCGAATTAAAAAACGCTTCTTTTCTTCTGTTGTATAATATGGTAAATATCTTATAAGTAATGGTCTTGGACCAATAAGACTCATATCTCCAGTAAGTACATTAATTAATTGCGGTAGTTCATCAATCGATGTTTTTCTTATAAAGATGCCCATAGGTGTAAGCCTTTCCGAGTCAGGTAGAAGGTTTCCATTGGCATCCTTTCTACTGTTCATTGTCTTTAATTTTAGAACAGAGAAGATTTTTTCATTTTTACCTGGTCTTTTTTGTGTGAAAAAAGGACTTTCTTTAAAACTTATGGTCAAAATAACAATTGTTATTAAAATAATGGGGGAGAGAATTAAAAGACCACAAAGGGCCAGAATGAAATCTAAAGGTCTTTTAAAATAGGTTTTATATATCATAATTAAGTAATGGTTAATTGAGGATTAAGTGCTTCTTTAATTTTAATACTAAGCTTCATGTTTTAAAACACTAGGTCGATACCTATTTATAACATCGGCTATATGATCTAAATCTTGCGTATCATATCTAAAATCAATATGGACGTTCAATAAAAATTGATATGTATACTTAATATTATTCTGAGGCCATAATTCTGCGGGGTAAATAGCATTTGATACTAAAAACTGCTTTAGCTGTATTAAAGATTCTCTATCCTTAAAAATTAATAATAGTCCAAAGGGTACTTTGTTTTTAGCATCAAGTACTTTAAAGTTATTATTTTGGCTAATTTTTGTTTTTACGTAAGCACTATTTTTTGATTTGAAATAATTAAAATCTCTAAATAACGCATTCCTTATAACTTTTTCATGTTCGTTGTGTAACGGAATTATTTCTTGAATGTCACGCAGAATGTTCTCTCCTTGATTGTAAGTCGATAGAAAAACATTTTTATCTTGCTCACGTTCGCAACTATCTTTTAGTTGCATTGCCAATGACATAGCGTCCCAAGAGGTCGTCATAGAGTTAACCGTATCTATATTGTTGTTTTTTTGTAAAGCAGGAAAAGCAATTGTGCTACTGCTTTTCTTAGGTTTCCATGCAATACCTCCAAGGGGTACAGGTAATGTTTTTCTCAAAGAGGCGATGCAGAAATCTGCCTCGCTTTCAATGCATCCATCAGTTAACCACCCATGAGAATGGTCTTCTATAATAATAGGTCGATCGCATTGAGGTATTGTATTTGACTTTAGCCCCCAAAAGTTATTAACTAAAACCATATCTGTTGTTTCGAATTCCAAAAAATTTACTTTAGCCTCTGCATCAAATGGGTCTATATCGTAGTATGCTATTTGTGAAAATGTGTTTTCTAACCAGTCTTTTACAAATGGGCAATAGTAGTTTGGTAACCAGATTGTTTTAATTTCTCGTTCTTTTAGTACTGCCTCAAAAATGAAGCGCATTGCATATCGTCCAGCATAAAAAAGATGATGTTCCCCTAAAAAAGAGTGATCTGTTTCAGAAATTTGATCGATATCTGTTTTATGAAAAAAAGAGCCGTATCCAATTATAGTTTTATTCATAATACAAAGAAACCAAAAAATAGTTGATACATAAATGTATATCGAAGAAGTTAATATTTTTTAGATAAACTGATGTTTAGTATTTTATAATTAGAACTTTATTGATGCTTGAATTTTTAGCAGATTTATCGAAAGCTACAGTAGCATAAGTTCTTCGTATACGGCCAAAGTCTTTTCTACCATACTGTCTTTAGTAAATTGAATCAATGCCTTCTCTTTTCCAGCTAAGGCTAATTTATTTCTTAACCCATCGTCATTGACAACTTGATTGAGTAAATTACCTAATTGTTTGGCGTCTTCCATGTCATAAATAAAACCGCTTTTGCCGTGATCTATTTGATCAGTTGCTCCATATGAGTTGGCTCTTATCGTGCAACAACCACTCATCATTGCTTCAACTGCTACCAATCCAAAGGTGTCTATCCTCGATGGTAGTGTAAAAATATCGAACATTTGGTATACCGGTTTTGGGTCTTGAAAGGGCAAAATACTCACTTTTTTCTCTAGATGTTCTTGTTCAACAAGGTCCATAAGCCATTTTTCACCTGCAGCATCGTCAAAATGACCAACTAAAACCAAATGAATCTTATCAAGCACTTCTTTGGGCAGATGGTGGGCTACAGCATTTATTAAAACATCTAACCCTTTTGCTTTAATTAATCTGCCTACAAATCCTACAATAATTTTATCAGTAGGAATCTTGTTTTGTTGTTTTAATCGGTTTATTTCCTCTTTTGAAATTCGATCGGCAAATCGTTTTGAAATTCCGTGGTGTACTATTCGAACGGTTTTTGGATCAGTACCCATAATTTTTTCAGTAAAATCTTTGGAGCCTGAACTGACAGATATTAGGAGGTCTGGGTGTTTGTATGAAAAATTTGGACGTATAGTATCGGTATGTACCGTAGAAATATATTTTTTTCCTAATAGCCACGGAAATAAAGTGGTATTTGGTGATTGGGCATGAATAATATCGGCGTTTATTTTAAGTATGTAAGAAAGTACTTTTAAGGTTTCTGTAATTGAAAGAATCCCTTTTTTTAAAACATTACCCTTAGGTTCTTTAAAGTAGTAAACTTTTACACCCCAATCTTTTAAATCTTGTTGTAATTTTTTAAAATACGTATCTTCTCCTTGGTCATCAGATTTTAGAAAGCCGCTTGTAATCAAATGTATTTCATGTCCTCGTTCCACAAGACCCTGTGTTAGATCTAAAACATTTGTAGCAAAGCCATCCCTTCTGAAACGCATTGCAATAAAAAGTATCTTCATATTATTTTTTTAGACAAATTCAATTTTGTTACCCTAAGGTTGATGTGTTTAGTAATTTGTCGTTTTTTACTCAAATAGTATACGCGTCATTACTAACTGATACTTATGCAGTGAAACTGTTTATTATTGTAGTATAGGCTTGTTCAGGAGATAAATTATTCTTCATATACATATAACCATTTTGACCTAATGTTGTCCTTAAATCTTTACTGTTGTATAGTTTTAGAAGATTACTTTTAAAACTTTCTATATCTCCGGCATTTGAATAAAAACCACTCTGTATTTGTTCTTGTATGATTCCGAAATCTGTATTTACGTCTACAGATGCCAATACAGGTTTTTTAAAGCAATAGTAAGCATTAACTTTTGAAGGAAAATTAGGGATGCTAAAATCTTGGTTTAATGAAATAAGCCCAATGTCTGCAATAGCCAAAACGTCATTATAATCTTGTCTAGGAAGGTTTCCCTTTAAGATTACGTTCTTAAGACCCATTTCTTCGGCCATAATTTTTATTCGTTCGCGTTCAGTACCTCTGCCAACTATAAAAAAGACTAAATCTTCTAATTCTTGAGATGCTTGTGCAAGTTGAATAATATTTTCTACACGCTGTGGTAATCCTATATTACCTCCAAATATGGCAATCATTTTATTGGTAAGACCATATTTTTCTCTCATGGCCAATTCATTCAAATCTTTTGGTAATTCATGAATCTTTTCCCAATTGGGCAGCAAATGTAATTTTGATGTATCTACTTCAGGATTATGTTTTGTAACAAAATCAATATTTGCAGGAGACATACAGCCAATTCTATCGGATTGCTTGTAAAGTTTTATTTCCTTTTTTCTGAAGTAATTGTATATAAACCCACCTTTAGACATCATTTTCAGATCCACGGCATTTTGGGGAAATATATCTCTTAGAATTAAGTATAATTTTGCTTTGGATTTCTTTTTTATCCATGCTGCAAAATCAATTAGTGTAATAGGTGGTGTTGGTATTAATATCAAGTCAAAATCTACGGCAATTTTATGTTTTATAAAAGCTCGTTTATATTGATGAGAAAGTAGAATATTAGAAAGCCCCTTTACGATTTTGTTACCTCCAAAAAGGGCTAGGGTAGGGACTCTCAAAATTTGTATTCCGCTTTCTATAACCAGTTCTGATGATTTACGACCTTCCTCGTCTGGTGCTATTACCAATACATCATGTCCTTGATTATGAAATTCATGTATCAAATCTGTATAGAGATGAGTATTCTTTTTTACATCAGGAAAGGTCAAGCCCAAGAAAAGTATTTTCTTCATTTTTACATTTTTTATTTCGACCATACAACACGGTTTACATAATCTACGTAAGACAAAATTATTCGTACTACCTTATCACTTACATTGGGAATAGAATAATCTGCAACCGGTCTGAAATTTCGTTCAGGATTTCGCTTTTGCCCTTCTAAAACATCTAAAGCTTGTAATATTCGTTCAGGGTTTAAGCCAACCATCATAACAGAAGCTTCTTCCATGGCTTCTGGTCGTTCGTGAGCTTCCCTAATATTTAATGCCCTAAAATTTAAAATACTAGATTCTTCAGAAATAGTTCCACTGTCTGATAATACGGCAAAAGAATGGTATTGTAGCGCGTTATAATCAGAAAAACCAAGTGGTTTTAAAAACCTGATGTTTTTATGTGCCTTTATCTTTTTGGCATCCAACATATTTCGTGTTCTTGGATGTGTCGATACGATAACAGGGTAATCATATTTTTCTGCAATTAAGTTCAAAGAAGTAATAAGACCCTCAAAATTTTTAGGATTACTTATATTTTCTTCCCTGTGCGATGAGACCACAAAAAACTTGCCTTCTTCAAGTTTCAGCTTATTAAGCACATCTGAAGCCTCTATCTTAGCCTTAAATTTGTGCAATACCTCAAACATAGGGCTTCCAGTTTTAATAACCCTTTCTGGCGAAAGACCTTCTCTTAAAAGATATTCACGAGCAATATCGCTATAGGTTAGGTTAATGTCAGACACATGGTCCACAATTTTTCTATTGGTTTCTTCTGGCACACGTTGATCAAAACAACGGTTTCCCGCTTCCATATGAAATACAGGTATTTTCCTCTTTTTTGCTGGAATAGCACATAGGCATGAATTGGTATCTCCTAATACTAAAAAAGCATCTGGATTGATATTCTCCAAAACAGGATCAATTTTAATAAGAATATTACCTATGGTTTCTGCAGCATTTTTACCAGCTGCATTTAGAAATATATCAGGTTTTCTTATTTCTAAATCTTCAAAAAAGATTCCGTTAAGTTCATAATCGTAATTTTGCCCGGTGTGTACTAAGGTGTGTTCAATAGATTTATTAGCATCCAAAGCGTTTAATACACAAGCCAATCGAATAATTTCTGGTCGTGTTCCGACGACGGTAAGTACTTTAAGTTTTTTCAAAATTTGTGCTTTTAGTTCGTAGTTGGTTTATACATTTTCGAAATAGGTGTCGGCGTCTTTCTCATTATAAGGTTCATTTATCCAAAATAATGTAATCAATTCTTCATCTCCTATATTCTTGATATTGTGGGTATACCATATTGGCATGTCTACATAGGCAGGTTCGGTGCCATCCAAATAATAATCTATAACGTCATCAGTTCCAATTTTTCTTAGCTGTATTAAGGCTTTTCCACTTATTACTGCAAAACGTTCTGCTTTTCTAGTATGGTAATGGTTACCTCTTGTAATACCAGGTACTGTTGTAGAAAAAGAAAACTGACCACTCGTCTCCGTTCTCGCTATTTCAACAAAACTACCTCTTGCATCTGTGTGCTTAGTGTATTTAACAGGGTAGTGGTCTTCAGGTACATAACATCTAAAGGTATTAAAAAGTGCTTTTTCAAAAGAATCTTCTAGACTTGGAAAAATTCCTTTTCCCATGTAATCAGATTTATATTGTTTTAGTAGCGAAAGAATTTTAGAAACTTTAATATGTGTTTCTGGTGCTATGAGTAGTTCATAGCTATTTTTTCCTATATTCTTTGTTTCAATTTCATCTTCTATAACTTTAATAAATTGTGAAACAAGATCGTTGATATAAATAAGACCTACTTCGCTATCATTGATGATGGCTGGTTCTTCATCATGGGCAATTTTATGGCAAAATGTAGCCACAACAGAATTGTAATTTGGCTTACCAAAAGGACCAAAAACATTTGGTATCGTTAACGATGTTACCTTACCGTTACCTTTGTTCGCCCAGTCCATAAAAAGGTGTTTACCCTCTTTTTTAGACTTTCCATATAAATTATCATTGACCTCCTGAGAAGAAGATGAAAAAATAATATGAGGATTAACTTTTTCTTTATCGCAAGCGCTGATCAGGGTATTTACGAGTGCTATATTCGTTTCATAAATTACATTAGCATCTTCATGTCTATTCATGGCGGCTAAGTGTACAATCACATCACAGCTTTTAACAAAAGTAGCTAGGGCTTTATCGTCAGAAAAAAATGAACGCTTAAATGGAACAAGTTCAATTTGTTCCTTTAAAGCTAATGTGCTATATAAATGATATCCGACAAAACCTGCCTGACCAGTAATTCCTACTCTAAATTTCATTGCATCAATTTTTTAAAATGTGTCAATATTTGCTATTCCCATTGCGCTTTCCAATAGTTTGGCTCAAACCTAAAGTCATCATTTTTAGATTGTTCTACTGTAAAATTAGAAAAAACCAAAAGTTTTGAATTAGGTTCAATAGCTTTAATGCCTGTTGCATAGCCGCCAGTAATTGCTAAAATATTTGGGTTAGCTGCTGAGAGAACAATTTTATCTGTTTTTAAATCTTGCGACGGTTGTTTAAAACTAGGTATCTTAACCAAGTTTATAATAAAACTACCCTGAGTACAGTAAAACCACTTTTTCTCATTTTCATGACCTTGCCACGCCCTTATCATTGTTTGGTTACTAGGTGCTATTTCATACATTCTAATAATCTCGGTAAGATTAAAAGAATTTAAAAATGATACTGCACCTCTCTCATCGGTATGGATGTTGCCGGTAATAAGGGTATACGAAGCCATTTATAACAAGTCTTTAATGTATTCTAAGTTTAATAAAGTTTCCTTCAATTCTTTGTTCGAAAGCTGTATTGTGTTATGAGAGTGATAATCTTCTATTTCACTCGTGTTAGTTTCTCCTTCAGAGAAATATCGACTATAGTTTAGGTCTCTATTATCTGCAGGTATACGATAAAACTCTCCCATATCTTCTGCCTTTTGCATTTCTTCTCTAGTACATAAGGTTTCGTATAATTTTTCTCCATGTCGCGTACCTATAACTTTAATCTCGTTATCGGCATTGAAGATATCTTTTACGGCAGCCGCTAAATCACCTATGGTACTAGCAGGGGCTTTGTTAACGAATAAATCTCCTTGGTTTCCATGTTCAAAAGCGAACAGTACCAAATCTACAGCGTCTTCCAATGACATTAAAAAACGGGTCATTTTTGGATCGGTTACCGTTAAAGGTAATTTTTGTTCAATTTGATTTACGAATAAGGGTATTACCGAACCTCTTGATGCCATTACATTACCATAACGGGTAAGACAAACAATGGTTTTGTCTTCATGAATGTTTCTAGAAGCTGCGACCGCTACTTTTTCCATTAAGGCTTTACTAATTCCCATTGCATTAATCGGGTAGGCAGCCTTATCTGTACTTAAGCAAATAACGCGTTTTACACCGTTGGCAACAGCAGCATCTATAGTATTTTGAGTTCCAAAAACATTAGTTTTAGCAGCTTCTATAGGAAAAAATTCACAAGAAGGCACTTGTTTTAAGGCTGCAGCATGAAATACATAATCAACCCCTCTCATTGCTTTATCAATGCTATTATAATCACGTACATCACCAATGTAGAATTTTACTTTTTCATTTTTTAGGTGGTTACGCATGTCATCTTGTTTTTTCTCGTCTCTAGAAAAAATACGGATTTCTTTAATATCGGTTTCCAGAAAGCGATTTAGTACGGCGTTTCCAAAGGATCCTGTACCTCCTGTAATAAGTAGTGTTTTGTTTTTAAACATAATTTAGATTTCGGTTATGAATGTTTGTACCACCATTTCAAATTGGTCTTGGTCTTTCTTCACGTCTTGTAAGAAAACGGTACAGTTGTCAATAAATTGTTCTTTGTTAAAGTTCTCTTTATAGCTCACTATTTCATTCGAAACTTCAGAAAAATTATTGATACTGAGACCCAGATTGTATTTTGTAATAATTTTGCTTTGTTCAGTGTCATTTCGAGTGATGCAAGGTATTTTTAATAAGGCTGATAAGTACAATCGATTTGTTGTAATGTAAGAGCTAGCCATGTTATCATCTAGTATGATATTGATAAAATCAGTTAGTTTTAGAAGTTTGGTTTCTTGGTTTTTATCGTAAGAGCCTAAAAACTTTACATTTTTTATTTTATTTTTTTTAGCCATCGATTCTAATAAGGGGATAGCGGGCCCTCTACCTATAAATGACATTTCAAAATTATCTTTATTCATTAAACTATTTAATAAAGATGAGTTTGCTTCAAAATCTCTAATTGCGCCTATAGTATCTACTCTTATTTTATCATTGGAAAAAAATAAAGTTTTTTTAAAATTGCCTTGTAAGTGTTCTTGAATAAGTAGTGTACTTATATTATGTGAAATTATATAGCTTCTGTTTTTAGGTAACCAATTCAAAAAGCCTTTAGATGAGATAGAGGTTATTTTTGAATGCTGTATTAACATCGAAAATCTTTTTTTAAAATAATCGATAACTGGACTGTAGTCTCTAATGTCTAAAATATATTTACCTGAGTATTCTTTCGTTAGAAAAGTTCCTAAAAAAATACCAAGTTGAGGAGTGAATACAATTAACCTATCAAATTTACCTTTTTTTATTTTTTCTTTTAAAAACCTACCAAAGCGATAATATTCAATGGTAGTAGTTAAAGGGTTAGTACCCTTGTTTTTAGATTTATAACTATTGGAGTTAACTTTGGTTTTTGGTTCTCTGTCCCAAGTAAATAATTCGTATTCTAGATTGTTTTTCTCAATAATATCTAAATAATAGCTGAGATAGGGTGCTGATGATTCAGTATTCGGTAAAAGAAGAGCTAATTTCATTTTAGTACTGGATAATTGTTGGTTACTTCGAGTCCGTTGAAAATTAGGCTAATTGCTATTTTGAATTCAAAATTCAAAATATTTATTAATATATGAAAGGTGTAATACTTTGCCATTTATTAATTTATTGTTTGAAGCTCTAAGTAACCTATGATGCCTAAGTAATATTTAACTGACTAAATGTTTTGATGTCTTTTTACATAGAGATTAGGGAAAAACACTTTTGCCCAGCCCATTATGTAAACTATTGGTAGACGAATAGGAAAATTCCTTTTATTGTATTCCAGGTTAGATTTGAAATCTAATCCCAATGGATTATTTAAGAGTTCTACTCTTTTCTTAAACGATAGTTTTGCAAAAGTTTTGTATGGATTCGTATGGTCGTCTGAACAATTTCCTAAATAATTTGACGTAACTAGTACGGGTAATTCTTTTTTTACTGCCATTAATGTGTAATCGTAATCGGCTAGTCCATGAATATAATTTTTAGATAGAATACCTATCTCATCAACCACATTTTTACTTACCCACATAATATTAGCATTACCGAGTTCACAAGGTTGTGGACTTTTTCCATTTGGCAGAACTTTTGTAAAATGAGCAAGAAATTTGTTAGTGAAGTTATGACCGCCATATGTGTATTCCTTACTGTCCTTATCCATAGTAGGACCACAATAAATACCACCCTTACCATATTTTTTTTGCGAGTATGCGTGAGTTTCAATAAGTTCTGTAAACATGGTGTCGTAAACGTTGGTATCATCGTTTAATAACAGAAATGCATCATACTCTGTTTTAATTGCTTCATTCCAAGAATTACGCATTCCACCTGCCCAATAAAGACTTCCAGTTCCTTGTAATATGTTAATATTTGGATAATTTTCAGCAACAGCTACAGCTGTGCCATCTGTAGAACCATCATCAGTTAAATAGATGTCGAGACTAATATCATCCTTTACTACTTCTAGGGAAAGGTAAAGGTGCTTTAAAGAATCTAATGTTTTTTGCTTTCTATTAAAGCATGTTAACAATACTGCTATTTTATACATTACTCAATTTTTTATTTCTAGGCATTTTATAAATTCATTCTAATTCAAAATTGAATTGTACTAATTGTACACATATCAATCACGTTTTTTTGCTCAACATTGTGCTGCCATATGAGGTTATATAGCCTGCCCACATTTGTAAGTTTTTTCAATGAATCACCAGCTATTGCGCTATCGTATAATAATTTATTTTAAATGCCTATTTTTTACTAAATCTATATGATCAGATGTTTTATAATTTTATTGGTCTCTACTTATAAGCGTATTTTGTATTTCAGATAACCAATGTGAACATTGGTTATCTGAAACGTAATATTAAGTTTTTCCATAATTAATATATAGTCAACGGCTTAATTGTAGTATCTACTAGTACTCTGTAACGAGTAAGATATTTTATTGCATTTTTATCTGTGCACTTTTTATTCTTAGATAGACTATTTTATTTAGAATTATTTTTTCTATTAAATATGGTTCTTTAAGAATGTAGGGCAACATTACTTATTCAAAATAATTCATTGTACGGTAGCCGCCGTCTTTTAGATAACGTTCTTTTTGCATTAATTTCACGTCACTTTGCATCATATCTTTGATAAGACTTTGTAAATCATGTTCAGGCGTCCAACCTAATTTTGTGTTGGCTTTCGTAGGATCACCTATCAATAAATCTACCTCTGTAGGTCTAAAATATTTAGGGTCTACCGCTAAAACTTCTTTTCCAATTTCTACTGCAAACTCGGGTTTACTGCACGATTTTACAAATGCTTTTTCATTAACACCTTCACCTTTAAATTCTAATGTTATACCTACTTCTGCAAAGGCAAACTTTACAAAATCGCGAACATGAGTTGTTTTTCCAGTGGCAATTACCCAATCTTCTGCTTTGTCGGCTTGTAAAATCATCCACATCATTCGTACATAGTCCTTTGCATGGCCCCAATCTCGTTGCGCATCTAAATTACCTAAATAGAATTTGTCTTGCATTCCAAGTGCGATACGTGCTGTTGCCCTTGTAATCTTACGGGTAACAAAAGTTTCGCCACGAATTGGAGATTCATGATTAAATAAAATCCCGTTACAGGCGTACATGCCATACGCTTCTCTGTAATTTACTGTTATCCAATAGGCATACATTTTAGCTACTGCATATGGGCTTCTTGGATAAAAAGGTGTGGTTTCTGACTGTGGTACTTCCTGTACTTTTCCATAGAGTTCAGAAGTTGAAGCTTGGTAAATACGTGTCTTATTTGATAGTCCTAAAAGACGTACCGCATCAAGTATTCTTAGCGTACCTAGACCATCTGCGTTGCCGGTATATTCTGGTACCTCAAAAGATACTTGTACATGACTCATTGCTGCCAAGTTGTAAATTTCATCGGGTTGAATTTCTTGAATAAGCCGAATAAGGTTAGTGCTGTCTGTCATGTCCCCGTAATGCAATATAAAATTACGTTGCTCTATATGCGGATCTTGATATAAGTGATCTATACGGTCAGTGTTAAACAAAGAAGAACGTCTTTTTAATCCGTGTACTATGTAGCCTTTTTTTAATAAAAATTCGCTTAGATAAGCGCCGTCTTGTCCAGTAACACCAGTAATCAATGCTATTTTACTCATAATGTTGTACTCTTAATTTTTTAGTTTGTTCGGTTGTAAAGTTGCCTTCTTTTAAGTATTTCATTAGAACCTATACTTAAATTCAATTAAGACAATCCTATTGTGTAAACTTCAAAAAAATACGTTTATTGTAATGACAAGGGAAGAAGAAGAAAATGAATGATAACTATTGCTTTTTTATGGTGCTAATTTCTAATTCGTTGGTATAATATTTATTAATAACACCTTTGAACAGGCAAAAAAGAGCAAAAGAACCAAATATACCTTCCATAATCGGCTCTACCATAAATAAAGCAAAAAATGCTAAAAAATAAACCATTACCTGTCCGTTAAAGTCAGTGGCCTTTCTATTTAGCTTGGTTGTTTTGTAAATTTGCTTAACAGATCGAATGCTGTAAATGATAAGGATAAAAAAGGGAATTATTCCTACAGCTCTTAAAACATCTAACCACAGGTTGTGAGAATAACCAAATTCTTTCAAATCCCAACCTAAAGGGTATTTGAATAGGTATTCAAAAGACTTTACCCAACGTTCAGTTCTACCACCTCCACTTGCTATATTTCCACCGCTACTATCCATACGGTCTGAAAATGTGGTTAACCAATCCGCATTCATATTAAAGGATACCTTGGTAGAGATATAATATATAACTAGGCATACTAAACCGATTAGTATTACATTTTGTTTTATAGATTGTTTGGGCAACATATATAAAAATGCAAAAATGGTCATGATTAAGAATATACCTAATTGTGTACGACTACCCAGTCTTAAAACACAAATTAAAGAAATCACAAAGGTGACTATTGCTATTACATTAAAAATCAGCCCTTTTTTTCCCTTACTAAGAATAAGTAGGGCAGGTATACACATATTTAATGTAAAAAACGAACCCATCACCGTTGCTGAAACCGGCTGACCACCCCAGAAAAAAGGGATACTCCGTTGCAATTGTACGAAGCCACCCTCATAAAAATTTAAGAAGACAGAAATTAAAGCGCTAATAGAATATAGAATGGATATGCCAAAAAGTATATAATATATAATATTGGAACTAGGCTTGTCTTTTACTAAGAATTTACCAGCTAAATAGAACACAGGTGGCGTTATTGCGTATATGGCGATAAACTGTTTACCTTGGCTCTCAAAATCAAAGGAATAGAAAAGAGCATATATTGTTGAATATAGTAACAATAACAACAAATCCATATCTAAATTTTTTAGTACGAAACTGCCATTAACAAGAATTAATGCTGCAATTAAATAACCTGCTAAGTATCCGAAATTTAAAGGATTTATTAAATAAATCGATAGGAGAAAGATAATTGTTATTGAATAAAGATTAAAATTCAGATGAATTAGTTTCATGGATAACTATTTTTATAAACGATACTAAATATATTATATTCGCTCTCGTAGCCAATCTATATTTTGCTTAATTACTTTAGCAGGAATGCCAGCTGCAATGGTATTATTTGGAATATTATTGGTAACAATTGAATTAGTCCCGATAATGCTATTATCGCCAATACTAACACCTTTTAAAATTTTTGAATGCGCACCTACCCAAACATGGTTTCCAATTATCACGTTTTTTGCTTTATTAATTCTTTTTTGGGTACTTAGATCAATAATACTGTGTGAATCACCTGTTCTTACTTCAATATAATTAGCAAACATACAGTCATCTTCAATGAATATTGAACTAAACGGTTCGGTCACAGCTAAGTGAGACGATTCAATAGTAGTGGAGTTTCCAATAGATATTGTACAGTTATTATCCTCAAACCAAAATTCTCCACCTTTGAAATTACAAAATTCTCCAATTTTTAACTTATGATTATCTCCCCTCATATATATAGTTAAATCTGCCAATATGGTTCCATTTAAAATTTCAACCGTATTATTATTCCCAATAATGTCATATTTAACATTTAAACAGACACCTTTATTTTTGATTACATTTTTTTTGCCTGTTATACTTTTTCTATATTTATTTTTAAGTCTTAATAATCTTCTTGATATTGAATGTAAAATTTTGTTATTTTTAATAAATATTTTGATTTCATTATTCATTATTATAAATTTTATACAATATTTTTAAAAAAATTTAAATTAAGACTTGCTACTGATAATGTTCTTATAAATTTCTATAGTTTTTTTACAATTATTATTTCTGTCATGCCTTTCAGTTGCAACATGCATACCGCCATTAGAAAGCGAATTAGCTAAAGAATCATTGCGGAGTAAGCTAATAATATTTTGTGCTAACATCTCTACTTCCTCAAATCGATATAATAATCCTGTTTTTTTATTATTTACCATATCTGGAACACCGCCAACGTAAGAAGCAATGCATGGTACGCCTAATAATTGTGCTTCCCCCAGAGAATTAGGGCTGTTTTCTATACTAGAAGGTGATATAAACATACGAGCATTCAAGTATTCTTTTGCCATACCTTCTTCATTTAAAGGACCTGTAAAAATTACTTGCTTCTGTAAGTTTAACTTTTTAAGCAACGACTTTATATATTTACCATAACCATCCAATCTTATTTTTTCCTTAAAAGTACTCGTTTTGGTGATGTCCATTCCAGCCACTCTAAGTTTAATATTAGGATATTCACGCTTTACTATATCTAAGGCCTCTAAAACCTTGTGTAAGCCTTTTATTGGGTATAGTGCTTGGCTTATAAAAATTGTTTGTTTTTTTGCTTGGTTCAAGTTCCATTTTGGAGCTATATAAAAATAATCTCTTAATGATTCATTGCAAAAATGGTACTGAGCCTTTGGATTTACAGTGATTACATGATCATGATCCCATTGTGTACGTCCAATAAAATTATTGCATAAAGTAAGAAATTTATGTTCTATTTTATTTCCGCGTTTTTTAAATTTTCTTTTGGCATGCCAAATAGAATTAAGTCGAACAATATCGCGAAAAGTAATATTTTTTATAATCTCTGTTAATGGTATCTGACCATTATAATATCTAGCTATTACACCAATTATACCCTGTATCGAAACAACAAACTTTGTATTAGGGCAAGCTTTTACTAGAGATAGGCCTGGAGCATATTCTGTTCCATGAATATGTACTACATCTGGTTTAGTTGTTTCTATTACCTTCTTCCATTTTTCTTCCAAACTAGAATCATAGTGTAGTATAGACTCTTTACCTTCTAAAAGGCAATATTCAATACCATTAATGGTGCCTATAAATTCTTTCATTTTAGGGCGTACGGTTGCTACGGTTAATTCAATTCCACTATTGGTTAAATCTTTCGCAAGGCCATACATCCATCCACCACCTATAGGTACAGTTTCGCCTAGCTTTTTGGCAAGGTCTGGAAATATCATGTAAGAAATCCAAAGAATTTTCATAATCTACTTTTGCATTAAGTTTTTTAAAATATTAATTTGATAATGTGGATTGTATTTCTCATCTATTATTTTATAAGCGTATTTACGCACGTCAATTCTTTGTGACAAATCTTTTGAAATCCAATAATTTATATGCTCCTTTAAACTTTCTAAGTTGTCTAATTCAAAAAAACTTCCTGTTTCTTTTGGGGTTACAGATTCATATTCTGGCATTTGGGTATCAAAATCATTGTTCGAAATTACCGGGCAACCATAAGTTAGCGCGTGAAGTGCTGTAAGACCTACTGGACCAGGGGTAACGCAAGCATGTGCGTTAAATAGAAGTTCTGCACTCTTGGTTTCATCATAACATGGGCCATACATCCAAACTTTATCATTTAAATTTAAATTTTCTATTAGTTTTGGTATATCATTATTTTCTTCGTCTGGTCCTACGATTACTAAATTGCATGGTTTTTTTTCTTTATTCAGATCATTGACTGCACTAATTAAAAGTTCTAACTTTTTTCTTTTTTGAATTCTTCCGATATATATTAAAACAGGATTTGAATTACCAAAATGATTTAAATAAATATTATTTGGTTTTAGATTTTTACGTATCGATACTTGATTATTATAATCTAAAGAGTTGTAGATAGGTATTAATTTATTTTCGGAGAAACCGGCATTCTCCATTATATTTTTAGCATAATCTCCGTATAATAGTACTTTATAACAAAGTCGATAAAAGTTGACTTCTATTATTCTTCCAGCAGGTGTGTTATTACCTTTCATTCCATGGCTCCAAGCATAAATTTTTTTATTCAAAAGTTTAGCAAATAAAAGTAATACCCAATTAGATAATGATCCTGGTGTTCCTGTAATAATATAATGTTTGTATGGTTTAAATATTAGTTGCCAAGCACCTTTTTGCCACTCAAAACCAGTATGCGGAATATATATATTTTTTAATTCTTTTTTGAAGCCTGTTAGTTCATTATAATCTATTTTTTTAATGGGTGTTCCAACAAAATCACCAAAATAAAAATCGCACTTTAGTTGACTATCCATCAACTTAAAAATTGGGGCTCTGTAATGTGGCGCTAAATTAAAAATGCAACATATATTATTATTATTATTATTAATCATTATTTTTAAATCTGTTTTTTTAAATACCGAAATATAAAATTTATTTAATTTCTTGCAAAAGGAACAAATGTTTACCTGACTTAGTTGTTTGAATTGAATCTACATATTTGAAACTGATTTCAACATTAGTTACACTATTAATCTTTTCAAGTATATCCAGTTCATCACTTTTGCTATAATTTATGTCCTTGACTATATGAAAATTTATTTCACCAATAGTATTTTGGCGAATTTGCCATTTTTTAATTTTTGCAAATGCTTTTAGATGCTGACCAAAGATTAAGGCTGTTAGATAAACTTTTTGATTTTCTTTGGAAATGATATAATCTTGAGTTCTACCATAAATTTCACTAAAATGAACAATACCTCCATTTCTATAAACTAATTTTCCTAAATCTCCAGTTTTATAGCGAATAAATGGCATACCATAATTTATAAATCCAGTTGTAATAATGTTGCCTACTTCACCAATTTTAGTTTCTGTTCCATCCTCATTTAGTACTTCAATATAGCCGTAAATAGGAGAAGATTCATAAATATATGTCTTGTCTTTCGTATAGCAATATAGACTTACTTCACTGTGTCCATATTCAAAAAAAACCATTGATGAAAATGCTTTTTCTATAATTATTCTCTGTTCCGGAGAGCACATTTCGGCAGTAAGATTTATACCTTTAATTTTGAAGCCTATTATAATATTATGTTCTAAGATATATCTAGCAAGGCTATAAAAAAAAGATGGATAACCTCTTAGAATAGCCGGTTTAATTAATATCAATTTATTAACATAAATATGAATGTTATGATCGGTGAGATAAAGTACAGAAAATCTATAATCACCAAATAAATCGCCTTTATTACCTTTTGTCCAAAAGATATTCTTGGCTCTAAGTTCTTTATCAATTTCAATACCACCGCAACTCAAAATGATATCACTACTTTTATAGCCCATCAAAGAGTATAGATAATTATGATGCCCAAAATCAGACAGCCCTGCCATTGTACTACAGTAGAACTCCAAAGGTTCGCCAGTACTTCCTCCAGTGTTGCGTTTGCCTAAGGACTGGATGCCATATTCATTACTGATTAATTCTTTTGTGTTTGACCTGATAATTTCCTTAGTTAAAAAAGGTATTTTTTTTAAATCATAGCCATTCTCTATTTTAACATTATTGGAGTTAAAAAGTTGTTTGTAATATTCAGTATTTTTATAAGCATAAGATAGCATATTATTTAGAAGTGCTTGTTGCTTGTTAAAGAGATTTACTTCAGATTTATTTTCAAGATCACGCAGCTGATTCAATACCTTTTGATTAATCAACTTTGTCCTTAATGAATTTAGATAATTATAAAATTTCTTAAAAATTTTTACTTCTCTAAAAAATAGCTTTAATTTATTTATTGCCATAAAATTCAATATAAATTGATTTATCTTTTCAAAAAGCGATTAATAATAGAGTAAAATGTCAATGCTTTAATCATCATGTTAAAAGATATTCTAGTTTCTTTAAATATTAATGGTGCAAATAGAACTGAAATAGCTTGTGCTACTAAGGTGGCTACGGCAGCACCAAAAATACCGTAGTTAGGAATGAGTAAAAAATTTAAAATGATGTTGAACGCCATTCCTAAACCTAAATATAGTATTGTATAGCGCTGTAAATTTTCACTTAAAATCCATCCTTCCCTTGACACTCCTAAAAATACAAATACTCCTGCCCAAATATGAAGACTAAGTACTCCTCCAGACATATAGTATTCTTTCCCATATAAAATTAGAATTAACCAATCACTTAAAAAAGTCATTGGTAATGCTATTGTTATAGATAATATTACCATTAAATCATAAAGTTTTTGAAGACGTTCATAATAAAGAGCTTCATTGCGTTGTTTAGCATTTATAATAGCAGGAAATAGTGAACCACTTATAACAGTTGGAATAAAATACCAAGCTTCGCTTAAGCGTACAGCAGCAGAATATTGACCAACGGCAGCGGCATCTTTCATTTCTTTTATCATCACTTGATCTATTTTCATATAAATGGATACGATGATACCACTTAGAATTAGCGGCCAACAATCTTTAAGTAATTGTTTTCCCATGGTTATGGAAAAATTCCACCCTAAGAGTGAACCATTATTTTTAATATAAAAGTATATTAAACCGCAGGTTGTTAAAACGGATTCTGCTAATATTAAGTAAACAAATGCTATTAACGGAAAATCAATAAGTATAAATGTTATTTTGGCAATCGAAGAAATTAACAAAACAAAAATCCCAATGAATACAACAAATTTACTACGGACAATACTTTGAAAATAAATGCCAATTATAGCAAAGCTATCCAAAAATGTTACTGATCCAAGTATAAGGATGATTTTACTAGTTAAGTCATCTTGTTCGGTATAATATGTGATTAAGATTAGGATAAGCATTAATATTGCGGACCCAATTGATTGAAGAATAAATGAAGTACCCAGCAGAGTATTAGTGTCTTTTGGGTTTTTAACTAACTCACGTACTAGAATACCATTTAGACCTAAAGTTGAAAGCGCTAGAAATAAAGCAGTAAAACTTTGGGCATAACTTAAAATCCCTAGTTTTTCGGGTCCTAAATATCTAGCTACCCATACTCCAATAAAAAGTGCAGAAACCATTTGAAGCACTTTACCACCAAAGACCCATGAGGTATTTGCAAAATATCGTAGGAAACCTGAATCCTTTGTTAAGTTTTTAATTTTTTGTAGCATTATTGATTTTGAAATATCAAGTTATAAACGTAGAAATTTATAAAATCGTGTGGGATGCTATCTAAACTTTAGATTATATTGAATTACGTTAGTTATTATTCCTTGGAAATGAATTTTATTAATTTAAAAAAGGAAAATAATTGTTTCTAATAATTCTATTTTCAATTCAAAGGCCCTATAAATATTTTTTATAGGGCCTTTAAAATCTCGAATTATTGGGTTTAATTACATCAAAAAATAAAAATTTAAATTGTTACAGTGTAAATATATTAATCAAATATGAT
This sequence comes from Maribacter sp. Asnod2-G09, assembly GCF_045063795.1. Lineage (NCBI taxonomy): Bacteria > Pseudomonadati > Bacteroidota > Flavobacteriia > Flavobacteriales > Flavobacteriaceae > Maribacter > Maribacter sp. Asnod2-G09. Next base: position 355,695 of record NZ_JBEFOA010000004.1, on the reverse strand, counting down.
TTCAATAGTTTTGATGAGCTACTAAACTATTTACATGATTAATGATGAAATATTTTTATTGTGGCACAGGAAAACTTACATTAATAAATTGACAAGAATCGTATTTTGCGTTCCAAGTACCTATTCCTCCATTTGTTTCTGCCATTGTATATCCACTTATATTTTCAAATTTACAATTGTAGAACTCGAATCCAGTTACTTTATGGTATGAACTAACAGGCACAGAAGTTACATTAGAGAAGTTGCAATTGTAAAATTTATTTCCACTACTTGTACTTTGGCCCAAAGGGGTGTCAGCAGTTGTTAATGCTATTATGATTTTACTTTTATTTGATACGATATTTTCAAAAACATTATTGTTACCCCCTTGAGCTTCATCTCTATCACCATCGGTGTTTGCGAACCCATCATTAAAATCTCTAAAGTGGATAGCTATATTACTGTCTTCGATATAAATATTCTTAAACAAATTATCATGTGCTCCATTGATAAGTCTTATTCCAGTGGAGTATTCACTATTGTCTTGAGAATAAACTCCAATTAATTCTATATTTTCAAACGTATTATTATGAACACCAGAGAAATTAGCTTCAATACCAGTGTTAATTGCTTTGGAGTTTTTGATTATATTATTGGTTGCTTTGTCTTTTAAAACATATCCATGTCCCTGATGTAAATCTGCATTTTTATCCCTGTATATTAAGCAATTATCAATAGTATTTCCGCTCCCTCCTCCGGTAATACCTATGTAATAACCACCTGGATTAGGAAGGTTGTCGGAATAGACCTTAGTATTTCGAACTATACAGTTATTAGCTCCTTTCAGGTTTATCGCTTCAGCATTTGCATTAAGGCTAAAGCAATTTTCTAAAATTGTATTGTCACCATAAATATGGAAGCCCCTTCCAGTCTGCGATGTATTATTGTTTTGTTCTCCATTCCTATTAATAATAATATTATTTAGGACAGCAAAATCACCCGTAGAAATGACACCATGAACATAATCGGAAATTTGTATATTATTAATTTGAACGTGTTTGCCTTGTATCGTAAGTCCAATACCAGTAAGTGTACTATTTCCCTTAATTAAAGGCATTTTTGTAGCATCTAAATTTTCACCATAATTAAATGTAGATCCATTAGTTGCAACTACATCACCTGGTATGCTTTTATAACCTAAAAATTTAATTGGATTTCCGTTAATACCGGAATTTGATATGACAAATTCAGCAGAACCATAGTTACCTGCTTTTATATGAATAATATCTCCGGCTTTAGCTGAGCTGAATGCGTGAGCTAAGCTCCATGGGGCCGATTCGCTTTTACCGTTATTTCCTCCATTTCCTGAAGTGGTTACATAATAAACATTAGCGCCTGAAGTAGCGATATTATTTTGTGCAATATTTACCGTTACAGTAGCTTCTTGTGTATTTACATTACCCGCTTCATCTGTTTCTTCTGTGGTATATGTAAAAGAATCGGTTACAGGTTCTTCTTGAGTTGTCTCTTCTTGAGTTGTCTCTTCAGGAGTTGTTTCCTCAGGAGTTGTTTCCTCAGGAGTTGTTTCCTCAGGAGTTGTTTCCTCAGGAGTTGTTTCCTCAGGAGTTGTTTCCTCAGGAGTTGTTTCCTCAGGAGTTGTTTCCTCAGATGTATTTGTTTCTGAGGTACTTTCTGTATTAACTTTATAAGTTAACGTGTTATCATCATTTATGGTAACTATACCGTTAAATGGTTCTGATGTTTGTATTATACGTATTTCGGCGTCGGCGTTAAAATTATCATTGTTTAATACATCCATTACTATAGTTGATTGACCAGCTTCTATAAAAAAACTATCATTAATCAATAATGATTTTTCTAATTGAGCGTCATCTGTGCTAATTACATACTCAGATAATAAATCGGCATCTTTACTGCAGGAAAAAAGTAAAAAAGTGGCAAAAATTGATAAGGTCAATTTTATGAATTGATTCTGGACATTTTGCATAAGTAGGTGATTTTCTTTTAGATTTAAAAACTTTGTCATTTGGGTTACAATTATACTTTAATAATTTAGTTGCTCGATGAAATAACTTGTTTTTTCGATGAAATACATGATTTTGATATGGGGAAGGATGTACTTCAACGTAGATTTTTAAAAATTATTTTCGAAACAATATCAATAGATTTATATTTAAATAGCTTTATATTGACTATGGTTGATATAATAACATCATGCTTACGGAGATAAATCGTTCATTGGATGTTTTAATTCGATGAAATGCACAATTTTTTGCAATAATTCGATGAACTACATATTTAATTAACAATTGAGCTAAATATTTTAGTTTTAGAGGTACAGTTTGTTAGTTGATATAGTTGATAATTATATTTTAAAAATGTTATTAAAATGGAGTACTCTTATTTACATTTAGAAACAAATGTATAGTGCTTATAATTCTTTTTGATTGTTTTATAAACTTACTATTTCAACCATAAATTAATTTTTTGAAATAAGTTGGTTGTCTATATTATTTATGGAAAATAGTTTTCTTAAAACTATTTAATTTTAGCTTTTTAGTTATAAAGCTTCTGAATTATTAATTAATAGGAATAAATATAGGAGTAACTCTCTCTAAAATACATTAAGAATGTTTAAAGTTTAACGCATCTATATACATAAGATACACAACGTATCATAATTATAATATTACATTATTCGTTTAAACAAGTATTTCTGATTTCGGTTAACCTATGAATTTAAAAATATTTTGTGTGTGACCTGTTAGGGTATTCAGAACAGGAATGAATTTTTTTTGGTAATATTTACAGCAAAAATCTTATTCATTATAGTTAATATTCTATAAATAGGTCGACAGAAATTTAAGGGACAGGGGTGAGAATCTTATAGCCCGTAAGATATTTTATAGCGCTGCTAAAACCAAAGAGTAGTATTAGAATATTTTTTTGAAGGTAGATTTTATTTCCACTAAGGCAATTGACAATTTAATTAAAATATGATTGCTGAATACGTGAAAAGTGGAGGAGGAGTGTGAAGCTTTATATGGTAATTATTTAAAAAAAACAATCCCCTTAAGTTTTACCTCGGGGATTGTTTTTTTATATTCTATTTAGAATAAAACATGGCAACTTATATATTACAATCTTGCGGTATAGCCATCTTTAAGCTTCCCTTTGACATCGTAAACTAAAGTTTTTTCATGTTTAAACTGACTAAGGTCTGCATCAATAAATTCTTTATGGGCTACAGCCATAATTAAAATATCAAACTGCTCATTAGGTTTTGTGTTTGTGGTAACTATACCATATTCATGAAACACTTCTTCTGGATTGGCCCATGGGTCATAAACCGTAGTTTCGACTCTATATTCGTTAAGATTCTTAACCATATCTACAACTTTAGTATTGCGTATATCTGGACAATCTTCTTTAAAGGTAATGCCCATAATCAAAACTTTTGCGCCTTTTACAACTAAGTCATGTTTTAACATCAACTTTATAATTTGCAGGCTGATATATTCGCCCATTCCATCATTTATACGCCTTGCTGCTAATATTAAATCTGGATTATAGCCATTTTCTTGCGCTTTTTGCGCTAAATAATAAGGGTCAACGCCAATGCAATGTCCGCCTACTAAACCGGGCCTAAATGGTAAGAAGTTCCATTTAGTGCCTGCTGCTTCGAGTACATCTTTAGTGTCTATGCCCAGCAAATGAAATATTTTAGCCAATTCATTCATGAAGGCAATATTAATATCACGCTGTGTATTCTCTATGACTTTTGAAGCTTCAGCAACTTTTATAGTTGGGGCTAAGTGTGTGCCAGCCGTAATAACCGAAGCATATAAGTTGTCTACTGTTTTTGCTGCTTCTGGGGTAGAACCTGAAGTGACTTTTAATATTTTTTCTACCGTATGCATTTTGTCTCCTGGGTTAATACGCTCAGGGGAGTATCCTACATAAAAGTCAGTATTAAAAATTAAACCACTAGATTTCTCAAGCTCAGGAATGCATATTTCTTCTGTAGCACCGGGATATACGGTTGATTCATATATGACGATATCTTCTTTCTTTAACACCTTGCCAACAGTTTCACTGGCTTTGATAAGAGGTGTGAAAATTGGTCTTTTGGTATCATCTACAGGGGTAGGTACCGTGATAATATAACAGTTGCAATCTTTTAGGTCATTAATGTTTGTTGTGCAAACCAGTCCATTCTCCTTAGTTTCATTTTTGATAGTAAGGACACTTTCTAGGTCCAGGTCGCTCAATTCTAATGTTGTATCTTTTCCAGTATTAATTTCATCGACCCTTTTTTGGTTAATATCGAAACCAATAACATGATATTTTTTAGCAAATAGTGCTGCTAGGGGTAGCCCTACATATCCTAAACCTATAATTCCTATTTTCATTTATTTAATTATTTAATTTCTTTAACGTTAAAATTGCAATTTTTTTGAGCAAAAAGCTTTTGAAAAATTATAGAATATTATTTATAAGATTGATACCACGTAATAAAATTTTTCACACCAATTTCTAAATCTATTGTGGGGGAGTAACCGTAATTTTCTTTAAGTTCTACGGTGTCTGCCCATGTTTTAAAAACGTCGCCAGCTTGCATTGGCATCATTATCAATTCGGCATCTTTTTTTAAATTTGTTTCTATAGTTTTTATGAAATCCATCAGTTTTACTGATTTTCCTCTGCCAATATTATATATAGCCGCATTGCTCTTCGAGTTTGAATTGGCTATGAATCCTTTTTCCAAAATCAAAGTAATACCATCAACTATGTCCTCTATATATGTAAAGTCTCTTGCCAATTCTCCATTGTTGTAAACATTAATAGGCTTGTTCGCTAAAATATTTTCTGTAAATGAAAAATAGGCCATATCTGGTCGACCCCACGGGCCATATACCGTAAAAAAGCGTAAGCCAGTGCATTGAAATTTATAAAGATGGCTGTAGGTGTGTGCCATTAATTCATTACTTTTTTTAGTAGCGGCATAGAGACTAACTGGGTGGTCTACTGGGTCGGTTGTTTTAAAAGGTACCTTGTCATTTAATCCATATACACTAGAGCTACTAGCATACACCAAGTGTTTTATCTTATAATTACGGCAGCATTCTAAAATATTTAAAAAACCGACTAAATTACTATCAACGTACGCTTCTGGATTTTCTAGGCTATACCGAACACCTGCTTGAGCGGCTAAATTACAAACCACATCAAAATGTTGAGCTTTAAATAACTTTGGAAGGTTTTCGCGGTCTTCTAGTGCAAGTCTTACAAATGAAAAAGTAGATTTTGTAGTGCTTTCTGATAAAACATTAAATTGTTCAGCATCATCTCGTTGTATACCTAGTTCGTGTAGTCTGGCATATTTAAGATTAACATCATAGTAATCGTTGATATTATCTAAACCGACAACCTCATGACCTTTCTCTATTAAACTTTTTGAAACAAAAAAACCAATAAAACCAGCTGCGCCGGTTACTAAAATTTTCATGATTGCCCTATTTTGTAATAGTTAAAGCCAATACCTTTCATAGTGTCAGTATCTAATAAACGTCTACCGTCAAACACAAAAGCAGGTTTAAGCATTTGCTTGTAAATTGTTTGCCAATCATAAGTTTTAAATTCGTCCCATTCCGTCAAAATAGCAATGGCGTGTGCGTCTTTCGCCACTTCTATAGGGTTGTTGGTCACCTTTAATAATCTTCTATTCTCTTCTGGTGATCTCGTATTTAGATAATCTAAATCAGCATAAATACGTTCTTCAGAAACCTTTGGATCATATACGATGATTTCGGCACGTTCTTCTAACAAAGCATCTGCAACTGCAATTGCGGCAGATTCGCGCGTGTCATTTGTATCTTTCTTAAAAGCCCAGCCATATATGATAATTTTTTTACCTGAAATGGTATTGTAAAGGTTAGCTATAATGTTTTCGGCAAAGCGACTTTTTTGATAATCGTTGGCAATAATAACCTGTTCCCAATAATCGGCAACTTCATTTAAACCATAAGACCTTGCGATATATACTAAATTTAAGATGTCTTTCTGAAAGCAAGATCCTCCAAAACCAACGGATGCATTTAAGAATTTTGAACCTATTCTACTATCAAAGCCAATGGCTCTAGAAATTTCTTGAATATTGGCATCTGTTTTTTCGCACAGCGCCGATATTGTATTGATGGACGAAACACGTTGCGCCAAAAAGGCATTGGCAACTAGTTTTGATAACTCTGAAGACCATACGTTCGTTTGCAATATGCGTTCTTTCGGGAGCCAATGCTCATATACTGCACTAAGGGCATCTTTTGCAGCTTGACCGCTTGGTGTGTCGTTACCGCCAATTAAAACACGATCTGCATGTATTAAATCTTCAATAGCGGTACCCTCGGCTAAAAACTCGGGATTCGATAAAATTTCAAATTTTACAGAATTACCCGTATTATCTAAAATGTTTTGAATTGCTTGAGCGGTTCTTACAGGAAGTGTTGATTTTTCAACAACAATCTTGTCGTCTTTGGCAACTTTTGCAATATTACGTGCACAAAGTTCTATGAATTTTAAATCTGCCGCTTGCCCTTTACCTTTGCCATAGGTTTTGGTAGGGGTGTTTACAGAGATAAATATCATTTGAGCTTCGTCGATAGCTTTATCAACTTCTGTAGAGAAAAAAAGATTTTTCCCACGTCTCTCTCCTACAATTTCTTTTAATCCTGGTTCATAGATAGGTAGTTGATCTAAATCAATAGTGTTCCACTGATCAATACGGTCTTGATTGATATCTACAACCGTTACTTGTATTTCTGGACATTGCTTCGCTATAACTGACATTGTAGGTCCGCCAACATAGCCAGCGCCGATACAACATATTTTTGTAATCTTTTTCATTAATGGAATATTGGGATTAAAAAGGCAAAGATTAAAAAATAAAGCTCGATTAGGAAATATATTTTAGGTGAAGTCGTTATTTACAGGGTTCAAAAGCTTTTACATACGATAAATGGTATATACCATTTCCTTTAACCGATAATTTCCACGTATTAAACGAATTATAATATTAATTCAGTGTATTGGTTAAATGTATAGTTAATTTTGAATCTTATATTTGTAACCCTAAATTGACAACTATTGAAAACCGTTTCAACACCTACTAAAATTTGGCTTTCGTCTCCGCATATGGGAGGCACAGAGCAAAACTATGTTAACGAAGCCTTTGATACAAATTGGATCGCTCCGCTGGGGCCTAACGTAAATGCTTTTGAGCAGGCTATTAAAGTTGAACTAGGTAATTCCGTGCATGTGGCTGCCTTAAGTTCTGGTTCAGCTGCCATTCATTTAGGTTTGGAGTTACTAGGTGTAGGAAAAGGTGATGATGTACTGTGTCAAAGTTTTACTTTTTCTGCGTCTGCCAATCCTATTGCTTATTTAGGTGCTCACCCTGTTTTTGTAGATAGTGAGTTAGATACATGGAATATGTCGCCTGGTTTATTAAGAAAGGCAATAGAAAGTGGAATCGAAGAGGGTAAGAAACCTAAGGCAATTATTGTAGTACATTTATACGGTATGCCTTATAAGATTTCCGAAATAAGAGCTATAGCCGATGAATTTCAAATTCCCGTTTTAGAAGATAGTGCAGAAGCATTGGGTAGTTCTTATAATCAAATACCATGTGGAACTTTTGGCGATATAGGGATTTTGTCATTTAATGGAAATAAAATTATTACGACCTCAGGCGGTGGTGCTTTAGTTTCTAAAAATAAAGCCTATGCTGAAAGAGCGGTGTTTTTAGCAACACAAGCAAGAGATGATGCGCCTCATTATCAACATTCTAATATTGGATACAATTACAGAATGAGTAATGTTTTGGCAGGTATTGGGCGTGGTCAAATGGAAGTTTTAAAAGACCGAGTTAACGCACGTAGAGCTAATCATCAATACTACAAAGAGTCATTAGATCAATTTGAAGAAATTGAATTTTTAAAGGAGCCTAACGGATATTTTTCCAATAGATGGTTAAGTTGTATCTTAACGCCATCTTTTGAGATAAGAGAAAAGCTTCGGTTGGCACTTCTAGATCAGAATATTGAGTCTAGACCCTTATGGAAACCCTTACACTTACAACCGATATTTAGTGATACTAAGCATTTTGTAGATGGAACCTCAGAATCATTATTTGATAGAGGTCTTTGTTTACCAAGTGGGTCTAACTTATCTAATGAAGAATTAGAGCGTGTTGTAATAACCATCAAAAACGTTTTATCATGATACAGAAATACCTGAATTACAGTGCACAGCGCTATGCCTCTAAGTGGCTTGTGTTGGGCATTGACCTACTAACGGTAGTTTTCTCGTTTGTACTATCTTATCTTATTCGATTTAATTTAACCTTAAATTTCGATGTCCATAACTTTTTGGTTCAAATACCTTTAGTAGCAGTAGCTGCTTTGTTAGCCTTTATGATTGTAGGTTCTTATAAAGGTGTAGTACGACATACAGGAGTTAGAGATGTGTATAACATTTTTAATGCCGTATGCTTCTTTAGTATACTGGTTATTTTTGTTGTTTTGGTGAATAGACAATTAGATGTGTTGAGTCAATTCACCATACCATTATCTATTATTATAATCAATAGTTTAATCACCTTTGTAGGTTTAGTTGCCTCTCGTTTTGTTTTTAAATCTTTTTATAACAAAATGAACAGCAGTATAAAAGTTACTAAAAATATTTTGATTTACGGTGCCGGAGATTCGGGAGTTTTGACTCATGGCGCTATTGGTAATAATAGTAAAAGTAGGTATAAGGTAATAGGATATATTGATAGAGATGTTAAAAAAATAGGAAAGAATATTAATGGTGTGCCAGTATTTGCGAGAAAAACTTTAACAGAGGCTTTCATTGTAAAAAATAATATTTCTGAAATTATTTTTTCAATACAAAATATTGATTCACTTAAGTTGAGAAAAACGGTAGAGGGGCTTGTTGATTTGCCGATAGTTGTGAAAATTGTACCGCCCATTGAAGATTGGATCAATGGAGAACTAAAAGTTTCGCAAATAAAACAGGTGCAAATAGAAGATTTATTAGATCGTGCACCGATAACTATTAAGAATAGTAAAATTTCGATGGAGTTAATGAACAAGACCGTTATGGTTACTGGTGGAGCTGGTTCTATTGGTAGCGAGATTGTTCGACAAATATGTAATTACGGGTATAAATCTTTAATAGTTATTGATTCGGCAGAATCTGCCTTGTATGATCTGCAACAAGAATTAAAGCAAAACGGATTTCATAACTTTATTCCGATTGTAACAGATATTAGAGATAAAAATAGAATGAATGCGTTATTTGGAGAACACAGACCAAATGTTGTTTTTCATGCTGCAGCATATAAGCATGTGCCCCTAATGGAGTACAACTCTTACGAAGCTATCAAAATTAATATTGGCGGTACTAAGAATGTAGCAGATTTATCTATTATACATGGTGTTGAAAAATTTGTTTTCGTATCTACCGATAAAGCGGTAAACCCAACCAATGTCATGGGGGCAACTAAGCGTATAGCAGAACTATATATTAGTTGTATGCAAAAAGAAAACAAAACTAAGTTTATAACCACCAGATTCGGTAATGTACTTGGGTCGAATGGTTCGGTAATACCATTGTTTAGAAAACAGATAGAAAAAGGTGGGCCGTTAACATTAACCCACAAAGATATCACACGTTATTTTATGACCATACCAGAAGCTTCTCAATTAGTTTTAGAAGCTGGAGCTATGGGTGAAGGTGGAGAGATCTTTATATTCGATATGGGTGAATCTGTTAAGATTTTTGATTTGGCCAAAAATATGATTAAGCTTTCTGGCTTGAGGTATCCAGATGATATAGATATTAAAATTACAGGTTTACGACCAGGTGAAAAGTTATATGAAGAATTGTTGGCCAATGGTGAAAATACCCTGCCAACCTATCATCAGAAAATTAAGATCAGTAAAGTGCGTGATGTAGAATATGCGAAAGTAAGATCAAAAATTGATGAATTATGTATTACCAATATGTTCTTCAGCGGTAATACGGTTAAGCTTATGAAAGAGATTGTTCCAGAATATGTATCTAAAAATTCAGACTTTTGTGAACTTGATGAGGCATCTGATACTAAAGATGATCAGAATAAAGCGCCACTCAAAATTGTACAACCTTAATTAGTATAACATTAACCATTATTAATATTTTTAGAAAAATGAATACATTGAAAACGAAATTTAATCACTACGGATTATTAGTATTTTTAGGAGTACTTATAGCTTCATGCGGATCAAAAAAAGATGTTGTGTATTTTCAAGATGCAGCAGACTATGAAACCATTGTAAGTGATAATACACATGTGAATACATTTAAAGTAGATGATGTAGTCGGTATTAATGTGTCAACCTTAGATGCCTTGGCAAGTAAGCCTTTTAATTTATTTTCTTCAGCACAAGGCGAGGGAAATATCGGTCAACCGCAGCAATTAGATTATATTGTTGATAAGAATGGTGAAATTGATTTTCCAGTAGTGGGTAATATTAAGATTGTTGGTCTTACGCCAGAAGAAACAAAGACCTTGTTAAAACAAGAATTACAACCATATTTAAAAGATCCGATTATCAATATCCGTTTACGAAATTTTACGGTAACGGTGTTAGGACAAGTTAATAGACCTGGTACGTATGAAGTTAATGGAGAGCAAATTACCGTTTTAGAAGCTATTGGACTTGCGAATGACTTAAATATTAAGGGTAAGCGTGACAATGTTTTGGTAATCAGAGATTTTAATGGAACGAAGGTGTATACCCGTATCGATTTAACTAAAAAGGCTGCATTGAATTCACCTGTGTACTATTTGACGCAGAATGACGTAGTCTATGTAGAACCTAACCAGTCTGCAGTTACACAATCTACACTTGATAACAGAGCAGGTTTAACGGTGTCGATAGCATCATTAATCATTACTACAGGCGTAATTATTCTTACAAGAAATTAGAATTATACTTTAAATTACTCAAATCAATTAATTTTATGAATATTTCTGATAAAAAAGAGGATTTAAAGAATATTGTATCTGGATATACAAAGCATTGGAAATGGTTTGTTGTATGTGGACTTATGGCAATAACTTTTGCATATTTGTATATTAGATATACTATACCTGAGTATGCGGTTAAATCTCAAATTCAAGTAGTTGAGGACAAAGGTGCAACTAGTGAAATGAGCGCTTTTCAAGATTTAGATATATTAGGGGGAAGCTCTCAAAAGATAGAAGATGAAATAGAAATTATTGGATCACGTTCAAATTTTATAGATGTTGTTAAAGAGTTAAAGCTTAACTTTAAAATAATAGCACTGGGTAATGTGATAAATTCTGAGGTGTATTCTAATGCTCCTATGAAAATAAATTTTATTGCTGCAGATTCAATAATAAATAACGCAAAATTAGATTTTTTTATAGAGTTTTCTTCTGCGACTACCTTTGGTTACACAGAAACCGAAGGATCTCCTTATAAAATTTATTCTTTTGGTAATGGTATTTCCACAACTATAGGTGATATGGTGATAACGCCTAATGTAAAAGATACTAAAAGCTTGATTGGTAAAGAATTTAAGATTCAAATACAACCTGTTGAGAATGTAGCTCGTTCCTTAAAAGGATCTGTAAAGATTGACATGGTTGCTGATAAATCAAATATTTTGAATGTCTCTTTAAATAGTGCGATACCTATAAAGGCTAAAGATATTATAGATAAACTAATAACTATTTACAATAGAAATGCCTCTGAAGAAAAGCGAAGAATAGCAGATGTAACTTCAGAATTCATTAATGATAGAATACAGTTAATTTCTGGAAATCTTAGTTCTGTTGATAAAGATGCTCAAGAACTTTTGACACAGAAAGGTATGACAGGTTCTGGTTTGGAGGTTGGTGCTGCTGTTCAAGTAAGTGCTGGGAGTCGTCAGAATTTAGAAAATGCGAAAGTTCAATTACAAATGGTTAGTGGACTTAAGGATTACGTGGATGGAGAAGCCGGGTATGATGAAATGCCCATGGTCGATGTTGGTAGCAATTCTTTAAGTGAAGCTTCAGCTCAATATAACACTTTGGTGGCAGAAAGAAAACGTTTACTTAAAAGTGCAGATGAGCGAAACCCTATGATTATTAATTTAAATGAACAGCTTGATGGACTTAAAAATACCATGCAATCCAGTTTAAATTCGCTTGAACGTAATGTAGGTATGAACGTAAGTACGCTTCAAAATCAATTAGGACGAATACAAGGTACAATATATTCTGCACCTCAAAATCAGAGAGAATTAAGGAATATTACTCGAAAGCAGGAAACAACAGAGTCACTTTATTTATATTTATTACAGAAACGTGAAGAATCTCAAATTGCTTTTGCATCTGCATCGCCAAAATCAAATATAATTGATAGTGCATTTGTGGCTAGTCCAACACCAGTCAAGCCCAAAAAAGCGATTACTTATTTGGCTTCTTTGATATTAGGTCTATTATTACCTTTTGGCGTTATTTATGGTAAAGATTTATTAGATACTAAAATTCGAAATAAGTATAGTTTAGAAGCATTCACTAAAGATGTTCCTATACTAGGTGAGTTGCCTAGGCTTTCGAAAAAAGATAGCAAAATTATTATTAATGATGACCGTTCTGTATTGGCAGAGGCGTTACGAATAATAAGAGCTAACCTCGACTTCTTGATTAAAACGAAGCGTGCTAGTGATAGTAATAAAAATAATGTCATTTTTATTACCTCTAGTACACCTGGTGAAGGTAAAACTTTTGTGTCTTCTAACCTTTCGATGATATTGGCGAGTACTAATAAGAAGGTATTGTTAGTTGGTGCGGATATTAGAAATCCGAAACTATATACGTTCTTTTCAGGAGATTCTGTTGACAAATTGAAGACACCTTCTAGAAATAAAGATGCGGGATTAACTGAATTCTTATTAGATGATACTATTCAAGTTAAAGATATTATTAGACCGATGTTAGTTCATCATAATACGATCGATGTTATATACTCAGGAAAAATACCACCAAACCCTGCAGAGCTTTTAATGAGTTCTAAAATTGGGGATTTACTGGCAGAAGTTTCTGAAATGTACGATTATGTAATTGTCGATACTGCACCAATGATGGTTGTTAGTGATACCTTATTGATTGCACCTTATGCGAACCATATAATTTATGTAACCAGAGCAGGTGTAACTGATGAGAATGCAGTGAAGTTTCCTTTGAGCCTTCGTGATGAAGGGAAATTGAAAGGAGTTTCTTTTGTAGTGAACGATGTTACTTTAAACGAATTAGGCTACGGTGGTAAGTATGGCTACGGTTATAACAAGACCAGTAAAAAGTGGTGGAAGTTTTAGACCACATTACCTGAAATTATAAATAGTCTTTTCAATTATAGGCTTAATAAGCATCAATGTTTTTTCATTGATGCTTATTTTTTTGAGGTAATTTAGTTGTGTCATTTTATGGACATCGCTAGCTACAAAATCTATTAAATTATTCTTCAAAAGATACAACGCTGTTTGTTTTACTTCTTTACCGTAATACTCACCTAAGGATAAAATATTTAATTGAAATAACAATCCTTCATTTTTATATCGTGAATACGCATTCAGGTTTTTATGCAAATACGCATACCGTTCAGGATGCGCGAATATTGGAAACAAGCCAGCGCTTTTTATTTTTTCGACCGAGCTGTCAAAATTAATAGAAGCCTGTAAGTATGACATCTCTATTAAAAGATAGTTTTTTGCTAGAGGCATAATATCTTTATCTTCTAATATTTTTTCAAAACCAGAATCAATCATGTGCTCTGCTGCAGCCACTACATTTACATGCCCTAAATTGTTCATTTTTAAAGCATTCTTAAGTAGTAATAATGAGCTGCTAATCGTGTTAGGATTGTTAGGGTAATAGTTCTCCATAATATGCGGAGTACAGATGAAATCGGTTACCCCGAACTTATTAAAACTTTTTATAAGTTCAATAGAATCTTCAACAGTTTTTGCGCCATCATCAATACCAGGTAATATGTGATTGTGAATATCTATAAACCCTTCAAGATGATCTATTAAAAAATGTTTTTTAGAGAAAAAGCTGAACATAAATTAAAATTAGATTTTGGTGATCTGCAGCGGCAGTAGTTACCAAAGTTAGTGTTTATTAAGATGCCTTTTTTTTAGAGCTAGCAAAAGTGTTGTGACAAAATATTTATTTCTTGCACTATACCAGCATCTACTATGTTGATAACTATAAAATTGTGCTATTATTTTAGGAGAGAAATGGTTTTTGCATTGTTGGTACCCGTAGAGCTATTTGAGCTTGGTGTTATAATTTGATAAATACCGTGAACTATTTATAATTGTTGGTTTTATTCATTGTATTGAATTATTAAAAGCAGATTCTCAAATAGAATATTTTGAATATAAATTAAGATTCAATAGGTTTTACATGCAGCTGTCTTGAGCCATACCAAGAAAAGAATTCTCCGTCTGCTAATCTAACTTCTGTATTCTTTAAAACGCCCTTAATGGTTTTTAGATGTTCTTCGTTAAAAGGGTAGGGTTCAGATGATAATAGCACTACATCAGGGTTATAATCATTTATTTCTTGCAATGTAATACTGGGGTAGCGATTTTGGTCAGCAAACACGTTTATATAGCCACACCTGTTCAGCATGTTACTAATATAGGTATCACCACCCACGGTCATATAGGGGTCTTTCCAAATAAGATAGACCACTTTTATTGACGGTCTTTTTGGTTTTAATATGTTACTTAGTTGCGTGATGATTTCCGTAGCTCGTTTAGAACTAGAAGTTATTTGACCAATTTGTTCTATCATGTTAAGACTGTCATCAAAGGTTTTTACGTCGCTAATCCATACAGGTGCAGATTCGCTTAATAATTCAATCTGTTCCTTGATATTTTCCTCTTTGTTAGCGAGAATCAAATCTGGTTTAAGTTGTAAAATCTTTTCTAGTTTTAGGTCTTTTGTACCGCCAATCAAACTTTTCGTGAAATACGGCTTATTAGGGTGTACGCAGAACTTAGTACAACCAACGACTTTATCGCCCAATCCTAAATCGAACAATAACTCTGTGATAGAAGGAACAACAGAAACAATTCTAGAGGGTGTAGAATTAACTTTGATTTGATTTCCTAGTTGGTCTTTGTATATCATGATTACAGCAGTAAAAAGAGTCGTAAATCTACCCTTTTTTTACGTGAAGTATTTAGCAAACAAAATCAATCCATGATCTCAAAAATATCAATTCGTCAAATTTCAGACGTATATTTATTAATCAATCATATTTAAAGCTCAGAATTAAAGAAAATTGAAATAATGCTAATTAAAATCTTTATTTTCGTATCAGCTTAAAATTGTTGTTGCAACATCAATATGTGTAAGAGCTGTAATGTATTGAACAATGATTAATTGAAACATAATTGATTCATCATCTCGAAAAAAATCAGGCTGCTAAAAATTAAATTGAGTATTTAAAATGAACGATATCATACAAACTCCTTATAAACCGCTAAATCATATTCGTATAGTGACTGCGGCTTCTCTTTTTGACGGTCATGATGCCGCTATAAATATTATGCGGAGAATCATACAATCTACCGGTTGCGAGGTTATTCATTTAGGTCATAACCGCTCTGTGCAAGAAATTGTAGATTGTGCTATTCAAGAAGATGTGCAGGCTATCGCAATTACTTCTTATCAAGGCGGACATGTAGAATACTTCAAGTATATGTATGATTTGTTGAAGGAGAGAGGTGCGTCGCAAATTAAGTTGTTCGGTGGTGGGGGTGGAACAATTCTACCTGAAGAGATAGTAGAATTGCATGCCTACGGTATA
This sequence comes from Maribacter sp. Asnod2-G09, assembly GCF_045063795.1. Taxonomy (NCBI): domain Bacteria; kingdom Pseudomonadati; phylum Bacteroidota; class Flavobacteriia; order Flavobacteriales; family Flavobacteriaceae; genus Maribacter; species Maribacter sp. Asnod2-G09. The sequence continues at coordinate 339,751 of NZ_JBEFOA010000004.1, read as the reverse complement.
GAGAAAATATATTCTCCTGATGACGGTCGTGCCATGGGGCTTCAAGGTATGATCAATGATTTGATTCAAAAAAGTGATTTCACGGTAGGGGAAAATTTAAATATAGAATTAAGCGAATTAGAAGAACTTAGTTACGCCGATATTGCAAGATTGATTTCTTCTGCAGAGAATTTTCCTGTAAAGCATGAAGTTGTTTTAAATACCATCAGAAAAAAGGTTGAAACAAAAAAGGTAGCTCCCGTATTAGGTATTACAGGAACAGGAGGCTCTGGTAAATCATCGTTAGTAGATGAATTAGTGCGCCGTTTTCTTGTTGATTTTGAGGATAAAAAGATTGCAGTAATTTCAGTAGACCCTTCTAAACGTAAAACGGGTGGAGCATTATTGGGGGATCGTATTAGAATGAATGCCATTTTTAATGATAGGGTATACATGCGTTCTTTGGCTACACGCCAGTCAAATTTAGCCTTATCAAAATACGTGAAAGATGCCGTAGATATTACCAAAGCTGCTGGTTTCGATCTAATTATTTTAGAAACCTCTGGTATTGGTCAGTCAGACACTGAAATTACCGAACATTCAGATGTGTCTTTATATGTTATGACTCCGGAATACGGTGCGGCAACACAACTTGAAAAAATTGACATGCTTGATTTTGCAGATTTAATTGCTTTAAACAAGTTTGATAAAAGAGGGGCTTTAGATGCTTTGCGTGATGTGAAAAAACAATACCAGCGTAATCATCAGTTATGGGATACTCCGGCAGAAGAACTTCCGGCTTATGGTACTATTGCATCCCAGTTTAATGATCCGGGCATGAATCAGTTGTACAGGGCGGTTATTGATACTTTGGTAGCTAAAACAGATGCCAAGGACTTAACATCGACTTTTGAAAGTTCAAGGGAGATGTCTGAGAAGATTTACATCATTCCGCCAAAAAGAACAAGATATCTTTCTGAAATAACAGATACTATTCGTGATTATAACGAAAGGTCTGAGCATCAAAAAGCGGTTGCTCAAAAACTATTCAGTCTTAAAGAATCTTCTGAAATATTAAAAGATAAGGAAGAGGTGTTAAGGGCTATTGAAGCCGCGAAGGAAGAATTGCAATTAGATCTTGATCCGCATAATCAAAAAATAATTGATGAGTGGAATGAGAAGAAGGCTAATTATGAAGGAGATTTTTTCACCTACATAGTTAGAGGTAAAGAGGTAAAGGTTGAAACAACGACCAAATCGTTATCACAGACACAAATACCAAAAGTGATTTTACCTAAGTACGAAGGTTGGGGAGATATTTTAAAATGGTCTTTACAGGAAAACGTACCGGGGGAATTTCCTTTTACGGCAGGGGTTTTTCCATTTAAAAGACAAGGTGAAGACCCAACTAGAATGTTTGCTGGTGAGGGCGGACCTGAAAGAACAAATAAGCGTTTTCATTATGTTTCAAAGGGATTGCCGGCAGCTCGCTTGTCTACGGCTTTTGATTCGGTGACGTTATATGGAGAAGACCCAGGTGATCGACCAGATATTTACGGAAAAATAGGAAATTCAGGAGTAAGTATTTGCTGTTTAGATGATGCTAAAAAATTATACTCCGGATTCGATTTATGTGCGCCGACTACTTCGGTTTCAATGACTATTAATGGTCCTGCAGCGACTATTGCCGCATTTTTTATGAATGCCGCTATTGATCAGCAATGTGAGAAGTATATTAAAACCAACGGATTAGAAACTGAAGTCAATAAAAAGATTGATGACATCTATAAGAAGTTAGGGGCTAAGCGCCCAACCTATGCAGGTGAGTTGCCAGAAGGTAATGATGGTCTTGGTTTGTTTCTGTTAGGGGTAACTGGTGATCAGGTTTTAAAGGCAGATGTATATGCCGAACTTAAGGCAGATGCATTATCGAAGGTTCGAGGTACGGTACAGGCAGATATACTAAAAGAAGATCAAGCACAGAATACCTGTATTTTTTCTACGGAATTTTCATTGCGCTTAATGGGTGATGTACAACAATATTTTATAGATCAGAAAGTCCGTAATTTTTATTCGGTATCCATTTCTGGTTATCACATTGCAGAAGCAGGGGCGAACCCGATTAGTCAGTTAGCATTTACATTAGCCAACGGCTTTACATTTGTAGAATATTACCTTTCTAGAGGTATGCATATAGATGAGTTTGCACCCAATCTTTCTTTTTTCTTTAGTAACGGACTTGATCCCGAATATGCGGTAATTGGTAGGGTGGCAAGAAGAATTTGGGCAAAAGCCATGAAGTTGAAATATAACGGGAATGAACGTTCTCAAAAGCTGAAATATCATATTCAAACATCAGGGCGCTCTTTACATGCTCAAGAGATAGATTTCAATGATATTAGAACAACTTTGCAGGCACTTTATGCCATTTACGATAATTGTAATTCATTGCATACCAATGCGTATGATGAAGCAATTACCACGCCTACAGAGCATTCTGTTAGAAGGGCTATGGCAATACAATTGATTATCAATAAAGAGCTAGGGTTGGCTAGAAACGAGAACCCGATGCAGGGATCTTTTATTACCGAAGAGTTGACCGATTTAGTTGAAGAAGCCGTTATGGTTGAGTTTGATAGAATTACGGATCGTGGCGGAGTGCTTGGAGCAATGGAAAGCATGTACCAACGCAGCAAAATTCAAGAAGAGAGTATATATTATGAAACGAAGAAGCATACGGGAGAACTGCCAATAATTGGGGTGAATACTTTCTTATCATCTAATGGTTCACCTACTATAATACCAGAAGAGGTTATTCGTGCAACAGAAGATGAAAAGAAGGCACAAATAAACAATCTTGAAGATTTACAGGAAAGAAATGTAGCTATAGCAGAAGAATCTTTAAAATCTTTGCAGGATATTGCATTGAATAATGAGAATACTTTTGAGCAATTAATGGAAACCACTAAATATTGCTCTTTAGGTCAAATTACACATGCCATGTTTGAGGTAGGAGGGCAGTATCGTAGAAATATGTAATACTGTTTTATGCCTCATATTTAAAAATTATATGAGGCTTTGTTGGTTGTATTTCGGTATTGACACCTACTTTTACAAAAAACGAATATCATGCTGCATCTAAAATTAGCTACTGACCCGCGTTGGGTCAATATTGTAGAAAAGAATCTTGAAGAGATTTTAACGGATCACGCATGGTGCGAACAAAAAGCGGCTACTAATGCTATTACCATTATTACACTAAATTCAGAATATCCGGATTTGGTAACTGATTTACTTCTGCTAGCGCAAGAAGAATTAGTGCATTTTCAAATGGTGCATGATATTATTAAAGAGCGCGGTTATACACTAGGTCGAGAACGTAAGGATAGCTACGTAAATGAGCTTTACAAATTCATGAATAAAGGTGGTAGTCGATTACAGTCTATGGTAGATCGGCTATTATTTTCTGCTATGATAGAAGCCAGAAGCTGCGAACGTTTCAAACTACTTTCAGAGGAAATTAAAGATACAGAATTATCTAAGTTTTATTATGATTTAATGGTAAGCGAAGCGAGTCATTATACTACTTTCATTGGCTTTGCTCGTAAATATGGTCAAGATGTTGATGTCGACAAACGCTGGCAAGAGTTAGTTGAGTTTGAAGCAGAAGTGATTAAAAACTATGGAAAAGATGAGACCATTCATGGTTGATATTTTTACAGTGGTTACTTACCGATACAAAAATTAGCAAAAATATTTCCCAACAATTCATCATTCGTCACTTGCCCGGTGATTTCTCCTAAATGATATAATGCTTCTTTAACATCGATTGCCATTAGGTCGCTTGAAAGATTTGCTTTCATTCCAAATTGTACCTTTTCTATTACTTCTAATGCTTTTAACAAAGAGTCGTAGTGGCGAGTATTGGTTACTATAGTTTCGTTATTGCGAAGTGCACCTGTATTTACAAATTCTAAAAGGCTGTTTTGTAATTCCTCAACACCTTCGCCTGTTTTGGCTGATAGATATTTTACATCATCTAAATAGGTGCCTATTTTCTTTTTATCCTCCTCTGAAAGGGTATCTGATTTATTAACCAATAAGACTAATGGTTTTTGCGGATTCTGATTTTTTATCTTTTCAAAATCGATAACAATATTCTTTAATTTTTTATCGTCAGCTAATATTTTTGAGCCATCAACCAATAGTAAGACTACTTGTGCTTGCTCTATCTTTTCAAACGTTCGCTTAATACCCATGCCTTCCACAACATCTTGGGTCTCGCGAATACCTGCAGTGTCAATAAATCGAAATCCTATTCCGCCAATAGAAATTTCATCTTCTATAGTATCACGGGTGGTGCCTGCAATATCTGATACTAAGGCGCGCTCTTCATTCAAAAATGCATTTAAAAGTGTTGATTTGCCTACATTGGGTTCACCGACAATTGCTACAGGAATTCCGTTTTTAATCACATTTCCTACTGCAAAAGAATCTATTAAGCTTTGTAATACTTTTTGAATACGTGTAAGTAGTTCTTTAAACTGAGTACGATCCGCGAATTCTACATCTTCCTCAGAAAAATCGAGTTCTAGTTCAATTAAAGAGGCGAAATTTAATAGCTCTGTTCGTAACTGCTTTATTTCATTACTGAATCCGCCACGCATTTGTTGCACAGCAATTTGGTGACTAGCGGCATTATCACTAGAAATTAAATCGGCAACTGCTTCTGCCTGACTCAAATCCATTTTACCATTCAAGAATGCCCTTAACGTAAACTCACCTGCATCTGCTGTTCTGCATCCGTTTCTAAGAAATAACTGAATAATTTGTTGTTGTATATATGGTGAACCGTGGCAAGATATTTCTATTACGTTTTCTCCTGTATATGAATGCGGGTCTTTAAAAACGGATATTAGTGCTTGGTCTAGTACATTTTTTCCATCCTTTATATATCCTAAATGTATGGTGTGACTTTTTTGATTTGCAAGAATTTTACCTGAAACCGATTCAAAATGTTTGGAAGCAATAGTAATTGCATCTGTGCCTGAAAGTCTAATAATTGCAATGGCTCCCGCACCTGCCGGAGTTGCTAATGCTATTATGGTATCGTTTTGAATCATCTTGCAAAAATAATCATTTATTAACTGTTGTAGTTTTCTTAATTTAATTGCATTTTGTTTTCAGTATGTATTTATATAGTAATTTTGCATGCTATAAAATGTAATTTAAAAATGAAAAAAGTATTTGTATTGTTGGCGTTTATGTTGGTTAGTTCTTTAGCTATGGCTCAAGATGATGCCCCTGAAACTACTGGTGAAATCACTGTTACTCAGGAAAAAGAAATGGAACAGGTCAAGGAGAATGTAGAGAAGGCAAAAGCTGAAGCTAAGAAAGAAAAGAAAGAAGCTGCAGCGAAAAAGAAAGAGGAGGCAGCAAAAAAGAAAGAAGAAAAGCTTCAAAAGCAAATTGATTCTAAAGCAAAATCTATTTCTAAAGAAGAAAAAAAAGTTGAAAAATTAAAAGGTCAGCTTGAAAAAGGAAAACTAAAAGGAACACTTTCTCCTGTTGATATTCAGAAATTAGAAGATAAGGTTGCTAAGAGTCAAATGAAGATTATGAAAGAGCAAGAGAAGCTTACAAAATTGAATAGAAAACTATAATTTTTTTAAAAGTTGTAACAATTTGCGACTTTATGCGTCTTATTTGTAGTATTCATCATTAAATCAATCAAAAATGGAACTAGTAAATAAAAACGCAGTAGTTGTTCGAGAAGACCGTAATTTATTGGTCATTACTCATTTGTCTCAATATTTAGATTTTGTAACAGGGTTTGGCGGACTCGTAGTACCGCTAGTAATTTGGTTAACGACCAAAGATTCTGTTATAGGTATGGACGAGCATGGTAAATCGGTAATCAACTTTCAATTAACGTTACTATTATATCTTGTAATCGGAATTCCTGGTATCCTGTTATTCGGACTCGGTATCTTATTATTAATGTTCGCGGGAATTTTATCAATTGTAATGCCGGCAGTAAATGCAATAAAGGCTAGTAACGGAGAATCGCCTAGCTACTTTGGAACCATGCGGTTTATATCGTAAGCATATTATAAAACAAAAAAAAAGGGTCAGTTTAATAACTGACCCTTTTTAGTTTATATATTTTATGTACTAGCTGTTAAGCATAACAGGCATTACTAACATCGTTACAAATTCACCTTCATCTAAACCATCAGTTGGGGTAAGTATACCTGCACGGTTTGGTAGACTCATTTCTAAAGAAACTTCATCAGATCCTAAGTTGTTCAACATTTCTGTTAAGAATCTAGAGTTGAATCCGATTTGCATATCATCACCTTGGTAAGAACATGTTAATCTTTCTTCTGCCTTGTTAGAGTAATCAAGATCTTCTGCAGAAATATTTAATTCTGCACCAGCTATTTTTAAACGTATTTGGTGTGTCGTTTTATTAGAGAAAATAGAAACCCTTTTCACTGAACTCAAAAATTGATTTCTAGCTATCGTAAGTTTATTCGGATTCTCTTTTGGTATTACCGCTTCGTAATTAGGGTATTTACCGTCAATTAGTCTACAGATCAATTCGGTTTCTTCAAAGCTGAATTTCGCGTTGCTCTCATTGTACTCGATAAGTACATCAGATTCACTACCTGCTAAAATTCCTTTTAATAATGTCAAAGGCTTTTTAGGCATAATGAACTCAGCTACTTGAGAAGCTCTTACGTCTGTACGTTGGTATTTTACTAATTTATGTGCATCTGTTGCAACGAACGTTAAGTTCTCTGGAGAAAACTGAAAAAAGACTCCGCTCATTACGGGTCTTAAATCATCGTTACCAGCAGCAAAAATTGTTTTGTTGATTGCAGTTGCTAAAATATCTCCAAGTAATGTCGTAGAACTTGGACTAGTTAATTCAACCGCTTTTGGGAATTCTGCACCATCAGCATATGCTAGTGCATATTTACCGTGGTTAGAACTAATTTCTACGGTATTGTTATCCTCAACAACAAAAGTAAGTGGTTGCTCAGGGAAGGTTTTTAAAGTTTCTAAAAGCAATCTTGCCGGTACAGCAATAGTACCTTCGTTATCAGAATCTACTTTTATAACTGAACTCATGGTGGTTTCCAAATCGGAAGCTGACACGGTTAGTTTGTCCTTCTGCAAATCGAACAGAAAATTATCCAAGATTGGTAACGTGTTACTGTTGTTGATTACACCTCCTAATATTTGAAGTTGCTTTAGCAAATAGGTACTTGAAACTATAAATTTCATTCTTTAAATTTTATTGATATTAATCTTGAGTTCACAAGAAAAATAGGTTTAAACTCCTTATTGTTGGCAGTTTTCGTTACCAACAAAGATATTTTAATTGCCCTTTTTAAGGAAACAAACTTATTAACAGTTTGTTGTCGGTCAAGGTAGTGTATAACACTAGGTATTACTAACTTAAGCTTTTAATATTTGTAATTGACCATTAGTTATTAACTTTTGGTGATTTCGTATTATTTAAAAATACGCTTAAATTTTCATGAAATGGAATTTGCTGCCGCTATTCAAAATCTACCATAATGGTATCTCTGTAATCTAGGCCTAATAGGGTAGAGGCACCACCAACGGTGGTAAGATTACTTTTGTAGATTGCCAATTCAATATAGTCTGACGAATTAAATATAGCCAAAAGATCTCCTGCACTTTTGCGATGATTTTTTTCTAAACTATAATCTATAAAGTCATTATAAGCTTTATGAATTTTGTCTAGTTTATGATTACGTGCAATAAGGGTATAATTACGATCTTTTCGATAGGCATCAAATAAATTTTTACGAATATTGGTAATAACGTTACCATAGTTATCAATATAGATAACACTGCCAATAATCTTTTTGCCATCTTCGACAATTCTTGGTGAAAACTCTCTTAGGTCGTTTAGTGCTGTAAATGGTTTGCCGACAATTTCTAAAGTGCCACCACGAGCAATATGGCAGGCTACCTGAATAAATACATTTAAAACAGGAAACGAATTAGCTATGGAATCTGGTAAATTTATTTCGACCACTTTCTCAGGGGTCATTTCAGAAGTAATGAGCCCAATGACGCCGGTATTTGCGCTAATAAAGTAATGTCCGTTTACAAGTGCTACTACATGCTTGTTATCTGGTGTCTCTTCAGAATCTACGCCTACAATATGTATCGTTCCTTTTGGGAAGCTTTTGTATGAGTTGGAAAGTATGTATGCACACTCGTGAATGTTGAAGGGCATGATGTCATGCGAAATATCAACAATCTTGGCATCGGGCAATTCTGTATATATGGAGCCTTTTAATACAGCTACAAAGTGATCTTTTAATCCGAAATCTGTTGTTAGGGTGATTATTGCCATACAGCAATGTTGATATGTTTTTGGTTAGTCGAACTTAAAATTTGCTTAAATTTGATATACAAAATTAAACAAAAAACAGCGATTAGAAACTAATCTTCGCTAACTATAAATCATAATAAAACTGACTGTTTGAACGAGATAATTCTAGAACTTACCGAAATTAGCCCGAGAGAGTTTTTTGGGCAGCAAAATGAACATATTGATTTATTAAAAAAGTACTTTCCGAAATTGAAAATTGTTGCACGTGGCAATAAGATAAAAGTCTATGGAGACGAAGAACTTTTAGAAGAGTTTGAAAAACGGTTCGATCTACTAACCCAGCACTTCATTAAATATAACAAGCTAGATGAAAATAGCATTGAAAGGGTGTTGACAAGTTCTGAAGATGATCATCCAATTTCATCGAAGAATAGTGGAGAGACATTGGTGCATGGTGTAAGCGGTAGGTTAATTAAAGCCCAGACTGCTAATCAACGTAGATTGGTTGATGCCGCCAAAAAGAACGATATGGTTTTTGCTATCGGTCCGGCTGGTACAGGTAAAACCTATACCGGTGTTGCACTTGCGGTAAAGGCCTTAAAAGAAAAACAGGTAAAGAAAATTATTTTAACTAGACCCGCTGTTGAAGCTGGTGAGAACCTAGGTTTTTTACCGGGAGATCTAAAAGAAAAGCTTGATCCTTATATGCAACCTTTGTACGATGCGCTAAGAGATATGATCCCTGCAGAGAAGTTGGTGCATTATATTGAAAACGGTACCATACAAATTGCCCCTATGGCATTTATGCGTGGTAGAACGTTAGATAATGCCTTTGTTATTTTAGATGAAGCTCAGAATACTACGCATGCACAGATGAAGATGTTTCTAACCAGAATGGGTAGAAATGCAAGATTTTTAATAACGGGCGATCCGGGACAAATTGATTTGCCTAGAAGAACAATTTCTGGCTTAAAAGAAGCTTTGTTAATTTTACAGAACGTAGAAGGTATAGAGGTTATTTATCTTGATGATAAAGATGTTATACGCCATAAACTGGTGAAAAATGTTATTGAAGCTTATAAAACTATTGAACATCACAATTAAAAAATTACATGTCAAATAATACTATTTACGAAACAGAATTCAATTTTCCTGGTCAAAAGAATGTCTATAAAGGCAAAGTAAGATCGGTTTATACCTTAGAGAACGATATGTTAGTCATGGTGGCAACAGATAGATTGTCTGCTTTTGATGTTGTGATGCCAAAAGGTATACCTTATAAAGGGCAAATTCTTAATCAGATTGCGACTCAGATGATGGCTTCTACCGAAGATATTGTTCCAAATTGGTTGACTGCTACTCCTGATCCAAACGTGGCTGTTGGTGTTGCTTGTGAGCCTTTCAAAATTGAAATGGTAATTCGTGGATACTTGTCTGGTCATGCCGCTAGAGAATATAAATTAGGCAAAAGAATGCTTTGTGGCGTTGCAATGCCCGACGGAATGAAGGAGAATGATAAATTCCCGAGTCCGATTATTACTCCTGCAACTAAGGCAGAAATGGGAGACCATGATGAAGACATTTCTAAAGAAGATATTTTAAGTAAAGGAATAGTTTCTGCGGATGATTATGCTGTATTGGAAAAGTATACATATGCTCTTTTTCAAAGAGGTACAGAAATAGCTGCTGATAGAGGATTGATTTTGGTGGATACTAAATATGAATTCGGAAAGACAAAAGAGGGTAAAATCGTATTGATTGACGAGATACATACGCCCGATTCTTCAAGATATTTTTATTCTGACGGATATCAACAAAGACAAGATGCAAACGAACCACAAAAGCAACTTTCGAAAGAGTTTGTAAGGCAGTGGTTGATTGCAAATGACTTTCAAGGTTTAGAAGGGCAAACGGTACCTGAAATGACCGATGAATATATAGAATCGGTTTCTGAACGTTATATTGAACTTTACGAACACATCACTGGTGAATCTTTTGTAAAGGCTGATACTACACATATTAACGATCGTATCAATAGAAATGTATTGAGTTATTTGGAGAGTCTATAAGGCTATCTAAGTAAATATTTAAGCGAGAAATTTTTCTTTTCCTTTAAACGAGAAATGATTTTTAAAAAGGCGACTGCTGTAATATAGGCGTCGCCTAATGCTGTATGCCTGTCTTTTCTTGAAATGGAAAATTTTTCAGCAAGCTCATCTAATGTGTAATTAGATTTTGGTTGCACTAAGTAAGATTTAATCAGCGTTTTTTTATAGATAACTCCCGTATCTAATACCGTGTTTTTTAGTTTAGGTAGACCGTTTCTTTCTAAAGCAGTATTGAGCATTCCCATATCAAAACCAGCATGATGTGCTACTATGATGGCATTGCCTACATATTCAAGAAATTTCTCTAGCGCTAAAGCTTCACTAATACATTCTCGTTGTCCGTTTTTTAAGAGTCCGTGTACATGAACAGTTTCTTTATTGAATTTTTCTTGTTCTAAATAGATATCAAATACTTCTTGTACAGAAATGGTTTCTTTCTTGATTTTTACAGCACCAATAGAAAGTATACGGTCATCTTCAAAACTGAAACCTGTGGTCTCTGTATCTAATACTACAAATATTAATTCATTGAAATTTTTACTCGTAGACTCCTTGAAAAGGGAGGCATATTTTATCCAGTAATCAGGTAGATTTTTAGGTGTTCTTTTAAATAATCCCATTATCCTAAAAAATTAGTGACCTTAAAGCGAAGTGTGATCAATTCTTGAATTTCTTTAATGGCTTTAAAGGTGCGCTTTAATTTCATTTTTTCTTGCTTGCTCAATTGATCTAGTTTAATAAATCTACCTGAATCATGATTAGCTAATCCTTGTCGTGTTCTAAATTTTAATAATGCTTTGGTGGCATAAGAGCATGCCAAGTATAACTCTTGATTATTTGGTTCAAGTTCTGCTAACTTCTCATAGCGTTCCCAGGTATTGCTTATTGCTTTTACAGAATGCGATAGTATTAAAACTCGGGCAGCATCTATCAACGGTCTTAATGCTCTACTTTTTAAATCGAAAAAATCTTTGTGTTGTCCGTCTTGTTCTACTACAAATTGTCTAAAGAATCCTGTTGGTGACGGACTTTGAAGTGCGCCGTTGGCTAAATGCACTAAAAAAATAGGATAATTCTGAACGGTTCTAAAAATATGGTCAGACATGTTATCTAGCAAACTTCGCTCACCAAATGCTAAGCTATAATCAAAAAATATGGAGGACATCAGTACTTCATTCGGCCCGGGGTTACCGATCCAGTACGATAATTTGTTTTTCCATTCCTCTAGACTTAAGCACCATTTAGGGTTAGAGGCCATCATATCTGCTGGGCAGTATTCGTAACCTATAGTATTTAATCCTTTGGTTATAAGCTTTGAAAGTTCTAGAAAGTAAGTGGTAGTTTTTGGTAAATCTTCTTCAGGTACATCTTCAAATACTAAGGCATTATCTTGGTCTGTATGTAAGAGCTGTTCACTTCTACCCTGACTTCCTAAAGCCAACCATGCAAATTTTACTGGAGGTGGATTATCCATCTTAGCGATAGAAATTTCCACTACCTGTTTAATACATGTATCATTCAGTTCAGAAATTATCTTAGCAATTAATCCTAAAGGAATATTTTGTTCTAAATATCCAGATAACAGTACCATTACACTTTTTCTAATCTGCTTTATTTTTTTAATTCGTGAGGTACGTTTTATAGCTTTTACTAGTACAGCAGGATTATCGCCCAAGGAAACCATAACGTCGTGCTTAGATAAAATACCTAATGCAGAAGTATTAGGTGTGCCGTCTTCAGTTATAATCAAATGGCTGATGTTACTCTTCATCATGGCCATTTGTGCCTGGGTTATAGTAAGGTTCTTTGGGTAAGTTATGACGGGCGTTGTCATTATTGATTTTACAGAAGCGGTAATAGGTTGTTCACCTGATATCACTTTATTTCTAAAATCTTTATCAGTTATAATACCAACGGGTAAATCTTTGCTTATCACTAGAATAGAACCAATTTTCTTTTTAGACATGATATCAGCGGCCTTTTTTATAGTTGTTCTTGTAGAACAGGTCACTAATTTTTTAGAATAGCTGGCTAATTGTAAATCTGGTAATACAACCTCTTTACTGATTTCTTCTTCCTCTTCACCTTCATGATCAAAGAGCTGTCCTTTTTGGCTTTTAGCATAAGGATTACGGGTGTTGGAGGCAAAACTCTCCATTAGAAAAATAGTTACTTCTTCGTTCTGCTTTGCAATAGGTTTAAAAATTTCGATTGGAATTCCGTAAAGAATACATTCTTCATGAGCCCTAGCTTCAAGTTTGTAATTTTCATTGGCAAAAAGAGGGCGTAGTCCAAATATATCGCCTTCGTCGCAATAGTCAAGTATATTAGTAGTAGCAGGATTGTTTAATGTAACAGCCCCTTTATGAACTAAATAAAAATGTGAATGCTGAGGTTCATCTACTGAGAAAATAACACTGTTCTTTTCCTTATAAACAATAAGTACTTGTTCAGCTAACTGAAATAACGATTTACTATCAAGAACATTAAACGGAGGATAGTTTTTTATAAAATCGGCTACCCTTTCAGAAATCAGATTTTTCATATACTAAAGTTAGCGGAATATCGACTTATAAAAAAAGGACATCCATTTATACAACTACAAATTAAAAGTAGCTACTTTTTGAAACAGAATTAACAATCGCTCAAGAAAACACCAACAGCCAATCCGCCTTCAGAGGTTTCTTTATATTTAGAACTCATGTCTTTTGCGGTTTCCCACATGGTCTGTACCACTTTATCTAAAGGAACTTTCGCTGCCGATGGGTCAGAACCCAATGCGAGCTCTGCGGCATTAATAGCTTTTATGGCACCCATAGAGTTTCGTTCTATACATGGTATTTGAACCAAACCTCCGATAGGATCGCAGGTGAGTCCTAAATGATGTTCCATCGCAATTTCTGCTGCCATAAGTACCTGTTCGGGAGTGCCGCCTAATAATTCTGTAAGTGCACCTGCAGCCATAGCAGACGATACGCCTATTTCTGCTTGACAGCCACCCATTGCCGCCGATATGGTAGCTCCTTTTTTAAAGATGCTTCCTATTTCGCCAGCAACTAATAAAAATTGTTTTACATGTTCAAAATTACCTGCATGGTTTTCAATGACCATATAGTACATTAATACAGCAGGTATTACTCCCGCGCTACCATTTGTAGGTGCGGTAACCACACGACCTAAAGATGCGTTTACTTCATTTACGCTCAATGCAAAACAACTTACCCATTGTAAGATCTGTCGAAATTTTACTTCTGTCTGTCGTATGGTCTGTAACCATTCTTCGGGTGTGGAGTAGGGCAGGTCACTTTTTAGCTTCGTGTGCATTTCGAAAGCACGACGTTTTACATTTAATCCGCCAGGTAAGGTTCCTTCTGTGTGGCATCCGGTATACATGCATTCTAACATGGTAGACCAAATACGATTTAGTTCATGGTCAATCTTCTCATCATCTCGTAAGGATCTTTCATTTTGTAATACCAGTTCAGAAATTTTTAATCCTTCCGTATTACAAAAATCTAATAACTCAGTTCCTTTCTGCACCGGAAAAGGAAACTTATTGAACATGTCAACTTTTCGTTTGGCATTTTTTCGCTCCTCGCTAACAACGAAACCGCCGCCTATAGAATAGTATGTTTTTGAAATGATCCTACCAGATTTCAATTTTGCCTTAAACTTTAAACCGTTAGCATGAAATGGTAGAAACTCTTTATTGAATATAATATGTTTGCTTGGATCGAAACTGATGCTGTATTTACCATCTAAAAGTAATACTTGCTTCTTTTTAATTTTATCTATTAACGGGTGAATAGTGTCAATTGGTACTAATTCTGGATCGGCACCTAATAAACCTAACATAACGGCATAGTCGGTGGCATGACCTTTACCGGTTAAAGATAACGAACCATATAAGTGTACTTCGACTTCTTCAACTTTTTCGAGGTTGTCTTTCGAGTTTAAACGAGCTAACCACCTTTCGGCAGCGCGCCATGGTCCGAGCGTGTGGGAACTTGAAGGACCTACACCAATTTTTAGCATATCAAAAACACTGATACTCTCTATTTCCAAATCAATCTTATTTTAAGGCTAAGGTACAATGTTTCATACACCTATTAACTATACTAAAATGGCATATTTTTTAGGAGCAGATGACGATTAATGACATCATGTCAGTTTTTCTTGCTTGGCATATTGTTTGTCAATTACTAATCGATTGTAAAATAAAGCACTTAATTTAAAACATATAAAATGAGTAAGATTATAGGAATAGATTTGGGTACTACCAACTCCTGTGTTTCCGTAATGGAAGGTAATGAGCCAGTAGTAATTCCGAATGCAGAAGGAAAAAGAACAACACCATCTGTTATCGCCTTTGTTGAAGGTGGTGAAATTAAAGTTGGTGACCCAGCAAAAAGACAAGCAGTAACAAACCCAACTAAAACCATTTATTCTATTAAAAGGTTTATGGGTAACAAATACACAGAGTCTAGTAAAGAAGCTGGTAGAGTACCTTATAAAGTAGTAAAAGGTGATAATGATACACCAAGAGTTGATATAGACGGTCGTTTATATTCTCCTCAAGAATTATCTGCAATGATTCTTCAGAAAATGAAGAAAACTGCAGAAGATTATTTAGGTCAAGAAGTTTCTCGTGCAGTAATTACTGTACCAGCATACTTTAATGATGCGCAAAGACAAGCTACGAAAGAAGCTGGTGAAATTGCAGGTTTAACTGTAGAGCGTATAATCAACGAACCAACCGCAGCTTCTTTAGCTTACGGTATGGACAAAAAAGATACTGAACAAAAAATAGTTGTTTTTGATTTTGGTGGTGGTACGCATGATGTATCTATCTTAGAATTAGGAGATGGTGTTTTTGAAGTATTGGCTACTGATGGTGATACGCACTTAGGTGGTGATGATGTTGATCAAAAAATTATCGATTGGTTAGCTGATGAGTTCAAGTCTGAAGAAGATATGGACCTTAGAAAAGACGCAATGGCTTTACAACGTTTACGTGAAGCTGCTGAAAAAGCGAAAATTGAATTGTCATCTTCTGCACAAACAGAAATCAATTTACCATACGTTACAGCTACTGCTTCTGGACCAAAGCACTTAGTAAGAACATTGACAAGATCAAAGTTCGAGCAATTAATTGCTGACTTGGTAAAAAGAACAATTGAGCCATGTGAGACTGCTATGAAAGCAGCAGGGCTTTCTAAGAGCGATATCGATGAGATTATCTTAGTTGGTGGTTCTACTAGAATACCTGCAGTACAAGAAGCTGTTGAGAAATTCTTCGGTAAAAAGCCTTCTAAAGGTGTAAACCCAGATGAGGTTGTTGCAATTGGTGCAGCGATACAAGGTGGTGTTTTAACTGGTGATGTAAAAGATGTATTGTTATTAGATGTTACTCCGCTTTCATTAGGTATTGAAACTATGGGTAGTGTAATGACTAAGTTAATTGAGTCTAACACAACAATACCTACTAAAAAGTCTCAAGTATTCTCTACTGCTGCTGATAACCAACCTTCGGTTGAAATTCACGTATTGCAAGGAGAAAGACCAATGGCTAACGATAACAAAACAATCGGTAGATTCCATTTAGATGGTATTCCACCAGCGAAGAGAGGTACTCCTCAAATCGAAGTAACTTTTGATATTGATGCTAACGGTATAATTAAAGTATCTGCAACTGATAAGGCTACGAACAAAACTCAGGATATTCGTATTGAAGCTTCTTCTGGTTTAACTGAAGAAGAAATCAAGAAGATGAAAGCTGAGGCTGAAGCAAATGCTGAATCTGATAAAAAAGCGAAAGAAACTGCAGACAAGTTGAACGAAGCAGACGGAATGATTTTCCAAACTGAATCTCAACTTACTGAATTTGGCGATAAATTATCTGATGATAAGAAAAAACCAATTGAAGATGCTTTGGCTGAATTAAAAGCTGCATATGAATCAAAAGATTTGGCTGTTATTACACCAGCTTTAGATAAAATCAATGAAGCTTGGAAAGTTGCATCAGAAGAAATGTACAAAGCGCAAGCTGACGCACAAGGTGGTGCTGCTCAAGGTGAGCCAACTGCTGATGGTGGTGCTTCTGAAGGTGATAACGTTGAAGACGTTGATTTCGAAGAGGTTAAATAATATAACTATTATTTATTATAGAAAAGGGACGGTATATACCGTCCCTTTTTACTTTTATAAGATATTCTTTTGTCCCTATTTTTAATAAAGTAATTTTGCAGTATGATCAAGAAATACCATTTTATTTTTTTAACGGTTTTTATAACAGCTTTTTCTAGCGTAAGAGGACAAGAAATTCAAATCTTTACCCTTGCGGATTTTGGCTTAATGGGAGATGTGAAATCTTGTTTGGTAAGTACCGATTATGGCAAAGAAGAATATGACTTTAATAAAAAAGGCTTCTTGATAAAGTCGGTGACTAGGTACAATGACCAAGATTATGATGCTGTTTATTACAAGTATAGCAATGATGATCTTTTAGAAAAGCGCTCAGAATCTTATAGAAATGGTATATTTGATGCAAGTACTTCTATTGCGCATTTTTACGAAATAGACTCTACCGATAATTTAAAAATACAAGAACGTATTTTCTCTTATGAAAAAGAGTTTTTAGATGAGTACATATATGGCTATGATGAGTTTGGCGATTTAATAAGTATTCAGCGAACTAATAATAACGGTACAGATATTACGCTTATAGAGCATAAGAAGTTTAAAGGTGAGAATACTGTTACTTATCTATTGAACGATGCTCCTGTAAAATCTATTCGTACATCTACCCTAAAACCTATTAATAAAGCTGCCCAAAGAATTGTTTTGACCAAAGAGTATTTAAATGGTGAAGAGAATGATGCCTTTGAAGAAGTGTATACTATGGATGATAAATTAATGGCACAGCAAGAGTTTGAATATAATTCGCAATTAAAGAAATTTGAGCCAACCACGCGTACGAGTTACGAATATGACGAAAAGGGTATGCTAATTTCTGAAATAGCAAAGAGAGGTGCTGGTATTATTAAGAAAGAATACATTTATCAATACGACAATTCTGAAGTTGGTAATTGGATCAAGCAGATTGTAACACCCGACAATACCTATACTACGAGAAAAATAACCTATTACCCAGCTGAAACTACCGTTATTAAAGAGTAGTACTATTTCTGATTGCTTTGCCATTCTTCTCGTAAAAGACCATAGCAACAGGTATTTCTTTTAAAACCATTAAGTAAGTAAACATCTTTACGAAGCATACCTTCTAATGTGCAACCTAGTTTTTCAACTGCTTTTCTTGATGCCATATTTCTTTCATCTACACGAAATTCTACTTTTTCAAAATTCATGGTAGTAAAAGCATATTCAAGCATTAATTTTTTCATTTGGGTGTTTAACCCGGTACCTTGAAATTCACGACCGATCCAAGTAGAGCCAATATGCAGGACTTTATTTTTTGAATTGATATGCATAAAACGGGTGCACCCTGCAAATACGTTATTCTTTCTATCATAAACAATAAAGGGTATGCTAGTGCCAGCTTTTTGCTGTTCTAATGCAGTTTCTACATAGTTTTTTAAACTTGCAGGTGTTGCAATGTCAGAAGGGGAGTATTGAACTAGTTTTTCTTGTGATGCAATAGAAATAAGCTTTTCATAATTGTCTATTGTCAGCGGACTCAATATAACCCGTTCATTTTCTAAAGTTGGTGTGTTGCTCATTCTGCCAGTTGATTTATAATTTCTTTTTTAACCTCATGTCCGCCATCAAAAGTGATATGTTGAATAGTGTCACCAAAAAGCACTTTAAGTTTGTTATTCTCTTCTATTAATTTGTCTGGAGTAATATATTGATCCTTGTTGCCGAAAACAGAAAATATCTCAGTATCCATTTTTAAATGGGTAAAATCTGATTTTTTTAATTCTGTTGGTATTCCGCCAGCATAGAGAATCAATTTTGAGCAAGTCATTTTAGAATACGCCAAATACCTTAATGCTATAGAAATGCCTTGCGAAAATCCGAAGAAAACAATTTTACAATCAGACGGAAGCTTTTCATTTTCTAAAACAGCATCTAAATAATGATAAAGATTCTCGGTTTCAAGTGCCGTATTTTCTTTTGTTAACCAACTTGCGCCTACATGTTTATATTCATTTTTTAAATAATATTTAGAAGGAGCTTGTGGGGCAATGATGTAATTTTCATTCTTAGGTAACTCGTTGAAATATTTAAGAAAGAATCGACTTAAGAAACCAATGCCATGAAAAACGATCCAAACTTGTTTTGTTTGGCTAGTTAATTCATTTAAAGTCTCATAGGTATTGGTGGTTTTATAAGTGACATTTTTTATTTGGTTCTCCATTAATCTATCATTTCGGTTCGGCTTTTCTGTTGGTAATGTAATGCTTAATTTTACAAAAAAAAGGATGAACGACTACAAAGAAAAAATTCTGAAGATTTGTAACGAAACTTCTAAGAATACCTTGATGGAAACCTTAGATATTGAATACATCGATGTAGGGGAAGATTTTTTGTTAGCCAAAATGCCCGTAACACCTAAAGTACATCAGCCAGACGGTGTTTTACATGGTGGTGCAACAGCTGCATTGGCAGAAAGTGTAGGTAGTGCTGCATCTTATGTTTTTTTAGATGGTAATAAATACTTTGTTAGAGGATTAGAAATCTCTGCAAATCATGTTAAGAGTGTAAAAGAAGGATTTGTTTACGCAAAGGCTACCATTTTACACAAAGGTAGAACTACACAGTTATGGGAGATTAGAGTGACTAATGAAGATGATCAATTGGTTTCTCTTTGTAAATTAACCACTATCGCATTACCTAAAAAATAGTATGGTAAATGAACTTTTTGATCGAGCTGCAAATTGCTTGAAAGAGCAGTTGCCGTTTGTATTGTATAGCAAACCTAATGAATCAGAACTGATTGGTGTTTTTCAAAAGGATGACACCGTTCATAAGGTTAGTGATTTCACTGAAACAGGATTCGTTTTTGCTCCGTTCGATTTGAATTCAGAAGCTATACTGTTGAAAATGGATGCTTTCGAAAAGGTACCTTTGAATTTATCTCATGAAGCTCTATCTGCAGAGAATAATACATTTAATAACAATTCTGCAGAGAAATCGAGATATACTAAGTTGATATCGAATGCTATTGATAAAATCGATGAAGGTGACTTCAATAAAGTAGTTTTGTCAAGGAAAATAGAAGTTGATTGTAAAGACGATTTCTTTGAAATATATCAACGAATTCTTCAAGTTTATAAAAAAGCATTTTGTTATTTCTGGTATCACCCAAAAATAGGGACTTGGATGGGTGCTACGCCAGAAATTTTAGTAAAAAGTAACGGTTCTCAATTTACAACAATGTCTTTGGCAGGTACTCAAAACTCAGTAGGTGATACTGAGCCAATTTGGGCAGAAAAAGAAATACATGAGCAGCAATTGGTTACCGATTACATATTTGATACTTTAAAAGATAAGGTTGTTTCTCTAAATAGTTCTGAACGCGAGTCTGTTAGGGCAGGTCAACTTTGGCATCTTCGTACGGAGATGAAAGGTACTTTTGCTCCGAATAAATTTGGTGATGTATTAAAAGCGCTTCATCCAACGCCTGCTGTTTGCGGTAGTCCGTTAGAGAATGCAAAGAAGTTTATTTTAGAAAACGAACTGTATGATCGAACTTTTTATACGGGATTTCTTGGGGAGCTAAATATGAAATCAGAGCTGTCTAGAAATAGAAACCGAAGAAATCAAGAGAATAGTGCCTATAGAAGTGTGATGAAAACTTCAGAGCTTTATGTAAACCTTCGTTGTATGCAATTGTTTAAAGATAAAGCCGAAATTTATGTGGGCGGTGGTATAACCGCTGACTCTATTCCAGAGAAGGAGTGGGAAGAAACTGCTTTAAAAAGCAATACCATGTTTCGTGTTCTAGACGGTAAATAGATTAGTAACTTTTGGGTAATAACCCGCTTTGGTCGTATTTTTGAACTACATGAAATACTCCGCAATACCTACCGCACAATCTATTGTTCAACATTGCCAGGCAAAGAATATTTCTAATATAGTAATATCGCCGGGATCAAGAAATGCACCGCTTACCATAGCGTTTGTAGAGAATCCTTTTTTTACTTGTTACAGTATTGTAGACGAGCGTTGTGCTGCCTTTTTTGCTTTAGGTATGGCGCAACAATTGCAAAAGCCGGTGGTAGTGTTGTGCACATCTGGTAGTGCGCTTTTAAATTATTACCCAGCAGTCGCAGAGGCATATTTTAGTAATATTCCGTTGATAGTTATTTCTGCCGACAGACCCGTGTATAAATTAGGAATAGGAGATGGGCAAACTATTAATCAGCGAAATGTATTTGAAAATCATATTAGATACTCAGCTAATCTAAAGCAAGATGTCAGTCATGCTACAACAAAAGTTTTACAATACAAATCTGAGTGGCTTTCAGATAGAGCCGTAAATGATGTGCAACGAGAAGTGCAGAATTATAATGATGGTCAATTGAACCTTGCTCTTGAAATTGCACTGACCTCTAATACTCCTATTCATATAAACGCACCTTTTGAAGAGCCTTTGTATGAAACAGTATCAGCACCTACGATATCTCCGCAAATTAGTGCGATACCTGCTGAGGTAGTTCATGTTGTTGATTTAAAGCAGCACAGAAATATTTGGAAATCTTCTGTTCGTAAAATGGTATTGGTAGGGGTGAATACCTCTAATGCTATTAAAGATATAGTTTTAGAAAAGCTAGCTAATGATCCTAGCGTTATCGTGTTAACAGAAACTACATCTAACATTCATCATCCTAATTTTTTCAATAGTATAGATTCTTTAGTTGTTCCCATTGAAATGCATGCCGAAACGGAATTGGAATTTGAAAAACTGAAGCCAGAGGTATTGATTACTTTTGGCGGACTCATAGTTTCTAAAAAAGTAAAAGCATTTCTAAGAAATTACGCACCCAAACATCATTGGCATATTGGCGGTCAATTTGCAAACGATACTTTTTTCTGTTTAGAAGAACATATTAAAATTTCGGTCAATGATTTTTTTAGTGAAATGTATGTAGACAATACCAATCTAAAAAGTGAGTATTTCTCTCATTGGAATATAGTAAAAGAGAAATATGAGCTTAAAAGAGATGATTATTTAAAAGAAATTCCGTTTTCAGATTTTCTAGCATTTAATCATATTTTAGCAGCTATACCTAACGATTATATGTTGCAGCTGGCAAACAGTTCTACCATTAGATATACGCAGTTATTTAATGTTAACCCTACACTGAAAGTATTTTGTAATAGAGGTACAAGTGGTATAGATGGTAGTACATCTACTGCAATAGGTGCATCTTTGGCAAGTGACTCACCTACACTTTTTATAACAGGTGATCTTAGCTTTTTCTATGATAGTAATGCATTGTGGAATAGTTACTTAAAGCCTAATTTTAGAATTATTGTTGTTAATAATAATGGCGGCGGAATTTTTAGAATACTTCCGGGGAAGGAGAATTCTGATGTTTTTGAAACCTATTTTGAAACCAGGCATACCTTATCGGCAGCGCATCTTTGTGCGATGTATGGTTTCAATTATTTAACGGCAAATTCATCTGAAGAACTAGAAGAAGAATTAAGTACATTTTTTGATGAAACCGGTCGTCCGCAATTACTGGAAATTACTACGCCTACATTAAAAAACGATAAAATTTTGATTGATTATTTTCGTTTCATATCTTAGTGGTGTATTAACCATTAATTATAACACATTTAACATGAGTAAAAGAGACGATTTAATCGAAAAGTATGCTGCAGACATCAAAGATAAATTTGGTGAAAATGCAGATATGGACTTGCTTAAAAAAGTAACTGTTGGTCTAGGACCATCTATTTACAACATCGATGCTTCTAAAGTATCTGGTAGTGATCAAAAAGAATTGGATACTGTAAAGAACAATTACTTGATCAAAAAGTTAGGTCTTCCTGATAATGCTAAATTAGATGAGGCACTTGCATCTGTTATGGACAAATACGGTTCTTCTAACAGAAACAAGCATAGAGCGGTTATCTATTACAAGCTTTGTCAACATTTCAAAAAAGAATCTGTTTACGATAAATAGTCAGATGACAATTAAATTAAAGACCGTTGCCTTTTTGGTAACGGTCTTTTTTTTAGACCAAGTTTTTAATATTTAAAATGTAATTTTGCAGCATGATAGAATTAGGACGTATAAACAACCTTGAGATTTTAAGAGACACTAGTGTTGGGCTCTTTTTGGGTGATGAAGAAGGAAATGATGTATTGTTACCAAATAAATATGTACCAACTGAATATGAAATAGGAGAGAAAATTAAAGTTTTCTGTTATTTAGATTATGATGAAAGACCAGTTGCAACTACCTTAGAACCAGACATTATGCTTGGTGAGTTTAGGTTATTACAAGTAGCTGAGGTCAATGAATTTGGTGCGTTTATGCAATGGGGTCTTGAGAAACACCTTTTAGTACCTTTTCGTGAGCAGCGTGTTAAGATGAAAGAAGGGCAGTGGTATGTGGTACACTGTTATTTAGATGAACGTTCTGGTAGATTGGTTGCTTCAAATAAACTGGACAGATTTTTAAGTAATGATACCATCGATCTTAAAGAATGGGAGAAGGTAGATTTAGTCGTTACTAGACAAACCGATTTAGGTTGGGAGGTTATTGTAAATGAAAAGCACAAAGGGTTAGTTTACTTTAACGAAGTTTTCAAACCAATTAATATTGGCGACGTTATACCTGGTTGTATCAAGACCATTAGAAAAGACAATAAATTAGATATTTCTCTTCAGCCATTAGGTGCGAAAGTTTTAGAACCTGCTGCTAAGAAAATATATGAAGTGTTAGTTAAAAGTGGTGGTTTTTTAGGGTTACATGATAAGTCTGCACCAGAAGAAATTAGAGATGTTTTTCAAATGAGTAAGAAAACATTTAAAAAAGGTCTAGGTACCTTATACAAAGACAGAAAAATTAAAATTGAATCTGACGGTATCAGTCTCTTAGATGACTAAATAAAAATGTAGGAAAATTCTTTTTGATTTGATTTTCAACAGAATATCTTAAATAATCATCGTGTTTATTGTGATTAGTTACATTTAATTTTATTTTTGTGTCAATTAAAAAGTTATTAACAATTTTTAACTTACATTTAGGTTTTAAGCGTAAAAATTACCCCTGTATATGCCCTTTATAGAAGAAAGCGATTTACTAGAATTACATAAAGACGTCGATAAAGCACAAATTATCAATGAGCGTTTATTAGATCAAATAAAATTCAAGAACAAAGAATTAAAGAAGAGTAAGATTCAGCGTAATATTTTGGCAGGAATCACAGGTCTTTTTTTAATTGGCGGTTTAGCATTTACCTCATTTACTGCAGGTTTGTCAAGTTCAGGTGGTTTTAATAGAAAAGCTTCTAATGATTTAGTACTAACTTCTATAGATAGCGTTGATGCAATTAGAACTCGTTTAGAAAGTTTAAAAGAGCAAAATGAAGAACTAAGCCTTGTTAAAGAATTTTACCTGGCTAAAGAGTTCTTACAGAAAGAAAAAATATATTCGGTACAAGTAAAATCTTTCGTAGATAATAATGTGACACTAGCTTCTGAAGCTTTGACCAATACACTCTTCGTTAAAACCAATCCTTTTTATTCGTATTCATTAGGTAATTTTGAAACTTTAGAAGAAGCGCAATCTTTTAGAAAACAATTGGTAGATATTGGTTTTGGTGATGCTTTCGTAGCTTCTTATCAAGACGGTAAAAGAATTCAAATAGAAGATCCTTTTTAGTGACAAAAGTTAAAGCTTGGCTCAACGCAGCAAGACTTAGAACGCTTCCCTTATCAATTTCAGGTATTCTTGTTGGTACTGCTATGGCAGCTTATCATGGGGTTACGAATGTCAGTATTTTTGTTCTGGCAATCTTAACGACTATTGGTTTACAGGTAACCTCCAATTTTGCGAATGACTACGGTGACGGTGTCAAAGGTACTGATGGTGATGATAGGGTAGGACCAAAACGAGCCTTGCAAAGCGGACTTTTAACCGCAGCGCAGTTAAAATCTGGTATTTATATTAGTATTGTAATTAATGCAATTCTCATAGTAGCTCTGATCATAACTTCTTTCGGTTTAAAAGATATTCTATACCCTGTTTTATTCTTATTACTTGGTGCCTTTGCAATTTGGGCAGCTATCAAATATACTGTAGGTAAATCTGCATATGGGTATAACGGTCTTGGCGATATTTTTGTTTTTATATTTTTTGGATTAGTCAGTGTTTTAGGTTCTATGTTTTTATACCTCAAAGCAATTTCTTTTATGACAGTATTACCCGCAGTTTCTATAGGATTATTAAGTGTAGGTGTTCTTAACCTTAATAATATGAGAGACATAAAATCTGATGCCGCAGTTGGTAAGAATACCATGGTGGTTAAAATGGGTTTACCGAAGGCAAAAAAATATCACTACGCACTGTTAATTATTTCGTTTTTGTGTCTGTTTTGTTTTTTGCTTACAACAAATGGATCGCAATTACGTTATGTATGTCTTGCAGGCTACCTTCTGGTGTTTATTCATTTAAGAAAAGTAGCTAGCACCAATAACGAGGTAGAACTTGATCCAGAGCTGAAAAAATTAGCATTAAGTACCTTTTTTATCGCCTTGTTGTTTTTTATTAGTTATTATTATTTTTTGTAATTTTGAGTATAACCCACAAACCAATTTAAACCTTGGAACAACCCATAAAAATTCTAATTGTTGAGGATAATGTGATCATCGCTGATGATATGCAATCTATGCTAGAGGAAATAGGATATGAAATAGTTGACAACGTAATTGTTTATGAACAGGCTGTTGAAGTTTTAAAAACCCAACAGGTAGATTTAGTTCTAATTGATATCATTTTAGCTTCTGATAAAACGGGTATTGATTTGGGTAAACACATTAGAGAGAATTATGATATTCCTTTCATTTTCGTAACATCTAACTCTGATCGTGCAACGGTTGAAAATGCTAAAACAGTAAAACCTAACGGTTATTTGGTGAAGCCTTTTGAGCAACAAGATTTATATACATCTATTGAAATTGCATTATCAAACTTCATTTATGGTAAACAGACTGCGGCTAATAATGGAGCAGTTAATGATACCAACACCGAAGATGTTGCAATGTCTAATTCTATTTTAAAGGATTCTATTTTCGTTAAGAAGCAGCATCTTTATTACAGAATACAATTTGGTGATATTCAATTTATCAAAGCTGACAACGTTTATTTGGAAGTAAATACTGTAGATAAAAAGTTTTTGGTGCGTTCACCATTAAAAGATTATTTAGAGAAGTTACCACAGAACAAGTTCTACAGAGCACATAAATCATACATTGTAAATGTGGATCATATTGATGCTATCAATTCAAAAGATATTATGATCAACAATACATTGATCCCAATCTCTAAAGATTTTAAAGAGTTTATTATCTCGGCTATGAATTCCTAATCCGAGTTACTATATAAAAAAAACACCTTTTTAAGGTGTTTTTTTTTGCTTTTACCTCAGATGAAATGCAATTATTCATCGATAAAGTGTATCTTTTTACCGATGAAATACATGATTATGTAGCCTAAGTACGTTTCACCACAATAATTAAGGGTTACACAACAAATAATCCTGATACGTATGGCTTATTTATAATTTTGAAATATTAGAAATTGAATGGTTTCTTTGTCTGGAACTTGATTTTGAAATCAAAATAAGCATCAATTTTTAATGAAACAGTAAAAAGTACGTAGAACACGCTTTTTGAGCTTTAGGTTATTTGAAAATCTTTTAATGATGGCTCACAACAAAAATTTAGTAGAATCGGGTTTAATTTATAAGTTTGATTCTGCTTTTAATGAGATATGAAAAAACCCTTTATTTTGAGATTATTGTGCACTTTGATTTTTAGTGTATTTACGTGCCTTGGTTTTGCGCAAGACGATGTAGAAACTCAGAATGAAGATTATTATAAACAATTTCAAGATTTAGAAAACGGTGAACTACGTTCGTTCTTCTTTTTTAATACTCCCAACCGTTACAATCAGAATTCTCCGTACGATTGGTTAGATACTGTAAAGGTTTACTTGAACAGTTCTGAAAAAACAAAAGATTCAATTTCCATACGAAACTACCAACTTATAGAATCTCAAATCTATTATGATTTGGGTAACTATGAGAGAAGTCTAGCAATTGCCAGACCACTATATGATAATTTATTAAAGTTAGATGTAGAGTCTAAGCAGAATATTCTAAGCATATTAGATAATAATTATGCTATGCTAGAACTATATGATAAGCAAATTGAGATTAGAAGGGTAAAACGTGAATTAGGCTTAACTGATAACGTTGCCTTTTATGATATTTACGCGAGTTTAGGTCAGTATAGAAAGGCTATGCGTGATTACATGACCGAAGAGAAAAAAGTGCTTAAAGATGACGATTACTATGGTCAGGCTATTTATAACAACACCATAGGTAATTATTTAAGGTTAGATAAGTCTTCATCAACTGCATTGAGTTATTTTAAGAAAGCAGAGGGGCTTATAAAGGTTTTTCTGAGTGATGTTACCAACCAGCATTCTGATAAGGAAATTGCAGATGGCAGAATTCTAAACGGATTGATTATAGGTAATATTGGTAAATGTCACGTGCAGCTAGGTGAATATGAAAAGGCTATTCCGTTTTTAGAAGAGAGTAGAGATATTATCAAAAAGTATAATAAGAGTAAATTTTCTTCAGATATTATTGAGAATACGCTTGCCTTGGCAGAATGTTATTTGAAATTAGATGATTACGCCAAAGCAACTGATTATTTAAGTGATGACCTTAACCCTATAAAGTCAGATAATATTTTAAAGCGTAATAGAATTTATGCCGATTACTATTTTAAAACCGGCGACTTTAAAAATTCTACTGTTTACCTTAAAAAGAATATTAGAATTAGAGATTCTATCGATGCATTGGCATCAAATATTAAAAATCAACAACTAACTTCTGTTGTAGCTCAAGATTTAGAGAATTCTAGAAAAGCGATAGAGCAGCAGAAAGCGCAGTTAGAAGAATCTAAAAAAGATATTAAGGCTAGAGATGATAAAATTAGTTTGGTGTTCGTATCCTTAATATTTACACTTATTGGTTTTGCAGGTTTGGTATATGCTTATTTAAAAAGTATCAAAAACCAACGCTTGATTGCCGAACAGAAATTTATTATCGAAAACTCATTGGTAGAGAAAGATTCTTTGCTGAAAGAAATTCACCACAGGGTTAAAAATAATCTACAAATGGTTTCTAGTTTGTTGAGTTTACAGACTAAAAATACTCGAAGTAAGGCTGCAATCGCTGCATTAGAAGAGGGCAAAAGTAGAGTAAAGGCTATGGCATTAATACACCAGAAATTGTATCAAAATGATGATCTATCGGTTATTGAGATGCAAGGGTATATTGAAAGTTTGATTAATAGTATTCAGTCTGTTTATAAAAAAGGCGGTCATAGTATTAATATTACTATAGATGCCGAAGGTGTAGAATTAGATATTGATAGGGCAATTCCGTTCGGACTTATATTAAATGAATTGGTTTCTAATTCATTTAAATATGCTTTTCCGAATGATGATAGCGATGGTAAAATATACATCCATCTACGAAAAATGGCTGGTCAAGAAGGTTTCTTTGAGTATACCGATAATGGTATTGGTTTGCCTGAAGATTCAGATGAACGCGCTAGTTCTTCTATGGGTATTCGTCTAATGAGTCGATTGGCTAATCAACTTCAAACTTCAATGAATACTGATAAAACACAAGACGGAGTTCGTTTTTGGTTTAATTTTAAATAAGGTTATCTAACCTTACTTTTTATAACCACTTTATGTAACAGTTTAGGGAAGAATCTTTTTAGGTAAATTCCGAATTTCTCTTTTCCGCCGACATAGGTTTCAAATTTTTTCTTTTTAATTGCAGAGATAATCTCTTTTGCACAATCGTTAACGGGCATTCCGTTTTCTGTAGCATTATCTTCTTTTTGTAAAGCAGACCCATCACCAGTTAATGCATTTTTAGCAACGTTGGTTTGTATGAAACCTGGGCAAATGATTGATACATTGACATTGTCTTTCTCATGTTCCATACGTAAAGCGTCAAAAAAGCCATGTAGCGCATGTTTTGCGCCACAGTAACCGGAACGATACGGAGAAGAAAATTTACCCATTAAACTGGTGACAGTAACGAAATGACCACCTTTTTGAGCTATGAAATAGGGCAGTAGATGTTTTGTTAGTTTGATAGTACCCAGATAATTAACATCTACCATTTGTTGATACACTTCAAATTTGGTGTCTATTATTAATGAACGTTGACTTAGTCCGCCATTATTAATCAAAATATCTATTTTGCCGTAGATAGATATAGCCGTTTCGGTAATGCTTTCTAGCGAATCGAATGCGATTAGATCTAAAGGTAGCATAGCTGCATTTTCAGGAAACTTACATTTACCTTTTACTTCTAAAAGAACATCCGCTCTTCTTGCAGAGAGTATAATTTTAGCTCCAAGTTCGTTTAACTGATATGCCAACGCTTCTCCAATTCCAGAAGAAGCACCTGTTACCCAAATCACCTTATTTTCTATACTAGCCATTCCGTCGTATTTAAACTCAAAATATAGTTAAATTTGTGCGATATTATGAAGGCAACATTTAAAAAGTATCTCCTAAATTTTAAAAACCCTAGCGGAACTTCTAGAGGAATTCTTCGAACCAAAGAAACTTGGTTTCTCTTTTTAGAAGAAAAAGGAAAATGGGGTGTTGGTGAATGCGGACTTTTTAGAGGTCTTAGTTTTGATGATGTTCCTGAATATGAAGATAAATGTGCTTGGGTTGCACAAAACATTAAACTGGGAGAAGCCGAATTACTGAAGCAATTACAGGATTTTCCCAGTATTCAATTCGGGGTAGAGCAGGCATTTATGTCGCTGCGTTCTAAAAATCCTTTTCATCTTTTCGAATCTACTTTTTTAAATGACCAAAAACCAATATCTATCAACGGATTGGTTTGGATGGGTGATAAGGAGTTTATGCATCGGCAAATAGAAGATAAGCTAAAGGATGGTTTTTCTTGCATAAAAATGAAAATTGGAGCAATTGATTTTGATACTGAAATAGCATTGCTAAAATCTATTAGAGAGCGTTATTCAAAAGAAGCTATCGAATTACGGGTAGATGCCAACGGAGCATTTTCTCCACAAGAAGCTTTGTCTAAATTAGAAACATTATCGAAACTCGATTTGCACTCTATAGAACAGCCTATTAAACAAGGGCAAGCTGAAGAAATGCAAAGGCTTTGTAGAACCACACCGCTGCCGATTGCTTTAGATGAAGAATTAATTGGCATCACAGATGTAACAAAAAAGGCAGCGTTACTACTAACCATACAACCACAATATATAATTCTAAAACCTAGTTTGGTAGGTGGTTTTGCAGGAAGTAGTGAGTGGATTTCTATTGCAGAGAAAAATAATATAGGGTGGTGGGTAACGAGTGCATTAGAAAGTAATATTGGTCTAAATGCCATTGCACAGTGGACGGCAACCCTTAATAATAAAATGCCGCAAGGCTTAGGTACCGGATCTCTTTTTACGAATAATATTGAGAGTCCGGTAGAAGTGGATAATGGAGGTTTGTTTTATAGCAGCTCTGAAAAATGGAATACAAATTTAATTGAAAGTATATGTATATAGAGCAGGGGTATAAAGGTGATATTGGATTATGGAAATATTTAATTATACCGGGGTCCTTTATCGGGTTGATGATTGTAAATTATATAGCAATTTTATATTCTCCCGTTAGTGTAGAGGATAGTATGTCTCAAATGGTAGACACTTTAGGCTCAAATTTAGTTTTAATATTATTGTTGGCTCCACTTGCAGTAGGACTCTTTATGGTACTTGGATGGACAAAATTAGTGCATTCTCAAAGCATTACTAGTTTAACAACATCCAGAAAAAAAATAGATTGGAAAAGAGTGTTTTTTGCTTTTGGTATTTGGGGACTGATAACTATAGTTTTAACTTTCGTAGGTATTTATTTATCTCCTGAGGATTACCTATTTAATTTCAAGTTGATGCCATTTTTAAGTTTGGCATTGATTGGAATAATTCTAATTCCTTTACAAACTAGCTTTGAGGAGTATTTGTTCAGAGGTTATATGATGCAAGGATTGGGTATTGCTGCAAAAAATAGATGGATACCCCTAGTTGTTACTTCTGTGTTATTTGGATTAATGCATTTGGGAAATCCTGAAGTAGAGAAACTTGGTTTTGGTATAATGATATACTATATAGGTACTGGTTTTTTTCTTGGTATTATAACCCTAATGGATGAAGGTTTAGAGCTTGCTTTGGGTTTTCATGCCGCTAATAATTTAATTGGTGCGTTATTGTTAACAGCTGATTGGACTGCTTTTCAAACTGATTCATTGTATAGGGATGTTTCTGATCCAATTTTGGGTTGGGATGTTTTGGTGCCAGTATTTATAGTTTTTCCGATTCTATTGATAATTTTCTCAAAAAAGTATGGCTGGACCAACTGGAAAGAAAAACTAACAGGAAAAGTGTTGTCTGAAGAAGAATTTTTGAAACTAGATAATTAGTACAATGTATAAAGCTTCTGTACACCCAAGTTTTTCAATTCATGGTAGAACTATTTCTTTTGATGATTTATCAGAGGTAAGCTATAGTCTAATTAAGGAAGGCGAAGAATTTGAAAAGCACATTGGTGAATTTCTTTTAGATTGGATTGATGATTCACCTACAATTTCGGTACAGACCTCTGGTTCTACGGGTGCTCCAAAAACTATTGTTTTAAAGAAAGTACAAATGGAGAATAGTGCTTTGGCAACAGGTAGCTATTTTAATTTATCACCAAAATCTTCTGCTTTATTATGTTTGCCTGCTAATTATATAGCTGGTAAAATGATGTTGGTAAGAGCTATGGTTTTGGGGTTAGATATTCATTTTGTGGAACCTACTTCAAATCCGTTAGAAAATAGTAAAAGGTCTTTTGATTTTGGCGCAATGGTCCCCTTACAAGTTGCTAATTCATTGCCTGAGCTTTCATTGCTACATAAGTTGATTATTGGTGGTGCTCCTATTTCTGCTTCTTTAAGAAAGGAAATAAAAGTTATTACAAATGCTAGTTATGAAACCTATGGTATGACGGAGACCATAACACATATTGCAGTTAAGCCTTTAAATAATGGTGTGGTAGATGAAGCACCTTTTTCTATTTTACCAGACGTGGAAATATCTAAAGATGACAGAGGCTGTTTGGTAATTAATGCACCAAAGATTTCAGATGAAACTGTGGTTACTAATGATGTTATTGAATTGGTTTCGGAAACTGAGTTTAAGTGGTTAGGCAGATTTGATAATGTAATTAATTCTGGCGGAATTAAACTTAGTCCAGAGCAGATAGAGGCTAAACTTTCGAATATTTTTG
Organism: Maribacter sp. Asnod2-G09; assembly: GCF_045063795.1. Classification (NCBI taxonomy): domain Bacteria; kingdom Pseudomonadati; phylum Bacteroidota; class Flavobacteriia; order Flavobacteriales; family Flavobacteriaceae; genus Maribacter; species Maribacter sp. Asnod2-G09. Next base: position 307,682 of record NZ_JBEFOA010000004.1, on the reverse strand, counting down.
ACCAAGCTTTTTTTATTACCTCTTTGCCAGACGCAAAACTAGGCGAGCAATTAGTGCTGGTTATAGAAGGTACAGTGAATGAAAACGATGTGTTGAAGAAAGTTACTTCAATTCCTCTTTTGTCTAAGTACGAAGTACCACGTCAAATTAAAACCATTCCGGTATTCTTACGTACGGATAGCGGAAAGGTTAAGCGGAAAGAAACCATGACCTTATTGAAGTCATAACTTCCCTCATTATAAAGTACCCTTCACTCATTTTTCGTTTTAAAAAAGATTCTTTCTTAATAGGTTTATTGCTCAAACTTTAAACCAATTATTATGAAAAATGCGACTTTCCTATTCTTTCTGTTCAGTAGTATGCTGTTGTCTTCTCAGCAAGTTAAAATTAGTGGTACTGTTTCTGATCATGCAGGTGACCCTATGCCTGGTGTAAATGTTATGGAAAAAGGAACGACCAATGGTACACAAACAGATTTTGACGGACACTATGCTATAATAGTATCAGAAGGTGCTGAATTATCATTTTCATATATAGGTTGTAAGAATCTAACTGTAAAGATCAGGGAATCAGTAGTTGTTAATGTTTCACTTGAAGAAGATCTTCAAATATTAGAAGAGGTCGTGGTTTCTGGTTATAGTATTCAAAAGCGTCGTCATGTTATGGGCTCAGTTGCAATGGTTAATATGCAATCTCCTAAATCAAATATTAGTAGAGCCTTACAAGGTAAAGTTAGTGGTGTTCAAATTCGCGGAATAGGTACCGTGGAAAATAAAAGTGTTGGCACTAAAGTTAACAGTCCGCTATATATAGTAGATGGTGTTCCTATTAAAAAGCAATACAACTCAATTGTTCAAAGCCTTAAAAGTGAAGATATTAATAGTAGAAAAGAACTGAACACTACTGAAGCTCAGAATTTATATGGTCAAAATGCTAAACACGGTTGTATTGTTATACATACTGTAAAAGGTAAATATGTAATTGAAGAAGATGAGAATTATGCACAAATCACTGAAAATCAATTTCAGAATGTTGCCGTAAATCCGCTATCTACTTTTTCCATAGATGTCGATAAAGCGGCATACAGCAATATTAGAAGATTCATAAATAATGGGCAGAACGTTCCTGTAGATGCTGTTAAAATTGAAGAAATGATTAATTACTTTGATTATGATTATCCGCAACCATCAGACGAACACCCTTTTTCTGTAAACACCGAGGTAGTACAAACTCCTTGGAATGTAGATACCAAACTAGTGCGCATTGGTCTGCAGGGTAAAGAATACTTGAATGAAGAATTACCGGCATCTAATCTTACTTTTCTTATAGATGTTTCTGGTTCTATGTCAGCAAATAACAAATTACCGCTATTGAAATCCGCATTTAAACTTTTGGTAAATCAGTTAAGAGAAAAAGACAGGGTTTCTATTGTTGTTTATGCCGGGGCAGCCGGTGTTGTGTTAGCGCCTACATCTGGTAACAATAAAGAGAAAATCATGAGCGCTTTAAATAATTTAGAGGCTGGCGGTTCTACAGCTGGTGGAGAAGGTATTCAATTGGCTTACAAATTAGCAGAGAAACATTTTAAAAAGAATGGTAACAATAGAGTGATATTGGCAACAGATGGTGATTTTAATGTAGGACTGTCTAGCGATAAAGACATGGAAGATTTGATTGTTGAAAAACGCGAATCGGGAGTGTTTCTTTCTGTATTAGGTTTCGGAATGGGTAACTACATGGATTCTAAGTTGGAAACTTTGGCAGATCAAGGAAACGGAAACCATGGTTACATAGATACTATGCAAGAAGCTCAGAAGTTATTTGGTAAGGAGTTCGGTGGTACTTTATTTACCATTGCAAAAGACGTAAAGCTACAGGTAGAGTTTAATCCTGTAAAGGTAAAATCGTATCGACTAATTGGTTACGAAAATAGATTATTGGCAGATGAAGATTTTATTGATGATACCAAAGATGCAGGTGAGTTGGGCAGCGGACATAAGGTAACCGCTTTGTATGAGATAATAGAGACAGGAGTAACATCAGCATATGATAAAGAAATACCGGAATTAAAGTATACAAATACTACTGGCAATACTGGGTTTTCTGATGAGTTGTTTACCGTTAAATTCAGATATAAAAAACCTGATGGTAATAAGAGTATAGAATTAGTACACGTTCAAAATGCGAATAATCAAGAAATGTCAAAAGACTTTCAATTCACCGCAGCCGTTGCTTTATTCGGTCAGCAATTACGAAAGTCCGCATTTATAAATAAAACAACTTTTAATAATGTCATTGAATTGGCAGAGAATGGTAGGGGTGAAGATAAAAATGGATACAGAGCAGAATTTATTAGGTTAGTTAAAAGCATAAATGAGAAATTGGTAACAGATAACTATTGATATTATTTAGATTGTAAAAGTCAATTGATTTTCGAGGAATAGTTTATTTCGAATGTGTGTTATTTTGTATTTTCAAGGCTTAAACCAAACAACACTCATGAAAAAACTATTCCTTTTTGTATGCCTAATTTTTATAGGTGAAATTAATGCTCAGCAAATTCTAAATGAAAAAGAAAGAGCACGGGTAATTGATGAAATTTTAGACGACCGTTTTAATAATCTGCTTCCTGAACTTATGGATGCTGCAGATTTAGATATGTGGGTGGTTATCTCACGAGAATACAATGAAGATCCAGTAATTAAGACAATGCTTCCGGCTACGTGGTTAAATGCTCGTAGAAGAACTATTCTATTGTTTTATAGAGATAAGGCGAAGAACACTATAGAGAAGTTGGCTGTCGCCCGTTATAATGTGGGTAAGAATATTGTTTCTGCTTGGGATAAGGAGAAAGAACCGAACCAATGGACCCGATTAATGCAATTGATATCAGAGAGAAATCCGAAGAAAATCGGGCTCAATTATTCTACAGACCATAATATCGCCGATGGTTTGGTAAAGACTGATTATGAGGAGTTCATGGCTAATTTGCCTAAGAAATACACTTCAAAAGTTACTTCTGCAGAGCAATTAGCTGTTCGTTGGATCGAAACTAGATCTGAACGCGAAATGGTTATTTATGACCAACTAGTAGACATTACGCACGATATTATAGCGGAAGCTTTTTCTGAGAAAGTAATTACATCTGGTGTTACAACAACCTCGGATGTGGTATGGTGGATGCGTCAAAAAGTAACAGATTTAGGATTGGAAACTTGGTTTCACCCAACTGTAGATGTACAACGAAGCGAAAAAGATAATGCTAGTAAATTTTATTCGTTTGCAGATAAGCCAGATGATATGGTTATTTTACCTGGAGACCTAGTGCATTGCGATTTCGGAATTACGTACTTACGTCTAAACACCGATTGTCAAGAACTGGCATATGTTCTTAAACCAGAAGAAACTGTAGCTCCAGCTTATTTGGTAAACGGACTTAAAGATGGTAATAAGTTGCAAGATTTTTTGACAAATAATATGATTAAAGGCAGGTCTGGTAATGATATTCTAGCAAAATCTTTAAAGGAGGCTAAATCAGCAGGATTAAAACCATCTATATATACGCATCCTTTAGGGTTATATGGTCATTCTGCTGGTACAACAATAGGTATGTGGGATTCTCAAGGTGGTGTTATGCGCGATGATGGTGAAAATTATACATTGAACCCAAATACAGTGTATGCTATTGAATTAAATACAACCATCAACATACCAGAATGGAATAGAGATATACGTATCATGCTCGAAGAAGCCGGTTTTTACGGTGAAGAAGGTTTTAGATATGTAAATGGAAGGCAAACCGAGCTTTTATTGATACCAAGAGTGAAAGGGTATCAGGGGAATTAAACTTACGTTTGTAGGGTTATATATTGTCTATGTAATAAAAATCTTATTTTTATTACATAGACAATAGTTTTAAATCGCTGTAATTCATATATTTAAGAATATCTTAACAATTATTAAATATATCGATGAATGATTTTAACCTCTAAACATTATAGAAATTATTGTCTTTTAATCTTTCTAATCACTCTTAGTTTAGGGGTATTTGCACAAGATCAATATAAAGGGATTGTGATAGATTCTGAATCTAAAGAGTCGCTCCCTTTTGTAAATATTGGTATAGTAAATAAAGGAATTGGCACCGTAAGTAATATTGATGGGAAATTTTATCTAGACATAAATATGTCTATGTTCTCTAATGATGATGTATTGCAGTTTTCTTCGGTTGGGTACAAAACCATACAACTTAAAATATCTGAAATTAATTTTGATGACACGCTCTTTCAAAAGGTAGCTATGCAACCTGAAGCTATGCAGTTAAACGAAGCTGTAGTCAGTGCTAAATATTTAAAACAAAAGAGTGATGAGATTATTGGCTTCTCTTATGCCAGTAAAAATAAATATGGGTATTGGAAAGGTGATGGTTCATTAGGGGCTGAATTGGTAACTAGAATAGATTTAGGTAAAAAAAAGCATTACCTAAAAGATTTTCATTTCTACGTGAACGAGAATTATTCTGATAGTGTATTAGTACGTATAAATGTATACAAAGGTGGTACCATTTATCCTGAAGAGAAATTACTACAAAAGAATGTTACTAAAATGATTGGTAAGTCGTCGGGAAAGGTGACTGTAGATTTAAGGTCGTACAATCTTATTGTAAATGAAGATTTCAGTATTGGTTTAGAGTTATTGGAAGTATATGGTAAGCGTGTTGGTTTGGTTTTAGCAGCTGATTACAGACCAAGCACATCGTATAGAAGATATGTTAGCCAAGGACAATGGAAGACGTTCAGGGGCGATGCAATGACTTTTTATTTGAATACCTCTGTATTGAGTGATGGAGATATTTCTCAAATATCAGATTATTCTAGAAATAAGGTTCTTGAAAATTCGTTTAAAACTCCAATAATAAACACGAGTCCTTTTAAAACGCATAGATCTATTACAGGTTTTGTTTTCAATAATGGTAAGCCTGTTGAAAATGCCACTGTGCAAATCGAGAAGTCATTAAAACAAACACAAACCGATGCTTATGGTAGGTATACTATGATGGCAGAAATCGGTGATGTCATTAGTTTTGATTATTTGGGTTTCGAAAAAGTGGAACGTATCGTTTCAGAGACCATACATAATATTAACGTTACTATGAATGTGAAGGTTGAAGAATTAATTGGGGTTACAATTACGGAAAAAGAGCGTCTACGAAAGACTGAGACAGAAATGTTTTCTGAGTATTTAACGAATGACGAATTTGCAAAAACTGCTTATGGAACTCTTGATAAGAAAACCATTGGTCATGCAATTACTATTTTAAAAGGCGAGGAGCTAAACTTGTCGGCACCCAATATTCTAGCAGCTTTAGATGGTAAAATAGCTGGAGTTCGTATTGGTAATGTAACCAATGGTAATACATGTTTTGGGTGTACTTTTACTAAAGTTGCCGTGTTTATAAGAGGAGGTAAAGGGTCAATTAATAATATTAGACCTGCAATATTCGAAATTGACGGAGTAATTTATGAAGATGTACCGTATTTTTTAGATTTAAATGTTATTGAGCGTATAGCAGTAATACCAGGTCTTGCTGGCGTTGGAAGGTACGGGCAAGTAGCTGCGGGTGGAGTTATCGCTATAAGTACTAAACATGCTAATTATGCTACTAAGAATAATAGAAATAGTGACCAAGCTCAAATTAGAAATAATATTTATGAAGGCGATGCTATAAATAAAGAGCAGGCAAATAAAAATTTTCCTAATTATCTTCAAGACCTTTTTAGTAGTAATAATTTTGAAGCGGCTAAAAAAGTATATCAAGAAAATGAGAAGCTTTATAATAGTTCAGCTTCGTTTTTTCTTGATGCCTATATTTATTTTACTGCCAATTGGGAGCAAGAAAAATTCAATAATGATATAATCGCTAATCATCAATCTCTATTTGTTGATAACATCAGTGAAATGAAGGCATTGGCGTATGCGTATCAACGGGAGGGTGAATTTGAAAAAGCAAATAAACTATATACCAGCGTTTTTGTAAAAAGACCTAATTATGCGCAATCTTATAGAGACATTGCAAATAGTTATGTTGAGGTAAATGAGGTGCAGAAAGCAGCTAATCTTTATAGTAGGTACACTAAATTATTAAACGATTCTTTCCTTGTATCAGATACTATTGGTTTGCATCCAATCATAACAACTGAGTTCAATCACTTTTTGCAACATAAAACAGATTATGCAATTAGCTCAGAAGATTTAAAAGATGTGACTGCTATGAGAGAGGGTGCAGATACACGTCTACTTTTTGAGTGGAGCGATGATGAGGCGGAATTTGACCTTCAATTCGTAAATCCAGGAAATCGCTATTTTGTATCCAATACTTCAAGAAACCTTCAGAATGAATATTTTGGTAAAAGTGAGTACTCTTCTAGCAAAGAGTTCTTTCTTGAAAGTGATATTAAAGGAGAGTGGATTGTAAATATAAATTACAAGGGAAATGAAAGTGGCTTGCCTACCTATTTAAAAGTATCCTCTTTTTCTGGTTATGGTACTGATAGTGAAGAAAGCACAATTAGAATTTATAGGTTGTCTTTAAAAAATGTAAATCAAAACCTATTTTACTTGCCAACTTTAGGGGCAGATAAATTGAATTAAAATTTATTAAATAGGTAATGTTTTGATCAAGAGGTAATTGCAATTTGTTTTAAATTTTAACATATCTAGTGAAATTGTTAAATTCATACATTATAAGTAAATTAATTCCTACAAATTTTAGTATGGTTTAATTTTTGATGTTAATTTAAAGTATAATATGTAAAAGCTCTATTTTATGAAAAATTTTCTAATTCTCTTAGTATTAACTGCTTTCGCTAACAATCTTCATGCGCAAAATAAAATTGTAAAAGGTAAGGTTACTCAAATGGATGCACCCTTGGCAAATGTCAAGATTTCTATTATAGATTCTGATATAGCAACTACAACAGACGCAAACGGAGTTTACCAAATAACGACTGAGCCTAGAGATGTATTGTTATATACATACCCTGGTCTAAATGATGTACGGATTATGGTAGAAGATGTTACTCGCACCTTGAATATAGAAATGAGTCAAAAAATAGAGAAGTTAGATGAGGTTACCGTAAAAGGTAGTAATAGGAAATCTCAGAATGAGTTAGAAGAGGAGTACAAGTATAAAAACAATTTAATAAAAACGGCTTTTGGTATTATAGATAGTGAGACTGCGCCTGGTAAAGTTAGATTTTTACAAGAAGACGAAATCAATGATGTTGGAGTATGCATTTTAGATGTTGTGAGAAATGAATTCCCCGGAGTAAGAGTTTTTGGGGATTGCATGCGTGGTGGTGGAGTTTATATTAGAGGATTGAATTCCGTTAGCCAAGCGCCACCTGCGGTATATGATGTTGATGGGCAAATTTTAACCGATACACCTACGTGGATCACACCTGCGTCAATTGCTAGATTGGCGGTATTGAATAACTTAGCAATGACCACAAGATATGGGGCAATAGGTGCTGGTGGTGTAATTGTAATTAACACGAAGACGCTATTGTATGCAGGTAACATTGATGGTAAACCTTACGATCAAGCTAAACTTAGAAATAATAAATATGATAATTTAGCATTAAGTTCGGTTGATTTTAAAGAAGATAAACCATTATACTTGATTGAGCTTTTAAGTGCCAATACAGAAGAAAGAGCAAAGGCTATTTATGCAGAACAAATCAAAAAATATAGTAGTTCTTATTATTACGTATTAGATGCCTATGATTATTTTTCGAACAAATGGAAAAATCAAGAATTCGCGGATAAGATAATCGAAGAGAATGATAGAGTTCTAAGCGGAAATCCTTTAGCATTGAAATCTTTAGCTTACATATATCAAGCAGAAGGAAAGTTTAAAGAGGCAAATAAATTATATGAGGATGTGTATACGCTAAGAGCAGATTATGCTCAATCTTATTTAGATTTAGCAAATAGCTATAGAGAACTTGGTTTAAGCCAAAAATCGGCAGCCATGTACTTGCGTTATGATTATTTGTTGGCAGAAGAACTACTGGAAAAAGAAGAGCAAGTAAAAACCATAATGGACCGCGATTTAAATAATTTAATATCCTTAAAAGGAGCTGATTTAGTTTCAACAGATAAGGTGAATGAAATTAAACTTGATGATGATTTTAAAGGAACACGATTGGTTTTTGAATGGAGCGATAGCGAGGCTGAGTTTGAATTACAATTTGTAAATCCAGAAAAGCGATACTACAAAAGTGAACATTCTTTAGCAGCAGACGCTGAACGAATTCAAAGCGAAAAACGCTCTGGTTTCTCTAGTGAAGAATATTTAATAGATGATACCCTTCGTGGTACTTGGTTGGTTAATGCTACCTATTTAGGCAACAAAAGCTTGACTCCAACATATTTGAAAGCTACGGTATATTATAACTACGGTAGTGCATCGCAACGAAAAGAAACAAAGGTTTTTAAACTAGGTCTACGTAATGTAAACCAACAATTGTTTTCAGTTTCAAATGCTGCGAGTATGGTTGCTAACTAAACTCGATAATCGAGATTTATATGAAAGCGGACTTGCTCTGAGATTCTTTGCTTTTTTGGATAAAGAGTAAAACTATAAACGTTTAGATATTGAAATACCCACATTATACTCAAAGTATATTGTGGGTATTCTTTTGAAAGCTTATTGAATAAACACTTCTCTTTTTCTTAGTTCGATTTATTATCTTTAAAGTATAGTCTAAAAATTTGATTATGAGAATGTTCGTTGTGCTTGGTTTTCTTTTGGTATTTGTAAACCTATATGGACAACAGCAAATACAAGGACGAATAAGTACAGATGGTATTTCTTTATCCGATGTAAATATTCAAAATCTATCTTCTCAAGCTGTCTCCTTCACGGATAAGAATGGACATTATGTAATTAAAGCTAAACCGAAAGATGAGTTAAGGTTTACTTATGTTGGTATGGATACAATTTCAATTCTTATTGAAGATGTTACATCAATTTTGAATTTAAAAATGCAACCTAAGGTTGAAGAATTAGATGAGGTAGTTTTAACAGAAAAAATTAGCAAGCAAAAAAGGCTTGCCATGAACTATTTTACTGATGCTACGATTGTAAATACTTCTTTTGGTTATATCAGTCCTGCAAACACTGCTTATCATTTAAAAGTTATTGATGGCTCTGAATTTGTTCCGGGAGCAGATGTGTTAAATTCTATTGCTAGTAGACGTTCGGGAATTCGAGTAATGACGTATTTAGATAATAATGGAGTATCTGTCAGAACTTTATTTCTAAGAGGCATGGGTTCAGTAGGGCAGGTGTCTCCTGCGCTGTTTGAAGTTGACGGTAATATTTTTAATGACCCTCCGGTTTGGCTAGATGTTTCTTTAATTCAAAGAGTTGCAATTATACCTGGAATGCAGGCAGTTTGGCGATTTGGGACTATTGCTAGTGGAGGTGTTGTTATTATAAATACTAAAAATGGGGTTCACGGTCTCAGAGAAGAAAATAGTCTAAAAAGATATGATCAAGCTCGCTTAAGAAATAACTACGTAAATGAAAGAATTCTTAGTGATATAGATAAGGTAGAAAATCTTCCTACTTACATGAAATCAATTAATTCTTCAATTAGTTTAAAAGAAGCTTTGAATATTTATGAAGGGTATTCAGTGCTATTTTCTTCAAGTCCACATTTTTATATTGATAGTTATAACTTGTTTTATGAAAAATTCGGGAAGAAGGCAGCTGATGCTGTAATTGAATCTTGTTTTAATAGATTTAAAAACAATTCGGTTTGGTTAAAAGCTTTGGCATATTATTATGAGTCTCAGAATAGATTTGAAAAAGCCCATAAGATTTACGAGAAAATATTTGTTCTTAGACCTGAATATACTCAGAGTTATTTAGATATTTCTAGAAGTTATCGAAATTTAGACAATCCTGAAGCATCTATTTCATTATTAGCAAGGCATAAGTATTTGATAGAAGAAGGGTATTTTAATGGTAAGACTGATGAATTTGAGACTTTGATTATAAAAGAAACAGAAAATCTGATTTTGTCAAATAGTCTTTTAAATGCGGAGGGTATTGAAAATGAAATTTTAAATACGAGATTAGTATTTGAGTGGAATGATAGTGAAGCTGAATTCAATCTTCAATTTGTGAATCCTAATAATCAATATTTCAATTGGAATCACACACTAAAAAATATACCTGACAGAATCAGGGAAGAAAAAAAACTTGGTTTTTCAATCAAAGATTTTGAGGTAGATGAATCACTTTTAGGTAAATGGCAAGTAAATGCAACATATTTTGGGAATAAACAATTAACCCCCACTTACCTAAAAGCAACTATTTATAGAAATTATAATTCAGTTCGTCAAACCAAGGAAACTAAAGTCTTTAGATTAGATGTTAATGGTGCGAATCAACAGCTTTTTGGTTTCCATGTAATTAAAGAACTCTATAAGAGTAAGTAAAAGTTAAACTTGTAAAACTCCCATATTAAAAGGCTTCTCTATCGGCGCATGGTCAGCTGCTTCAATACCCATCGATATCCACTTTCGGGTGTCTTTAGGGTCTATAATAGCATCGGTCCATAATCTTGATGCTGCGTAATACGGAGATACTTGATTGTCGTAACGCTTCTTGATTTTATCGAAAAGCTCAGTTTCCTTTTCTTCGGTAATAGTTTCACCTTTCTTTTTCAAAGAAGCTTTTTCAATTTGTAATAATACTTTGGCGGCAGAATTACCACTCATTACAGCTAGTTCTGCGCTTGGCCAAGCCACAATTAATCTTGGGTCATAAGCTTTACCGCACATGGCATAATTACCAGCACCGTAGCTATTTCCTATGATAATGGTGAATTTTGGTACGACGGAGTTACTTACCGCATTTACCATTTTAGCGCCATCTTTTATGATACCACCATGTTCACTTTTACTACCTACCATAAAACCGGTTACATCCTGTAAAAAGACTAACGGAATTTTCTTTTGGTTACAGTTCGCTATAAATCGGGTTGATTTATCTGCAGAGTCAGAATATATTACTCCGCCAAATTGCATTTCTCCCTTTGCAGTTTTTACTACTTTTCTTTGGTTGGCAACAATACCAACAGCCCATCCGTCTATACGTGCATATCCGGTAAGAATGGTTTGTCCGTAGCCAGCCTTATATTCTTCAAATTCAGAATCATCTACCAAACGCTTAATGATTTCCATCATATCATATTGCTCAGCTCTTGAGCTTGGTAGTATTCCGTAAATATCATCGGGATTTTCTTTTGGCTTCACACTTTTCTTACGGTTGTATCCCGCTTTAGGGAAATCACCGATTTTATCCATAATATTCTTTATGGTATCTAAAGCCGCTGCATCATCTTTCGTTTTATAATCGGTTACTCCGCTAATTTCACAATGTGTAGTAGCGCCACCTAAAGTTTCGTTATCAATACTTTCGCCAATAGCAGCTTTCACCAAATAGCTACCTGCTAAAAATATACTAGCGGTTTTATCTACAATTAGTGCTTCATCGCTCATTATTGGTAAATAAGCACCACCGGCAACACAACTACCCATAACGGCAGATATTTGGGTAATACCCATACTGCTCATGATAGCGTTATTTCTAAATATGCGACCAAAGTGTTCTTTATCAGGAAAAATCTCATCCTGTAAAGGCAAGTACACTCCCGCGCTATCTACTAAGTAAATGATTGGGAGTTTATTATCAATAGCTATTTCTTGTGCTCTTAAATTTTTCTTTGCGGTAATGGGGAACCATGCACCGGCTTTAACTGTAGCATCATTGGCAACAACGATACATTGTCTTCCTTTAACATAGCCTATTTTTATAACAACTCCACCAGAAGGGCATCCACCATGTTCTTTGTACATGCCGTCACCTACAAAGGCTCCGACTTCTATTTGTTCAGATTTTGGATCTAAAAGATAATCAATACGCTCTCTGGCGGTCATTTTACCTTGGTCGTGCTGCTTGGCTATTTTGGCTTTTCCACCGCCTAAATAAACCTCATTAAGCTTTCTTCTAAGGTCTGATAATAACAACTTATTCCTATCTTCGTTTTGATTGAATTTTAAATCCATTCTATATAATTTCTTTTCTTTCGATAAAGATAAGGAGTTAATTTTGGTGTTCATGCAACAAAAACAAAAAGTATGATTAAGTGGGGTATTGTAGGGGCAGGGAACATTGCTCATAGTTTTTCTAAAGATTTAGCCTTGGTAAATGGCGGTAAATTGGTTTCTGTGGCTTCAAGAAGCTTAGAGAAAGCTCAAGATTTTGCCGATGAATATGGTGCGCCAAATGCTTACGGTAGTTATGTAGAGTTATTTAATAGCGGTACGGTAGATATCATTTATTTGGCAACGCCACATACATCGCATGCAGATTTAAGCATTGCGGCAATGAAAGCTGGTAATGCTGTACTATGCGAAAAACCAATGGGTGTAAATAAAGCTGAAGTGGAGCAAATGGTTGCTGTTGCCAAAGAAAATAATGTTTTTTTGATGGAAGCATTATGGTCGCGTTTTAACCCTACTATTAAAAAGGTAAAAGAATTAGTTGTTAATGGATCTATAGGTGAAGTAGGATATTTACATGCCGATTTTGCTTTTTATGCGTTGGATAGGGATGAAAAGGGAAGATTGTTGAATGCCGATCTTGCTGGGGGATCTTTATTGGATATCGGAATCTACCCTATATTTTTGGCTTATTTAATGTTAGGAAAGCCAAAGGATATAAAAGCGACAGCGAATTTTTATAAAACGGGAGTCGAGGTGCAGTGCAGTATGATTTTTAATTATGATAATGCTCAGGCTATTCTGTATAGCGGACTCAATTCTAATTCAGAAAAGAAGGCGGAAATTGCAGGTAGCGAAGGTTCTATATTTATACACCCAAGATGGCATGAAACCACGGGGTACACTTTAGAGAAAGATGGTGAATCAACTTCTAATGAAGTCGGTAAAATGGGCAAAGGCTATGTTCATGAGATTGAAGAAGTGCACGATTGCTTGAATTCAGGCAAGAAGGAAAGCGAATTATGGTCTTATCAAAATAGTTTAGATTTAATTGAGATTATGGATTCCGTTCGTGAAAAAACAGGAATTGTGTTCCCGTTTGAATAATAGCAGGGGTAATAGTGGACAAATATCTTAAAATTTACGATATTTGATGTTCGCTTAATTTTTAATTGATTCGAAAATGAACAAGAATACCGTGCTCTCTTGGGCAACTTTTATTATGATTTTTGTAGGTCTGGCTCTAATTGCATTAGGTGCTTTTCGCTATGATGATGTTGCAGGGTGGGGTTTTGCATCTGTAGGTATAGGCTTTTTTGCTATTGCTTGGGTGTTTAACGCGCTTAAAGGTAGAGTATAATATATTTTATTGCCACCAGTTAATTCTTCTGGTAGGCTTTAATATTTCACTAAACACTATAATTTTATGTCAGACGATAAGAAGGTAATCTTCTCCATGTCAGGAGTTACGAAAACCTATAAAAATGCGAATACCCCAGTTTTAAAGAATATATACCTAAGTTTTTTCTATGGTGCCAAGATCGGTATCTTAGGTTTAAACGGTTCTGGTAAATCTACTTTACTGAAAATTATTGCGGGAGTCGATAAAAACTTTCAAGGTGATGTTGTTTTTTCTCCTGGTTACAATGTTGGGTACTTAGAGCAAGAGCCAGAATTGGATGAAAACAAAACCGTTTTAGAAATTGTAAAAGAAGGTGTAGCAGAAACTGTTGCTATTCTTGATGAGTACAATAAGATAAATGATATGTTCGGTCTTCCAGAAGTTTATGAAGATGCGGACAAAATGCAGAAGTTGATGGATCAACAAGCTGTACTACAAGATAAAATCGATGCGGCAAATGCTTGGGAATTAGATACCAAGTTAGAAATAGCTATGGATGCTTTACGTACTCCTGAGCCAGATAAGAAAATTGCTGTACTATCAGGTGGTGAAAGAAGAAGAGTTGCTTTATGTAGATTGTTGCTTCAAGAACCTGAAATCTTATTATTAGATGAACCTACCAACCACTTAGATGCAGAGTCTGTACATTGGTTAGAGCATCATTTAGCACAGTATAAAGGAACGGTAATTGCCGTAACACACGATAGATACTTTTTGGATAATGTTGCTGGTTGGATTCTTGAATTGGACAGGGGAGAAGGTATTCCTTGGAAAGGAAACTATTCTTCATGGTTAGATCAAAAATCGAAACGTTTAGCGCAAGAAAGTAAAACTGCTTCTAAGAGACAGAAAACTTTAGAACGAGAGCTAGAATGGGTGCGTCAAGGAGCAAAAGGAAGACAGACCAAGCAGAAAGCGCGTCTTAAGAACTATGATAAGTTAATGAGTCAAGATCAAAAACAACTTGACGAAAAACTTGAAATCTATATACCGAACGGACCTCGTTTGGGTACTAATGTAATTGAAGCAAAGGGAGTAAGTAAAGCTTTTGATGATAAATTACTTTACGAAGATTTGAACTTTAAATTACCCCAAGCAGGTATTGTTGGTATTATTGGTCCGAATGGTGCTGGTAAGACCACAATTTTTAGAATGATTATGGGTGAAGAGACTCCCGATAAAGGAGAATTTGAAACCGGAGAAACTGCTAAGATTGCTTATGTGGATCAAAGTCACTCTAATATCGATCCTGAAAAAACCATCTGGCAGAATTTTAGTGATGAGCAAGAGATGGTAATGATGGGCGGTAAGCAGGTGAATTCTCGTGCTTATTTAAGTAGATTTAATTTTACGGGTAGTGAGCAAAATAAAAAGGTGAATATGTTGTCTGGTGGTGAGCGTAACCGTTTACACCTAGCAATGACCTTGAAAGAAGAAGGAAACGTTCTTCTATTAGATGAGCCTACCAATGATTTAGATGTAAATACATTACGTGCCTTAGAAGAAGGATTAGAGAACTTTGCTGGTTGTGCAGTTGTAATTTCGCATGATAGATGGTTCTTAGATCGTATATGTACGCATATCTTAGCTTTTGAAGGTGATTCGCTAGTATATTTCTTTGAAGGTTCTTTCTCTGATTATGAAGAGAATAAGAAGAAACGATTAGGCGGAGATCTAATGCCGAAACGAATTAAGTATAAGAAACTGATTAGATAATTAAAGTAGTTATATAGAAAAAGCCCGCAATTGCGGGCTTTTTTATTTTCAGCTAACAGCTAACAGCTAACAGCTAACAGCTAACAGCTAACAGCTAACATTAATATTCGTCGTTAGGATACCAATCTAATTGTATTACCTCAATATCTTGATTGCCTGCATCTACAAGTTGCTTGAATTTTGCAACATCGCTTACATCTGGTTTACCTCTATAATGGTAAGGGAATACCTGCTTTGGTTTGAAATCTAATACTGCAGAAGCAGCGCTTTCAACCGTCATGGTATATGGTAAATTCATAGTTACAAAAGCTTTGTCAATATTTTTTAAAGAACGCATTTCAGGAATATCTTCAGTATCACCAGAAAAATAGATTCGCTCATTATCGATATTTAAAACATAACCATTGCCACGACCTTTTGTGTGAAATTTAAGCGCTTCTTTTCTTAGGTTATACATAGGTATAGCTTCAATCGTAATTTCGGCTAATTTTTTGCTAGTACCGTTTTCCATAATTTCTAATTGCGATGCATATTTTTTGGGTAATTCATCGGCAACTGCTTGTGGTACTACAAATGTGGTATTTGAAGTGTCTAAAGCATCTAGCGTTTCCGCATTTAAATGATCACCGTGTATATCTGTGATCAGTATTAAAGTCGGATTTTTTTGACCTTCAAATGAAGCAGCTCCTCCTGTAGGGTCAATGTAGATAACAACATCGTTCCATTCGATGACAGCGGTCGCATGTTCTATAGGTGTGATTTCAATTTCATCAGATTTACGCTCTTTAATGATATCGGTTACTGATTTGTTTTCCTCAATTTCTGCTGAAGAATCAATCTCGGTATCTGATTTCTTAACTTCTTTGCATGAAAAAGCTATGGTTACAGTGAGTAGTAAAACAAGCAATTCTTTTATTCTCATTATGTTACGTTTAAAGTGTTAGTTCCATTTTAATATCGGATCGAAGGTACTCCAAATTATCTTCTAGAGGGATATTTTTAAATCCGAATTTCTTATATATATGCAGCGCGGTATCCAATTTGGTGCTGGAGTATAATTCGAGTGTTTCCCAGTTTTTATTTTTAGAAAAAGTAATAGCATGGGTTAACATTTTTTGACCTATCTGCAATCCGTGATAATTTTTGTCGACCGCCATCTTACCTAATTCAAAACGATTATCGGTCTTTTTTATCAAAGCAAAGCATCCTACGGGTTCATTATTCCATAATCCCATGAAGATAAATCCGCCTTTATCTATAATAGTAGATTGACTATGTTCTAATAACTCCTTATCTTTCGCTTCAACCTTGAAATACTCAGTAATCCAAGCGATATTCAAGTCTTTAAACTTTTGAGTATATTTAGGCTCGTAAGGTACAATGGTAAGCATGATTTCTAGTTAATGTTACAGATGTCAACTAAGTTATGTCATATTATATAGACCTTACCAAGGTTTAGAAATTATTTTAACATTAAGAAATCTAAAATTTGAATTACCACGTATATAAACTGAACAAACAGACACTTTATTAAATTTACAATTATGACTGAAACAAAAAACAACAATGGCTTAAAAGTTTTGACCGCTCTTTTAGGTGTTGTGCTTTTAGGTACTATCATTTACACAGTAAGTCTTTACCAAGATAAAAAGAAGACCGAAGTTGTTCTTTCTAAAGAGAAAGAATTGGTAGTAGAAGATTTAAATAGCTTAAAATCTGAATATGATAAGGCTATTTTAGAGAGCAATGCAACTAACGAAGAGTTAGTAAGCGCAAGAGATAATATTGCAAAATATATTGACTCTGTAAAAACAATGAAAGCTGATATCGGATCTTTATCTAGATACAGAAGACAAGTTGGTGTTCTTAAAGCTGAAAGAGAGCAATTATTAAAGCAAGTTGATTCGTTAACACGTTCAAATACTGCCATTGCTATGCAACGTGATAGTACGTACGTTGAATTGGAAAAACAAACTGTTTTTAATGATTCTTTAGTAGTACAAAATACAAACTTGGCTCAAGTAGTTGAAAAAGGTTCTGCGTTGAACTTATCTAAATTCAATGTTGATGCAGTAAAAGAACGTAACAGTGGTAAATTAGTTTCTACACAGAGAGCTAAAGCAACTGACAAGTTTAAAATCTGTTTTACTGTTGCTGATAACGTAATTGCGCAAGCTGGTGATAGAGAATTTTTTATAGAGGTTTTAGACCCTCAAGGTAATGTTCTTGGTGGTAGTAATTCTATGACTAACGATAACGGTGCTTCTATTACTTATAGTAAGCAAACTGGTTTCTACTTTGAGAACAAGTCTTTAGATGTATGTGATTATATCAGTAAACCTTCTGGTGATTTCAAAGATGGTAACTACATGGTTAACGTTTATGACGATCAATTAAAATTATTGGGTACTTCTAAATTCATGTTGAAGTAAGATTACCTTATTACATATAAAAAATGGCGACCAATTGGTCGCCATTTTTCATTTCTACTAGTTTGGTTTTAGTCTTTTAAACTACCTACCATATTTTCTGGTTTAACCCACTCGTCATAATCTTCTGCAGAAACATAACCTAAGTTTATCGCTTCTACTTTTAAGGTTGTACCGTTCTTATGTGCAGTGTTTGCGATTTCTGCAGCTTTGTAATATCCTATTTTAGTATTTAAAGCGGTAACCAACATCAATGAGTTGTTCAATAATTGCTTTATAACTTCATGGTTTGGTTCAATGCCAGTAGCACAGTGCTCTTCAAAACTAGCACAAGCATCACCAATTAACTGTGCCGATTGTAAAATATTGGCAGCCATCATTGGTTTAAAAACATTTAGTTCATAGTGCCCTTGTGTACCACCAACGCTAATAGCGACATCGTTACCCATAACTTGCGCGCAAACCATAGTAAGAGCCTCACACTGGGTAGGATTCACCTTACCTGGCATAATCGAACTACCTGGTTCATTTGCAGGAATAATGATTTCACCGATACCTGAACGTGGTCCTGATGCCATCATTCTAATATCATTGGCAATCTTATTTAAAGAAACCGCCAATTGCTTTAATGCACCGTGACTTTCAACAATGGCATCATGTGCAGCAAGTGCTTCGAACTTATTTTCTGCAGTAATAAAAGGCAAACCTGTAAACTCTGCAATATACTTAGCTACGAGAACGTCATAACCTTCCGGCGTATTTAATCCGGTACCAACTGCAGTTCCACCAAGTGCTAATTCACTTAAATGTGCAAGCGTATTGTTCAGTGCTTTTAGACCGTGATCTAATTGAGATACGTAACCAGAAAATTCTTGACCTAAGGTTAGGGGAGTGGCATCCATTAAATGCGTACGACCTATCTTAACTACATTTTTAAATTCGATGGACTTTTTGTGAAGTGTATCTCTCAATTGAGTAACACCAGGTATGGTCACTTCTACAATTTTTTTATAGGCTGCAATATGCATGCCTGTAGGGAAGGTGTCATTTGATGATTGCGATTTGTTTACATCATCATTCGGCTGAATTGTTTTCTCGCCTTCACCGATTACCTTACCCGCTATTTCATGAGCTCTATTTGCAACCACTTCATTAACGTTCATGTTGCTCTGTGTGCCAGAACCTGTTTGCCAAATTACTAGAGGAAACTGGTCATCTAGTTTACCTTCTAAAATTTCTTCGCAAACCTGTGCAATTAAATCTCTTTTTTCCGCTGCTAAAACACCAAGCTCACAGTTAGCATAAGCTGCTGATTTCTTTAAATAGGCGAAACCATAAACAATGTCTAATGGCATTGAGGCTACTGGACCTATTTTAAAATTGTTACGAGAACGTTCTGTTTGCGCTCCCCAATATTTGTCTTTGGGAACTTCGACATTACCCATAGTATCTTTCTCGATTCTAAATTTCATAATAGTATATTTTAATGAATCTTAAGTTAACTTATTTTATAACTTCAAAAATAAGGTTTACATTTATTTTAATTGTGAGAACATTGTTGAGATTATTGAAATTAATTTTGCAGAACGTTTGCAAAAAATAATTCGTTTATGGTATCTTTGCAATATATAAGTAATAAGATATGTTTGATTTTGACCAATATTTAGGATTTTTAGCTTTTTTAACCATATTAACCATTGGTTTTTGGCTAATGATGTTTTTGTTATTATTCGTTGTTCCTTACTGGTTAGGAGGTAACATTATAGAGTTATTGAAAGAAAGACGCGACAAGAAAAAAGCCGCAAGAGAAGCATAAATAATACAGTATAAAAAAAGGAGCCTATTGGCTCCTTTTTTTTGTGTCTTGTTGTAACTGTTTTTTATCCTTCAATTTCTTCTCCTCCTTCATCGCCACCATTTCCTCTAGAGCCTCTGTTGCGTTCTTTTGGTTGGTTGAAACGATATACAAAGCCCATTGTTATTTGACGTTGTCTATATTGAAACTCACTATCTGAGGTAAAGAACTCTGTTTCTGTGTAAGAGCTTCTTTTTCTAGAGTTTAATAAGTCACTTACATTAAGAGATAGTGTTCCATTATCATTCAAAATATCTTTACTGAAGGCTAAGTTCAAAGAGAATATTCCTCCATTTTCTGTTTGTGCTGTAGAAGACGGACCTCTATAGAATGCATTCGTTTGCCAATCTACTTTTGCAGGTAATGAGACTTTAGAGCTAAACCTTGCAAACCAACTAGTGTTAGTAGTACCATAATCGACACCATTAAAGTCACCTTCTGAAGAAAACTGAAAGAAATTAAAACTAGAATTTAAACGTAACCATTTTGTTGCACTATATAGTACCCCAGCTTCAACACCTATTCTGTCGTTAGTAGATAGGTTTATAGGAATAGATCTAATGATTTCTATACCATCAGTGGTTGTTTGTCCGGTTTCTTCTTGAACACGCTCAAAAGAGTCTGTTTCTTTTTGGTAATAAATAGAAGAAGTTAAAGTTAATTTATCCCACCTTTTTAAATAACCCACATCAAAAGCATTTGAAAATGCCGGATTTAAATCAGGATTACCTTGAAAAATATTGGTTCTACTTGATCTAGAAGGAAAAGGATTTACATATCTACCTCTTGGTCTATTTATTCTTCTGTTGTACCCTAAAGAGATATTTTCATTTTCTGCCAATTCGAAAATCAAATTTACGGTAGGGAAAAGACCTAAGTAGTTTTTATCAAAATTCGCATCTACATCTACACCTAATTGATCTTCTAATTCGCTGGTGTCATAAAGTGATGATAGTTCACCTTTTAATTGCGTGTTTTCTAATCGTAGTCCTAATAGAAAAGAAAACTTCCCGAATTTGTTTCCGTATTGGGTATATAAGGCATTTACATTTTCAGTATAGGTAAATAAGTTGGTAAGATCTTCATTAATATTAAACTGTCCGGTAACTTGATTTAAAGAGTCTAAACGGTAATCGGTTCCTGTTTCTTCAAAAGTACCTCTGTAACCAACCTCAAACTGCGCATCGCCCATAGGAAGTACGTAATCTGCCTGTACTAAATATTCGTTATCAGTTTCTTTTTCATAAACATTTTCTAATACTATTAAATCATCGTTCGGTAATGTATTATTTTCTTGAATGATAGAAAATTTATCTTCATTGCCCTTAGAATACTGAAGGTCTACCGTTAATTTTTGTCCGTCCTCATCAAGGTCATTTACATAATTTAACGAGAATTGATAGTTTTCGTCATCTTCATTTTCATCTTCAGTTCTAAATGTTTCACTATTTAAAGCATTATTGATAAACCTTTGGTTGGTATTACCGGTTTCATCTTCACTGTCAGATGTTCTATAAAATACGCTACCGGTAAGAGATGATGACTCGGTTAGAAAATACTCTAAGCCTAAATTTGTATTGAAACTTTTACGAAGCCTATTATATTCTCTGTCTTCAATAATTCTGTCATAAGTACCAGAAGAGTAGGTGTTGTCATAAAACGCATTACCTGGCGCGTCTCTGTAATTGTAACCTGTAGTGTTGAATAAGTTGAATTTGTCTGTACGCAAATTGGCATTTACTGAGATACCGCTATTAACAGGGTAGCCTATTGTAGTATTTACCGAACCATTAAAACCAAGTGTTTTTTCTTTTTTAAGTACAATATTCAAAATACCAGCTGTACCTTCGGCGTCGTATCGTGCAGACGGACTCGTAATTACCTCAACCTTTTCAATAGCATCTGCAGGTAGTTGTGTTAAGGCATCGGTAGAACCAAAACCCGCTAAGGCAGACGGTTTTCCGTTTATTAATATTCTAACATTTTCATTACCTCGTAAGCTAATAGCACCTTCAACATCAACATCAACAGATGGTACATTGTTTAGCGCATCTGTAATGGTAGCACCACTATTGGTTAAGTCTTTGCCAATATTGTAAATCTTTTTATCTAAACGTACCTCTACAGTAGTTTTTTCGCCTACGACTTCAACAGCTTCTAGTTGAGCCACATCTAAAGCCAGTTTAATAGTGCCCAAATTTGTAGATTCCCTTAGGGTCTGATTTGGCAGCTTGTATGTTTTATAAGATATGTATTCAATGGAGATATTGTATTTTCCAGCAGTGGCTTCTACCTTGAAATTACCATCTATATCTGTAATACCCCCAGTAATTTGATTTGGGTTATTAACACTTTGTAGTACGAGTGTAGCATATTCTAAAGGTAGGTTGTCATCTTTGTCTAAAACCTTACCTGTAATGACAATTGGACCTCTTTCCCGGTCTCCTCCCGGTCTTTGACTATATGTGTAATTGAATGATAGTGCTAGGAGTAGGAGTAAAGGGAAAAGTTGTTTCATTTAGTCAGTTTTAGATTTCTTTCGTTTATCTTTTTTCTTCTTTTTATTCTTCTTGATAGTTTTTGAAACACCATCTTTTTGTAGTGCAACAAAAGCTTCATACTTCTCTAATGGCAAACCTGCTTTTAATTCTTCGTCTTGCCTTTTAGTAATGTTCTCATATACTTCAGCCATTTTTTCTGGCGGAAGCTTTAATATTTGAGCTTCTATACGCTCTTGTACATATTTCTTTAAAACAGAACTTAATACAGCCTGTTCAAATTCATTTAATGCAAGCGCTTCAGAAATTCTTGGCATTTCGTCATCAACTAATTGTTCGGCAGTTTTAGGTTTTGGAGGCTCAGCAGGTGTTTGTGCCTGAGGTATTGAGCTTCTTTGGTTACCATAACCATAGCCGCCACGTGATCCATAACCGTTATTGCCATAACCGTATTGTGCGTAAATTTCAGAACTTCCTAATAGAATTAATAGCAGTGCTAATAAATTTAGATTGCTACATTTTATTACTTTTTTCATGTGATTAGATTATAAAGTTATACGATGGTTTAACTGAAAATGGTTAATACTTTGTTAAGATAATTAACTAGGCAATTATAGTGATTTCTATTTTAACAATGAATCTATGTTCGATGCCGGTCTACCGATGACTGCACTGTTACCATTTATTACGATTGGTCTTTCTATTAATTTAGGATGTGTAATCATTGCATTCAATAATTCTTCATCGTTTAATTGTAAATTCCTGAACTCCTCTTTCCAGATTGCTTCAGACTTACGAACTAAATTTATTGGTTTAATACCTAAACAACTGATAACATTTCTCAACTCATCTTTTGTTGGTATGTCTTCTAAATACTTTACGACTTCAAATTCCTTGCCAGAATTTTCAAGTACCTTAAGTCCTTCTCTAGATTTACTACATCTAGAATTGTGATATATTTTAATCATACTATTTAATTTTAATACTAGAAATCCCAATTCACTATATAAACGAATTGGGATATGCTATGTTATTCTTCATCTTTTTGACCCATCATCATTAGAAAGGCTTTCAAAAACTGGTCAATATCGCCGTTCATAACGTTATCTACATTTCCAGTTTCTTCTCCTGTTCTTACATCTTTTATCAATTTGTAAGGATGCATGACATAGTTTCTAATTTGTGAGCCCCATTCAATTTTCATTTTAGAAGACTCAATTTCTTGTCGTGCTTCCATTTTCTTACGCAGTTCTATCTCATACAATTGCGACTTTAGCATTTTCATTGCCGTCGCTCTATTGTCGTGTTGACTTCTACTGTCTGAACAAGAAATTTGAATACCTGTAGGGTGGTGGGTCAATTGTACTTTGGTTTCTACCTTGTTTACATTCTGTCCACCGGCACCACTAGACCTAGCGGTCGTAATAGTTATGTCTGCAGGGTTTACATCTACCTCTATACTATCATCAACCAATGGGTAAACGTATACCGATGCAAATGAAGTGTGCCTTTTGGCATTACTATCGAACGGAGAAATTCGTACCAACCTATGTACGCCGTTTTCACCTTTTAACCATCCGAAGGCATACTCGCCATCAATCTCTAATGTAACGGTTTTAATACCTGCAACATCACCTTCTTGGTAGTTGAGCTCTTTGATTTTATAACCGTTCTTTTCTGCCCACATCATGTACATGCGCATAAGCATCGCAGCCCAATCACAACTTTCTGTTCCACCGGCTCCTGCAGTAATTTGAAGTACAGCTGGTAATTCATCACCCTCTTCAGAAAGCATATTTTTGAATTCCATCTTTTCTATGGTGTTCAAAGCCTTTTCGTATTGACTTTCAACTTCAGCTTCTGCAACTTCTCCTTCTTGTTGAAATTCAATGAGCACTTCTAAATCTGCAATCAAAAGTTCTGCCGCGTTATAATCATCTACCCATTGTTTTTTAGATTGGATAAATTTCATATGTGCCTGTGCTTCTTGAGGATTATCCCAAAAATCAGGTGCCAAGGTTTTTTCTTGCTCGTTCTCTATTTCTATTAATTTGGCATCAATGTCAAAGATACCTCCTTAACGCACCAAGGCGATCTATAAGACCTTTGTAATGGTCCATACTAATATTCATACAATTCTATTTTGGGTAAAAATAATACTCTTTTAAATAAGGATGGAAGATATTTTAAGAATACCTATCGATGGCTTTTAACAGATACTGAATGTGATGTCTTGTGCTTACCATGCGAGTGGATTATACCTTTTAAAGGTGCGCAATCATTGTAGTCTTTGCCATGACAAACTTTTATATGGTTTGTATTGGCTAAAATATTGTTAGTAGGGTCAAAACCTTTCCATCCAATCTCTGGTACGAATGCCTCTGCCCATGCGTGCATTTGAGAATCACCCATATAGCCACTTTCTTGATCTAAATAGCCAGAAACATATCTTGTTGGTACGCCGTTAATTCGCGCCAATGCAGAAAACAAATGTGCGAAATCTTGGCAAACGCCCTTTTTCTTAGAAATGACATCTTTTAACGGTGTACCTACTTCTGTTACACCAGTAGTGAATTTAATGTATTCAAAAACCCAGTGATTTAATGCTTCAAGATTATCGAAAATCGAAATTGAAGTATTGAATTTAAATAGTTGCTGCTGTGCACTATCTAATGTTGTAAACGAAGTAAATTTTAAATAACGCTCATGTGTTATCCTAAAATCTAAACTTTGCAGTTCGGTGTAGGCTGTTGAATTATCTGGATTTATATTAAAATTATACGGGTCAACTTCTTCCTTTTTGAACTTGAATTTAGCCTCGAACGTAATTTTCTTAAATTTTTTCTTAGGATGTATGCGTAGGGTTTTAAAACCATACCCGTTTATAGATTCTTCGGTGTGGGCAAATAACGAGTTTTCGAACTCAATTTCGACCTCGTACTGACTTTCGTTTTCTACCGGAATTATTAAAAATTGCCAGTGCGCATCATGCACCCAACCATCATAAATATTCTCTGCTTTATAAGTAATCTCAAATTCTCTCGGCATAAGAACAAATATACTTTATTTAACCCGTCTAATAGTTAAAAAATTCCTCATCAACCTTGTCGCTTATGTCCACAAGACTTTTAAGAATATTCTCTATAAATGATTTAATGTCCTTATCTATTTCTTCAATATATTTAAATTCATATTCAGATCTGACTCTGCCAATTAAAAAAGCTGTTGAATCTTTATTATAACGCTTTTCGGGGTTAAGCATTTTTACATGCTGGTTAACCTGATTTAAAGAGTTCATTACAGATCTAGGGCAATTAGGGTTTAGAATTAAAAACTCTAATGTTGATATACTAGTTGGTGTCTTTTTATAGAACCTACGCATCATATCATAAGACTCTGCACATTTTAATAATGTGGTCCATTCAAAACTTTTGCTGAATCTATCATTTTCGCCATCTTGAGAAAGTAATGCATCATTATATTTTGCATTAATCATTCTAGTGATTTGGGTGGCTCTCTCAATGTTTATCCCCATTGAAATAACGGCATAGGTGGCATCATGCAAAAGGGTTCCTCTTATTTTTCCTCTTAATATATCTGTCATTTCTGCAACATGTGTTGTAAAATCATGCAGTCCGTTTTTAACAAATATTTCTTTTGGGTAGTTTATTACAAAATGATAAAATTTGTTGATGGCTTCATATAGCTCTGTAGAAATTAAATCTCGTGCGCTATTTGCGTTTTCTCTAGCAAATTTTATATTATTTATTATAGAGGCGCCATACGTTGGGTCAAGCCCAATTTTATAAAGTACATCTTCTTCTTTTAAAAATTTTTCTGCATCCTTTTCAGGGTCACCTACCATGAATAACATGGAGCGTAATACAAATTGCCTGTCTTGAGATTTTAGATTCGGCGCATCTAGTGATGAAAAATAATTTACATTTAAATATCTTGCGACGTGTTCTGAACGTTCAATATAACGTCCCATCCAAAATAAGTTATTGGCTACTCTTGCTAACATATAGTTTCTTTATTTTTTTAGTACCCAAGTATCTTTTGATCCTCCACCTTGAGATGAGTTTACAATTAAATTGCCTCTTTTTAAGGCTACACGGGTCAATCCTCCTTTTAAAACAAATTCTTTGTCCTTTCCTAGAACAGTAAACGTTCTTAAGTCTACGTGTCTTTGTTCAAAAGATTCTGTATCATCGATATAGGTTGGGTGTACAGATAATGACATAATAGGTTGAGCAACATATTTTCTAGGGCTCGCCTTTATTTCTGCTTTTACCTTTTCTATTTCGGCCTTGGTAAGTTTATTACCGATAGAGATACCATAACCGCCAGCTTCATCAACTGGTTTTACAACAAGTTCATGAATATGTTCAAGAACATATTTTAATTCATCGGGTCTACTGCAGTGGTAAGTGTGAACATTGTTTAAAATAGGCTCTTCATCTAAATAGTACTTTATAATCTGTGGCATGTAGGTATAAACCGCTTTGTCATCTGCTACACCAGTACCGGGAGCATTTGCTAAAGTGACATTACCTTTTTTATAAGCAGCGAACAAACCGGGTACGCCAAGCACAGAATCAGGGTTAAATTCTAAAGGATCAATAAACTGATCATCTATTCTGCGGTAAATAACATCGACCCTTTCTGGTCCTTTAATAGTTTTCATGTACACAAAATCGTTTTCCACAAAAAGGTCACGACCTTCTACCAATTCAACACCCATAGTTTTAGCTAAGTATGAATGCTCGTAAAAAGCAGAATTATACATGCCTGGGGTTATAACCACTACATTAGGTATATCTACACCTTTTGGTTTAACCGATTCTAAAAGTTCTAAAAGGTTTTCTGCGTAATTGGTAACGGTATGTGTTTGGTAGTGATTGAATACACCAAAAAGTGCCTTTTTTAGTGCTGTACGGTTACATATTACATAGCTTACACCAGAGGGGCATCTTATATTATCTTCAAGAACATAGTACTTACCGTCGTTATGTTTAATAACATCTGTACCTGAAATATGATTGTAAATTCCGCCAGGCGGATTTACACCATTCATTTGATCCAAGTAATTCGCAGAAGATGTTATAAGGTCTATAGGAACTACTTTATCTTTTAGAATTTTCTTGTCATGATAAATATCCCATAGAAATAAATTCAAAGCTTTACTTCTTTGTATAGATCCACGTTCTATAATATCCCATTCAACAGGGTCTATTATTCGAGGAAATAAATCGAAGGGAAAAATCTTCTCTTGTACGTTATTGTCACCGTATACCTGAAAAGTGATTCCTTGATTGAAAAAAGAAGATTTGGCTTTATTATTTAATGATACATAATCAATAATTGAATGTTCGCCATAAAGGTTGAATAGTTTTTGGTATACCTCCTTAATTTTTCCATTCTTATCATAGATTTCATCATATAAATCTGGATTTCTTTGATAAGAAGAAAAAATTTGATTTTCAATGTTGGTCATATATTTTCTTTTGTTAAAAGGTACATGATAAAAAGCAATAAACAAATGACATTTTTATAATAATCGATAGTATTTTTCTTTATTCTGTAATTATTCGATAGCTTTTTTAACAAGTATAGTATTTATAATTTAGTTGGCCACTGCTGTTTTACATTCATTAGTTTTTCTATACTTTTAAGCAAAACTTATAGAAAATGAGAAAGAATTACGCACTTCTGGTTGGGTTAGTATTACTATCCTTTAATATGCTATCAGCACAGTTTAGTGATCAAAAGAAAAATTTTGTCAAGTATGAGGGGCTTTATGATTTTTATTATGATGGCGATACTGACAAAATATATTTAGAAGTTGATAATTTAAACGAAGATTTTTTATATGTCTACTCATTAAGTAGTGGTATCGGTAGTAATGATATCGGTTTAGATCGTGGTCAATTAGGTGATGAGCAAGTTGTCTTTTTTAAGAAAGCAGGTAATAAGCTATTGTTGGTTCAGCCAAATATGAAGTATAGGGCAATTACAGATAATGAATTAGAGCGTAAATCTGTAGAGCAGGCTTTTGCTAAATCTGTATTGTTCGGTTTCCCGATTGTAGAAGAGAAAAGTGGTACGTATGTTATTGATATCACTGATTTTTTAATGCAAGATGCTCATGGTGTTTCTAGTCGTTTAAAAAGAACAGAACAAGGTTCGTATAGTTTAGATAAATCTAAAAGCGCATTTGCTCTTGATAGAACTAAAGCATTCCCTAAAAATGTAGAGTTTGATGTTACTATGACTTTTAAGGGTGAAGCTAAAGGAAGATATATTAGAAGTGTTGCGCCGAATGCTAATTTGATTACCGTGGCAGAACACCATTCTTTTATTGAATTGCCAGATGATAAATATGAAAAACGTGTGTTTGACCCTAGATCAGGTTCTTCTCCTTTTAATTATTATGATTATGCGACTCCCGTTGAGTCAAATATTCTAAAGCAATTTATAAGAAGACACCGCTTAGAGAAAAAAGATCCTACAGCAGCGGTTAGTGAAGCGGTTGAGCCAATTATTTATTATTTAGATAATGGTACTCCAGAGCCGGTGCGTTCTGCTCTTTTAGAAGGTGGTCGTTGGTGGAACCAAGCTTTCGAGGCAATTGGTTATAAAGATGCCTTTCAATTAAAAATGTTACCTGACGATGCAGATCCTTTAGATGTGCGCTATAATGTTATACAATGGGTGCACCGGTCAACAAGAGGGTGGAGCTATGGTAGTAGTATTACCGACCCAAGAACTGGAGAGATAATGAAAGGTCATGTAAGTTTAGGTAGTTTAAGAATTCGTCAAGATTTTTTAATTGCCCAAGCATTAATGAACAAGCCTTTTGCAGAAAGAGATGATAACTATCAACCAATGTTAGAAATGGCAATTGCCCGTATTCGTCAGCTGTCAGCTCATGAAATAGGACATACGTTGGGTTTTGCACATAACTATGCGGCGAGTACTACTGATAAATCATCGGTGATGGATTATCCGCATCCGCAGTTTTCATTAATTGACGGTGAAGTTGATTTTGCAAAAGCCTATGAAGTTGGAATAGGGGATTGGGATAAGGTAACAGTGGCTTATTCATATCAGAATTTTAATGAAGGTGAAAATGAGAAAGTAGGTCTGAACAAAATATTAGATAAAGCCAAAGCTGACGGACTCCGTTATATTACCGATCAAGATGCTCGACCACAAGGTAGTGCACATGTATTGGCTCATTTATGGGATAACGGAAAAGATGTTAGTAAAGAATTAGATGATATGTTGAAGCTGCGTAAAGTGGCTATAGCCAATTTTTCTGCGGATAATATTCAAGATGGTACACCGTATTCAGTTCTAGAAGATGTATTTGTACCACTTTATTTCTTTCATAGATACCAGACGGAAGGTGTAGCGAAGGTTATAGGCGGATTAGAATATAACTATGCTATAAAAGGAGACGGACAAGAAGTTGTTGCTATTGCAGATAAAGCGATGCAAGAGGAAGCATTAAAGAGTGTTTTAAAAACTTTAGATGCAAATGAAATTGCAATACCTAAAGGTAAGTTGAGCTTGTTTCCACCGCGTGCTTTTGGAACTCCAAGAACTAGAGAATCTATTAATGGTAAAACGGGAGTTTCTTTTGATGCATTGTCAGCTGTTGAAACTGCATCAGATATGACCTTGACATTTTTATTACATCCTGAGAAAGCATCGAGGCTTATTCAGCAAAAAGCAATTGCTACCGATAATGTAGGTTTAGATGAGGTTTTAGATAAATTGATTGCAGCAACTATTAATAAGAAGCAGAAAGATGCTTATTTGAGCGAAGCGCAGACCATTATTAATTTTAGAGTGTTATTTCATATTATGAATTTGGCGGGTCATACCAATGTGCATCCGCAGGTAAATGCAATTGCTTCCCAGAAGTTGAAAGAATTGAGTTTTCAATTGGTTAAAGATTCAGGGTCGAATGCAATTAGTGCAGAAATGGTGAAAAGAATTAAAACATTTAGAGAGCATCCAGAATTGTTCAAAGTGATACCTTCGCCTAAGATTCCTGATGGTTCGCCTATTGGAATGAGTTGTTTTCATTAATTCAATTTTTATATTTTTTATGCTAATTAATCTTATCAGTGATACGGTAACAAAACCCACGCCAGGTATGTTAGATGCTATGATGTCTGCAGCGGTTGGTGACGATGTTTTTAAAGAAGACCCAACAGTAAATGCTTTAGAAGAAAAAGCAGCTAGTCTTTTCGGAATGGAATCTGCGTTGTTTTTCCCTAGTGGTACTATGACGAACCAGACTGCTATAAAATTACATACACAGCCAGGCGAACAATTGATTTGCGATAAATATGCTCATGTATATAATTATGAGGGTGGCGGAGTCAGTTTTAATAGTGGTGTCTCGTGTAGGCTGGTAGATGGTGATCGAGGTACTATGACGGCTGCTCAGGTTGAGTCGGTTATTAATCCGCCAGATTTTTATCATAGTCCGCTTACAACATTAGTATGTGTAGAAAATACGGCTAATAAAGGTGGTGGTACTTGTTGGGATTTTCAAGAGCTTCAGAAAATAAGAAAAGTCTGCGATGATCATAAATTAGGATATCACTTAGATGGTGCCCGTTTATGGAATGCTATGGTTGAAAAGAATGAAACAGCATTACAATATGGTCAATTATTCGATACTATTAGCGTCTGCTTAAGTAAGGGCTTGGGTTGCCCAGTAGGTTCTTTATTAATAGGTACAAAAGAACATATGGACAAAGCGCTTCGTTTTCGTAAAATTTTTGGTGGAGGTATGCGCCAGTCTGGCTTTTTGGCTGCTGCAGCAATATATGCCTTAGATAATAATGTCGAAAGATTGGCAGAAGATCATAAGAGGGCAAAAGAAATAGGAAAGGCATTGGCATCAAAATCTTTCATAAAAAAGGTGGAACCTATAGAGACTAATATTGTCATTTTTGAAATAGATGAATCTTTTATGACCAGTGATCAATTTGTAAATACCTTAAAAGAAAAAGATATTTTAATCATTGGTATGGGGCAGGGTAAGTTGAGAATGGTGACGCATTTAGATTATACAGATGTAATGCACCAAGAATTATTGAAGCAATTAGCTGCTATATAATACCTAGGTCAATACTGTTAGAAATATTCAAAATTCCATTTTCCATACCGGCTTCAGAGGAGTAAAGTCCGCTGGAGCCAATTATTTTTCCGGTTGAATTTTTTAATTCTACTAAAAATTTACCGTCGGTATTTGTTCTGCGTTCGAAGAATTTACCGTTAGCATTTTTCAATGCTTTTATATCTTTTAAAGTGTTATCTAATTCGTTTTCAGTGCTGAACGATACACTTTCTAATAGAGTGCTACCATTGTCAGACTTCAAAATGAACTGATACAACCCGTCTTCCTTCTTGTCAATTTTAATCATATCATTAAAGATAATTAATATTTTCTCTGCTTTTTAGTGACCTTTCAAATAATACTGTGTCTAAACTATTGAGAGGTTAATTCATTAACTTTTGATTAAGAAAAAGCTTACAAAAAGTAGGGCGTTTCTTATTGAAATGTTAAAATATTAACATAAATTGCCAAATATTAACTATTTAAATCCTTATCAAAATGAAAAAAGTATTATTCCTAGCAGTTGCATTTTCAGCTTCTTTTGCAATGGCACAAGATTTGCCGTCAAATCCAGAACCTGGTAAATGTTACGTTCGTTGTACAACTCCTGATGTTTACGTTAACGAGTCAACTACAATTACAACAAATCCGTCGTACAAGATTTTAAAAACGGTTCCTGCTACATTTAAGACAATTACAGAACGTGTATTAGTGAGAGAAGAAGAAAAAGTACTAACAGTTGTTCCTGCTAAGTGGGGAACAGAAACTGTAACGTATGTATCTAAAGGAGGTGGAAATTCTTTACAGGTGATCCCTGCTTCTTTTTCTCCTAGCACACAAACATTAGAAATAAAGCCAGCCTATGCACAATGGGAATTAGGAGTTGCTGCTCCTGATTGTGAGTCTGGTAATCCTGATGATTGTAGATACTGGTGTTATAAAGGGTATCCTGCACAATTTGAGACAGTTTCAACTCAAGTTCTTGCAAATGCTGCTTCTACTACAAGTTCTCCATTAGGTTCTAAAAATGGTTCTTACACTAAATCAGTATTAATTTCTCCTGCACAAGTTGTTGAAAAAATTATTCCTGCTGAGTACAGAGAAATTACTAAAACTGTATTAGATAAAGATGCTTACACAGTTGAAGAATTGATTCCTGCTAAGACTACTACTATCTCTAAAGAGGTGTTAAAAGAAAAAGGTGGATTAACTACTTGGAAAGAAGTAGAGTGTGCATTAGTTGAGTACCAAGCTTTACCTATAAACTGGGATTCTGGTAGCGCAACATTAACTTCTGCAGCAAAAAGTATTATCGATAACAGATTGTTACCTGTATTAGCTCAAAACCCTGGTGTTAAAGTTGAATTAGCTTCTCACACAGATTCTCAAGGTGGTGCTGCATCTAACCAAAACCTTTCTGAAAGAAGAGCTAAGGCGGTTGCAGATTACTTAATCACTAAAGGTGTTAACTCTAGTCTTTTAGTAGCTAACGGTTACGGTGAAACTAAATTATTAAACAGATGTAGCGATGGTGTTTCTTGTACTTCAAGAGAGCACGCAGCTAACAGAAGAACTCAATTTAGATTAATTAATAACTAGTAATTAGGTTATTTAGTTGAAAAGGGCTTACGTAAAGTAAGCCCTTTTTTTATGCTTAAAACTCACTGCTTTTTATATGTAATCAGTTCTATGGCTAAGGGTAGGTATCTTACTTAGCTATTTCTACATTAGATGCTGTGAGATATAATAGAGGCTGCTGATAGATATAGAGAGGTAATTTCTACTACTACTTCTTCTTCTTCTTCTTCTTCTTCTTCTTCTTCTTCTTCTTCTTCTTCTTCTTCTTCTTCTAATTTCTACTAAGCAATTGCTAGTCTTACTTTTTATATGATATGTATTGGATTCTTAAAGGGGTAACGTATTACAGGCCCTAAAGAAGGTAGTTATTAAAGAGTAACGGTATTACCGTTGAGGTTATCTATTTAAATGTAAATGTTAGTTATGTCAATACCATGTATTAATTAATATCGATAATGCAGAAGTATATAAAAACAAAAAGGGCTTACAAGATGTAAGCCCTTTTTTATATCGGTAATTTTTAAATTATTTATTCTTTTCTAAAAGTTTAAGATGAGAATCTATAACACCGTTCATGCTATAGCCAGATAATTTATCTAGTTCATTTCCTTTTGCATCTATTACCTTAAACATCGGAAATACCTTTTTCTTATTCAACTTGGTCAACAGTTCTTTATTATGGACCATTTGATTCTCTGATATTAAATCTCTATTTCTAGGAACATCAATATAAAGAAGAATGTAATTACTCGATAATTCTTGAAATTCGTTCGTATCGAATAAATCGGTCTTTAGCATTTTACAAGGCGGACACCAGTCACTTCCCGTAAAATAAACTAAAACGTTTTTGTGTTGCTTTTTAGCTTTTGAAATGGCAGAATCATAATTGGTAAGCCATTTAGAATCATCTACACTATTGAAATCTGCTTGCGCGGAAGCGAATAGTGGAATCATGAATAATAAAATAAAATACTTCATAATTAATATTTAAAAGGTTAACTACAAATAACTTGTCAATCTTACTTAAATAACGAATCCATGCCAGGAATATTGGGCATTCCGTCCTTAGCAACAGCTGCTAATTCGGTTTCGTTAACGTTAGTTGCATTTTTTATAGCTTTGTTTAAAGTTAGTATTAAATAATCTTCTAATTGCTCTTTATCTTGCAAAAGACTGTCATCTATTACGATTTTCTTAATTTCTCGGTTTGCAGTTATGGTAACTGATATGGTACCGTCATTGGACTTTTCTTCTAATGTTACGGTGTCTAATCTTTTTTTAGTTTCTTCTACTTTTTTTTGGGTCTCTTTAAGTTTTCCCATCATACCCATCATATCTCCAAACATAATATCATTTTTAGATTTAGGTTGTAAAAGTACTAAAAATAGGAGTATTTCAGTTTTTCAAGCTAATAAAACGGGGGTCTATGAATTAGTCTTATTTTTGCCATCTTATTTTATAAAGAAGTTCATATGGCTCTTAAGCATCCGCCAAAGGCGAAAAAAATTTCCAAAGAATTAGTTAAACATGATGATGTTCGTTTAGATAATTATTATTGGCTAAATGATAAGGAGAATAAAGATGTTATTTCATATTTAGAGGCAGAGAATACGTATTACGATTCTTTAACAAAGCATACCAAAGATTTTCAAGAGTCTCTATTTCAAGAAATGAAGGGTAGAATTAAAGAAGACGATTCTTCGGTGCCTTATAAGCTAAATGGTTATTGGTACAGTACCCGTTACATAATAGGAGGGGAGTACCCTTTGTATTCTAGATTTAAGCAAAATTTAGAAGCTACTGAAGAAATTATATTCAATTGTAATGATATGGCTAAAGGTCATGACTACTTTAGTCTTGGCGGTATAGCTATTAGTCCAAATAACAAGTTGGCTGCCTTTGGGGTAGATACGGTATCTAGAAGGCAATATACACTTCAAATAAAAGATCTTGAAACAGGCCTGATTTTAGATGATAAAATAGAGAATACAACAGGTGGTGGTGTTTGGGCAAATGATAACCAAACGCTGTTTTATACGCGCAAAGACCCTGTAACGCTGCGTTCAGATAAAATTTACAAGCATAAATTAGGTACACCGACGTCTGAAGATGTATTGATCTTTCACGAAAAAGATGATACGTTTAGCACATTCGTATACCGAACCAAGTCTAAAAAGTATTTGGTAATAGGCTCATTTAGTACGCTAACTTCTGAATTTCAAATTCTTTCTACGGATAATCCTGATGGGGAGTTTGAAGTATTCTCACCTAGAGAAAGAGGGTTAGAATATACTATTTTTCATTATGAGGATAGCTTCTATATTTTAACGAATAAGGATAAAGCAGAGAATTTTAAGCTAATGCGTACTTCTGAAGAGGAAACTTCTTCTGAGCATTGGCAAGAATTTATTGCCCATCGTGAAGAGGTGCTCTTAGAGGATATCGATATTTTTAAAGAATACTATGTGCTTTCTGAACGTGAGAACGGACTTAATAAAATTAGAATTATTCGTTGGGATGGTAGCGGAGAGTACTTTTTACCTTTTAAAAGCGAAACATACACAGCTTATGTAGGTAGTAATCCTGATTTTGATACTGAGATTTTGAGGTATTCTTATAACTCTATGTCAACACCTAGTTCTGTTATTGATTTTAATATGAGAACTAAGGCAAAGGAAATCAAAAAAGAACAAGAGGTACTTGGTGGTCTATTTGATAAAGACAATTATAAAGAAGAACGTAGATGGGCTACCGCAAGAGATGGTGTAAAAGTGCCAATGTCTCTTGTGTATAGAAAAGATACTGTCTTAACTGAAAATACACCCATTTTGCAATATGCATATGGATCATACGGCTCAACAATTGACCCCTATTTTTCTACCGTTAGGTTGAGCTTGCTAGATCGCGGATTTGTATTTGCCATTGCTCATATTAGAGGAGGGGAATACTTAGGGCGCAGATGGTACGAGACTGGGAAGTTGTTGAAAAAGAAAAACACGTTCACGGATTTTATCGATTGTTCTAAATTTTTAATTGCACAAAAAATGACAAGTGCCAGTCATTTATATGCCATGGGTGGTTCGGCAGGTGGCTTGTTGATGGGGGCGATTATAAATATTCAGCCCGATATTTATAACGGGGTAATAGCCGCAGTACCTTTTGTAGATGTGGTGACAACTATGTTAGATGATTCTATACCACTTACTACTGGCGAATATGATGAGTGGGGTAACCCGAACGAAAAGGAATATTACGATTATATGAAATCGTATTCTCCTTATGATAACGTTATTGCTCAAGAATACCCGAATATGTTGGTGACAACAGGGTTGCATGATTCTCAAGTTCAGTATTTTGAACCTGCAAAATGGGTTGCTAAGCTAAGAGAGTTAAAAACTGATAACCGTATATTGTTAATGAATACCAACATGGAAGCAGGTCATGGCGGTGCTTCAGGAAGGTTTGAGTCTTTACGTGAGGTGGCTAAGGAATATGCATTTCTTTTAGATTTAGAAGGAAAAATCGCATAGTGGAAAAAAATCAGTAAATTTGCATCAGAAATTTTAACAAATTTCGTTCATATATTAATTAAACATTGATATCCCCCTTATGAAAAATGAGATCAGGGCTTACAACAATATTTTAGAACTAGTAGGTAATACACCACTAGTTAAATTAAATAGAATAGCAGAAAACCTTACTGGTAATTTTTACGCGAAGGTAGAAGCATTCAATCCAGGTCACTCTTCTAAAGATAGAATTGCGATTCATATTATTGAGCAGGCAGAGAAAGCAGGTATTCTTACTGAAGGCAGCACAATAATAGAAACAACTTCAGGTAATACTGGTTTTAGTATTGCAATGGCTAGTATCATTAAAGGGTACGATTGCATACTGGCAGTTAGTTCTAAATCATCTCCAGATAAAATAGATATGCTTCGCTCTATGGGCGCTAAAGTATATGTTTGTCCGGCGCACGTTAGTGCAGATGATCCAAGGTCTTACTACGAGGTTGCCAAGAGATTACATAAAGAAACTAAAGGTTCCATATATATTAATCAGTATTTCAATAAGCTGAATATGGAAGCGCATTATAAATCTACCGGTCCTGAGATTTGGGAACAAACTGGCGGACAAATAACGCACCTTATTGCGTGTAGCGGTACAGGTGGTACTATTTCAGGTACAGCTCGTTTCTTAAAAGAACAAAATCCGAATATTAAAGTTATCGGTGTTGATGCTTTTGGTTCTGTATTAAAGAAATATCACGAAACAGGTAAATTAGATACTAACGAAATCTATCCGTATAGAATAGAAGGTTTAGGTAAAAATCTTATTCCTGGTGCTACAGATTTTACGGCTATAGATGAGTTTATTAAAGTAACCGATGCTGAAAGTGCACATACGGCTAGAGAGATTTCTAGAACAGAAGGTATTTTTGTCGGGTATACTAGTGGTGCGGTAATGCAAGCTATTAAGCAACTTGATGAACTAAATACATTTGACGAAAATAGCAACGTAGTTTGTATTTTTCCTGATCATGGTTCTCGCTATATGAGTAAAATATATAGTGACCAGTGGATGGAAGATCAAGGATTCTTGAATACTGAAACAGTTGAAGAGGCACAAGAGATTCAATATATAAAGTAATTTGTATACAATAGTGTATTAAATAAAAAGTGGGTTTATAGCCCACTTTTTTGCATTATAAATAATTTATGAATTTTTATCAAAATTATTTACTTTTGCAGACAGATCCAAATTAAACAATGAAAGACTTATTTGATAGAATTTTAGCGAATAAAGGCCCTTTAGGTAAATGGGCTTCACAAGCAGAGGGATACTTTGTGTTCCCTAAGTTGGAAGGTCCTATTTCTAATAGAATGAAATTTCAGGGGAAAGATGTTATCACCTGGAGTATAAATGACTATTTAGGTTTAGCAAATCTTCCAGAGATAAAGAAGGTTGATGGTGAGGCTGCAGCTGAATATGGTTCTGCATACCCAATGGGAGCAAGAATGATGAGTGGTCATACTGAGTTTCATGAGCAACTAGAGCAAGAATGTGCTGCTTTCGTACAAAAGGAAGCTTCTTACTTACTAAATTTTGGTTACCAAGGTTTTATGTCTGTAATTGACGCTCTTGTTACTAAAGACGATATTATAGTTTACGATGTAGATTGCCACGCTTGTATTATTGATGGTGTGCGTTTACATATGGGTAAGCGATTTACGTTTGTGCATAATAATCCAGAAAGTTTACAAAAGAACTTAGAGCGCGCTACTAAATTAGCTGAGCAGACTGGTGGAGGTATCTTAGTTATCTCTGAAGGTGTATTTGGTATGCGTGGTGAGCAAGGTATCTTAAAAGAAATCGTTGCTCTAAAAGAAAAATTCAACTTCAGACTTTTAGTTGATGATGCTCACGGTTTTGGTACTTTAGGTGAAACTGGTGCAGGAGCAGGTCAAGAACAAGGTGTACAAGACGGTATAGATGTTTACTTGGCTACTTTCGCTAAGTCTATGGCTAGTATTGGTGCATTTGTTGCTGCTGATCAAGAAATTATAGATTATTTAAAATACAACCTACGTTCTCAAATGTTCGCTAAATCATTACCAATGGTTTATGTAAAAGGAGCATTGAAACGTTTAGATATGTTACGTACGCAACCAGAGCTTAAAGCTAAACTTTGGGAGAATACAAATGCATTACAAAACGGATTAAAAGAAAAAGGATTCGATATTGGTACAACAACAAGTTGTGTAACACCGGTATATCTTAACGGTAGTATTCCTGAGGCAATGGCGTTAGTTAAAGATTTACGTGAAAATCACGGAATTTTCTGTTCTATCGTTGTGTATCCGGTAATACCTAAAGGATTAATTCTTTTACGTTTAATACCAACTGCTACACATACATTACAAGATGTAGAGGAGACTTTAACAGCGTTCTCTGCAATTCGTGAGCGTTTGCAAAATGGTACTTACAAAAGATTATCAGCAGCAGTAGCTGCAGCAATGGGAGAATAATATCTCATTAAAGTATATTAAAAAGCCCGAAATCATTTGATTTCGGGCTTTTTGCTTTTGTCTTTTTTTAGAGTGATTTTCTATACGTTCTTCTGCGCTTATAGATTTTAGGGTCAAAATGTTTCCACATTTGCTTGATAGCCAAGTTTTCTTCCAATTCGGGAGTTCTGTAGCACATATCAATACCTTTCTCATTAAATGTTTTGTGATATTCATTGAATATAACAGCTGTAACTCCTTTGTTTTGATATTCTGGGTCTATGCCTATCAAATAGAAAATAACGTCTTTACTATTCTTCTTTGCCTTTAGTAAATGGTACAATCCGAAGGGGAATAACTTTCCATTTGCTTTTTGTAGTGCTTCTGAAAATGAAGGCATCACAATAGCAAAGGCAATTAATTTATCATCTTTATCTTTTACAAACTTTATATATTCAGGATTTATAAAGCTGATGTATTTTTTCTTGAAGTATGCTTTCTGAATT
Organism: Maribacter sp. Asnod2-G09; assembly: GCF_045063795.1. Lineage (NCBI taxonomy): Bacteria > Pseudomonadati > Bacteroidota > Flavobacteriia > Flavobacteriales > Flavobacteriaceae > Maribacter > Maribacter sp. Asnod2-G09. Next base: position 268,467 of record NZ_JBEFOA010000004.1, on the reverse strand, counting down.
TCTGTAATTGGCACAAATGAAGAAAGGTTGGCGTACGTTGCATTAAAGAGGTCGAACATTTCGTCTGCCATAGGCATCACCTCTTTTGTCTTGGTGAAATTTACTTCTTTTAGTCCGTAGCGTTTTTTTACTAAGTCATTCAGTCTGGTAAACAAAGCCGGATCTGCATTTTTTGCAGGAAACTTATTTTCCATGTATTCCTTTTCTTTTACAAAGCCTAAATTTTCGTAATGACTTTGATAGTAAGAATGGTTGTACCAAGTAATCATAGTGCCAATATGGTCAAAACCTTCTACTAGAACTCCAACCTTATCTAGATTTGAAAATCCAACAGGACCTTCCATGTATTCTAAATTATGTTCTGTGCCTATTTCGGCAACTTTATCTAAAAGTGCTTTTGAAACTGCTGGGTCATCAATAAAATCGAACCATCCAAAACGCATTTTCTTTACGTTTTGTTGATTGATTTCTAGGTGATTGATCACTGCAGCTACACGACCTACAATTTTATCTCCGTCCTTCGCAAGAAAGAACCATGCTTCTGCATCTTTAAATACCGGGTTTTTATCTTTGTCAAAGCTTTCTAGCTCATCATTGATAATGGGCGGCACCCAATACTTGTTGTTTTTATATAGCGAAAACGGAAAGGTTACAAAGCGTTTTAAGTCTTGCTTTGTTTTAGCTTCATGTAGTGTGATCATTGAACTTCTTTAGAAGTGCCAATATTAGTGATATTAATCAACAAATTAAAGTTGTTGAGAATGAAAAATAGGGCGGAGTAGTGGTTCGTTAAAAGTCTATCTCGCTACTCTCTTTCTTTTTCTTCTTTTCTGCTTTCTTTAATTTTTTAAGTTGCTTTTTAGAAGGTCCAAGGTCGATGTCTTCTGCACCGCTTCCTTTTTCATTTTTTTCCTTCTTTTTCTTTTTCATCGCCTTCTTATCAATTGCTCCACCATTCTGGTCAGCTTCTTGATCTTCAATTGGTTTAAGTTTGTCTTTATGGAAATCCATTCTATATGAACCACCTATTCCAAAGAAAATACGCGTTGGGGTATTTTTTAAACTAGCACCCATATTAAAATCTAATTGTAGATTTTCTTTAAGTAAATGTGCGATACCACCACGAATTAGCAAATCTGAATAACGATCACTGTCTATACCTTGGTGCTCAACAAAAACACTCCATTTAGGGTTTCTAAAGGCGTGCGATAATGAAATGGTATAGCTTAATTCTGGATCATCTGTGCTAATGCGGTCAAAAGCTGTATTTGTAATTAACACAAACCTTGGTGTTAATCTACTTTGGGTAGCAATCATACCTCGGTAAGATATTGTTGGTTCACCAATGTAAAACGGATTGTCACCTAATACAAAATTGGCGCCACCGTAAAGGGATACAGCGGGTAAAAGATTTTTTAATTGAAATTTATTATTCGCTCTCCAGCTATACAGATTTGGCTTATTTGCTTCAGGGTTTTTAAATGGATCATAAACAAGAAACTTTAATCCTAATCTATTTCTAGAAAAATCTCTACGCTTTGCAGTTAAGTCAAAATTTAAATAAGTAAGGTTTTGGTCTTGAAAAGTACCTTCGTAATTCAGTTCTAATTTTTCAAATAGTAATCCGTATCGCAAAGAAATATCGGTTCCCCAAATATTAGATTCTGTATTCAAAAGTGTATGATCTTTTTGCTCATAAAAGAGTCCCATTTCGGCTTGTACCACATTTTTTCCAACGGCATATGCACTTACAGATACCCCGGGTCTATTAGAATTTATTACATCTGTGTACTGTGAAATACCCACCAGAGGTAGAAGAAATAATAAGGTTAATACGTATTGATATGATTTAGAGTAGGCAAAAAGACTATTCATGAACACGATTTTATATTTATTTTAATAGTATGATTCTTTATATACAACGTGATAATTGTATTTTTGATATATCTTAAGTAAGAATAAATGGCTTTTTTAAAAACTATATTAATTATTCTTTTGGTGTATTACTTGCTAAAATTTTTGGCAAAGTTATTTGCGCCGAAAATATTGAACTACGCCGCTAAGAAAACCGAATCTCATTTTAGAGAAGCTTTTGATAATCAACGCCCTTTTAATCAAGAGGAAGAAGAAAGTGTTATTATCAATAAAAAACCATCTCGTAAAAAGAACGATTCTGAAAAAGTAGGTGAATACATTGACTTTGAAGAGCTAGACTAGTTATCTTTGTCTAAACACTACTTATTTAGCAAATGAAGCAAGGCTTAAAATTCTTTTTCATCCATTTTTTTGTTGTCGTATTTTTTATCATTGCTGCGTTAGCATATTTCAGCCCGGTATTACAGGGTAAAGTAATGTACCAGCATGATATCGCCCAATATACGGGTATGGCAAAAGAGCAGAACGATTTTAGAAAATCTAATGATCAAGAACCGTATTGGACAAATAGTGCATTTGGCGGTATGCCAACATACCAACTAGGAGCAAATTATCCACACAATTATATTAAAAAATTAGACCGTTTAATTCGGTTTTTACCAAGACCTGCAGATTATCTATTTCTGTATTTTATAGGTTTTTATATTCTTCTTTGTTGTCTTAAGGTAGACTATAGATTAGCTGTAGTAGGTGCTTTGGCATTTGGTTTTTCTACATACCTTATTATTATTTTAGGAGCCGGACATAATGCAAAGGCACACGCTGTTGCATATTTACCTGTGCTATTGGCAGGTATAGTACTCGTTTTTAGAAAAAAATATCTCTGGGGTTTTGTTTTGACAGCGCTGGCAATGGCTCTTGAAATTACTGCCAACCACTATCAAATGACCTATTACTTTATGTTGTTGGTGCTCATTTTGGGTGTGGTGTATTTGGTGTATGCGATTAGAGATAAACAATTAAAACATTTTTTCACATCTGTTGGTATTTTACTATTGGCTGTAACTTTAGGTATCGCTGCAAATGCTACAGGGTTAATGGCTACAAAAGAGTATGCCGATTGGAGTACTCGTGGTAAAAGTGAATTGACCATAAACCCAGATGGTTCGCCAAAAGAAGACACTGGCGGATTGAGCAAAGCCTATATTACAAATTGGAGTTACGGTATTACAGAATCTTTAAACTTATTTGTACCAAGACTTTTTGGTGGCGCAAGTCAAGAGAATTTAGGTGAGAATTCTAAATCTTATAATTATTTAATAGATAAGGGCTTGGCTAGATCAAGTGCTTTAGATTTTGTTAGTGGCTTACCTTTGTATTGGGGTGAACAACCCGGTACATCTGGTCCGGCGTATTTAGGTGCGGTTATTTTCTTTTTATTTATTTTAGGATTATTCTTAGTTAAGGGTAAACATAAGTGGTGGTTGCTTTTTGGATCAATTATGTCATTAGTATTATCATGGGGTAAAAACTTTAGTTCATTAACCGATTTCATGATAGACTATTTTCCTTTATACGATAAATTTAGGGCGGTATCATCTATACAAATCGTATTAGAACTTTGTGTGCCTGTGTTGGCAATTTTAGCTTTAAAGAAATTATTTAAGGATAAAGTTCCGCAAGCGGATAAAATGAAATCTTTAACTATTGCAGCAGCAATTGTTTTAGGATTAGGTGTTGTTTTGTTCATATTCAAAGGTGCTTTCCACTTTGTAGGTGTCAATGATGATAATCTAAGAATGACCGGTTTAGAAGAATTGCCAGAAATGCTTCGTTTAGATCGTAAGAGTGTTTACACGAGCGATTTGTTACGCTCATTAGGTTTTGCTCTTGGTACAGCGTTATTGATTTGGTTGTATTTAAAAGAGAAATTAAAAATGAACCTTTTGATAATTGCAATTGGTTTATTGGTTGTTGTTGATTTAGTAGGTGTTGATTTACGATATGTAAATAATGATAATTTTGTGTCTAAACGTAAAATGTTAGAGCCTTTTAAAGAAACTACAGCAGATAAAATAATTGCTAAAGATGACGGAGTATTCCGTGTTTTCGATCAAACAGACGGATTCGATTCGGCTAAAACAGCATATTTTCACCAAAGTATAACGGGATACCATGCAGCTAAACCTGCCGGTATGCAAGACTTGTTCAATTTTCATGTCTACAACGGTAACTTGTCCGTATTGAATATGATGAACATTAAATATGTGATCAGGCAAGATCAAGAGGGTAATGCTTTTCCTATTGAAAACCCGAATGCAAATGGTAATGCTTGGTTTATTTCTGAGTTGCAACCAGTTGCAAATGCCAATGAAGAAATAATGGCATTAGATAGTTTAGATACTAAGAATGTGGCGGTTGTCAATACTACTAAATTTTCTGACTTATACCCATTAACGTATCAAGTAGATTCTACGGCTTCAATTGCTTTAATTGATTATGAGCCGAATCATTTAACATATTCATCTAAGAATAGCAATGAAGGTGTTGCTGTATTTTCAGAGATGTATTACGAAAATGGATGGAACGCTTATATCGATGGAAAAGAAAGTGATTACTTGAAAGTTGACTACGTATTAAGAGCCCTTAAAATTCCTTCAGGCGAACATAAGGTAGAATTTAAATTTGAACCAGAAGTAGTCGTAACAGGAAGCAAAATCACCTTAGCGAGTACTATTTTATTAGGACTGGTTATTGTTGGTGGATTTGGTTTCTCTTTTTGGAGGTCAAAAAAAGAAGACGAAGCATAATGAGAAAGGTGCTGGTCATTACTTATTATTGGCCACCTGCTGGCGGACCGGGAGTTCAACGTTGGTTAAAGTTTGTAAAATACTTTAGAGACTTTGGTGTTGAACCAGTGCTTTATATTCCTGAGAATCCTCATTACCCGCTGTTAGATGAATCTTTTTTACAGGATATTCCCGATGATTTAAAAATCTATAAGTATCCTATAAAAGAGCCATATCGTATTGCTGCCATATTTTCTAGTAAGAAAACAAAGCGTATTAGTTCTGGAATTATTCAAACTAAAAATCAATCTTTTTTAGAGAAAGCTCTTTTGTGGATAAGGGGTAATCTGTTTATACCAGATGCAAGAAAGTTTTGGGTAAAACCTTCTGTTAGTTTTTTAAAAGTAGTTTTAGAAAAAGAGGGTATAGATACCATAATTACTACGGGACCTCCGCATAGTGTACACCTAATTGGTTACTATTTAAAACAAGCTAAACAATTAAACTGGATTGCAGATTTTCGCGATCCTTGGACTACCATTGGCTATCATAAGAAATTGAAACTAACTTCAACTGCAGAAAAGAAACATAAGAAGTTAGAGTCTGATGTTTTAAACACTGCCGATAAAATTATAGTTACTAGTGCTACTACAAAACAAGAGTTTCAGCATATTACTATTCAGCCAATAAAAGTCATTACAAACGGATTTGACGGTGAAATAGCAGCAAGTGATAAACTAGATTCTAAATTTACTATTGCTCATATAGGGTCATTGTTAAGTGGTAGAAACCCTAAGAACCTTTGGATGGTTTTGTCAGAATTAGTGAATGAAAATATTGAATTTAAGAATGCTTTGCAATTACGATTTATAGGTGTGGTTAGTGAAGAAATACTGGCATCACTCGCTGAATTAGGTTTGCAAGGTTTTATTGAAATAGTTGGTTATGTATCGCATCAAGAGGCGCTGGCTTACCAAAAGTCTTCGCAAATTTTATTATTGGTAGAAATAGACTCTCAAGATACTATTGGTATTATACCTGGCAAGTTATTTGAATATATGGCGGCAAAGCGTCCTATTTTAGGTGTAGGTCCTGTAAATTGGGAAGTTTCTGGTATCGTTAATGAAACGGAAACCGGTAGAATATTTGACTATGCTGATGAAATTGCGTTGAAAAATGTACTTTTAAGTTGGTTTCAAGATTATCAGAAAGGAGAATTACAAATAAGTTCTGGTAGTATTGAGCAATACAGTAGAAGGGAACTCACCCGAAAATTGGTCGAATATATTTAATGGGTATCGTACTTAAACAATCGTTGAATAATACAATTGTAACCTATTTTGGTTTTGCAATTGGGGCAGCGAATACCTTGTTTTTGTATACCAATTTTATGCAGCCAAGTAATTATGGATTAATACAAGTAATTTTATCTGTATCAGCTGTGCTAACGCCTATTTTAGCATTTGGTGTACCTAATAGCTTAGTTAAATTCTACTCTAGTTTTAAAAATGAAAAAAGTCAAGATTCTTTTTTGACTTTAATGTTGTTGCTGCCCTTGGTGTTAATTATACCTGTTGCTTTACTAAGTTATTTGGCAAATGATGCAATTGGTAATTTACTTTCAAGACAGAATGGTATCGTTCGAGATTATGTTTGGCATATCTTTTTAGTAGGTATGGCGATGGCATACTTTGAGGTTTTTTATGCTTGGGCGAGAATTAGAATGAAATCTATGTTCGGTAATTTTATGAAAGAAATCTTTTGTAGAATTGGTCAAACTATTTTGTTGCTCCTTTTATATTTCAAAATTATTGATATTGAATTTTTCATCAATGCATTGGTCGGTTTTTACTTAGTGCGAACCGTAATTATGAAACTGTATGCGTATTCTTTACGAAAGCCAAAATTAAATTTTACCCCGCTACAAAATTGGAAAACTATTGTAAAATACAGTGCCTTAATAATATTGGGCGGATCTACTGCAATTGTACTCATGGAGGTAGATAAGGTAATGTTGAATAACTTTTTAGAGTTGGAGAATGTTGCTTTTTATGCCGTTGCCGGTTTTATAGCATCAACTATAGCTGTGCCTTCAAAATCTATGCATCAAATAACGTACCCACTAACAGCTACTTATTTGAATAATAAGGATACTTCTGCACTTTCTCAATTATATCAAAAAAGTTCATTAACCTTATTTATAGTATCCGGTCTTCTTTTTTTGCTGATATTATTAAACTTAAATGAACTGTATGAACTACTACCAGATAAGTATGCTGGCGGATTCATGATTGTCTTTTGGGTAGGTTTGGTAAAAGTATATGATGCGCTTTTAGGTAATAATAATGCTATCTTATTCAATTCAGATTACTACCGTTCTATTTTGCTTTTCGGAGTGTTATTGGCGGTATTGGCTATACTATTCAATCTTTGGTTGATTCCGAAATATGGTATCGATGGTGCTGCTATTGCAAGCTTTAGTGCTTTCTTTATTTACAATACCCTAAAATTAGGCTACGTAAAATCGAAATTTAAAATCCTGCCGTTTACCAATGAAACTTTAAAGGTGCTTGCCTTATTAATAGTAGTTGGCGCTATTTTTTCAGCCTTTTCATTTTCTTTTCATCCTATAATTAACATAGCGCTGAAAAGTATTCTTATGACTGTTTTCTATGTTGGCGTTCTTTATCGTTTTAAAATATCTGAAGATGTATACGGATTTTTAAATAAGTTTCTAGGTCGCTAATTACATTTGACTAACCCTTTGTTTATTCGGTTTTTGAATGCCATATTGTTGCTTGTAAATCTTCACGATTATTAAGAATAGATTTATTATTAACGGACCAAAAATCAATCCAACAAATCCGAATAAGGGAATACCAATTAATACTCCTATCAAGGTTACCAAAGGGTGGGTGCTATCTAATTTTTTAAGTACAAATAGTCGAATAAGATTATCGGTCATACCCACTACTAAAATTCCGTATAATAGAATTCCCCAAGCTTGAAAATCGTCTCCACTAGCCAGTGTTAAAACAAATACGGGAAAAATACCTATGAATGTTCCTATAAACGGAATCATGGATCCTATGGTTACGATTACAAACCAGAAAAGCGGATTCTCTACTCCGAATATATAAAAACCAATAAGTGCTATAATTCCCTGAGCTATGGCTACTAAGGGTATCGCAATCGCATTAGATCGAACGACGCTATCTATTTCTTTGCCCAGCGCAACAAGATTTTTATTACTTAATGGAATATATTCCAACAAAGATTCTTTTAGTTGTTTCGGACTCTTTAGCATGTAATAAAGTAGAAACAGTAAAATACCCAATGAAATGAAAATATTAAAAGTGCCACTTGCAAAACCAGAAAGGTTATCGGTTAACCAACCAGAAGCTTGTTCAGGGTCAATTGCAGAAGAAACATCATATTGTACATATTTTTCTACTTGTGATAGCTGACTTTTAAAGGCTTTGGTTACTTGTTCAGATTTATCTGCAAAATCTCCCAATTGTGAACTTAACATAAAACCTGCGCCAGTCAAAGGAATAAAAATACCAATGAAAGCAGCGAATATTAATAACATGGCTGCCCAAGATCTTTTTAATCCTTTATTGATTAGTTTCAACATCCACTTTCTTAGAACCACATATAATGTGAGTGCACCAAGTACGCCAGAGATGTATGGTAGCATGTATTTTATAATCAATCCGCCAAGAAAAATAATCAAGGCTAGTATGATTAGCTGTCTAAGGATTTTGTGGTTTATCTTTTTCATTAAGGTTGTTTCTGTAGCAGTTAAGAATCGGTTGAAAATTAGGTTTATATGCCAAGGAACATTAACTCACTTCAATTTATTAATAGTCCAAAAGTTTATGTAGTAGAAATCACCTAAAACCTAATTAACTTTGAAGGATACTATGCAACAAAAAGAAACACATATTGTAAATGAAAATGTAAGGTCAAAGAGATTGCAAGAATATGGGGTAGGGGTGTTTCAGCGTATATCTACAAAATCTGCTTTAAAGAAAGCGATTAAGAAAAAATTGATTTTAGTGGATGGGGTAATTGCTACTACAGCAACTATGATTATTGGTGGGGAAACTATTGTATATCAACATCCGCCAGAGAATGAAAACAATACTCGGCTTATTTTAAAACTAGATGTTGTTTATGAAGATGAATACTTGGCGGTTATCAATAAACCAGCAGGAATTCTAGTAAGCGGTAACGGATTTAAAACTGTAGCTAACGCACTAGCTCAGAATTTAAAGAAGAGTTCTGCTGAAGATGCTGTTAGTCCGCAGCCTGTTCATCGTTTAGATTACGCCACAACGGGTTTGCTATTGGTTGGTAAAACAAGCAGTGTTATTACTAGTCTCAATCAATTATTTGAAAATAAGAATATTGAAAAGGAATATTTTGCGGTAACTATTGGAGGTATGGATACTGTTGGAGCTATAAACAGCGATATAGATGGCAAACCATCGAAGTCTTCTTTTGAAGTTTTAGCATCAATTGTTTCGGATCGCTTTTCATATCTAAACTTGGTGAAACTGAGTCCGCATACCGGCAGAAGGCATCAATTAAGAAAGCATTTGTTATCTATTGAGAATCCTATTTTAGGAGATGCCACATATTTTTTAACCGGACTCCAATTAAAAGGGAAAGGATTGTATTTACATGCGAAGTCACTTCGGTTTCAGCATCCTGTTACTAATGAAGAAATGTATATTGAATCTAAACTGCCTAAAAAATTCACTAAACTTTTTCCTGGTCAATTATATTTATAGGAATAGAAAAAGCGCCGTAATGAATTAAATCACTACGGCGCTTTACAACTAACCAACCTAAAAACTTATTTTAATTTCTTCTGCTACTTCTAGTCGCTGAACTTGTTCTTGAACTTGAGCTTCTAGCAGGAGCTTTACTTACTGATCTTGAACTAGAGCTTCTACTTACAGTACTTCTAGACGGACTACTAGTCGCTTTTCTAGATACCGTACTACGTTGAGTTCTAGTATTTGTTGCAGTTCTAGTATTTGCACTTCTGCTTACCGGTTTTTTATATGTAGTAGTACTTCTTTTTACAGTTGTACTTCTAGGTGTACGAGAAACTTCTCTTGTAGTAACCGTTCTATTTGGTGTGCTACGCACTGCAGAACTATTACTTCTTTTTACCGTACCATTATTAGATGAACTTCTTGTAGTTGTTCTACTTTGAGTAGTTCTACCACTATTTGTGTTATTACGTCTAACGGTAGTTGATCTGTTTACAGTAGCGTTTCTATTTGCTCTTGATGTATTATTAGATGCCAACGTTCTGTTAGTTCTTAAACCGTTATCTCTTTTAGCAACAGTTCTATTACTTCTATAGTTGTTATTTCTTACTGCAACACGCTTATCATTTCTGTAAATGGTAGCTCTATTATTTCTTACCTTATTGTATCTATATTGTTTACCAACATTTACATAAGACCTTCTAAAGTTATTTCTGTAAGGACTATAGTAAGAATATCTAACAGGAGTATAATATCTTCTGTAAGGACTGTTGAATACAAAGCTAAAACCAACTGCAGGTCTTACAAACCATCTATGAAATGGACGGTAAACATAATTTCTGTTATATACATTGATATATCCTGTGTGGTAATCATAGAAACCACGGTTGTTATAATAAACATTCATGTTACCTACACTACGAACTCTGTTATTTGAGTAATTGATATTTACATCACCAATTTCGCTAACACGACCATAGTAGTCGTAAAAGATTGGCACATTCTCTACCTGAATTACTGCACCATAATCATCGTATTGAGCAAATGGGCTATAATCGTAACCAGAGTTAAATGTTACTCCGTTTTTTCTTCCTGAAACTTGGTTTTCGATATAAAAATCGAATTCACCATCTGGATAAACAGAAAATGTAATTCCGTTTTCTATAAAAATAAATGAGTTGTCGTATGTATAAGAATTGCTGGTTGCAACCTTATCTTCACTAATACCTGTAGCGAAAACACCTGTGGTGCTAAAAATCATCGCTGTAAAAAGTAGTACTAAGTTTTTCATAATATAAGGTTTTAAATCTGCCCCTTAGGCAGTTGTTCTAAATGTAATTATTCACATTCCCTTAGTAGTATACAAACAGCGTGCCAAAAAACGAAACCCTTGATTATACTAATGATAATCAAGGGTTTATATGTTAATTTAATATATCGCTTATTGAGATATTCTAATTTAATTTCTCTTTTAAGTAGCTAGCGGTATACGATTTTTTACTTTTTGCAACCTCTTCTGGTGTGCCTTCGGCTAATAGCTGACCGCCATTTTCACCACCACCCGGTCCGAGATCAATAATGTAATCGGCACATTTTATTAATTCTATGTTATGCTCGATGACTACAATAGAGTGTCCTTTTTTAATAAGAGCATTAAATGATTTCAATAATTTTTGAATATCATGAAAGTGTAATCCGGTGGTTGGCTCATCAAAAATGAACAGTGCTTTGTCTTTAGTGCTTCCTTTAATTAAGAACGATGCCAGTTTAATACGTTGTGCTTCACCACCAGATAGGGTAGAAGATGATTGCCCCAAAGTAACGTACCCTAAACCTACATCTTGTAAAGGTTTTAGTTTGTTGACAATCTTAGTTTGTTCTCCGGTTTCAAAGAACTGAATAGCATCGTCGATGGTCATATTAAGAACATCATCTATATTAACATTATTGAAAGTAACTTCTAATACTTCTTTCTTAAATCTTTTGCCACTGCAAGTTTCACACTCTAAGTGCACATCGGCCATAAACTGCATTTCTACAGTAATTTCACCTTCGCCTTTACATTTCTCGCAACGCCCACCATCTACATTAAAAGAAAAATGTTTTGGCTGGTAGTTTCTAATCTTGCTTAGTTTTTGCCCAGCATATAAACTTCTAATATCATCATATGCCTTAATATAAGTAACAGGATTAGAACGCGAAGATCTACCTATCGGGTTTTGATCAACAAATTCTACATGCTTAATATGTTTGAATTTACCTTCTACAGATGTGTGCTGACCAGCCTTTTCACCATAGCCACCTGTTTCTTTTAATATAATAGGATATAGCAGTTTTTTAACTAAGGTACTTTTACCACTACCGGATACCCCTGTTACTACAGTAAGCATATCTAATGGAAAAGTGACATTTATATTTTTGAGGTTATGCTCACGAACACCTTTAATAGTAATATGATTTTTAGAAGTTCTACGTTCTTTGGGTACTTTAATCTCCATTTTACCATTCAAATACTGTGCGGTAAGCGAATTAGATTTTAGAATTTCTTTCAATGTTCCCTGCGCTACAACTTCACCACCATGTGTACCAGCTTCCGGACCTATATCGATGACCATATCTGCAGCTTTCATGATATCTTCATCATGCTCTACTACAATTACGGTGTTGCCTAAGTTTCGTAGCGATATTAAAACTTCTATTAGATTTTCTGTATCTCTTGGGTGTAAACCAATACTAGGTTCATCTAATATATACATAGAACCTACGAGACTACTCCCTAATGAGGTTGCTAAATTTATTCGCTGACTTTCCCCACCAGATAGGGTGTTCGATTTTCTATTTATGGTCAAGTAGTTTAATCCTACTTTATCTAAAAATCCTAATCTTGTATTTATTTCAACTAAAAGTCTTTTCGCAATTGTAGCATCATTTTCATTTAGCTTCAGCTCATTAAAGAAAACAATTAATTTTTCAATCGATAAACCTACTAATGACGAAATAGATGCTCCGCCAACTTTTACGTAATCTGTTTCTTGTCGTAATCGTTTTCCGTTACAAACTTTACATTTAGTTTTACCTCTATATCTAGAGAGCATCACTCTGTTCTGAATTTTATAGCTTTTCTCTTCTAACATTCCGAAGAACTTATGAAGACCTATAAAATGTGCATTACCATCCCAAACTAATTGCTGTTGCGCTTCAGAAAGCTCAAACCAAGGTTTATGAATAGGAAAATCATATTTGTACGCAGAGTTTACCAATTGATCTCGATAAAAACTCATGCTTTCACCTCGCCATGGGAAAATGGCATTTTCAAAAACAGATAAAGCAGTATTTGGCACAACCAAATCTTCATCTATACCTATAACATCGCCATAACCTTCACATTTAGGACACGCACCATACGGATTGTTAAAACTAAAAAGGTGAACATTGGGCTCAAGAAATGTCATACCGTCGAGCTCAAACTTATTACTGAAAGGCGTTTGTTTGCCATCTGCCAATTCTTCAATAATGCATTCGCCCTTTCCTTCAAAGAAAGCAGTGTCTACAGCATTTGCCAAACGATTATAAAAATCTTCGTCGTCTTTGGTTATAATTCTATCGATTACCAAGTCGAATTTTTTACCAATATCTTCAGGTGCTTGATCAATACGAAGTACCTTGTCATTATACTTAATACGAGCATAACCTTGTTTAGAAAATAGCTCCAAAGATTTTAATGCATCTCTATCTTCACGAATAACTATTGGTGCTAATAATAGCAGCTTGGTTCCTTCACTATATGTTTTAACATGATTAACAACATCTGTAACCGTATGCTTTTTTACTTCTTTGCCCGAAATAGGAGAGAAGGTTCTGCCAATACGTGCATATAATAGCTTTATGTAATCATAAATCTCAGTAGTTGTACCTACCGTAGATCTTGGGTTGGTAGAGTTTACCTTTTGCTCTATGGCAATTGCAGGGGCTATACCTTTTATATAATCGACCTTGGGTTTGTCTAATTTGCCTAAAAACTGTCTTGCGTATGAAGAAAGACTTTCTACATATCGTCTTTGACCTTCGGCATATAGGGTGTCAAAAGCTAAACTAGATTTACCAGAACCAGACAAACCTGTAATTACTACAAGTTTATTTCTAGGGATTACGACATCAATATTTTTAAGGTTATGCAGTTTTGCACCTTTAATTATGATGTTTTCTTTCGGATTTACTTCGGTGAGTGTAGGCATACAAATATCTAAGGATACAAAGATACGCTTTGCCTTTTTTCTGAACTAAAAAATGCAGTTTATCTAAAAATAGTAGAAGAAATTTTCACATTATTATAAGAGTATTTATTTTTTTATATCTTTGGGATCTCATAGAAATTCAATTAGCCTATAACGCAACATTACTTTTAAAAGTTAGAATTTAACCATTAGACCCTTATTCATTAGAATCTGGGGCTGCTTTTTAACCCTACAAGTAACGTTATGGTAGTACAAATTGAAGATTCCCAATTAGTAAAAAAATACATTCAAGGAGACGAAAGAGCTATCGAGGCTCTAATTAATCGTCATAATTCTCGTCTTACGGGTTTTATCTATTCTAAAGTAGGTGACCGTGAACTAACCGAAGATATTTTTCAAGATACATTCATGAAAGTTATACGCACCCTAAAAAGAGGTGCATATAATGAAGAAGGTAAATTTTTACCTTGGGTAATGCGTATTGCGCATAACCTGGTTATCGATCATTTTAGAAAGCATAATAGAATGCCAATGTATAATAGCAAAGAGAGCTATAATATATTTTCTTTATTAGGTGACGATAAGTTGAATGCAGAAAAGCAATTGATCAAAGAACAAATAGATTCTGATTTACTTCGTATGATCAAAGAGTTGCCAGAAGATCAGCAAGAAGTTTTAGAGATGCGTATATATAAGGATATGAGCTTTAAAGAAATTTCTGATAACACAGGTGTTAGTATTAATACGGCATTAGGTAGAATGCGCTACGCATTAATTAACCTTAGAAAGCTGGTAGAGGCCAATAATATAGTTTTAACGAATTAATAGGTCGCAGGTCGAGTGGATCTACTATCTTCATACATGTGTCGTTCTTTAGATGAACCTAAACAACACGTAACATGGAAAAATTATACACGAAAGACCAGAATAAGACCAAATTGGTAAAAGCTAAGCCAGAAACAATTCAGTTTTTGCTTTCTTATTCGAAGTCTTTAAATATTACTGAAGTAGACGGATTGCAGTTTGAGAGTAATTTGAACTAGAATAATCCTACAAATATATATAAACCCCTTAGGCATTGCCTAAGGGGTTTTTTGGTTTTAAATGGGTTTAGTTCTGCTATTTACTGCTTGTAACCTACTTATTACTTGTAAGAGAACTAGGTTTTCTATACTACCTTATATATAGGTATAGTAATGTCGGGCTAATAATAAAGGGCTTTTAGGTCATTTTTACCTTTCCTACATTTCTCTGCCGAACTATCTGAAATTGTATTTATTGTGTAGAAATATACTTTTTCGATGTTTCACATCATAAATACGTGTTTTGACAACATACTTTTTCCTACAGCGACCCTTTTCTCTAGTTTTATATCAGAAATAAGAAACAAACCAATTAACTAAAAGATTTCCCACGCTTAACCAATTAAAGAAAGTAACTCGTATGAAACTACAAATTGAAGACTCAGAATTAGTTAAAGATTATATCAGCGGTAACGAAGGTGCCCTTGAAATTTTAATTAACAGACACAATCAACGTATTACTAGTTTTATCTATTCTAAGGTTTTAGATAGGGATATCACTGAAGACATTTTTCAAGATACTTTTATTAAGGTTATTAAAACTTTAAAAAGAGGTAAGTATAGTGAAGAGGGTAAATTTTTACCTTGGGTAATGAGAATTTCTCATAACCTTATTATCGATCACTTTAGAAGAAACAAAAGAATGCCAATGTTTGAAGGTAGCGATGACTTCAATATTTTCTCTGTAATTGGAGACGATAAGTTAAATGCTGAAAAACAATTAATAAAAAATCAAATAGATTCTGACCTAAGACAATTAGTTGAAGAGTTACCAGATGATCAAAAAGAAGTTCTTTTAATGCGTATCTATAAAGATATGAGTTTCAAAGAAATCTCTGAAAACACTGGGGTTAGCATTAATACTGCTCTTGGTAGAATGCGTTATGCTTTAATCAACCTTAGAAAAATCATTGAAAAAAACAATATAGTTCTTACCAACTAGGATGGTGTAGAAATTAGAATAAACAATATTTCCAAATTTGCGGCGTTATTTTATTGTAACAACGTAGGAAGTATGGAAAAAATTTACTCTAATTACCAAGAACAGACCGGATTTAACAAAGTTTGTCCGAAGACAATCAACTTCTTATTAAGCTATTCACAAGCTTTATTTGAATTTGAACACGAAGATTTAGAATTCGAAACATTTTTGAATTAATAAAAAAGCCCGCAATTAGCGGGCTTTTTTATTTTTATAGTACTCGTTAAGTACTGTTTTTCTACCAATTGTCTTCGTAATTATATCTTTCTCCATATCCCAACCTCTTGCTGGTGAATATTCACGACCATACCAGATTATTTGTAAATGAAGATCGTTCCAAATCTCTTCTGGGAATAGTCGTTTTGCATCCTTTTCTGTCTGTACCACATTTTTTCCGTTGGTAAATCCCCAGCGATATAACAATCTATGAATATGAGTATCTACAGGAAAAGCAGGTATACCGAAAGCTTGCGATATTACAACACTTGCCGTTTTATGACCAACGGCTGGTAATTCTTCTAAATATTCAAGTTCTTTTGGAACCTGACCATTATGTTTATCAATTAATATATGAGATAATCCATGAATACCTTTTGCTTTCATCGGTGATAAACCAACTGGCTTTATAATTTCACGTATTTCTTCTACGCTTAATTTTATCATATCGTAAGGGTTGTCAGCTTTAGCAAATAGGAGGGGAGTAATTTTATTTACTCTCACATCGGTACTTTGTGCTGACATCAAAACTGCAATCAATAAGGTATACGGATCTTTATGATCTAAAGGCACAGGAATTTCTGGATAAAGCTCTTGAAGCGTAGAAATTGTAAATGCTATTTTTTCGGCTTTCGTCATTAATTGTTTAATTTTGATTGAAAATATTTAAACACAAATTTATAAAACTTCATTTATGAATACGTTAAAAGTTGGTGATAAAGTTCCTTCGTTTTCTGCTAAAGATCAAGATGGCAATACTATTAAATTAGAAGATTATGCTGGTAAAAAGCTGGTTGTTTTTTTCTATCCAAAAGCAAGTACACCTGGTTGCACGGCTGAAGCATGTAATTTAAGGGATAATTATAAAGAATTGCAATCTGAGGGGTATGAACTTTTAGGAGTTAGTGCAGATTCTGAAAAAAGACAGGCAAAATTTAAAGAGAAATATGAATTTCCATTTCCATTATTGGCAGATGAAGATAAAACTGTTATTAATGCTTTTGGTGTATGGGGATTAAAGAAATTTATGGGGCGTGAGTACGATGGTATTCATAGAAAAACCTTTGTTGTAGATGGTGATGGTATTGTTACTAAAGTAATCGATAAGGTGAAGACTAAAGATCACGCAGCTCAGCTATTGGATTGATATTTAGTATTTTACAAAAAAAATGCCCATTTCAAATGGGCGTTTTTTTGTTATTGCTATTTTAAGAACCAACTACTTATTCGGTTTCTTGATCATCTGTTTTTCTAGTAAATAGCTGTCTTTTTTTAATGATTTCAGCAATTCCTTCCGGCAGCATTTTTTCCCAGCCTTCGTCATTGTTCATTAATTTCTTAAGAACATCTCTAGAGAAAATATGCATTACTTCTGGTTCGTAATCTATGATGTCCATAACCTTGCCATTGTATTTAAAGAACTTGTACAATTCTTTCATACGTGGGTGAACCTTAACATTATTACTTGTCATGATCTGCCCAGTATCTGGGTTTTTCATTGGGTATAGGTATACCTGTAAATCTTTAAAGAATAATTTACCGAATGCTTCTAGTATACCACCACTTAAATGACGGTAATATTTTTCGTCGAATATGTCTACCAGGTTGTTTACACCCATGGTCAGACCAATTCTGTTTTTAGTATAATTATTAAAGTACTCTACTAATTTGTAATATTCTTGAAATTTAGAAATCATTACCGAATGACCAAGAGAACAAAGCAATTCTGCCCTATCCATAAAATCTTGTTCATCGATTTCACCCGATGCTTTTAAGTTAGAAAGTGTTATCTCAAAAATTACGATGGTATTGTTTTGGTCAACACCTTTATCACGAATGAAAATGTCATAAGACTTTTCAAACATATCTAAATTCACTTTGGTTACAGGTCTAAAGCTACCACGTAACGCTAAAATATTCTTTTTGTAAAGTACCGCAGCTGGCAATAGGTTATTACCATCAGGACCGAACATTACGGCATCTGTCATGTCATTTTTAATAAGTTGTAAACTCATTAAACGGTTATCTACTTCTTTGAAATTTGGTCCAGAGAAGTTGATCATATCAATTTCTAAGGTATCCTTATCTATATGGTCATATAGATATTTCAACATTTTCTTTGGCTTATGGTACTTGTAAAATGCACCGTAGATTAAGTTAACCCCAAGAATACCTAAAGTTTCTTGTTGTAATCGTGCTTCGTTTTGCTTAAAACGAATATGAAGAATAATTTCATCATATTCTTTTTGATTCGGGTCTAATTGGTAACGAATACCGATCCATCCGTGACCTTTGTAGCGTTTAGAGAAATCAATCGTCGCTACTGTATTTGCATATGAAAAGAACAATCTTTCTGGGTGGTTTTCGCGACTAATACGCTCTTCCATCAATTGCATTTCATAATCCAGCATGGTTTTTAGTCTCGCTTGGGTTACATATCGCCCATCTGTCTCGATACCATAAATAGCATCACTAAAATCTTTATCATAAGCACTCATTGCTTTTGCAATAGTACCCGAGGCACCACCAGATCTAAAGAAATGACGTGCGGTTTCTTGTCCGGCGCCAATTTCCGCGAAGGTTCCGTATATATCCGGATTCAGATTTATACGTAGGGTTTTTGCTTTTATTGAGGGAATATTTTCAAAAACACTATCTCTTTTTAATACCGATGCCATTTTTTACCTGTTTAGCTTTTCACAAAGTTATAAAGAATGGTTGTGACAAAGGGCAATAGCACCAAAAAAAAGGTATAAGTTTCGGTTATTGTTTTTATTCCCTTTTAAATACAGCTATCTTATAATTTAGAACTACCGATTTTATTAAAAAGGAATTAAATTTGTAGCACATGATGAACAAATTACGTGTAACATTTTTAGGAACGGGAACTTCTCAAGGTATTCCAATTATTGGTAGTACGCATCCGGTTTGTTTGAGTGATAACCCAAAGGATAAAAGATTGCGGGTGTCAGTTTTACTTTCTTGGAATGATTATAACTATGTTATTGATTGTGGTCCAGATTTTCGTCAGCAAATGCTTACCCATAATGTTAGACATCTTGATGGTATCATATACACTCATGAACATTCTGATCATACTGCTGGTTTAGATGATATCCGTCCTTTTTTCTTTAGACAAGGTAATATTCCTATTTATGCCCATAAAAGGGTAGTGGAGTCTTTAAAAACCCGTTTTGCGTATATATTTCAAGAAAAAAACAAATACCCAGGTGCACCAACAGTAGATATCAATCTAGTTAAGAATAATGAGCCCTTTAAAATCGGTGATAGCGAGGTTACACCAATTAATGTCTTGCATAACGAACTTCAGGTCTTCGGCTTTAGGTTAGGGGATTTTACTTATCTCACTGATGTAAAATCGATTGAACCCAAAGAGATAGAGAAAATTAAAGGTTCTAAAGTTGTTGTGGTTAATGCATTGAGATTAGAGCCTCATATTTCTCATTTTAATTTAGAAGAGGCACTCGCTTTTATAAAAGAAGTAAACCCAGATAAAGCATACTTAACACATATTAGCCACTTGCTTGGTTTTCACGAAGAAGTCGAGAAAATGCTGCCGAAAAATGTACATTTGGCATACGATAATTTAACAATTACTATATAACTATGAAGAGCAAAATATACCTTTATTTATTTCTATTTGTATCCTTAATCTGTTTATACCTAGTGGTTAGCAGTGGTAATATGACTAAAGCTAATGCTGAAACAATAACAAGGCTAGAAAGTAAGGTTGAAAATTTGAAAGACTCGCTTCAGAAATCTTCTTTGAAGGTGCTTGATATGCAGTATTTCTCTTTAGAGAACAACGACGATGCACTTGCTTATTTCGAGCATTTAAATATGAGCGATCCTGCAGCCTATGTTGCCGATAAATTATTGGAAACCAATGCTCAAAAAGGTGATAACCCTTTAGTGCCTTATGAAGGAATGCAGAACGATTTCAAAATCAATAAAATAAAAGTTCTAAACCATAAATGGATACTTACCGATTTCTCTGATGGTAAATATTGGGGTGAGCTATTGATCAAGTATGAATTAAAAGATGACCTAGGTGTAGATTTCACCTTAATTGATCACTTATTATATACCCAAAGCAACTAGATTTTATCTGAAATCCATTTTTTAAGTGAGTAGAAATTCTGCGGTGCAACACCATGCCCTGCAGGAAACTCTTCATATACATGCTTAATACCCAATGTTGTTAATAATTCTGGTGCTTTTCTAGCCCAATCTACCGGTATCACTTGATCCATATCGCCATGAGAGCAATAGAAATTAAGGTTATCGAAGTTATTATCCTTATAAGAATCAATTAATACATCTTCATTAATATATCCGCTTAAAGCGATAATATTTTTTACTTTTTCAGGATATGATAAGGCTACTGCATAACTAAGAATGGTACCTTGACTAAAGCCTAAAAGGTTTACATTATTTTCATCTAGCCCATAAGTAGAACAGGCTTCATCAATGAAATTCTTGATTTTGTCGCGAGATTCAATGGCTTGATTATCATCGCTCCATTTTCCTTTTTCATCATCAAAATTAATGGCGTACCAAGCATAACCATAAGGCTGTAATATATAAGGAGCACGAACGGCTATTATACATAGTTCTTCTGGCAATTCTGGTGCGAAAGAAAATAAATCTTCTTCATTACTACCGTAACCATGCAGCATAAAAAGTACTGGTGGTTTTTTATCGGTTAGGCTAGAAGGCTTAATAATGTGTTCTAAAGAAAGGGGAGCTGTTGTCATTATATTAATTTATAAAAGTGAACCATTTTTGAAAGTAAGGTCCCAATACGGGAACTTCTTGTTCTTTGTTTGCCAATAGGCCTAAAAAGGCATAAAACCATAGAACAATATAGAATATGTAAAGACCGTAAAAGCCATACTCATTACCCCATTGCGCATTTAATATGGCAAAAGCCAGAAAGATAATATGAAGTCCGAAAGCTTGTCTTGTGTGAAAACGAGCAAATTTGTGTTTTGGTTCTGAATTCATACTGATCGCAATTAGTGCTCCTACAATTGTAAGGTAGGCCACAATGGCAGTTGTTTTTCCGGGTAATTCGGGAGCTTTCTCCATGTTACTTATTTAATACTAATTGGTTATTTGCAATAGATCCAACTACTTTTCCTTTCATTGGTTTGCCGATTGCGATGGAGTTTTTACTGGAGCTAAGGATCTGATCTTCTGAAAATTCGTAAGCGTCATCTGCAGTAAAAAGAGAAAGGTTTGCTGGTTGTCCAACTTTTAATTCTGGCTCTTTCATTCCGAAAACTGATCTTCCTTTTGTAAGCAGTTCAATAGTGTCTTCAGCACCTAAAAGTTCGTTCAACATACCGAAGATGCTTTCTAGACCTATGGTGCCAAAAGCAGCATTATCAAACTCCACATGCTTCAGTTCAACATTCAATGGTGTGTGATCAGATGTTACAAAATCTATAGTTCCGTTTTTTACTCCTTTTTGAAGTGCCTTTATATCTGCTGCCGTTCTCAGTGGTGGCATTACTTTATATTGTGTGTCGAAATCTTCTAGCGCACTATCGGTAATAACAAGGTTGTGTGCTGCTACGCTGCAGAATACTTGCAATCCCTTTTTCTTGGCATCGGCTATCAGTTTTACAGAACTTGCCGTAGAAATGGTTGGGATAAATAATTTTCCGCCTGTATATTCTAAGATAAATAAATCTCTTGCAATCTGTAATTCTTCTGCTAGGGCAGGTATCCCTTTTAGTCCTAATTTGGTACTGGTAATACCTTCATTAACGATGCCTTTGCCAGATATGCTTTTATCCAACGGAAAAGAAAATACGAGTCCGTCGAAATTCTGAGCATACTGCAACGCAATTTTTAAAAGGTTGGCATTTGCCATTGGGTGCTTGTAGTCATAAAAGCCTAATGCACCTGCATTTTTCATATCATAAAGCTCTGCGAGTACTTCGCCATCACCTTTAACAGTTAGGTTGCCTAAAGGGTGTAAACCTGTTAATTGATGTTTGGCTGCATTTTTTAAATACACAATATTAGAAGCTGAATCTGGTGTTGGGTAGCTGCTGGTATTTAAGATGACATCTGTAAATCCGCTTTTGGCAGCCGTTAACAATCCGTTTTCAATAGTTTCTCTCTCTTCATACCCAGGCTCGCCAAAACTAACGCCGCTATCAAACCATCCTAAAGAAACATGTAAATTTTTAATATCGACAACCTTTGTTTTGCCACTAGGTTCAATAGTAGTTTCAATAGCATCTATAACTCCGTTTTTAATAAGAATATCCCGCTTCTTTAAATGAAGACTCTTTGTGTTCCCATTTACTATCGTAACAGATTTTAAAAGTATATTCATAGGGTTATGGCTGGTTCGTTACTAGTTTATTTTAAGAATCTTTGAAGTGCCGTTTCTATTAAAACAAATGCTAATGCTAAAATAGCAAACCATTTCCAAAACTCGTTTATGGCATTGTTTTTTTGACTTTCTAAAAAGAAATTCGATAGTGATGTATCGCTGTTATTTTCTGGTAAAGGAGTGTAAATTAATACACTCTCTTCTCTGTTGTTATTAAAACTGATGCTTCTAATGGTTTTGTCATTGTGCATAATTTTATAGATGCCGGCTTCTTTCGGATTCTCTATAAAATTGACCTGTACTTTTTTTGGCAATACGCGTTGTTGCGGTATAAACTCATTGGTTTCGTTGGCGATTTTAATAATATCGTCTTGCTGTAGGGTAATTGGTAATTCTATTTCAACGTCAGTGCCAATAGTTGCATACAGTGGCGGTAGCTTTAAACTGTTCATACCCATATTGTAGAATGCAGGTACTATTAAAGGTGAATTTTTGAAATTTGAATTATCGCTACTAATTGCTGCAGTAAAGAAATACCCATTTTTATTCCCTATTAAAAACGGCTCTTTATTTTGAAAAGAAAGTGCTGTCGGTGCTTTAGAATTAATTTTGAAATATTCTTTTACAGTGGGAAATTGAAAATCGCTAACCTTTTTATCAAACACATTTATAAACAAAGGATGTGCTGTCTTTACTTCGGAAATTGCAATCTCTTGTGATACTCCGTTTAAGAATTTACTATTGAAATATGCGGATGCTAATTCGTTATAAGAAGCTATATCGCCATCAACTGAGGGAATCAAAACAAAACTGCCGCCATTATTACTTAAAGACTTCAGAGCCGTATTAAGAGCGCTTGGTATTTTTTGAATCTGGTTAAGTATAACCAAATCTTGATTCTCTATAGTGCTGTAATTCAATTGATTTAATGTGCTTACCACAAAATCAAAATCATTTTCGGTATAGATGCGTCTTAAGAAATCTGCTGACGAATCACCGATTGCCAATACCTTAATTTTCGATTTCTTATCAATGTTAAAGAAGAATCGGTTGTCATAATCCAAGCCGGTATCTGTGATACTTACCTTGCCTAAAATAATATCGTTGGCGTTGACAGTAAACCGGACTTCAGCCGTATTACTAGTATCAAATTTAGCAGATGTTTTAGCGATAAGTTTGTTATCGTTGAATAAAGAAACTGGTATAGTTTCATCATTAGCATTGGTAGATAGTAGCGCAACCAATTCAATGTTATCATTAGTCCGTTCGGCAATAAATACAGAATCAATAGATGTATTCGTAATTGGTGCGTTAGACGGTTTTATGTACTGAATATTGATATTTCTTGTTGAATCAATCTCGCCAAGGTCTCCCATACGTTGCTGAAAATCTGAAATAATCACTAGGTTTTTTTGAGATGCGGCATTATCGCTGAAATAGGTATTTCCTTTTAAAATAATTTCGGTAACACCCAACTGATCGGCAGCTACGGTAAGATTCAACAATTCGTTTTGAATATCTTTTACTTCAACATCTTTAAATACCTGTTTGTTGGTGAATAAAGTAAAGCGTTGGTCGTTAGGTATGTATTTTATAAAATCTTGTATCGTGTTTTTAAAGAGATTGCCATTTTCAATTTGCCCGTTCATACTAAAAGAATCGTCTAAGTAGAAAACGGTTTCTTTTTCTTGAAGTGCAGCGTCATTGGCAATAAATGGCTGTGCAAATGCTAGTACTAAAGCCGCTAATAAGCCCATTCTAGTAAAAAGTAATAACCACTTTTTTAAGGTGCTACTTTTTCTAGATTCAGAAACTACTTGTTTTAAGAACTTTACGTTGGTAAAGGGCGTTTTCTTAAATCGACGTAATTGAAAAAGATGAATAATAATCGGAATGAGTAGTAGTAAAAGACCCCAAAGAAGTTCTGGATATTTAAATTGCATTCCTGATTTTGCTTATGCCAAAGATAATTATTTTGAAATTAGAAGCTTGTGAGAATGCAACTATTATTTTTATGAATATTACTTAGCAAAAGAAGAAATAATCTACAGCAGGTTTTAAATTCAATTCTTTAAAAAAAGAAGTAATGCTCATTTGGTCTTCCTCATTGGCAACAGTAATCATACACTTAGTATTTTTTATATTTTGAAGTGCTGTATAGTGTTCAAGTCGCACACCATAAATATCTTTGCCTATTTTCTTTTCATTATCACAAACCCAATGAAAGTTAATATTCTTTTCTACGAGCGAGTTGGCAATAGTTTTTCCTTTTTTACCAGCACCCCAAACCACTAAGTTGTTTGTTGGTTTGATTTCTAATTTTAAAAAGTAATGCAGTTTTATATCTAAAAAGTAATTCTGTGCATAGTGCTCGCTGGTACGCGATGTTCTGTTGTCGTAATCTCGCCAATAGTGCAGGGTAGTGGAGCAGGGTATACATTTCAATCCGTATTCATAGAAACGAAAAGCAAGGTCATAATCTTCAGGATATCGGTCTGGCATAAACGCTCCGCAGTTGTCAAAGTCTTCTTTATGAACCATCCAGCAGGGCGATGGTATTACGCACTCTTTATATATCTCTTTAAAATTTTCTCCGGTAGCAGTCAGTTTGTTGAGCCACTTCTCGTAGCGATCATAGCCATCGTTTACTCCCGCTTTAGAAAAATACTTCACCTTTCCAACGGCAAGAGTTCCTATACCTTCTTTTACCAAAGAATCGACCATTATTTTAATACGGTCTTTGGTCATGTGGTCATCGGCATCCATTCGAGAGATAAAATTACCAGAACTATTTATGTACGCTTTTCTGAGAGCAGTTATAATGCCCGATTCATCATTAGAGAATATTTTAAATCGATTATCTTCAGCAGCAAATTTATTTGCAATTAATAGACTGTTGTCGCTAGAATTATCATTTACGGCAATGACTTCCCAATTTTTATAGGTTTGATTTTGGATGGATTTCAGACAATCTTCAAAATAATCTTCAACATTCTTAAAAGGAATCAATATGCTTACTAGCGAATTTACCATTGCGGCAAGGTAATAAATAACTGAATTTCAACCTTTTCATTTGCTTTGAAAAGTTCAGAAAAAAATGAGTTGAAAAATAATTAAGAAAAGGCTTTAATAGATAAGAAAACCTTTATATATTTGCACCCGCATTCAGGGAATACCTGATGAGGCACTCAGGAGAAATGGCAGAGTGGTCGAATGCGGCAGTCTTGAAAACTGTTGAGGGTCACACCTCCGGGGGTTCGAATCCCTCTTTCTCCGCTTAGAGCAAAGCTCAATATCTTTTTGATATTGAGCTTTTTTCTTTTTACGGACTTCAAAAGCTTGCTTTTGTAAGGACGGAAAAAGAAAAAGTTCATAAATCTGCGAGAGCAGATTTGAGCTTTATTGTCAGGTGCGTAGGTTGAGGGATGCACGGAGTGAATCCCTTGTTCGCAACTTCTTATGTCCAAAGCAAGCTTTTGTAAGGACGGAAAAAGAAAAAGTTCATAAATCTGCGAGAGCAGATTTGAGCTTTATTGTCAGGTGCGGAGGTTGAGGGTTGCACGGAGTGAATCACAACTATATATTTTAATCTCATTTTTGTAAATCCTCATTCATTCTCCAAGTCTGTATTTTAATAGGTTTATTTTTTACCGCTATTATATTATATTTAGCATATCAAAAGTAACATGCGCCTTATATTTGCTGTTGTTAAAACAACTTCTCTTAGATAGACTATGACAAAAGCCAAAATTCATGATAGGGAAAAAGAACGCCTTGCGCTTCTTAATTCATATTCCATTTTAGACACATTGCCTGAAAAAGATTATGATAACCTTACCAAACTTGCGGCAGAAATTTGTCAGACTCCAATTTCATTAATTACGCTGCTAGATGATAAAAGGCAGTGGTTTAAATCTCACTACGGACTAGGAGTTTCTGAAACACCGATTGAAGATGCTTTTTGTGCACATGCCATTACGGGTAATGACCCTATTTTCACCACCGAAGATGCTCGTGAAGATGATCGTTTTCATGATAACCCGTTAGTAACCGGTGACCCTAATATTGTTTTTTATGCTGGAATTCCGTTAAAAAATGCAAGTGGTTTGCCTTTAGGTACCTTATGTGTTATTGATAATAAGCCTAGAAAATTAACCGAGAGCCAAAAAGAATCATTGAATATTTTGTCTGAGCAGGTCATTAATTTATTGGAGCTTAGAAAGAATAAATTAGAGCTTGAAAGGGCACATAAAAAGTTGAAGAAATTCTCTAAAAAATTAGAGAAGAAAGTTTTTCAACGAACCAATCAATTAGAAATCAAGACTATAAAGTTAGAGTTGATGATAAACGATTTGGCATCGTTCAATCATATTTGTAGTCACGATTTGCAAGAGCCCTTGCGTAAAATACAAATGTTTATTTCTCAGGTCAGTGATAATGAGTTTAATAATTTATCTACTTCGGGTAAACATAAATTAGAACGAATAGATTTGTCTGCTGCTCGTATGCGTAATCTTATTCAAGATTTATTGACCTATGGCGCTACTGAAACTATAGATAATAGCTTAACAACGGTGTCTTTAAAAAAGTTGGTTTTAGATGTTAAAGATGTTTTAAGTGAAGAGTTAAAAGAGCATAAAACATTGCTTAAAATACCGAGTGATTGCGAAATTACTGTTCGACCCATACAGTTTAAGCAGTTGTTATTCAATCTATTTACTAATGCTATTAAGTTTACCAAAAAAGAAGATAAACCTGTAATTAAAGTATCAGGTAAAATTGTACAGGGTGCAGATTATCCTCTTTTACAATTACATGACGACAAGCGATATTCTCATATTATGGTAACCGATAATGGTATTGGTTTTGATCAGAAGTACGAAAGTAAAGTCTTTGAGATTTTTCAGCGCTTACACAGCGACGAAGAATATCAAGGCACGGGAATCGGACTCGCCATTGTAAAACGTATTGTTACTACGCATAACGGGCATATTACTGTAGAAAGCTCTCTTGGTAATGGTGCTGTTTTTGAAATATTTATACCCCTCGCAGATTAAAGCGATTTAAAGTAATCTTTCACTTCTTTTATATATTTTTCTTTGGATGTGGCACTCAACCAACTTGCTTCAAAACCATTTATTGCTAGTTGCTCAATTTGTGCTAAACTTAAATTAAGCGCTTTCGCAGTTTGGTAGTAGTTCTCGTTCATGTATCCGCCAAAATAGGCAGGGTCGTCTGAGTGTATAGTAGCCACAATTCCTTTATCAAGCATTTTAGCAACAGGATGCTCATCCATCTTCTGAATTACTTTTAAGGCAACATTACTGGTAGGGCAGAGGGTTAGGGCGATTTTATCATCTACCAATCTTTTAACCAAAGCTTCGTCTGTTAGGCAGCGATTGCCATGATCTATGCGTTCTACGTTTAAAATATCTAAAGCTTCCCATATATATTCTGCCGGACCTTCTTCACCTGCATGCGCAACAAGCTTGTAGCCATGTTCACCAGACGCTTTAAATACTTTTTCAAATTTACTTGGCGGGTTTCCCATTTCTGATGAATCTAAACCAACGCCATCGATAATGTCTTTGAACGGTAATGATTCTTCTAAGGTTTTAAAAGCATCTTCTTCACTCATATGACGCAAATAGCTCATGATGAGTTTGTAAGATATATTTAACTCATTTTTTCCCTTTTCTAGAGCGCGGTGAATTCCTTTTATCACCACATCAAAAGCAACACCTCTTTCGGTATGTGTCTGCGGGTCAAAAAACACCTCTACATGCTTTACATTTTCACTGTGTACTTTGGTTAAATACGCCCAAGTCAAGTCAAAGAAATCTTGCTCGTGTAATAGTACCTGCGCGCCAGCATAATAGATATCTAAAAATTCTTGAAGGTTGTTGAATTTGTATGCTTCTTTAACCGATTCGATAGAATCGTATGGTAATGTAATATTGTTTCTTTTTGCAATCTCGAACATTAATTCTGGTTCAAAACTCCCTTCTAAGTGTAAGTGAAGTTCTGTTTTTGGAATGCCTTGAATTATTCTTTTTAGTTCTGATGATTGCATATTATTGATTTTAAAAAAAAAAGGCAAGCCTTTGACTTAATTAAATATTATTATTTCTAGAATATAATTAATATAAGAGTAGTAAAAAGTATTCAACTTTACAATACGTACTTATTAAATATGTCTTCTAACTCTTTTTCTGGTTCGGTACTGAGTCCGGATCGGGTAGTGGAACTTTGTATCACGGTGCTTCTGCATGCAGTTAACCACCCAAATCGATCAGGTAAATCTAACATTCCTATTGGTCCGCCAGCTTCCTTTCCTTCACAAATTAATTTCCAGGCTTTTAAATAATCATTCAGTATTTCATATTCAATTTCCGGAGAAAATGCTTTTAATTTATCCTCATTAATATGATATTTAATATCTAAAAATTTTGTCCGTTTACAGAACAGAATCACACCAACATTAAAGAACTCTTCTCGTTCTACCTTGGGTACAATCCTAACTATAGCAAATTTGAAGGTATGTCTATCTTGCATCTTTTGCTTCTTTAACTAAAACATCGATCATAGATAGCTTAGTGGTTATAAATTTAATATAGGCAGCTCTTTTTTCATCTGCATTTAAAACATCCGACTCACTTGTCAACCAATCTTCTGGTATTTTAGTTACAATTTCTGTTATTTTTTCTAACGTGATTAATTTTTGAATTTCTGCTGCAGCTTCAGGTAGGGCAGTGGCTTGGTGTATAAGCACATGGTCTTTTATAAACGGAAATGTTCTGGTAAGGTGACTCTCCCAAGTCTCCCAATTATGATGAAAATAGAAACTTGCTCCGTTATCTATCACCCATAATTCATTATGCCAGTATAATAGATTTGCATTTTTAGCGGTACGATCTATATTGCTAATTAAACTATCTAATACCACAACCTTTGAAGCTGTCATAGCATCTGCCGTTGAAATTAACGGATCAAATGTAATGGCACCAGATAGAAAGTGTAAACCAAGGTTAAGCCCTACGCTAAACTTCAATAAATCTTGAATTTCTTCGTCTGGCTCGGTCTGCCTAAAAGAATCTTCTAAATTCATAAATACCAACTCAGGTACTTTTAAACCGATGGCACGCGCCAATTCGCCACCAATAAACTCTGAGATGAGTGATTTTTTACCTTGCCCAGAGCCTCTAAACTTCAATACATAGAGAAAATCGTCGTCGGCTTTTACAATGGCAGGCATAGAGCCACCTTCGCGTAAGGGCTGTAAATATTGAACAACATCTACTGTTCTAATGTCAAGTGTATTCATAAAATTAAATATAGCGCTATAATGCTAAGCATAATACCGCAAATTTAATTGAACGATTTCTATTAGCTGCATTTTTAAAGAAAAGCAACACGATTATTCCACTAAAAACTGCGAAGTATATTCTAAAATAAAATCTGAGATGTAAGACTTAGTGGCAACCGGATCTTTTTGCGTGCTATTATTTTTTAATCTATTAAACAGTTCTTTGTAGGTTTCTGTTTTTTCAAAAGCTAAAAACTGGTTCTTTTTGAACATTATAAATTGATTGTGATTTAAATTTCTGGCTTCAGTAAAACATCCATTTTTAATTTCTAGAAGATTATAATTACTGTATGTTGAAGCATAACCCTGGTTTACATAGTTTACAATTTCGCCATAGGGAAGGGTTAAAATACCCGAATACCAATCAATAATTACTTTTTCATTATTGGGAAAAATATTAGTGTAAATAGAAACCCATTTCGTTTCTCCGTTTTCTTCGTAAACGGGTGTAGTTATGTCGGTCACAAGAAGCTGATTTTCTATAATTTCGAAATAAGCAACATAACCGCGCCATAATGCAGATGAAACTTGTTCGGGTTTTTTATCTTGGTGTTTCTCAAAATAGCGCTCTAACGGGTTGGTATGCAAGTCATAGACATTGCCTTCGTACATTAATTTATCTGGGTACTGCGCTGATACAAGGTCTTCTGTTTTAGCAAAATTTAATGAAATAAGTGAAATAAATAGAAATAGAATGCTTCTCATTTTAATAGGTGATGATTAAATATGTAGGTCAAGTAAAACCTATATAACATCGATTACGTTTTCTAAAATATAATGCGTGACGCCAACAATAGCTGCGATTATAGAAATAATAACAAAACGAAACAGCGTTGCTTTGCTATTACCTTGAAGTTTGTTGTTCAAATAAAATACGTCGAATAAAATGAATATAAGTGCAATTACACAGCCAACGATTGCGCCAACTTGTACTAAAGCCCATTCATATACCATACTTGCAAACGAGAATTTGTCATCGTCAGATTCTGGTGGTGCACCTAAAACTATGCGCATATGTAGAAACCCTAAAATTATGGCTACAATAAACCAGCCAAGGTATTTAAGTAGTCGTTTTACCATATATGGTTAACGCTTTTTGACTCGCTTTGTTATTACTCTACTTCATTTTCTAACGGAGAAATCATAATATGTGCTCTGTGCGTACCAGGATTCATAATCCATGGGTGATTGGGTGCAGACGGAGTTTCTGGTAACCCAATTGATGCTGATGTTGCAAATGGCGTGTATATTACATAACGTAGCCTTGCGCCATCTACTTTTGATGTTTCTACATCATAAGCAGCATTGGGACCGTAGTAAATGTGTAATGTAGAACCGGGAGTAATTTTAATTTTACCAGATTTTACTTCAGCTTCTCTAATTGCGAAAATTTCATCTGCAGATTTGCCTTCGGCACGTAATGCTCTACCTCTTGCCATAAAAGGGTCTAGGTCTTTATGGTAACAAGCAGCGTTGAAACCATCTTTCTTTGAGTCATCTGCAAGTACAATATATTCGCTATCACCTTCTTTTAAAGTTACAAACTCACCAGCCATATTATAACCAATTACTTTACTAGTAGCTCTACTTTCTGCAGGTGCTGCCATTAATGCCGTAGCAATAAGGTCTTCATCTGTTTCTATGGTTTTTAATTGCTTTTCAATTTTCGCAACGGCTTCTGTTCTTGTGTCTACATCTGTGCTTTCTGCAGATGTTGATTTAGATTTATCTGATGAATTACAAGAAACTAATAGTGCAGCGAAAAGGAATGTAGAGAGTAGATATTTCATGGTTTATGGTTTTTAGTTTAAGCTTTTTTAATATTCAAAGGATTATAGAATACTTTTAAAATTACGCAATCCTTTTTTATAAAATATAACTGAATGTTTCAAAAGGGTAATTAAAACTCAACGTTGCGTATATTTTCTTCTGGTACGTATAAATTGATATCTAAAATCATCATAAAATAAACTGCCCAATAAAATTAGTGCACCAACAATGAGTGCATTCAATTTTAAGTTGAGTTGCAGGTACAGAAATCCGCCGATTATTCCACCGAGAAAAAAGAAGCAAATAATGTAAAGACGGAGTTTAATATTAGATTTTAATTTTTCTCTATTTGGATGCCTTTCTGGAAAAAATAATTGCGATAACTCAATTCCTAAATCTGTAAATAGCCCCGTTAAGTGCGTTGTTCTTACCACTGCATTTGAAATTCTGGTGACGAAAGAATTTTGAAGCCCCATAGCAAAGAGAAGCGCGCAGATAATTATATCTGGATAAGTGATTTCAAAAGCATCGCTATAAAGCGGTATGGCTATTAGAATTAGACATTCAATTATAGTTGGTAGTACAAAAACATTTAATTTTTTATTCTTTCTAAATTTTTCGATCAGAAAACTCGAGAAGAAAGATCCAAAAAGAAAAGAAAATATATAGAGAAAATAAATCGTGCCTTTCCAGAATTCTAAATTAGCAACATCGTTCATGAAAAGTGCGAAATGCCCAGTAACATTGGTAGTTAGCTGGTTGTAAGCCAAAAATCCCGTTACATTTACAATGCCTGCTACAAAAGATAAAATAGTGGCAATTTGCAGATTGTGCTTTAATTTTCTGCTTTTGCCTTGATGTCTAAACATTGCGTTTATGATTTAATCGGTATTAGAAAACGAGACTAATAGCAATAACTATTTTCACTTCATGTACTAAAAGCGGAGAACTTTTAATGAAGTAATTATACTAATCAGTAAGATTTCTATGAATACAAAGGTATTTAAATCTATAGTTAAATAGCATTTGGGCATAAGCTTTTTACGGACTTATTTATTGAACCAAAGAATTTATTAAGTATTAAAGTTTATTAAGGTTCTATTACCTCATGTATTATAAGATTATAGCATAAAACTATGCTAACAAATATGACTCATAATATTTTTTCGACCCTTAGAGAAGAATCTAATTTCCCTTTTGTTCTTCATTTTTTTTCTACCAAAACCTGCTAAATTTAATCCTAAATTATAAAAATTGATATATCCCTTTATTTCCTTAGAAGGTTTGGCTCTAGGCATTTCAGATAAGATATTTATTAGATTTTTAGTTTCTAATATATCCACTTCTTTTACAATAATCGATAAGTTATCCATATTTAATTCATCAGTAAATCTGACATCTACAAGTCTCTTTCGAATAAAAATTAAAATAAAATCAGGATAATAAACACTTACTTCTCCCATGATTGGGTTATCTATTATCTTGTTTGGTTTTCCTATATTTTCTTCAACGTTTTCTTTAGATATTCCAAAATTTATATTTCCAACAGATATAAACGGAATGACTTCATATTTCTTTTTCATTTTTTTAATCTTAGTTAGCAGTGCATTATGAGCTGAGCCGTAGTTTAAAGTGAATGATTATATATGAATTTACCGCTATACCATCTTTTAAAGCAGGCTTAAACTTCATTTTATTAATGTTAGATTCTACTTCATCTTTTAGAAAACCATTGTCTGCCATTAAAAAATTTAATTTGATCGGTTTTCCATTTTCATCAATTGAAACAAAGTAGTTGTAACTTAATTCGTAATCTTGCGTGTAGCCATCAAAAACAGAAACCAAAGCTTTAAAGCTATCTTCTAGTTCTGTTTTGTTCAAGATAATGGGGTAGGAGTCTGCAGTTTCTAGTTCTCTATTTATAAGCCATTCATCTTCCATTTTGCAAACGATGGTCGTTTTTACTTTAGGATTTTTAAACATTGGTAACTCATCGTTCGAAATCAAGTTGCCAAATTCAAAGTACTTTTCTTCTTTTAAATTGCCATTATTATAATAGGATCGTGTATACCCATGTTGCTTTCCGTCTTTAAATTCTTGATATAGCGTAACCTTATCGTTTGTTACACTTTTAGAAACTCCATCTCTTAAATAGTTTTTATATGCTGTTTCATATATGCTTGTACTAGAGCGCGAAATCCATTCTGTATAATGAATACCTGTACCATTTATTAGGGTTTGTTCGCCATTTTCATTCCAATAATTAATTAAATATACTTTTTCGTTCTTGGCCTCACCTTCTAGTTTCTTGCTGCCATCTTTCCAAAATAAAAACCATTTGCCAATTCTTGTGGTATTATTGGCAAAATTACCTTCTTCCTTTAATTGACCATTGTCGTACCATTCTTTAAACACGCCAAATTTTTTGTCAGTATCGGCATTTCTTTCCTCTAGTTTTTTAGGAATACCGTTTTCATAAAACCATTTATGAATTAATTTGTTTTCTGTATCACCTTTAGTTACTTCATATTTTAAGATTCCATTTTCATAATACTCTTGGTAAATGCCTGTTTTCTTACCTTCTTTATATGCTATAAATTCCTTAAGGTTTCCATTTTGGAAGTAGATTTTGTATGCTCCGTGAATATGACCTTTTTGAATACTAAATTCTTCTTTTAACTTTTGATCTTCATAATACGTTTTGTAGGTGCCAGAAAAGTTTAAATCGAATGATAAACCGTCTTCGTCTATACAGATTTCATTGGGGTGCTTACGAATGTAATCTTCGATTAATGACATGGTATTAGTGTTCATTTCATAATATTTATCATCAAGTAAAGAAAGCTCATCTAACCTCTCATAGAGGTCACTACCAAACAAATCGCTTTGTTGCGCCTTGTTCATTAGTTTCTTGTTTTTTTGATAAATGTTGTCTGCTTTTCGAACCAATTCAGCCATGTCAACATCACCAATATATTCTAAACCTTTTATAATGGTTGGCATATAATCACCATAACCGTTGTAGTAGAATTGTACAAAGCCACCATTTGTAACCTGTGCGTCTAAATACCACCAATAGTAAAGTGCTTTTTGCCCGTATGATAATGATTTGCCACGCTCAATTTCATGTTCTTTATCTTGTACAAAATTTGATAACGGTTCAAGAACAAACCACCCAAAATCAAAACCACTTAGCTTATAGTAATCACCTTTATTAAGTTTTGGTTTAAAATGATCTTTTTCATTAAACGCCCAGTATGGGTCATTTTCATTGTTGTCTTTGCGACCAAAAATTCGAAATAAACTCATTTTTTAAATTTTATGGGTATTGTAACGGATGCTATCTTGATCTGTTTTCTAAGGTGAACTTACAATCCATCAAGTGCTGCAGATGAAGCTCCAAATAAGGCAAGATTAGCAAAAACAAAAAGTAATAGAATTATGCCTATTAATGAAATGAATAAACCGATCATAGCTAGTGTTCTTGGCTTTTTAAAAATTCCGATAAAAGAAAACATAAGACCTAAAAACCAAATAAACCAACCAAGAATAGGTACACAGCCTATAATAAGTGCCACAATAGATAATACAAAACCAGCGGTTCCAATGCCATTACTACTATTGTTTTGATTAATTATAATGGTTTGACCATTGTTGTTTTGAGAGTCATTTTGTTGCGTTTCACTCATAATATTCAAGTAATAGGTGGTTGTGGGTAGCGTTTTAGCTAACCGTGGTTATTCTTTATAATTATTCTACAGCCAAAATAGTAATTTCTTTTAGTAGAATTGTCTTACATTTTGTAGTAGTGTTAACAAGGTTGTTAAGAATATAAGATATTGCT
This sequence comes from Maribacter sp. Asnod2-G09, assembly GCF_045063795.1. Classification (NCBI taxonomy): domain Bacteria; kingdom Pseudomonadati; phylum Bacteroidota; class Flavobacteriia; order Flavobacteriales; family Flavobacteriaceae; genus Maribacter; species Maribacter sp. Asnod2-G09. The sequence goes on along the minus strand of NZ_JBEFOA010000004.1, from coordinate 233,148 downwards.
GGTTTGCAAACAGTAGTTAGGTGCTTTGGTCTGATAATGGTCGATTTTTGTACAAGTCTTTTAATTTATAATCTACTTAAATCTGAACCTCAGAAATCCATTCTTCAGCTAGCTTTTCTACATAATCATTAAAGTTTTTGATTCCGTTTATAGTATGAAAGGTATATTCTGGTTGGTCTTTTAAAAATACAACGTCATCAAAACAATGGTCGGCAGAGAATAATAACACTTCATTATTTTTTGGATCATAAAATGTTAGTGCTCCATTCGCTTCTTTTACAAATGAGATGTAATTACTAGGATCTATTTTTGGTTTATGATACTCGGTGCACATAGCATCATATTAAACGTTCCAATCTCCGATTCCTTTACTACATTTTGATTTTGTAAATAAAAAATCTTGATTGTTCGCCAAACATGGCTCTGGCTGATTGTAAGATTCTTCAATGCCGCCAATTGCGTTTAATAGTATTTGATGCTCTTTTGAAATATTAAGGTCAGATATGCTTTCTGGCTCAATTTTACTCAGCCAGCCACAGCTTACATCATCAATGTTGGTCCAAGAGAAAAGTTTGAAAGGGAGGTCGTTGATTTTTAAATTCTGAATTCTTGCCTTGCGAACCAGTTTAGTCAAGTTTGGGAAAATGGATTGAAACTCGTCGGATAAATATATTTCATCCTCTATATTCGTTAATTCAACAGTGTCGGTTGGTTCTAGATACCAACTTATATCGCTTTTAAACTCTTCAAAATCTGGATTGATCATTTTGTAATTATTTAAAGGGGGTATTTAATTTTTTTATTTTTTGACTAAATGATTTCCATAAAATCAACACTACTATAGTAAGTGATGGAAGCAATAATAAAACTCCGCCAATTACTAATAAATGAATTAGACAACCGTCACTACTGCAAGGTCTATTTCCTTTAATAATTAGTGAAATTGAAAATACAACCACTATAAGACCTACAATAAATATAAGCCAACTTAAAATTCTACTTTTCAAAATGTAGTGCTATTATGAATAGTGATTTACACAGATGGCTCTATTGTTTTGTTTATCAAACAAAAGGTATGTGTCATTACCATCGGTAAAGAATTCGTAACCTATCGTATAGCCGATTTTTTCATAGTTGTCAACGGCAATGGAGTCAGGAAATATATACTCTTGGTTTATTTGTATATCAGCAAAACCGGTAGAATTATCATCTTTAATTTCGTGAACTACGGGACTAATTTTATCTGGTTTGCCCCATCCATCTATAATATGGCGAAAGGTTCCAAAGTTTCCTGTTTGTTTATAATTTAGTTTGTTTATAGAAAACTGATAGAAGGTTTCAAGAAAGTACTCTTCATCTAATTCCCCAAAATTCAAATCATATTTGTCTTTAATAGTTTGAATGTATTCTTCTGTTTTTACTTTGTTAGATAAATATGATGCTCCATTTTCATGAAAATCATCTTCTAATATTTTAACTATTTCTTTAGCTTCTTTGTGCCCTATGTATACATTTAAATCGCCATTAAATGAATATTTGCCATGGTTTAATTGAAAGCAGGTAAAACCAGTTTGGTTGTTTTCGTTTTTAATATCCTCATTTGTCCAAATACCATTACTTGAGACAATATATAAAGGTTGATTTAGGCTTGTTTCTATATCTGTAATTTTACAAAGCGAATAAAAGATGCCTTTTAATTGATCATTTTCAAAGACTTCACTAAAGTCTGGATATAATTCTATGTTCATATTTTCTAGATGATCTTTATGGTCTGTAAATTAAACTTTAATAATGCTAGCTACCGCTTATTTCTTCTTGTAAAAACTTATGTTTTCTCTTGTTAACACGCTTTATATTTTCAAGAATTTTTGTCTGTTTTTCAATCGGTAATTGTTTTAGTTTCTTTAAAAAGGTTGGATAAACTGTGGTTTTTGCATAAAACCAAAGCGGATTAGTAATGTTGTCGACCTGTCTCCAATGTTTACCATGATTGAGGGTTAATACCTCTAATAAAAAATCTAAATCTTCTAACCAGGCTTTTTTACCCTTTTTCCAGAATAAACCATTAAACGAAAATTCGCCTTCTTTTTCTCGAACTTCTTCAAGTCTGGTTTTCCAGCTTTCATCCCAATATTCTGGTATAGGGTCTTCTTTACTTTTAGAAACAGGTTTACCTAATTGTGCTAATATATCTTCCCATTTTTTGTCTTCAACGCTCCAGTTTTTTATAGCAGCAAATGCCGTTCGTTTTTCACTGGCAGTCCACTGTTTTGCTTCTTCAATAAAAACTTTTAATAGATCAATATTAGTAGAAATAGGAAGGTAAAATCTAAATACTTGGTCATATTTACCTATTCTTTTTTGAAATGAGGGAAGCCTTTTAGCAAGCGTTTGTGCTACTATATTTGGTGGAAATGCCCAAATGGCATTATATATACTTTCATATAAGCCAAAGTCTTCTTTTAGTTTGACCGAATCAATTAGTTTGTAGAGGTAGCTTATGCCTTCATCTCCATGTAATGAATATATTAAATCACTGAATTTTTTACTATCATCTTCTGTTTTTAAATCCCAGACCTTTTCAAGGTCTGCGCTCCAATTATCGAAGTTAGCTGTATTCATTTATAATTCTTTTTGTGGCCACCTAACTAAGGCGCAAATAACTATTTAAACTAATTTTACAGACGTTCTATTAAATGAACTAAATACTTCTTCTTTTGTTGTAAAAGGTATCTACGAATCTTAACTGCCTAAGTTCAAAAAATAAGTAGGTATACCGTGTTTATTATGGTTATACTAAATCACTCCCAATCTAAAATTTCTAATCCTGTACCTCCACTTTGGAGTGTAATTATTTTGAGCTCCATAGATTTATATTTTTCAGGTAAACCGAAATCTTTAAAATCTTCAGGACTTTGTTCTTTAAATTCTTTTAACCACTTTTTAGAATGATAAATGTTTATTATGCCTGAGTCCTTTTCAAACGACCAGCTATAATCTCTAAATGTTTCATTGCTGCAAAAACCTGAAGTTTTATCGTAGTTAACTCTGCATTTACCTGACTCAAGAAAGGTGACTATTATATTTAATTTTTCTTCTTGACTATTTGATGATTTCTCTTTTTTGAAAATGTATATATCATCTTCTAATTCATATTCATTAAGGTCAAGCGACCAAATGCCGTAGAAATCAGATTCATTGTATGACTTATCTTGAGCCTTTGCTGTTAAAGCAATTACAAAACAAATTAAAACCAAATACATCGCTTTCTTCATACTTATTTAAACATCAAAAATTGCTCCATTATTATAATATTCCTGCAGAATTGCACTGACCGTCGTAACTACTTTTTCTGCATTTTCTTTACTAAAACATAAAGGGGGTTTTGTTTTAATAACATTATCGTAAGAGCCGTCTGTGCTTACTAAAATATGTCTTTTTCTTAGTTCATTTTTTATATGGCTTGCTAATGAAGTATTTGGTGTTTTGGTATTATTTACGACTATATCAAAACCTATAAATAGTCCAGAACCACGCACATCGCCAATGCAACTATATTTTTGCATCAAATCTTTTAAAAGGGACCTATAATAATCGCCGACAACTTTTGCGTTTTCTTGTAGTTTTTCATCTGCTATAACATCTAACACAGCACTTGCAATTGCGCAAGAAACTGGGTTGCCACCAAAAGAGCTGAAAAATTCCACACCTTTTTCAAAAGATGCTGCAATTTCTTGTGTGCAAACCACCGCTCCCATTGGGTGACCATTGGCTATAGGTTTTCCTAAAATTACCATATCAGGTTCGACGCCATGGGCTTCATATCCCCAAAAATGATCTCCTAATCTACCAAAACCTGTTTGGACTTCATCACTTATACAAACTCCGCCCTGCGCTCGAATAGTAGGGTACACCTCTTTTAAATAGCCATCTGCTAGTGGAACTTGACCTGCGCATCCTAAAATTGGTTCACTTATAAAAGCAGATATAGCTTGTTTACTTTGTGCTATCTGAGCAACTGCTTCTTTACCATATGGCGTACCTGCATTTGTAATATCAACGGTGTATTTACCTCGGTACGTATCTGGTAGCGTCGCTTTGATTATATTGTTTTTTTGACCTTCCCCTTTAGGGTTATTAAACTTGTAATCACTAATATCTATGGCTATTTGGGTGTTGCCGTGATAGCCAGATTCCATAACCATCATGGTATTACTTTTGGTATGATTATTTGCCATGCGTACCGCTAAATCACTCGCTGCGCTACCTGAATTCACAAAAAAGACTTTATTCAGATTGGGTGGAAAATGTTTTAATAATTTCTCTGCATAATCTGCTAACTCATCATAAATATAACGTGTATTGGTATTTAGTTTCGCCATTTGCCGTTGCGCTGCTTCCACGACTTTTGGGTGGGAATGACCAACATGCGGAATGTTATTATAGGCGTCTAAAAACGTATTTCCCTCCGCATCATACATATATTGAAATGCTGACCTTACCATATAAATGGGGTCTTTGTAGCTAGTAGATAAAATAGGACTAATGTGTTCGTACCTTCTATTTAGAAGACTCGAAATTGAAGCAGGCTTCTCAATAGAAAGATTAGCTGCTTTTCTAAATTCATTTTCAGCATGTATAGGGTTAATTGTCAACCAACGGTGTAGCATTTTCCAAGCAGATTGCTCACTTACCGATGCGTAGCTGTTAGCTGGATTCACCTTTTTTGCATGTGCAGAGTTACAAACACTGGTGCATAACCTGGCTGCTATTAGGTAATATAAAATACTTATTTCTTTAGCTTCTAACGGCAGCTTTTCATGGTAAGATTTTAGTAATACAACAGCCCACTCTAACGGATTTTCTTTATCGTAGCACGTGTAGGTGATGGCAATAGCTAGTTCATTAATAAGAAAAGAATGCGCTAGATCCCCGAAATCTATAATACCGGAAACTTTGTTCTGTTGTACCAGAACATTCCATTCGTTGGCATCATTATGTATGATCTGCTTTCTTAATTCAGGAAATAGTGGTCTTACATTTTCTTCAAATTGATTAAAAAAGTAGCGGACAATATTTCTATCTGTGGCATCAGTTATATCATCTATATACTTTCTGTTTAAATCAAAATACTGAAGATCCCATTCCCATTGTCTGCTCTGTATCGTGTAATTTTTAAACCCTTTTAGTTTCAGGTCTAATTCCGCTAGAAATGCACCTAGAGATTCAATTAATGGAATTGTGTGTGAGACATCACCTAAAAAATCACCTTCTAGAAATGAAAGCATTCGACATATAGAAGGTTTCTCGGTTATGGAAAAAGTACCTAGATAAGAACCATCTTTAAATGGAATGGGTTTTGGAACTTTATTTTTAAAATCACTTTGTAGAAATAACAGGGTATCATTCTCTGCTTTAACCATATCAAATACTACTTCTGAGTATTGATAGGTTTTATAAATATAACAGGAATCTGATGTGGTAATGAGGTAATTCCAATTATCGTACCCATCGAGTTGTTTACAATCAATAACTTGAAGTCCGAATTCCTTTTCTAAAAAACTATTCACATTAGACATATTATCAACATATATTCTCATTGAACCTCCATCTAGGATCTAACTACCTCATAAATATACAACCCCTAAGGTTATCATTGAAGTGGAAATGTTTAATTTGATTTTATGAATTAATCTGATTTTATAATAGACTACTATTATAAAAGTATACTGTATAATACAGGCTAGGGGTAGTCTATGATGCGGAATTTAAAATAAAAAAAAGCAGCAAGAGCATAAAGCTCTTGCTGCGCGGGATAACAGTTTGATAAATCAAACTGTTTCCTAAACTGATCAGATCTAGTGAATAGGTTGCCCGTTCAAATAGAAGTGAGTGTTCATTTCAGTGGCACTTTTTAACCCTTCGCCTGTAAAACATAATGCTAAAGATTTCTTATAAAAATACTCTAATCTTTCTTGCGTTTCATTTGATTCAACTAAAATGTATGAATGAACTGTACTAATGTGATCAACCATTTGAGTAGAATCTATAGCTTCTTGTTTAAAATCAATCTGGTCTTCAACTCGGTAATCGGTATATTGTAAATTCATCATAGCACTCGTTAATGTCGTCTGTGAAGTTAAACAAAGCGCAGTACCTAAAGTGAAATATTCAAGCGAGGTAGGTGCTAAAGGCTTATCATTTTTGTCGCTAAATTCATCTGCATATATTTCCCATGTTTCTTCAGAAGGTGTTGAAATAGTGATTTTAGTTAGATAAGGTCTTTCACTATTATTTGCTGATTCAGAAATAGCGAATATTTCAAATTCCAAATTATCCATAGTACTTAGCATTTCAAAAACTCCTTCGTTTTTAGGTACTTCTAACTCTAAAAATTCTGGTAACCTAGGGCTGTTGGTAACAGAGGTCAATAAGAAATCTGAATCATAAGATATTTCTGAACCAGATGTGCCTGGTGTGGCCTTATAAGTGTCAAAGTTATCTCCATTAATAACTAAATGTGGTTCTATAACCGTTTCATTTTTTAAGGCATTTCCTGCTGTCCATGCTTGGAGGGCAAGGTTTATTACACCTTGAACTTTATCTTGAGATACATCGCTATCAATAATAATATTGGTAGTAGTTACATCTAAAAATCCTGCTCCATTACTTGATGACATTTTGTTCCAACGGAATTTATTTAATACTTCTACTTTTATGTTTTTTAATGCTACATCTTTCTCTTTTGCCGCTTTCAGCAGTTGTGTATGTAAATTTGAAGCGATACCTGCAGTGTAATAACTAAGTGGTGATGGACCGAACGGATAAGTTCCTTCTTCTGCACCTTCATCGGCAAGTACCTGCCACCCTGTGTAATCATCTATACCTAAAGTTTGAACCATACCTTTTTTAAGCATGCTTGACTTTTCATTTTTCACCATTTCTGTGATTGCGACTGTATAGCTATTTTTAGAAATAGTATCGACCACACTAGGTTCAAAAGATGCCGGAGCTAAGGCTTTATCATTGCGTTCAATAACTTGATATTCTTGATAATTGTCATAGCTTTCTCCTTTAGACATCATGAACGAAATCATGTTACGCTGCTCTTTAGGCATAGAAAACCAAATTACTACAGCTACAACACCTATAATAGACAAAATGGCTACTAAAACTTTGAGGATAGAATTCTTCTTCTTTTTCATAATTGTAGTTTAATTGTTTGAAAAACAAATAAATAGTATCGCAAGTTACTTTGTAGTCTATTGAAAAAATATGATTTGAATCAGTACTTAACCTTAATAGATTTTTTTCGAAATTGATAATTTAAAAGAATAGATTGTCGGGATTTTTGTTAGACAGAAATCAGTTTGTTAAGATATTTGGTATTTGTTGAAATGGGCTTATTCTAAAAAGTTTTGTGCAACACTACGAATGTCTGTAACTACTTGCTCATTCTCATAAACAGATTTCATAACCTGGGTTAATTGCAAAGCTCTTGCTTCTTCACTACCATTTATTACTCTATTTAATAACCATAAAGTATGTACAGACGTTTTTTTATTTATGGATGTTTCTAGTAATTTTTCGTATTCTTTTTGATTATGGTTATAAAAACTTTCGATAAAATGGGTGAGTGGTCCAGGTGAGCCGAATTCTACTAATGGGTTTGTTTCCATTAATTCAAGAACATCTGTAATAATTTCAAAACCAATATTGTGCTCTTCCAATTGATCAACAACATCATACTGCAATCCAACAAAATCATCTTCATCAAAATCTAGATTTTCATTTTCGAGAAAATGCGCTATAGGTTTTAGGTATTCATTCATGTTGGTGGTTATTTTTTTGAAATGGGTTATTTTTCTAATACTGCAATTTCTTCTTTTAATACGTATTTGGAAGATATGGACTTGTAGAAGGCTATTTTTCTTTCGTTAGACCAATTGGTGTAGTAATTAATGATAGGTTTCAATGAATATTTACTGACAGCATTATCGCGACAATTAATGTGTTTTTTAATTACTTCTTCACTAACATCTTGTTTTAAAGTATGTAAAGCATCTATGTACAAAGTACTTGCACCATTATGTTCTTTTTCTTTTTCAACAAAATACTCTCCTAATGCTTGTGCTATATTTTTGTTTTCTATTTTTTGCGGTAATATTTCTAGCAGCATTTCGTCATAAGAATCATAAAGAACCCCATTACGATTATAAACTTGTAAAGTAACTTCACTAGCAGGTTCGTTTGTTAATTGCAAAAACCATCTTTCGTCTAAATTTTCGAATAACGGTCTGCTAAAGGTAAAACGCGTATCAATTTCGCCATATATCAATTGCCCCCAAAATAGTAATCCTACATGTTTTTGAATTTTTTTATCAAAGAATAAAGCGCCTAACGTATCATTCAAATAGGTTGCATTTGTACCGTTAAGTTGATTAGAGAATTTCTCAAATACACTATTAGATGATTCTGTTAATAGGGCAGACATAAACACAGGGGATAACCAATTTTCGGCATATTCAGTCTGTAAGTCATTTGCCAATTTAATCAGCCTAGAGTCTTTGCTTTTTAAAATGGACATGGATAAAATAGCTGGAAATATTTTTTTAATGTCTTCTGCCGTAGGTGCAAAGAACCTAATATAATCATTGATGAATAAATTACTTTCTCTAGCCTCAATAGTATATGTAGCTAGTTTGTTATTGTTTTTTGCTGCTAGTCTATATATTTCATGCATTTTCGGACTTCCCTTGCCAAGAGATAATGATATAAATGTTTTAAAATCAGCTGTTTCTTTAGCTGTTAATGAATACCCCTCGGGTTGATTAAATAGATCAGATAAGAAATCAAAAAACTCGTTGGCTATAATCTCTGAAATTGAGTCGGCTGTAGATTCTATAAATATTTTCTCTCCTTTTGTTTTGGTCTTTATGGCTTTTTGCCATAGGGTAGTGGCTGGTTCATAATCGAAGTTAGCAAGAGCTTTCATAGCTGCTTGTTTTAGTTTCCCTTTTTCGGAACTTACCAATGTTAAAAGTAGTTCGGCATTTTTAGAGTCTGTACCAAGAGAAAGTATAGGGCTGACTTTTTTTTCTCCTTTAAGTTTATTTAAATCCATCTTGTATTTAAAAAATTATGATTCACATTAGTTTATAGAAGAGGCTTTTTAGGCTTGTTTTAATTCACAAATTGTTAAACGTATTATAGTTTCCCGTTTAGTGATTTCAACCTATTAAGTTCATCAAATTCAGCAGTAAGCACCTTACCGTTTTTCATGCCTTCAGTTTTATGAGCTGAGATGTTCAGTTCAAAATCTCTGTCAATCAAATAATTTTTAAAGGTATTTTGGTGGTTTAAATCTACTGCACTTATTAATTGAGGAAAATTGGTCAGAACCTTTTCTATTCTACTTTTGTCTATTTCAGGTATTTTGTCATCGTTTATGGTAACTACAAGAGTACCTTGTCCGTAATTGGCGCAGTAATAACTTTTGCATTTAAAAAGTCCACAGGCCATCATTCCTATTTTATGTTCAAAGCCTTCTTCAACATTAAAATGACCATCAGTTAACTCTTTAATATCTTTCTCTTGCCCGATTTCTTTAAGTTGGTTAGATTGAACTAATAGGTTTTCTGGCATACCGCTTTTTGCGTTTGCCCATCCCCACATCCAAGAACTATCACTAAAAGAAAGAGAACCTATTATTTGAATAGGAAAGTCTAAATCGCCAAAAATGATATTTCCTTTTCCCATATCAAGCTCCCATGCGTTTGAACCGATTACATCTCCAAAAACGAGTTGTTTTTCAAAAGAAAGTCCCGCATGTTGTTCAATTAATTCTTCAAGACTGGTATAGTCTGTTTTATCAATTGCTTTAAATTTAGAGGAATCGATTTCAGATTTTTCTTTTGGTTTATCTCCTCCAAAGAGATTTTTAAATATGCCCATATTTTGTAGAATATTGTTTTAGTTGAAATTTTGTGTTAGAATAAATTCAAATTAGTATCTATGAATTCTCTTCAGGAAAATTAAATATTACTCATTTAGTATCCTATTAAGAATAGTGCAAAAGCATTATTTAGTTAATTATTAATGTGGTTATATGTAATTAATAAATTTCAACTTTTGTAATTATCCCATTTTTGACATCGATGCCTATGGAATCTAAGTTTTCGCTATCTACTGGTTCTAATGTTAATTCAAAATCAGTATTTTTTTTGTTCGTTGCATAGATGGCAGCTAGGTAAAGATCATTTTTCCAATTAGAGAATGGTTCAACTTTATCAATTCCTTTTTTATTGATTTTTTCTTCAATATTAGATAGATGTTCACTGTCCCAATTCTCTGCCAGTTGACACACAAAATCTATGTGATTGCTGAAAGGGGCAGCGTTGTTACCTTCTAAGTAAAAAAGAGTTTCTATGGTATTGTTGCCAATTAAAATACTGCCTCGCCAAGTATAGGTTTTAGTTTGGTTGTTGCCTTTAATCCTATCACTTTTTAAAGTACCTAATATAGGGTGATTAAAAGTTTTCTTTTTTCCAAAAAGTAAGTCAGATATACTCATTATGAAATGTTTTAATCTAAATTGTTGATGGGTTATAGTCTAAGTTATTTTTAATTTCTTCTGTTTGGGTTATAAAGTTTGAAATATCTTTCGCCCAAATATGATACGTTCGTTTTGAAGGATGAACTCCGTCAACGAAAAATTCAGAAGGTTCTATTTCTAAATTGAATCTGTCAATATAATCTTTGCTAGAAGGCTTTAATGCGTAGTAATACACCTTGTCAAAATCTTTTACAATACTAATTAATTCTTCTCCTAGTATGTTAACCAAATTGCCAATGGTAAATTTTATGATGGGCGTAAAAGCTGGGAATTCTTTGATGGGCGGCATATTGGTAAATACGATTGGTACATCGTTAAATTTACTTTTTATGCTTTTGATAAGTTCTCGAATGTCTCTGTTCCATTTTTTAGGAGAGTTTAGTTCAAAAGCATCATTACCACCAAGACCAATTACAATAAGGTCGACAGCTTCTTCTGTGATGATATCAATAATATTTTCGTTTACTTTTTTTGCGGTGTAGCCGCTTTTAGCATAAACTTTCCAATTTACAGTAGTATGTAGTTGCGTAGCCAATTCGTCTGCCAACGAGCCAGTAAAGCCTTCTTGGTGTGTTTTAACACCAACACCGGCAATAGTGCTTTCGCCGATAGTTAGCATACGTAGTACCTTTTTAGAAGAGAATTTAGATGAGCCTTTGGTACCCTCTGCTTCTGGTAATCTTGGAATAGTTTTTTTGATCTTTTTACCTTGAAAATACATTATAGGTAATAGCGGGATAGTAATGATTGATCCTAAAATATATTTTATATTCATGTTTCTATTTTGCTGTCATTTGTACTATTTGCGTTTATATTCTCTTATCTAAATATAGTAAGCGATGGCTTGATTAGAATATGTTTTTCATTCAAATAAATTACAATTATAATGTAGTTTTATTTCAATTGCTTTTCTAGATAGTTCATGGCTTTAATCTTTGAGATTTCAATTTTCTCAACATCTAAATCATCTAATGCTGTTTGAGAAATACCTAGTTTAGTTTTTCCAATTTCCCTTATAGAATCTAAAATAACTGATAGTACAAAATAATCTTTCTCTAGAGGCAAGGCTTTATAATACCCTTCAAAAGCTTTCTTTTTTAGGGTTTCGTTTTTTCTTTTAAACCATAATTGCATATAAGCAGAAGCACTCCAAGCACGACATTCAGTGTCAGAATCTTCTAGCATATGTTTTTCAAGAATTTTTGTGTCCGCAATTTTTCCTAACCATCCTAAAACTATTAATGCTTTGTTTCTTGTATAAGCCAATTCAGATTCGGTAAACTCACGCGTATAGTTTAAAATTTTTGCTTTATGTTTCTTATTAAGTTTCCCTAATTGAAATATAATATCTCCTTGAAATTCGTAATCTTGGTTCTGGTCTAACTTATTAATTAAAAAGTCTTCTGCTTTATCTTGGTGTTCTTTAAACCTTGAAGATAAATCTCTTCTAAACTCATTGTTAAGCGTTTTGTCTGTTATTAAATTATAGTGATATTCAACATATGGACTTTTCATGATTGACCACACAAAGTCATTCATTTCGTCGCTGTCATTGCTTTTTATGATTTTATTTTTCCAGTCTATAAATTCTTGTAATTCTTTCATTTAATTGATGGTAATGTTTTGGCAATGCTTAGCTAATAAATTATTTAGTGAGTCTAATATCAAATGTCTGCCTTAGGTTGTTTATTCAATATTTCATTTAGTTTTTCAATACGCTCATTAGAATAAGATTCTATATTTTCGTCATCTATATTTTTTAAATATAATAGTTCTTCGGTTAATGATTTTTTAAAATCAATATATTCTTTCTTGTATTCAACCTTGATACCAGAAGTGCCTAGTAAACATTGTGTAAAAGTTGAAAGTTGACCGCAATTATTAAAAAAGGTATTGTTGAATGAGAAGTATTGTTCTCTTTCTTTTGATTTTGAATAAGATAATGGGTACGTCCAAATTCTAGCAGTTTTGTCATCGAATACAACTTTTCGGTAGGCTTGCCCATATACAATCTCCCAACTAAAACTTTTAAGTTTAGCTTTTAAAAATGTATTAAAATCAGGTTTTTCTTTTTGCTCAATGTTTGTTACTGCAAACCTTAATTGACCTCTGTTATTATAATATTCGCTATCTATAACTATAATGCCACCATATAAACCTTTAGAATATTCAAAGCTTAAACAGCTCCCTGTTTTTATATTTGTTTTAATTTCTATAGGTGGTTTCTTTCGTTTTTTTGCGTTGGATTTTTCAACACTTATTTTATTATAGAATTTGGTTAGATACTTCTGTCTGTCTATTAAAAATTGCTCAGTAGCACCTAAATTTTTTAAAATTTTTAAATCTTCTCCCTCTTCAATAATTGATGCTATTTCTTTAAGTTTTAATTTTTGTAAACCACTAGTTTCCCATAAGCAAAACCCCAATGCAAAAAGAACATTGTTTTTATCTTCAAAGTCCTGTAAACTACTTTTGAACTTATTCTCGATCAACTTTAAAATATTATCAGGCTCAAGACCTGAGTTATATTTTTCATAGAAATATTCTTGTACTTCACATGAAGTATCATTTCCAAAAATTTCTGAACTCCAAGTTCCCATTTTATATATTTTAAATGTTTACAAACAAAGACGATAGGGTGATGGTTTCTAGAACTATTTATTAGCTTATAAAGTAGTTTTTGTTTAATTAGAATGCATCGAATTTATTGGTTGCTTTTATTGGTTTTTAGGTGTTATACCAATCTTTCCATTCACCTCTTGCCGGATATGTAAGTTGGTAAATTCTCTTATCAGTGTCATTTAGATTTTTCCAATATTTGTTTAAGTCCATCATATGGGTTTCTCCATATCCCATGCGCCAACCAATGCTATATTTATCTATTTCTGGATATGCTAACCAAGGTGGTAAAGTCGGGTTCTCAAGGGGTTTAAATTCACCAATTTCATTAAGTATATCTCTGGTTTCCATTAATGCGTAGCCAAGTAGATTCAGACCTTTCCATAAATATGGTTTTTCAGCATCTTCATTGTCTTGCGCAAGACCAATTCCCCAAATATTGTCAACAGGGCTTGCCTCAACTAGTACTCTGTCATTTGTGTTTTTTAAAAATTCTGATAATTCAAGGTGCTGACTAAACTTATGAAAGTTACCTCTAGCGACTATTTCAAATCTATTTTCTTCCCAAATTTGTTGATTAAAGTGCTGCACTTGTCTGCCAAGTTCTTTAACCTTTCCTGCTTTTGAGCTCTTGATAATTTGCTCGTAAATTTCCTTGTCATTAAATAGCAAAGCCTTTTCTGCCATCATAAAATGTTCAGCAGTAAGAAATTCAATACCATTAACCTCAAATTTAGATTCGTACCATTGACTGAAACATGATTTTGTTAAACTGTCATATTTCGAGTGCCCCCAAAACAATAAGAATTTTAGTTTTTCACCAGATTCAAATCGCTCAATTATTTTTTCGTTGGTATAGTTCATTTAAATCAGTATCGAATATTCAGCTATAATGGTTTATGCCTACAATGTTATTGATTATAAATATAGTAGATTATTGAAGATTAGTGATAGCTAAAATAGGAGAGGTGAATAGTAACTATAATCGTGTGCCATTTTTATTTAACATCGAACGAGCCAAGTTTTGGCATTGGTGTATGTTTTAGGTGTGTAGTACGTGAAATAAGCCCATCTTAGTGAGTAATCATGCTATTCTGTGCAGTTTAAAGATATCTTCTATAGCTATCAACACAGCGTATGTATTTAAAGGCTATTATACTATTTATCTAGGGTAATACTAAATTAGTAAGTTGATTTACTCCACAGCAAAAATCACATATTTTTCATTTTTTTCATAAGCTCCATAGAGCTTGCCATTAGCGTAGGATAATGGGGTATCTATTGAACCACCAATATAGCCGCTAAATAGTTTTTGGCCGGTAATTTTATGTACTCCTCTAATTCTACCTGACGAGTCACCAAAATAAATATAATCACCTACCATAATTAATTCGGTTATATATTTTCCTTCTATATTAAAGTCCCACTTTTCTTCACCGGTACTTAAATCAAAGGCTGTTAGGTAAGAACCATAGTTAACACCCATATGGGTGTGATACCCATTTTCTGAGGTGTAATATGTTTCGTTATCGATAATGTCATATTCTTTTCGTGATTTTATAGAATGAAAAGCACCCAAATTTTCTCCTGAATTTTTGTCTATTTTATTTAAATAATAATAGGAAGAAGTGTAGATCGTGTCTTTATATAAAATGGGTTTTGTTTCTAATTCTGATAATTTCGTTTCCCATTTTAGTTTACCAGTGCCTTTATTGTAAGCAAATAATTTATTATAACGGTTTGTAGTGTATATGGCATCGTCTGTGATCAAAGGAATACTTATTTTTCCTTGATTTTTTTGGAAAGAAGATTGTGTTTTTCCTGTTTTGATATCTAAAATAACAAAGTGATAATATGCTGTAATTAATACTTGTGCTTTATCTATAAATGGTGGAGCTTCGTTTTGACCCATTTTCTTAATAGTAAACTTATCTGGATCTGTTACGATTGTTCGACCGAACATGTCTTTTTTGTCAGATATATAGCTTTTATATTCATATGAGAATTCTCTTTTCCATATAATGTTTCCATTTAAAGCATTTATTCCATAGATCAAGGTAGAATCTGGGGCTACCACTAAAATATCCTCATAAATAACTGGGCTATGTTTAATTCTACTATCAAGTTCAACTTTCCATTTTAAATTACCAATACTGTCAATGGCATATACATTTTTAGACTCAGTGCCAAAAAAGGTAGTTCCTTTATCTACGACAAGTGGCGTTGGGGTGCCGCCATCATATTTGAACTCCCAACTAATTTCTGGATGAGCACTTGGTATATATTCACTTTTAACTTTAGCATTCATATTCGGACCCATATATTGAGGCCAATTTTCATCGTTATAAGTGGTTGATTTGTTAATTTGTTGCTCGTTGATTTGAGAGAAGCATTGTGTTATAAAAAATAGAGAAAAACATAATAAGAATAAATTTAACTTCATATTTTAATGTAATTTTTTTGAATGTAATTTAAGAATGCAACTTTTATTAGTTTAATATTTTAAATTAGTAGTCTATAAATAAGGTATTTAGCCTAGTTTATTAGTGTTCCTTAAAGTTTTTTTAATGCTGTAATCGTTTCCATAATTTCAGTATCATTAATTTCTTCTTCATTTAATTTATTGTCCCAAAAATAGTATCCATTTTTATCTTTTGCGTAGCAACCAATTCCCTTTTTGGTTTTAAATGTTTTATAATCTACCGAGTCTAAAATCATTTTTCTTACTCCAAAAATGTGGTTTTTATCTTTCGCATAACAATCTCCGATAATTTTAAATGTACGATGATCAGCATTTTCTACTATTTTAAAGAATCCGCCATCTGCCATTGAATAATGCGTGTATATATTGTTTTTGTCTTTGTAGAAAGAGCTTCCTAAATAATTGAATGTTAGCGTATCAATTACCGAGTTTAGTTTTATGGGGCTATCTGAATTCCAAAGATCTGTTATATATTTTGTAATAAAGATTCCTTGTTCGTTTCCTGCTGTAGTTTTGAATCCTAAATCGTTTTTTTTAGATAACCAAAGACCACACTTTAATTCTTTCCATTGTAAGGATTGGTTGATACTATCAATTCTAGTTTTATAACTGCTGATTCTGTTGATTCTGGTATTATTAGTAGAATCACTTTTTGAAATTGTTATGTTCTCAACTTTTGGCTCCGTATTATTTTTAGGTTTTAAATCGCAAGAATATATTGAAAGTACTATTAAAATGTAAAAAAGGATTTTGTTTTTCATTAAGGTCTCTTTTTAGATTTTTGTAGTAATAAGGCGAGAGAACGAAGCTAAAATTCTCATTTGGTATAAATGTGTTTACGTTTGCTAATTGGCTTAATAATCACCTAAAACAAGAATATTCTTCTCCACATCACTATCAACAGGTATTAATACAGCTACATTATACTTATTAGTAACGTATTTTAAGTTGTCTAAATATAAAAAGGGGGCTGTCTTTTTTCGACAATTTTCTTCAGATGCATCGGCACCAAATAATATTCCGAAAAATTGTACTTCGGTTTCGATATCTAAAGGTAAATTATGAGAATAATTTTCGCTTGAATATAGATTGCAAGTAGCCTTAATACGCACAATTATTTTTTCATCAATTTTTTTAAATTCTATATCTGCATTATAGACTTCTTCATGTTCGTATAAATATAGAAGTGCGTGAGGTTCATCTTCATCTTCTGGATAATCACCCCATTGAATTTTTTTTCCAACAATTTCTTGCCAATTATTTATTTCATGAGGTTTGATCTTCAATAATACTTCTGCATTAAATGATACTTCATCTTCAGAATAAAACATATCTTCTTCTTCAATATCTTCTTCTGTGTGTTTATCTGTTCCTGTAGCTTTTATTTGCAACCCAAATATTAGTTCGTTACCACTAATAGAAGCATCTAAATAGGCATGTTTTATATCAAATGATTTGTCTTTAATTTTAAACATTTTAATGTATTGATTTTACTTTGTTATTCGTTAAGCTCTTTTATTTCTTCAACACACCCTTTTATCAAGTCGATTAAAGTATCATATTCATTGTTTTTAGAGTAACTAATATTACTGGCATCTCCCAAACAAAATTTATCATTAGCCCAACGTATGGTATTAAAGTCCAGTTGCCCTAACCATAATTCTTTTTCAGCCCACCATTCATATAAAACAGCATCATTACACGAGTGAAAGCCTAAAATCATTTGCGCCATATAATTATCAGTAACAGTGTATAAATCTACCAACTGCTCAATTACACTTGTAATGACGCCATTAGCTTTAGCTTTTATTTTAAATAATTCGATATTCTCAATCGATGCCGGAATTAAGTCTTCGCTATATTCGTCTTCTATAGATTTTAATAAATCTCTGATTTCATTTTGATTGCTATTCATTAAAAGTGCTATTTCTAATTTTTTGTAACGGTTCGGTTTCTATGTTTAGTAATAGCGCAGGAGGGGAGTTACCTTTAAACTAACGCTGACAAAAAAAGTATTTAATTAGTGATGTTTTTTGGTGTTGTTGTAGCAGTCTATGAAGGTTGTTATTTGTATTCTATCATTTTCCAAGTGTTCAATGCCCAGTCTAAATCTTTGTCATCATTAAAATAAAAGAAAGTGTTCAAAATTTCATTATCTACAACACAGAACCCACAAATTAAATTATAGTCTATATCTTTTTGTTGGTCATATTCCTTAATATGAAAACCAATCTTAATACGATTACCTTGGTTCAGCTCGTACTTCTTTATAATTTCATTACCAGCATTTCGATCGCGTATTTCTACTTTTTTTTCTTCAACGATATCTTCTTTAGTTTTACCATCATAGTTCCAAATATCTAAACGCAAGGTTTTATCATTTGTAGTATACATAATGGTATCTTCTTCTTTACTTCGAATAAATACATTATTAATTGAAAGATTCCAATTATCAGTTAATTGATGCTGAACCATAAAATCATCTTCTAACGGATAGTCTAAAACCTCTTTCCATTCTAAACCAGGTTCTCTTTCCCAGACCGAACCGATGCCTTTATAAAGTAATAAGCTAGATATTGAATTATCTATCGCTAAGATTGTTTTAGGATCATAGATGCCAAAATTTTCTGAATCTTCAGAATACTCATCACTTTCGAATCCTGAAAATAATCGCCATCCGCTGTCATTATCATTTATTGGTTTTTCACGAAATATAAATAACGGTTTATAGTCTTCATCAACTATCATTTTAGAGCACATTACCGCGCCAATATTCGGAAAATTATCTACACTAAATTCTTTCATTTACTTATTTTTTTAATGAGTTTCCTCTAACGAATATCCCATATTTGTACATGCGGTAAATAAATCATGACGAAATTGTTCCACATAAAAATCTTCGAGTTTTTTCTTATTAGTACTTAATGTTTGCCATCGTTCATTTCTAGCCGGTGCTGAATAGCTCAATTTAGGCAGGTTTAGTAGTATTTAATAGTGCATGTTTTTTTATTAATGCGATAGCGAAATACACAAACACAAAACCCAAAACAGGAAGAATTAGATGTATATAACCACCAAGGTTTGTTAAAATATCATTGTAAACATATTTAGGAAAATATTCACTACCCGTTTTTGTTGAAAGCACTTGAAGCGACGAAATACTGTAGAGTATGGTATAGACTAATGGAATAAAACAGAAGAGCCCTAAGTTAAAAACTAAACCAAAAATAAATTTATTTCTCTTATACAGTACATAAGGTAGTATTACAAAACAAAAGTATAAGATGATTAAGCAACTAACTTGAACATCTACTTTTTCGAAATAAATTTTGCTGTGATCTACTAATATAGCGTTGGTAGTCAAAACAATTATTGTAGCTATCAGTGTTGTTATGAATACTTTTATAGACGAAATTCTGAATGTAAATACTATTAAAGACAGAAAAAATGCTAGATAGAAAAACTTATATAAATTAGATAGTATGGTGTTTAACTGATCACCGTTTATAAAATTATTAATAGGGTCGAAGATTTCTGTAAGTGCAAAAACGTCTATGTAAGGATTTTTTCCGTCAGTTTTCTTGGTATATCCTCCCATACCATAAGGCAATAAGGCATCGGGATTCGAGGGGTCTGTACCAAAAACAATATTCTTAACAACAGATTGTTCATTATACACTAAATCAAACCATTCTTTAGCATCTATGTTTCTGTCTATTTCATATTTATCTGTAACTGAAATAAAATCTGCCATGATCTTATTTATTTGTTCTTTCTTATCAGTACTATTTAAAAGGGTGTGTACAAACTTGTTCATGTTAGTACTATTCTTAAGATGAACTTTTTGATAACCTTCTGCTTGTATATCAAATTCATTATTTACAACAGTGGTTTTGGTAGGTATTAAAATACTTGAGTAGTTGTAATAATTTAATTGATATTCATTAGCACTTTCATAATTAGAAAGTAGATATTTCGAAAAATCTTTAATGTTGACTACGGCTTTTTTTATACTGCCATTTTCTTTATAAGTAATTTCTCCTGTTTTAGAGTCCGCTGCAGGTACTGTATCAAGTTTTACATGAGGTAAGCTCTTGAATATTAGAAAGTCACCAGAAATAGTTACAAACGGATTTCGAATAACATTTACAATGGTATCATAAGCAATGACTTTAATTTTGGTACTATCAGAATTTAGTATTTTTCTTACTGTATGATTATCACTTTGGTATTTTTCTTTATCATAGGCTTCTTCTATTTCTTTCACTGACCAAAATCTGTGTTTTCTATTTTCATAATCAAAGAAATAATCTTTGGTAGTATAACTTGGTACTTCCTCAGAGGTTAATTCATTAAAAGGAAAATCGTATGTGCGATTGGTTAATGAGTAGTATGACTTATCAAAATTTAAAAAGACTGCTGCCTTGTTGACTATTTCTACATCTTTGGCGAGTTCTTGATCTGTATAGTTTGATTTTACCCCAGATATAAGACCAAGATTAAATGAATAATAAAATGAAGTTATGAAAAATGATATAAAAAAATAGCATAGAAACTGCAAGAATATTTTCTTAACTGAAAATTGAAACAAAAGTCTAAATGATTTTTGTTTAGTCATTAAGAAAATCCAAATAATAAATAGAACAAGAGATATTATTGCACCTACATAGACTAGATTGCTTTCATAATATTCATGAAAATTATACTCACGAAATATCTTAGGATCATTTATTAATAGAAAACCGTAAATAAAAAATATGACGTGAATAACACCTGCTATGACTATTATTGGTAACAATTTCGTGTTTTTGAAAATGCTGTTCTTTTCTTCTAAATTTTTAAAAAATGTTTTCATTTGTAGTTTTTGAAAAAGAAAATTAGAATAATAAAAATAGTTTATGATTAGAATTAAGTGCCTATAATGTTAGCTATTGCATTTTATAACGCTTTTTAATTGTTTACAGACTCATTCCTATTCTTGTTGATCCACACATTAAAATTGCATTTTACTTTAGACTTTATTTCTTCATAATATTTGTCCCCTTTTCTAATTTGTTTTGAAGTCATTTTTTCAGCCAAATTAGGTGCTAATCGTTTAAACATTAAAACTTTTGACCTTGGCATATACCATTCGTCCCAATCTGTTGGTACATAATCACCAGCTAGTCTATACCAGCCATAAGCTTTAGCTAAGTCAACTTTTCTACCATCGCCATATTGCCACAGTATACCCAAACTTCGCATAGAATTATGAATACCAAGATGAGCAGATTTCTCAAAATATAAATATGCTTTTTCAAAGTCAATAGGTGTAGTGTTATTACCCTGAACATATAATAACCCTAGGTCATGTAAAGAGTATGCATGATTTGCCTCTGCAGCCCTAAGTAGCCAGTCAAGTGTTTTCTCTTTGGTTTCTGACTCTTTATGAAATTCAATTGTTTCATTTGTAAAACAAGTGCTTTGACTGTTTGCTTGTTGAAAACCTAAAAACAAGATTAATAGTTGAAAATATAACCTTCTTTGTTTACATAGTTTTGTGGTAGTATTTTTCATCTGAATGGTGTTGACTAGATTAAGTTGATTTATTAATGAACCTTTATCACTAATTATTAAAAATTTTAATTGAGGTTCTTTTACCTAACGTTTATATTACAATATTGTTATTGTCTTTTTAAGGTAGAGACATCATTTGCTATAAGAACTATTGCATGGTTAGCTGTAGCAATCTCATTGGATGCTTGTAAGACCGTTGGCACAGTTGCTGGTAATTTTGTATTTAATAATTATACATATTTAATTCATCAAAGTCTTTTATATCAGACAGTTTAATTAGATTCTTTAATTCAATAGTACTCCAAGTTTCCTTAAATATCTCATCGCCACCTTCTGCATCTTCATTGGTGTTTTCTTTGAGTAATTGCTTTTTTGTCAAAAAGTTAATACTTCTTTCTTTATTTGTTATTGGTCCGTAATTACTACTTGAATCAAATCCAATTAATTTGAAATTTGAGTTTTGAAACCGGAACGTATATCTCCAATGACCATATCTGCCGTGCGAATATTCCACATACATTTTTTCGTCTTTAATCACAATCCACAAATCTGGCGGATAATACACTCCGCCGTCTTCATTTTCTGACGAAAAGCAATTGTAATTTTTATCGGCAAGTTGATACCCGTTTTCATTTTTAAATAAGACAATAATTCCGCGCCTATTTCTATCAACTTTTTTATCAAATCTATTTATAACGACATTAGCTGTGTCGGTTTGTTTAACCATAAGAACGCAGTCATCTAGTCCGTCTTTATTTAGGTCTCCAAAAAACTTTTCAAATAGGGTATACCCTTGTGGTATAAAATCTGATGTTTCTGTGTACTGTGCGTTACACCCAATACCTGTAAGTAGAAGAAGTAAGTGTGTTTTAAAAATTTTGTTCATTCAATTTTAAATTATGGTGGTTGGTTTCAATGGTCCACATAATCTTTGTACCTGGTGCAATTACTTCATTTTTCTCATCTCTAAAGTCTTCAAATTAATTACTGTAAAGACGAAAAAATAGGGGTCTTTTAAATCGTTATCTGTAATATACAATCCATCAGCAGCATCTTGTATTTTTCCTATTAATAAGTAGTCGTCATCTGTAAGTATTAATTCATCGTCAAAAAGAGTAGATATTCTAAAAGTAACGCCATTACTACTAGCGTAAATGTGGGTAGGATAGCCACAACTATCTTTTTTTATATCAGTTACTTTTATTTTAATAGCTTCAGATATACTATTGAAATGCTTTCTATTATCAGATAAGCTATTCCCAATCAATGGTTTTGTTTTAATTGAATCTATTTCAATCTGAGTTATCTTATTCCTTTCAATTGATTTTTGGAACATTTCTGAAAATATGTCTTTAAACGCGCAGCAATTATTTCTAAGAGCTTTAAATATTTTACTTTCATATTCTTTTGAACCTACATTCTCAATTAATAAAGAATCACTTTTTGATAAGGTATAAGCATCGTCACATTTTTTAAGTTGATTTCCTAAATCATTTGAACTTGCGTATGACTCAATTTTTTCGATACAATTACAAAATTCTGGTGCTACTTTTTCAATTAAACTGTCAATTTCTTGTGCTTTAACAAAGCCAAAAGACATTAAAAATATATAGGTATAAATAAGTTTTTTCATTTTTAAATTATTATGTTAATTTTATACTCTGCTTTAACTATTTTATACAAAGAGCTTTTTAAAAAGGCTTCTGTCTATAACTACTATTTCTAATTAAAGGTTTGCTTAAGTGTTGGTAGTTACCTATTTTATTTTAGAAACAACCAGTTGCCTTCAGAAAACTCACCTTTTAAATCATCTAAATATGTTTTGTTAATAATGAAAAGTCGTATAGAACCTTCCATTTTATTAGGACATATTAATAAGTACACTAATTGATCATTACTATATTCATTATATAAATAATCTATATCAAATAACTCAATGTTTTTAGATATAGGTTTTCCAAATTTTTTATCAAGTGTTGTATTTAAAATTGTAAAATATTCTTTTGTTGGTATATCATTATTAGTCCTAGTGTTTAATGCAACAAAGCCACCATTGGGTTCTTCAAAAAAATTAATGCTCGGAAAAAATATTTCTTTAAAGTTTGCAGTTGAGTCTGCTGTAGAAAAAGACACCATATCATACTCAATAAGCCAGTTTTTAGAGTTTTCATCACTTAATTCTTTATCCTCATCTATAGGAATACTCCAAGTATATGATTCAATACTATTAACTTCATATTTTTTTAAGATTAATCTACTAAGCTCTTTTCTGTTTTCTTTATTTTTCTTTTTATCTTTTTTTTCATTCTCAATTTTACTCGATAAAATATTAATTTCTTCTAAAATTTTATTTCTTTCATCCTCGTATTCTTCAACAACTTTTTTGGCACTAAAATTTGTATTTACGTTTTCAAGATTTATAGTATTTTGAGCATTAGCTAGGTACCCAAAAGTTATTAGTAGTACTGAGATAAATATTTTCTTCATTTTATTTTTTAAATATAATATGTATTAAGCCAATAGTAGCTGAACATATACTTTGGCTAATTTCAATAAATTCTTGGTTGAAATTTAACCTTGCTTAAATCGCTTCTTTTTTTCATAAGAATTGAAAGTACTAATGACAAAAGTTAATATTAGCAACGTAATTATTTACAAGTTTATCATTTGTTTCATAAATACCAACCGTCTCGGTTATGCTTAGTAGGGTAGGTGGTAAGGGTTTCATTTTTAGTTGAATTTGTAAACTAAACATTTTGTCTTGTAATTTATTTTATCGTCAAATCAAAAGGTATATTAACTTAGGCAACAAACAGTATTTTACGAAATAAAATAAATCACCTTATTTATTTAAAAAGGCGTTAATTACTTTGTTTTTATTCTTTACCAATTGCTATATATATTTCGTGCTTGTATTTAGGTGTTGTAATCTTTATTTCGCGTTCTTGTCTATTTTCTAATGTAATTTTTAAGTCTTTCACAAGTAGGGTTTCATTCTCGCTCTTGTAAAATTGTTGCTCTTCATTCTCACATTTCTCAAATTCTTTATTCACTATCATTTTGCCTGTGTTAAGATTAAAATCGACATCTGTCC
The DNA here is from genome assembly GCF_045063795.1 of Maribacter sp. Asnod2-G09. Classification (NCBI taxonomy): domain Bacteria; kingdom Pseudomonadati; phylum Bacteroidota; class Flavobacteriia; order Flavobacteriales; family Flavobacteriaceae; genus Maribacter; species Maribacter sp. Asnod2-G09. The sequence goes on along the minus strand of NZ_JBEFOA010000004.1, from coordinate 208,782 downwards.
AATATGCACAGAGCTTACCTGCAAGGCTTGTATACCCTATTAAATAGAATTCATCGTTTTGAAAGCGATACTTATCAGTAAACCCCCATTTCCAGCTACTTCCTCCATTTTGGCTTATATGTAGTATTCCGTTTTTAATTTCCATTTCGCCATAAGGATCACCCAACATTCCGCCATCTTTACTGCCATATAATGCTTGGTCGCTTGTTTTCCATGCAACCCATTGGTTGTTTTCAAGTTTATAAATTACAAGTTGGCGTGGTACGCCGTCTATTTCATTTTCTGGCATTACATTAAAGGCTACAACTAATTCGTTGATTGAATCATTGTCTAAATCGCCTTTAATGGAATCTATAATAGCGTAATTTACTGGAATTGTAATTTCTTGCCCATTGCTATTATGCACCAACATAAATACTAATGCCAATAAGTAAATGGTTTTTCTCATATTTTAGTTAACGTATTTGTGTATGGTTAGTTGCTTTAGTATGTGCTTAATTCAGCAAATAAAGCACCGTTAGCATACGAACTCATATTAAGAAAATGTTTTGTTTTGCGCTTAGCACTTTGTTGTAGAATGAACTTAATTTTCAAAGTACTCTATATTCGTTTTAATATCTAGCCAGCCTTTTTTGCCTTTTCTACTAATAGCATAAAAAGAATTAGTGATCTGTTGAATTGAATTGTATTGAACCTTTTTATGTCGAGGAAAAAGCCCAACCTTGTTTTTTCTATAAAAATAAGTTAAGCCATCTTTTCTATTAAAAATAATAGAATCGTTGTTGATAGGTAGAACAATTGTTCTTTGAGTTTTTGTTGGCAGATAGTTTACTTCTTTTTTCCAATCTTTAGAAATTGTATCTATTACTTTATCAGTATTAACGTAGTTATACTCAAAGATTCCGTTTTTTTTGCTTCTTGTAATTTTTAATAATTCTGGGTACATGTAAGACTTGCCAAGAAAGCTATCGTTTTCGTCCCAATAGTATTCTTTCTCGTTATTTAGAAAAGTAACACTGTCTGTTGCTTTAATCTCTTCTAAATAATATGCTCTTCTTTTATCTAGATTTGATGCAAACCCTCCGTCTATTTTTGTTAAGGTGCTCGTCTTTAATTCGTCATTATAATCTAAAGTATAAGTTACCTCATTAACAGTACCACATACAGTAGTAACCATTCGAGGAAATTTTTCAATAATTTTCGCTTCATTATTGTAATAATTTGCGCCTCTATCATTTAAAATTTCGATACCATTTCTATACAGATATGCACTTTTGATATGATCAATTTTAACCTTTTCATAAAAGGAATCAAAAATGTCAATTTGATTTTCGTTTTGTGTAATTATAAAATATTGGTTAAATCTAATAGTATCGTATGCTGTCTTTAATACGTTTTCTTTTGACGTATTCATTAACTCGTACTTGTCATTTTTATTTTTAGTGATGGCTGCAAAATCAACGAATTCAATCCGTTCAAAATTTTCTACATAACTAGTTTTGTATTTTGAAGTGTTTTGAAAGGTACTAATGCCATCATCATCAGATAGTAAGTATTCATTTTTGATTAATGGTATGATTGTAAAGTCTATACGATCTTTGTTAAGTAATAAATAAATGTGTTTATCATTACCGAAATTTAAATCAATAGTAGCGTAAAATTTGGCATTATAAATTCTCCATCTTTCTTCATTGTCATCTTTACCAGATACACGTGAGGAACCAAAACTTTGATTGTGTTTTTTTTCTTGAAAATATAATTCTTGAATGGTAGCTATATCATTAGTCAAAAACTTTAAAACTAATTTATTGGTGTCTTCGCCCGCCCTGTAGTATGAGCTTTCGTTGATTTCTAGTTCCTGTTTTAAAAAATGAGAAAAGCTTGTTTTCTTTATTTCATTTACATTTAAAAGAATGTCACCTTCATATAAATTAATTTCTTCTAATGTGACAGTATCATCTATATCATCGTATTCAATATCAGCAGTAATGAAATTAGTATCCCAGTCTTTATCAAATTCTAGATAGAGCTCTATAAATTGATTTTTATTCTTCTCACTAAAGAATCTCATATCAGTATCGTATTCATTGTAGACAATTAAGTCAACATTAGATAGATCGATAGAATTTTGAGAATAGCAAATTCCTGATTTTAAAATCAAAACTAAAAATATAACAGGGAATATGAAATATTTGTTAATGTGTTCGGCCATATATTTGCTAACGTCTTTGTATATGGTTTGTTGTATATTAACCAGGTGATTAAGCAAATAGAGACTGCATAGAATTTTGTAAATAGGCGAGAACCTACAATCGCTAAAAGTATAATTAAACTACAAATTCTGAGAATAATTTTTCCGAATATTGCATTTTTGAAATCAACCAAATCAAAAGTAGTAGTCTTGCACAGGTTAAGATTTAAAAATCATTCCAAGATTAAAACCAAATCCCATATTTTAATTTTCAGTACTATTTTTTATAATCATAAATTTTAATTGAACTAATACCAGTTCTAGGTGTCATTTTTATGCCTTTCAATGTAGCATTTGATGTAAGGTTATTTCCCAAATGCACATATCCACTTCTATTTTTTGAACGTTTTTTGTTTTGGGTTGCTGTAATAGTTGTTAAGCTACTACTTAAAGATTCTAATAATTTGGCGTCTAAATTATCTGTTCCAATATAAAAAGTGTGTTCGCCTTCTTTTCCTAAACCGACTTCTATAAATATTTCGAAAGGTTTTATATTGTTTTTCACTTCAAAATTCTTGATGAAATCCATTACAGGTTTTTCTGTTGGCGTACCACAACAAATGCTAGTATAACTAATAGGAATATAATTTTTATTCGTTTGCGAAAATGCAAAAACAGGAATAAGTGCTAACGCAAAAATTATATTTTTTAGATATTTTTTCATTTTTATAGTATTCAGTTTTATGACTTTTTGGCTATGCCACAAAATTATAGCTAACGCCTTAGTTTATTCTTTTTTATAATGGGTCTTTGTAAAACATAGCTATTTTTCTTGCCTTAATGCCTATTATCACATAGAATTAATATTGGCAGCTCTTGTTTATCTATAAATCTTATACTTGGACATCCAAAAGATTTATATGTAAACCCAAATACAACCGGTGGTTTATTTTTGAATAGCTTGCCTATATATTGAGTTCCTTGGTATTGAAAATAATTATCATGGGCACCCTTTTCTCCTTTTATTTTTATGGGGGCTAAACTACTCCCTTCACCTAAATATATATTAACATCAAAAGACTCTTTTGTATTTACATTTTTAACTAGTAGATTATTCCAACCATAACTATCTTTTGATTTTTTTACAAAAAAGGCTGTATTTTCATAACTAAAGGTATAAGCAGGCACAGTATTATTTTTCCACCCCTCAGGTACTAAGCTGTTTTCTATGTTTATTTCAATAGATGCCGAATCCATTTCTTCAAAAATAATTTGTTGTAATCCATTTTCTACAAAAGGGTTTTCGTTTGCAATCATTGCAAAGCCGGCAGAAGTCATTTTACCTAAATTAAAGCCTATTTGATAACTCCATTCGTCATAATCTTGTGTTTTGTTTTCTTCATCAGTTTTTGCGTAGATACTAATACAAGCTATTATAGGTGTTTTGTCAACTAAATGCTTTTTAATAATCCCAGATTTAAAATCATAAATAAATATACTATCAGTAATTGAGTATTTCATTCTTTTAAAAAACTCTTTACGTTGTTCTTTATTAAAATAGATGGTGTCTTTTCTTAAATCTTTTTTTTCTAAGAAATTTTCGGGCATATAAAAACTTTCAGAAACGTTTACAAATGCTTGTCGAATATCTCTTTCATTGGAAGGTTTACGAATTTCATTAAAATACGGTTCTGCATAATATAATTTGGTTTTTGAAAAACTGGGCTCATCATCCGATAGATAATAGTCAAACACAAAAACAGTGTCCTTTTTGTTTTTTACAGCAACCCAAGTACCTTCTATTTCTGTATAGTTATCGATTATTTTTTGTGTTATACCTGTTTCGTAGAGGTATTCAACTTTTTCTCTCCACTCAAATTTCCCTAAAATCTTTCCTTTAGGTTCACTTCTATAATTCAAACCCGATTCAGCAATTACAAATTTGAAATTTTTTGAATTTTGAATTACTTCTGTTGTCTGTTTAATTAACAGATTTTCATTTTTTTTACTTTTCCAACTAAAGAATAAAAATAGTATTGAGATCGAAATTACTTTATACATTTTTCTGTGATTAAGTTCTTTTATTATAAGCAGTATGTGAACTCTATAGTTAGGTTCTTTGTTTGAAGATAAGGTAATTATATAGAATACATAGGCAATAGGGGAGCGCGCGTTAGTAGCCAAACTAGCGTTTGCTATCTGTCATGTGTACAGCTAAATCTTTTGATTTTACACACCCGAAACTAATTGGTACATTTGGGTGGGTTTTCTTTTTCTTGTCGAAAGCGAAATTCTAAAGATTTATCTTCTCTATTATTTCATCAGTTAATCCGCTATTCTATTCATCAATTTTAGCTTGAGTGATATCGCTAAAAGTAGGAGGATTTTCAGTAAAACTTCCAACACCTTTTTTATTGACTTTGAAAAGCACATCTTTTGTTGTGGTGAATAAAAGAACTGTCAAGAAAGATGTTTTAAGATGAGATTTCAAGATAATAAAAGCCTCATCTAAAGTGAGCTCTTCGGTTTGATCTTCGGTCTCTTTAGATCTGTAACGTAATTTAAGCAAGACTTTAAAGCCATCTTCAGAATAGATTGGTCTTACAAAAATGTTTCTCAAATTAGGTTTACCAATGGTTTTTGCCATGGTTAATTTTGCAAAGTTACCTTCTTCAACACTTTCTGTTACTTGTTTCCAGAAAATAAGAAAAACATCTTGATAGGTCATAAATTATATATTGATGAGAAAAACGTCAAATTACCAAATTCCGTACACTTTTATAATATGTAGAGAAGCAAATGTCAAAAAATGGGCGTTATAATGAATATCGAAAAAAAGAATACAGGAATATAAGTATTCATTTTCTAGTGCTTTTTAAATTGAATTTTGATGACAGTAAATTATGGTATAGCGTTTAAGTTCTTGTTTGCTGTTAAAATTCATTTCAGATATCAATTTAGCAGAACTTAAAGCTTTTTTAAACGTGATTTCTGTTCAGGAAAACCTAAGGTAATTTATTTTATGAGTTACTGTATCTGGGTTTTATTTTAAAACACTAATCTCTTAATAGGTTTCAAATTCAGAAAAGAGCTCATCTTTAAGTTTTTTCCATTCGTTTTTAATGATACTATAATAGACATCAGTTCTACTTTCTCCATTTGATGCGATATAGTTATTTCTAAAAACACCCTCTTTCTGCGCACCTAATTTCTCAATTGCTTTTAAAGATCTTAAGTTAGCTTTGTCTGCACTAAACTGTATTCTTCTAAAGCCAATTTCTTCAAAGCCAAATTTCAATAGTTCATACTTGCAGGCTTTGTTTATGCCTGTGCCTTGAAATTCTGTTCCGTACCAGGTCCATCCAATTTCGCATTTTTGGCTAGAGGTATTTAAATTGCCGTATCTGGTACTGCCTGCAACTTTATTGGTTAGTTTGTCTATAACTAGAAACGGATAGCACAAGCCGCTGTTTTTGTCTTTAATCGTCTTAGAGATGTAATTCTTTAAGCCCTGTTCGTTATTTACACTCATTCCCATAAATTCCCAGATTTCTTTATCGAAAATTATTTCTTTGAGCTCTTCATTTCGTTCATTCTCAAAAGGGAGTAATAGTACACGATCGTTTTCAAGCTGAATTTTTGTTTTTAATAATTTTGGTTTCATTTTTAATTTCTTAGAATTTTTAATTTATGGTAAGTAGGGTGGTAGACAAACAATTATTTAGGCTACATCTACAATTCATTATTTTTAATGCTAAATCAAAATATTTGGCAGATTTTGTAAACGTATAATGATTCGTAAAGATAACCGCAAATAGCGCTATTTTTTTAGTTAATATTAATCAATCGTTTCATATGCTTAATGTCTCAGTTTCATTAAAACAAAAGTGAATACACAAAAAATCATTGTAATTACGAATATGGCTACCATTGTTTTAACAAACCAATTAGTAAAAGCTTTTATTTTTTTCTTGAATGGCATATAGTAACATGATAATAATCAAAAATACAATTACAAAACTCATTTATTAAATACCTATTTATTGGTGATCTCATTTTTATCAGAAATCATTGCTTATAATACTTAAAACATTTTCAAATGATTACTATGTTTAGGCATGAGTTTTTTAAGTGGTTTAAGAAGTAAGGCTATTCGTTAAATCACGAACAACGAAAATCTAAAACATATTTTAAATGAGCGAAAACTAATAACTAAGTTTAAACGATCTTGCCTATAATTATTCTATTGGTAGTCTTTTAACCTTAAACTTAAAACTGTCTTTGTAGACTTGAAAAAATAAAATATCATGTTATGAAATTATAAGCTGTATTTTACTTTTCTGAAATAGTATAAAGTAATTCTCCTTGTTTATTAATATAGTTTTTTTTCGGATTAGCGTTTTCATCGTAAACTGAAGCAACACCTTTATGAAATGGAGTTGCACTAAAAAAACGTGGTTTTACAATGTAATTACCTTGCATATCTATATAACCATATTCATATGTAAATTCTCCTGTTCTTCTACCTACAAGGGCTACACCTTCAATAAAAGGTTGAGCGGTATCAAATTTCAATGGTATAATTAGTTTCCCTTTATTATTAATGTAACCCCAATTTAAGTTTCCATTTTTGTCATTTCCCTCTCTAATAGCAACGGGCGCTAGACCTTCATTAAAACCATAGGCATAATCATATATTGCTGGTATAGCTAATTCTCCATTTTTATTTACAAAACCCATTTTCTCTTCATCGTTTGTGGCAAGTGCCATATCTTCTTGAAAATTTTCTAGTTTATAATAATCTAATGGTATAACGGGTTTATTCAAAGTATTTATAATTCCATAGTTACGATACGGTTCATTTACCACGGCATAACCATTTATAAATGGTGCTACTTCATTATATTTTAGTGGTATTATTTCAATTCCATTAGTGTCTATAAACCCCCAAAAATCTTCTTTGCTAACAGCTGCATAGCCTTGAAAAAAATCTTCAACACTATCATATTTTGGCTCAACTATATATTTTCCTTTTTTATCTATAAAACCATATTTATCATTAACTTTTACTGCAGCAAAACCTTCTTTAAACAATTTTGCTTCATCAAATTTTGGTGCTACTATTTCCTCTCCTTTTTTATTTAAATACCCATATTTATCAGTATCTATATAATTACTAAATGCCGCCATACCATCACTAAAAGGAAAAGCATATTTATATTTTATAGGTATAACTATTTCACCTTTTGTATTTACAAACCCAATATTCTTATCTAATTGAACAACAGCTAGACCGTCACTAAAGTAACGTACTCTATCATATATAAAACCTGTTATTTCTTCACCTTCTTCATTTATAAACCCATCATTACCTTCAAACCCTACTCCAATAATCCCTTCAAAATAGCCTTCAAAATCATTGTATATGGGTTCAATAACCATATTTCCTGAATAGTCAATAAAACCAAAATTTCCATCTACTTGAATGGGTAATAATTTAAGCTCGTTAATGGTTTGGCAGTTCAATAAAAATGAACTGAAAAGGAATATAATTAAGGTTGATTTATACATGAATAAAATTTGTGGTAGTAGTTATTATAATATTTTTATTGCCAAGTCTTAGATTTGGTACGCTTCTTAAATGGTTGCAAATTTATTGAATCGACAACAGTAAAGTTTTATTTGATGCTCATCGCAGTAAAAAAAGATATCACCTTTGCTTAAATACTAAGTCCTAATTATTTTTATAGTGCTTAAGTTTGATTCTTATTCTATTTCGTATTTCTCAAAAATCTCTTGCCTTAGTAAATCAAGTTCAGGTGGAAACCCCTCTATATAATCTTTTGGTTCAACTACTTTTTTGCCTTCCACTTTTTCGAACATTATTTTCGGTATATCTCTGACAATTTCTTCATCTAAATAATCATTTGTCCAATCGTAGCCTTGTTCATCATTTTTTGGGTTATATTCAAAAGTACTTTGTTTATAAAATCCATTTAGATAATTAGCCTCTATTTTTTCAATAAATTCAAAATTATTTAAAGAATATTTTTCTTTAGTTATTAAATCTTTTTTGTCTTTGAATTTCTTCCAATATCTGGGTGCCGATTTCCAATAAATCATTAATGCAGTTCCTTTATCGGTTAATGGGTTTTCAACAAGCCAATTTAGAAATACAGATGAACTGTCCCAATTCCATTCCATGGCCATTTGATGCCAAATTAGAGGAGATGATTTTTTTGCATATGATATAATAATACTATTTAGAATATCTTCAAATCTGTCATCTGTTATTTTCTCTTTCATATGTTACCTCAATTTATTAAGTAAACACTTTTTTTGTGAGTAAGCGAGAACCAGCCAATTAACTATACATCCTACGAACTAATGTATTTATTCTTTTCTTATAAAATTTCCATAATCATTATTTCTCATTGTTGTAGATTGATATGGTTCTGTGAATTTTGGGTCTTCTTCATTGTATTCTTCAAATAGTTTCTCTATTAAATCGACTTTTATGGAATTTGGTTTTGTGTCTGAAAAATAATACAGTTCTCTTTTGTCTCCAATAATTATCAAATTACTTTTCTGATTTTTAGAATAGTAATTGACATATTTTAGCGATTGTTCAACTAATTCAAAAACTCCATTTTCTTTTATATTTTTTCCAATTCCACAGCCATACTCAACTAATTGAAAATCAATTTTTTTAGGAAATACAATAGGGTTGCTGGCTGTAAATTCAAATAGTATATCTGTTGAATAACAATCAGGTACTCCGCAATCAAAACCATGAAGATTAAAAGGAAGGTCAAACCTAATTTTATCTTTTATTTGATTTACGAGCCCTTTAATATATAGTTCTTGTAAAATACTAGATTTCAGGTTTTCGTTTGGTTTTGAATTAAGGAGTTGTATTCTCAAAGAATCTTGAATTTCAGCAAAAGTTAATTCATCTTCTTTTAATTCGTTAGTTTCTATAATTATCTTTTTAGTAACTACTTCTTTATGTTCATGATTGACTTCTTTTTTTTCCTTTGATGAACAAGCGGCAATTAAGAGACTCAAAATAAAAAAAGTATGTTTCATATTTCTCTTTTCGTTATTTTGTTAGATGTTACCTAACATCGACGTATATGGAAAGTTGTATTTTTAAGTATGATAACGTTTTATGAGTAATTTCTATTTTTTTTTTGCATTAACGACTTCTCTTGTATGTATGCTTTTTGTTTTAAGCAATGAAGTTAGTAAAAGGGCACAGAAAGAACCTTTGCGAAGGTTTATGTAAATTATTTAAAACAAGTAACAAATTAAAATATGTGCTAGCATTAGTTTTTTGATTTGCTCACGAATTTATTACTTATCCAGCCTCTTAGTTTTTGACCTTTGAAATCATAGTCTATAGGGTTATGACATTCAGTATCGTTTAAATTTTCGCTTTCAATTTCAACAAAAAGCCAAATTCTATTTCCTTTAATTAATTCAGATAAAACCTTTGTTCTACTATTTACTTTTAATTTACCGATAATATTAGTTTTTGTTTCACACGAGAACTGAGATTCATCTTCATCATATTCTCTTATGTTTGGCGAAAATCTAACATTATAATTGTTGTTGAGAATTTTTACATCATAAGATGTAGATAAATAAAAACTAGGTTCAAAAAGTTCATAGCTTTCATTATAAAGAACGTAATTCTCTTTAGTTATCGTTTGGTCTAAATGAAAATTAAAAACTCTGTTTGATGTAAAAGGACTTTCTCCACAACAATGATTTTGTTTAATTACTAAATCTTTATTCGTTCCATTATATAAATAAAAATTATAGCAGAATTCAGAGATTACTTTTTCTAGTTTTTGATTTACATTTAAATAAACTTCTATGCATTTTGGTTCAGAGCATTGGTATAAGTATATATAGTCTAAATCATTATCGTTATCTAAGTCCGTTTCTATTTTTTCAAAATCGGACATACTATTTAATATGATATTTTTCTCTATAAATTCAATCTGTTTTTCTAAGTCATTTTGTGAAAAACTAGAAATTGAAATTAAAAATAAAATTATTGATGTAATTAGTTTCATCGTTGGTCTAAGTTAAGAAAGAAAAGATTTGTTAATAGCCTTTTTCAATTGTAAGCACAACGTATTTGAAGGTGGTTTGTTATAAAATCATAAATATTTCAATGACCAGTACTCATAATTTCCACAAACAATACGCTCATACCAATACCGAATAGACATAATAGTAGTAGAAAAATATGCCATTTATTTATAGGTTTCTTATTTTTTAAATTCTGTGTTATTTTTAAAAACAAGTACAAAATAAAGCTAATTAAAAAAAGAGGTATCCCCACGAAAATACTACTTCTCAAAATATTATAGATATCAAATAAATGAATAAAAGCACCGATTAATATTAACAATAATGAGATTGCTATTAAGATTTTAATTGTTTTTTCTAAGTACTCAATTATTTTCAAATAGCTAGTTTTAAATTGTTGTTAAACGTTTCGTGTATGGTGCGATAGCATTCTAAAGGGTGTAGATGCACTATGCAAATTGTTAGCAGTATTGTTAATCTTCAAATCTGTTTAATAAATTATCTTCTTTATCAGGAATATCAAATGCATCAGCATTCGTTAAATGGCCATCAATATCACTTACTCTTGTCAACATTTTTCCTTTTCGAAATACCATTTGAAGACCATGTTCCTCTTCCCAATCACAATTACATGGTATAACTACATAAATATTTTTATCCTCATAAGCTCTTCTTTCTACAGTCAAACAAGAAGGATTAATATATTTCCATATTTCTATTTTATTCGTAAGGTTTCTTAATTCAGGGGTAACATCATTTAATCCTACTAAAGATTTAAACTCTTGAAGGTTTTCAAAGAGGTGTTTAGCAACTTCTAATATTTCAGGCTTTTTGAGCTGTAAAATATTCTTTAGTGCTTCATCTGCCTCTTTTTCGAAAGAAGTATCTTTCTCAATTGAATCAAGGTAGTAGAAAACAGGGAGTTCAATATTATTTAAAAAAGGAATGGCAATATCCTTTTCAGATTTCCAATCCTCATTTTCATTTTTTCGATATAAATTTCCTATTATTTTGCTATGAATTTTTTCCATTTATTCTCCTTACTATTCTGACTAACTTTTTTTAAATTTCGGAAAATCAGCTATTTATTATTCTATTTTTATTTGTGCTTTCTTCTTTATCAACTAATTAAACTATGGCTTAAAGTAATTATCAGTATTTCCCCCAAAAGGAGGAAATACTGATAACAATTGAATATAACATACTAAGTTTAAAACCGGAATTAGACATTAAGAAGATCATTATTTAAACTCTAGAATAAAACAAAAAATCATTAAAAAGAGTTACAATACATACCGTAACATTTCTTTGTAATGATTTTTTGATTGTTGCTTTTCAATATCTTCTCTGCCTAATTTTACCATCATCTGCCATATGAATTTATCTATATCGCTATAAATCCGCACATGTAAAACTCTTAGTTAAGCTTTGATTAAAAATAATCAGGAGAATGAAATTGAACGAATTGCCTTTCTTATTTAGATTTTTTCAATCTTTTTGCTTCTTTCTTTTCTTTAGCTGTTTTTACTGGTTCCTTTTTTACATTTTTCTTGGAATCTTGACTTTTACCCATAACTTTTTATTTAAATAATTAATAGCCTATTTTCAATCGTACTTTAAATCTATTCTTTACGTAGAATTTGAAATTTATTCCAAATCTCTAATCCAACGAATTCCATTCCGCGTTAATCTATAATCACGAATTGTTTTGGCTCTTGTTCTCATCCAAAGGGAATCTCCTTTAAATATGCCTTCATAAATATAAACTTTATTCTCTAAGACTTTATAAGTTAATTCGTGAGAGGTTTGGTCATCGCCATACAAACCGGTTAAATGTATTTTTTTAGTCAATGTATCTGCAGTGAACTTGTAACGTTCTGTTGTATTATCTTCATTTAAAATCATTAAGGTTTCGGGTAAATAAGATAAATCGTTTATTCTTATTTTATTCCAACGACTGCCATTTATTTTGCTCTTTGGTATTGTATCTCCATTCTTTACAAATATTTCAATGTCTTGTGAACTTGTAAAATTTTCATATTGATTACTATGCTGTTGTTCTATTCTTTCTGTCATGTCAAGGCTAAACGAGATAAAGACATATAGCAATAATACACCTTTAGTTATATATCTAATGTATTTGCCTTTTCGCCCTTCAAAAAGAGGCATGTAGATAGCCGCAGTAGATGGCTTATTTCTTAAGAAAAAATCATATAATCGCTTTAAATCATCCCACATTAAAAATACGATCATAAGAAGTAAATGAATCGCAAACATCTTAACAATAACGTCGTACCCAATATCCATTAAAACAACATTGGTCATTGCTATTAACAACAAGAAAGCACCTAAAGAAGTTGTTCTTCTAAATAACAACAGCAAGCCGCCAACAACTTCTATCAACCCTGCAGTTATACCATAGAATTTAGAATAACTCATGAAAGCCCATACCAAATTCATTCCGTTATGTTCGCCAATTGCAGTTTCTAAACTATCAATATCCATGGTGCCAAACTGGAGTAAGAATACTTTTGAAAGCCCATAAAGAATTAACGTAAGACCTATATGATATCTAAGAATTGTTTGTAGAAGTATTTTGAGTTTGTTGTTGTATTCTTTTTTGATTTTAGTATCAATGAACACCCAGATTATGGCGCCAATTATAGAAATTACAGCAACCAAAAGAAACCTGGTAAAGTCATATTTAGAGTCCAAACCGTTTAACAACATATCTTTGTTGTATTCCCAACCCAAAAATATTTCTCCAAAGCCTATTGTAATTCCCTTCCAAAATGAAAAATTATTCGGATCAATCTCATTGATATACTCAAATCCGTATGGATAGATGTACAAGAGAAAATATAGAAATACAAATCGTAATATGAGCTTCTGTATTGTAGTCAATTGTTTTGGTTTAATAGAACTCAATGGTGTTAAAATTTAAACTTTGGTAGTGGTTTGTCTTATATATTATGTTCTCAGTTTGAAGATACTATAATTATATAAATAGAGGAGAGTGATTAAGTGGTTGAGTACTCAATTACTATTAAATTTTCACTAACAAGATTTACTGTAAACCATTGTATTCATAGGGTAAATTGTGTTCTTTTAGTTTATCTGTTGGCAAGCCTTAAATAAACAAGAAACTTCACTTGCTATATATGCAAAATCTAGCTTGTTATTTTTTATATAAGTAAGGTGAAATCCAATTTTTATCGATTCCGCCGAAATGGTTTACAGCAGTAATTGAATGATATTTAAAAGCTTATATATATCTTGTGGAATCGTTTAACTCTTTTTAATTATGAAAAATTTAGTTCTAATAATAGTTGTCCTTTTTTGTACTGTTATGACTTATGGGCAAGCTGAAATTGTTCCAAAAACCCCCTTTACTAAAACCTATTTAGCTGTTTGGCTTGCAGCTAGTGAACACTCATTGGATGTTGCCAAAGCAATGCCAGAAGAACTGTATTCATATAAACCAACACCTGTAAGTAAGTCTTTTGGTGAACAAATGGTACATATTGGATATACAGTGGAGCTGCTTACAAAACGCTATGTACAAGGAATGGAAGTAAAACCCAATACACCTGATGCTACTAAGATGACGAAGGCTGAGATTATTGAATTGTTACAAAATGGGTTTGCTTATACCACTAATGTAATAGGAACCATAGAACAGGAACAATTGGATGAGTCATGTGTAATGTATCATAGTGGTAATACCGTGAGTAGGGCATTTGCCTTTTTTTATGTGCAAGATCATATGACCAATCACAGGGCTAAAGCAAATTTATATCTTAGAATGAATAATATTCAACCACCAGAATACACTTGGTAAAAAAACACATTAACTTATTAAAGTTCTGTTTTTTTTGATGTTTTACGGTTCGTGTATGATTTTGTAAGGGATTCAGGACTAAAAACCTATCGAGTTACCACCCAAAATTGATGCTGGCGATAACGTTCGAAAACCACTGAAACCCTTATGAATTATACACATTGTTGTATGTAGTTTTTAACATAACTACGTGCCTGTCAATTGTTTCAAATCTAATCCTATCCTCTTCCTGATGGAATAAAATGTTATTCTTTGTTAGTCGTTCTTTTAAAACATCTAAGTTCCCTGAGAAGTTAATACTTTTTAAACCGTTATTTCGTGTTGACTTTAAAGAAAAATCAGTGTCATATTCACTATTCCAATAATGTTGTATTTCAATAAATAAATGACTTTGTTGGTACATCCATTCTCTATTTTCTGTCGCATCAATATTTGACGATGGTGCTTTTAAATCTTTGTGTCCTAAAAAATAAAGTGTAAAACCATTTCCACGATCCACATACATTCTTACAAATAGTTTTAAGTCTAAAATATCTTCATAAAATCGAATACTTTTTAAGGGGTCTTTGGTTCTAATGGTTAATAAACCTAGAGTCGTTTTATTGTCCTCAATTTGTTTAGGTGTGTTCTGCTTAAATGTTTTTTGAATGTATTCTATTTGATGATTTTCAATATCAGCAGTATGTGCTAAGTACCCTATATTTCCAAATTGAAAAGGCGCTCCAATTTTATGGTTTTTATTTCCAATTTCTTGGTGCTGTTTCTGGATATCATCTACAAATAAGCTGTATTTCCAATAATTATCAGCCGCATCTAGTTGATAGCTTACTTTGGAGAGTGAGGGTGTGAATCTTAATTGAATGTAGAAGTCTTTATTAGTAAAACCTAGGTTGTAATAAATTGAATTATCTTCAGAAAACTCATTTAGCAGATGCAAACCTAAGATTTTGGTGTAGAAATCGAGGGTTTGTTTAGGTTTAAAAACTTGTAAAGTAAAACTGTTTAGTTTCATAAGGATAAAAATAAAAAAAGGCTGTTATAATAACAGCCTTAAATTGTATTAATATTGTTTTAGTAGTTCAAATTCATCATAAGACAATAGCCATTTCTCTTCTATTTTCTCCCATTTTTCTTGATAAATCTTACCTTCACCAATGTTCATACTCCAGTTAGAGGACAAAAGTACAGTATTGTTAGTTATAACTTTAAAAGTAGGATTGTGATACGTTAAATTGTTTGCGCCATCTTTAATTAATTTCGACCAAAACCCATCGATTTCTTCTTGATTATGCATAGATGCAAATGGCACGGCATTCATAGTCGCATTTTTAGTGTATCCGTTTCTACAATCTTCACTTTTACCACCGTTAAATCCTTTAGTCCAAGAAATAGAAGCATTTATTACATCTTCTAAAATAAGGTGATTTGCAATAGGATTAATCGTGTTTTCTTGTGGTGTTTTAAATTGCTCTAGAACTTGAAAATCATCATACGTTAGTAACCATTTACCTTCAATTTTCTCCCATTTTTCTTGAAAAATCACCCCTTCACCAACGTTCATACTCCAGTTGGCAGAAAGAAATGCTGTTTTTTCGTTTACTACTTCTATACTTACTTCAGTATAAATTAAGTTTGTAGCTCCAGACTCTATAAAAGGTGTCCAGAATTCAGAAATGGTTTCCGTTCCATTCATTATTCCAAATGGTTTTGCGCTCATCACTGCATTTTCTGTATACCCAGCTACGCAGGCTTTGGCATTTCCGTTATTGAAATTGTTAATCCAAGTCTTACTAGCATTTAAGACTTCTAATGCAACGGTATGGTGTGCGGTAGGTGTGTTCGACGAGTAGGCTTGGTTTTGTTGTCCAAAAGCAGTTGCTCCTGTTAGTAAAATAAGTACTATAATTCCTGTTTTAATGCTGTTCATCTTTTTATTTTTATTAATTCAATGCAAAGAAAAACAGAACCCGTTTCATAAACCTGTGCCTTTTGTCACAAGGGTATTATTTTTTTATAATTTTAATTTCTTTTTGACCTAAATGAATCTTGTTATTTTGCTCAAGTTTCTTTAATAGCCTAGAAATAACCTCTCTTGTAGTACCCAATTCTTTTGCTAATTCTTGGTGAGATTTTTTTAGAATATTATTATCAGCTTTAGAAACAAGATAATCAAACAACCTATCTTTAAGAGGCTGAAATGCTAAATTTGAATATTGATTAATCAGGTAGTTATAACTTTCTCTAAAGGTATTTGTAGTAAATGTGTTCCAAGATTTGTATTTAAAATTCCAGTCTCTTACAAATCGTACGGGTATATTAAGAATTGTACATTCTTTCTCTACAATAGCATTTACTGTACTTTTACAGTCTTCAAAACAAGCAGAAAGTGATAAAGTACAGGTTTCCATATCGTTTAGATAATAAATAAGGATTTCTCTGTCTTCATTATCTTGATAAACCCTAACTCTTCCTTTTAAAACTATTTTAAGAACCTTAATATATTGATTGTTCTTAATGATAAAATCACCTTTTTTATGCTTTGTAATAGTCGCATTTTTATGCAGTTCATTTAAGAGCTCTTCTTCTGTAATTCGAAGTTGTTTTATAAAGGTATTTATCATCATTTATCGTTCGTCTAAATTGCATACGTTTAGTATATGGCAAGTAGGGCATTAGAAAGCGATAAACTTTTAAGTATGCACTTAGCCAAATCGTTGTATTTTGTTTTTATCTTATTCATTTTAAAAGCCAAATCAACGATTTGGCGGTGTTTGTAAATAGCACTGAACTGTCGTAAACCACTGAACGCCCTATTTGCTATATACCGTGTTGTCATTCGTTATTTTTCAAATATGTGTAGAATGTTGTCTTGTGTGCATACAAATATTTGATTTTCGTTCTGTTCAATTGTTGAAATCCCCCCATTATTAGGCTGAAACTTATGACTAAAAGTTAATTCTTTGATTTTAGTGTCTAAAAATCCAACTTTAGCTCTGTCATCACCTAGTGTTTGAGTGAAATAAAAGGTGTTTTTATCGAATTGACATCTTTGATCGTGAACACTTTCAAAACCAGCAGTTTTAATTAATTCATCCACATCCCAGACTTCTTGCTCTTTAGTCCTTAGGTTGAGCTTTAATAAAGTATTTTGGTGTTGACTTGTTATTAACTGTTCTTGATTGTTAAAGAAAAACTCAAATTGAAAATATTTTAATTCATCACATTTTCCTGATTCCAAATCTATATTAAAAAGATGGTCACTTTTGTTTTCTCCAATTCCAATGAAATAACTGTAACCTACTTTAATTAAAGGTTTAGTTATGGTTCCTTTAGATGAATTTATCAATTCTTTAAATGCTCGATTCCAAATTATGTCTCCATCGATAGAATGACAATATAAATCAGATTCTGATTGTGATATTATTCGGTTTTCATTCAGATAATGTAGAGGACGAATGTTGCTGGGAGTTTTAATTTTGTTGATTAGGGAAGTAGTTTTATCGAAAACACCATATCCAACCTTTTCATTAATGAAATCTAGCTCACGGACTAAAAGAGAGTTGTTGTCAATTATGCTTTTTGAATAGATTTCCCCTTCAAATAGTTTTTGAATTTTACTACCAGAGTAAAGGGTGTTTTCATTTATTAGTAATCCATCAGCCCAAGGTTCAACAATTTCACATTTAAAGGAATCAATAATTGTAATGCTTTTATTTTTCTTCCATTGGCAAAGATGTTTGTTACTGTTGATATAATAAAAACCATTTTGTGATGATCCACAAATGAATCTCCATACTCTTTCAATTTCTGTTAATTTCTTAGGCATCTATTTAAATGAATGACAACAACGTATAGGCTAAGCGTAGTGCGGAGGCAAGGAAACTTTTCGTTTCCGTCTTAGCGCGAAGCTAAAGCTTATTGTTTAGTTTTATTTTTCTTGTCCAAAGCTAAATCCATAAGATTTAGCGACTTCATAAATATACACAGACCTTTCTGTTTTACCCTAAAGTCCGCATTACGTTTAGGCATTGTTGTGTTTAGTTTTCCTTCGGTTGGTCAACACCTGTAATATAAGAGTCTGCTTGCCATAAATCGTCCTCTTTAAAATGTAAGACATTAAATTTTCGGTTTGAACTTAAAGCTTTTTTCAACATTATTTTTCTCAAGGTTGAAGTCCTCCAGTTCTTAATCACTTTTGGAGATTCTATAGCCATGACAAATTCCATCTCGAATAAGGGTCGTTGTTCTAGATACATTAAGTATACATCTCCGATTTTTTCCAATTCTACGGTTGGTTTAGCTAATTCTTTTTCTCTAAAATTAATTACCAAAGCGTCATTCATGTTTTCAGAGGTAAATATTATTGCGTCTCCTTTTATTTCATCTTTTGACATCTTTTTTAACATCTTATCAATCATTCTTGAGCATTTCCATCCTTTGTCCAGTCCCCCTTTTTTGAAAAGTGTTGTTACCGAATCATATTCAAAAGTTGGAATTTGTCCATAATGGATAATATAAATATTCCTCTCGTTTCCAACCTCTGCTAATAATTTTTGACCAAAAAGAGATGTCGAAAATGTTATTGATATTAGGCAAATTAGATATATTGATTTCATTTTTTTTAAATGTTCGTTAATATACATGGTTTACAAAAGTTATAGATTAGAGTTTACACTAAATTAGTTTCTAACCTCACTGATTGTTCTTTTTTTCTAAATACATGTTCATCAAAGTAACCTAAAAATACATTNCGGGCAATGATTTTGTAAGCCGTTGGCCTTGATATCTCAAAGACTCGGCAAAGCTCCGTGATGGTATATTTTCCAGTTCGCCATTCACAGATAAATTCAATTTTTTGTTCCATAATCGTTGATTCTTTCCAAGGCATAGCATCTGAATTTTGGTTTCAAATGCAACTTAAAAAGTGTAAACGATGTTTCTATAACTCTGTAAAGGATGTTTGTATATCGTACCAAATTAAACACAACGTCTAGGCTATGGTTAGTACGGGAATTAAAATTACTGAATTTCCGATTAAGCACTTAGCCAAAACTTTTTATTTTGTTTTATCTTTTTTGTTCTAAAGCCAAATTAAAAGATTTGGCGGACTTGGTTAAAAGCTCTAAACTTTGGGTTAAGCACCAAAACCCGTATTAATTATAGCCATTGTTAGGCTTTCGTTTTTAGTTTTTCTCTAATTTTTTTGCCTAATTCTAATCTTGCATAATCATCACTAGAAAAGAATTTCATTTCTATAAATCGTTCTCTAACCAAAGTTGTTTCTGGTAAATCTTCTTTGTCTTTTTTTTCTATCTCTTTAATATAATCGAGCAATAGGAAACCTCTATTATTTAAAGGTGCAATAAACATTGGTTGTAATTGACGTTCGCGCCAATCAATTAAGTAATCTGAATAATTAATAGACGCAAGGTTTTGACCTATTATAAACTTTGCATAATCATGTAAAAACTCATGTTCAGTCGAACCTATTGAAGCTCCAAATTCAGTTTTGTTATTATAATCAGCAATTGTCATTACTAAGTCCATGCTAAAATAAATGTGTCTACATATATTTGTTAAACCTTGAGTGAATAAGTCTAAGAAACTCACACTGAATGTTGGGTTAGGACAAATAGTATTTAACATTTTGTCAAAAACTTCAGGAATCGAATAATAAGGCATATTAAATTCTCCACTAGTCTCAAATATGTTTAAAGCTGTTTTTTCGTTGAGATAATTTATTTTATTCAGTTTAATATATGGTAATTGATTAGGACTGTTTAATTGATATCTTACATCAGTAAAATAGATTTTGTCATCTATCGGATAATAAACAAACAGAATGACTGGTAAAGGGAAAATCGACCAATAATTTTTATGTTTTTCATGAGGATAAAAGGCATAATGGTCTCCTTTGTCATGTAAATAAGAGTTTCCTGATTTTACTTGAGCTGCAACAATTTTACCTAAAGAATTTCCTTTATCAGTGATGTATTCAATCTGTCCATCAATGCCAATATCTCCGTTTGAAGTTTCTCTGAATACATAACCGTATTTATTTAACTCCAATGCAAGCTTTAAAACACCTTCTCTTTCTTTATAATAATTCTCACTTACAATAGGTGTGTTCATTTTTCTATAATTTCAGATTTCAGCTTTTTTTGGTAATGAAGCCTAACGTTGAGTATAAGAAAAGTAGGGCAGGTGATAAGCGATATGTTTCGGCTTGGTACTAAGCCAAATATAATATTTTGCTTTTATCTTTTTTATTGAAAATGCCAAATTTTATATTTGGCGACTTTGCAAATAAACACAGACCTTTCGGTTTAGCACAAACGCCCTATGTTTTTTATACATTGTTAGCCTTAGTTTTTTTTGCGTTAACATAATTTAAGCTGTCAAATAAATTTTTATTGTTCTTTGCAATTTCAAATGTATGATTCAGGTATTCAGTTTGGCTTCCTACTTTTGTTTTTAGAAAACCAAGCATAAGAGAGTCTTTTTCAAAATCGGAAAGTGGTGAGTTATTTGCCATATATTTTACTGATTCTATGGTCGGCTCTTTCCATAATTTATAAAATTTCTTAAATTCATTTTCAAAAAAATCAGAAATTTGTTTATACGATTCATTAAGGTTTTTATTGAAATCTAATCCTTCAAATTTTAAATGTTTGGTTATATGTGGGTATTGATTTATGTATGAATTAAAATAATCTAGTTGAGAATTCTGTATTCCATATTCAATTGACCACCAACTGTTATTATTCAATTTCTTAACATAAATTTGAACAAATCCAATAAACTGTTCTTCTATTGGAAATTCAAATAAAATGGTATTAGGCTCAAAATCTTCTAAAAATAAATGAATAGAAGACTTCAATTCAATATATTGTATACTTTTAAGGTTCTTATACCATTTTTTGTAATTTTTCTTTAAGAACGTTTCTAAATCTGATTGTGGATATTTTAGACTTAATATTTGTAATGCTTTAAATGCGGTAAGCGTAATGTTTAAATCTCTACTTTTTTTGAAAAGCGATACAATTAAATCTATAGCATTAAGGCTTCCTATTTTAGTAAGATTTTCAATAATTTGCCTTTTTAAATTATTATCCTTTGTGTTATTTAATAGCTCAATAAGTAACTCTTCATTTTTAAATTCATTAAATGAATTTAACGCTTTAAGTGTATGAATTACTATTTCTGAATTCTTTTTTTTTAATAATGGGATTAGGTATTCGTGATTTTCAGTTATGAAATTTTGTTTCTCTAAATTCCGCAAACAAAGAACTCGAAATTTATCTGTTTTCGATTTAACTAAAAGGTCTATGAAGAATTTAGCTATAGAATTATCATTGGCATTTAAAAATATGTTACCAAGTTCATTTATTTTAATTGAAAATTCTTTTATGTCACTTTCGTTCAATAATAAGCTCTTTAGTTCTTCAATTCTATTCATTTTTTTTAATTAAGGCTAACGTTTAAGCTATTAACAGTACGGGAGCAAACTAGCGTTTGCTTTCCGCCACGCACATAGCTAAATCTTTTGGTTTTGTTTTTTCTTTTCCTTGTTTAAAGCAAAATCCTAAAGATTTTGCGGACATTATAAAAATACGCAAACCTTTCGATTAAACCCGAAGCCCGTATTGTTTATAGGTTGTGTTAGGGCTAGTTTTTATTGACTATATATTTAAATGCAAAACCATCTTTTAATACAATACCTTCTAACGCAATATTATGCAAGTCCCATACCTTTTTTGCGAAATCTTCTCCATCTTTCTCTTTTATGATAATAGCTTTATTATGATTTAATTTCGGACAGAATAACATACCAAAACCTCCTTGAGGAAAATGAATTGCAACTCCGGGTTGATAGACATTTACAGACCTTAAATAACATATTCCGTATCCTCCAATTTGGGCTCCACCAACTTTCATTGGAGTAAATTGTTTTCCTCCAGGTACGCTGACTTTTTGGTTTGCGAAATTAAATTCGGCTTTAAATTCATAAATGAAGATTGAAGATTTTAATTCTTCATGATATACAGTCTCAATACCTATTTGAAAGTCACTAATCCCAGATATTTTTTCGTCTTTGATAACTTCAGAAAATGCAATTCCCATTCTTTGAAATTCAGACCTATCTTTATTTTTCTTATCATGAAATTCGCTTTGGTATTTATTAAATCCGTCTATATGTCCAATCCATAGGTTTGTATGGTCTACAAAAATTTTACTTTCTGAAATTTTGTAGATAACAGGTTTGTTTTCAAATAAAGTGGCTAGAATAAAATCTGTTTCGAAATTTGATTCATGATGTAAACGTCCACATCTATTAAAAAGTTCTTGAAAATTTTTGAATTTCCCTTGATAGAATTCATTGAGAACTATCTCAGCGAAGTAAACATTACCAGCGAATCCAATACAAGTGTCTGGATTAAGGATTAGAGTTTTAAGATTTCCAAATAACGGATTGTTACGAACAGCGGCTTCATCTGTAATTTTAGAGTCAGATACTATTTTAATTTTATCATCTTTAATTTTGGCGACAATAAGGGTCATTGATTTTTCTGGTGATTTTAAATTAGCCCTAACGTTTATTTATATGGAAAGTTGCGTGTTTGTGTGCGAGGATTTTCCGAAGGAAAATCAGATGCTAGCAAACAAAGCAACTAACATTGGTTAAGCACGGAATAGCAATTTTTTATATATTATGTTAGCAGTAGTTTTTATTTTAGCACTAATTCTCTTTTCATTCGATTATCTTTAATTGCTTTACGACATTTTAAGGCTCTTTCCTTATAGTCTTGTTTCTCTGAAGCAATACCTAAATCGAGCAACATTGCGTCTTGCAATTTTACATCACCAAAACGTATTTTCCTGTCAATTTTTAAACATTGTGAAAAAAGCCATTCAAAATCATCATCAATTTTTTGACTGTTTTTTACTGCATTCAAATAAGATTCAATATATATTTTAATTTCAGTATTCAGTTCTGGTTGTTTTAATTCCGGTTGATTTACAAATATTTTTTTTAATTCTTGATACATTCCTTTTTCGGCAAAAGGTTTTAAAGCTGATTGATAAAACTTTTTACCCAAATTACGATGCGTACATAATTTTATAGCATCATTCAGTGAGTTGTTTTCACTAAAGCATGTGACTAACCAATCTTTACAATCAGCAACTTCAGTACGATTTTTGGCAGGTTTTGCTAATTTAAAGTATTTGAAGAAATTATACTTATCACCTTTGGTCGCATAATGTTTCAATATAATCAAGTAACCTAAATCTTGGTTATCCGAATGCTCAAAAATATGTGTTTCTCTAAAATGAGAAATATAAGAAAGGGCTTGTTCTATTTCATTTTGTACAACACAGTTTGTGATAATATGTTTTAAAACGTGGTTAAACAAAATATCTTCTTCAATATTTTTAGCAATATTAAATATTTCTACTTCGCTTACATTCATTGCATCACCAAGCAATAGAAATGCAGTTTTCCAATCCAAGCCAGTTTGTATTTTTTCAGAGTCTTCCCATCGAATCCTATAATCTTCCCATTTTGCACGAAAGTTTCTCCAACTTAAGTCACCAATTCCTAGACCTTTTCCTTGATAAGGTTCTTTGTATAGTTGCCTGATGGTTAAAGTGACCTCTTTTGCATTTTGTATTCTGTTTTCTTCACTGTTTAATGAATTAACACAGAGTTTCAAGGCTTTTTTTATAGTTGTTTTATCAAGCATGATGCGTTTTATTTTGTAAATTACAGCTAACAATTAAATATATAACATATGTTATATATCCTGCCAATATGAGATATATAAAACATATGTTATATATATCTTTTATATCAGCAATATACCAAATTACATTTGAAGAAAACTCTTACTGGTTTTAAACTGTATTAACAAGTCGTATTCACAAAACAAAAAAAGCCCGTCTTTACAGACGAGCTTTTATAAACAACTTAAATTTAAAAAATAAACTACTCAAAAGAAGTTTCCCCTTCATTAGGGTTATAAACATAGTTGAAGGTGTAGTATGGTGTAGCATCTGTAAATGCATCTGGTTCAGTAGGGGCATTTTCATAGTAGCTAATAATTTCTACTTTGGCGTAATTGCCAGCGGTAGTTTTAAATACAAATACTTTACCTGGTATAGGTGTAATTAAATGTGTTGGGTCGCCTGCGTAGTTGTACCAACCGTTGTCACTACCTGTTGCTATGGCAAATGATGCATCTGCATCTTGGTTAAAAGTGAGGTCGTTTGCTGTGGTTACACTTGCCAAAGTACCAGTTACTTCGGCGACACCAACATTTCCGGTTCTTTCTGGCTCATCTTCGGTACCTGTTGCAGCACCACCGTTAATGGCAATAGTACTTCCTCTAAAGGCAACATCCCAATCGGTGTCGCTTGTGGTCTCTAAGCCGGTTTCAAAATCGAACTTTGTAAACGCTCCGCCAACAGGTTGTCCTTGTCCTCCTGTTTGTGGAGCATATAGATTGCTTACCGTTTCGGTTTGTATTGGCTCTACTGGTGTACTGTCATCATCGTTGCTACAAGAAGCGAATGCTACCGCTAAAAATGCTACTGCTAAAATGTTCTTCGTCATGGTAAATGTGATTAAAACCTGCGCGTTGTCAGGTGGGTTAGAATTGATAATTAAGTTTTACGTATGCTTGAATTCCCGGCATCGTCGGGATATTGTTATCGGTATAGTCCAAAAGGTTATTGGCACCTACCTGTAGTGTAAAATCTTGATAAAATGTTTTGCTCACCGCTGCATTTACAGTTACGAACCCATCTATGAAACTGGAGTCAAAACTATCTATGAGTCCGTTACCATTGGTGTCATATTGCGCATATTTACTTCGGTACAGAACACGCATATTTACATTAGTGCTGGCAGAAGGTATATCATAGTACACTTTAAAATTTGCGTTGTGGCGAGAGCGATTGACCAACCCAAAATAATCCGATTGTGATAGTGCTACCGATTGCCCATTTGTTGCATCACGTACAAATACTCGGTTATCTGCGACGTCTTGTTTCTTCTGTTTGTCAAAGGCATAGAGCAATTGGTATCCGGCACTTATATTTAGGTTGTTGGTCAGTTTATAGGCAGAATTGATTTCGAAACCTGTGGTGTATATTTCATCCAAATTTATATAGCTGAATACATTTTGTCCGTTGGTCTTACGGGCGATAATGCGGGTATCTATTAAATTTTTAAAATCATTTCTAAAGAAATTTACTTCGGTGTTACCGCGACCGTGTTTTAGATTAAAGCCTAAATTGTAGCCAATAGAACTTTCTGCTTCTAAAGGTTTGCTAAGGTCTTCTTCGGTAACGAGCACACTAAGAATTTGGTCTTGCGTTTCTAGTTCTTGTAATTTGTCTAAAGCCACATTATAACCTAATACGGTATAGCCGACGGCAGAATTGGTGAAGTCAAAATACAGCTGCCTAAAATCTGGCGCTTTAAAACCGTAGCCTACAGATCCTTTAATAGCTAGGTTTTCGTTTAACTGGTAGCGCAATGCTAATTTCGGACTGAATTGATTGTTGTATTCAGAGTGATTATCGAATCGTGCGCCGGCAATAACATTTAGTTTTTCAATAGGGTTAAAATCGTATTGTGCATATACGTATTCAGAGGTAAAATTAACCGTCTCATCAAAGTAGGTTCTATCTAATTCATCTATTTGTAAGCCAGCACCGGCAGTTAAAGTTCCGTTTTGTAACCCAGTATTATTTTCGTTTTTAGAAGCAAATGTGTAGCTGCCACGTACCTCTGGGCGAAATAGTTTTTGGTTAAAATCACTATCACTCAATACATCTGTAGAAATAGGATCTGCCAATAATTCCGTAGCCATATAATTTGTATAATAAAGCTCGTAGGCCATGGTAAGATTTGGGGTCCATTTATGGTCTAATCTAGCGTGAGTATTCCATTCACGTTCTGTTGTATCACCTGTATATAATATACTGTCTAGTGTAAAACCTGCATCTTGGTTTTGATTGTAAAAACGTGAGGAGGTGAATAGGGATAGTTTATCGTTGAAATCATAATACAAACGACCATTTAAAGTGTAGTTGGTAAAGGGATTTACGGTTTGCCCTTCTACATCTTCATTTAAATCATACCCGTTAGATGAAAATCTATTAGCGAAAAATCCGTAACGAAACTTTTTAAATGCTTGTTTCAAATCTAGATTAATATCCTGTTGAGTGAAACTTCCTATTCTGTAAGATGCATTACCACTTAAATCTTCGGTCTTTGGCTTTTCTGTGATGATATTTATCACTCCGCCTAAAGCCTCAGAACCATATAAAGAGCTCGCCGGACCTTTTACTACTTCAATCTGTTTAATGTTACCAACCGTAAGTCGACTTAAATCAAAATTACCGGCACTTCTACCCACTAGCGGAACCCCATCAATAAGTATAAGAATATAGTCTGATGCGATACCTTGTATTTGTACCCCTTGAAATCCGCTTTCATCAGCTACAGTTATAATACCTGTTTGCTCATTAAGTATTTCGTTTAAACGAACGGTGCCCGATTTTATAATCTGCTTTTTACCTACTAATGTAACGGGTAGGGGTAACGATGATAATTGGCGTTCGGTTCTAGTGGCAGTAACTATTACTTCTTCTAATTGCTGTGATAAGATCGAGTCGTTAGAACGTTCAGTATTACTTTGTGCAATGGTGATTTGGAAACCAATTAATACTAGTAATGGGGTAAGCTGAAATCGCATTATGCTTATTTAGACTAATTATGAATAATGAAGCAAATATATAAACAATTCTTATTTAGAATAAATAAAAATAGTTATTTTTGTCATCGAACCAGAAAACAAAAAATCGATACCTAATGAGAACACCTGTTACCATTGCCATGGCACTGCTTGTTTCAATAAGTGCCTTTTCACAAAAAGATAAAATGAAGAAAGACCGCGAAGCTATAAAGCGTATGTGCGGTTGTTATGAAGTGACTTTTAACTTCGCAGAAACCTTTAATTATAGTACAGACTCGCTTTACAAGCCATCTAAAACAAAAGTTGATAAAGGCTTAGAGTGGGCAGAGTTAATTGTAGATGAGGACGATAAAATTTCTATTCAACATTTGTTACAAGTTGGTAACCCGGCTGCTCCACATATAGTTAAGCATTGGAGACAAGATTGGTTGTTCGAGAACACCGACCTATATTCTTATAATGCCGATAATACATGGACGTTTAAGAAGCTACCAGCAGATAATGTAAAAGGGCAGTGGACACAAAAAGTGTTTCAGGTAGATGATAGTCCGCGGTACGAGGGGTCTTCTACTTGGGTTCATGTAGACGGAAAGAGTTTTTGGGAAAATACTGCCGATGCACCCTTGCCAAGACGTGAGTACACCACAAGAAGTGATTATAATTTAACCGTTCGTGGCAACCGTCATCAGGTTACCGATTATGGTTGGTTGCATGATCAAGACAATACCAAGGTAATTCGTGAAACCGGTAAAGATGATGATATTGTAGCTCAAGAAAAAGGATACAATACTTACGTTAAGGTCGATGATAGCAGATGTGCCGCAGCTGCTGCTTGGTGGAAAGAAAATACTGATAAATGGACCATTGTACGTTCTAAGTGGGATGCTGTTTATGGTCGTAATAAAGACTTGTCTTTAGAAGAGAAAGTAGATAATAAAGTATTGTATAAATATCTTTTTGATGATGAATATGATCAAGAAGGTGAAATTGAAGAAGTAATTGAATCATTTGTTAAAAAATAAGAACATGAAAACCGTAAAACAAATAGCCCTAACCGCTCTATTATTTTTAGGATTTACAAGTATAGCGCAAGAGAAGAACGAATTGATAGATCGTAAATTCTGGAAAACGAACCCTGATCTTGCTGCCGTAAAACAAAAAATTGCAGAAGGTAATGATCCGGCTGAATCAGATAGCAACTCTTTTGATGCTACAACATTGGCAATTACCACTAAGCAAGATACCGAAGTAATTAAGTATTTAGTGTCTCTTGATGGTAATGGGGTAGATAAAAAAACTCATGATAGCCGTATTTATTTACATTGGGCAAGTTATTCTGGTGATGCCGAATTAGTACAGTATTTATTAGATAATGGTGCGTCGGTTACGGCTTTAGATAGTCACCGTTTTACACCGCTTGCTTTTGGTGCAAATGCGGGACTTACAAACCCTGCGGTTTATAACGCTTTCGAAAAGAAAGGTGTGAATTTGGCTGAAGAGAAAAATGAACATGGCGCTAACGTTTTATTGCTAGCTGCAGCTTCTCTGAAGAACGAAAAAGAATTAAATTTCTTTTTAAGTAAAGGTCTTGCTCTAGATAGTAAGGATAATGACGGTAACGGAATTTTCAATTATGCTTCTAAAAAAGGAAATATCGATTTTCTAAAACTGCTGGTTAAAAAGGGAGTTGATTATAAGTCGCTGAACAAGAATGGTGGTAATGCTTTCATGTTCGCATCGCAAGGCGGACGCGGATTCAGTAATGGCTTACCGGTCTATACTTATTTAAAAAGTCTAGGTTTGGAACCTAATATTGTTGAGAAAAATGGTAGTACGCCATTACATCGTTTAGCATTTGGTACTAAAGATGCTGCTATTTTTGAGCTTTTCTTAAACGCTGGTGCAGATGTCAACCAAGCAGATGAAGAGGGTAGTACTCCGTTCTTGAACGCTGCTGCTAGAAACGAACTTGCTATGGTTCAATTATTAGCAAAAGATGTAACGAACATCAATGCTGCCAACAATAGTGGTGAAACTGCACTTATGCTTGCGGCTCATGATAATAAAGCAGATGTTGTAGCTTTTCTAATAGAAAAAGGTGCAGATATCAATGCAAAAGATACTACCGGAAATACTGCTGCTTTTTACTTGGCAGATTCATACAGCAAAAGAAACGCCAAAGCTTTTGATGCGAAATTAGCATTGTTGAAATCTAAAGGTTTAAAGTTTAATACTGTTCAAGGTGAAGGGAACACCTTATACCACGTTGCTGCTAAGAAAAATGACCTTGAGTTATTGAAAAAGGTATCCGATTTTAATATCGATATCAATGCTAAAAACGATGAAGGGGTAACGGCATTGCATTTAGCAGCTATGAAGGCTGAGAATGATAAGTTGCTTAAATTCTTGTTAGCTAAAGGTGCAGACGCAAAGAGTACAACCGATTTTGAAGAAACGGTATACGATTTAGCAAGTGAGAACGAGGTGTTGCAGAAAGGGAACACATCGTTAGATTTCTTAAAGCAATAACCGAATTAACTGATAACGATACATATTTATAAACTTATATATAGATGAAAAGATTTTTAAAATACATTCCGGCAGTGCTATTGGTCGGGTCTTTGTTGACAGCATTTACTCCGGTAGATAAAACGCCTGTAAAGTGTCTTATTCAATTAACAAATTATTCTGGTGAAGGTGCTTATTTGATCGTATCTATCGTTGATGCCAATAATAAATATGTAGAGACCATATACGTGCAGGGCAAAGACAGCGAGTGGTACAGTGAAATTACAGAATGGTGGAAATTCTACGGAAAAAATCGACCGAATATAGATGCTATTTCTGGAGAAACTATCAGTGGCGGAGAACGTGCATTAAATGTTTTGCAAATTCCTACGGATAAAATTGATAAGGGTTATAGCCTTCGTTTTGAAACTTCTGTAGAGGATCAAGGGTATTATGCAGATGATATTCAGTTCCCGTTAACGACTGAAAACTTAACAACTAAAGTGGAAGGAAAAGGATTCATTCGTTACGTACGTATGCTTCCTCAATAAAGATTATTATAACGTCTTTGCGAGGAGCTTTTCGCGACGAAGCAATCTGTTGAAAAGTGGCAATATTTTTGTTTTAGTTTACCATGAAGCAGAATGACGTCTTTGCGAGGAGCATTTCGCGACGAAGCAATCTGTTGAATAGAGTTAGCATGTTAGCGTGTCACATTGAGCGCAGTCGAAATGCCAGGTGTGCGAGAAGTTAACTTAAGAGTTCTAAACTGCGTTCGAAATGACATTTTGGTTTAATTTAAAACGTCTTTGCGAGGAGCATTTCGCGACGAAGCAATCTGTTGAATAGAGTCAGCATGTTAGCGTGTCACATTGAGCGTAGTCGAAACGCCAGGTGTGGAGAAGCTAACTTAAGAGTTTCGACTGCGCCTGCCTGACGATTATGCGGGTTCATAATGAAGTTTTATAGTTAGTGTGTTTATTTTTACAATCACAATCACGCTTCCAGAATGACTTAGTACAGCCATTCTGGAAGTTTTTAAACAATATAAGGTTACAAAATTGCTCGATAATCGAGATTTAAAAGCTCCGACGCTTGCGTCGAAATATTATTTATGTTTTCAATTTAATGCCTCGCGGGCTTGTCCCAAGGTTATTTATTTTACTTCGTATGACAATTTCTATTTGGCGTTATAGTCATCTTACGCTTGCCCTAGTTTCTTCGCTATTCTTGATAGTGGCTTCTGTTACGGGAATCATTTTGGCGGTAGAACCCATTTCTCATCAAGCAAAGGGTTATGCGGTAGAAAATTTAGAAGAGGTGTCATTGGCTACTACCATCGATGCTTTAAAGAATACCTATGACGAAGTGTTGGGCTTAGAAGTAGAATCATCGGGCTTCGTAAAGGCTTCCGTACTAACGATGGATATGGAAACTTTAGATGTCTATGTAAATCCTGTAACTGGTGAACAGTTGGGTGAAGTGAAAGAGCGTCCGTATGTATATACTTTTGCGACTAATGTGCATCGGTCATTATTTTTAAAAAGTATAGGTCGTTTCTTTGTTGGTCTTATTTCATTACTCTTAGCTATAATTGCTATTACAGGCTTAGTTTTGCTTGCTAAGCGCCAAGGCGGATTCCTGAAATTATTCTCAAAAGTCCAGAAAGATTATTTCGAGCTACGATATCACGTGGTGTTAAGTCGCTGGTTCTTTATTCCTATTGTAATTCTTGCTGTAACGGGAGTCTATTTATCTGCCGAAAAGTTTAATCTGTTGCCTGATACTAATGTTGAACAGCAAGAAGTAGTTGTAAATGAAAAAGCCAAAGCATATAACAATATAAAAGAAGTGCCCTTTTTTAAGGAAACTACTTTAGCGGCAGTTCGACAAGTTGAATTTCCTTTTTCAGATGATCCTGAAGAATATTACGTAATTGCCTTGCAGGATAGGGAAGTGGAAGTGAATCAGCAAACCGGAGCCATCGTAAGTAGTGGCGATTTCCCTTTTGTTACATTGGCTTCGCGCTTAAGTTTGGTATTGCATACGGGTGAAGGAAATGTCATTTGGTCCATTATACTATTACTTGCCAGTGCATCTATTTTGTTTTTTATGTATTCAGGATTTGTAATGACCTTGAAGCGTAGAAAGAAAGGAAAACGAATTGCCCAGGTATTAGACAAAGATGAATGTGAGTATATAATTTTAGTAGGGTCGGAGAGTGGTACTGCATTCGATTTTGCACAGCGTTTCTATAACGGATTAACGCAAGTAGGGAAGAAGGTCTATTTAACCGAGCTTAATAAATATAGCACCTATGAAAAAGCCAAAAATATAGTCATTTTTACATCAACATATGGTGAAGGAGAGCCACCAACGAATGCCCGTAAATTCTCTGCGTTATTTTCTACGATACAGCAACCGAATAATATTGACTTTTCAGTTATTGGTTTTGGTTCTTTGGATTATCCTGATTACTGCAAGTTCGCGATTGAACTAGATAATCAATTATCAGCAGCTGAAAACTTTCAACAGCAATTGCCACTTTTTAAAATTAATAAGTCCGATTTCGATTCTTTTGAACTGTGGATGATTCAATACACTACTAAAGTCGGATTCACAATTCCTGTAGAAAGACCACTTTTAAAAAAGAAAAAGTATAAGAAAGTTGAGTTTGAAGTTTTGGAGCGAACCGATTTGAATGTCGATAATACGTTCTTGTTAAAACTACTGCCAAAATCTAAAGTTGATTTCACTTCGGGAGATTTGTTAGAAGTATTTCCAAATGATGATGATACCGTTCGTCAATATTCAATTGCCAGAATTGACGATACTATTTTACTTAGCATTAAAAAACACGAGTTAGGGAAAGGTTCTAATTACCTCTTCGGATTAAAAATTGGCGAAACTATAAAAGTTGCTATAGACCGAAATGAAGACTTCCATTTTTCGAAAAATGCAAAAAAATCAATTTTCATCTCAAATGGCACCGGTATAGCTCCATTCTTAGGAATGATTTCTGAAAATACAACTCAGAATATATCCATGTTCTGGGGAGGACGTGAAAAGGCTTCTATGGAGATTTATAATTCCGTTTTGGAAAAAGAAGTCTCAAATCATGAAAGTATCAATGTATTTACTTCATTCTCCCGGGAAGGTGAAAAGCAATATGTTCAAGATGTCGTTTTAGAGCAAAAAGGGTTAGTGTTGAAAACCATTAACCAAAATGGCACCATTATGATTTGTGGATCACTGGCTATGCAACATGATGTTCTTGATGTGTTAGAAAGAATATTGCAAGGCAACCAAACAATCAGTTTTGAAGCTTTTGAAAAGAGCGGTCAGCTAAAAACAGATTGTTATTAGACGAATTGCGAGGAGCTTTTTGCGACGAAGCAATCTGTTGAATTTCTGAGCCAATTTAGTTTTAGGTCGGCAGTAGACAGATTACTTCACTGTGTTCGTAATCACGTTGGGTTTAAACTGAAGTCGTCTTTGCGAGGAGCTTTTTCGCAACGAAGCAATCTGCCGAATTTCTACACCAAGTGAGTTCTCGGCTACCAATAAACAGATTACTTCACTACGTTCGTAATGATGGTTATTTCCATTGCATCCTCTGCAATCGCACTGCATTCAAAATTGCTAAAAGCGCAACACCAACATCGGCAAAAACAGCTTCCCACATAGTAGCTAATCCGCCGGCACCCATAGCTAAAACAATAAATTTCACTCCAAAAGCTAGAGCAATATTTTGCCATACAATTTTTCGTGTAGAATTCCCGATTTTGATTGCGGTAGCAATCTTAGAAGGCTGATCGTTTTGTATAATAACATCAGCAATTTCAATGGCGACGTCACTACCAAGTCCGCCCATAGCAATGCCTACATCACTAATAGCAAGAACAGGAGCATCGTTAATTCCGTCGCCTACAAAAGCAATTTTGGTATTCGATTGTTTTTTAAGTTTCTCTACTTCTTCTAGTTTTTCTTCCGGTAATAATCCGCCTTTTGCCCAGTCAATTCCTAATTCTTTCGCCACTTGCTGGGTAATGTAATCCTTATCTCCAGAAAGCATGATAATTTTATCAATACCTGCTTTACGCATATTGGCAATGGCTTCGAATGCATCATCTTTTAATTCGTCAGCTACGGTCACATAACCTGTAAATTTTCCATCTATCGCCATCATTACGATAGATTCTACAATGTTATCAGTTGCTGCGGGCACTTCAATTTGGTTCGCGATCATCAACGCCTTATTACCGACCAAGACCGATTTTTGGTTAATTGTTCCTCGTAATCCCTTACCGGCAATTTCGATAACATCCGTAGCTTTAAACTTGTCTCCGCCTGCCTTGTATTCCAAAATTGCCTTTGCAATAGGGTGTGTAGATTGTTCTTCAATGGCGATCAAGTACTTCATGAATTCGTCTTCGGTAAAGATCTGATCTTTAATAAGATCCTTAATCTTAAAAACCCCTTTTGTTACAGTGCCTGTTTTGTCCATTACCACCGTATTCACTTTGGTCATGGTGTCTAAAAAAGATGCGCCTTTGAAAAGAATTCCGTTACGTGATGCTGCTCCTAATCCGCCAAAATATCCTAACGGAATAGAAATTACCAACGCACACGGACAAGAAATCACAAGGAAAATCAGGGCTCTATATAGCCAATCTTGAAAAACATAATTCTCGACAAAAAAATAAGGAAGAAAAGTAAGTGCAATAGCTAGATAGGTGACAATTGGCGTGTAGACCTTTGCAAATTTTCTAATAAACAGTTCTGTCTTTGATTTTCTAGCCGTCGCATTCTGTACCATATCAAGAATACGAGCAATGGAACTGTCTTTGAAAACCTTTGTGGTTTCAATTTCGATAACTCCGTCTAAATTTATGCTTCCTGCGTATATAGTATCTCCTTTTTTAAGGGTATCAGGCTTGCTTTCTCCTGTTAAGGCTGCGGTATTAAATGATCCCTTTTCTGAGAGTAATATACCATCTAACGGGACTTTCTCGCCAACTCTAACTTGTATTTTTTCTCCCACATTAACCTCTTCTGGAGATATAGAAATAAATTGATGATCACGGAAAACCAAGGCTTGATCCGGCTGTAGATCAAGTAAAGCTTTAATGTTGCCTTTAGCACGCTGAACCGCAGCACTTTGAAAAAGTTCACCCACTGCGTAGAATACCATTACTGCGACACCTTCTGGATATTCGCCAATACCAAATGCCCCGATAGTAGCAACACCCATTAAAAAGAATTCGGTGAAGAAATTCCCTTTTTTGATGCTTTCCCATCCTTCTTTTAATACAGGTAAACCAACGGGTATGTATGCCGCGATATACCAAGCTAAACGTATGTAGCCCTGAAAGAATGTAAAAATATTAAAATAGTCTAAGGCTATACCAATGACCAGCATCGTAAAGCTGATGATTGCCGGAAGGTATAATTTAAAGTTTGATGAATGTGGTACAGCTTCGTGGGTATGTTCGTCATCGCTACAATGAGCACAAGTGCTTTGCGTTGGCGTAAGTGATTGTAGGTCTATTTTTTTCTTTTTCATAATACCTGCAAGGTCTGAAAAGAGATCGTGCAACAGAAGTGCATTTAATGATCGTTACACGAATCGCATATACCTTTAATGACCAAATTGGCATCTTCGGCAATATAACCTGCGGGTAAATTGATATGCGGAATTTTATGTTCGGTTAAGCAAACGGTTTTATCACATTGAATACAGTGAAAATGCAGGTGTAAGTCTTGATCGATCTCACAATTACAACCGGGCTCGCAGAGCGCGAATTTGGAAATATTTGTACCATCATCTATTTGATGAACAATACCTTTTTCTTCAAATGTTTTTAAAGTTCTGTACAAGGTTGTGCGCTCAGCTTTTTCGAAAGCGTTCTCAATATCGGTCAATGCAACGGCTGTATTTTTACTAGCCATAAATTTATAGATAAGAATACGCATTGCGGTTGGTCGTACACTTTTGTTATCTAATGTTTTTTCTACTTCTGTCATGTAAAAACGGAGTTTTGAAATACGCTTAAGACTAATGTAATCAATGTTTTAAAAGATTTCAACTTGAGAGGATCTTTAACTTTAAATTTAGCAATTATAGTGATGAAAAAGTGCTGAAAATTTGATGAATAACAGGGTAAAAATTGATTTTTAAGAATAAGTGACCTCGATGGGAAAATCGATAAGTTCTTATCTTAAGTAAATAGATAAATACTAAATTTCAGGGTTTGTTTAATTGAAATATCAGGCTGCTAAAGTTGGTATTAATTGCAATGTTAATGATCCTTCAGTCAGTAAGATAGCATATTTTAATTACAGATGATCTTTAACTTTTAAGTCTTTGGTTTTTGAAAATTTAAAAAGCGTTTGATGTCTATTCAATATCATAAGCAATGTGAAAAATTGCATCACCTTGATTCACAATCGGAGATTCGTTAATGCAAATTACATATCCGGCTTCTTTGGCTTTTATTTTCTTTTCAAAATACCCGAACGGACCAGAAATGCTTCCGATTTCTTCTCCCTTTTTTACTGCTTGTCCGATTTTGATTGTTGGGTGAAACATACCCGAATGTTTTGCTCGAACCCATTTAGAGGCATGAACCAATTTCGGTACCGTTTCTTTTAAAGCATACTGTGAAAGTTCTTCTTCGAAATTTCGCATACCTAGATGATGCATCATCCGTAGTGCGCCAACAATACCAGTATCGGTTATTTCACTATCAATATGAAGTGATTTTCCGCCTTCGTATAACAATACTTTTTTATCAAGTTGATGCAATGTTTCTCGAAACGATTTTTCTCTTCCGGCAGACTTTACAATGAATTCTGCACCAAAAACTTTTGCTAACGCTAACCCGTCAACATCATCACTATCAATTCTAATTTGTGGTGCGTTAAAACGACTATCACCGCCTGTATGGTAATCTATACAGTAATCTATAACCGGTGCAATGTCTTTCACTAAATGATAGGCAAAGCGGCTTGCTAATGATCCTCTTAAGGTACCAGGAAAAACTCTGTTTAAATCTCGACCGTCAGGGAATTGACGTGCCTGGTTCAAGAATCCGAATATGTTTACCACCGGAATACAAATAACCATACCGCATTCTGGACGGTTGAACTTTTTGGAAACAATTTGTCTAACTATTTCTACACCGTTAATTTCATTACCGTGAATACCACCTGTAATGAGTAGGGTAGGACCGTCTTTTTTACCGCGCTGTACAATTACCGGTACTTCAATTTTGGTTCTGGTGTGTAATTTTGCGATATCTAAATTCAATTGGGCACCTTTGCCTTTCTGAATGGTTTCGCCTAAAAGTGTATATTTTTTATTAAACATCTCGTATTACCTACATTAAGATTTCTACTATAACCTAAAAGGTTACGGTTTGGTATATTTTGGTCGGTAAAATTAGTGTTAAAATCATAAATAGTTCTCTAAAATTGTTTGGCTATTTTTTTTGACTTTGTATCCATAGAAATGATGAAGGTTAAACAAATGGCATTTTCCTAATATTGAATAGGATGTAGTTCACTGCATGTTTTGGAGAATTATAATCCGAAGGAAATTTCATTTTGAAATGCCCCAGTTGAATAGCTCATGAGAAATTTAATTTTATTCTACAATTAGCTAGGCATTAGATTTTTTTTCTTTAAAACTAATTTATCTAGCAATAACACTAATAAATGCGTCATTTCTTATACTGATCGCATCATTCGTACTACAGATCTAATCATTATAAAAATAACTTTAACCTACAATATCTTTAAAAGGATTGTATTCATTTATTTCTGAATTTATCAACATATTAAAAGCGTTCAATGCAAAAAAAAATACTAAAAGTATGCAGTTTACTTTTCCTTTCCTTTCTCTCAATCAACTGTCAAGACAAGCCCGAGAAAAAACAAGAGCAAGAAAATAAGAAAGAAACAGTCTCTTTAAAAAATGTTTTCAAAGACGATTTTTATATAGGTGCAGCTTTAAACGATGGCCATATTAACGGTACAGATTCTTTGGGAATAAATCTCCTCAAAGAGCAATTCAATACAATTACTCCTGAAAATGTAATGAAGTGGATGTATATTCATCCACAACGCGATACGTTCTTTTTCGATATATCAGATAAATATGTAGCATTAGGAAATGATAATAATATGCATGTGGTAGGCCATGCCTTAGTTTGGCACAGCCAATTGGCCGAATGGATGACTCAAGTGAAAGATAGTGCTGAAATGGCAACAATTTTAAAAGAACACATTAGCATCATTGTAAAACAGTACAAAGGTAAGATTGACGCATGGGATGTTGTGAACGAAGCCCTGAATGAAGATGGAACATTACGAGAATCTAATTTTTATAATGTAATGGGTGATAGTTATTTGGAGTTGGCATTTAAAGAAGCTGCAAAAGCAGATCCAGATGCGCAACTTGTGTATAACGACTACAATCTATGGAAGCCCGAAAAACGAGCAGGAGTTGTTCGATTAGTCAAAAAGTTACAAGAAAGTGGTGCCAAGATAGATGGGGTTGGTATGCAAGCACATTGGAGTTTATTGGGGCCTTCTATTGAAGATATCGAGAATAGTATAATAGCTTACTCAGAGCTTGGTGTAAAAGTCATGTTTACAGAATTGGATGTTACTGCTTTGCCAAACCCTTGGGATTTAGATGGTGCTGCCGTTGAGCAGAGCTACGAACAGTTTGAAGGTGATCCAACTATGAATCCATACCCTAATGGTATGCCCGATTCAGTTCAGACAAAACTGGCAAAACGATATGAAGATATTTTTAAACTCTTTTTGAAACATAAAGATAAAATTAGCCGCGTTACATTTTGGGGCGTGCAAGACGGACAGTCTTGGTTGAATGGATGGCCTATTAGTGGTCGTACCAATCATCCACTCTTATTCGATAGACAATATCATCCGAAGAAAGCCTATGATGCGGTAATTGATTTAAAGGAAAAACATTAGTCTTTACCTTAAATATTAAATAACATACCAACTTATGAGTTCAAATACTCAAAAACTCTCAGTAAAAGAAAAAGTAGGATACGCTCTAGGTGACTTGGCAGCTAATTTGGTCTTTCAAACTTTAGTCACTTATTTGGCTTTTTTCTATACTGATATCTACGGTCTTGAAGCAAATCATGCTTCAGCAATTATACTTACAGTTGGGCTCGTTGCTGCATTTGGTTTTAATCCCATTATTGGAGCTATTGCAGATAGAACAAATTCTAAATGGGGAAAGTTTAGACCATGGATCTTATGGACCGCGATACCTTTAGGTGTTGTTGCTCTTTTGGCCTTTAGTACCCCAGATTTCGAGTATAAGGGAAAAGTCATTTATGCCGTTGTCACCTATACATTGTTACTTTTGCTTTATGCCGCTAACAACCTGCCATATTCGGCTTTAAGTGGTGTAATTACTGGTGATATGGGAGAGCGAAATAGTATTTCTGCCTATCGCTTTGTTGCTGTAATGTTTGCGCAGTTCTTTGTACAAGTATTTATGCTGCCAATTATTGAATCTGCAGGAGGAGGAGATAAGGCGGTTGGAATAGAAATAGTCATGACCTGGCTTGCCATTATGGGAACCGTTATGTTACTGATTACGTTTTTTACTACACGTGAGCGTATCGTTCCTAAGCCCGAACAAAAATCGAGTATTAAAGAAGATCTATCAGATTTATTTAAGAACAAGCCTTGGGTAATAATTTTAATTGTTACGACACTAGTTTTTGTTACCCTAGCTATGAAAGGTGGTTCTTATGTGTATTATTTTAAAAATTATGTAGACGCAGATAGATTAACAAGTTTTATAAGCCCTTTTTTAAATTTTCTATCAAGCATTGGTATTAATTTTTTTGGTGAAGATCCTGTATCTGCTGGCTTTGGTTTGTTTAATGCTGGTGGAATTATTTTTATGATTGTTGGTATTGGTCTTTCAAAAAAATTAGCTGATAAATATGGGAAAAGAGATGTATTCATGTTATTTCTATTTCTTTCAACATTATTCATATTGATGTTTTATTTTTTCTCTTCAACTTCAGTAGAATTAATGTTCGTATCACAAATTTTACACGGTTTTCTCTATGGTATCACCATTCCATTACTGTGGGCTATGATTGCAGATGTTGCAGATTATTCTGAATGGAAAACCAATCGTAGGGCAACAGCTATTATTTTCTCTGCAATGATGGTAGGTTTAAAAGGAGGTTTAAGTATTGGCTCTGCACTTTTAGCTTCCATTTTATCAAGTTACGGCTATGACGCAAGTTTACCAGAGCAAACTGCAAGTGCCATTATGGGTACAAAAATGCTAGTGAGTGTATTTCCGGCAATTCCTTTTTTAATTGCAGTTGGGTTGCTTTCCTTTTATGAAATCAATAAGAAGGTGGAAGTACAAATTGAAGCTGAACTAAAAGAACGAAGAGCAAGTTAATTCTCAAAAAATATAATATTATGCCTGAAGAAAGTATCGAAAATATCAATTTTGATGAACTAAATAAGCACGCTATATCACAGCCATTAATATCAAATATTTATACAGCAGACCCTTCTGCTCATGTTTTTAATGGACAAATTTATATTTATCCTTCCCATGATGTTGATGCTGGTGAAGCTTTTGATGATCTAGGAAGCCATTTTGCAATGGAAGATTATCATGTTATCTCCATGGACTCCATAGATAGCGAAGCTGTAGATAATGGAGTGGCATTGCATGTCGATGATGTGGCCTGGGCCAAAGAACAAATGTGGGCGCCAGATGCTAATGAAAAAGATGGTACTTATTATTTATTTTTTCCTGCAAAGGCGCATGATGGTATATTTCGAATAGGAGTAGCCACTAGCGATTCACCTATAGGACCATTTGTAGCAAGACCTGAAGCCATTAAGGATAGCTTCTCTATTGATCCAGCAGTTTTTAAAGATGATGACGGAAGTTATTATATGTATTTTGGTGGTCTTTGGGGCGGTCAGTTACAACGATGGAGAAGTGGAGCTTTCAATTCAAAGCAACCCGATAGTCCCACAGCATTTTTGCCAAATGATAATGAACCTGCGCTACTACCAATGGTGGCTAAGATGACAGACGATTTATTTGAATTTTCTGAAAAGCCAAAGGAGATAGAGATTTTAGATGAGCATGGCGATTTACTATTGGCAGGCGATAATGACCGTCGTTTTTTTGAAGCCGCTTGGTTACATAAGTATAATGACAAGTATTATTTTTCGTATTCAACTGGCGATACACATTTTATTTGCTACGGTATTGGCGATAACCCTTACGGTCCTTTTACGTATAGTGGGCGAATTTTGAATCCGGTTGTGGGGTGGACATCGCATCACTCTATTTGTGAAGTTGACGGCAAATGGTATCTTTTTTATC
Organism: Maribacter sp. Asnod2-G09; assembly: GCF_045063795.1. Lineage (NCBI taxonomy): Bacteria > Pseudomonadati > Bacteroidota > Flavobacteriia > Flavobacteriales > Flavobacteriaceae > Maribacter > Maribacter sp. Asnod2-G09. The sequence goes on along the minus strand of NZ_JBEFOA010000004.1, from coordinate 167,947 downwards.
ATGACTCAAGTTTATCTAAAGGCGTTACTCATCTTCGTTCTGTGAAGGTTGCTGAAATTAAGTATAGAGCAGACGGAACTATAGAAACCCTAGACCCTTATACCATATAGATCATTAATTATACATAAATGAAAAAGCTAGCAGTAGTAACTATTTTAGTAAGTTTTTTAATTTGTATTTGTGGTTTTGCACAATCTAAAATTTAATTCCCGATAGAAGTAGGAACGAAACCAGAGAGCGTAACTAAAGGGTTTAATGATAACTACTATGTCACTGTCATGAACAATAAAGAAGCGGGTGATGGTGAGGTTGTTGAAATATCAGCAGATGGTGTACACACTTTTGCAAAACGATGAAGAACCTAATAGTATTTTTTAAAATGACTGTATATCAAACTCAGTAATCATCACCTGAATATTCTAATTTGCTAGTCTCTATTTCTTCCAAAGTAGTATATAAAACCTTCTGTCTTGTCTTTACATGAAAGACAGAATAGCCATAAGTCTAAAAAAGATAAGATTGTTTTTATAAAAATCAGTTTTGATCTGGAATATTCTATTATTCGGTATGATGTTGGTTATTAATATGTAATTCGAGTGAAAATTATAATCTAGATTTAAAAATGATTGTAACTATTGAACCAATGCTTAAGAATCTTGTAGCATTGCTAGTTTGTTTATCTGGAAAGATAATATAGTCAATAATCTATTTGCAATAAAGCGAATAAAGTAGAAAGACAGTGAAATAGTGCAGTAATTAACAGGAGTTAGGAATTGGTCTTTAATTCTGTAGGTAGTATTCCAAACTCGTTTTTAAAGCATTTGCTAAAATAGGATGCAGATGAAAAACCGACTTTAAAGCCTACTTCACTAATAGATTCGCTACCACTTTCAATCATCTGTTTGGCTTTCTTTAAGCGTATTTTTCTAATGAGCTCGTTTGCTGTCATACCCGTTATCGCTTTAATTTTTCGATAAAGTTGGCTTCTGCTTAAAGACATGTCGTCTGCCAAGTGTTCTACATTTAAATCTGGCTCACCTAAATTTTCGTTTACATAATCTAATACCTTTTGCATAAAAGTTTTATCTAAACTTGTGGTGTTATCAAGTAGCGTAATCTTGTTTTTATCGTTTATATTTTTTTCTAAAAACTGTTGTCGACTCTTAATGAGACGATTAATGTAAGATTTTAGTAATTTCATCTCAAAGGGCTTATTTAGATAGGTGTCTGCCCCAGAATCTATACCCTTAATCTTATCGCTGCTCATGGCTTTAGCGGTAAGCATTATAACAGGTATATGGCTAGTCTTTAAATCTTCTTTAATGTGTTTACAGAATTCAAAGCCGTCCATTTCTGGCATAATTACATCAGTAATAATTAGATCTGGAATGCCTTTCAAAGCAAATTGTAATCCAACTTTTCCATTTTCTGCCTCTACGACTTTGTAATCTGCTCTCAGCTTATTTTTTAGATAATTTCTGAGTTCTGCATTGTCCTCAACTATTAGTATGGTCTTTTTGTTTTCTGTTTCTAGGTCAAAAATTTGATTAGTAGATATCTCCTCATCAATTTGTTCTTCGGTAACATCCTTAGTTTCTTTTCCCGTTGGGATGGACAATTCTGAAGATTCTAAATGGTCTTTTCCAAGTGGAAATAAGAGTGTGAATTTTGTTCCTTCACCTATTTCACTGTCTACTTCAACGATGCCTTTATGTAATTGTACAAAACTCTGTACCAATTCTAGACCTATACCGGTACCAGAGCTTCCAAAGTATTGTTGGGTTTTGTCGGATGCTTGGTAGAATCGTTTAAAAATGTGTTCTATATCATCTTTGCTAATACCGGATCCAGTGTCTTCTATGTTGATTTCTATAGCATTTCGTGGTGTTGAATCATCTATAAGCGGAAACATAATTTTCTTATTATGTGCGTATACGCCTAAAGTAATAACTCCGTTTTCTGGTGTGGCTTTAAAAGAATTAGATAAGAGATTGAAAATAACTTTTTCTAATAATCCTGGATCTCCCCAAAAATCCATTTCAGTATTGTCATCAGTTTCTGTACTTAGAATAATATTTTTTTCAAATGCCTCTTCTTCAAAATGTTTGGTAATTTCTTTTACGAAGGTATAAGCATTTATTCGTGAGGTATTTAAGGTTAGTTTATGCAAGTGAAGTTTTCTGAAATCCATCAACTCATCAATCAAGTTTTTAAGTCGATTCGCATTTCGATAAATAATTCTGTGTTTTTCTTTTAAGCCTTTGTTTAATTTGTAATTATTGGTGTCCATGATATCCATAATCGGATTCATGATCAAGGTTAATGGTGTTCTGAATTCGTGCGAAATATTCGTAAAAAATTGAATTTTCTTTTCATTTAAAATTTCTTCTTGCTGGCGTTGAGAACGTTCTAACTGAATTATTCTACGTTCTTCTCTTCGTTTGTTCAAATACCAATTGGTGATTATAACTAGACCTATAAATAATAATAAATAGCCCAAAATTGCCCAGTTGGTCGCCCACCAAGGAGCAAGAACAGTTATAGGTAACGAAAGCGGATTTGCAGTCCACATGCCATCGTTATTAGAGGCCTTTACGTGAAAAGTATAATCGCCGGGAGACAGGTTTGTGTAAGTTGCGAATCTTGAGTTGCCAACGTAATTCCAATCATCTTCAAAGCCTTCTAGGTAATATGCATATTGATTATTGTTCGCTCTAGTAAAATTGACTGCGGCAAATTCTAAGGTGAATACAAACTGATCAGGTTTTAAAGTCAAGTTATTTACCTCTGAAATATTCTTATGAATTGGAGCGCCTTCTTCAGAAGGAATTACGGATTTATTAAACAGTTTAAAATCGGTTAAATATACCGGCGGTTTGTGGGTGTTTTTTAGAATATTATTAGGATGGAAATAATCAACACCTTCATAATTTCCAAAATAAAGAATCCCGTTTTTATCTTTGGTTACGGCATTGTAGTTGAAGTTGTTCGCTAGTAAACCATCTTCTTTATTATAATTAGAGAACTGCTTTGTTTTTGTGTTCAACATGGCAAGTCCCGTTTCGCCACTTACCCAAATATTCTTATTGTCATCTTCAATAATAGATGATATATTATCCAATAATAGTCCGTCATCAGAATTAAGCCATTTAGCGTCATTTGTTTTTGTATTAATTTGGCATAAACCTTTGCCATAAGTCCCAACCCAAATATGTTGTGTGCTGTCTTCAAATAAAGACCTTACGTTAATGGTTTCTTGAATATCTGAGTTTTCGGAGATTATTTCATTTAGAATTTCGGTTTCTAGTTTACTGTCATTAGACCAATTGGCCTTTACCAATCCGTCAGGTCCGCCAATCCAAATGTTATCTTTATGGTCTACTAATACGGTTCTAATATGACCCTCTTTTCCTAAAAGATTTGTTAGGTGTTCGCTAGAGTGGTGATGAAATTCTTTTGTTACCGGGTTGTAAGAATGTAAACCGCCAAAATAGGTGCCTATGTAAATAATCCCTTTAGAATCTTCAGAAAAGCTAATAATACTATTAGAAGTAAGCGCTTGGTCGGTAGTTTCAATAGAGAAGTTCTTAAAAGATTTTCCGCCTTTTGGTAAATAAAAAATACCTGAGCTCCATGTGCCGACCCATAAGTTCTCATGTTTATCTAAAAATATGGTCTGTACATCTAAGTTTTTTAGCTTGTTAGAATTAGAAATGAAATTATCATATAGATGATCAAACTCTTTTGTTTCTAAATTGTATTTATCAATACCACCACCATCCATTCCTATCCAAAGTTGGTCGTCGCTATCTTGAACGATACCCGTAACAGATGGGGATTGTAAAGAATTTTCACTGTATGGTAAACTCTGTAAATCTGAGAATTTATCATAAAACTTGTCATAAACGCTAATGCCCTTATTATAATAACCTAGCCAAATTCTATCTTGGTTATCTACAAAAAGTGACCATATTGAATTGGAACGTATACGTTTGGGGTCAGATTTATCGTAGGTGTAATTGTAAAGCGGATTTCCATTTCTGTCTAGAACAAAAAGTCCGTCGTTTTCTGTGCCGCATATTATAGTCTTGTTCGCTAAAACTTTGATAGCAAAAATACGCTTGTCTGTAAAGTTGAAAACGTCTACGATGTTGCTATCTGAATGCTCTTTCTTTATTCTAAGCAGACCTTTTGTAAATGTGCCTATCCAAATATTTTCATTATCATCTATAGTAATAGATTGTATGGCGTAGTCTTTAAGAATATTTCCGCTTTCAGTTTTTAGATCAATGGTTTCAAGTGTGTTATAATTTTTTTTATACTTAAAAAGGCCGGCAGTTGAGCCAATTAACATATCGTCACCTTTTAAAGGAACAATGGTATTTATAATCGATTTTGTGCCTTCTGAGCCAACGGCGTCTTTTATTTCATCAATAGAATTATCTGTAACATTTAATTTATAGAGACCCTGTGCAGGAGTGCCTATGAAAAGCGAACCTGAGGTATCTTCACTAATAGCAAAGACGGGCAAATCTTTATGGGTTAATTCATTTTTAGAAATAGTAATACTTTGAAAAATGTCTAATTCTTGATTATATTTATTTAGACCTTCATTTGATCCTACCCAAATATTATTGTTTGAGTCAATGAATACGGTATTGACTAAAGAATTGTTTATTGTGTTGCTATCGTGGGCATTATGTTTGTACATTTTTAAATCTGTACCATTGTATTTAAATAGTCCTTCGCCATAAGTTGCAATCCAAATTAAACCATCTTTATCTTGAATTATTTTGGTGATGGCACTTTTTGGTATCCCCTCATCTATAGTGACAAAACTGTAGGTGTCATTGCTAGTTTGCCCATTAGTTTTAAAAACTAGCAATAAGCAAATAGTATAGAACCATAAAAATGGAATTTTGCTACTCATTTTGTTTTGTAATTGAGTTAAAAATCAATTCTTCAATACCACTTTACGTATTGTAAATAATCATTGTTCTTAGCGGCAATTAGGTAAGGAGTTTTCTTATTTCTATAAATAACCCTCATGGCCTTAACATCGCCTGGAATAAATAATCCGCTTTCATTTGCGGAAAAACTTTTAAAATTTCCTTTGCCGTCACCTTTTAAAAACAAGCCATATCCGGCATCATTCCTTGGTGTTTCTACTTCTGATACTAATAGGTTGCCAGCAATAAGAATATCAAGGAATCCATCTTTATCGTAATCATTTACCAAAATTTCGTTTATGCTTGATATTTGAGCTTCTATTGGCAGTTGATGAATAATAAATTTACCGTCTTTATTTTCTAGATAAACACTGGCAAAAGATTTTACTTGGTAGTGCAAAGATGAATCTAACGATTTTTCTGTGTAGACATCTTCAAGCGTAGCTTCGGCAAAACTCTCGTAATTCTGGAATTTCTGTTTAATTGCGGGTATTTGCTGCGAAGAACATTCACGACCCCTCAATGGATATTGCTTACCATCATTATAATAGCTTAGTACAATATCTTTTTTATTATCCTTGTCAAAATCATTTACAAAAATATCGAAGGTTTCATCATTGGTAGCTTTGTATTTATAATTGAGACCATTATTACCCACTACATAGTCCATGTCACCATCCTTATCAAAGTCGCCTTGTTCAATACTCCACCACCAGCCAGTGGTATCCGCATTTAAGCCCATATCTTCAGAAACTTCGCTAAAGCCTGTTTTGCTATTCTTAAATACTCTAATCGGCATCCATTCACCAACAACTATAATATCTTGCCAGCCATCATTATTATAATCTGTAATAACTGCACTTGTCGCCATGCCCAAGTCTTTAAAAGCTGCTGGCTGTAATTTTTCGTTTACTTGAAATGCTACTTGGTTGTTTGTGCTAATATTCTCTAGAATATAACTATCAGTCGGGCTAGGGTAGCTACCGGGCACTTGTCTGCCCAAAACCAGTAGGTCATCATCACCGTCCTTATCAAAATCTGCATTATAAACTTTAGCACCGCTAATGGTTAAATTTGGCATGTTTTCATCAGATACTTTACTAAATTGACCGGTACCATTATTGACGTATAATCTGTCTTTTAATTTTATGTTGTTCTCTGTGAATTCATATCCGCCACTGACTATATATAAATCATTGTCGCCATCTCCATCAACATCAAAAAATAAAGCTCCAGTATCTTCACTTAATATATCATCATCTAAGAAAGAAGTATCAGTTTTAATAAAACCACTTACATCTTGTAAAAATATACTACCTATTGTCCCTACAGAACCGCCAACGAAATAATCTTCTAAGTCATCTCCGTTAATATCGCCGACAGCTAAAGCCGGACCAAAAGCAGACATTTGGTGGGGTAGAAGTACTTGAGTGGCAAAGTCATCATAATAGTTTTCTGTATGTCGATATTCAGGAAACATTCCTGTGGTATCGGTTTCAAATATTCTAGCTACATCTACCAGTTCTTGTTGGCTTTCGTGAGCATCTGTTGGAGATAAAACTAATTCTTGATTACCATCTATATTATTTAACATTTGCACTGTGCCATCTGTCCATACCACTTTTATCTCATCAATTTTTTTGTATTTACCTATGCCAAAATGTAATTCTGGAGCAACAGATGATTGAAAGCCTCTAGAAAGTGTTAATTCTTGTACTTGGGTTATATCTTCTGTGGTTACATAAACCCTATTACCTAGACCGGAAGTGTTGCCTATATTGGCCGTGAATTTAATTGAAACATAATTATTAATTTCTGAACTTTTATTCTCAAACAATGAAGCTTCATCATCAATGTTATTGGTTACTATTTCTAAATCTCCATCGTTGTCTAAATCGGCATAAACAACACCATTAGAAAAGCCTTTATAATCGATTCCCCAAGTTTCATTGGCCATTTCAAAATCTAAATTGCCATTATTCTTAAAAATGAAGTTTTCGATTTTTTCAGAGGGTATGCTTTTGCTTAGTTCTAAAAGTGTGTCTTTTTCAATTTTAATGTCATCTAATTTCTTGAAATAGTCATTGTTATTGATTTCTTTTCTAGTTCCGTTTGATACAAATAAATCTTTATTACCATCGTTATCAAAGTCAGCGAATACGGGACCCCAGCTCCAGTCTGTTGATGAGGTGCCTGTGATTCTAGATACATTAGAGAAGTGCGGAATACCATCGGTATAAATTCCAGAATTTAATTGCATGCAATTGTGCATATATTGATAGTGAAACCCTGCATTCACCACACCCCAAAACAAACTAGGATTCATACTTGCCATGTTTGCCTTTTTTCTTCTGTTGCTTCTGGCATCCATATCGACTTGAAAAATATCTAAGTTACCGTCATTATTGATATCTGCGATATCTGTGCCCATTCCATAAAATGCGGTATGTGCGGTTGCTTCTTTTATAATTTCTTTAAACGTACCGTTTTGATTATTGAGATACATGAAATCTGGAGAATTGAAATCATTGGATACATATAAGTCTGGCCAACCGTCATTGTTAATATCACCTACGGTGGCACTTAATGTTAAACCAAAGTTTGTAAGTCCTGCATCTTTTGTTACATCGGTAAATTTGTTTCCGTCATTTCTGTATAAGTGATCAGACTCTGAGGCTTTTGGATTATTCATTTTAAATGAATAGTAGAAGGTGGGTGAAGTGAAATTGGTAGGAGGGTAGTTGGCAACATACATATCTATATCGCCATCTTTGTCGTAGTCTAAAAATGTAGCTTGTACACTGTTGCCTATGTCAGCTACGCCATATTCTTCTGCTTTTTCGGTAAAAGTGCCATCAGTATTATTTATATATAATTGATTTTCTTTTGGCGTAAATTTTCCACCAACCGAGCAATAGATATCTAAAAAGCCATCTCCGTTCACATCGGCCATAGTGACACCAGTATACCAACGGCTGTCACCAGCAACCCCGGAAAGTTCAGAAATATCTTCAAATTTTAGATTTCCTTTATTCAGGTATAATTTGTTGGAAACTTGATTTCCTGTGAAGAAAAGATCAAGTAGCCCATCATTATTGATGTCCCCGGTTGCAACACCACCTCCCATGTACAAATACGAATAAGTGAAGTAATTTAAGGAGTCATTTTCAGTAAGTATGTTACTGAAATCGATACCGGTTTTACTTGCAGTTAACCCTTTGAATATTTTGCTTTCAACCGGTTCTGTTTTTTTAGAACAATTAATGAGAGTCAATAAACCTATTGAGCAGATTAATGGTCTAAGCACAATTGATAGTTTCATGTTTAGAATTTTATATAACTAAAAGTAACACAAATTAGTAGTAAAAAAGCAGCATGACTGCACATGCTGCTTAATGGAACTCAATTAAACTAACTTAACAAAAATTTTTTAATAGCCAGGATTCTGATCTGCTGCAGTCACATTTTCATTAGAGGTGATTTCTCTATCCGGTATAGGCCATAATTCGTTTTTGCCCACTTGAAAATTAGTTCCGGCTAATTCGGTAGATACTAAATTCCATCTTAGAATGTCATTGAAACGAACCTGTTCGCCAGCTAATTCAACTTTTCTTTCATGAACGATCGCTTCAAAAACAGCTGCTTTAGAAAGTCCATATGGTAAATTATCTAGACTTGCTCTTTCGCGAACTTCATTAATAAGGTCTATGGCATCATCTTGCGTGCCTACTTCATTTTCACATTCAGCCATCATAAGAAGTACGTCCGCATAACGTAAGTAGTTAAAGTTGATACCAGATTCCTGATCTTCATTAGCATCTTTATAATAATTTTGATACTTCTTCCAGCCAGCGCGTCTTTCATCACCTGCTGTAAGCATTTCTGATGTAACTACTCCTCCTCCGAAAGTGTCACCTACGGAATAGAAGGTGTCTGCATATCTAGTGTCACCTACTTCATATTCATCTAAAAGATCATCTGAAGGGAACACGTTAAACCAATCGTTGAAGCCATACTCTTGACCTCTAAAAGTAGCTTCGTTTGGTCCTGCGCCGGTTACAGAGGAATTCCATTGAGCGCTAGTTCCTAAAGCGTCATCGTACTCTATTTCAAATATAGACTCTACACCATGCTCTGTTTCTTCTGTGAAGTTGTCAAAGAAATTTGGTTCTAACGAGTAACCTGAAAGTTTATTAAATTCAGCCAAGGCTAAAGCATGTTCTCCTCTAAATAAATATACTTTTCCTAAAAGTGCAATTGCTGCTCCTTTAGTAGCTCTACCATTAGCTTCTTCACTTTTGTCAAGTAAAGTAGCAGATGCTGATTGTAAATCCGAAATAATTAAAGCATAAACATCAGCAGCAGAAGATTTAGCTATTCCCTCGGTAGTTGTAGGTATCTCTGTGATTAATGGCATGTCACCAAATCTAGTAACTAGTAGGAAGTTAAAAAGTGCTCGCAAGAACCTTGCTTCACCAATAAACTTTTGTTTAATAGTATTGCTTACCAATGATTCTTCTATTGCATTAATAGCTTCTTCATTACCAATTACAAAGTTAGCTTTGTTAATACCTCTAAAACAGCTTTCCCAATAATCTGCTATTGGACCATGACTTGAGTCAAAAGAGAAATCTAAATATTGTCTTTTGTCCGCTTCTAATTGAGGGTTTCCATCATTCTCATGAGACATATTGTCTTGTGAGAAAAACATGTGTCTAGAATATAGACCTCTTGTCTGTAAGTTGGCATAAACTGCATTTACGGATGATTGTACTTGAGCTTCGGTCTTAAAGAATGTCTCTGGTGACAAACCATTTGGATTTACTAGCTCCAAATCATTTTCACTACACCCGTTTATAATCACCATAGCGGTGAAGAGTGTAAACATTGAAAAAATTATTTTTGTTGTTTTCATATTTCTTTTCTTTTTAGCAATTAAAATGATACTTGTAATCCCATTAAATAGGTTTTAGGCTGTGGGTAGGCACCTCTATCGATACCAAACTCAAATAAATCACCACTACCTACTTCAGGATCTAAACCAGAGTAATCTGTAACGGTAATCAAGTTCTGACCACTTACGTAAATTCTAAACTTAGAAAATAATTCTTGACCAAAAGCGTCACTAGGTATGGTGTACCCTATAGTCAAGTTTTTAAGTCTAGAGAATGAACCATCTTCAACAAAACGATCGGACAATTGAATGTTTTGTGGAGCTCCACCTGCTCTAGGTATGGTAGTAGATGGATTAGTTGGTGTCCATCTATCCAATACGGCTATACCCGCGTTGAATAATCTAGGCATACCTTCTAAATCATAAATATTGGTATTGTAAAGATCTCTACCATAGACACCTGTCAAGAACATATTAAAATCCCAGTTCTTGTAATCTGCACTTAAGTTTAAACCATATGTTAAGTCTGGAAGTGGATTTCCAATAATTGCTCTATCTTCAGAAGTAATATCACCATCATTGTTTAAATCCTTAAATCTAATATCACCAGGTTGTACTGTGGTTTGATCAGGATTCGCTGTAAAAACAGCGTCTACTTCTGCTTGGTTTTGATAAATACCATCAGTTACTAAACCAAAAAAGTGGAATAATGACTCACCTTCAGTAACTCTAGTAATATTTTGGTTTTCAAAATTACCACCAACTAATTCATCAACACCTCCTAATGATTTAGCTTCGTTTGAGCTGGTAGATAAGTTTAAATTAGCAGACCACTTAAAATCACCTTCAAAATCATTGTATCCCAAACTTAATTCAAAACCTGTAGTTTCCACTGAACCTACGTTTCTTACTTGGCTACCTTCATTAATACCTAAAGAAGTAGAAGTGGGAACACTAATTAATAAATCATCACTTTGGTTTTCGTAGTATTCAAGAGCGGCCGTAAATTTGTCGTTGTCGAAACCTAAATCAATACCTACGTTCAATTGTTTAGTTTCCTCCCATTTTAAATCTGGATTAGCCAATCCAAATGCAGTAGTACCTACAGCATTAGATCCAGCAATTGGATATAGGAAATCATTTACCAATGTTGCACTATATAGATAATTGGCGATTCTGTCATTACCGGAATAACCTAAACTACCTCTCAATTTTAGAGTACTAACGTTAGAGTCAACTAAGAAATTTTCTTTTGCAATGTTCCAGCCTAATGCATAAGAAGAGAACCATCCCCAACGATTGTTAGCACCGAATTTCGAAGAAGCATCACGTCTTAACGATACCGCAGCTATGTATTTGTCATCATAGTTATAGTTTAGTCTTCCTAAGAAGCCTAACCTGTTATATTCGAAAGAAGTACTTTGTAAACTTGAATCTTCATTAGATAACTCATTTATATTATCAGATACTGTATTTCTACTATTTGCATTTAAGCTAGTACCCTTGCTCTCAAATTTTTCAGCTAATAACAATGCTTCAAAATTATGAACATCAGCTATAGTTTTGTTATAAGTTAGACTATTAGTGAAAATTATTGTTTGGCCATCAGAAGCGTTCTTGGTAATTGAAGCAAAAGCTTGTTGGTGGGTGCCACCTAAGCTATCATCATTATAAGATGGTACAAAATTATTACTAGTACCTTTGAAATAGTCTAAACCTACTTGTGATTTAAATTTTAGACCCTCTATAATATCGTATTCGGCAAAGATGTTGCCAACTAATGCGAAAGTATTATTAACGGCATCACCATGTTTCAATATTCTAACAGGGTTTTCGGCATCTTGTCCATCACCAGCACTGTTAGGACCCTGGAACCCACCTAGGTTGTTGGGGTTGTATACTGATAAGTACGGTGCTGCTTTAATAGCGTGCTCTAAAAGGGAACGTTGACCAAATTCTACTCTATCAGAATTCTGTTTGTTAAAGTTGACTGATAAGTTCTGTCCCAATTTTAATTTACCAAAAGTAAAATCGCTATTTGCTCTGAAAGAATATCTCTGAAACCCTGTTTCAATAATAATACCTTCTCTTTCAAAATATCCGCCAGATATTCTAAAGTTGCTAGTATCGTTACCGCCAGAAGCAGCCATATCGTAACTTCTTATAAGTCCTGAAGTATAAATTTCATCTTGCCAGTTCGTGTTTACACCAGATGTAGAAGATGGTGTGTTCGGTACAATACCAAAAGCTTCATTAGCATATTGCAAGTATTGCTCGGTATTTAACACATCATACCGCTGTGTATTTTGTTGAAAACCAGTATGTGCATTAAACGATAATTGAGTTTTACCGCTTTTTCCTTTCTTAGTAGTGACAAGAATAACCCCGTTAGATCCTTGTGCACCGTACACAGCAGTGGTAGATGCATCTTTTAATACGTTTATGGTTTCAATATCGTTTTGGTTGATACCGGAAAGATTACCAACGATAACCCCGTCAACAACAAATAATGGTGAGTTGTTACCAAATGTACCAAGACCTCTAATGGTAATAGAAGGTTCTGTACCGGGTGCGCCGGTATTCACTACTGATACACCAGCAGCTCTACCTTGTAAAGCTTCTGTTGCATTAGCTACAGGTACGGCGTTAAGATCTTCAGACTTTACGCTAGATATTGCACCGGTTACTGCAGCTCTGCTTTGAGCACCATAGCCAACAACCACAACCTCGTCCAAAGCCTGGGCATCTATTTCCATAGCTATATTAATTGATGATTGACCATTTACTTGAACCTTTTGGGTTTCGTAACCTATGTAACTAATAGTTAAGGTACCATCTGATGGAACATTTGATAGTGAAAAATTTCCATCAAAATCGGTTTGTGAACCATTTGTCGTACCCGATACTACCACTGAAGCTCCTGGAAGAGGTGCTCCGGTATCATCAGAAACAACACCGGTTACGGTCGATGTTTGTGAATAGGCAAATTGCCCTAACATTACAATTAATGCAATGAATGTCATTTTGAGTTTAGTCATAATTAATTAAGTTTTAAGTTGTTATTTGTTGCAAACCTTTTTAACAGATTTTAACATAACAAATATAGAAGTAGGTAAGATTGAGTAATAAGACAAATGAAGCGAACACTAGTAATTATGATGCAAATACATTGTGTATGCTAGTAATACTGCAATTTATGGTTGATATATTTATGATAACTTCATTTTTAACCTATGAGATTTGAGTATTTCTTGATATTGTTTTTGATTACTGTTTATTTCGCAATTTCGGGTAGAATTATTCTATATAATTCTGATCGAATTTTTAGAAGTTTGTGATAGATAAATTAAATATATCTTTGAATCTATTATTAGAGAATTATGAAGATTAAAAGCGTTTTTTTTGTTCTTATTGGTGTGCTGATTTTAAGTTCTTGTAAAAACCAAAATAAGAATATAAGTGATGATGCAGCAATTGACAATCATGAATTCACCAATGATCTTATACATGAAACCAGTCCGTATTTATTACAACATGCACATAACCCTGTAGATTGGAACGCTTGGTCAGACGATGTTTTTAAAAAAGCATCCGAAGAAAATAAACTAGTGATTTTAAGTGTGGGGTATTCTACCTGTCACTGGTGCCATGTTATGGAAGAGGAATCTTTTGAAGATACCGAAGTGGCTAAACTTATGAACGATAAGTTTGTTAGTATTAAGGTAGACCGCGAAGAACGACCAGATCTTGATATGGTCTACCAAACTGCCTTGCAATTAGTAAACGGAACGGGTGGTTGGCCTATGAACGCTATTATTATGCCTAATGGGAGTCCGGTATTTTTGGGTACATATTTTGAGAAAGAAGAATGGAAGAATATTCTAATCAAATTCAGTTCTGAATATGAAAAGAACCCTGAGAAAATGACGGAGTATGCCACCATGTTGGCAGATGGTGTGCAAGAGGTTTATGAGCAGCCAGCAAAACAATCGGCGAATGCCATTACACCAGATAAGTTTGTGAACGGTATTACGGAGTGGGCTACTGTTTGGGACAAACAATGGGGTGGTAATCTCGGGCAGCAGAAATTTATACTACCTGCTAATTTGACCATGTTATTAGATTATGCCGTGCTGCAACAAAATAGCGAAGCTGAAAATCATGTTATTAATACGTTAGATAAGGTGATACATGGCGGAATCTATGATCACGTAGATGGTGGATTTTTTAGATATAGCACTGATAATACTTGGAAGGTACCGCATTTTGAAAAGATGCTGTATGATAATGCACAACTCGTGTATTTACTATCAAAAGCCTATAAGTTGACTGAAAATAAGGAGTACAAAACCAAGGTAGCGGAAACTCTCAAATTTTTGAAGACTGAAATGCGAAATGAAGATGGAGGTTATTTTAGTGCTATGGATGCTGATACCAATGGGGAGGAAGGAGTTTATTATGTTTGGAAGAAGGAAGAGCTACAGTCGTTAATAGGTGATGATTTTGAATTATTCTCCAAGTACTTCAATATTGAGGATAGTCAGGTTTGGGAAGATGGAAACTTTGTATTGAACAATACCACTTCTAAAGGTGAAATTTTAAAGGCTTTTGAAATAAGCGAAGAAGCTTTTGATAAGAAAAAGGAGAATTGGAAATCGACCTTGTATCAAGCGCGACAAAAAAGAGAAAAGCCTACCAAAGATTTTAAGATTTTGACATCTTGGAACGCTCTTTTAATTGACGGACTTTTAGAAGCGTACAAGGCTTTTGGTGATGAAAAATATTTAACCGAGGCAGTGTCGGTTTTTAACTATTTAAATGAGTACAATTTTAAAGACACACAATTGGTGCATTCTTATACAAAAGATAGTAAGCAGAAAGAGGTGTTCTTAGAAGATTATGCTTTTCTAGCCAAAAGTGCCTTTGCCTTGTACGAAGTCACTTTAGACGTCTCATATCTACAGACTTCAAAAGAGTTAATGAATATAAGCTCAGAAAAATATAAGAGTAATTCTGAGTTGTTCTATTATAATATATCTAGTGATTTGGTGCCAAGTATCATTAATACTTCTGATGGGGTGGTACCTTCTGCAAATGCTATTATGGCACAGAATTTTTTACGAATTGGTCATTTAGAATACAATACCGATTATTTAAAAAAGGCAGCGGTAATGGGGTCTTTAATTACAGAAGATTTTGAAAGTCAAGCTGTAAGCTATGGCGCTTGGGGATCTTTGCTTTTGCAACAAGTATATCCTTTTTATGAAATAGTCGTTGTCGGTAAAGATGCGAAAGGTATGTTGTCAGAAATAAACAGCACATACATTGTTAATTCGATTATCGTAGGCTCTACTGTTGAAAGTGATATTTCTCTTTTTAAAGATCGTTTTAGTGAAGATGAAACCTTTGTTTATGTATGTCGGAATAATACCTGTAAACTACCTGTAAAAACAGTTTCTGGTGCATATGATCAGATGAAATCTTTTGGTTATCAGGGTTTTAAGTAGATTTATGAGTAGTTGATCTTTAATAGCTTTTGTTGCTATTTTGATTGAACTTTCATCGTTTTGTATGGAAGAATGGTATGCTTATCCTTTGTTGATATTTGTAGGTTTTGTTGTTGGTTTTACCAATAATTTAAACAAGATTTGTAGTACAATATAAAATAAGATAGCATGCCAGGTTTCGAGTTGTTTGGAGAGAGTGAGAAAAGTCAAGTTCAAGATGTTCTAGATTCAGGCGTATTAATGCGTTACGGCTTTGACGGAATGCGAAATAACCATTGGAAGGCATTAGAACTTGAGGAGGCTTTATCTAAGCGCATGGAATCTAAGTATGCACAATTGGTAAGTAGTGGTACTGCCGCGTTAACAGTTGCGCTAGCAAGTGCAGGTGTTGGGGCTGGTGACGAGGTGATAATGCCAACATTTACATTTGTAGCAAGTTTTGAATCTATTTTGGCTATTGGTGCAATTCCTATCTTGGTAGATGTAGATGATACGCTGACTTTAGATCCGGCGGCTGTAGAAAGCGCTATTACCGATAAGACCAAAGTAGTCATGCCGGTTCATATGTGTGGTTCTATGGCAGATTTGGTTGCATTGAAGGCTATTTGTGATAAACACCATTTATTGCTGTTAGAAGATGCCTGTCAGGCAATAGGAGGTAGTTATGACGGTAAGCCTTTGGGTAGTTATGGTGATTTAGGCTGTTTCTCTTTTGATTATGTAAAAACCATAACCTGTGGCGAAGGCGGAGCAATTATAACCAACAACGAACAATATAAAATAAATGCAGATCATTACTCCGATCACGGTCATGATCATGTGGGTAGCAATCGCGGAACGGAGACACATCCGTTTTTAGGATATAATTATAGAATATCAGAATTGCATGCAGCTGTAGGTTGTGCGCAAATTGAGCGACTAGATGATTTCTTGTCTATTCAAAAGAAAAATTACACCGTTTTAAGAAATGCATTATCACCACTTTCTAATATAACGTTTAGAAAAGTGCCAGAAGGGGGAGTAGAGAATTATTCGTTTATCTCTTTCTTTTTGCCAACTATAGAAATAGCAAAAAAAGCACATACAGCTTTAGGTGAAGCTGGTGTAGATGCCTGTTTTTATTGGTTTGATAATAATTGGCATTACTACAAAAAATGGGAGCATTTAACCCATAAAAGATCTTTAGGTAAATTGCCGCAAGAGGTTGTTAATCAATTACCTGACTATTCAAAATCGGACTTCTCAAAATCTGATGCGTGGATAGGCAGAACCATCTCATGTCTTGTAAAATTAAGTTGGACAGAAGAACAGGTTGCTGAACGTGCAACTAAAATGAAAGATGTATTAGAAAAGTTTATTTAAACTCTTAATACTTCACGTATTCTAAAATCTCTAATCCGTAGCCGACAATACCTACGCGTTTCGCTTGGGTGCTGTTGGTCATTAGTTTCATTTTATGAATGCCTAAATCATGTAGTATCTGAGCTCCGATGCCGAAGTCACGATTATCCATTTCTATCTTAGGTGCTTTGTGAACGCCTTGTTTTTGCAATTCTTTCAATTCTTTTAACCTAGAAAGTAAATTAAGAGATTCTGAATCTTGATTAATGAAAACAATTGCTCCTTTACCTTCTTCATTAATCTTGTTGAACATATCCTCTAGCTTTTCGTCTGGGTTATGAGTCAATGTTCCTAAAATATCATTGTTGATAAGGGTAGAGTTGATTCTAGTTAAGATTTTTTCATCCGAAGACCAAGAACCTTTAGTTAATGCAATATGAATATGATTGTTTGTAGTTTGTTTATAGGCTCGTAATCTAAATTCGCCAAAACGAGTGGTAATATCAAAATCTACTTCTTTGTCTATTAAGCTGTCATGTTCCATTCTGTAGGCAACAAGAGACTCAATTGAGACAATTTTAAGATCGAATCTTTTAGCTACATCTACCAATTGAGGTAGTCGTGCCATGGTGCCATCTTCATTCATGATCTCTACAATGATTCCGGCTGGTTGCAATCCTGCTAATCGCGCAAAATCAATAGCAGCTTCGGTGTGCCCTGTTCTTCTTAATACGCCACCTTCTTTAGCTACTAATGGGAATATATGTCCTGGTCTCGCTAAATCATGGGGTTTTGTATCACTTTCGGTTAATGCAATAACAGTTTTGGATCTATCACCAGCAGAAATACCAGTGGTAACTCCTTTTCCTCTTAAATCTACAGATACGGTAAATGCCGTTTCTAATGGATCGGTATTGGTACTTACCATCATATGAAGACCTAAATCTTTACAGCGACCTTCGGTTAAGGGAGCACATATAAGACCTCTACCGTGAGTGGCCATAAAATTGACCGTTTCAGGTGTAGCAAGTTCAGCGGCTGCTAAAAAATCTCCTTCATTTTCACGATTTTCATCATCAACAACGATAATTACTTTACCGGCGCGAATATCTTCAATCGCTTCTTCTATACTATTCAATTGTATTGTACTAAGATCTGTCATGGTTAAGAATCAGCTTTATCTTTTTTCTTAAATATTTTTTTGAAGAAATCGGCTATAAATCCGAAATCCATCAATCCTTTATCTTCTGTTGCTCTTTTGGTTAATACAACACCAAGGGGCAGCATAATTAGCGTTGCCAACCATGCACCTAACATTGGGTGTATATTACCTTCTTTAGCATAGTTTCCTGCGAAAACTCCTATAAAATAATAAATTAGGAATAGTACTATGGCAATTACCATAGGTAAACCTAATCCTCCTTTTCTAATAATAGCACCTAATGGAGCACCTACAAAAAATAGAATGATACATGAGAACGCTAATGCATATTTATTGTGAAGCGAAAGAATGTGCATGTTGTAGATTTTATATCTCTTCTGCATTTCTTCTTTTTTACCGCTAACGGTGCCTAAAATACTTGTTGTGGCATTTTTAGCACTACTTAATATCTGTATTTGTTGCCAATCTGGAAAAAGAACAAGAAAATTATCGTTTATGGAATCTTGCAGCGCTATATTTTTCATAGCGATACTTGCTTTCGCATTTAAAACAGAATCTTTTTTACGGATCATATCTGTTTTGGTAGAGTCATTGTTTTTGGCAACCAAAGGCGAAAACATACCTGTTCTACCTTCTATGTTTTTAGAAAATGCACGAACAATACGATAATTATCGCCACGTAAAGAATCGATATCTTTTGAAAGTCGCGATATATTCTTCATTTTGTCGGTACTGATATCGCGTTCTTCTTCTAAATCATCATTATTAATTTCAGGAATTTCGATATTCATGGTGTAGGTATCGAAATCTGCCTGAGCAAAAGGGAATTTCATTTTGCTATCATTACTTTTCGAGGTGATGTCTTCATAATAATGACCGTCTGTTAATACCAATTGTATAACGTCTGAGTCTTCACTACTTATTAATTCTCCCGATTTAGATTTGATGACAGTAGTGTTCAAGTTGTTTGCAGACTTTCTATGAATTATTACGTTTTTAAGAAAACGATCATTATCACCATATTTTTCATCCACCTTAATATTCATTCCTTCAAAATCACTGAAAACGCCTTCAGAGACTACTGCTGCAGGTTTTACCTTGGCAATATTTCTACGTAGGTTGTATATTTTTCTTTGTGATAGGGGAATAACGTTATTAGCAAAGAAAAAAGTTACTCCGCCTAAAATGGTTACGAATATGATTAAACTCAACATAGAACGTTGCAGAGAAATACCTGATGCCTTCATTGCAGCGAATTCATAATTTTCTGCAATAGAACCAAAGGTTAAAATGGAAGATAAAAGTACGGTAAGTGGCAGTACTTTTTCAGTAAGATCTGGCATTAAATAAAACAAGAACTTACCGATAATGACAATGTCTAAACCTTTGCCCGCCAGATCATCAATAAAAAGCCAAATCGTTTGGAATATGAAGATGAACATCAATATTACAAACGAACTGACAAAATTAAAAACGAACCTTGATAGGATATATCGGTCTAGTATTCTCAATAGTTCTAATTTCTTAGAATGAAATAACCTTCATCCTTATATTTAGCTTCATCAAAAGTAAATAAGGTTTTGGACAAAGTTTGATCTGTTTTAAAAGAATTAACAGTGATCGTTGTTTTTGTACCGTTCTTACCTGTTTCAATTAAGTTGTAAATGTGCTTTGTGCCCATATCTATACCTAATAATCTTGACTTTATTTCGGTATCAGAATCGATAGGGGTCAATTTTACGTATTGTATTTTTCTTCCTTGAATATCTTGTAGAATATCCCAAGCGTAGTTGTGTCCTTCTTTATAAAAAGTCAACATTTTGGAAGGGGTCATCGCGTTTTCATCATCAGACTTGTCTTCGATAGTAACTTCTTCATTCTCTGGTACGATAGTGTACACTTTGTTACCGTCAAAAATTTGCTGAGAACCTAAGTAATTAAACATGTATTTATTGCCTGCAAGGGTAACGTCGCCTCTTGTTTCTTGGTTAATACCTGCATCTGCGTTCTTTAAATCAAATTTGAAGTCTACAAAGATGTTGTCATAACTCTGTACTTTGTTATAAACTTCATCCAATAATGCTTTTGCTTTATCTGAACCTTGTGCATTTGCAAAGGTTGCGGTAAACATAATCGTCAATACAATAATAATTTTCTTCATCTTTTTAATATTATTCATTATCCAATATTTGCTGAAGGGCAACCATATCGGCTACATAAACCTGTCGTGCTTTACTACCTTCAAACGGACCTACAATGCCTGCGGCTTCTAACTGATCAATAATTCTACCGGCTCTGTTGTAGCCTAATTTCAATTTACGTTGAATTAAAGAAGCAGAACCTTGTTGAGCAATTACGATAACTTCAGCAGCTTCGCGAAACTTTGCATCCCTTTCAGACACGTTATTATCAAGACTCGTGCCAGAATCTTCACCAACGTACTCAGGTAATTCGTGTGCATCTGGGTAAGCACGTTGACTACCAATGAATTCCACTATTTTTGCAACCTCTGGGGTATCGACAAATGCACATTGAATACGGGTGACATCATTACCTTGTGTAAATAACATATCTCCTCTACCAATTAATTGATCGGCACCTGCGGTATCTAATATAGTTCTTGAATCAATCTTAGAAGTTACTCTAAAAGCTAACCTCGCAGGGAAGTTGGCTTTAATAATACCTGTAATAACGTTTACAGATGGTCTTTGCGTCGCAATAATCAAATGTATACCAATTGCTCTCGCTAGTTGTGCAAGTCTTGCTACGGGCGTTTCTACCTCTTTACCGGCTGTCATGATCAAATCGGCAAACTCATCAATTACCAATACAATGTATGGTAAGAATTTGTGTCCGTCATTCGGATTCAGTTTTCTAGCCTTAAACTTAGTGTTGTATTCTTTTAAGTTACGAACCATTGCTAATTTCAACAGTTCATATCTATTATCCATTTCAATACAAAGTGAATTCAAGGTGTGAATTACTTTTGTGTTATCTGTGATAATAGCTTCTTCAGAATCTGGAAGTTTAGCTAAGAAATGGCGTTCTATTTTATTATAAAGCGTAAGTTCAACTTTCTTTGGATCGACCAAAATGAATTTTACCTCTGCCGGATGCTTTTTGTATAATAACGAAGTAAGTACTGCATTTAAACCTACCGATTTACCTTGGCCGGTAGCACCTGCCATTAATAGGTGAGGCATTTTTGCTAAATCTACTACAAAAGTTTCGTTGCTAATAGTTTTACCGAATGCGATTGGTAATTCCATTTCTGCTTTTTGAAATTTGCTAGAGGCAATAACCGAACGCATTGATACGATTGATGAATTTTTGTTAGGTACTTCGATACCAATAGTTCCTTTGCCAGGAATAGGGGCAATGATACGAATACCCAATGCCGCTAATGATAGTGCAATATCATCTTCAAGATTTTTAATCTTCGATATTCTTACACCTGCTTCTGGTACTATTTCGTATAGCGTTACTGTCGGACCGATAGTTGCCTTAATTTGGGCAATTCCGATTTTATAATTTTTTAGAGTTTCAACAATTTTATTCTTGTTTTCCTCTAATTCTTCTTGATTAATAGTAATACCGCCAGTAGCACCGTGTTGATCCAAAAGGTCAATAGTTGGAAATTTGTAGTTCCCTAACTCTAAGGTAGGGTCAAACTCTCCAAAATCATCTACAAGTTTGTTGGCAAGAATATCAATTTCTTCTGGTTCTTCAACAACCGACTCAACCTCCATCGCCAAAGTTTCTTCTGGCTCAGGTTCTGGTATAGTTACTTCAAAATCGTTAGCTTTTTTCTCTTTTTCTAAATGAGGAATTTCTGCCTTATGGGTATAAGTGTCTAGAATTACCGGAGCTTCTTCTTCTAATGAGGTAGTTAGAATGTCTTCTTTTTCTTTCTGTTCTTTCTTTTTAGTTGCCTTGCGTTCTTGGTTGGCTTTAAATTCTGTAGAAATAGCTTCTTTTCTAGAATTAAAGAAAGATGAAATTCCTTCAGGGGTAACTTCAAATAATCGTACTAGAATAAATATGAGTCCGAATACCAATAATAGTAGAACACCAATTTTACCCGCGTAATCTTGTAAGAAATCATTCATTTCGAAACCTACCAATCCGCCTAAGAGTGGGCTAGTGGTGGCAAAGAAACCTAGGGCAATTGAAATCCAAATAATGAATAATAGACCCCAAATCCATTTTTTGAACAATGCTTTTAAAGGAAGTCCTAAAAAGAGGTAGATACCAGTAATACAGATTAGAAACGGAATAATTAGTGAAGCTACGCCAAAGCCCTTATACATGAAAAAGTGGCTAATGCTTGCTCCGAATTTGTTCAGTAAGTTTTTTGCAAGTTCATTTCGGTCTTTAAACTCAGACAATAGACTTTGGTCATCTTGCCAGTTAAAGTAAAATGAAATAAACGAAAAGAACAATGCAATACTAAAGAGCATCAATAAACTACCCAAAATGATTTTATTCTGTTTGGATAATTTAAACGGTGTTCGCTTTTTAGTAGGTTTTGGCTTTGATTTAGTTGCCTTTTTTGCCATTAAAACTTAATTCTGATGCTAAATTACAAATTTACGATGAGCTACGTGAAAACTAAGAACTAACCTATAGAATCTTGGGTAGGTAGATGATGAGTCCGACAATGGCAGAAGCTATTGAAACTAGCATTACAGCACCTGCAGAAATATCCTTAATAAATCCGATTTTGACATCAAATTCGGGTTGAATATAATCTGCAATTTTTTCAACAGCGGTATTCATGCCTTCAATTCCTAAAACAATTGCAATTGCAAATATTTGAAGTATCCATTCTGTACTCGAAATATCATAGTAGAAACCAGCGGCAGTCATTACGATAGCAATGAAGACCTGAATTTTTATACTTGCTTCGGTTCGTATTAAAAGGAAGGCGCCTTTAAGGGCAAAGCCAACACTTTTAATACGATTTACCAAAAAGGATTCTTTGGGCATGAGTGTCCTTTGTTTTTAGTTCATTAATGCCTCTAAAGCTGCTTTGTAATTTGGCTCTTCTGTAGTTTCTGCTACCTGCTCTGTATACAATACATTACCTTTTTCATCAACTACAACAACTGCTCTTGAAAGTAATGGAGCTAATGGTCCGTCAGAGAATGCTACGTTATAACCTTTTCCGAAATTGCCATCTTTAAAATCAGAAAGCATTTCAACATTTTCGATTCCTTCAGCACCACAAAATCTTGCTTGTGCAAATGGTAAATCTTTAGAAATACAAAGTACAATAGTGTTGTCTAATTCAGCAGCTTCTTGATTAAACTGACGTACAGATTGTGCGCAAGTACCTGTATCAACGCTTGGGAATATATTTAATACTACTCTAGAACCTTCGTAATCTGAAAGTTTTACGGTAGATAAGTCATTCTTAGTTAATTGAAATTCTGGAGCTTTTCCGCCGTTTGCAGGTAAAGTTCCTAATGTGTGTATTTCGTTTCCTTTTAGTGTAACCGAAGCCATAACTTTTATCTTTTTATAATTGAGAGTGTGAAATTATAAAATATAAAGTTGAAATGAGCGGGAATATGATAAAAAAAAGTCCTTTCATAATTGAAAGGACTTTGTATATTTTAAATAGCTATTATTTGTCTATAGAGCCTAAAACTCGCTGCATAAACTGATTCATAGCATCTTTCTTTGGCGTGCCTTGCTCTATGCTGTTCGCAACTTCAATGGCACCGTACATATTAGAAATAAGTTCGCCGATGACATCAAGCTCTTCATCTTTTAATGAAGGTAGCTCTGTTAAAGCTTCTAAAGTTTCAATAGTCTCTAGAACGAAATCGCTATCTTTTTCTTCAATGAACTCTGTCAGTAATTTAATTATGGGTAATCTCACTGATCAAATCTTTTAATAGGTCGTACTTGTTAGTCTGAACCTGATTTTTAATTTTCCCTTTCTCGAAAGAAGCGAAGGTTGGTAAGTTGCTTACGTCTGCTAGCTTTCTAGATTCAGGAAATTTTTCTGCATCTGCCAAAACAAATGTAATGTCCTCATTTTGTGAAGCTTCTTTTTTAAATTTCGGCTTCATGATTCTACAGTTACCACACCATGTTGCAGAATATTGAACTACAACATTTGGATTGTTATCTATGATTTCCTGTAAATTATCTTGTTCTAATTCTAATAACATAATTAAAGTTATTTAAAGATTAATAAAAAGAACATGAAGTCAGTGACTTCATGTTCATAGCTGTTTTACTTAGTTAGCATGTGTAGAAAGGTAGCTAGCAACACCGTCTCTGTTTGCAGACATTGCATCTTTACCTTCTTCCCAGTTTGCTGGGCATACTTCACCTTTTTCTTGTACATGCGTTAAAGCATCTACGATACGTAGGTATTCGTTTACGTTTCTACCTAAAGGCATGTTGTTGATGCTTTCGTGTTGTACAACACCTTCTTCATCAATAATATATGTTGCTCTGTAAGTTACATTATCACCTTCAACAGTTACCACATCATTTTCTTCGTCATACTTTTCATTGGTAATATCTAAAATACCTAAAGTAGAAGCTAAGTTTCTATTGCTGTCTGCTAATATTGGGTAAGTAACACCTTCAATACCACCATTATCTTTTGCAGTACTTAACCATGCAAAATGTACTTCTGGAGTATCACATGAAGCACCGATTACAATTGTGTTTCTTTTTTCGAATTCACCAATAGCAGCCTGAAAAGCGTGTAATTCTGTAGGGCAAACAAAAGTAAAATCTTTTGGGTACCAGAAAAGAACCACTTTTTTATTATTTTTTTGAGCTTCTTCTAATACGTTAAGTTTAAAAGTGTCGCCCATGTCGTTCATTGCGTTAACACTAAGATTTGGGAATTTTTTTCCTACAAATGCCATAATATGTTTTCGTTTTATAATTAATTATAAAGCAAAATTAAGACAAGATATGGCGTTTACAGACTTTCTAAATTAGTATTTTCAATGCAACAATAACTATTTTGAATAGCTAATGGTAATGCTATGTTTTGGTAAGAATTACGTAATTTTTAGCTTTTAAAATTACCAGATCGACAGAAATATATTATCTGAAGTGCTAATAACTTAGAATGGATTTTTTTGATTATTTAGCGGCTAATTTTTTAATCTTAATATTGAATCCGGCGAAGATGAAAGTCATAATCGGACTCAACCAATTGAAGATGGCATACACAAAGTATTCAGCTACACCAACACCTAATACGCCACTATGGTAAGCTCCGCAAGTGTTGTAAGGTATTAGTACTGATGTTACCGTACCTGTATCTTCTAAGGTTCTACTTAAATTTTCGGGTGCTAGCCCTCTATCTTTAAATGCTTTTGAGAACATTTTTCCTGGTACTACAATTGCCAAGTACTGGTCAGATGCGGTACCGTTTAAAACGATACAGCTTATACCTGTGCTAAAGAATAGACCGAATGTTGATTTTGCCATTTTAAGCAGGGACTTGGTAATTCTTGACAGTGCACCAATACCATCCATAATTCCCCCGAAAAACATAGCGCAGATAATTAGCCAAATGGTACCTAGCATACCTGTCATTCCTTTTGAAGAAAACAAATCGCTCAACGCTTTATTGTCGGTTGGCACATCTGTATTAACGGTTATAGCTTTTAGTATTCCTTGGTATCCTGACTGAAAAGTTAATTCTGAAGCTCCCGTGATACCCGCAACTACGTTAGGTTGAAAAATTAACGCAAATAAAGCAGCCAATAGCGTACCTATTAATAAGGCGACTAATGGCGGAGTCTTTTTAACGATTAAAAATATAACCGCTACAGGTACCAAAAATAACCAACCGTTAATATCAAAAGAAGAGTCGATAGACGCCAGTATAGCATCTACATCTGCGTCTCCGCTAGTTTCTAAGCTAAAACCGATAATTAAAAATACAACTAGCGTTACAGAAATTGTCGGTACTGTAGTCCATAGCATATATTTTATATGAGAAAACAATTCGCCACCTGCCATTGCCGGTGCTAAATTTGTAGTATCACTTAATGGAGAAAGTTTATCACCAAAATATGCGCCAGATAATACGGCGCCAGCGGTCATGCCTAAAGAAATACCTAATGCTTCGCCGATACCTATTAATGCAATACCTACGGTGGCAGATGTTGTCCAGCTGCTACCCGTTGCAACAGAAATTACAGCGCAAATAATTACACAAGCCGCTAAAAATATAGTGGGATTAAGAATTTGAAGTCCGTAATAGATCATTGCAGGTATAATACCACTAACAAGCCATGTACCTGCCAGTGCACCAACCATAAGTAATATTAATAATGCACCAGTGGTAGATCGAATGTTCTCTTCTACTTCGGCGATCATTTGTTTGTATGAAACTTTATTAGCAAACCCAACAATAGCAGCAACTGCACCGCCCAATAAAAGTATGAACTGATTTGAGCCACTTAAAGCGTCATCACCAAATACATAAACGTTATATGCTAACATAGCAACTAGGGCTATAACGGGAATTAAGGCGGCAAATATGCTTAATTCTTTATTGTCAACGATATGCTCGTTTTCCCTGTGTTCATTAGTATTTTGGTCTGACATTAAAAGATAGTTTGGTTTCTACGTAATATTACGATTTCTGCAACGGTTGTGCAAACACATTGTATAATTGAAAGATTATGCTTTTATGCTTTTGACATCCAGTATATTAAGGTCTTCAAGGCATTTTTTCATTAAGGTGTAGGTTCTTTGAATATCATCATCTAAGCCAATTGAAAATCGAATTAAACCATTTCCAAGTCCCATTTCTTCTTGTTCCTCTAGCGGAATTTCTGAAGATGTGGAGCTTCCGGGCGCGCTGAATAATGTTTTGTAAAATCCGAGGCTAACTGCTAAATAGCCTAATTTTCTTTCTTGCATTAATTCCATTAAAGCATTTGCATTTTCAAGAGTACCTACATCCATGGTTATTAATCCGCCATATCCGTATTCCGGATTCATTTGATCTTCCATAATTAAATGTCCTGGGTGAGAAGGGAGTCCTGGGTAAACAACACGTAATCCGTCTTTTTCAAAATTCTCAGCTAAGTATTGTGCATTTTCACTATGCTTTTTCATACGAATGTGTAACGTACGCATGTTCTTTAGAATTGAAGCTGCACGCATACTGTCTAGCGTGCTTCCTAAAAGCATACCAGCTCCGTTATTTACATCTTTAAGGCTAAGACAGAATTCTGTAGTACCACAAACAACACCGGCAACACAGTCGCTGGTTCCATTAATGAATTTTGTAAGACTATGAATAACGATGTCCGCTCCTAGTTTTGCAGGTGAAACAGTTAAAGGAGAAAAAGTATTATCAACTATTAATGGTAATTCATTTTTCTTAGAAATGCGAGAAAGTGCAGAGATATCGGCAACCTCTAAAAGCGGATTGCTGACACTTTCGCAATATATCATTTTAGTGTTTGGTGTAATAGCCGCGGCTACTGCATCAAGATCTGTAATGTCTAAAAAGGTAGTTTTAATTCCGAATTTGATTAAGAAGTTTTTCATGAAGGCATAGGTGCCTCCATAAATAGTTCTACTACTAATAATATGATCACCGGCTTTACATAATTGTAAAATTACAGCTGTAATGGCGCCCATACCACTAGCAGTTACATTGGCACTTTCAGTACCTTCTAATGCTGCTAATGCCTCGCCTAAATATAAATTTGAAGGGGAGGAGTGTCTGCTGTACAAATAACAACCTTCGGTATTTCCTTCAAAGGTATCGAACATGGTTTTTGCCGATATAAAGGTGTAGGTTGATGAATCGGATATAGAAGGGTTTACTCCGCCATATTCTCCGAAATATTGTAAATCTTGTAAGTCGTTGCTGTTCTTGTGGCTCATAGGTTGTTGTTTTCAGTAAAAATACCGTTTGAGTGTAAATTTGTCAATATGAAGTTGTTTTATTAGTTTTTAAAACTATATTTAATTTTTTAGTAGATTTAAAATCTATTATTGTGTATTTTGTAACAATTAGACAGAATTATATTCATTATGAAACTAGACCAAATTGATAATAAGCTTTTAGATTTATTGCAAGCAGATAGTAAGAAGACAACTAAGGAATATGCTTTAAAATTAGGACTTTCAACAACGGCGATTTACGAACGTATAAAAAGATTAGAAAGAGTAGGTGCTATAAGAAATTACGTAGCATTGGTCGACAAAGCCATAGTAGATAGGAATTTTACGGTGTTTTGCCATGTAAAACTTGTGCAACATGTAAAAGATAATATAGCACAATTTGAAGCTCAAATTATGCGTTTACAAGAGGTGGTGGAGTGCCATCATTTAAGTGGAGATTATGATTATTTGTTGAAAATACACGTTCGAGATATGGATGCATACCGAAATTTTATGGTCAATAAATTGACGACCATGAATCATATTGGTAGTACCCAAAGCTCTTTTACCATAAAAGAGGTAAAGCATTCTACAGCTATACCCCTTTAAAACTAAAAATAGTATTAATTTTGTAGGACATTAGAAAACTAAAATTTTATGAATCAATATGATGTAGCCATTATAGGCTCAGGACCTGGAGGATACGTAGCAGCAATACGTTGTGCTCAATTAGGAATGAAAACAGCAATAATTGAAAAATATTCCACCCTAGGCGGAACATGTTTAAATGTTGGGTGTATTCCTTCTAAGGCGATGTTAGATTCTTCTCATCATTATGAAGATGCCATTAAACATTTTGATGAGCACGGTATTGAAATTCCTGGTGAGATTAAAGTAAACTTGGAAAAAATGATTGCCCGTAAACAAGGCGTTGTTAATCAAACTACTAAGGGTATTGAGTTCTTGATGGACAAGAATAAAATTACCGTTTACGAAGGTGTTGGTAGCTTTAAAGATGCCAGGCATGTGAACATTAAAAAGAACGATGGTAAAACAGAGGAAATTGAAGCGAAAAATGTAATTATCGCTACAGGTTCTAAACCTTCTACTTTACCATTTATAAAATTAGATAAAGAACGTATCATAACATCGACAGAGGCTTTAGAGCTTAAAGAGGTACCAAAACATATGATCGTTATTGGTGGTGGTGTAATTGGTCTTGAATTAGGTCAGGTATATAAGAGGCTTGGTGCAGAAGTTACTGTGGTTGAGTTTATGGATCGTATTATTCCTGGAATGGACGCTGCGCTTTCTAAAGAGTTGACTAAGGTGATGAAGAAACAAAAAGTGAAATTTGCCTTATCGCACAAAGTAAAGTCTGTTGAAAGAAAAGGTGATCAGGTAATCGTTAAGGCCGATAACAAAAAAGGAGAGGAAGTTGTTTTTGAAGGTGATTACTGTTTAGTTGCTGTAGGTAGAAAACCATATACTGACGGATTAAATGCTGATGCCGCAGGTGTAAAGCTTGATGAAAGAGGTAAAGTGATTGTTGATGGGCATTTGAAAACAAGTGCAGATAATATTTACGCTATCGGTGATGTAATCAAAGGAGCAATGTTAGCTCACAAGGCTGAAGAAGAAGGTACTTTGGTTGCTGAGATATTAGCAGGTCAAAAACCACATATCGATTATAACTTAATACCTGGTGTAGTTTATACTTGGCCAGAGGTTGCTGCTGTTGGTAAAACAGAAGAAGAATTAAAAGAAGCAGGTGTTGAATATAAGGTTGGTCAATTTCCAATGCGTGCATTAGGTCGTGCAAGAGCAAGTATGGATACTGACGGATTTGTAAAGATTCTTGCAGATAAAAAGACAGATGAAGTTTTAGGTGTACATATGGTTGGCGCGCGTTGTGCCGATTTAATTGCCGAAGCGGTAACTGCGATGGAGTTTAGAGCGTCTGCAGAAGATATCTCTAGAATGAGCCATGCTCACCCAACATATGCAGAAGCGGTTAAAGAAGCAGCATTAGCGGCTACAGATGATCGTGCTTTGCATGTTTAATTAGAATAGAATTTTTGATATAGAAAAAGGCAGCCAATTGGCTGCCTTTTTTTTGTTTTATAGTAAAACGTGAACTTAGTTTTTAATTAAGCCTAGCAAACGTAATACTTTTTCTGTGGCTGTTCTTAAAACTTCAAAAGCGATTATTGCAAATTGCTCTAAGTAGATTCTTGTAGAAGATAAAATTGCACGTATGTTTACTTTTAATTCCGCTTTATGGTCTTCATATTTTAAAGCTAAATAGGTGCTCGAGATCATAAATAAAATCGCACCAGGTACAACCAAATACGGATTTAATGAATGATGAAAAAAGCGGTACAGACCTACGCCGGTAAAACTGCCATATAAAATGATAAAATGAATAATATAGATAGATAAAGTACTTTGACCTATTCTTAACCATGTTGCATTCATTAAGAATTTTCTTAGTAAAATGAATATGGAGAAAACGATTAGAACATCACCCAAACGAATGAATAGGTAGTTATTGTCATTTATAGCTTGAAACAATTGTATGCCTGTAACATCATACACCGATAGGAAAAAATCTGAAGAAAGGAATATAAGAATCAATCCTGTAGCGATGTAAGCTGGTACTATATAATTGTATAAGTTTTTGCTGTCCTGGTACTTAGAAAATAAAACGGACATAAAACTACCAATAGTTGCATAACCTAACCAAGGTATAATGGTAAAAACAGATCCATTAGCTTTCGTTAAGTAATTTGCGAATACTTGTGGCAAAAACTCAAAACTAGATGCTTTATATATAGGTTCAAAAATGAATAATAGTAGGGTAGTAGATACCAAAATTGTTGGGAAAATCCATTTTTGCTTAGCAAAGGTTAAAATGTAAAATCCGATAATAAACAATAATGAAAGACCAATGCAGTGCAGTACATCTACGAGGTAGAACGAATCATAAATTTCACCTTTGAACAGACCAAAAATGTTCATTCGTAATAAGTAGGCGATGACCAATAATTCAAATCCGCGTTTAATACCCTTTTTAACTCTTGCGTTTGCCCAACCGGTTTGCTTCGATCTAATTAATAAGAATGTAAAAATGAATCCTGATACGGTAAAGAATACGGGAGCGGTAATTCCTCTAAAATACTTCCAAGTGCTGAACAACATATTAGAGTTGTCTCTGAAGGCATTATCAAGTAAACCATCAATAAAATGACCTTGTAACATCATTAAGATAGCCCACGCCCTAATGGCGTCTAAAAAAAACAATCTTGACTTAGCGTTGCTCATTATCACAATTATATCCTATATACTTATAAAACAGTATGTTTGGATGTTTAAAGCGGCAAAATTAGATAAAATATTCTAAGGTTCACTGTAATTGAATTAAATTCGCAATCATACAATAAAATAGGTCTATGAGTTATGTTTTAGCATTTGCAGGTAGTAATTCTTCAGTTTCCATTAATTATAAATTGGTTAAACATACTGCTACCTTAGTAAAAGGGGAAGAAGTAAGGTTAAGAGATCTTTCTAAATATCCATTTCCGATGTATAGTCAAGATGCGGAAAAGGAAAACGGATTCTCGAATTCTTTGGTGGAATTCAATAACGAAATTGCGAATTCTAAAGGATTAATTATCTCTGTAAATGAGCATAATAGTTATCCGTCTGCATATTTTAAGAATACGATGGACTGGTTATCTCGAATAGATTCTAAATTTCTTGCGGATAAAAAGATTTTATTGATGGCTACTTCAGGTGGTGGCCGTGGTGCTATTGGTGCTTTAGAGGTGGCAGAAAAAATGATTGCTAGATTTCAAGGTACCGTGGTTGAATCATTCTCATTACCTCTTTATAACGAGAACTTTGATGAAGTAAAAGGAATTACTAATTCCGAATTGGCTGAAATTCATGCAGCTAAAGTAGCATCTTTTGTAAAGTCTATTTCTTAAATATTTAAATCAGTTATAAGTTAAATAAATCTTAGGCTTTCCTATTAAACTAGGGGACTTCCTTACCTTTATTGCGTGTTAAAAGCATTCAAAAAACATATTGAAGATTCTTTTCCAGAATTGTTAGATACTCACTTTATCATTGCATGTAGTGGTGGTCTAGATAGTTCTGTGCTTGTGGAGCTTTGCCATCAAGCAAATTTGAAATTTTCTATAGCACATTGTAATTTTAGATTGCGGGGTAAAGCAAGTGATGGCGATGAAGCTTTTGTACGTGATTATGCCAAAAAGATAGAGAAAGAGGTCTTTGTTACTCATTTCGATACGCTTGGCTATGTAAATCAGCATAAAGTTTCTGTGCAAATGGCTGCTCGTGAACTTCGTTATGCTTGGTTCGAGCAATTATTAAAAGAAAATGAGGGTACTTATCTACTAACTGCTCATCATGCAAACGATAATCTAGAAACTTTTATAATCAATTTATCGCGAGGTACTGGTATTGATGGCTTAACGGGTATACCTGCAAACATAAATGATATTCGAAGACCTTTGTTGCCTTTTACTAGGCAAGAACTGGAATCTTTTGCAGAGGTTGAAAAAATGGAGTGGCGTGAAGATGCGAGTAATGCCGACGCTAAATATTTACGCAATAAAATACGATTAGAGATTATACCGAAGTTGAACGAATTGCATCCTATTTTTTCAGATAATTTCAAGAATACACTTAACTATTTACAACAGACCGAAACTATTGCTTCAGCATATATTAAGAAATTAAAAGAAGAACTTTTCGTTGATAAAGGCGGTAGGTTTGAAATTGAAATTGCAAAATTAAAAGAGTTACATCCGGTTTCTACCTATCTACATGGATTGTTTAGTGCTTACGGATTTAAAGAAATGGATAATCTTGAAGCGCTTTTAGACGGACTCTCGGGTAAGCAATTGGCTTCAAGTTCACATGTTTTGGTTAAGAATCGAGATGTATTGATTTTAACTTCGAGCAAGGAAAGTAAATCGGATGCTCAAGAGTATCTGATTACGGAAGAAGAAGTACCTTTGAACCTTCCGTTAAACTTGAAATTTTCGGTGGTACCTGAACGTTATAATAATACTGATAATGTAATCTTTGTACAAAAGAGTGCATTAAAGTATCCGCTGACGGTAAGAAAATGGAAAACTGGCGACTATTTTTATCCGATAGGTTTAAACCGGAAAAAGAAATTGTCAAAATTTTTTAAAGACGAAAAAGTAGATGTCTTGTCTAAAGAAAAAGCCTGGTTATTATGCTCAGAAGGGCAAATTGTTTGGGTTATTGGTATGCGCGCAGACCATCGCTTTAGAGTTGAAGATACTGCTCAAGATATTATAAAAATAGAATTTACATGATTAGATTTTTTGCATTATTACTATTTATTGTTGTTTTACCGTTGGGTGTTTTTGCACAAACAGAAGATGAGCCCGTAGTTTGGGAACAGCAGATTAATAAAATATCTGAATCGGAATATGAGCTGGTAATGCAAGCCAAAATCTTAGATGGTTGGCACATGTATTCTCAATTTACATCTGAATTCGGCTCCTTGCCAAGCGAGTTTACTTATAATGGCAGCGGTACTATATATGAACTTATTGATGGTACAAAAGAGAGTGAAACTATAAAAGAATACAGTGAGATTTTTGAGGTTGAGGAAACCTACTTTAAAGATGATGCTATTTTTACACAGCGTATTAAAATAGTTGATCTATCAATAAATCAAATCGATGTTGATTTGTTTTTTCAAGTATGTGAAGAGGTGTGTATTCCTATGGATAAGAAGTTCATCTTTACCTTAGATGGTTCTGCAGCTGAAGCTGTTGTAGCGACGGTTGATGATAGAAGTTTGGCATTAGGTCAAGAGTTACGATTAGATTTAAAGAATAGAGAACTACTAACTCAAGGTCAAGATAACATTGCCAAGACTACTAATATTTGGGTGATTTTTGGTTTAGGTTTTCTTGGCGGATTAATAGCCTTGTTGACCCCTTGTGTGTTTCCAATGATTCCGTTAACGGTATCATTCTTTACCAAACATTCTCAGAACAAATCGAAAGGAATTGTAAATGCGTTGCTTTATGGTTTTTTTATTATTCTAATCTACTTTTTATTGAGCTTACCATTTCATTTATTCGACTCAGTAGATTCTCAAATTCTGAATTCTATCGCCACTAATGTATGGTTGAATTTATTATTCTTCGTGATATTCATATTCTTCGCTTTTTCGTTTTTCGGATATTATGAATTGACCTTACCAAACTCATGGGCAAATAAAATGGATGATGCATCGTCTAAGGTTGGTGGTGTGTTAGGTATCTTTTTTATGGCTGTTACACTGGCAATTGTCTCTTTCTCATGTACAGGTCCTATTTTAGGCGGATTGCTTGGAGGAACTACTTTGGCAGAGGGAGAAGTTGCTACGAATCTTACAGCTGGTATGACAGGTTTTGGTGTTGCATTGGCATTGCCTTTTGCATTGTTTGCTTTATTCCCAGCATGGTTAAACTCACTTCCTAAATCTGGTGGATGGATGACTACGGTTAAAGTAGTGTTAGGCTTCTTAGAAATTGGTTTAGCACTTAAATTCTTGTCGAATGCAGATTTAGTGGGTCACTGGGGTATTCTAAAAAGAGAAGTATTCTTAGGTATTTGGATTGTTTTAGGAATAGCAATGACCTTATATTTATTCGGATTATATAAGTTTCCTCATGATGGTCCGATAAAAAAGTTGTCTATAGGTAGAAAAGTTGCTGCCTTTATTAGTGCGGCTTTTACTATTTATATGATATTGGGAGTTACTAATAACACCAATTTGAAACTGTTAAGCGGTTTTCCGCCACCTGAGTTTTATAGTGTTTTTGAACAAGAAACCGATTGTCCTTTAGGTATTGATTGCTTTAAAGATTTTGATGAAGGTCTTGCGTATGCCAAAGAGGTCAACAAACCAATACTTTTAGATTTTACAGGTTGGGCATGTGTCAACTGTAGAAAGATGGAAGAGAATGTTTGGAGTGATGCAGAGGTATTTCCAATTATAAAGGATAACTACGTGCTTATTTCACTGTACACCGATGATAGAGAAGAACTGCCCGAAGCTGAACAATTTAATTTTCAGTATGATAGCGGTCGCGTAAAAGAAATTTCGAACATTGCCCAAAAATGGGGAACCTTTCAAGATGTAAACTTCAGCTCTATCTCTCAACCATTTTATATATTACTTTCTCCTGATTTAAAAGTGCTAAATACATCTATTCAAAATTCAGATGTACCAACCTATAAAAACTGGTTGTTAGAAGGTTTAAAAAATAATAATTGATAGGTCAATTTTGTAAGGTGTTGACTACTTGTCAATAAAAAGCAGAGCTACGAAGAGTTTATTGTAAAAAATAGTTTTAACTTGGGAACGTTTCCCCAAACTAAACTATGAAAACATTAAAAAAAATAGGAGCACTCCTGTTGGTTATTGTCACCCTTCTGATCATTGTTATCGGAGCATTTGCGTATACTTTAAAACCAGATTATTCTGGTGAAAAGGAATTAATAGACCTTCAAAAAGAAGTCACCGTGTACTACGATGAATACGGTATTCCACACATTTACGGTGAAAATGAAAAAGATGCTTTTAGAACCTTAGGCTATGTTCATGCTCAGGATCGACTGTGGCAAATGGAGCTGTTACGAAGAATAGCTAGTGGTGGTTTATCTGAAGTTTTTGGTACCGATTTAATTGGAACAGACAAATTCTTTTTATCACTTGGTATAGCAGATGCTTCTAAAATATCAGCCTCTAATGCTAATGAAAGTGATGCCGGAGTTATATTGTCAAAAGCATACTTAGATGGTATTAATCAATTTATAAATGAAGGACCAACACCTGTTGAGTTTTATCTTACCGGTATAGAAAAGAAAGAATTTGTTTTAGAAGATATCTATAATACTATTGGCTATATGGCTTTTAGTTTTGCAATGGCACACAAGACAGATCCTCTTTTGACTACCATAAACACCAAATTAGGAACTGAATACTTGAATGATTTACATGTTGACTCAAGTACTGAAACAGAGTGGATAAAGAATTATAACCCATCGCAGTCAGACTCTATTCAGAATAACTTAACAGCTGCTGTCAATAAAGCATTAGGGGCGTTAGATATTCCGTTATTTGAAGGAAGTAATAGCTGGGTAATTGCACCTGAAAAAACGAAGAATGGCAAGGTGATTTTAGCTAATGATCCTCACATTGGTTTTTCTCAGCCATCTGTTTGGTTTGAAGCTCATGTTGAAACCCCAACGTACTCAAAGTACGGGTATCATATAGCAGGAATACCATTTCCACTTTTAGGACATAATAGAAAATTAGCCTACGGTATTACCATGTTCGAGAACGATGATGTTGATTTCTATTACGAACAGAACAATCCTGAAAATGAGAATCAATACTTATCTGAAAATGGGTATGTAGATTATGAGATTATTACAAAGACTTTCAAGGTAAAAGATTCATCTGAGGTTGAGTTTTCGTATAAAAAATCGAATCACGGACCAATTTTGAACGGAATTGCAGATCAGGTGCAAGGCGAAAGACCAATTGCCATGTCATGGTTATATACTCAAATGGATAATAAAGTAATAGATGCTTTATTTGGTTTAAGCCATTCTAATAATCTTACGGAGTTTAAGACTGCTTTACCAAAAATTCATGCACCAGGTTTAAATATCATGTACGGTGATGACGAGGGTAATGTAGCATGGTTTGCCACAGCTCAGCTTTATAAAATTCCTGATTCAATTAATACTAAGTTGATATTTGAGGTTGGTAAAGGACTTCCGGCAGAAAAAGAATTTATTGGTTTTAATGAGAATCCACAGGCAATAAATCCGCCTAGTAATTATGTATACTCAGCCAACAATCAACCAGATTCTATTGCAGGTATGTTATACCCAGGTTACTATCTACCTGAAAACAGGGGAAAACGAATAGTGCAGTTATTAGAACCCAAGAATGATTGGGATTTAAATACTGCAAGTGAAATGATTACAGATGTTATTTCTGCTGTAGACCCAGAAATTGTAACCAATTTATCTAAATATTTAGATGTATCATTATTGAGTGAAAACGGATTAAAAGCTATCGACAGCTTAAAAATGTGGAAAGGTGGCTATGAACTTTCATCAATAGAGGCTACTATTTATAACAGATGGGTGTATTACTTTCTAGAGAATACTTTTGAAGATGAATTGGAAACGGAGTTGTTTAATCAGTTTTTAGGTACTCATTTTGCAAAAAGATTAATAGCACCATTATCTAAGGACGAGGAGTCTGTCTGGTTAGATAATGTAAATACAGCCGATGTTCAAGAAACCATGGCTGATATAGTAAATATGTCTTTTATGGAGGCAGTATTTTCTTTAGAAAAAGATTTTGGTAATAATATGGATTATTGGCAATGGGAGAGAGTACATAGCATTGAACATCCCCATCCTATTGGTCAAATAGCAGCCTTACGTTCCTTTTTTAATGTTGGTCCATTTCCCGTAAATGGTACAAGAGAGGTAATAAACAACTTGGCATTTTCGTACGATAAAACAGGTTTTTACAAAACTAATGTAGGTCCTTCTACTAGAAGACTTGTAGATTTCTCTGATGTAGAGAACAGCATTAGTATTTTGCCTACGGGACAATCTGGTAACCCGTTTAGTAAACACTACAGAGATCAAGCGGAAATGTACGTTAATGGAGAGTTTCGTAAAATGATGATGAATGAGGCTGAAATTAAAATGAGTAAAGAAATCCTTACATTTAAGCCAAAGGATTAAAAATGCTTACAAAAGTTTATGGGAGTGCAGTATTTGGTGTTGAGGCCACAACAATAATTGTAGAAGTAAATATCGACAAGGGAATTGGTTATCATTTAGTAGGGTTGCCCGATAATGCTATTAAAGAAAGTAATTATAGAATAGCTGCTGCATTACAGAACAACGGTTATAAAATTCCGGGTAAAAAAATCACTATAAATATGGCACCTGCAGATCTTCGAAAAGAAGGTTCTGCGTATGACCTTACCTTGGCTATCGGAATTTTGGCCGCTTCTAGTCAAATTAAATCTGAAGATATTGAGAAGTATATCATCATGGGAGAATTGTCTCTAGATGGTAGTTTGCAGCCCATAACAGGAGCATTGCCTATTGCTATAAAAGCACAGCAAGAAGGATTTACAGGATTTATTTTACCAACGGCAAATGCAAAAGAAGCTGCTATTGTTGGAGATTTGAAAGTATACGGCATTGATAATATTAAACAAGTATTAGACTTCTTTGATCAAGGTACTCCCCTAGAGCAAACTATTATAGATACTAGAGAAGAGTTTTATAAGAATTTAGATTTTCCGGAATTTGATTTTTCTGATGTTAAAGGACAAGAAAGTATTAAACGCTGTATGGAAATAGCCGCAGCAGGTGGACATAATATCATATTAATTGGTCCACCAGGTGCTGGTAAGACCATGTTAGCGAAGCGATTACCTTCTATTTTACCACCAATGACTTTGCATGAAGCTTTAGAAACCACTAAAATACATAGTGTAGTTGGTAAGATTAAGAATATGGGTTTAATGAGTCAGCGACCATTTAGAAGTCCCCATCATACAATATCTGACGTCGCATTAGTAGGTGGTGGCTCATACCCGCAACCCGGTGAAATATCTCTTTCGCATAACGGAGTATTATTTTTAGATGAGCTGCCAGAATTTAAACGTGGTGTATTAGAGG
The DNA here is from genome assembly GCF_045063795.1 of Maribacter sp. Asnod2-G09. Lineage (NCBI taxonomy): Bacteria > Pseudomonadati > Bacteroidota > Flavobacteriia > Flavobacteriales > Flavobacteriaceae > Maribacter > Maribacter sp. Asnod2-G09. The sequence continues at coordinate 129,412 of NZ_JBEFOA010000004.1, read as the reverse complement.
TAATGCGTCAGCCTTTAGAAGATAGGGAGGTTACGATATCTCGAGCTCGTTTTACGGTAACCTACCCAAGTAGTTTTATGTTGGTGGCTAGTATGAATCCTAGTCCGGGTGGATATTTCAATGATCCAGATGCTCCCGTAACTTCATCACCTGCAGAAATGCAACGGTATTTAAGTAAAATATCTGGTCCGCTTTTAGATCGTATCGATATTCATATTGAGGTTACTCCGGTTCCGTTCGAAAAGTTATCCGAAGAAAGAAAAGGGGAGAGTAGTGTCGATATACGAAAACGAGTTACTGCTGCTAGAGAATTACAGACTGTTAGATTTGAAGCGATGGAAAATGTGCACTATAATGCTCAAATGAATACGAAACAGATTCGCGAATATTGTAGGCTAGATGAGAAGTCTAAAGCCTTATTGAAAAATGCAATGGAAAGATTAAATCTTTCCGCTAGGGCGTATGACAGAATCTTGAAGGTAGCAAGAACTATTGCTGATTTAGCCGGTGAGCAGGCATTGAACGGTAATCATATTTCAGAGGCCATTCAATACCGTTCACTCGACAGAGAGGGTTGGTTGGGGTAAAATTTTACTTCATAAAGAGTTATTCGTTTAAGAATATAACTCTTCATTATTAATATCGTCTTCGTTGTTATTTGGTGCCGTAAAAATATCTTTAAGTATGTAACTGGTAACAATGGTAAGCCCAAGTGTAAGGGTTGGTATTGCGTAATCCCAACTTAATAGTTTCATGAGACCACCACAGATCAGGGTGATAACACCTATCACCATGACAAAATTCCATATGATTTCGGTCGTACTATTCTTAACACCATCTTCTTTAGACATGAAGTAAGAAGTACCTTCCATCGCAAACCATGCAATGAAGGTAAATGCGGTACCGATTTGAAAAAACAGCGTATGGGTAAAATCTAAAATTGTTAATAGTCCGTTGGTCGTCCAGAAAAGTACCAATGCCATTTTAATTAAATCGACGGTCTTTTTTTCTTCCTTTTTCAAAAAGCGCAATCCGTATAGAATAAGAATCGCTGCAAAGGAGATAAAAATAATTCCTTCAGAAAACGGCCAGTGAAGTATTCGCATTACCACACCGATTAAAAGGGTAGCTATTGCTGCTCTTATCGGATTTCTAAATGCTTTTTTAGAATTTTCCATATCTGGTTTTTTAGTTAATAACTTTAATGTTGGCTTTTAGACCCTGCATTATTCCGATGATATTGTTTACGGTTTCATTTAGGTAATACCGTACTACGATATGCGGAATTCTAATGGTTGTAAATCCATTTTTAAAGGAGTGCATCGCTTCTTCTAAATTGTTGATAGCCTCGTGTTCGGTCAGCTTATCATATTCAGAGTCAATTTCGATATTAAGTTTTACACGAGAAATGGCGATATCGATAGATTTTTTACCATCCCACCATTCTAACATGGGATTTACACCAGCTTCTTTCAGCGCATAATAAAGCTGAATAGCTTCTAAAGGTGTATTGTGTTTATTAATTAATAACTTAATACGTTCATGGTGCTTCATGCAAAGCTCTACGCCAGCACTCTCCATTGCATTTTTGTGGTCTAAATAACCGAGTTCTTTGTTACATTCTAAGCAAATCATTAATAGGTTAAGTTTAAGGTTTGGGGATAGCTATAACCCAGTTATTTTTGGATTAGTATGTAATCTCGATGAACGACATCCAAGTTTTAGACGAACTGCATTTTTTTAGATGAACTGCATTTTGAAATGTTAAAATTGTGGTGAAATTGATTCTGGGTATGGTGAGAAAATTCAGATTAACCAATTATATTTACAAGAACGATAATTTTACTACATGTTTAAGAAATTAGGTCCGGGTGTACTGGTAGCCGCAGCGTTTATTGGTCCTGGTACGGTTACGGCATGTACCTTGGCAGGAGTCAATTTTGGATTTAGTTTGCTGTGGGCCATGTTGTTATCCATTATAGCAACCTATTTTCTGCAAGAAATGTCTGCCCGTTTAGGTATCGTAACCCAGAAGGGGTTGGCAGATGTAATCAAACAAGAGCTGCATAATCCTTGGATTCGTAATAGCGTCATAGCGCTTATTTTTTCTGCCATTATTATTGGTAATGCCTCTTATGAAGCGGGTAATATAGGTGGTGCCACCCTAGGTATGGAGGCTTTGTTTGGTATGGAGTATAGTAATCTATATCCTTTTATATTAGGCGGATTGGCTTTTATACTATTGTATCTGGGCAGTTATAAGTCTTTAGAGAAGGTCTTTATCGTTCTTGTCCTTATTATGAGTTTGTCTTTTGTAATGACGGCAATTTTGACAAAGCCAGATATGTGGCTACTTATAAAAGGATTGTTCATGCCCACTATCCCTGAAAAAGGTATTCTTACTATTATTGCTTTGGTAGGTACTACGGTAGTACCTTATAATCTTTTTCTACATGCAGCTTTGGTAAGTGAGAAGTGGAAATCTAAAGATGATTTAAAATTGGCTAAGCGAGATACGCTAGTTTCAATTATTTTAGGCGGACTCGTTTCTGTCAGTATAATTATATCTGCTGCGGCCATCAACGCTGCAGAAGTAAATAATGTTATGGATATGGCAAAAGCCTTAGAACCTTTATATGGTTCTGCAGCTTTGTATTTTTTAGGTATTGGTATGTTTGCTGCCGGTATTACCTCTGCTATTACTGCACCTTTGGCTGCTGCCTACGTAGCAAATAGTTGTTTTGGGTGGAATGCAGGCTTTAAAGATGCTAAGTTTAGAATGATATGGATAATGATTCTAATATTGGGAGTCTTCTTTTTATCCTTCGGGATTAAACCTATTGAGATTATAAAATTTGCTCAGATTACCAATGGCTTGTTGCTACCTATAATTGCAGTCTTTTTATTGTGGGTTGTAAATAGAGCGGGAGTGATGGGAAAGTATAAAAATTCTATGTTGCAGAATATTTTCGGAGGACTGATTATTCTGCTTTCCATTTTATTGGGTGCTAAAAGTATTTTAACTGTATTAGGTTTTTTATAGATGACGAAAAGAACTATAGATATTAATTGTGATGTAGGGGAAGGTGTTGGTAATGAAGAAGCTTTGTTTCCGCTCATCAGTTCTTGCAATATTGCTTGTGGTGGTCATGCTGGTTCTAAAGAAAGTATACTATTCTGTTTAGAGTTGGCAAAGAAGTATAATGTAAAGGTAGGTGCGCATCCATCATATCCTGATAGAGAAAATTTTGGTCGTGTTTCTATGGATATATCCAGCGATGCATTAATTCAAAGTATAAAACAACAATTGCAATTATTTACTTCTTTATGTGATCAGGTGGATGTTGAACTGCACCATATTAAACCGCATGGTGCACTTTATAATGATATCGCTAAAGACGAACATCTGGCGAAAACGTTTTTAAAAGGTATAGAAGAAAAAAAAAAGAGCGTAGTATTATATGTTCCGTATTGTAGTGTTATTCAAAGATTGGCATTAGAAAACGGATTTAAAGTCTTGGTGGAAGCCTTTGCAGATAGAAATTATAATACTGATTTAAGTTTAGTTTCTAGAAAAGAAAGTAATGCCTTAATAACCGACGGTAAAGAGGTATTGGCTCATCTATTAAGAATGTATAACGAAAATGAGGTTAAAACAGTTAATGGAGATAATATTCCTATAATAGCAAATACCTTTTGTATTCATGGCGATACACCTTCGGCATTGCAAATTTTGGCGTATCTTTCAAATGAATTACCTCATCATAATCTACTCGTAAAATCGTGAATTCCCCTAAAATACATATCAAACCATTTGGAGTACATTCTGTCTTAATTGAATGGCCAAATGAGGTTAGTGAAATCATATTAGAAAAAATATTACATTTTGAACGGTTTTTAAACAAAGAGGTGTTTACGAATAAGGAGTGGGAGTTAGTACCTTCTTATAATTCACTTTTAATTATTAATAGGACAAAACAGATCGATTTTCAAAAATTGTCTGCCGATATCAACAACTGGTATGTACAATTAAAAGAATCTCCAAAACCAGATAGGTACTTATGGCGATTACCGGTTTGTTATGATTTGGAATTTGGTTTAGACCTTGAAGAGGTTGCCAATCACTTTCATAAAACAAAAGAAGAAATTATAGCCTTGCATACTGGGGCGACTTATACAGTATTCGGTATTGGGTTTTTACCGGGCTTTATGTATTTAGGTGGTATTAATAAAGAATTAGAATTGCCTAGAAAAGCAACACCAAGATCAAAAGTGGTAAAAGGTGCTGTTGGTATTGCAGGTAAACAAGCAGGAATCTATCCACAAGAATCACCAGGAGGTTGGAATATCATCGGAAATTGTGCAGTTCCTATTTTTGACGCATCCAAAGAGAATCCATGTTTTGTTAGTGTTGGCGATAAAATTGAATTTTATAAAATATCTAAAGCAGAGCATGACCTTCACAGAATAGAAGCAGAAGTGGGAATATATAAACCTGAAAAAATTAAGATAAATGCTTAAAGTATTAAAAGCAGGTTTTTACACCACAGTGCAAGATGCAGGTAGATTCCATTATAGAAATAAAGGAGTGCCCGTATCTGGAGTAATGGATGAAATGACGGTCTTTAAGGTGAATTCTTTATTAGAGAATAAAGAGTCATCTGCCGTATTGGAAATTACCATGACAGGACCAACGCTCATCTTCGAAAAAGAAACCTATATGGTACTTGGTGGAGCAAAAATGTCTGCTACACTTAATAATTTACCTATTCAGAATTATAAGGTCTATATGATAGAAAAAGGTGATATCCTTTCTTTTGGTCGTTTAGAGAAAGGGTTTAGATCTTACCTTGCAGTAAAGGGCGGTTTTACTTCTAAAGAAATATTGGGTAGTAGATCATTTTACAAACCTATTACCAAAGTCAATAGATTAACTGATAATGATGTTATTCCTTTTTCTGTGGTAGAAGATTTTCAACCTAAAATATCAGAAATTAAGGTGGCGTCATTTTTAGACGAAACTGTACTAGAGGTAAATAAAGCACCAGAATTTGATATATTGAGCGATAAGCAGCTAGAAGAAATTTTCTCTAAAACATTTACTGTCGCCCATGAGAATAACAGAATGGCATATCAGTTATCAGAAACGATAACACCACATTCGAACTCAATGCTTACCTCTGCAACTATACCTGGTACTGTGCAATTGACACCTGCTGGTAAATTGATCGTACTTATGAAAGACGGACAAACAACTGGCGGATATTTAAGGGCTGTTCAATTAACAGATAAGGCAATTTGTATTCTAGCACAAAAGAAGGGCGGAGACGCTATTAGCTTTAAATTGGTTTAATTTATTACTTTTTGAACCGATTTTGTTAAAGGGCTATTTGTCACCTATATTTTCAGTACTATTGTAGTATGAAATTATCAAACCTAAATATTGAACTAGTCATTGTCATTCCAAATCTGGGATGATATAGCTTTTCAATATGTAGAAAAACCTGTATCAGATATATTTGATGCAGGTTTTTTTATGTTTTACAGATAAATATACACTGTTTTAAAGTATTGAATATGGTATATAGTTGTTATTTAAGTGGTTGATATTCAAATTTTTAGGTTCATTTTTGATTAAATGAATTTGTATTGACCATTATTGTTAAAATTAGAAATTTTTATAAACTTTTATCTTTGATTAAGGAGTATTTAAGAAATCAAGATAAGCATACGAGAATTATATTATGGAGTTGAACAAACATAGTAAGAATGTAACCCAAGATCCAACACAACCAGCGGCACAAGCAATGCTTTATGCTATCGGTTTAACTGAAGAAGATTTAAAGAAACCATTAATTGGTATTGGTAGTACAGGTTATGAGGGTAACCCTTGTAATATGCACTTAAATGATTTGGCTCAAGAAGTCAAAGTCGGTGTCAATGGAACTGGCTTAGTTGGTCTCGTTTTTAATACGATCGGTGTAAGTGATGGTATATCTATGGGTACATACGGTATGCGTTATTCTTTACCTTCAAGAGATATTATCGCAGATTCTATGGAAACTGTGGTACAGGCAATGAATTATGATGGTTTAGTTACTGTTGTTGGTTGCGATAAAAATATGCCAGGTGCACTAATGGCAATGATCCGTTTAAATAGACCATCTGTTTTAGTATATGGTGGTACTATTGCTTCAGGTTGTTTTAAAGATAAGACCTTAGATATCGTTTCTGCTTTTGAAGCATGGGGAGAGAAGGTTGCCGGCACTATGAATGAGGAGGATTACAAAGGTGTAATTCAAAATGCTTGCCCTGGTGCAGGTGCTTGTGGTGGTATGTATACTGCAAATACTATGGCATCTGCGATAGAAGCTTTGGGTATGGCAATGCCTTACAACTCGTCTAACCCAGCTATTGGAAAAGATAAGCAGTACGATGCTATAAACTCTGGAAAGGCTTTGAGAAACCTTTTAGAGAAAGATATTAAGCCTAGTGATATCATCACTCGTAAATCAATGGAGAATGCTATTCGTTTGCTAACACTTTTGGGTGGGTCGACAAATGCCGTGCTACACTTCTTGGCAATTGCCAAAGCTGCAGATGTTGAATTTACATTAGATGATTTTCAGAAAATTAGTGATTCTACTCCGTTTCTAGCAGATTTAAAACCAAGTGGTAAATTCTTAATGGAAGATGTACACCGTATTGGGGGTATTCCTGCAGTTATGAAGTTCATGTTAGAGAACGATATGCTACATGGCGATTGTTTAACCGTTACTGGTAAAACAATTGCAGAGAACTTAGCTGATGTGCCAAGTTTAGTCAAAGATCAAAAAATTATAATGCCATTAAGTAATCCTATTAAGGCAACAGGTCACTTGCGTATTCTTTATGGTAACCTAGCCACTGAAGGTGCTGTGGCTAAAATTACAGGTAAAGAAGGATTGTATTTTTCTGGACCAGCTAAAGTATATAACGATGAGTTCCTTGCCAATGCCGGTATCGGTAGAGGTGAAGTGAAAAAAGGAGATGTTGTGGTTATTCGTTACGAAGGTCCAAAAGGAGGTCCTGGTATGCCAGAAATGTTGAAGCCTACTGCTGCTATTATGGGAGCAGGTCTAGGTAAAGATGTTGCTTTGATTACAGATGGGCGTTTCTCTGGTGGTACACACGGTTTTGTTGTAGGTCATGTTGCTCCTGAAGCACAAGAAGGTGGAGCAATCGGTTTGTTAGAAGATGGAGATATTATCACCATTGATGCAGAGAAGAATGAGATTTCGGTTAACCTAACGGATGAGCAATTAGCGGAAAGAAAGAAGAATTGGAAACAGCCGGAATTAAAGGTGAAAAGAGGAAGCTTATACAAGTACGCTCGTATGGTATCTTCTGCATCTAAAGGTTGTGTTACCGATGAATTTTAAATAACACCGGCTAGATTTTAATTACTTCTAGAAGGATTTTAATATCAGGTTATTGTAATTCTTATATGCAATACTTGAATTTGATTATTAATTATGGAAACAGTAAAAGAGAAGAAAAAAGGTACAGATTCCAAGAAAACTATTAAGATTTCTGGAGCAGAGGCAATAATTCATTGTTTGTTGGCCGAAGGGGTCGAAACAATGTATGGCTACCCTGGTGGCGCAATTATGCCCGTCTACGATGAACTATATAAGTTTCAAGATAAGTTAACGCATATTCTTACAAGACATGAACAGGGTGCTACGCATGCTGCCCAAGGGTATGCTCGTGTTTCAGGTAAAGTCGGCGTTGCAATAGCAACTTCTGGTCCTGGTGCAACAAATTTAGTTACTGGTCTTGCAGATGCACAGATAGATTCTACACCTATGGTCTGTATTACAGGTCAGGTTACGAGACAACTATTAGGTACCGATGCTTTTCAAGAAACTGATATTATTGGTATTTCTACTCCGGTAACGAAATGGAACTATCAAATTACCGAAGCTTCTGAAATTCCAGAAGTAATGGCGAAAGCTTTTTACATTGCTAAATCTGGTAGACCAGGTCCGGTATTAATTGATATTACTAAGAATGCACAAATAGATGCGTTCGATTTCTCTTATGAGAAATGTACTGCTGTTCGTAGTTATAAGCCGGTTCCAAAACCAAAAATGAGTGCTATTCAGGCAGCTGCAGATTTAATCAACAGCGCTAAAAAACCATTTATCGTATGGGGGCAAGGTGTTATTCTTGGTAAGGCAGAACAAGAATTGAAAGCGTTAGTTGAAAAGGCAGGTATACCTGCAGCTTGGACTATCATGGGAGCTTCGGCTTTAGATACTTCTCATCCATTAAATGTAGGTATGGTAGGTATGCATGGTAATTACGGACCAAACGTTTTAACGAATGAATGCGACTTATTAATTGCAATAGGTATGCGTTTTGATGATCGTGTAACCGGTAATTTAGATCACTATGCAAAGCAAGCTAAAGTAATTCACTTTGAAATTGATCCTGCTGAGATTAATAAGAATGTGCATGCAGATGTTGCTGTTTTAGGCAACTCAAAAGAAACTTTAGGATTATTGTTGCCGTTGGTAAATGATAATAACCATGATGCTTGGCATAATATCTTTAAAGAAAAATATAAAATTGAGTTCGATACTATTATAAAGAATGACATTCACCCAACTAAAAGTGGTTTGACCATGGGTGAGGTAATCGAAGAAATCAATTTAGCATCAAACAATAAAGCAGTTATCGTTTCTGACGTAGGTCAACACCAAATGATCGCTTGTAGATATGCAAAATTCTCCCAGTCTAAAAGTAACATTACTTCTGGCGGATTAGGTACTATGGGCTTTGCATTACCAGCAGCTATCGGTGCCAAAATGGGTGCTATGGATAGGGAAGTGGTTGCTATCATTGGTGATGGTGGTTATCAAATGACCATTCAAGAATTGGGTGTTATTTTTCAACATAGAGTACCTGTTAAGATTGTTGTTTTAAACAATGAACATTTAGGTATGGTACGTCAATGGCAAGAGTTGTTTTTTGAGAAGAGATATGCATCGACGGTTATGGTGAATCCTGATTTTGTAAAAATTGCTGAAGGTTATAGCATTGAAGCAAAACGAATTTCTGAGCGTAAAGATTTAAAATCTACGATTCAAGAAATGATGGCTTCTAAAGAACCTTACTTCTTAGAAGTTAAAGTAGAGCAAGAAGATAATGTTTTTCCAATGATACCTTCTGGTGCTTCGGTTTCTGACGTTAGATTGAAATAAATAAGAGAAAAGAACTATCTCATGAACGATACGAACATACAAGATATTCCAAAAATACATACGGAGATTACCCGTAAATCTGAAGAAATAGGATTTACGATGCCGTCAGACTTGTACGTTGGTAGCTTTCTCAAAACATTGATCGCTTCAAAACCAAACGGAAGGTTTTTAGAAATAGGAACTGGCATTGGTCTTAGCCTTTCTTGGATGATAGAGGGTATGGATGCTGATTCTAAATTGATATCCGTAGATAACGATCCTGCGTTAATTTCTATCGCTACTAGTTATTTTGGTAACGATGATAGGGTTGAGGTTATTTGTAAAGATGGTGCCGATTGGATTAAGGAATATTCAGGTGCAAAATTTGATTTGATTTTTGCAGATGCCTGGCCAGGTAAGTACAGTGAGATCGATGAGGTTTTAGATTTACTTCATGTTGGCGGATTTTACATCATCGACGATATGACAAAACAACCAAATTGGCCAGCTGGTCATGAGGATAATGTGATTGAATTGACGGCGTATTTAGAAAAGCGAGAAGATTTACAATTGACTAAAATGAATTGGTCAACAGGCTTAATTATGGCCGTAAAGAAATAGTATAGATTAATTATAATGACACCATAAAATTCTCTTGTAAAGAGGAATAGGTAATTAGAGCTTATGGAAAATAAATGGTTTACAATATCGGTATATTCAGAAAACAATGTTGGATTACTGAACAGAATATCAGGTATATTTTTAAAGAGACATATTAATATAGAGAGTTTAAATGTCTCTAAATCAGAGATTGATGATGTTTCTAAATTTACGATTGTAGCACATACAACCGAAAAATGGGTGCATAATATTGTCGGTCAGATCGAGAAGCAAATAGAAGTTATAAAAGCATATTATCATACCGATGATGAGACTATATATCAAGAATCTGCTTTATTCAAAATAGCATCGGGTCTTCTGTTTGACGAGCGTCAAATTCAGAACATCATAAAAGATAATAATGCACAGATCGTCACAGTATCAAGAGACTTTTTTGTAATCGCAAAAAGCGGTAGAAGAAATGAGATTGAAGAAATGTACGATCAATTAAAGCCGTATGGCATTATGCAGTTTGTACGCTCTGGCCGTATATCGGTTACAAAAGATGAAATGAAAATTTCAGCGATACTAAAAGAATTTTAATAAAGAATCATAACAATAATCAAATAAAGTAAATACAAAATGGCCAATTATTTTAATACGCTATCATTAAGAGATAAATTAACGCAACTTGGAAAATGTCGCTTCATGGATTCGGCTGAGTTTGCAGATGGTGTAAATGCTTTAAAAGGCAAAAAAATTGTAATCGTAGGTTGTGGTGCTCAAGGGTTGAACCAAGGGTTGAACATGAGAGATTCTGGTTTAGATATTTCTTATACACTTCGTGATGCTGCTATAAAAGAAAAAAGACAATCTTTTGTAAATGCCTCAGAAAACGGATTCACAGTGGGTACCTACCAAGAATTGATTCCTACTGCCGATGTTGTAATTAACCTTACTCCAGACAAGCAACATACTGCTGTTGTTAGTGCGGTTATGCCTTTAATGAAAAAAGATGCTACGCTTTCGTACTCTCACGGTTTTAATATCGTAGAAGAAGGTATGCAAATACGTGAAGATATTACGGTAATTATGGTTGCGCCAAAATGTCCGGGATCAGAAGTGCGTGAAGAATATAAAAGAGGTTTTGGTGTACCAACTTTAATAGCGGTTCACCCAGATAATGATCATCAAGGTAAAGGACTAGAGCAAGCGAAAGCTTATGCTGTTGGTACAGGTGGTGATAGAGCTGGTGTATTAATGTCTTCTTTTGTTGCTGAAGTAAAATCAGATTTAATGGGTGAGCAAACTATTCTTTGTGGTTTGTTACAAACAGGTTCTATTCTTTGTTTCGATAAGATGATCGAGAAAGGAATTGATGCGGGCTATGCTTCAAAATTGATTCAATACGGATGGGAAACTATTACTGAAGGAATGAAGTACGGTGGTATTACACATATGATGGACCGTCTTTCTAATCCTGCTAAAGTAAAGGCATTTGAATTATCTGAAGAGCTAAAAGATATTATGCGTCCGTTGTTTCAAAAGCATATGGATGATATTATGACTGGTCATTTCTCAAAAACCATGATGGAAGATTGGGCAAATGACGATAAGAACTTATTAACTTGGAGAGCTGCAACAGGTGAAACTGCTTTCGAGAAAACACCTGCAGGTAGTCAAGAGATTACGGAGCAAGAGTTTTATGATAACGGTGTGTTAATGGTTGCAATGGTAAGAGCAGGTGTTGAATTGGCTTTCGAGGCCATGACTGAATCTGGTATTATAGCTGAATCTGCATACTACGAGTCTTTGCATGAAACTCCGTTAATTGCAAACACGATCGCTCGTAAGAAATTGTTTGAAATGAACCGTGTTATTTCTGATACTGCAGAATATGGTTGTTACCTTTTTGATCATGCATGCAAACCTTTATTAACTGACTTTATGAAAGGTATTGATACTGATGTTATCGGTACAAACTTCTCTGGAGATATCGATAATGACGTTGATAATGCACAGCTAATTGCAATAAACAAAGCGTTACGTACGCATCCGGTAGAAATCGTTGGTACACGTTTACGTGAGTCAATGACGGCAATGAAGCCTATCGTATAGTTTTATAATCTTTTATAGATATACCGATTGTCCGGTTGAGTGCATTCTAAAAGTTATCACCTACATTGGGTTATGGTTTTAAAAGAATGGTTCTCAAGCGGACAATTTAGGTTTCATACGAGTTATAATATTGTTAATAATAGAAAGTATTTAATATGAAAGGTACGAAGCCAGTATATTTTCCAAAATTAGATGATGTTTTAAAAGCTGCGCAGACCATTTCTGAAATTTCAGAGGTAACTCCGCTAACAGAAAGTATTCGTTTGTCTAAACAGTATAACTGTCAAGTTCGTTTAAAGCGTGAAGATTTGCAACGTGTGCGTTCTTATAAAATTAGAGGTGCCTTCAACAAAATAAGCTCTTTAACCGAAGAAGAACGAGCTAAAGGTGTTATTTGTGCCAGTGCAGGTAATCATGCACAGGGTGTGGCTTTTGCTTGCTTTCATTTAAAAATTAAAGGGACTATTTATATGCCTTCGGTTACGCCTAAGCAAAAAGTAGAACAGACTAAACTATTCGGTGGTGAATGGGTTGAAATAGTTTTAGAAGGCGATACCTTTGATGATGCTTCTTTGGCTGCTAGAACGTATGGAGATAAACATGAAAAGATATTTGTGCATCCGTTCGATGATCCTAAAATTATAGAAGGTCAGGCTACTGTTGGACTTGAGTTAATTTCCCAATCAAAAATACCAATAGATTACCTTTTTGTATGCATTGGTGGTGGAGGTCTAGCATCTGGACTTATTAGTGTTTTTAGTGAGCTTTCGCCGGATACAAAAATTATTGGTGTTGAACCTAAAGGTGCTCCATCTATGAAAACGTCTATAGAAGCAGGAGAGGTAGTTGCCCTTGATCATATTGATAAATTTATTGATGGTGCAGCGGTCAAAAAAGTAGGTAGCTTAACCTATGCCATCTGTAATTATTATTTAGATAATATGATTACGGTCGACGAAGGTAAAGCGTGCCAAACTATTCTAGATCTTTATAATAGAGACGCTATTGTGGTAGAACCTGCAGGTGCTTTATCGATTGCAGCTTTAGATGATTATAAAGATGAAATTGTTGGCAAGAATGTAGTGTGTATTATTGGCGGAAGTAACAATGACATCACTAGAACGGCTGAAATTAAAGAACGTGCATTGCTTTATGGTAAACTCAAACATTACTTTATTATTCGTTTTCCACAGCGACCAGGTGCTTTAAAAGAATTTGTTGTTGATATTTTAGGGCCAAACGACGATATTACCCATTTCGAGTATTCAAAGAAATCGAGTAGAGAAAATGCGCCGGCTGTTGTAGGTATAGAGTTAAAGAATACAGAGGACTTGAAACCTTTGGTAGAACGCATGAAATCTAACAATTTCTATGGAGAATATATAAATGACAAACCAGACTTGTTTGAATATTTGGTTTAAACTACTTTTAATATAACAGATTCAATTTCTAGTTATTTTTGGAAATCAATCTACAATACAATTATCAATCATAGTGCAAAATAGAAAATGAAATGAGCGATATTACGATTCCTGAAGAATTTAAAATAACATCAACTATAGACCAAAAACAGTATTTGGTCAACGGAGAATTAAAAGAATGGAAAGGAGATACTACAGAGGTGTATTCTACTATTTCTTCAACAAAAGAATACAAGCCAACTTTATTAGGTAGCATTCCAGATCTACAAGAAGCAGAAGCTTTAGATGCTTTAAACGGAGCATTAAAGGCGTATGATAAGGGAAAGGGAATTTGGCCAACCATGCATGTGAAAGACCGTATTGAATGCATGGAGGTTTTCGTTACAAAAATGAAGACCAAAAGAGAAGAAGTGGTTAAATTGTTAATGTGGGAAATTGGTAAGTCTTTACCAGACTCTCAAAAAGAATTTGATCGTACGGTAGAGTATATTGAGGATACCATTGAAGATTATAAGCAGCTAGATCGTGATGCTGCAAAGTTTACAAAACACGATGGTGTGTATGCGCATATTAAAAGAGGACCATTAGGTGTTGTTTTATGTTTAGGACCTTATAACTACCCATTGAATGAAACTTTTGCATTGTTGATTCCTGCAATTATTATGGGGAACACCACCATATTTAAGCCTGCAAAACATGGTGTTTTATTAATTACTCCGCTTTTAGAAGCTTTTCAAACAAGTTTTCCAAAAGGGGTAGTTAATGTAATTTTCGGTAGAGGTAGAACGGTTGCTGCGCCAATTATGCAAACAGGTAAAGTAGATGTACTTGCTTTAATTGGTAATAGTAAATCTGCAAATGCCCTACAAGAGCAACACCCTAAAAGTAACAGACTGCGATTGGTATTAGGTTTAGAAGCTAAAAACCCTGCAATTATTTTACCAGATGCTGATTTGGATTTAACCATAAATGAATGTTTAGCTGGTACGCTTTCTTTTAACGGGCAACGTTGCACGGCACTAAAAGTGGTGTATGTTCACGAAGAAATTAGGTCTAAATTTAATGAAAGCTTCGCTAAAAAGGTTGATGAATTAAAATTTGGAAATCCTTGGGAGGATGGAGTGAAATTAACTCCATTGCCTGAACCAGATAAGGCAGCTTATATTCAAGGTTTAATTGATGATGCGCTTTCTAAAGGAGCAAAGATTATCAATAAAAAAGGTGGGAAGCATTTTGATAATTTTATATGGCCTGCAGTTCTGTATCCGGTAACGAAAGATATGCGTGTGTACCAAGAAGAGCAATTCGGACCCATTATACCCATCGTACCTTTTACAGATATCGAAGAGCCTTTAGATGATATGGCAGAAAGCAACTATGGCCAACAAGTAAGTTTGTTTGGTAAAGATGTGTATGCGCTTTCTCCGTTGATAGATACGTTGGTGAACTTAGTATGTCGTGTGAATTTAAATAGTTCTTGCCAAAGAGGACCAGATGTGTATCCATTTACCGGTAGAAAAGATTCTGCACAAGCAACCTTAAGTGTTCATGATGCGTTACGTTCGTTTTCAATTAGAACGTTTGTAGCATTCAAAGACAATGAATTGAATACTGAAATTATTCAGAATTTATTAGAAGCCAAGCTTTCTAATTTTGTGAGTACAGATTATATATTATAAAAGTCTTTCATTTAGACTGATAAAAAAACCTCTCCTATTAATTAGGGGAGGTTTCTTTTTTACAGTTACTGCTGATCTCATTCGCTCTTTCTAAACCTGAGTATGGGTAGTAGGGTATCGTTTGTTCTTCTTCGTTGAATAATATAATGGCACGTTCAACATCTTCACAATAGGGAGCGATAGATTTACCGAAGAATTTTGCTGTTCCCATATCCCATTCCGTTTTCCCTAAAAGTACCCTTGGGTTATTTGGTGCTATAGCTTGTGCTTTTTGATAGATTGCTATGTTTTCACCCGATAGGGTCATACCATATTTTGCGCCGTCAAAAGCGATGTATGCTGTATTTAAAAGGGCATAAGAAATCATTATTTCTGGGTTGTCTTTTGATATTGTTGATGCGTTATCTAGAAACCCTTTTGCTCTGGTTAGTTTGGTAGTTAGCAGTGCTTCATCTTTTAATCCAAAACTGCTTACTATTTCAATTAGTCCTGCATAATATGATGGTAACCAATTATCGGTTTCTACAGATGCTATTCGTTCAAATAGTTGTACGGCTTCTGTATTCTTTTGTTGCTCCCATAAGGCAAATGCCTCATTCATTCCTTTTTCATAAGGTGTTTGCGCAGTTAAGCTAAGTGTAAAAATGAATGTGGCAATTAATAGTAGTGATTTCATGATGTATAGTTTTTTGATGTTATTT
Source organism: Maribacter sp. Asnod2-G09 (assembly GCF_045063795.1). Classification (NCBI taxonomy): domain Bacteria; kingdom Pseudomonadati; phylum Bacteroidota; class Flavobacteriia; order Flavobacteriales; family Flavobacteriaceae; genus Maribacter; species Maribacter sp. Asnod2-G09. The sequence continues at coordinate 113,666 of NZ_JBEFOA010000004.1, read as the reverse complement.
ATTGTTATTCAAATATCTTTCTATTCCATTGTTTTTGATAAAATAGATGACCGAGTTGTAGGTTCTTTGTATTGAATTGTAATTTTTAAAGGTTATCTAGTTGATTGTCATCTTTATTGTCACTTATCGTCCAAAATAAACCAATGAAAAAGAAGCGGTCTGCAGCAGGTGTAATTGTTCTTCTATCAAACATTCCGTCCATATTGGTTTGGTCAGCGTATTGATATCCGTTTACATTTTTAGTTCCTAATACGTTACTTACGGATAGATATAATATTTTCTGCGGACTGATTAAATATGCATAATTGGCATTTAACGAATTAAAACTTTTTGCCTGTTCCGTTAAAAACCCTCCTTTATTTGGGTCGGTATAGCTACGACCCGAAGCATAATTATAACTCAATCCTACTTGGCTTTTCCAATCTTCTATCCATCGCTTTACAACTAAAGATGCATTGTGTTTTGAAGCAAAATCAGGAGTAGCAGATGTTGGATAATTCTGGTAATCCCTTTCAGTGTCTAAGTAAGAGTACGACATCCAATACTCTGTATTTTTGATTGATTTATTATCCCTCCAGAAAATATCCAATCCTTTTGCAAATCCACTTCCATTACTAGTATAGGTAGAAGTTGGCAGTGCGAACGGAGTATCATACTTTACTAAATCTCCGTAGTTTTTGTAGTATGCTTCAGCTCTAAATATCTGTTTGTTTTTTACATACTGATAGTTGGCAATGTAATGGGTAGTATTCTCGGCAGTAAAATCAGAATTATACTTTAAGTAATCATTCTTCGGGTTTTGAAAGAACTCACCATATGCCAATGAGAATTGAGAGTTTGAGCCGGCTTTGTATGCTAATGATAATCTTGGTGAAATATTAAACTCTTGCAATAACTCAGAATATTCTCCTCTAATTCCAATCTTAGTGGCGAATTTTTTGGAGAAGAAAATATCAGTCTCAACAAAACTGCTGAAAATATTATTATCGAATTCAAAATCATTTTCAAAGTTGGGGTCTCGGTAGTCTTCTGTAAAGTTGGTTACGAAGTATTCTGCCCCAAAGTTTAATTTATAGCGACTAGAAAAGAACTTCTTAAAAACGATTTTTAGATGTGCTGAGTTTTCAACATCTATAATGTCAGAATTATTATACTTTATTTCAGAGCGGTCATTGGCGAAACTAACACCTGTTGCTAAGCTCCAATCTTTTTCTAAGAAATCTTGGTAAGACGTGTTGATGTATAGATTTCTATTTTTAAGTCCGAAGCGAATACCATCTACTTCATTAATATCTTCTTGTGTTAAGTCAAAATTTACTGAACTATAGGCTCCGTAAACCTTTAGTAATCCGTCGTTATTGAATTTATATCGATACACAGCTTCTCCACCGACAGATTCAATAGGCTTGTGCCATTCATTATTATCAGGATACAGATTTTGATAAGGTGCTAAATTTATATAAGATGTGTTTAAACTCAGAGAACTCTTCTTCCATTTTTGGGTATTCCCAAGTCCTAGTCCGACGGTCATTATTGAAATTTCAGTTTTTTCTTCTTGTGGTTCGCTAATACTATTTAAAAGTAGAACACTTGATAATGCTTGCCCGTATTCAGCTGAATAACCACCTGTTGAAAATGTTATGCCTTTAAATAAGAAAGGAGATAATCTACCTCTTGACGGAATGTTATTTGCAGAAGGGGAGTAGGGCGTAAATACGCGCATACCATCTACAAAAATTTGAGTCTCTTCTGCATCGCCACCTCGAACGAATAATCGACCATCTTCTGCAACGTTAGATGTGCCGGGTAATGTTTGTAATGCTCCCACGAAATCTCCAAGTGCACCTGCTGTGGTTACAATATCTAAAGGTTTTAATGCTGTTACCTTGGCATTATCTCCGGCATTGAATGTTCCGGCATTTACGGTTACGGCATCTAAGGTATTTACATCATCTTTTAGTTTAATTGTAATGCCCTTAAAGCTAGTGATGTCGGCAGATTTAGAATAGGGCTCAAATGAAATTGATGATGCAATCAATATTTGTGTACCAGTGGTAGTAGTTTTAAAAGAGAATTGCCCTTCATCATTGGTTGCGGTACCATCATAAGTTCCGTTCAAATATACATTTGCACCCATAATAGGCATTCCTTGTTGGTCAATTACTTTTCCTGAAATAGTTGATTGAGCAAATAAATTGCAGTAGAAAAGTGTAAGTAATAAGAATAATAGCGTCTTCATTGTTGATTGTATTTTTGATTGATATTACAAATATGAATCGTAAATGAAGGTTTAAATAAAATGGTTTTCTCAATTGTAGAATTTCGGTACTGAATTGATAGAATTAATTCTTTTGGTGAAATTATGTCAGGTTAATTATTAACATAAATATGGTAATTGATGCGTGTTCTAAACCGTATAATGGATTTAACTTTGCCTTTTTTAAAATGGATTGAGAACCTATAGTGTATATGTTGAACTTAAAATTTATAAGTTATGGATACTATAAAATCAAATAAGAAAGCATTATTTGCTTTAGTCATCGGTGGTTTCGGAATAGGACTTACCGAGTTTGTTATCATGGGAATTTTGACCGAAGTGTCAGGTTCTTTGGGTATTACAATTCCGCAAGCGGGTCACTTTATTGCAGCCTATGCATTGGGTGTGGTAGTGGGCGCGCCACTGTTAACGGGTTTAGGTTCTAAACTTACACCTAAGAAAATGCTGTTTCTTTTAATGATATGGTTTACGGTATTCAATACCTTATCAGGACTCGCAACTGGCTATACCAGTTTGTTGTTTATGAGATTTCTATCTGGTATTCCTCATGGCGCTTTTTTTGGTATTGGTGCTGTGGTAGCTACAAAATTGGCTAAAAAGGGAAAAGGTGCTCAAGCTATCTCAATAATGTTTTCTGGTCTTACGGTTGCGAATGTAATTGGAGTGCCTATTGGTACTTATTTAGGACAACAGTTTAGCTGGAGTGTTTCTTTTTACCTAGTAGGTTTTGTGGGTTTATTAGCTTTAGGAAGCATTTACCTATGGATGCCAAAAATTGAAGTTGAAGAGTCGGAAGAGAAAGTAAGTGTTTCTCAAGGATTAAAAAATACAGAACTTTGGGCTTTAATTGCCCTGACTACAATTGGTACTGGCGGTTTCTTTGCATGGTACAGTTATGTTGCTCCGTTAATTACTGATGTAGCCGAGTTGCCAAACCATTTTGTTGGTTATGCTATGATGTTGGCCGGTTTAGGTATGGTAGTCGGTAATTTTTTAGGTGCGAAGATGGCAGAATTGTTTTCCCCTTTGAAAGCGGTAATCATAAGTTTATCCGTTATGTGTGGTATTCTTGTTTTAAACATGTTTATTGCAACTAACCCATATTTGCTAATGATACTGACCTTTGTTATTGGAGCAATCTCATTTACGGTAGCAACTCCGATTCAGATGGCTATAATTAATACTTCTAAAGGCTCTGAAATGTTAGGGTCTTCTATGAACCAAAGTGCTTTTAACATGGGTAATGCATCTGGCGCTTATTTAGCAGGCTTACCAATTGCATTTGGCTATGGTATTATCTACTCTAGTTTGGTTGGTGCTGTACTAGCCTTTTCTGGTGTTGCCATTGCGGTAGCTATTTTGATTGTTAGAAAGAGAAAAGAAATTAAATATCGAAAAATGGCGATGAGCTGTTAATGTATAGATTTAATAATTTGTAAAAAAGGAACTTGAGAAACAAGTTCCTTTTTTTTGTCGAAATATACAGGCAGACATTTAATGTTCTATTTCTTTCTTGCCTTGTAATCAGTTGGTTTGGATGTTAAATTTTTCATTTTACGTAGTTCATCGGTAATTTTCTTCATTTTATCACGTTGTTAGAGAACCAAAACTTACAATGCTGTGTCACGTACCAAACTATTTCTTGGATCCATAATAATGGTTCTACTACTTTTTGTTCTTACCGCTTCTTCATTTAAGCCAGAACATTCTAAAGCAATAATCGCTAATCCTAATCCCGTTAAAACTCTTGCAGAGAAGAGGGAAATCAAACTATATAACATTCGCCAAAAAGCTTTGAACGATGCTTTGACCGATTATTTCAACAAGGCTATTGCCTCTGGTGATATCGTTGGAGCGGGAGTAAGTATTGTTAGTGGAGATTCTGTTATTCTTTCTGATGGATATGGTAAAAGAAGTTTCAACGGTAAAGAAACTGTTGACGGAGAAACCTTATTTAGATTAGGTTCTATCTCAAAAGGGTTTACAGGAATTTTAGCTGCCAACCTAGAAAGTGAAGGTAAATTACACTTTAATGATAAAGTGGCTGATTATTTACCAAACTTCCATTTTGGAAATCAACAGAATACTCAAAAAATAGAGGTAGCTCATTTGCTTTCTCATACAACCGGTACTCCGTATCACAGTTATACAGATTTAGTAGAGGCTGGTTACACCATGTCATCTATTAGTGAGAAGTTCGATAAAATAAACCCAATTGCAGCACCTGGTTCTCAATATAGTTATCAAAATGCTATGTTTTCTGTAGCACAAGAAGTGATGTTGAAGGCGACTGGAAAAGATATTCAAACGCTATTAACTGATAAATTCTTTGAACCATTAGGTATGAGTTCTGTTTCTATGGATCATAAAACATTGATGAGCAATGAGAATATTGCTTTGCCTCATATTAGAAGAGGGCATAGTTTTAGAACTGTTTTACCTAGAGATAATTATTATAACGCAATAGCGGCTGGTGGAATTAATGCCAATTCTACAGATATGGCGAAGTGGATGCGTTTCTTATTAGGTCACAATCCTGATGTGATGTCTAAAGATGCTATGGCACAAGTATTCAAACCTTTTGTGGAATTAAACGGACATCGCAAATATTATCAAAAATGGCCGGGACATGTGAAATCTGGTTACGGCTTCGGATGGAGAATACACACTGTAAAAGAGAACGAAAAGGCAGCCGAAGAAAGGATTTGGCATCATGGAGGTAGTGTAAACAACTACAGAAATGAAATTGCACTTTTTCCAGATTCTGATTTAGGAATTTGTGTGTTGATTAACGGACCATCGAAATTGGTTAAAACCGTAATTCCTGATCTACGAGCAATAGTAAAGAGCATTTATGAACAAGAAATTGCAATAGCCACTAGTATTTAAGTATACGTAACTATCGGATATAAAAAATCCCTTTAATCATCGATTAAAGGGATTTTACTTTTTAAGTATATTTCTTAAATGTTGCTAGCTAACCAATCGCCAACTTCACTTGTTTTATAACTTTTACCACCATCGGCAAGATCTTCGGTAACATAACCTTCAGCTAAAGATTTATTTACTACACGTCTAATTTCTTCTGCTTCTTCTGTCATATTCATGTCTTCAAAAAGCATAGCCGCAGAAAGTACTGTAGCTAATGGATTAGCGATGTCTTTACCAGCTGCTTGCGGGTAAGAACCGTGTATTGGCTCGTATAAAGATACTTTGCTACCAACAGAAGATGAAGGCATAAGTCCCATAGAACCTGCAATTACAGAAGCCTCATCGGTTAAAATATCACCGAATAAGTTAGCTGTTATAATTACATCATATCCTTTTGGCCATTGAATTAAACGCATGGCAACGGCATCAATAAACTCATAAGAAACTTCCACTTCTGGATAATCTTTTTCCATTGCTTGTACGGTCTCTCTCCACAGTCTAGAAGATTCTAAAACATTGGCTTTATCAACACAACATAATTTTTTAGAACGCTTCATTGCGAAATCAAAGCCTTTTTTAGCTAATCTTTCGATTTCAAAACGTTGGTAGGTCATAGTATCAAATGCAGTATTACCGTCATCTTTTCTTCCACGCTCACCAAAATAGATACCACCAGTTAATTCTCTTAAGATAATTAAATCTGTACCTTCAATACGTTCTCTTTTTAAAGGAGATTTATCAATAAGTGAAGGGAATGTAAATGTTGGTCTTACGTTGGCAAACAAACCTAATTTTTGTCTCATTTTCAACAGTCCCTGCTCCGGACGAACTTTTGCAGATGGATCATTATCAAAACGTGGATGACCTATAGCGCCAAAAAGAACTGCATCTGCATTGGCACAAATTTCATGCGTTTCATCTGGATAAGGTTCTCCGACGGCATCAATTGCTGCAGCACCAGTTAAAGCTGGTTTCCAAATAATGTTATGATCGTATTTTTTTGCAACGGCATCACAAACCTTTACTGCTTGGTCAATTACTTCAGGTCCGATACCATCACCGGCTAATAAGGCAATATTTAATTTCATGGTTAATCGCTTTACGCTCTGCGCTATGCGCAACACGCAATACTTTAAGTGTATTACGTTTAAGCTGTTTATACTTTATTTATTAAATTATTTAAACTTCTTCTTACTTTGTTTACTTTATCATGAATTATTAAAAACTCTTTTTCTTGAATATAGTTTAAATCTTTTGCTAAAATCGTAAAATATTCTAATTCACTTGCTGATCCTCGAGAAATGATTAAAAACCTTTTGAACTCAGCGTCAGATTCCCTTCCGCATCCTTCGGCTATATTCGCAGGGATAGATGAAGAAGCTCTTCTCATTTGACTTGTTAATCCAAAATTTTCATCTTTAGGGAAGTGTTTAGTTAATTTATAAATCTCTAAAGTAACTTCATGCCCTAATTCCCAAACATTATATTTTTTATAATCTCTCATCAAAAACCTTTAGCATATAGCGCTCAGCGCTCAGCGCATTGCGTTATATTATATTCAACATCTTCTCAGTAGCTTTAATGGCACTAACCGTTTGATCTGAATCTAGCCCTCTTGAGGTGAATTCTTTTCCATCCAATTCCCAAGTAATAACCGTTTCGCATAATGCATCAGATGTACTGCCTGGTGGTATTCTTACTGCATAATCGGTCAACTTTGGTAATGGAATTTTCTTTCCGACGTACACTTTTTTAAGAGCATTCATAAAAGCATCATACTGTCCGTCTCCCTGTGCATGTGCCTCAATTACTTTTCCATCTATTTCTACAGATAGGGTAGTGGAAGGCATTAATCCCATGGCATGGGTAAGTACGTACGATTTTATAAATACCTTCTGCTTATAATCTGCAGTATCTAAAACATCAGAAATAATAAAAGGAAGGTCATCTTTTGTAACACGTTCTTTTTTATCTCCTAATTCAATAATACGTGCAGTAACTTTTTTTAGCTCATCATTGTTCAATGTTAAGCCAAGTTCTTGCAGGTTCTTTTGAATATTAGCTTTGCCCGACATTTTACCTAATGCATACTTACGTTTTCTTCCAAAACGTTCTGGCATTAGATCACTGAAATATAAGTTGTTTTTACTATCGCCATCGGCATGTATACCGGCAGTTTGGGTAAATACATTATCACCAACAATAGGCTTGTTTGCCGGTATGGTAAAGCCTGTAAAGGCAGATACCAACTTACTTACTTTATATAAAGAGGTTTCGTTTACACTAATTTCTACTTCTGGCAGAAAATCATTGATAACCGCTACGGCACTTGCCATAGGTGCGTTACCAGCTCTTTCGCCCATACCGTTTACGGTAAGGTGTAAACCATGGCAGCCAGCTTTTACAGCTTCCATAATATTGGCTACGCCTAAGTCGTAATCATTATGTCCGTGAAAATCGAAATGTAAATTTGGATATTTTTCTACGATTTCAGACAAATACGCATACGTTTCGGTGTGCGTTAAAATGCCTAATGTATCTGGCAGTAGTATTCTTTTTACATTCTGAGTGGATAGAAAATCTAGAAACTCAAAAACATATTCTTTTGAATTTCTCATTCCGTTACTCCAATCCTCTAAATAGATATTATTGATAATACCTCTTTCGGTGGCTTGTTTGAAAATTTCGGCGATTTCAGAAAAATGTTGCTCGGGAGTTTTCTTTAACTGATACTTTAAATGGTTCATTGAACCCTTAGTCAGTAAATTTTGAGAAATTGCTCCAGATTTCTGCATCCAATCTAATGAAATACCACCATCTACAAAAGTTAGTACTTCTACACGTTCTAAATAACCTTTTTCACCAGCCCATTCGGTAATCTTCTGAACAGCTTCAAGCTCTCCATCAGAAACGCGAGCAGATGCAATTTCAATTCGGTCTACTTTCAGTTCTTCTAAAAGTAGTTTTGCCAAGGTCAGTTTTTCTGATGCAGAAAAGGATACGCCTGAAGTTTGTTCACCATCCCTTAGGGTGGTATCCATTATTTCTAACTTTCTTTTTTTCATGTGTTCTAAATGCCATTTTCCGATTCAAAAAATGGCATTGGGTTAGTTAACGTAAATGCTTTGTATTGTTTTGATATATGAGTTTATAGCGGAGTATTCTCTGCGAATGTCTCAATATCTTTTTTGATGTTCAATAAATAATCAATATCATCAAAACCGTTAAGCATGTTGTTTTTCTTGTAGCCGTTAATGTCAAAAGACTCACTTTCGCCTGTTGATAGTAAAGTGATTTTTTGCTCTTTTAGATTAACCTCTAACTCTGTAGTTGGGTCTGCTTCTGTAGCATCAAATATTTTTTGTAAAAATTCGGCACTTACTTGTACCGGTAATACACCGATGTTAAGACAGTTACCTCTAAAGATATCTGCGAAGAAACTTGAAACTACACATCTAAATCCGTAATCATAAACTGCCCAAGCAGCATGCTCACGAGATGATCCCGAACCAAAGTTTTTACCACCTACTAATATTTTACCACTGAACTTATCTTGGTTCAAAACAAAATCTTCTTTTAAAGTATTGTCTTGGTTGTAACGCCAATCTCTAAAAAGGTTGTCGCCAAAACCAACACGCTCTGTTGCCTTTAAAAATCGTGCAGGTATAATTTGATCTGTATCTACGTTTTCTATAGGTAAAGGAACCGCAGTTGAAGTTAATATGTCGAATTTATCGTATGCCATTTTTTATAGCTTTTTGCTCATGGGTGTTAGCCATTAGCTTGTATTATTATAATTGTTATTGTGCTAAAAGTCCAAGGACTAATAGCGAAAGATAGACTTGTTATACAAGTTCAACCATTAGTTCTCTTGGGTCGGTTACTTTACCGGTAACGGCAGCTGCAGCAGCAACTAACGGACTAGCTAATAACGTTCTTGATCCAGGTCCTTGTCTACCTTCAAAGTTTCTGTTCGATGTACTTACCGCTAATTTTCCAGCTGGTACTTTATCATCATTCATTGCCAAACAAGCAGAACAGCCAGGCTCACGAAGTTCAAAACCAGATTCGGTTAAAATATCAAGTATACCTTCTTCTTTTATGGCCGCTTCAACTTTGTGCGATCCAGGAACCAACCATGCCGTAACATTATCAGCTTTCTTTCTTCCTTTTACAATAGATGCAAAAGCTCTAAAATCTTCTATACGACCATTGGTACAGCTACCAAGGAAAACAAAATCAATAGGCTTGCCCATCATGCTATCACCTTCATTGAAATCCATATACTTCAATGATTTTTGGTATGTTGTGGCGCCACCTTGTACGTCATTTGCCATAGGAATATCATTAGAAATTCCCATACCCATACCTGGGTTAGTACCATACGTAATCATAGGTTCAATAAGTGAACCATCAAAAGTTAATTCTTTATCGAAAATGGCATCTTCATCGGTATATAATGTTTCCCAATATGCCATTGCTTTATCCCAAGCTGCACCTTTAGGAGTAAACTCGCGATCTTTTACATATTCAAATGTCTTTTCATCAGGAGCAATCATACCACCACGGGCACCCATTTCTATACTTAGATTACAAACGGTCATACGACCTTCCATACTCATGTCTCTGAAAATTTCACCAGCATATTCTACGAAATATCCAGTTGCACCAGAGGTCGTTAATTGAGAAATAATAAATAAAGCAACATCTTTAGGTGTAACCCCTTTGCTCATTTTACCATTAATATTGATACGCATTCTCTTTGGCTTAGGCTGCATAATACATTGTGTTGCCAAAACCATTTCAACTTCAGATGTACCAATACCGAAAGCAATTGCACCAAAAGCACCGTGCGTAGAAGTATGTGAATCTCCACATACAATAGTAGCACCTGGTTGGGTAATACCGTATTCAGGACCTACAACGTGTACTATACCGTTTTTTGCATGACCTAGACCCCAATAAGAAATACCATATTCATTGGCATTTTCTTCTAACATTCTTAACTGGTTTGCAGAAAGCGGATCTGCAACTGGTAAATGTTGGTTAATAGTTGGTGTGTTATGATCAGCTGTTGCAAATGTTTTCTCAGGATGCATAACAGGAATATTTCTGTTCTTAATTCCTAGGAAAGCAACAGGACTTGTTACTTCGTGTACCATGTGTCTGTCAATGAACAGAACATCTGGACCATCTTGTATTTTATGTACTACGTGGGAATCCCACACTTTATCAAATAATGTTTTAGTTGCGCTCATATTTCTTTCTAATGTAAGGTTCGCAAATCTATTAAAAACAAGGGTTTTTCGAAATGAACACATTTGAAAATTACGATGTTCAAAATGTATTTATCTGTTAGTTTTAAAATATTCAGCTTTTTTTTTCGTTTTGAACAAAGTGAATTTTTTAATTCAAATCATATATACTTATAATGAAAAACCATCATATTTTGTTCATTTATATCATGCTAGTTTGTAGCGTGATTTTATTCTTATTTGGAGGGTCGCAACTTTATCGAAAGTATAAAGTTGAAAATTCAGGAATTCAGACAGAAGGTGTGATTACTGAATATCTTTCAAAAACAAAAAGTTCACAAGCAATTTTTGGTAGTAAACAGCTAGTATATTCACCTTCATTTTCATTTGTTACAAAAGATGATTTTGAGTTTACCTTAAACAAGGGTAATTATAAAGATTTTAAACCTTATGAAATAGGGGAAAGTGTGCTTTTAAAATATGATATTGATGAGCCAAAAAATGTTTATTTAGATAACCAGTATCTATGGAAATTTAGTTCATTACTTGTTACAATAGCTTTTATATTGTTCGTTGTTTCAATTTATGAACTTCAGACACGAATTAAAAATTAGACCAAATTATTGTCCATTTTAAGCTTTTTAGAATCCAAACATCGGTTTTGATTTAGTAATCTATTTTAACTAATATACGTCCAGATATTCTTGTGCTTTACCAACTGGGCGTACATATGTCTAATAATTAGATGCTCTGGTTTACTTAGCGATGGATCTTCTTTTAGTAATTGTAAAGCATGGTATCGAGCAGATTTTAAGATGTCGTTATCTTTAACGATATCGGCTATTTTTAAATTTAATAATCCGCTTTGTTGGGTTCCCATAATATCTCCTGGTCCGCGAAGTTTTAGATCTACTTCTGCAATTTCAAATCCGTCATTGGTGGCAACCATGGTTTCTAGTCTAGTTTTAGCTTCCGCGGATAGTTTATGGCTTGTCATTAGAATACAAAAACTCTGATCAGCACCACGCCCAACACGACCACGTAATTGGTGTAATTGCGAAAGACCGAAACGTTCGGCACTTTCAATAATCATTACAGATGCATTTGGTACGTTAACACCAACTTCAATAACTGTGGTGGCGACCATTATTTGTGTTTCGCCACGAACGAATCTGTTCATTTCAAACTCTTTGTCCGCCGGTTTCATTTGCCCGTGAACTATAGAAATTTGATATTTTGGCTGTGGAAAGTCACGCGCAATACTCTCGTAGCCATCCATTAAATCTTTGTAGTCCATGGCTTCAGACTCCTGAATTAATGGGTAGACAACATATATCTGTCGTCCTTTTTCAATCTCATCTCGTATAAACCGAAAAACCTTTAATCGGTTAGCATCATATCTATGTACGGTTTTTATGGGCTTACGACCAGGTGGTAATTCATCTATGACAGAAATATCTAAATCGCCATACAAACTCATCGCCAATGTTCTAGGTATGGGCGTTGCCGTCATTACCAATATGTGTGGTGGAAACTCGTTTTTATGCCACAATTTAGAGCGTTGGGCTACACCAAAACGATGCTGTTCATCAATAATGGCGATGCCTAAATTTTTGTATTTTACTTTATCTTCTAAGAGAGCGTGAGTACCAATTAAGATGTTTAGCTCTCCATTTTCTAATTGTTCATGAATAGGTTTACGTGCCGATTTTTTGACGGAACCTGTTAATAATGCGCAAGTAATCTCGGTTCCTTCCAGCAATTCAGAAATGCCTTGATAATGCTGATTGGCAAGAATTTCTGTTGGTGCCATTAAACACGCTTGAAATCCGTTATCAATTGCTAAAAGCATTGTCATTACGGCAACAATGGTTTTGCCTGATCCTACATCGCCCTGCAGTAAGCGGTTCATTTGAGCATTGCTGCCAAGGTCTGCACGAATTTCTTTAATTACTCGCTTCTGTGCTCCGGTAAGCTCAAAAGGTAATTTATTAGAGTAAAAATCTTTAAAATATGCACCCACTTCATTAAAGGGAAATCCCTTAATTTTTTTCTTTCGAGATACGTTCTTGCCTATGAGTTGTAATTGTATGTAAAAGAGCTCTTCAAACTTTAATCGCCATTGTGCCTTCGCCAATAACTCTTGATTTTTAGGAAAATGTATATTGAATAATGCTTCCGGTTTTGGTAGTAACTTTAAGTCATGCAGTAATTTATCCGACAGGCTTTCAGAAAATTTGCCATTAACCTCCATAAAAAGCTGTTGCAACATCTTACTGATTACCTTATTTGTTACGCCTTTATTACTTAGTTTTTCGGTAGATGGGTATACGGGTTGCATATACACTTTTGTGCCTTGTTCATGCGCAGACAGTGGTTCCATTTCTGGGTGTGGCATTGAAAACGAGCCATTGTACCAATTACATTTTCCGAAGATGACATAAGGTATGTTCAGCTTAAGATTTTCTCGCAACCATTTTTGTCCCCTAAACCAAACCAATTCTATTTCGCCGGTATCATCTTTAAAACGGGCTACTAAGCGCGAACCCTTCTTTTGCTCAACTGTTTTTAAGTGAACTACTTTACCAATAATTTGAACATCGGCACTGCTACGTTGTAGCTGACTTATTTTATAATATTGGGTTTTATCGATATATCGATTAGGGAATAGATTCAGCAAATCTTGACAAGTTTCTATCCCCAATTCAGACTTTAAGGTTTCAGCCCTATTTGGGCCGACACCTTTGAGATATACAACAGGAGTTTGCAAGAAGTTAGCGTTCATGGCACTAAAATAGCGATAAGCCCCTTAATCCCCAAAGGGGAAATATCAATACTACTCTTGTAATTTTTTTTCTAATGGTAACTTGCAAAATAAGTGTTATTTAGCATCACATTCAATTTTGGGAAGGTTAGGGAAGTGCTCTTCAAAACATTAAATTTGGAATGTTATTTGTTTATTACGCTGCATGAAGAAATTAGTTTTCGCCTTTATTATACTTCTATCCATATTCACTTTTGGTCAACATCAAGATAAGGTAGACTTTACTAAGGCTAATGTTTATTTAAGTCCCGTACCCAAAGAGAAAGAAATAAAAGGTGGTGTGTTATATCGCTTTGATGTACTGCAGAATGTTGATTCTGTATTTCTTGATGCTAAAAATATGGATTTTTTAAAAGTAGAACTTGATGGGGAGAAGGTAGATTATACATCCACAGAAAAAACAATTTCTATTAAACATAAGTTTAAAAAGGGAGATTCTCATAAGCTGATTATTCAATATATAACTAAGCCAAAACAAACTGTTTATTTTATTGGTTGGGATGATGAGTTAGCAGGTAATGAGCACACCTTGCCTGCCGGCAGGCAGGTTTGGACACAGGGGCAAGGCAAGTACACTAGTCATTGGCTCCCTAGTTTTGACGACATGGAAGAGAAGATCGAATTCGATATGACTATTGAAGCTGATCGTAAATATCAAGTTATTGCGAATGGTAATTTAATTATGCAACCTAACGATATAGGAGAAGACCCCCTTTGGATGTTTAAAATGGAAAAGCCTATGAGTAGCTATTTATTGGCATTTGCTATAGGTAATTATGATAAACAAATTTTGAAATCTGAAAGCGGCGTAACGATTGAAAACTATTATTACCCAAACGATAGTCTAAAAGTGGAACCTACTTACAGGTATACTAAAAAGATATTTGATTTTTTAGAGCGTGAGATAGGTGTAGCGTATCCTTGGCAGAATTATAAACAAGTGCCAGTACATGATTTTTTATATGCAGGTATGGAAAATACAAGCGCTACTTTTTTCTCTGATGCTTATGTCATTGATTCAATATCCTTTATTGATAGAAATTATGTGAATATCAATGCCCATGAGTTAGCTCATCAATGGTTTGGTAATTTGGTTACAGAAAAGAATAGTGAGCACCATTGGTTACATGAGGGTTTTGCTACTTACTACGCATATTTGGCTGAGAAAGAAATTTTTGGTAATGATCATTTTTTCTGGAAGTTATTTGAAACTGCTAAGACATTAAATGATATATCTGAAAACGGAGAAGGGGAGAGCTTATTGAACCCGAAAGCTAGTAGTCTTACTTTCTATGAAAAAGGAGCTTGGGCTTTAGCTGTCTTAAAAGATAAAATAGGAGAAGAGAATTTTAAAACCGGAATTAGAAATTACTTGAATAAATATCAGTTCCAAAATGTGACTGTTGCAGAATTTATTGCTGAAATGGAGGAAACTAGCAATCATAATTTAAGTGATTTTGAAGCTATTTGGCTAGACGAAGAAGTATTTCCGATGGATGCTGCAAAGGATTTTTTAATGAAAAATAGTGCATCATTAAGAATGTATTATGTCTTAAAACATGATGATGAGAATGGTTTTGATTCCCCTGAAGTTTTATACGATTCAGAATTAGCTACGGAATTGAAGTTAGAATTGCTTCAACAAAAAGGTGATTTTCCTGAATTAGAACTTTTGCCTTTAATTACTAGTGAAGATATTAGAATACGGCAATTTGCTGCTCAGAAAATGGGTGTAATTCCTGAGGGTTTAAAAGAGTATGCAGAGCCGTTGTTATTAGATGATAGTTATATTACCAATGAATTAATGCTTTATAATCTATGGTCTAGTTTTGATTATGATAGAAGTACTTATTTAGAAAAAACTAAAGACATAATTGGTTTGCCAAATAAGAATGTGCGTTTGCTTTGGCTGACATTGGCATTGTTTACACCCGATTATAACCCTACAGAAAGTGTTTATTATCATCGAGAGCTTGTTGGTTATACGAGTGCTATTTATAATCCAGAAGTTCGACAAACAGCGTTTCAGTATTTATTTGAAATTAAAGCCTTAAATGGCGATGCCTATATTAATTTGATAAAGGCAACCAATCATCATTCTTGGCAGTTTAGAAACTATGCGAGACAGTTATTTGATACGTTATGGATTGATGAAGAACAGAAAAAAGAAATTGAAAAGGTAGCAAATCAACTAAATTCATCAGATTTGCGTTATCTTAAAACGAAATTAAAGTAATAATGAAAGCATTGGTTATTTCTGGTGGTGGTAGTAAAGGAGCCTTTGCAGGTGGCGTTGCCCAATACCTAATACAAGAAGAAGGAAGAAAGTATGATATTTTTGTGGGTACTTCTACCGGAAGTCTTCTAATTTCTCATTTAGCACTGGGTAAATTAGATAAAATCAAAGAAATATATTCTAATGTAAATCAAAAGAGCATTTTCAATAACTGTCCGTTTTTGGTGAAGAATATTCGTGGTAACGAAGAGATTTCTATAAATCATTGGAATGTTTTTAGAAACTTCATGACCGGTAAAAAGACTTTTGGTGAAAGTGAAAACTTGCGTAAGCTAATTGAAAATAGCTTAACTATCGAAGAATTTGAAACGTTAAAGAACGGTGATTCTGATGTTATTATAACGGTCTCTAATTTATCATTAAATCAGGTCGAGTACAAATCTATTAAAGATTGTACCTACGAAGATTATTGCGATTGGATCTGGATTTCAGCAAACTACACTCCGTTTATGAGCTTGGTTCGTAAAAATTACTGCGAATATGCCGATGGTGGTTTAGGTAGTATTGTACCTATAGAAGAAGCAATAAAAAGAGGAGCTACAGAGGTAGATGTGGTTGTTCTACATACCGAAGTCAATTATATGAATAGGGTGGCATCTCGTAATCCGTTTGAGTTGATTACTACTATGATGAGTTTTATCTTAGATAGAATTGAAAACCAAAACATTAGAATAGGTAAGTTGGTTGCCAATCAAAAGAATGCGATTATCAACTTATTTTATACACCTACCATATTAACGACTAACTCTTTAATATTCGATAAGGCAAAAATGACCTTATGGTGGAAGAGAGGTTATCTATATGCTAAAAATAAGAATGAAGAAACAAACCCAATTGAACCCAACGAGCATGAATAGTGTTCTTTGAGAAATAGGGTTTAACGTATAGTTACAAACAAAAAATGCTTTCCATCTGGAAAGCATTTTTTTATTTCAGTATAATTTTAATTTCTACCATAAGTCGCCAATCTCCTTTTTTACAAAAGATAGGGCAGTGGCAGATGGAGATGTTTTATCCATCGTTTCATTTAAGATATCTTCTCTCAATTTATCTGCAGTTTCTGTATTGCTCATAGCTGCTTTTCTGATCATTTGAATTGTTGCACTTTTTGCAGCTTTAATAATATTCCAACATTCATCGGTCATATAAATTTGCTGCGAAAGGTTATGGTCAAATTCGGTTTCTATACTTTTAACCAACAAATTCTCATATGCATTTTTATCATCGCTTTGTGGTGCTACACGCACAACCAGGCTAGGTATTGCAATACGTTCTAAAAATAACGCCATTCTTTCGTAAGCTTGTAAGCGAACTGGCAGCGTATCTTTTTGAGAATCTTTATGTAAAAGAAAACGTCTTCTTCCTTCTTCATTATTAGTGTGCATTCTAAAGAAATAGAAAGCTATGGCACCAGTAACAACTGAAGGGATTAAATAAGCGAATAGTTGAAAAATTTGGTCGGAGTTCATTTTTTAATTAGTTATTAATTACGAAATAAGAACGTCCAAATTTCTCAATTAGTATAGTGTTTTATCGATGAAATACAACTAATTTAATTTTTAGCGTCTCCCTTAGCCATATCATAAAATGCTTTATAATCTGGTTGAAACTTTATTTGTAGTGATTCTCGTAAGCCACCATCTTGAGCAACAGCTATAATTCGCTCACCATTTACACCAAAATCTTTTATTAAAACACTAGCAATTGCGGTCGCTTGTTGTATGGCAATATTCATTTCACCAGTGATATTTAAACTAGCAATAGTAATAACACTATTAGGATTTGCGTTTGCAACCTTCGCCACATTTTCTATCCACCCGATTGATTCGCTAGACGGATTAACGCCAACACCGTCGGTAAAGAAAAAATTTAGTTTTTCAGAAATAATTACTGAGCCATCAGCGACACCAACTTTTGCATTTTCTCCTAAAACTTGCTTCGCATTGGTCAATATGACAACAGCAGTAGAATCATTGCTGGCAACAGCATCTGTAACACCTTTTAGTTGCTTTTCTTTTCTATCTAAAGCAGCCATCGTCTTATTGATATTCTCTGAATTCTGACTAGATAATGCTGCAAAACTATTTAAGTTCTTCATTAAAGTTGCGTTCGCATCTTGCAGCTCTGACACTTGAGATTGATACTCAGTTGAGCGTTGGTCAGCTAACTTCTCATTTCTTTGAGATGTACTTACCATTCGCGATATAGAATCTAGTTTAAATTTTAATTCTTGATTCTGCTCGATCAGTTCACTTTTTTTCTGAGCTTGAATTGTACTTAGCCCCAAAAGAAATATAGCTGAATAAATAAAAAAACGTTTCATATAAATATGCATTAAATAGGTTAATCTAAATTTTGCCGCCAAGATACGAACAGTCTTTTAATTGTTGAACTCCACCGAACGGTACTTTCGCTTTATTGTAGCCGTAGGTTGAGGCTAAACTTTTATTTAGGTCGTTATCATCTACGTTTACTTGCACATCGTCCATCGTAAATTGACTAGGGTGTTCGTAACCCGCAGCGTGCGTAATTTCTAGGAATTCTTTTCTAAATGTATTAAAATATTGTGCTAATCTATCTGATTTTAAAGGTACATTAATACCTTTTTGTAACCATTTGCTTTGCGTCGCTATACCAGTTGGGCAGGTGTTGGTATGGCAAACCTGTGCTTGAATACAACCAATACTCATCATTGCTTCGCGAGCAACATTAATACAATCTACACCCATTGCAAATGCCATGGCGGCTTTTGCAGGGAAACCTAATTTACCTGAACCTATAAATACAATACGTTCGGTAAGATGTCTGTTCAAGAAAACTCTATATAAACTTGAGAAGCCATATACCCATGGTAACGATACGTGATCGGCAAATGATGGGGGAGCGGCACCCGTACCACCTTCACCGCCATCTACGGTAATGAAATCAGGACCTTTACCAGTCTCTACCATTAAATCAGCCAATTCTTCCCACTGATCTAATTTTCCTATTGCTCCTTTAATTCCTACGGGTAAACCTGTTTCATTGGCAATATCTTCGATAAGTGCCATTAACTCCTTTACATTAGAAAATGCCTTGTGTGTCGCAGGTGATAATACATCTTTACCAACTTCAACACCTCTAATTTCGGCAAGTTCAGGGGTGATTTTTGCTCCCGGTAGTACTCCGCCTTTTCCTGGTTTCGCACCTTGAGATAGTTTTATTTCAATTGCCTTTATACACGGATTGTCCTCAACCAATTTTTTCATTTTCTCCATAGAGAAATTACCATCTTCAGTTCTTACACCGAAATAACCGGTACCAAAGTGAAATACAATATCACCACCATGTTTATGGTAAGGTGAGAGTCCGCCTTCACCAGTATTATGATAAGCTCCTGCTTTTTTAACACCTTTGTTCATGGCTTCAACCGCAGCGGCTGATAATGAGCCAAAACTCATGGCAGATACATTTACAACACTTCCTGGTCTAAATGGTTTTCTACGATTATTGTGCTGCCCCATAACCTTTGCACAAGGTATAAAGTTAGGCTCTGCAGCATTTGGGTGGCCAGCAGGTACTTCGTAACCCATCATTCTATTTTTAACGAATATATGCTGGTGAGCATATAAATCTCGATCAGAACCAAAGCCTTCGTAGTTGTTCTCTTTTTTTGCAGATGCATAGATCCAACCTCTTTCTATTCTATTAAAAGGAAGTTCTTCTCTGTTATTAGCAACGAAATATTGACGCATTTCTGGACCAATACTTTCTAACCAATAACGTAAATGACCTACAACAGGAAAGTTATGTTTTATGGTGTGCCGTTTCTGAATAAAAATATCCCAGATGGCAACTATGAAAAGAAACAAAAAAATCCAAGTCCACCATGGTGGACTTGGAATAGTATTAAAAAAATCGTTCATCAAAATTATCCTTTTATTTTAAAATCTAAAAGTGGTGTTTGGTCGCTGTTTAAATAATCTAAGCTCATTTCTGTTAACGTACGAACTCCTAAAAGTAAACCACTATCATCAATTAAAAAGTCTGGTGTGTGGTGTGGGTAAGATTCTGTAGTACCGGGAGTCATTCCTCCTAAGAAAAAGAAAAACCCTGGAGCTTCTCTTTGAAAATATGAGAAATCTTCAGCACCAGTAACCGCTTTTTGAAATTGTACATTTTCATCTCCAGCTACCCTTTTCATGGTAGGTAGCATTTGCTCTACCAATTCTGGGTTGTTGTATGTAATATCTGTAGCATCTTTAATTTCACATGTAGCTTCGCCACCGTAAGCTTTGGCTATATCACTTACCATTTCGACCATACGCTTGTTAAGCTTGTCTTTCATGTCATAGTCTAAGGTTCTAATCGTACCGATCATTTCTGCAGATTCTGGTATGATATTAAAACGAACACCACTTTTAATTTTACCAACAGTAATTACTGCAGCTTCATTGGTTAGGTCAGTTTCTCTACTGATTATTGTTTGTAACCCGTCAATAATTTTAGCACTGATCAAAATTGGATCAACGCCTGACCATGGTTGAGAACCGTGAGATTGCTTTCCTTTTACGTTAATTGTAAAACTCTGAGCAGCTGCCATAGTACCACCAGATTTGTATCTGATAACACCTACAGGAGTTTGAGAGTTAATGTGCAATCCGAAAATGGCATCAACCTTAGGATTACTCATAACGCCTTCTTTTACCATTAAAAGTGCTCCGCCTTCTTCTCCTGGTGGTGGTCCTTCTTCTGCTGGTTGAAAGATGAACTTTACGGTTCCTTTGATTTTATCTTTGTTTTTAGACATTACTTCTGCAACACCCATTAAAATAGCAGTATGCGTATCATGCCCACAAGCATGCATAACACCTACTTTTTCTCCCATAAATTCTGAAGTAACATTAGATTTATATGGTAAATCATTTCGTTCTGTAACAGGTAGTGCATCAATATCTGCTCTTAGCGCAACTACTTTGCCAGGTAAATCTCCTTTTAAAATGCCAACTACGCCCGTATGAGCTACGCCGGTCTGAATTTCAATTCCTAAAGATTTCAGGTGCTTGGCAATTTTTTCTGCTGTTTTGAATTCACGATTCCCTAATTCCGGATTCTGATGAATTTCTCTTCTCCAATCAACCACCTTGCTTTCTATAGCTTTGTAGTCTTTTTCAAGATTTGGTCCCTGTGCCTGAACGGTAAAACCGAAAAGAACGAGGGCCAATAAACCTAGTTTTCTCATAATCAGTATTTAATTTTAGTTTGTTCTCTATGTTTTAGTCAATCATTTAAGACTTAAATGTATTGACTGGTAAGCTCTAATTGCGGAATTAAAGTTTAAATATATTCAAAATGAAAAGAAATACCATCTATTGTTTACAAATCTAAAACACTTCACTTTTACTATCCCTCATTTATGGCTAAATTTACATCACTAAAAGAAAGAAAATTTGAGCTCATTTATAGATGAATTGAACGATGCCCAAAAGGCTCCTGTTTTGCATAAAGACGGACCTTTAATGGTTATTGCAGGTGCTGGATCAGGTAAAACTCGTGTACTAACATATAGAATTGCACACCTTATGGCGCAGGGTGTAGATTCTTTTAATATTTTATCATTAACATTTACCAATAAGGCAGCACGTGAAATGAAAGCACGTATTGCCACTATTGTAGGTGCATCTGAAGCTAAAAATCTTTGGATGGGAACTTTCCACTCCGTTTTTGCCAAATTGTTACGTATTGATGGCGATAAATTGGGTTACCCTGCTAATTTCACGATTTACGACACGCAAGATTCTCAGCGTCTATTAGCCTCTATTATTAAGGAAATGGGACTTGATAAGGATATCTATAAATACAAGCAGATTCAAAATAGAATTTCTTCTTTTAAGAATAGCTTGATTACAGTAAAAGCTTACCGTAATGATGCAGATTTGGTAGAGCAAGATGCCATGGCGAAAAAGCCTAGAACAGGTGATATATATGAAAATTATGTAGAACGTTGTTTTAAAGCAGGTGCGATGGATTTTGATGACTTACTGCTACGTACCAATGAGCTTTTAACACGTTTTCCTGATGTGTTGGCGAAGTATCAAGATCGATTTAGATACATATTGGTTGATGAGTACCAAGATACTAACCATTCTCAATATTTGATTGTAAAGGCTTTGGCTGATCGTTTTCAGAATATATGTGTGGTAGGGGATGATGCACAAAGTATTTATTCTTTTAGGGGAGCCAATATTAGTAATATTTTGAACTTTCAAAAAGATTACGATAATGTAGGTATGTATCGTTTAGAGCAGAATTACCGTTCTACCCGAAATATTGTAAATGCTGCGAACTCCGTAATCGGAAAAAATCAAAACCAGATTGAAAAAGTAGTTTGGACAGATAACGATGATGGTCCCTCTATTAAAATTCATAGAAGTACTACCGACGCCGAAGAAGGTAGGTTTGTAGCAAATTCTATTTGGGAACATAGAATGCAGCAACAAATGACCAATGGTCAATTTTGTATATTATATAGAACAAACTCCCAATCTAGGGCGATGGAAGATGCCTTGCGTAAAAGAGATATTCCGTATCGTATTTATGGCGGACTCTCATTTTACCAACGTAAAGAAATTAAAGATGTGTTGTCTTACTTGCGTTTGGTCATTAATCCTAAAGATGAAGAAGCTTTAAAAAGGGTGATAAACTTCCCTGCAAGGGGAATTGGTGGTACTACTCTCGATAGATTAGTTGTTGCTGCCAATCATTACAACCGTTCCATTTTTGAGGTTATGGAAAATATAGACCGCATCGATTTAAAAATAAATGCGGGTACTAAACGTAAATTAACAGACTTTGTAACCATGATCAAGAGTTTTCAGGTCATGAATGAAACTACAGATGCTTTTGCGTTGTCTGAGCATGTTGCCAAGAAAACGGGTGTTCTTTTAGAGTTTAAAAAGGATGGAACTCCAGAAGGTATTGGTAAGATGGAAAATATTGAAGAGCTTTTAAACGGTATTAAAGATTTCGTAGAAGGTCAAAGAGAGATTGATGGAGCAACAGGAAACATTAGCGAATTCTTAGAAGATGTTGCCCTTGCCACAGATTTAGATAATGATACCGGTGATGACGATAGGGTTGCATTGATGACCATTCACTTGGCAAAAGGACTTGAATTTCCGTATGTATACATTGTTGGTATGGAAGAAGATCTGTTTCCGTCTGGTATGAGTATGAGTACGCGTAGTGAATTGGAAGAGGAGCGAAGGTTGTTCTATGTGGCTTTGACTAGGGCAGAAAAACAAGCATATTTAACGTATACACAAAATAGATATCGTTGGGGTAAATTGATAGATGCAGAACCTAGTCGTTTTTTAGAGGAAATAGATGAGAAGTATGTAGAGAATCTTACACCTGTAGATGGTGGTTATAGATATAAATCGCTTATAAATGCCGATATTTTTGGTGAAGTAGATAAGAGTAGATTACGTCAACAAAAACCAGCAAGAGGTACACCTCCAATAGTTGGTCAACCCAACTCTGGGCAACTTAAAAAATTACGAAAACTTAAGCCACAATTATCTGAACCTGTAGGTAATACCAATACAATTGATCCGAGCCTTGCTGTAGGCTCTTTAATTAATCATACTCGTTTTGGTCGTGGTAAAGTGGTGAAAATTGAAGGCTCAGGTAATGATAGAAAGGCAGAAATAATGTTCGATAAAGGAGATATTAAAAAACTATTGCTACGCTTTGCCAAGTTAGAGGTATTGGGATAATGTTTATTTTTTTCGAAAATTTGGCTTAACTTGATAAGGAAAACATGGAAAAAAGCAGCTTATATTCGGTTTTACTGATAATTTTCCTTTTTGGATGTTCAAGTTCACACATAAAAGAACCTGATTCAAACCCATTGGTCACGTCGGAATCTGAAGAAGTTGAACAGATAGTTAAAGATCCTAATGCTAGTGGTTATTGGGATACTGCTGTTTTAGTTTGGAGCGATGAATTTGATGGAACAACACTTTCAAATGAAAATTGGTCTTTTGAAACTGGTAATAACGGATGGGGAAATAATGAGCTCCAAAATTATAGACCAGAAGGAAATACTGAAGTTAGTAATGGTACTTTGAAAATTACGGCTAAACTAAATACAGATACTACCATTGAAGGAGAATATACATCTGCTCGTTTAAATAGTAAGAAGTCTTTTAAGTTTGGTAGAATGGAAATTCGAGCAAAATTACCAGAGCATAAAGGAAATGGTACCTGGCCAGCACTTTGGATGTTAGGCAGCAATATAAAGACAGCGGGTTGGCCTTTATGTGGCGAAATTGACATGATGGAATATGTGAGCTTTAAACCAAATAAAACTCATTTTACTATTCATAGTAAAGCAAATAACCATACTAACGGTACTGAAGCTACTTCTGGTGCCGTGGAATTGGAGACAATTGAGGAAGATTTCCATAATTTTGGAATTTTGTGGTCATCAGAGTACATAAAATTTTATGTTGACGATATAGAGAATATTCAGTTTATCTTTAAAAGACCAGTTAATAGTACAGTAGATAATTGGCCGTTTTCTGATCATTTTTATTTTTTAATGAATATTGCAGTTGGTGGAAATTGGGGAGGACTCGAAGGTGTTGACCCATCAATTTTTCCGGCGACGATGGAAATAGATTATATTAGAGTATACCAAGTAAATTAAATAGAAGTATTGGCAGAATTTATCAAAATATACGAAGAGAACCCTAACCCTAAAGAAATAAAAAGGGTAGTGGAGGTATTGCGTAAAGGTGGCTTAGTTATATATCCTACCGATACGGTTTACGGTTTAGGTTGTGATATTACAAATACTAAGGCCCTTGAGAAAATAGCTCGTATAAAAGGAATAAAATTGGCGAAAGCAAATTGGTCTTTTATTTGTACAGATTTAAGCAACCTTTCAGATTATGTGAGGCAAATTGATACTGCTACATTCAAAATATTGAAAAGGGCTTTACCAGGACCTTATACTTTCATTTTGCCTGGTAATAATAATTTACCGAAAGAATTTAAAAAGAAGAAGACCGTTGGTATTCGTGTGCCAGATAATAGTATTGTTAAAGCCTTGGTTGAAGAATTAGGCAACCCAATAGTATCTACATCTATTCGTGATGAAGATGATGTATTAGAATATACAACTGATCCAGAATTGATTTATGAGAAATGGGATAACCTTGTAGATGTTATTATTGATGGTGGCTACGGCGGTAATGTAGGTTCTACTATTATAGATGTTTCTACAGGCGGATTGCCAGAGGTTATTCGTGAGGGTAAAGGAAGTCTAGATATTATATAGATGTCTCTTATCTAAATTATAAGCATAAAAAAAGCGGCTCAATTGAGCCGCTTTAATTTTATATACTAATCAGGTATTATTTGTTGATTGCAGGATCTTTCATTCCTTCTTCAATCATGCTATAGAACTGATCGATTTTTGGAAGAACAACGATACGAGTTCTTCTGTTTTTAGATTTTTCAGTTGTAGAAATCGGAACATATTCTGATCTACCAGCAGCAGTCATACGCTTAGGATCTACATTGAAATCATTTTGAAGTATACGTACAACAGCAGTAGCACGTTTAACACTTAAATCCCAGTTGTCTAATAAAGATCCGTTACCTCTATAAGGTACGTCATCCGTATGACCTTCTACTAAGAATTCAAAATCAGGCTTGTTGTTTACAACTTTAGCAACTTTACCTAATACTTCTTTAGCTCTGCTAGTAACATTGTAGCTACCGCTGCTAAATAATAATTTATCTGAAATAGAAACGAAAACAACACCTTTTTCAACGCTGATTTCGATATCCTCATCATCCAAGTTTCCTAAAACACCTTTTAAGCTCTGTACTAAAGAAAGGTTTACAGAATCTCTACGTGTAATTGCATCATTTAACTTACGAATAGTTAAATCTTTTTCTTGTAAGCTCTCTAATGACTTCTCTAGGTTCTCAGCACCTTTGGTAGTCAAAGTTGTTAAGTTACCCATATTGTTGATCAACTCTTGGTTGTTTGCTTTCAAGAACGAATTCTGATCTTCTAAAGTTTGTAGTCTAGATGAAGCAGTTGCTTTTTCTTCTAAACAATCATTTAATTTTACTGTCGCTGAATTCAATAAATCTTGTGCACTTTTGTGCTTAGCTTCAAGATCTGCGTACTTTTTTGAAGATACACAAGATGAAAGTAAAAGCGTTACTCCAAGACATCCTAATAATACTTTTTTCATAATTCTATTCTATTATACTTATTTAGTGGTTTACTCAATTTTTCGCATCTAAGCGACTTCAAAATTATATAATTACGAAGTTACTTATATGACATGTTAGTTAATCTTTTACTAAAATGTTAAAATTGCTTATCCTATGTACGAAGTAAGACCATACTATGGACTTCGTAGCGTAATAATTTCTGAGAAATTGGGTTTTTTCTCTCTTTTTATACATTTTTCTAAACTGTCTGTAAAAGCTTAAATGTGCCCTAAAAATAGCGAAAAAGTGTTTGAATCTTAACTGGAAAAGAAATCGTATTGCCGCAATACCATCTAAGAGTAATCTTAAGAAAATAATTATAAATGCTTTTCTTCTCGGAAGGTTTTTGGTGATGGAGAATAATGTGTTTCTGAAATTGAGATATGTTTTTTTCGGGTTCATATTACTTAACGTAGAACCACCCAAGTGATAAACACTAGATGTGCCTACGTAAAAGATTTTATAACCATGGTTTTTTGCACGCCAGCATAAATCTACTTCTTCTTGATGGGCGAAGTAATCTTCATCGAATCCATTTAACTCTTGAAAAACTTCTTTCTTAATAAACATACAGGCTCCTGTTGCCCAGAAAATTTCTCGAATATCATTGTATTGACCTTCATCTTTTTCTAAGGTCTGAAAGACTCTTCCTCTACAAAATGGGTAACCTAACTGATCAATAAAACCACCACCAGCACCGGCATATTCAAAGTGGTCTTTTTTAAGTAAATCTAAAATTTTTGGTTGAATGATAGCAGCATCAGGTATAGTGTTAAAGGCATCTATAATAGGGTTTAACCAATTGGGAGTTACTTCTACGTCTGAATTCAACAAACAATAAATATCAGCATCGACATCTACCATGGCGTCGTTATAGCCCTTGGCAAATCCGCCGTTTTCTGTATTCTGTATAATTTTTACTGTTGGGTAGTTGGCTTTGACAAATGCGACTGAGCCGTCTGTTGAAGCATTATCTGCTACGTATATATCTGCATCAGCAGAATAATTGATAACAGAAAGCAAGTACCTTTCTAAAAGCACTTCACCATTCCAGTTTAATATGACTACGGCTATCTTCAAAACGATCGCAAATTAACGGCTAAAATCAGGAATCTCTTGCATAAATTCATATTTTTCCGCAACAAAGTCCGTTTGACAGTAATAATGAGAGCGTCCGTTTGTGACCATTAAGTAGGTAGCGTTCAATTTAAAATTGTATTGAGCGATTTGATCGAAGGTCATTTGAGATATTGAAACTTCTGGTGCTTTGCACTCCACTAGTATGTGCAATTCACCATTTGGTTTAAATACGACCACATCATATCTTTTCTTTAAACCATTAAGTGTTATTTGCTTTTCTACGTTAATATGGCTCAATGGATAGTTCTTTTCTTGTATAAGAAACTGAACGACATGTTGCCTTACCCACTCTTCGGGAGTAAGTACCAAAAATTTTTTACGTATAACGTCAAAGATCAAGGTTCTATTTTCGCTATTTTTGACCCTGAAAGTGTAGCTAGGGAAATTTAGTGGCTGCATTATACAAAGTTGATGATTTTTTCTGAATGGATGAAGCCGTACAAATAGTCAATGCAATTAAGAAAGGGCAGATTAGTCCTATTTATTTCCTGTATGGGGAAGAAGCTTATTTCATTGATAAAATTTCTGATTATATAGCTGCTAATGTATTGACCGAAGAAGAGAAGGGGTTCAACCAAATGGTGCTTTATGGTCGCGATGTATCTATTGAAGATATTGTTGGTAATGCCAAACGTTACCCCATGATGGCCGAACGTCAAGTGGTTATCGTAAAAGAGGCGCAACATCTTTCGCGTACTATAGAGAATCTTTGTTCGTATGCAGAGAATCCGCAGCAATCTACCGTACTTGTTATATGTTATAAATACAAGAAGTTAGATAAGCGTAAAAAGCTACACAAGATTATTAAAAAGAACGGCGTCGTTTTTGAAAGTAAAAAATTATATGAGAATCAGGTTAGCGATTGGCTAAGAAAGCATTTGGTAAGCCGAGGTTACACCATATCTCATAAAGCTGCTTTGTTGCTTGTGGAGTACTTAGGAACAGATTTAGGTAAGATTAGCAAAGAGCTTGATAAGCTAAAATTAGTTCTGCCGAAACAGACTGAGATAAACCCACAGCATATAGAAGAGCATATCGGTATCAGTAAAGATTATAATAATTTTGAGTTGAAAAGGGCTATTGGTGATAGAGATATCGTGAAAGCGACTAAAATTATAAATTACTTTGCTCAGAACCCGAAAGACAATCCGTTTATATTAACGATTACCTTATTACATTCATTTTTCACACAGTTGTTGCAGTATCACGGACTTTCGGATCACAATCCAAAAAGTGTGGCTAGTGCATTACGTATCAATCCTTATTTTGTAAATGAAATACAAACTGCGGCACGTAACTACCCTATGAAGAAAGTAAGCGGAATTATTTCTAGTCTGCGTGAAATGGATTTAAAAGGAAAGGGAGTAGGGGCAACACCAATGAAGGAAGCCGATTTACTTAAAGAACTACTTTATAAAATAGTATAGCGATTACTTTTTGTCCACTCCGAATTTACCCGGACCTAATAATGAAACGGTAACAAAGGCTACTAAGTAAAATAAGGCTTTTTCTTTAGTGCCAAAATCATCTGCACCATGAGTGATAAATGCTGCCACTGCCATAGTGATGGCTACTGGTATTGCGGCTAAACGCGATTTAAAACCTATAATGATTAAAATAGGACAAATAAATTCACCGATTACAGCTAAAAATAATGAAGGAGTTTCACCAATGCCAAAAGGATCTGCAAATTGGAAATCACCAGAAATAAGCTTTTGAAATTTTGGAAGACCATGGGTTAACATCATGGCTGAAATTGCTATTCTAAAAAAAGCTAGACCAATATCTTTTAATAAAGTGTTTTTCATGAATGCTCATTATTTACATTAAAAGTATCGATTTTTTTTGTTTTTTTCAGATATGTTGATGTTCGTATAGTCTCAAATGACTTATTTTTTTAAATGAAATTTTGAGGTTGCTTAGTTTTCAGCAGTTTAAGAGATTGTAGGTTTTCGTTAAATTATTTAAATATTTTTAAACGAAAAATTAAGGCATAAAAAAATCCCAATATACATGGGATTTTTCTTACTTAAAATTGTTGTTATTATCGCAATTTCGGATAGTCATCAGGATTGACTTCATGCATTATCGCATATACCTTTTCAAAAATGTCTTCTCTATTTGGTTTTGAAAAATAATCACCATCAGTACCGTAAGCAGGTCTATGTGCTTTTGCGCTTAATGTTTGTGGTTTACTATCTAAATACTCAAAAGCACCTTGTTTTTCTACGATTTCATTTAAAAGATAAGCAGAACATCCGCCAGGTACATCTTCATCTATTACTAGTAAACGGTTTGTTTTTTTGACGCTTTCTAATACTTCCTTTTCAATATCAAATGGTAATAACGTTTGTGCATCTATTACTTCTGCATCAATACCAACTTCAATTAATTCTTTAGCAGCTTTTTCAACGATACGTAGTGTTGATCCATAAGATACCAATGTGATATCGCTACCTTCTTTTATGGTTTCAACTTTACCGATCGGAGTGCAAAATTCACCAAGATTTTTAGGTTTCTTTTCTTTTAATCTATAGCCGTTTAAGCTTTCAATGACCAATGCAGGTTCATCACTTTTTAAAAGTGTATTGTAAAAACCAGCAGCTTGTGTCATGTTTCTTGGAGCCAAAATATACATTCCTCTTAGAAGATGTATCAATCCGCCCATTTCTGATCCAGAATGCCATATACCTTCAAGTCTATGACCTCTTGTTCTAATGATTA
Source organism: Maribacter sp. Asnod2-G09 (assembly GCF_045063795.1). NCBI lineage: Bacteria > Pseudomonadati > Bacteroidota > Flavobacteriia > Flavobacteriales > Flavobacteriaceae > Maribacter > Maribacter sp. Asnod2-G09. Next base: position 83,940 of record NZ_JBEFOA010000004.1, on the reverse strand, counting down.
ACGGTGCTTTTTGTTTTCCTGCTGTTCTGTATAGTAAAGTTGCTAAATCATCTGTAAGAGTAGATAGGGCGTAAAAAATATAATCTAAATACTGAATTTCGGCAATTGGTCTAAGACCTCTTAAAGCCATACCAATACCTTGACCAATAATAGTAGTTTCGCGAATACCGGTATCTGCAACACGTATTTTACCGTATTTTTCTTGCATACCCTCAAGGCCTTGGTTTACGTCACCAATGGCACCTGTATCTTCTCCGAAAATTAAGGTATTTGGGTATTTTTCAAATAACTTGTCAAAATTGTCTCTAAGTATAACCCTACCATCTACCTGCTCTTCATCGTCATTGTATTCAGGTGTAATTGCGGTAACGTTTGTCGCTTTATTATCGTTTTCACTATAAAGATACGAGCTGTATTTATGCTGAGATTGTTCTAAAAAGGTGGAAGTCCACTGTATTAAATCTTGCTTCTCTTGCGTATTTTTCCCTAGTAAATAACGTAAAGATTTTCTTGCTGCAATTGCCAAATCTTTGCGTAGTGGCTCTTCAATTGCAATTAAATCGTTCTTTAATTTATTTAGAAAATTCTTGTTGGCACTTTTAGAGGCTGCTTTTTCTATAATATTAATTAATACAGACTTCTCGGTAAGGTTGTCTTTTAGGTACTCATCCCAAGCCTGTTTTTTAGCTTCTCTAACAGTACGTTTAATTCTTTTTTCAATAGATTCTAATTCTTCTGAGGTTGCAATGCCAGATTCTAATATCCATTCTTTAAAACGTTTGTTACAATCATGATCACGTTCCCATTCTAAACGCTGATTGTCTTTATAACGCTCATGTGATCCAGAAGTAGAATGACCTTGTGGTTGTGTTAATTCGTTTACATGAATTAATACTGGTACATGTTCTTGTCTTGCAATGTCTGCAGCATTTTCATAGGCATGCATTAATGCAGTATAGTCCCAACCTTTTACTCTTAAAATCTCGTATCCTTTTTCGGTTTCAGTTCTTTGAAAACCAGATAGAATTTCAGAAATATTTTCTTTTGTAGTATGAAATTTCGCGGGTACAGAGATGCCATATTCATCATCCCAAATACTTATTACCATGGGTACTTGTAAAACACCTGCGGCATTTATAGTCTCAAAAAACATGCCTTCACTTGTACTTGCGTTACCAATGGTACCCCAAGCAATTTCGTTTCCATCTACAGAAAACTTAGCACTGTCTAAACCTTGTTGATTTCTATATACTTTAGATGCTTGGGCCAGTCCTAAAAGACGTGGCATTTGCCCTGCTGTACATGAAATGTCTCCACTACTGTTTTTTTGTTTTGTTAAATCTTTCCAACTGCCATCTGCATTTAAGCTATGCGTTAAAAAGTGACCGCCCATTTGCCTACCGGCACTCATAGGTTCCTTTTCTATGTCAGTTGTAGCATACAATGCGTGAAAGAATTCTTTTGGCTGTAAAAGACCTAATGCCATCATGAACGTTTGGTCTCTATAATAACCACTTCTAAAATCGCCATTTTTAAAAGAACGCGCCATGGCTAATTGAGGTAGCTCTTTTCCGTCTCCAAAGATTCCGAATTTTGCTTTGCCCGTTAAGACTTCTTTTCTTCCTAATAAGCTACAGGTTCTGCTTAAAAAAGCAATTTCGTAGTCATTGATAATTTGTTCTTTGAAATCTTCAAAAGAAATATCATTACTGGTTTTAGAAGAAACATCCATGTATTATACGTGTTTATACAAAATTACCGAATCAAGTACTTTTTAGCAACGCTGTAACCAGTTAATTTATTCCATATTTTTCAACAAATTTGAGATTTTATTGAAAATATCTGAATTTAAGCTAAAAATATTACTATCCGTATTAAGATTTGATAGTTTAAAACCATTTTCTTGTGAATAATCCTGTTAAGGTTTTCGGACTCACCGTAATGATAAAACGTATTTTTTCACCATAGTTGGGTTGTGATACTTCCCAGCCATTGTTTGAATGAACCGGTAGGTAAAGCTCAAAGTAATCGGTTACTAGATTTAAACGCACACCAGAGTCATAAACGAACTTGCCATCAAGACCTTTATTTTTTACTACACCGGCATCTCCGTATAATTCAATCCATTTCCAGACATTAAAACTACCGTTAACGGTCGCCATCCAATCATTAGAGAATCTATAGCGTTGATCTAAGAAAGATTTAAATCCGCCTTCGGCGATAATTATCTGCTGGCTGTAAATACCAGAATCTTCTGATCTTCCTAAATAGCCGTAATCGAAAAGATAATCTGTAGGACGGTCAAGTGCAAAGCTGAAGAAATCTGTCTCGGTATTATTGCTAAGAAATTTACCTGCGAAAAACCGAAGATTCAACTGTCTATTGTTCTCAAATAATTTTCGATATTCATATTCAAACGACAGCTTACTAAAACTACCTGCTAATTGAAAATCTGCAAACCAAGAATTATAATCTAATATGCCATTGTTTCTACTGGTATAACGTGCGTTAAATACACTATAATCAGGATTTTCAGGATCGTTAGCCAGAGATAAAAGGGCAGGATCAAAGTCTCTAAAAATGTTCACATATCTAAATGAAAGAAACTCCCTTTTGTTTGACAACAAATCAGCTGGTCTAAAACCAAAACTTACCGATGGTGTAATAGATGAGTATCGAGAATTTTCATTAAAATGAGATGTACCGGCACCTATATTATATTGGGCTACATACAATCCGCTTTTACTTAAGTATTTTCTGTAGCTGAATTTTCCTGATCCTACAAAAGCTTTTTCTTTGAAAGAATAAGAAGGAGAGAAGTCATACACAAATGGTCTTTCGAGTAAGGTTTTGTTATATAAACGCATACCTGGTGTCCATCCGTCATAAACATTAAAACTCAATACGGGAACATAGAAAACCTGGTTGTAATATGGATTTTCTGCATCTTTAAAGAAAGTGAACTTTAGTTTTTTATTACTCGATAAAAATCCTTTTAATGATTTCCAATTGTCACGTTGATTGAATTCTGGTATTTTTTGATCATAATTTAATACCAGCCTATCTTCTTCATTATTCGGTATAGCGAAGGTTTCTTCTAGCTTAATATCTTTAAACCAATATTCAGAAACTACCGAATCTTTTTTAAGACCAAAAACAGAAATTGGTACGTTTGTGCCTTCTTTATTTTTAATAGTTACGTGTAATGAATCTGTTTCTTTCTTTACTTTTTTGATTTTAAAGTCAATTTTACGATCCGTAGAAACATAGTCTTTAAAAAACCAATTGATATCTTGTTCTGTAGAGCGTTTTAAAATAGATTCGAAATCATGAACCTTTACCGTGTTTAGTTGATAGTATTCAAAAAATGTCTTAATACTTTGGTCTACGTGTTCTTTGCCAATGTAATCTGCTAAATATGCCAAGCCTAAACCAGCCTTATATTTATTCGCTATTTTCTGATTGAATTTTATAAGTGAATCGTTTGATGTTTTAAGAGCTTGATCTAAGTTTTTACGGGCGGTTAGATTGTATAGAAATGAATATTGGTCATTAAAATCCATCTTAGCCAGCTCGAAACTTCTAAAGCCCCAAATTTTAGATAGTTTCCCCATTAATTTTTGATCTGGGTAATACTTTTCTATATATGCTATCATCAAATAATTTGCTATAGCACTGTTCAACCACTGCTCTTTTCTCGGATTTAAGAACATGGTTTCTCTTAGAATACTGTTGATTGCCGTTTTCAAGAATTTCATTTCGAACTGAAACTGTTCTCGGTAAGGACGTATAAAAGAGGGGAGTTGATTTATACCATAAAGTGGGTCTTTATTATAATCAATCTCACTAACTAGTATTTTTTCATGAGGATAATCACCAAGATTTGAGTGAATGAAATTGGCAACTTTATTTATGGATAGCCCTTGACCAATTGGGCTATATCTAGGGGCACTAAAATCTGTCAAAAAAGTCATATACGGCGTTCTGTGCGTATAGAAGTTTTTTTGTCTATTCAGAATAATTTCTCCGCCACGTTGTAAGTTTCCTTTTAATTGTGCAAACTGTCCGTTAGGGAATGTTGATTCTGTACTAACATCAAAGTTAGAGGCAAGGTATAAACTATCGGGATATTTGAAATTAATGGTGGTATTCGTTTCATTCATATAAAGATCCTCAAGATTTTTATTTGAATACAAATGCCATTTGCCGTCGTATACTGCGGGTGTTAAATACCAATCTTTTAAATAGTAATCTCCTCTACTGCCATAACCGTAAGGAGTGTATTTGTTAGGTGGTAATTTCACCTTATAGGTGATGAAAATTTTTGTTGACGTATTTGGGAGTAATAAGTCGTCTAACGTAACTTTTAAAATGTCTTTTCCTTTCGTACGGCTCCATTCTAGTCCGTTATATGAATCATCGACAACACTAATTATAGTAGTTTTGCCGCGTTCATCTGCTTTTGCAAGGTGAAGCGATTTTTTAAATTCTTGCGCAAACCTTTTTGCTAGACCCGTGTTTTTATCTGAATAGGCATTCGCCCAGTCATTAAAATAAATGACGCCTAAGTTATAATTAGACTTATTGTAATAGGTGAACTCTTGACGAATATCTAATTCATTGGTATACTCGTTTAAGCTAACAGTAAGGTCCGTTTCGTACTGTGCATAGCAAGAAGTTACATTGGTAACTAATGTTACTATGCACAGATAGAAAAGTAATTTTAAATTGTGTGTCAAGGCCTGAATTAAAAATTAGGACTCATACTGTGCCCTTTGTAAAATGAATCTATAATTTCAACAACCTCTTCTTCTGTATCTACAATTTTAATAAGATTTAAATCTTCAGGACTAATAGTTCCCATTTTAAGCATAGTACCTTTTACCCAATCCATAAGTCCGGTCCAGAATTCGCTTCCAACCAAAATAATAGGGAATTTTCCGATTTTATGAGTTTGAATAAGTGTGATGGCTTCAAATAACTCATCTAATGTTCCGAATCCACCAGGCATTACTACAAATCCTTGAGAGTATTTTACGAACATTACCTTTCTTACGAAGAAGTAATCGAAATCTAAACTCTTGTCATTATCGATATACGGATTGTCATGTTGCTCAAAAGGTAAGTCGATATTTAAACCTACAGATGTACCACCGGCAAGGTTGGCACCTCTATTACCAGCTTCCATAATACCTGGTCCACCACCGGTAATAACGCCGTAACCTGCTTCTGCAATAGATTTTGCAATTGATACCGCTAGTTTGTAATACGGGTCTTCTTCTTTTGTTCTGGCAGAACCAAAAATAGATACACATGGTCCTATTTTACTCATGCGTTCAAAACCATTTACAAACTCGCCCATTATTTTAAAAATGGCCCAAGAGTCATTGGTTTTTATTTCGTTCCAGCCTTTATGATGTTTTTCTGATCTCATTCTTTATTTTATATACTTTTAGATAGATTTTTTATCTAATTATTATTTTAATTCTCTTTTTAAAAACTTTGCGGTGTAGCTTTTCTTGTCTTTTGCAACTTGCTCGGGAGTTCCTTTTGCTACTAACTGCCCACCTGAGCGTCCGCCTTCGTAACCGATATCTATGATGTAATCTACCATTTTAATTACGTCCATATTATGTTCAATAACTAACACCGTATTTCCTTTATCAGCTAATTTATTCAAAACATCCATTAAAACCCTAATATCTTCAAAATGAAGTCCGGTTGTAGGCTCATCTAAAATATAGAAGGTATTACCCGTATCTCTCTTAGAAAGTTCTGTTGCCAATTTTATACGTTGCGCCTCACCACCTGATAAGGTAGTAGATTGCTGCCCTAAAGATATATAACCTAAGCCCACATCTTGAATGGTCTTTAACTTACGATGTATTTTCGGAATAAGTTCAAAAAATGATACAGCTTCGTTAATGGTCATTTCTAAAACATCTGAAATGGACTTGCCTTTATAACGTATTTCTAATGTTTCTCTATTGAATCTTTTGCCATTACAGGTTTCGCATTCTACATAAACATCTGGTAAGAAATTCATTTCTATAACACGTAATCCGCCACCTTGGCAAGTTTCACAACGACCACCTTTTACATTAAAACTGAATCTGCCGGGTTTGTAGCCACGAATAGATGCTTCTGTAGTCTTTGCGAATAACGATCGTATTTCGCTAAATACACCAGTGTATGTAGCCGGATTTGACCTTGGTGTTCTACCAATTGGCGATTGGTTGATATCAATAACTTTATCAATATGCTCTAGCCCCGTAATTTTTTTATACGGCATCGGTTTTTTAACGCCATTGAAATAATGGGCGTTCATAATTGGATAAAGTGTTTCGTTGATCAAAGTTGATTTACCACTACCGGATACTCCCGTAACGCCAATCATTTTTCCTAAAGGAAATTTGACAGTTAGGTTCTTTAAATTATTTCCCGTGCAGCCAGATAATACAATTTCATTGCCATTACCGGGTCTTCTCTTTTTCGGGACTTCAATCTCCTTTACACCGGTCATATAATCGGCAGTAAGGGTATGTACATTTTTTAACTCTTCAGGTGTACCTTGAGATATAATTTCACCTCCATTTTTACCTGCTTTCGGACCAATATCAATAACATGGTCCGCTCTTTCTATCATATCGCGGTCATGTTCGACTACGATAACAGAGTTGCCAATATCTCTAAGAGATTCTAATGATTTAATTAACCTTTCATTATCTCGTTGATGTAAACCGATGCTTGGCTCATCTAAAATGTAAAGTACACCTACCAATTGAGATCCAATTTGGGTCGCTAATCGAATACGTTGAGCTTCGCCACCAGATAACGATTTAGAGCTTCTGTTCAATGATAAATAATCGAGACCTACATCTAGTAAAAATTGAATTCTAGTACTTATCTCTTTTATAATTTCTTCGGCTATCTTTAGCTGATTGCCGCTAAGTTTTTTATCTAAACCATTAAAGAATGCAGCTAATTCAACAATATCTAAATTAGCTAACTCGGCAATATTCTTGTCTTCAATTTTAAAGTAAAGCGATTCTTTTCTAAGTCGGAAACCTGTGCATGACGGACAAGTAATTCTGTCCATATATTCTTTTGCCCATCTTTTTATCGATGTTGAGGCCGCTTCTTCGAACTGATTTTTTATGAAATTAGAAATTCCTTCATAATCAATTTTATAAGTACGTTTTACACCTAAAGTTTTAGAGTCTACTTCAAAACTTTCTTTACCACCGTTTAAAAGAATCTCGATTGCTTCAGCGGGAATAGTATCTATAGGATCCGTTATTTGAAAATCATAACGTTCTGCAATAGTCTCAATCTGTTTAAATGCCCAAGATTTTTTATAATCTCCCAATGGGGCTATTCCACCACCTTTAATAGATAATTTTTTATTAGGGAATATCTTCTTCTCATTTACTTCATACACATGACCTAAGCCGCTGCAATAGGGGCACATGCCTTTTGGCGAGTTAAATGAAAATGTATTAGGCTCAGGGGTAGGATAGGAGATACCTGTTGAAGGGCACATTAAATCTCTACTAAAATACCTTGGTAAATCTGTGCCTTCTTCTAAAACCATTAATACGTTGTCGCCGCTATACATGGCTGTATTTATAGTTTCAGATAAACGTTTATGAAAATCTTCGCTTTCAACTACTTTTAAACGGTCAATGACAATTTCTATATCGTGCACCTTGTAACGGTCCACCTTCATGCCTTTAACGATATCTTTTACTTCACCATCAACCCGAACTTTTACGAAACCTTGCTTCGCTATTTGTTCAAATAGTTCGCGATAATGACCTTTTCTAGATTTAATTACCGGTGCAAGTATGTTTATTTTTTTTCCGTTATACGATTCAATGATCAAGTTCTTAATTTGTTCATCGCCATAACTCACCATTTTTTCGCCTGTGTTATAACTATGTGCGTCTGCTGCACGGGCAAAAAGTAGTCTTAAGAAATCATATATTTCTGTAATAGTGCCAACCGTTGATCTTGGCGATTTAGAAGTCGTCTTTTGTTCAATGGCAATTACCGGAGATAAACCATCAATTTTATCAACATCTGGGCGTTCTAATCCGCCTAAAAATTGTCTGGCATAGGCAGAAAAAGTTTCGATATAACGTCTTTGCCCTTCTGCGTAAATGGTGTCAAAAGCCAATGAAGATTTACCACTGCCAGATAAGCCAGTTATAACAACCAGTTTGTCTCGGGGTATGGTAACATCTATATTCTTAAGGTTATGAACGCGTGCGCCCTTAACTTCTATATTTTCTTCAAAATTAATCATGTATTCATAGCAAAGTTGCAAAAGTACGATTTTGAGTGCTAATTACATACGTTCTTATGTTCTTTGAAAAGACTGAATGTCTTAAATTATTGATGCAATCGCTTTATTGAGGTGTAATAGTATTTTATACCCATCAGATTACAAATGGAATAAAAATATTAGTAAAGTTTACAAATTTTTATTCATGCATTACAAATAATGGTACTGAAGTTTGGTGGCTTAGTTCTTCAACCGAGTTGTTAAAGAATACTTGTTGAAATAGGTTTAAATTTTTTGCAACCATTGTCAACATTTCAATTTTATTTTCTGCGATATAATTTAAAATTGAATCTCTTACATTTTTACCTAAAATATGATTAAAGCTATGGGTGTCGGTAAATAGTTCTTTTAAATAATCATTGAGATAGGCTTGGTTAATTACCTGAGAATTTGAAAATTCGGGTTTAAATTGGGTCACATGAATGACATCTAATTTTGCATTTGAGATTTCAAGTATTTCTGTAATTGAGTTTAAAATAGGGTAGGTGTAGAATAGATTGAAGTCTGTTGGAAAAGCAATATTACTTGGCGTTTTAGTAATCGTATTTTCAGGTATTACTAATACATTACAAGCTACTTTGGTAATTACATTGCCTGTATTAGTGCCTATTATAGATGCTTTTATGCTAGACGCCCCTTTCGTGCCCATTATAATTAAATCTATCTTTTTCTCATCAACGGTCTTTCTTATAATATCAATAAAGTTACCATACTCTTCAAGCGAAATAAATTTATGATCAGGGTTTGGGCAACACATCGCTATTCGGTCAATGGTTTCGTTCAGTTTATCTATAGCAGTAAATTTTTCTTTTGTATTTATTGTCAAAAATGAATTTGAGGCGATATCAGAATTGCCTAAATCATCTACATGCAATACATAAAAGGTGCATTTTATGTTTTCAAAAAAACACGCAGCATATTCAAGGGCGTTCCAAGAATTATTAGAAAAATCAGTGGGTATTAAAATGTGTTTCATTCAATCGACTTACTCTACAAAAGTAAATCGTAATTGAAACGTGATAAATGATATTTATCAGATATCGTTTAATTTACATATTGTAATGCTTTAATTTCTAATATTTGAATATTTCTACCTTCGACGGCTATTAGACCTTCTTTTTTAAAACCAGACAATGTACGTATTAAGCTTTCGGTCGCTATACCTGCAACACTTGCTAGGTCATTACGCGATATTCTAATGGGCTCATCTGGTTTTGTATTCATGACATCGGCAAATTGTAACAAGGTTTGTGCTGTTTTTCTGCGTACAGAACTATAGGCCATTTGTAATAATTGAGCTTTTATATTCGAAATGTTTGCAGATAAGAGTTCCATTAGCTCCATAGAAATGGTCTTATTTTCGTTCAGTATTTCTTTTAAGTTTTCTTTCGAAATACCTGCTAACTCAACATCACTCATAGCTGTAGCTGATTCTTGATAGGGTACGTTGTTTAAAAACGAGGTGAAGCCTAAAAAGTCATCTGCTTTTGCTAAAGATGTAATCAACTCTTTTCCGTCGGGGTCCATATTGTAGCATTTTACAAGTCCTTTTAAAACAAGATAAATTTTGTTAGAACGGCTATCTTCTTCATAAATATGTTCTCCTTGCTTGAAATTTACTACTTCGCCATTGTCATCAAAGAAGTTTTTAAGTTCATGAATGGTGCGCATTTCATTTTCTGAAACACCGTGTTCTTTTGATGTTTCATCTTGCATTCGCATTAGTAGTTCGGCTTTTGCCAACCTACTTTCCACGGCACTCATAAGTTCCTCCTCTTCAAAGGGTTTGGTTAGATAGTCATCTGCACCAAGGTCCATTCCCTTCCGTATTTCTTTATGCTCAGTTTTTGCAGATAGAAAAATGAACGGTATGTGCTTCGTTTTTTCGTTACTAGAAAGATTTTCTAGTACACCATAGCCATCAACTTCGGGCATCATAATATCGCAAATGATAATGTCTGGTAAATTTTCAATGGCGGCTGTAATACCTATTTTCCCATTAGGTGCCGTCATAACAGTATAACCCTCTAATTCTAAAAGTTCTTCGGTATTTTCTCGTAAGGCTTTATCGTCCTCAATCAATAAAATTCTTTTCATCTTCTAGTTGGTTTTTAATTTAGGTATACTTAGTGTAAATGTTGACCCTATACTTTCTGTACTTGAAAACTCAAGACTGCCGCCTAAGTTTTCTATATGTTGTTTTGCGATATTTAAACCAATACCGGTGCCTTGGGTCAGTAAAGCGTTCTCTGCTCTAAAATAACGATTAAATATGTGTTTTTGCTCTTCTACCGGTATTCCAATACCTTCATCAATGACGCTAATGGCGTAACCTGTATCTTTTATATCCACCTTTATATCAATGGTGGAATCTTCTGGAGAGTACTTGATAGCATTATGTACTAAATTGGATAGCGCCAATTCTAAGGTCTTTTCATCGAATTGAATATTTAATTCATCAATGTTTTCTGGGTAGCGAATCTGTTGGCCAGACTTAAGTAGCATGTTAGCATTATACACTACCTCGTTAACAGTTTTACTAAGCGGAAATTCTTCGATTTTATAATTCACCTTACCAGATTCTAACCGTTCTACAGATAGAAAATCATTAAGTATGGTATCTAAATATTTTACCTTATTTTTTATTGTTGTTACGTGTTTATCTCGCTTTGGTTGCTGTTCTGTTTCGGTATATTTACCGAGTAAGGTAATCGATGTTAAAATACTGCTTAAAGGTGTTTTAAATTCATGCGATACTAATGATAAGAAACGTGTTTTAAGTTCGTTCAGTTCTTTTTCTACAGCGAGCGCTTCTGTTAGTTGATGGGTACGTTCTTCTACTATTTTTTCTAAGTTTTCTGTATAATTTTTTCTCTCTGTGATATCTAGAATAAAGGCAACAAATACTTTTTCTTTTCCTAGTTTCGATAGTTGTAGATGTACTTCAACTGGATACGAAGTTCCGTCTTTTCTTCCATGTCTGGTTTCGAACTTTACTTTGGCAGTTTCATCATTAACTAATGGAGCTATCAAGGTATTGAATTCAGAAATATCCATATCGGGTTTAATATCAACCGGAGTCATAGTGTATAACTCTTCAAATGAAAACCCTATATTTCTTTGCGCTTCTTTATTTATATTTAAAAATTTAAACGTATTGGCATCAAAAATGAAAATTTCATTCAGTGATTCATCAAAAATTCGTGCCCAGTGGCTTAGTTCTTCTTCTCTATTCTTACGTTCTGTAATATTGATTACCAATGCCATTACATAGGTAGCGCCATAAAATTCAAACGGATTCAAACCTGCCTCAACAGGAAATTCTTTGCCGTCTTTACATATGCCATATAGATTTCTACCATGCCCCATTTGGCGTTTATCGCTTTTTGCGATAAAATTATCTACATGTGCGTCATGACCTGCATGGTACCTTCTGGGTATTAGTATGTCTAAAGGTTTGCCAACTAGTTCGCCTTTCTCGTAACCAAACATTTGCAGCGATGACGTATTTGTGGCTACAATAATTTGATCGGCATTTACAACGATAATGCCTTCTGAAACACCTTCTGATAATAAATTGAAAATGTCACTATTTTCTTGAAAATCCTGCATATATCAAATATATCGATTACTACTGATTTTTGTCATATTAAAATTACATCCTACTTCATATTTTTACTTGAAATCAACTAAGACAAGACAAAATGGAAAATACGCCGAAAACAATGAACGGACTCTATGAAAATTTAGGTAAGCTATTTTATGCCGTGGCTATAAGTGATGGAACCGTGCATAATAATGAATGGGCTAAAGTCAAGGAATACGTAAAAGAAGATTGGTTGTATGTAGATGATTTTACAGACCGTTATGGTACCGATGCTGCAAACCAAATTGAAATTGTGTTTGATGTTTTAATGGAGTCTGAAAAAAGTAGTGAAGAATGTTTTGATGATTTTAAGGAGTTTTATAAAATTCATCCGCATGCATTTTCAGATAAAATAAAAACCTTGACCAAAAAGACGGCCAAGGCTATTGCAAGTTCATTCTCAGGTAATAATAAGTCTGAGTTAATAGTGTTAGCAAAAATAGATCTATTGCTAGATTAAGCTTGTTTCATCAATTTCTTAATATCAGCATCTTTGTAGATTTTCTGAACCATTTTACTGTACAAACTGGTAAATTTATCTTCGTTGATTAAGTTACCAAATAATGATTCTTGTCTTATAAAAGCTAGTGGGTCAGTGTTTGTTTTGCTTGCCGCCGAATGCAATTGATCTTGCATGGCGTCAATAATTTCAATCGGGTTACCGTTTTTATCAATTCCCTTATCGCTGTAATAGCACCATGCAGCAATTACTAAAGTCGCAAATTTAATGCTACCGCCATTCGCTAAATTATCTTGAATGGTTGCAATTAAGAATTTCGGCAATTTTGCGGAACTCTCTGAGCAAATTCTGCTTACGCTATCTTTTATATTTGGGTTCGCAAAACGTTCTTGTATACTGTCTTTGTAGGCAGTTAAATCGATGCCTTCTAGTTGATCTAAAACAGGAGTAGCTTCTTCGTCCATAAACGCTCTTAAATAGGTAACGAACAAATCATCTTCCATACAAGCGTTAATAGTTGGGTGACCATGAATAGCCCCTAAAAGCCCAAGTACAGAATGACCTGCATTTAATAAACGAAGTTTCATTTTTTCATACGGCTTAACATCTGGTACAAACTGCACGCCAACTTTTTCAAATTCTGGTCTGCCGTTAGAAAAATTATCTTCAATTACCCATTGAATAAAAGGCTCACATGTTACAGGCCATTCGTCTTTTAAACCATATGTGCTCTCTAAATATTCAATGTCCGAAGGCGTGGTGACAGGTGTAATACGATCTATCATGCTATTTGGAAAACAGACTTCCTTTTCGATATATGTAGCCAGTTCTTTATCTTGTTTGTTTGCGAAAGCAAGTAGCATCTTTCTGGTAACATCACCATTGTGTTCAATGTTGTCACAAGACATTACGGTAAAAGGAGATAAGCCTGACGCTCTTCTTTTCTTAATGGCAGTAGTTAAAAATCCGTAAATGGTTCGAGGGCTGTTCGGATGTTGTAATTCGTGCTGTACATCTGTATTTTCAAAATCAAATTCACCCGTTGACGAATTAAAATTATAGCCGCCCTCTGTAATGGTCAAGGAAACTATTTTTGTGTCAGGATGAACCATTTGGTCAATTACCGAATCGGGAGTGTCATGACCAAGTTTAAAATCGATAATAGAACCTATTACTTGTGAATCTATTTTACCATCAGGATGCTTTATAATGAGGGTGTAAAGTCCGTCTTGTTTTTGAAGAACATCATGAATTTTTTGATCTCCTTTTCTTAGACCAATACCACAAATTCCCCAATCAGATGCACCTTCTTTTTCTTGTAAGAGGTGCGTGTAATATGCTTCGTGTGCTCTATGAAAACCACCAACACCAACATGCACAATTCCTGCCTTTAGAGATTTTCTATTAAATGTAGGAATTGGAATTTGCTTGCTTAACGTTGCTAAATTTTCTTTGTTCAACATGATTTCTTTATTCATTTTTAGCTTTGTTTATTGATTTTACACGTAATAATGCCCAGTATGCAGTAACGAAATAAGTAATCGTACAAATAAATGCATACGTATAAAATAGTTCTCTATTGTTGATATAGCTATTCTCATTTGCGCTGTCGAATAAAACAATACCTGCCAAGATCAACGTAATTATAAGGGCAACAAGAGATACCAACTTTAAAATCTTTGAGAATATGGTAGTATCTTTCTTTGGTGTTGTTTCTAATTTGCTTTTTTCTTTTTGAAAAGCCACAATTTTCTCATTGCGTATTCTTTCTTGTTCTTCCGCCTCAGGATATTTTTCTTTTGCTCCGTAACGACCAGCTAACAATGTATAAACTCCGATAGTGAAAATCCATGTTGGAATAAACAAATAGAAGAAAGACATTACATTAAAAGCATTTAGTCCAAAACCGAAAACCAATCCTAATCCCCATGAAACAATAGCGGGTGTACTAAACGTTAAATTTCGGTATTGAGACCAATAGCGTGTGTATCCGATCCTTGGGAATATTTGATGCTCTGCAAATACAATTGCACCAACGGGTACTACCAATAAACCTGCATAGGTTAATAAGGGTAAAATCTGTGAAAAAACAAATGGGAAACAGGCTATGGCAATAGTGATTAAACCAACAACAATAGTTGTCTTTTTACGTGAATGATTATAGAAAATGGCTTGTGCCGCTAAGCCAGCTCTGTATAAATTTGTTATTGCTGTTGTCCAGCCTGCTACGATTACGATTACGAAACCAGACCAACCTAACGCGTAAAATGCAACATCGCCCGGATCAAGTTCAACTATTGTTTTGCCTATTATTACAGCAGCACCAGCTCCCATAATACCTGCAGCAATCCATGCAACATAATGTCCGAACATCATACCTGTACTAGTAGCTAGAGCGTAAGATTTTTTTTTGGCAAAACGTAATAACGCCATATCGATCAAACCAAAATGTGTTATTGAATTTGCCGCCCATGCAAAACCTATGACTTCTATAAGACCAATGCCGGGTTCGCCGGTACTATCAACTCCTGTCCATATAGATTGATCTCCGAGCGATATTAAATCGTTCCAACCGTTTGGTAATGTTGTTCCTAAAACATCTAAAGAAAGAGCAGGTAGTAAAACCATTGCGCCACTGGTGAACATCACGAATAACCACGGGGCACATATGCCTGAAAATTCTGATACAGCATTAAATCCGTATAACGCAATTGATACGACAACAACACCAACTAAGAATACAATGAGCACAAACCACAAATTTGTTGGGTACCAGTTTAATTGTGCGGGTATATCGAAAGCAAATCGAACGGCAGTTGAAGAAACGGTAATCATGGCCGCCGATATTACAGAGAAAATAATGACGTTAGCCCAATTATAAAGCTTGGTCATAGAATCTCCTGCAATTTTATTTAAGTAAGTATATAAACTTAATCTTGTTTCTACAGCAATAGGCGAAGTAATAAGTGTCCAGCTCAGTACTGCTAAGATATTACCAATCAATAGACCAAGAATAATGTCCATTGTTTTTGCACCAAGAGCTACAAACGTTGCTCCGATCACAAACTCTGTAGCTGCTACGTGTTCTGCAGCATACAAACCTGCAAAATGTGTCCAATCATGTAGCTTATGTTTTGCAACAGGTAATTGTTCTTCGTTTAAATTTTCAAACGTGGAGTAGTCGTTGTTTACTGACATAAGTTGAGTTGGTAGTTAGGTTATTAATTAAAAATAAAGTTGAGTACTGTTTAAAAGCCTTTACGTCTTTGTTGGTTTTTAAACAGGCTTGCAATGTATTTAATTTTGTTAAGAACCTTTTACTAAAACTTGTTAATCTTCAAATTCTTTACCTACTAAAAGAAGTATTGTGTATAAATGAAGCTATTTTAATGAGGAATTATTAACTTTTAAAATCATTTTCACTTAATCCGTTATTGAATTTAATATTCGACCAATCAACAGTTATCCATGGTGCATCGCTAACTGCGGCTTCCCAAGTAGATTTCTTATATTTTCGCTTTGTTGGGAAAAGCATTCCGTCAACATCTTCATATTCTAAGGTCATTAAATTCGGAGTGTCCATAGCACCAAAGTCTGCCACTGTAAATAGAAACTGATTTACAAGAGATGTATTTTTATTAATGTATAGCTGATAAATATCTGTAGGCTTCGAGTCTCCAAAATTGAAGGATACTTTTACAATTTCATAAGGAATTTCGTTTAAGGTCTTTTCGCCTAAATACTCATACGAAACACCTTTGTCCATTAACTTTTGAAACATGGTAAACCAATAGAAATTAGTAGGTCTGTTAAAAGCAACTCTTTTTAAGGCAATGCTATCGTTTAGAATTTCTCCATTATGTTTTAACCAAAACTCTTTACCGTCATAACCTTGTTCAATTGTACCCTGTAAGTCACTTAAGGTTCTTTGATGTTGTTCGTATTTACCATATGATAGCTCACCATCGAAAATGTACTTCTCTGTTGAAATATCAGTTTTACCATCTGGTGTCTGGTAGGTGTATGTGTACACGACATCTTCCTTACTACGAAGCGTTTTATAATCGCCGACTTTTTCAAGCATTTTTGAAACCAATTCTTCTCCTTTATTCGTGAATTCAGGAGTTTGATTAGTTTCTTTTTTAGCAGTTTGCTCCCCTTTGCAAGAAGTGATTAAGATACTTAGTACTAATATGCTGGTAATTTTAAAATTCATGGGTAGTTATTTATATGTGTATAAGATTAGATTAATGCACCGTTAGCGCCAATGACTTGACCTGAAATCCATTTAGAATCATCACTTGCTAAAAATAAGACAACTCTTGCAATATCTATAGGCTGTGCCAATCTATCAAAAGCATTCATGGAACTTAATTTATCTATGAACTCTTGAGATTTTCCATTTAAGAATAATTCTGTTTCTGTTGCGCCGGGTGCTAAAGCATTAACAGAAATTCCTCTGCCTATTTCTTTAGAAAAGACTCTGGTCATTTGCTCTACGGCAGCTTTTGAGGCGGAGTATAATGCGTAGTTAGGGAACATTAGTTTTACCGTACTAGAAGATATATTGATAATGTTACCATTATCTGATAGTTTACTGTCAGCCTCTTGCAACATATTAAAAACTCCCTTTACATTCACATCGAAAAGTTTGTTGAAATCTTTTTGAGTGTTGTCTTTCAATTTTTTGTTGAACATGACACCAGCGTTGTTTATCAATACGTCTACCTTGCCAAAAGCTTCTATAGTTTGGTCATATAACTGAGTTACCTGATCTCTATCGCTTACATCTGCTTTAATAGCAATCGCATTACCGCCATTATCTTTGATTTTACTAACCGTAGCTTCAGCATCTTTTTCACTGTTCGAATGATTGACAACTACTTTAGCTCCATTTTCTGCTAATAAAAAAGCCACTTCTTGTCCAATACCTCTAGATGCACCGGTTATTATGATTACTTTATCTTCTAATTTCATAGTTTAATTTTTTATTGATTTATAAACTGATCAATTTATCGGCAACCAATTTTAAATTGGACTCATTGATTTCTGGAGTAGGAGATAGGGGATATAATTGCGCCCCAGGTCTGCTTATAAATGCACCTCTCCAATTTGCCCATAATGCCCCAGAGATATCCCAGCCATGTGCTGCTACCAAAAGACATTCTTGTGGTTTAATATTCATTTTTCTAGCTGCCCAATTATATGCATCTACATGAGGTTTAAATTTACCCATATCTTCAATACTAAGACGTTGATCAAAGTATTTTGTTAATCCTGAATTTTTAAATTGTGTCTCTACACCTTTGTTAGATGAGTTGGTAAAAGAAACAAGTTTGTAACCGGCATCTTTTAAAGATTGTAAAGCCGCAGGGACTTCTGGGTGAGCGGGTAGGGAACGAATAGGGTCGACTATAGATTTTTTAGCATCTTCATGACTTATTGTAATACCATTATTGGCAGCCACCATTTGTAATGCAGCAGCACCAATAATCGCAAAATCATTGTATTGGTTGGCTACCGTAGATACTAATGAATATTGTAACATGGTTGTAAACCAAAGTGGTAGCAAATCATTTCTGCCATTTAGCGCTTTTGCAACACTGTCTTTCATTGCTGTTAAGTCTAACAATGTTTCATTAACATCGAAAAATAACACTTTTGGTCTTTCGCCACTAAACTCATTTTTATCTTGTGATGCGAACCCTAAAGTAGGAATGGTTACACCGGCTGCACCTAGTATCGTTGATTTTTTAATAAAGTCTCTTCTGTTGTTGTTCATGTTTAGATTTGTTTTAAAAACATTCTATATAGTATGTTTTTGGGTAAAAAAGTTATTGTTTTAATTGTTTTAGATATAAAGCTAATCCATTTAAATATTCATTGATTACGATATCGTCATCGTATAATTTTCGAATTCCGCGTATGCCTTCAAATGCACTAATGAGATAAATTGCAACAGCGGCACTAGAAATATCTTGTTTAATAGAATTTTCAACTTTTCCTCTTTCTATTAAATCTATAAGGGCGGTTTTCCATTCTTCAATGATATTCTTTAAAGATTTTTGGTACACTTTTTCATTGTCGCCAATTTCATTTATCAAGTTGTTTGTTGGGCAGCCATGTTGTTTCTCGTAAATAGAGAAAGACTTAAGGCTATTAAGAAAAGTATTTTCTAAGATAGTAAATGCATTACCATTTTGATATAGCGGATATACCATTCTCTTTTGAACTCGGCTTTGCACTTTTTGACTGATAACTTCTAAACCTAATTCTTTCTTGTTGGCGTAGTGATGATAGAAGGCACCTTTTGTTAAGGTAGTAGCCTTCATTATCTTTTCAATACTGGTAGTTTTAAAACCGTCTTCATAAAACAATTTAAATGCTTCATTGAGTATCAGCTGTTTTGATAGTTCAGATTTTAATGCTTGCTTCATACCGTAAAGATGCTTAATAAAATACGGTGTAGAATGTTTTTAGATGTGTTTAACCTATTCTTAACGAAATATGGAATGTTATTATGTTTTTAGATTACAGCCCTTTCCACCAATCACCATAGTTGTTCACCGAATCTTTTACTATAATCTCTTGCCCTATTTGAGGCGAAATTACCTGTAAGTTCAACTCAGTTGCTTTTGCTTCAACTCTTTTAATAGGATCGGTCCATTCGTGTAGAGCAAGTTTAAATCCTGCCCAGTGAATTGGCATTATTTTCTTTGCTTTTACATCGATACCAGCTTGTGCGGTTTCTTCGGGCATCATATGAATATCTGACCACATTTTATTGTATTGTCCGCATTCCATTAAAGCCAGGTCAAAAGGTCCGTATTTTTCTCCTATTTCTTTAAAGTGATCGGCATAACCGCTATCGCCGCTAAAAAAGATATTCTCATGTTCTGATGAGATCACCCAAGAACTCCATAATGTACTTTGTGCATTGTTTAGACCTCTACCAGAGAAATGTTGTGCCGGTGTACAGACGAATTTTAGATTTCCGAATTGTGTTTCTTGCCACCAATCCATCTCCGTGATTTTAGCATCAGAAACTCCCCATGCAGTCAAATGATTACCAACACCTAGCGGAGTATAAAAATGATTGGTTTTATCCTTAATTTTTAAAACAGACTCGTAATCTAAATGGTCATAATGATCATGAGAAAAAATAACTGCATCTATCTGTGGTAGTTGTTCAATTGCTACGGGAAATTCTTTATTAAAACGCTTTTCACCTAAAAGTGGATGAGGGGCTGCTACTGCACCAAACATGGGGTCAATTAGAATATTTTTTCCATCAATCTGTAATAAAAAAGAAGAATGTCCGAACCAGATCATTCTTGCTTCTCCGCTATAATCTGCAATGTTTACAGAATCTATTTTTTGCGGAACTAAATCTGCTTTTGGGCGACCATTAGGCACCTTGGTAGTAAAAAATTTATAGGCTAAACTAAGCTTGTCTGAAAAGGCTAAGTCTTCTGGTACAGGTAACACATTACGAAACTTACCCTCTTTAAATTGTTGCGATTGCTCATAGGCTAATTTCTGTTCTTTGGTGCTATCGCCACCAAAACTTGGGTAAAAATTGGTAAATGCTAGTATTGCGATAGCCAATACACCTATGATAATTAAAGTTGTAACCATTATTTTTTTAAGTATTCTTTTGATCATATTATATTCTTAGACCTATGCCTAGTTTGCACCTTAGCTTGATGTAGTACTTCTAAATAAACTTATGCAAAGATAGTTTATCGTAATAACTGTCTTTTAAAGAGAAATAGATTTTAGTTAGTAACTAAAAGCGATAGCCAAAGTTATTAATGTAATGAGTTGTAATTGTATCGATAATGAAGATAATAATAACAAAAAAAAGGTCAGGTATTAAAACCTGACCTTAGTTAAATTTGCTGTATTTTTTTAAAATTATGCTGTTTTAGGATTCGGATTATCATAGTACTTCTTCTTCAACCAAAATGAAACCCGAACTAGAAATATCAGTGCCGGTACCTCAACTAACGGACCTATTACTCCTGCAAATGCTTGACCAGAATTGAGTCCGAATACCGCAATGGCAACTGCAATAGCCAATTCAAAATTGTTTCCGGCTGCCGTAAATGCTACAGAAGCTGTTTTATCATATGCTGCACCTGTCGCCTTGGTAAAAAAGAATCCGATGATGAACATTAAAGTGAAGTAGATCAGTAACGGGACTGCAATGATGAGTACATCCATAGGTATTTCTACTATTAACTCTCCTTTTAAGGAAAACATGATGACAATGGTAAACAACAGCGCAATCAATGTCATTGGAGAAATTGCAGGTATGAACTTATTCGTATACCAATCTTCGCCTTTGAGTTTTACTAAAATCAATCTACTTAGTATTCCCATTAAAAATGGTAGTCCTAAATAGATGGCAACACTTTCTGCTATAGTACCAATAGAGATATCTACAATTGCACCTTCAAAACCGAAGTAGGGCGGAAGCACAGTAATAAATAACCAAGCATAGAAACTATATGCAAATACTTGAAAGATGCTATTAAGAGCGACTAAACCAGCTCCGTACTCACTACTACCATCGGCAAGGTCGTTCCATACCAATACCATAGCAATACAACGCGCCAAACCAATAAGTATAAGACCAACCATATATTCTGGGTAATCTGATAAAAAGGTAATGGCTAAAATGAACATTAGTACCGGACCAATGATCCAATTTAAGATTAAAGAGATAGATAAAATCTTAGTGTTTCTAAATACCTTCGGTAACAAAGCATAGTTCACTTTCGCCAAAGGCGGATACATCATTAATATTAAACCGATAGCAATAGGAATGTTAGTACTACCACTACTAAAGCTATTTATAATATCTGGAAAACTTGGAAAAAAGTAACCGATACCAACACCAAGAGCCATTGCGGCAAAAATCCACCAGGTTAGATTTTGATCTAGAAAGCTTAGTTTTTTAGATGCCATTGCTACTTGTTAATTTGTGAGAATATGTAAAATAATTCCGTTGCAATTTGTATACTTCGTTCAGCATATTTTTCTGCTTGCTGCGGCGTGTTGTCAAAAGCTTTTGGGTCTTCGAAAGTAATAGGTACTCTTTTTTCTGCTCCTGGAATAAAAGGACAACCACCATCTGCTTGTGAACAAGTCATGACCGCCGCAAATTGTGAAGCCGGATTAAATGAATCTTCATAAGATTTTGAAAAACCAATAACAGGATGTTCATTCTCAGAATACTTAATAGCATACACAGGATTACTGGTGTCCGATAATTTTTGAATTTGAAATCCTTGATTCTTTAATGTCTCTGCAACCATTGGGAACAACGCCGTAGCTTCTGTACCACCAGAATAACAATTCACATTTTTAATATTAAAATAGGTAGCCATAGTCTGTGCCCATACTTGAGATAGGTGACTTCTTCTAGAATTATGCGTACAAATAAAGTTGATTCTTATTTCTTGGTCATTGGTAGTTTTCTCTTGTATAAAATCTACCAATGGCTGTAAAACAACTTTACGTTCTGCCGTAATTGAATCTGGCTGTAACGCTTTAATTAAATTCTCAATTTCTGGTAACATGTTGGTTTCTGTAGTTATCATTTTTTCTAATGTTTATAGGTAGTTAACAGCAGTTTCCGTCAGGTGCACAACAAGGTTCGTTAGTAACTTCGGCAAGTTTTACTTTTGGTTTCTCTGCAGGTATGCCACAATTATCTTTTGCCAAGCAGTCTGTTTGTTTCGAAGCTAAGATGAAATTAGTACCGTCAAAATCAAGACCAAATTTCTCTATGGTTTGTCCTTGGTATTCAACTTCTATTTCTAAATCTTCTATGCCCAATACTTTTTCTGAAAGTTCAATAATGTTGATTAGTTTTTCTGGGTGAAGTCTATGGTCATAGTCATTGGCATTCCATAATTGAAAGTTGACTACTTCCTCATTACGAACAGTACCACCACAGTCAATGAAGTTTTTGGTAATCTTGCCAACTTCGGTTACATGAAAATGGTTAGGTACCAATTCGCCATTAGGTAATTGAAAGGCTATAGTTTCTAATTCTGCTAAGTGATTTTTAATTTCTGATAGTTTCATAATTTTGATTTTAAATTATATGTTGTCTTTTTATTTATTAATCGTAATAAAGCGATAAAAGAATGCAAATTTTTTTAACAGCAATCGGTATTCGGAATATCTTGATCTAAGAATTTAATCATGATATCTTTCATGTTAGACCAGTTGTCTTTATCTATACAGTAACAAACACTGGTGCCTTCTACATTACCTTTTATCAATCCTAAATTTTTCAATTCTTTTAAATGTTGAGAAATTGTTGGTTGCGCCAAACCTATTTCACTAACCAAGTCTCCGCATATGCAAGTATCTATTTTAAATAAGTACTGTAATATTGCAACACGTGCAGGGTGACCAAATACTTTGGCGAAGAGAGAAATCTTGTTCTGCTCATCAGTAAACATTTCTGTTTTTGCTAATCCCATTCTTTTACTTAATTGTTTCATTGCAATATTACGATTTAATATTAAAATACAATGCTAATTAAACATTAAATTTTTGTTAGCTAATAATTTTAGGGTATGCGTAAGAATTCTAAATTGTCGAAAGATGTATCTCTTTCTGCTTCTTTCTAAAGGCTTTGGGAGTTTCACCTACTGCCTTTTTAAAAGTTTTGGTGAAATATGAATTGTCGTAGAAATTAAAAAAATGTGCAATTTCTTCACTGCTCATATCGGTATAGACCAAATATCGCTTGATCTCAATAATAAGCTTTTCGTTTATAAGCTCGCTCACACTTTTTCCGATCGCCTTTTTAGTTATTCTATTTAGGTTCTGTGGGGTCATATATAATTGAGATGCATATTCAACTACACTTCTATTACTTTTATATTGTTTATTTATTAAGGATTCCAAAGTAATTATATGTTGCTCTTCTGCACTAATCTTTTCACCTTTCGTTTTTTCATAAAGTCGCGATAGCTTTACCAACATAAGGGTTAATAGAGCTTCTAGTGCATCATATTTTAATATGGTCTCACTATGGTATTCCTTTTCCATTTCTTCTATTAGGCTATGGAACATGGGTTTTTCTGCTTCTGTCAATTCTAAAAGGGGACTGCTTAGAAATCTACTGAATATTGGTAAGGACTGAACCCATTGTTGTGCAGCGGGTTTCAGCAAGAAATCTTTTTGAAATAGTACTCCAAAACCGTTGTTGAAGTTGCCCTTTGCTGCAAATACTTGCCCCGGACTGCAAAAATACACTGAATTTGCAGTAGGTACGTAAGTATTGAAATCTACATTTAATTCGCCATCTCCCTCAATGAAAAAGGAAAGTCCGTAATTCATGTTTCTAAACGGATTTCCGCTTTTCATCAAATCGGAAATGTTTTCAGCCTTAAAGATTAAAAACCCAGGGTGATTCTTATTCTCCTTTATTCCTGTTTCTCTACGAAGATCAGATAAGCCTAATTGAGGTATATGTTCCATTTTTCTGGTATAATTCTATTTAAAACTACCATATTATCTCCATTTATCCTCTTTTTTGACTCAATATGTTCTAATAATACCATAATTGGATTAGTTATTACCATTTTTTACCTTCATAACTCTCTTAGTTTTGCACTCTTAAAATTGAATACCTATACATGATACTTAAATCTAAATCTAATATGAAAGATAAACACCTGTGGTTTACACTAAAAAGTATTTCAATTGTTTTGCTATTTCTTGTTGCCGTTAGTTGTGGTGGTGAAGAGAAGACTACTGCCTCAAAAGTAATTAAGGTACGCGTTATGAATGTTGGTAACAGTACCACTAATTCTGATGCAAATATAGAATACAACGGTACCATAGAATCTGATGTATCTATCAATGCCAGTTTTCAGGTTTCGGGAACGGTTTTGAATATTCCTGTA
Organism: Maribacter sp. Asnod2-G09; assembly: GCF_045063795.1. Taxonomy (NCBI): domain Bacteria; kingdom Pseudomonadati; phylum Bacteroidota; class Flavobacteriia; order Flavobacteriales; family Flavobacteriaceae; genus Maribacter; species Maribacter sp. Asnod2-G09. Next base: position 59,551 of record NZ_JBEFOA010000004.1, on the reverse strand, counting down.
CAAATAGGAGATTTTGTAAAGAAAAATCAATTAATCGCTCAAATAGACGGCACTGTTTACTCCAGTCAATACGAACAGCAATTAGCGCAAGAACGTTTGGCGAAAGAAAATTTTGAACGTATTAATAAGGTGTTTCAAAAGGGAAGTATTGCTGAAATTAGAATGTTAGAGGCTCGTTCGCAATATGAGCAAGCTCAGGCAGCGGCAAAAATGACCTACCAGAATGTGCGTCATGCCAAGATTTATGCACCAATGGACGGTTACATCAGTAATAAGATGATGGATGCCGGTGATTTGGCACAACCGGGTCAGCCTGTAATAGAGTTGGTAAATATCAACACTGTAAAAGCTGCACTTCCTATTCCAGATAGTGAAATCAACAATATTGCTAAAGGAGATACCGCAACGGTAAACATTCCTTCTTTAAAGGATATGAATGTAACAGGTACTGTTGATGAGGTTTCCATTCAATCTAATCAGGGATCACCGGTGTACACTGCATATGTGAAATTGAATAATTCGGATAAAAAAATAAAGCCGGGCATGACTTGTACGGTAAGCTTTGAGAATACAAATGTTAGTGATAATGGAGAACAAGCTATTATTATTCCATCAGAAAGTATTGCGGTTACAGAAGACGGTAAGCGTTTTGTGTATGTAGCTAACGGTAACAATGCAGAAAGACGTTATGTAGAAACCGGTCAACTTTATAATAGTGGTATAGCCATTACAAAGGGTTTGAAAAAAGGTGACCAACTTATTGTTTCTGGGTACCACAAACTTACCCAGAGTACACAGGTTGAAGTAATTAATGATTCCAAATAATACACCAGATGAAAGAAAAAAAGAGTGGTGTCATAGATTGGGCATTTAAACACGCAACATTTCCTTTTGTACTAGTATTGTCGCTAGTGCTTATGGGTATATATGGGCTTTTGAACATGCCCAGAAACGAATTTCCTGACTTTACCATACGTCAAGGATTGATCATAGGGTCTTACCCAGGTGCTTCTTCTGATAAGGTTGCAGAAGAATTGACTTCTAAGGTTGAAGAGTTCTTATTCGGCTATAACGAAATAGACAAGACCAAAACGTATTCATATTCTAAAGATGGACTCATGTACATCTATGCTGAAGTATCGGATAAGGTTGACCATAACGCCACGGAGCAATTCTGGAATAAGCTAAAGGCTGAAGTTTTAATTTTTCAGCAGTTAGAATTACCTCGTGAGGTACAAGGTATTATGGTGAATAGTGACTTTGGTAGTACGGCAGCTTTAATATTGGGTATAGAATCTGAAACAAGACCTTATAAAGACCTGCAACGCCATGTAGAGGAAATTGAGGACGAGTTTAGACAGATAGATAACTTGGCTAAAATATCGCATTCTGGCGGACTAACAGAGCAAATTGCCGTGTATGTGGATCAAGATAAATTAGCCAATTACGGTATAACACCTCAGGCAATTACCATGAGCTTGCAAAACCAAGGTGCTGTATTGGCATCTGGGTCATTGGAAAGCGATAGCAAAGAAAGACCTATATACCTTGAGACATCTTTAAAGTCAGAATCTGATATTGCGAGACAGGTAGTTAAAACCGAAGCGAATGGTAATATCATACGAGTACGAGATGTTGCTCGTGTAGTTCGTGAATATGATAATCCAGATTCATATTTGACTATGAACGGTACCAAGGGTATGATCATTACCTTGGAAATGGCAAAAAAGGGAAACATTGTTCAGTTTGGTGATAAGATAGATGAACGATTGGATAAGATCATTAGCGAAATGCCTGCTGATATTAAAATTACCAAAATTGCCGATCAGCCAGAAGTGGTAGACCATTCTATCAGTCACTTCATGAAAGAATTCGGTTTTGCTTTGATCGGTGTAATCTTGGTGACTTTATTATTGCTTCCGGTTAGGGTGGCATCCGTAGCAGCGGCAACTATTCCTATTACCATAGCGGCTACCTTATGTATCATGTTCTTTTTAGGTATTGAACTGAATACGGTAACCTTGGCGGCATTAATTGTGGTGTTGGGTATTGTGGTAGATGATCCTATTGTAATTATTGACAACTATGTAGAGAAACTAGATGAAGGCTTATCTATTCCAGAGGCAGCGGTAAGCAGCGCAAAAGAATTGTTCCCATCTGTATTTACGGCTACGTTGGCTATTTCTGCTACTTTTTATCCGTTGTTGTTCTTTATGGAGGGTGTAGCATCAGATTTTATTAGTGCATTCCCATATGTAATTATCATAGCATTGACTTTATCATTATTGATATCGATTCTTATTGTGCCCATGATCAATTCCATATTCATAAAAAAGGGACTTCATGATGATCCGGCGAATAAAAATAAGGATGGTAAAAAATCTATGTTAGATCGCTTGCAGTCGTTCTTTAACGATACAGTGAACAAGGCAATGGTTCACTACAAACTGACTATCTTTTTAGGTGTTGCCGCCATAGTTGTTGGTGTTATTCTTTTTGGAGGTGTAAGTCAGCAGTTGTTTCCAAAGGTGGAACGTAACCAGTTTTCCATAGAAATTAGTTTAGCTCCTGGCAATAGCCTAGAGGAGACTGCAAAAGTGGTTACAGGCTTTGAAGAGATTTTAAGTGCAGATGAACGTGTAGAAGAATATACCAGTTTTATTGGGCAGAGTTCACCTCGTTTTCACACACTTTACGCACCAAATCTACCGGCAAAAAATTATGCCCAGATTTTAGTGACGACCATATCAGACGATGCTACTGCCGAGGTTTTAGGTGAGTATGATGATAAGTATGCAGATATGTATCCGCAGGCATACCTTAGAATGAAACAATTAGAAATGTCAGGAGCCAATGCACCTATAGAAGTGCGTATTTACGGTGATGATATTGATCAGTTGAAAAAGTATGGCGATACCATTATCAACATAGCACGTGCAACGCCAAACACCATCTGGAGCAGAACCGATTATGGTGATATGAAAGAGGCGGTTAAAATGGACGTTAAATTTAACGAAGCCGCAAGATTAGGTTTAAACAATAGAGATATTGCAAACGCCGTAGCGGTCAATACTACAGGTTTAAAAGCTACGGAAGTATGGGATAAAGATTATCCTATTGATGTAAAGATAAAAAGTGAGAATCAGCACAATCAAAATGTATCTGATTTGGAACAATTATCTATTATTTCACCAAAGAAAGGTGCAGCAATTCCTTTACGTCAGGTAGCAGATGTGTCTTCAGAATGGACACAAGAGACTATTGTGAACAGGAATGGTACCCGTTGTTTAACGGTTCGTGTAGATATTGATAAAGATGCCGTTGCCAATGAGGTATTGGCAGAAATGATACCTAGTATAGATGCTATTGATTTTCCTGAAAACCTTCGTTTAGAATATGGGGGCGAGTATGAACTTCAGATTGAAAACAACAAGCCTATGGGGCTTTCTCTAATGCTAAGTGTAGTATTGATTTTCTTAATTCTTTTATGGCACTTTAAAAGCTTTATGCACGCCGTATTAAGTTTCATTACCATGCCGCTAAGTATTTTCGGTGCCGCTGTAGGTCTCCTGCTAATGCAGTATCCTTTCGGGTTTACTTCTTTCTTAGGATTATTGGCACTGTGTGGTATTGTAGTAAGAAACGGAATTATCTTGATCGACTATGCCGATGAACTTCGACACCTACACAATTATAGCGTTAAGAAAGCGGCTATTCTTGCTGCTGAGAGACGTATGCGACCTATTTTCTTGACATCTTCTGCAGCTGCAGTTGGTGTAATACCTATGATTGTAAGTCGCTCTAGTCTTTGGGGACCTTTGGGAACCGTAATCGCATTTGGGTTGATGTTCTCTATGGTACTTACTCTTTTTGTACTGCCGGTACTATACTGGTTGTTCTTTAGAAAAGAAGATGATGAGACGGTTGATGGGGAAATCGTTAAAGCTGAAGTTTAATAGTAGAAAAGTAATAATGATACATATAAAATCACATAATACAGGTATTAAAAGCGTGCAGTTGTTTTCCGTAATCGGGATGATACTTTTAGGTTTCCATAGCTCTTTTGCTCAGCAGATAACTTTGGAGGAAAGCCAAAAGGCAGCACTTAAACATAGTAATGCCATAAAGAACGGTCTATTGACCATTGAGAAGTCCGAAGCGTTCAAAAAGGAAATGGTTGCCAACTATTTTCCGAATGTTGAGGCAAGTGCTATCGGTCTTTATGCGCCTAATGACTTAATTAGTCCTATTGAAGGAATTTTACCTTACGGTATAGACAACTTGTATAACGCTAGTGCTACAGCTACAGAGGTCATTTATGCCGGTGGAAAAATCAGGAGTTCTAATGCTTTGGCAGACATACAGCTAGAAACTTCCCAGATTAGGGCAGAACAAGCCGTTGATTCTGTTTTGGTAGTAACTGAAAATAAGTTTTGGCAGTTGGTACAATTGCAAGAACAACAGAAGGTTATAGAAACGAACGAAGCCTATTTAGATGAGCTTTTAAAGCAACAACAAGATTTGTTGGAAGCTGGCTTAATTGCAAAAAATCAATTGTTACAGGTAAAAGTAAACCGTAGCGAATTGCTTTTGAACAAGAGTAAATTAGAGAACATGCGCAAATTGGCATTGTTAGATTTCTCTCTTTACGTTGGTGTTGCCTATGCTCGAGATATGGTGGCAGATGCAAATTTTGAAAATATAGCTCCGCCAGAATTAAAATATCCAGAACCAGATCTAGACCTGAACGGGAATAGCAATTACATGCTTCTTGAAAAATCTATAACTGCCAGTAGCTTACAAACAAAAATGGCAAAAGCAGATTTACTACCTTCATTTGCAGTTGGTGTAAGTGCACAAGAATTTGGTTCTGTAGATAGTTCTATAAGCAGTCAATTTACAGGTTTGGCTTTTGGTACATTAAGTATTCCTATTTCAGATTGGTGGGGTAGCGGTAAACAAAAAGTGAAGCAAGAGCGAATTCAAGAAGAGATTACCCAAAACAATAGAAAAGATGGTATTGATCAACTAAAACTGGCAATAACACAAAGTTGGTACGATCTGGTTAATGCTCATGAGCAAGTAACCTATGCTTTGGAGAACAAACAGTTGGCTGAAGAGAACTTAAAGGTAAACCGTGATAATTACGATAGTGGTCTAAGCGGACTTACAGATTTGTTAGATGCTCAGGCAATGGCACAGAATGCACAGTCTAACCTTATAAATGCCTATACCAATTTTGAAAACAAAGAGATTACATTTTTATACAGAACAGATCAGTTGGTAGCACCTTCATTAGAGAGTTTAAAAGAGTAATATTCTATAATAGGAACTTTATAAATTTATTACTGTAATAAGATGACCGCATTGGTTAAGTCTTACAGCGTCATATGAAGAAAAAAAGATTTTTAGAATATTGACGCTGGCTTTAATGTGGTTTATTGCTATTATCGCATTTGACGTAGTATTAAATATAAAGGTTTTTCAAAGTGGAGATTGGCTTCCTTATTTTAAGTATACGTTTAAAACTGTTTTACCAATTATCATTTTTTATTGTTTGTTAATAAGCATTAGCGAGGTGTATTTCTTAAGTTCAATGCTTCGCGATTACCCATTTGCGGTGGTGGTATTGTTTAAGGCTGTTTTGCAATTTACGGTTATATATGCCATTCATTTAATTGGGACTTATGTAATTACCGAGATATTGCCATTGAGTAGCAATGCTGCCGTTAATGCACATTATGCCTATTTAGGAGCGTCACTTAATGGTTTCTATATTGCTTATTTCTTTGTAGTTAGTTTTCACTTTAGCCTATATGCCCAAATTTCTAGAAAATTTGGGTCTACTAACCTTTATGATATTATAATGGGTACGTATTTTAGACCAAAAGAAGCCCAGCGTATTTTTATGTTTCTAGATCTAAACCAATCTACCACAATAGCGGAAGAGATTGGTCATTTAAAATATAGTAGGCTTCTTCAAGAATGTTTTATCAAGCTTACCCATCACATTGAAAATTATGATGCGGAGGTTTATCAATATGTAGGTGATGAAGCAGTTCTTACTTGGCAAGTTTCTGATGACAAAGCGGCAAAAAAATGTTTGGATCTTTATCTTAATTTTAGAGATACTTTAATTAATTCAGCTACAGAATTTGAAAAGGAATTTGGTTTGGTGCCTAAATTTAAAACAGGTATTAGCTTTGGTACTGTTGCCGTTGCTGAGGTTGGAGACTATAAAAGGGACATTGCCTACCACGGTACGGTTCTAAATACCGGAGCTCGTTTATGTCAATTGTGTAAAGAGATACATGAAGATATACTTTTCTCTTCTGAGTTTCAGGCACTGTTAAAAATAAACGGACATCTACTAGACTATGTGGGCGATTACATGCTTACCGGAAGGCGAACAAGCGAAAAGGTTTATCGCCTATTGTAGTATTTATTAGTATAATACATATCTGGTTTTAAAATTTATTTTTGAACTCAATTATTCATTTTACACAAAAATGTTTTAAAGATAATATGGAATTTTCTCTATTCATAAAGGGGATGGTTAATTTTAAATTTAGAATTACTTTATGCAAACTTTTGAAAATGAGTAATTTCTATGTAACTTTTATCTAGAATTAAAACACTACGGAAAAATGGCATTAACAAAAGAAACAAAAGGAAAGGGTACGCATACTACAGTTACGTTTACAGTTGGCAAAAATGAAGCGCCAAGTGAAGCCAATGTTATCTTATTGGGAGACTTCAATGATTGGCAAACGAACGATAGTTCTTACCGAATGGAAAAAAAGAACGGGTCCTATGTAAAGAGCATAAAACTTGAAACTGGTAAAAGTTATGAGTTTAGGTATTTGAGCGAAGACAAAGGTTGGTTCAATGATCATGCGGCAGATGCCTACGTACCATCGCCATATTCAGGTATTGATAATAGCGTTGTAGATTTAAGTGCATTGCCTGCGAAAAAGAAACCGGTTAAAAAGGCAGCGGTCAAAAAACCTGTTGCTAAAAAAACGGTAGCAAAGAAACCAGTAGCCAAAGCTAAGAAAGATGATTTAAAGAAAATTGAGGGCATCGGACCTAAAATTGCATCTATCTTAACAGATAAAGGAATAGGTACTTTTGCGAAATTAGCGGGAGCGTCTGTAAAGACTCTTGAAGAGATTTTAAAAGAAGCTGGTCCGCGTTATACTATGCATAAACCAGGTAGCTGGCCAAAGCAAGCGAAATTAGCTGCTTCTGGTGATTGGGATAAATTGAAAGTCTTACAAGATAAATTAGACGGCGGTAAGTAATTGCTAAAACTATACATAACAAAAAGCCCTAAGATATATTCTTAGGGCTTTTTGTTTACTTTATAATCGTTTGATTAGAAGCTACTATTTCATTGCAGTTTGATAATCTATAATGAACTTCTTCATCATGCCTTGTAGCTCTATTTTATCTTTTTTGCTCATTTTAATAATATTAAGCCAAGCGGTGCCAATGTCTTTAGGTGCAAAAGTCGAAAAGTTTTTGATGACCACCAAACCCTTTTCTTTGGGATAAAATGTGAGTCCCTTTTTTGTGATTTTTATATTATCAGCGTCCATTTTTATAACAGGAAATGTTAGCTGCATTGCATGTTGAATTTCGTTATAGAAATAAACATTTTCTTGTGTAGCATTAATTTTTGCGTAATAATTTCTATTACTTTCACTATGTTCTTCTATAAAAGTATTGATTGCTTCTACTTGAGTTTGTAATTCTTGAGCGTTACTTGTTTTTACAAATGCGACTATCAAGACAATAGCTAAAAGTACTTTTTTATACATGATGATTTATGGTTTAAGTTGAATTCAATAAACGTTTATGAGGCTATTTTGTTGTTTGAAATACAGTGGAGGTTATTTAGCGCAACTATTATATTCCTCAACAACTGCAATGATGTCATCTTTTTTAAGAATTTTGTTTTTTAGTTTAGAAACTAGGGTAGGGCAATCGCTTAAATATTCTATAGCACGATTTTTAAAAGACTTTGAAGGTCTTGCAGTTAGTAAAGACGTGGCAATATCTTCATTTGCTCTTTGGGCATAGAATTCATTTAAATTGTGAAAAGTAATCGTGCCAGGTCTTGTTGAGGTCATGCCCACAGATCTACCATAAAGTGTAACGGCACCTGTAGTGACAATACAGAATATTTCTTTTTTCTTTTGAGAAACCGGTATGTATTTGAAATAGGCAATTTCTTTTTCAGAGAATACAAATTTTATAAGCTCAACTTGATCTTCATTAAATACAGATTTGCCTCCGCTAACTTTGTCTTTAACTCTAACTTTAGATTTTCCGTTAAAATGAATCAGGTCTTTTGATACAACAGGAATCTTAACTTCACCCTTTGCCGTCTTACCGTTTTTTAAAATGACCTCTCCATTGGTCCATGTATATTGAGAAAATGAAATGAAGGTGTTGATGAAGAAAAAAAGGGTCAATACTATATTTCTGGTCATTTTTATAATTGTAATTCTTGAAGTGTAGTAAACCTCTTATTTTAATATCTAAACTAGTTTAATCACCATTGTTTAATTGCTTTAGCGCATCTTGTTGAAATGCCCATATCTCTGAAATTGGTACTATTTTTCTTGTCAAATCATCAATGTGATTATGTGCTGTCCATAAGAAAGGATAGAATGCGATACCTTGATTTCCATTAATTTCAGTTATTTCCTTTTCCCAACCTGTCCAACGTGCATTGGCATAGAATTGATCTAGATCACCAGTAAATGTCCACCATAGAAAATCAGAATACCCAATATCCATTGACTCCCATTCTAAGGCATCTGGCGCGAAATAATATACATTGCCTAAATCATCGCCTAATGCACCACCATTTATTGCGAAAAATCCGCCGACTACATCATCGGCAACTAAGAATATAGATGGTTTATCTCCATATTCTTTAAATGTTTTGCCTTTATTCCACTCAGGTAAAGTTCTATCTAGCTTTTGGTTACCAGAACCCAAAATTCTGATCCAGCCATGGTCAATTAAGAGACCACCAGTTTCGTATATTATAGCACCCATTGGTGAGCGGGTTGATACTTGAGTTTGATACAGTGCATTATCAGCTTCTTTCTCGGTCTTGGGTAGAACTTCAATTTTGTTGGTTGCATCATTTATCCATTCAGTAACTAATGCCCAGCCAGGTTCATCAATATTTATTAATTCATTTATTGTTTTCATACTGATTAGTGCAGATTAATTTATTTATTCTAATGACTGATTTTTAATACGACTATTTCCTCTTAAAATAGATTACTTCTTTTTCTTAAATAAAAATTTATCTATACGGTTTAATATGCTACCCAGAAAATTCCAAAATTTATGTAGAATTCCTTCAAAAATTACGTCAACGAAGAAACTAACTATTGCATCAAAAATCATCTTGTGAACTTATTATTTTAAAAGTAGTCTTTAATTTATAGGGTAGTGCTCCTTTATTATTTTGTTACCGCCCAATCTTGACCTTCGTATGCTGCCCAAGAACAATTTTCAGGTTCTTTTAAAACACTTTTTACCATTTCAATAAGTTTGGGATCCTCATCTTTAAAAATTGCTTCTCCGGCCATAATGAGTGCTCTGCTTAATTCATCATGCATTTTGTCTTTGTTCTGCACTAAATAGTTTAATTGTCCTAGTCTAAGGTGTAAAAACGGATTACCTACAGTGTCTTTAAATTGCATAGCAAAATTGAAATTATCAAAAGCATCTTCGATCCATCTTTCAGAAAAACATACTTCTGCGATATGTACTATTACATACCTGCCTTCTTTAGTTCTTTTTTGGTCATCAGTTAGCGATTCATAAATTTTCATGAGCTCATTAACTCGGGACTCTACATCTAAATCTTTACTGGTGGTAATCTGGTCGATGTCCGCTACTTTATCTGCTATTGACTCTGGTATGTTAATGTATTGCTTGATTTTTGAAATGTTCGCTTCTTTTTTAGATTGTAATTGAACAGTTTCTTGTTTTTTGTCGCTCTTTTTTAAAAAATTAAATAGACCCATGGTGTTATATGTATGATATGTATAGTGTTAGATTGTATTACTCTTCTTTCAATTTCAACAACACCTCTTTCCCATGTTCGTTATCAGGATTTAACGCTATAGATTTTTCATACATTTCTATGGCTTCCGTTTTTTTATCTGCCATCAATAACGCTTCACCATAACTATCATAAGCATTTGCACTATTAGGAAATAATAGGGTAGTTGTTTTAAATATGTCTAGAGCCTTGTCTAATTCTTGGGTTTGTAAAAATGAATATCCTAATGTATTTAAATCATGTTCTGAACGATTATGAACCTTAGTTTCAATTGATAGGTCTATGGCATTGTTCAGCGCCTTTTGTAAAACTAAATTTTGTTGGTTTTTATCTAATGTTTCTGAATAGGCTTTAATAATGGCGTTGATAACTAAAGCAGGGTTATCATTAAATACAGCATGGCTGCTGCTTTCTGCTATAATATTAGTTACGTTATTGTTTTTCTCGCCTAAATCAACATGGACTTTTTTCCATCTGTCGGAATATTCTTTTGGATATACTGAAGCAGATTTATCAGGAAAAATATTTGTAACAGGTACGATATCAGTAAATTGTGTGTCTCTTAATGAACGCATAATCTCATTGTAATTGAAATTTAAGTAATAATCGCCAGTACCTTTTGGTATGGTGTTGATGTCTACAAACATGTCTCTCATCGCTAAGAAATCATCGTTCCAGAAATCACTGAGCGTAGCATCTATTAAAACAATCGATTTCACTTTCTTTGGATGTTTATTTGCATATAGTAGATTGTATAGTCCGCCGTAGGAATGGGATGCCAAAATAATATCATCACCGTACCCTAATTTTGCAAGTCCCGTTTCAAGCTCTTTAATTCCGTTTTCAATTCCGAAATCTGAATCATTTTTTAATGCCGGATTCAATTCACTCTGTCCGAAACCTGATCGGTCATAGGTGATTAATGTAGTACCAGTAACTTTATGTATTCTTTCTAAAATAGGAGTCCAAACAGAACTATCATCGCCACCACCAGCTTCAAAAAGAATAGGAGTTCCGACACCTTTCATTATATTGAAATGCATGTTAAACCCGCCAACATTTACTAGCGTATCTATCGTTTGAGAATGGGCGGAGAACGTTAAAGAAAAAATTGCAAAGAATTTAAAATAGAACTTTTTCATTTTTATGAGGTTTAGTTGATTAGTTAGATGTAATAAATACTTATTCACCTAACCCGCAATAATTAAGCCAGTTATCTCAGCTAAAAATCTAATGGAGAATCTTTCTTTTTTTATGACTGTATATTCAAGCTTTACCAATAATTTAAAAGTGTTTACTTACCAAAAAAAATAGTATCGAAAATTGGTCGTTTAAACATAAAAGGTCAACTGATTATATTGAAATAGTTTTAGATGTTAAATTGACACTTATTGTTTTAAACCTTTTTTAAAATGTTCTTTCCAGTAATTGCCATAGTAGATAAAACGCCAGAAAAAAGCGCGCCACCAACCCCTGCGGTAACAATATCTTGTCCTGTTAAATAAAAATTCTTGATGGGAGTTTTAGGTTTTAAAAATGGCTGTCTATATCGAGCGGGCGTGTGATCTAAACCATAAATTTCCCCTTTTTCATAATTTATAAAATGCTGTGTAGTTAGGGGAGTAGATAATTCGTAGCAATTTACCTTACCTTCAACTTGCGGTAATTGTTTGTATACTTCTTTTAATAATCGCTGTGCAAATACTTCTTTTTTAGCCTCATATTCTGCGCCTCTTTTTTTCCATGGTGTGCCTTCCCATTCTTCGAATGTTTCGTAGGGTACTAATGTAATTACATCAATGGTACTTTTGGTAGGGTAGCGATTCGCCCAATCTGGATCTTTCGCAGAAGGAAAAGAAAGATATACCAACGGAAAAGGTTGAGACATATCTTCTAAATAGTTGCTAATGCAGGTATCATGATCACCTTCTTTTGGGTAGACCCAATAATTTGTTTTTGGTAAACCAAGTTCTTCGGGCGTTCCTTCTAAGCCAATATATAAACTGGCGTGGGCTGCAGATCTGTTTACCTTTTGTAATTGCTGGGTTAGTTGATGTTTCTCTACTGTAGCTGATGGCAATAACTTATTGTAAGTTGTCATTACGCCTGCGTTGCTAACCACGTTATCTGCATGAAAAACTTTTCCATCTTTCATGCGAACACCAATAGCCTTATTATTTTCAATAATAACTTCTTCTACATCTGCACTTACCAAAATGGTACCACCAGAAGCTGCAATTACGGGACTAACTTTTTTTGCAATTTGAGAAGATCCACCAACCGGAAAACTACCACCATCAAAATAATGACGCACTACAGAAGCATGCATAGAAAAGCTACTTTGTTTTGGCGGTAAACCATAATCACCATACTGCGCGGTCATCACTTTTATTAGTGTTTCGTTTTTTGTTAATGAACTTAGAACCTCGTAGGTTGTTTTGTCTGAAAATTTATAAAATGGCTTTTTAAGATACTTGCCAAATAAGGTGTTCCAAACAGGTGCTATGCCTTTGCTTATGTAATAGTTTTTACTTGTTTTTACTGCCTTAAAAACTAAATCTACATAGCTGTTGATTGCTTTTTCTTCCTCTGGGAAATAAGCAGTCATTTGTTTTTTGAAATTTTTGGCCCCTTTTACAAAATCATAATGTTTATCTCTGATAATTACCCGATCGTAAACATCACCCATATCTGCCCACTTTAATTCGCCGTCTGTGATGTAGTCAAACAATTTCTTTAAAAGACTGCTTTCACGCTGCATTTCTCCTATATAATGTATGCCAACATCCCATTCATAACCTTTACGCTTAAAAACATGTGTAAAGCCACCCGGAGTGTAGTGCTTTTCTAATACGAGTACTTTCTGACCTTCTTTTGCCAAAATTGCAGCAGTAGCCAGACCACCCATACCTGAGCCTATAACAATACTATCATACTTTTCTTGTAATTCTGGTTTCTTCTTGTAAGATTGAATCATATTGTTGGCTCTAAAATTTAAATTGGTTTGGTTCTTATTTTTGGTTGTTGGTTTGAAGTTAAGATTATTTAATAAATAATGTAGAAAATAAATGACAGCGTTTTCTTAATACAAGTAACCGCTTACAGTCCCTTACAAATACATTAATAATTGCCTTTATACCTAAAGTCAGAAGTACATTTTAGATTTGTATCTATTGTAAAAGGTCTAATAAGAAACAGCGAATTTGTTCAACTTTTCTTATGAAATAAAGAAGGGGAATTCGAGAGATATTTCTCTGAAATTTTTAATCTACAGAAAAGGCTCTAGTGCAAAGTTGCTAGAAAAGTACAATATCTGATGCGTATTTTAATACTGCATCGAAAATTTAATCTCAATTGCTAAATTACGTATAAATACCCCTTTACGGGGTTTGTGCTGATAGCTAATTTGTTAGCGTAGATTGTAATAAAACTATTTCAAAAAAGTAGTTTAGTCTCTTCTAATACTGCTGTGTGTGCTTTTCGGTATAAGTAATACAAGTATAAATGCAACTACTTGAATACCAATGATGATAAACGCTATAATTTGAGTATTATATGCTATGATTGAATTCTGTTTTGTGTTTTTACGATTAATATCAATTTCAGATTTTAATAGTTCTTTTTCACAGTCATTGATATCTGTTCTTGATTCTATTTTTCGCTTTTCAAATGCGGCATTATGGTCGTTCTTATTTGATGGAATATCAAGTAGGTCTAATTTATTTATTATTAGCCAACCAGAAATAACTGTTGTAATCAGTAATAAGGCAAGTACTATTTTTTTCTTCATTTTGTGCTAATTCGGTCAACACTTGAGCTCAACTTTATTATTTAATTAAACTGGTACTTGGTTAAGATTGGTTTAGTTGTTTATTTTGAAAGCTAAGTTTATTCGCGGCATTAAAAACTTACACGAACTTTTTAGTTTAGATTTAAAGTCCGCAATATATTTTAATCGGTGTTGAGTGCCTGTGTTTTTATTTTTTGCTCAATTTTATTCAATATTCTTGATTCAAATTCCTTTTTTACTTTTGAGTTTTTCCACCACCAAAAATATTCATTCGCATCAATCCAATTTCCGCGGTCAGTTTTGTTTTTATAACCTGAAAAATAAAATGTTGTCGTTTCTTTATTCTTCGGTCTGGTCAAAGCATGAATGATCTGGTTTTTATCTTTATACTCAAAATAGATAGAGAACCAGTGTCCATTTTTATGGTCAGTGAAACTATTGGTTTTTAAATTTTCTTCGACTTTTACCTGTTTTATAATTTCGATAAGGGTTTCTTCAGAAATATTTAATTCATATGTTTCAGCCTTTCCATAACTACCAGGTGAAATAGACCAAGCTATGTAATAAAATAAAAACCCGAAGACTAAGATTCCGGTAATAATTAGTGGATATTTTCTTTTCAATTTTTTCTAACTATTAATTTCAGAATTCGATTTTTTAATGAAGTGACATTAATATTATAATGTCAGTAGGGGATGAAATAATCTTATTTTATATTTAGCGGACTTTCTCAATTAAGCTCGTATTCTTACAGATTCAAATTCGTCGTAATTGCAATTATATAGCTTATTTTTTGTGTCAAAGCGAAATCCGAAAGATTTAGTGGCATTATAAATATACACAGACCTTAACGTTTAAAACCTAAGCTCGTATTGCTTATAGGTTGTGTTGACAACAGTATTTTTGCACGCAGTTTAGAGCATATTTTTCAAATCCTGTTTTCCAACAATCGCCATTATGTCAACAATATCATTATTTATTTTGTAGTAAATATTGTCCGAACCACAAACGCATCTTCGATACCCTGTTTTTATGTATTCAATAGATTCAAATGAATACGGTCTTTTAGCGATAATGTCAAAATATTCGAAAAAGGTTTTGAAATATTTGTCCGCTTGTTGCATTCCGAATTTTTTAACTCCGTAACGATGAATTCGTATTAAGTCGTTCTTCGCTTCGTTGCTTAATCTATATTTAGTCATTAAGCTCAGACTTGGATTGCGCTAAAATTTGCTTTTTACTATAATTGGTAAATCCACTATTTTCAGACTTTTCCAATTTAGCTCTAATCCAGTCAATTTCGATTTGTTGGTTTCTTGCTTGACGAATTAAGTCATTAACAAGTTCGCTTTTACTTGAGTACTCCTGATTATCAACCTGTTTCTTTAACCATTCATCATTTGGTCTCGTAAACGATATGCTCTGTCTTCCCATGAGAAATAAATTTTGATGCTAATTTACACCAAAATCGAACCAATTCCAATTTTTTGTAATATGTTCGTTAATATACATGTTTTACAACGGTTTAGCTATGAACAGTACGGGAGCAAACTAACGTTTGCTTTCCGCCACGCACATAGCTAAATCTTTTGGTTTTGTTTTGTTCTTTGTCCCGCTAAAAAGCAAAATCCAAAAGATTTTGCGGACTTCATAAAAATGCTCAAACCTTAGCCCGTATTGTTTATAGGTTGTGTTGTAGCCAGTTTTATTGCGAATCTAGTTCAATTTGAATATTTTCAATGTCTGCGAAAAGTGCTTTTACAATAGATTTACTTTTCCCCCAATCATAGAGTTGACCTCTTATTATTGAGTTTACGCTCACACTCGTTTTTCCTATTTTATTCTCTAACGTTATGATTATTTCCCCTCCGAATGTTTTCATACTTGAAGGAATTTCGGCAACTAATATTAATCCATTTGATGCTTCATTTACCTCCTTTATTGGGTATTTATGCTGAGCTAAAGAGCATAAAATCTTAATTAATACTTCTTGTGGGGAGTATTCAAAATGTTCAATTTTAAATTTCCCGGTTTTAATACCCATTTTTTTGTAAAGAGGAACTGTAACCTCTGCAAGTTTTTTTAACGAGAAACCTGTCAAAGGAGAGAACACTAGGTCAACTCTTTCAAAGAACTCTTCCGCTGAAAGAGTATTTTTAGTTTTATCCAAATATTGTTTGATAAAAACTTGTACTTCTTTGTTTTTGACAATTCTGGCTAAATCTTTTTCTTCACGCCAGTTTGCGGTAACAAGTCCATCAACATTATTTTTCTCAATGCCTTTGGACCCGCATTCAGAACAATACTTGCCGTCTATTTTTTCTTTACAATCAGGGCAGTATTTTTCTTCCATTTATATGCTTATTTAAATTGGCTACAACAATTGTATATGTGTACAATTACACATATTTCTTTTATATCTGTAATTTAAAAAAATAAAAAGATTTTTACTTCATCAAATTGATTTCGGAAATACTTTTAATTCTGTTGTGCTCTAAGAAAGCATCAATAGTCTCAAAATGTTCAATAACGCGTTGTTCTTTAAATTCAAATACTTTTTGCGATAAGCCTTTTAAGAAATCGCAATTGTGAAAAAATAGTATTAGAGTATCATATTACTTAGATAGATAGCCTTAGTGTATTTTCTTCGAAATAACAGATGATGAAAATTTAGATAATGTAAAGTATAAGAAAAATACTATTGTAATTGAAGATATCTCGTGGTGCTTAATGTTTGTTCAAAAAAGATGTAAGCAATAAATTTATTCTTTATTAATTAGGAATTTTTCTCAAAATTAATATTCAAATAGTGTTTTTTTTATTCTAAAAAAAGTTAAAAAATACTTGATTGAGAAAAGACTAATATGGTAATATCGACAGATTAAAAAAATCTATTTTTAATTCTGAAAAAGTTCTATTCAACTTACAAAGGGTTCTAATTATTTGTTTTTTCGGACAATATTTTTTTAATAAGACGTTATACTTTTTTCCTATAATTTAAGAATAATAGAAACGATTTTATGAGAAACCTACTTTACTTAACTATTACACTATTTATTTTGACATCTTGTTCATCAGATGATGTAATTAATGACACAACCAATGAAATAACTGATAATACCACGGATAGTTCAACCGATGATACAGCGAATGACAGTGATAATGATATGACGCCAGTTAGTTATGACAAGTTAGTAGTTACCACTACGATAAGTAAGATTGGTTTAGATGAAGCTACTATAAAGTTGTCTACAAATCAAACACTACCAATTAATGCAACGGAAACTATTTTATATAGAGAAAATGGACAAGAGGCTTTTATAGAAACTAATAATGAAGTGATTGTAAATTTAACTAGTGGAAAAAAACATGAAGTTAAAACACGGGTAACTATTAATGGAAATAGTTATGAATCAGGGTTGCAAACCTTTATAACAAAGGGTTATTTAGCAAGTTCACAGGTATTTGCAGAGGTTGATATACTGAACAAGAAATTTGATATGATATTTGCATACGGTGTTGAATCAGGTTTTACACAACCTTTTGTAGGTTACGTAAAAGTAGGTAATGATAGTGTGCCTGCAGAAAATATTATCTATGAGAATAATAAAATATCATTTGATATTAATGAAGAAACACAAATCTTTTTTGAAAATGATACTGAATATATACCTAATAAATCATTTACTTTAGGTCTATTTAGTGGAGATTACTATCAGCATTTTGTGCCTTACCAAGAGGATATTAATTATGATGGGGATATAACGAGTAGGTGGAACTTCTTTAATAAAAAACCTTTTTTAAAATCTTATAATAATACAGAATATTCAAGTTGTCTTGGAACAGATAACCGTAAAGGTCTTCTAGATATTAGAGGTAAGTTCTGGGGATTCCGTTCTGCTGATGCTAGTAATCCAGGTGTTGCTAATATACCTGATAACTTAACGATACGATTAACAAATTTGAATGATGCCAGTATTGAAAAAGTATACACTACTGCAGATTTTACAGAAAGTTCTAACGTTTATTTTGAATGTGATGTAGAAAAATTTAACTTATTAAGAGAAATAATAGGTGGTCAATACGAAGGTTTTCATTCAGATAATTATTTGCGTTTGCGTTTTAATAAAGATTTTATAACGCCAGGAGATTATAAGATAACTTATGCTGTAGAGAAAGACAATGTAGTCTATATTTCAGATGAATTGACTGTTGTTCTTGAATAGTCTAAAAATGATTATTTCTAATTTTGGTTTATAATAAACTTTAACAATACTATAATTGGTCAAACATACTTAAGTATGTTTGACCAATTTCTATTGTATTAATAATCAAGCTATTTAAATAAGAAGGTAATATTTACTTCATCAAATTGATTTCGGAAATACTCTTAATTCTATTACGCTCTAAGAAAGCATCAATAGTTTCAAAGTGTTCAATAACGCGTTGTTCTTTGAATTCAAATACCTTTTGCGATAAGCCTTGTAAGAAATCTCGATCGTGAGAAACTAATATAAGTGTACCATCATACGTTGATAAGGCTTCTTTAAGTACATCTTTAGATTTAAGATCTAAGTGGTTGGTTGGCTCATCTAGTATTAAAAGGTTTACTGGTTCTAGTAATAACTTTACCATTGCCAAGCGGGTTTTTTCCCCACCAGAAAGCATGCTTACTTTTTTATCGATATCATCGCCGCTAAACATAAAGCGACCTAATATATTTTTAATCTGGTTTCGAATATCGCCAAAGGCTACTTCATCTACTGTTTGGAAGATGGTAAGCTCTGGATCTAAAAGTGAGGCTTGATTCTGGGCAAAGTATCCTACTTTAACATTATGCCCTAGTTGGCAAGTACCTTCCACGGGAATTTCCTCAAGAATAGCTTTAATCATGGTGGATTTCCCTTCTCCGTTTCTACCTACAAAAGAAACTTTTTCTCCTCTTGCAATAGACATGTTGGCATCTTTGAAAACCACATGTTCATCATAAGATTTAGAAACATCTTTGACCGTTACAGGGTAATCGCCTGAACGTGGTGCTGGTGGAAAACGTAACTTTAATGAAGAAGTATCGATTTCATCGATTTCTATTTTCTCTAATTTTTCAAGCATTCGCTCTCGCGATGTTACTTGATTGGTTTTAGAGTAGGTGCCTTTAAATCGCTCTATAAAAGCCATGTTGTCTGCAATGAACTTTTGCTGCTCTTGGTATGCTTTTATTTGATGAGACCTGCGATCTTCTCGTAATTGTAGATAATGGCTGTAGTTCGCTTTATAATCATAAATACGCCCCATAGTTACTTCTATGGTGCGGTTGGTAATATTGTCAATAAAAGCTCTATCGTGAGATATCACCATTACGGCATTGGCTTTATTCAACAAAAAGTCTTCTAACCAAATTACCGATTCTATATCTATGTGGTTTGTAGGCTCATCTAATAGAATAAGATCTGGTTTTTGTAATAGAATTTTAGCCAATTCTATACGCATACGCCAACCACCACTAAACTCATTGGTTTGTCTGGTGAAATCTTCTTGTCTAAAACCTAATCCCTTTAATGCCTTTTCAACTTCAGCATCATAATTGACTTCATCTAGGGCATAGTATTTTTCGCCAAGATCAGATACTTTTTCAATGATGTTCATATAGGCATCACTCTCGTAATCTGTTCTGGTCTCTAGTTCTTTATTGAGCTTGTCCATTTCATCGCGCATGCTAAACACATGCTTAAATGCCTTGGCTGCTTCTTCAATAACAGTGCAATTATCTTCGGTTAATAAGTGTTGTGGTAAATACGCGATAACCGCATCTTTAGGTACACGAACATTACCTCGCGTGCCTTTTTGCTCACCAGCGATAATTTTCATCATGGTAGATTTACCGGCTCCGTTTTTACCCATTAGGGCAATTTTATCGGTTGGGTTTATGACAAAAGATACGTCACTAAATAGGGTAGTGCCACTGAATTCTACGGCTAGGTTATCTACTGAAATCATGCTATATATTTAAAAATGCAAAACTAGTAATAAGATATGGTGCTTGGTACTAACTGCATTAAAAAGTTATAGCGTTTTAATCGGTAAGTGTTATTTAGGTACTTGTCTTATTGCTTAACCAATTGTAAATTAAGAGTACTACTGCCAATAATAGAAGTAAGTGAACTAGTGCTCCCATAACTTTAAATACCACGAAGCCTAATACCCAGCTTACGACCAATGCGGCTACTAAAATGTATATTATATTTTTCATGCTTACTTATTTACGGTCCAGTTCATTATTTCATCGTGAATCTCTTGTTCAGATTTCTTTCTTCTTTTTGCGATAGCTCTTATTAAGGATTCAACGCCGTCGAGCTCTCCGTTATTATCTACATCTTGTGTTTCTGGAAAATTTGCTAAATATTCATCTTTCACTGCCAGCCACTGCTTTTCTAAATGTAAGTCGTAAGTAGATGTTGCTACTCCGCCATTATTTACGGGTTCATCTAAGATTTCATTTAAATCTTCGTTCTTAGATATTCCTTTATTTTGCGGAGTATCATTTTCTAGTCCGCCAGTACTTTTTGTTTTGTGAATGCTTTTATCTTCTGTAATCATCTGTATATTTTTAATTATTACTACTGATAGCAAGGTAGCAACACGAACAGATATAGATTTGCTCTAATATTACATTAATTGACCGTATAAAATTGAAGGACTAAAAATTTGATAAATTTGAAGGATAGAGAACTAGTTAGCCAATGCCTTTTTTTTGACTTTGAGCATTTTTGCTGCAGATGTGTATCCGCCTTCGGTACCATCTACAAAATGAGAGTGACTGGTTTTTCTATCCAATACGTAACAAGACATTACAGAGGCGTGGGTAACGTGAATACCGTATACTATTTTACCTTTGGTTTCTAATTGGTTCAGGTAGTCTATAAAAAGATCGATTTTATCTTGTTCTGCCGTAAAAATGGTATTGATCATACCGTCTAACATAAATGAATGCGATAACTGACCAATTTGTTTTAGGTATTGTTTTCCGCTTTTAGAAAGACTAAAGTATAGGCGACCGATGTTAGTTTTAATCCAGTTTTTAATAAAGTAGAACCAATTTTTATCTGCTAGGCTTACACGCATTTCTTTCCATATTTTATAAAGACTTGCATCTAGTTTTAGACGTTCACTTTTAATAGGTTGCCTTTCGGTAAAGGTTCCGAAAATGGCATCCATCTTTATAAGCACTTCTTTATAAATAGCTCTTTGATCTTCTTCGGCAACGCAATCTAACAACAGGCAAACTACTTTGGCTTGATTTTGTTCTGGGTTTACTTCTTCCCATCTACATTCCATTCCTTTTAAATTCAATAAATTTTCATTGAATTTAGATTTTGGTAGTTCTTTAAAATTAGATTTTATAATCTCTTCAGCTTTATGTAGTCCGTTGCCCAGTATTATGGGTATGGTCAGCCGTTCGGTAAGTTGATGTTTGGCAATTTTTAGATGACATTTTTCTGATATAAGTTCTTTAACCGAAACGTGGCCGACTCTTAGTACTAAATTTGTTTTTCTTTTAATGTGTACACTATAATTGTCTAAAACGGCAATTACCTTATCAAGTAAATCATTAGGTAATAAGAAGGTTGCGCCGTCACCACCAAAGAAATACGGAATCTCTATATTTCGTTTGATTTTACGAACGGTATTCAATACAGAAATAATACTACCGGTAGCCGTTAAATTCACCTGGTGATGATTACCGTCTTGTACTGCTTGTGTAGAATTTTGAATATCTACTACAACAACATGCCAAGTAAGTGGCACAGCTGTAAAGTCAGATTCCTTTTCTAGTATGGCTACTAGCGGTTTATTTAACTTTTTAAGCTCAGTATAGAATTTGGTGTTTTTCATTGGCTAATTACCTAGTCGTATTTTGAGAGTGAAATTACAGGTTTTTTCTTTGGATGATTTAATTTTTTGTTTCGTACTATTTATAGGGTAATCATGTTGTTATGAGGTCTGTTAGTTTGAATTGTAATTACAGATTGATTCTTTTCGATATCAGGATGGAATACTAGCGATAGAAGTAGTGCTTTTTAACAAAAAGACAATACTAATATCGTATGCTAAACATAGATGATTGCTTATTTTAGCGTGCTTAATCCACCTCCAGATTTACCTTTATGACCTCAATATATATGAGCCTAAGACGATTAGGGTTCTATGCTCTTTTTATACTATTACTTTTTGCATGTACCAAAGCAGATACCATGCGCCCGAGCATCGAAAAAAGTTTAATGGTTATCGATAGTTTAACTCAAAAACAACCCGAAAAAGCACTATTAAAGTTAGATAGTTTATTGCAAAATACGAAGCAATTGACAACCTTAGAAAAGGCAATGTTGCTGTTTAATAAGGGCGAGGCATTATACCTAAACGACAAATTTCAAGAATCGTTAACCACACATTTAAAGAGTAATGAATTATTTGCTGAATTAAATGATACGTACAATGAGAGTAGAAGTTTAATTACGTTAAGTGGTGCTTCTTTACATATGGGCGATGTTGAAACGTCTCAAGTTTATGCCTTAAAAGCATTGAGTTTGGCACAATTTATTGGCGATAAACGCATTGAAGGCAAAGCTTATAACCAGCTTTTTAAGCTTCACTTTCAACTTAAAGATTATGATAAGGCATTATCTTATGTTCAAGCTACTGACAGCCTGTTTTCTACGGGTGTCGATACTACTTCTATCATTGCAATAAAGGGTAACAAAGCAAGTGTTTATTTAAAACTAAAAGAATACAACAAAGCTTTGGCTAGTTTTTCTGAAGCCATGGCTTTAAATCAATCTCAGCGAGACCCTAAGACAATGGTCAGTATTTTAAATAATATTGGCTATACGTATATTGAAGCTGGTGCATATGCAAATGCTGAAAAATTTTTAAGAGGCTCTGCTACTTTAAATAGAAATATCAAAGCTATTAATGCAGCACCTTATAAGGGTTTGGGGAATTTATTTTTACTGAAAGCCGAAAATGACTCGGCAGAAGTAAATTACAAAAAAGCATTAGACATTTATATCGCTAACCATAACCAAAAAGAAGAAATTGAGGTGAGAGATAAATTGGTTGCGATTGCAATAATGTCAGGTGACTATACCATGGCATTAAACCATCAAATTATTAGAGATAGTCTACAATTGAATGTCAGCAATTTAGAAAAAGACAGGCTCTTGAATTTTGCGAATGTAAATTATGAGGTTAAACAGAAAGAGACCGAAATAAGCCACCAGAAAGAAATTAATAATAGAAACCAGTTGCTTTTAGCTAGTGCAATTATGGTGTTTGTTCTTATTTTAATAGCTACCGGATTTTATATCTATAATACCAAGTTAAAGGCAGCAAATAAAGCATCGAATTTAGAGCAGCGTCTTCTGCGGGTTCAAATGAATCCGCATTTTATATTTAATACGTTAGCGGCCATTCAGAACATTACATTAGAGGGTAACCCAATAAAATCATCTAATCATATTGCTAGATTTTCAAAGTTGATCAGACAAAATTTTGACTATGTTAGAAAAGAATCTATCACTTTAGATAAAGAGGTTTCTATGATTAAAAACTACATAGAAACACAGCAATTACGTTTTAATAATGTATTTACATATACCGTTGAAATAGAAGAATCATTAGATGCGAAAGCTATACATGTGCCACCAATGTTATTGCAGCCTTTTGTTGAGAATGCTATAGAATACGGATTAAAAGAGAAGAAAGAAGGAGGGGAGCTTCTACTTAAAATAGAAAAAAATTCTGAAGGGTTGTTATTTGTAATACTAGATAATGGATTAGGTAGGTCGACAAAAGCAAAGAAAGAAAAGTTAACTGAAGAATTACACGCTACAACTATATTTTTAGAGCGTCTAAAAATGAGGAATAAGGGTGAAGAGAAATCTTTTGTGATTGAAGATTTGTTCGACAAAAACAATAACCCTACTGGTACAAAAGTATTTTTTAAATTGAAACTTTCATGATAAAGGCAGTTATAATAGAAGATGAGTTTAATGCACTTAATACCTTAGATAAACTCATTACTTACACTCAAAAAGATATTGAGGTTATCGCCAAAATAGATAATGTTGAAGAAGCTATTTCATTTTTAAAAGATAATACTCCGGATCTTGTTTTTTTGGATATTGAGCTTATCGGTGGTAATGCTTTTCAAATATTAGAGTCTTTGAATAGTATTGCATTCAAAATAATTTTTACAACAGCTTATGACGAATTTGCTATTAAGGCCATAAAATTTGATACTATAGATTATTTATTAAAACCTATAGATTCTGATGAGTTATCTGAATGTATCGATAGATTTAGAGTAGGTTTTAAGAAAGAACAGGTATATAAAAATGCAGTTGAAAAAGTCTCTGAAATTAATGAAAAAGAAATTCAGAAGACCTTATTGATTAAAACTGCCGATGCGCAATACTTTCTTCAAATAACAGATATTGTTCGTTGTCAGTCTGATGGTGCTTACACGGTTTTTCATACTACGGATAAAAAAATCATGAGTGCCCGTAATCTAAAATACTACGAGAATATATTAAGTGAGCACACTTTTGTACGTGTACACCAATCTCATTTGGTGAACGTAAAGTATATAAAGACAGTAAATATGAATAATACTGTTCGCTTAACAAATGACGAGACCATACCAGTTGCAACGCGCAAGAAATCGTACTTAAAACAGATTTTAGATACGCTTTAGGCGCAAATATAAAACAGAGGTATGCACTTATAAAACGGATTCAATATCACCCTATACAAGCTATAATTTTGAGGTAAATAAACAAATAACCCTTAAAAATATACATCATGGGATTAAAAGAAAACCGTTTTACAAAGACTTTTCAAGAAGAACAATTTCCACAGTTAAAAGCTCAAATTATTGAAGCCGCAGGATTTGATGTTCCTTTAAACATTGAATGGGAAACTTTATTTGAAGATCGCTTCATGCATCTTTACAATGACTCTTATCCAAAAATTTATTTCTTACCGCTTATAGCTGCTTTAAAATCAATTACTGCAGATGATTTGGGTAAAGAGGCTTTAGTAGAAAGCTTAAAAGAAATACGAATTACAAATACCAAAGACCACCACAACCCTAAAAACGGATTCACTTTTTCTGATGGTATCTTAATTATCGATCATAGTCCGATTATTAATGCCGAAAAGGTAGAAGAACGTACTACGGTACTATCAGAATTATTAGAGAATAATTTATAGCGACTAGTATCATCTAAAGTAAAATCGGTTAAAAATAGGGCTATGTTCAAATTTATTGTTTGCGTTGTTGTAGTTGTAATTTTATTGTTTGTCTTGAGCTTTAAACTGTCTGATGTAAAAGCGAAAAGAGACTTTGTAGCGCATCTACATGAGTTTCATGACGACAAGTATGAAATTCTGACTTTTAAAAGAAACTTTAATGCTGCTAACATGAACCCTCATTTATACCGGGTAGAATTAGAACTTAAAGAAAATACAGAGATTATTATCGCTTTCGAATGGGATGCGAAAAATAAAAATTTGCATTTTCCTTATCATGCTAGTAATGATAGAAGTATTGAGTCTTTAACACGCTATCAAGAAGAAGTAATTGTTTTAGAAAAACAACTGCATGAATTGTTGCAAGACGATGTGCTGAACATAGAAGTTGATGTCTTTAACCATACATTAGATTTAAGTCTAGAAGCTGAACCTACGCTCGCCGATTTTGAATATTTTTCAACTAAAATATGCGGACTTGTAACTAAGTACCCTGAGGCTTGGAGCTTAGATGGGCATATAAATTTTAAGCTGAAAGGCGAGCGTAAAGGTTTTTATGAGCTGATAGTAAAACCTCATACTATTGATGATATTGGTGATTCATTTAGGTACAAACACAATGCTATTATTACTAACAATTATGGTTCTGCAAAAGCAGACTATATTGATCAGGTTTTACAAAAAGAATTCTCTAAACCAGGTACACCTATTTACCTAAATAACATTTGGGTACATCAAAAATGTTTGAACACATTTTACATAGCCTTTGAAAAGCATGAGCCACGAAAAGACGCCACTGAAAACAACCCTTTAACTGAAGGTGTTGGTATGGGGTTGGTTAAAATGACCTATCCAGATTTAGTGCTTGAAACGTATCGATATTTCGATTACAAGACTATTGCTGAAGAGAATACCCAGCTTTATTTATCAAAACAACTGCCAGAAGATTATCAATATCTAATAGTAGAATCATAACCCCTTTTTATCATGGAAAAATCATATTATAAAGCGTTTGTAGCCCAAACGCCAGAAGAAATACTGTTGTCAGTTTTTAAAAAAGAAGAAGATATTCTTGTAGGTATTTCATTGGATAATGGCACCTATTTAGAAGGTGTAATTCTAGATATTTCTAAGGAAGATGGTCACCTAAAATCTGTATGCATACTTACGCAAGATGAACAGGTGTCATATTTTAACATTCACCGTATGTCGGTTGTTATTATAAAACAACCCAAGAAAATGGTGGTAGAATTATCAAAAGGTGCCATTAGTAGACCTATGTCTTCTACAGATGAAAACCTAACGGTTTTACAGCTTAAACGTTGGTTGCAGAGTGCGCAAAGTGAATTAGGCAATCAAATACAAGAATTCAACATAGAAAGTATTTCTGTAGATGAGCTGAACAATAGATTAAATGTAAAGGATGTCTTTACTGCACTTTCTATTGCAGTACATCAAATTACCAAAGATATTTTAGGTAAAGAAGCTTGGCAAGGTGTGTATAGTATAGCCTTAAAACAAGGTGAAACAGTACAACTTCAAATCACTAATAAACAACTCATCATCACTTTAGCGATACACAAGGCTTTGCCAGTAAAGCTATCTGAGGTTTTTGAAGAAAAGCTTCTTCAAGTATTATAAACAAACAAAAAATCACTTATCAATAATTAAAATTAAACCATCATGGGATTAAAAGAAAAAAGAATTATTAAAGCATTTGAGAACGATTTATACCCAGCATTAGAAGCTGATATTTATGCAGCTGCAGGTTATAATGTAGCCATAGAGATTCAATGGGATACTTTACAGGAAGATCGTTTTTCTCATTTGTATAACGATACGTTTCCTAAAATATATTTTCTACCAATAATTGAAGCTTTTAAAGCAATTTGTGTAGATGAAATGGGTGTTGAACTTTTAAAAGCTGGATTAAAAAAAGTAGTCATTACTAATGAAAATGATCATCATAACGAGGAGCGCGCCATAACTTTTGAAGATGGTGTTTTAAAAATTGATCATAGTCCGGTAATCAATGCGGATAGGGTAGATAATCGCACAGCTAGAATTGTTGCTTTATTAGAAGATAAATTAGAAGATTTCGCTGAAAGCGGAAATTCAAATACTAGTGCTGCATCTACCGAGAGTACAGAAAATGAAACCACTGAAAATACTCAAGAGAAAACAATCGACATTAATGAAATGTACAACCGATCTTTTGTGACATCTATAGAGAAACAAGAGGTTTTTAATGAAATGGTCAAAGGGTTGGACTGGAGCTGTGATATGGCTGAAGGTAAACTGACCTTCGGAGAAGATAAAGTCTTTGATATTCAAATATTTGGTACGTATTCAGAGAATGAAAAAAGTTGGATGTGGGCATGGGCAAATACTCAAAGCGGAATATCTGAAACATATTTACAGACTTCATTAGCAGTAAAAGCATTTGGTAAAGCCTTGAATATAAGTGATTTTACTACACCTAAGTTTGCTGTAGAAAGTGATCCCGGCGCCTTTTTTGCAACAATTGCAACTGCATCTATAGGAGAAAGCTGTTACGTACCCTTAGCTTTTAAAGGTGTAATAGTTTATGTAACCATTAAATCTTCAGAGGCAGACAGTAAAGCTAAAAATACAGCTGACTCCATTTGCTCTTATATTTCAAAAGTAACATCAGAATATACTTTTCCTCATAAGTTTAGCCTATACTTTTATCTAACAGCTAAAGGCTATGATGTAGAGTTGCCAGGTAATAATCTTGTAGCGAAAAAAGGAGAAGATCAAATTTTAGGAATATTTGATTTAAAAGGAAAATTAATGAAAATTTCTAATACTAATTTATTAACTCAAGCCTAAGCAAATTATGTCATATACATCACAAACATTAACAGATTTAGAAAAGGAACATCAAGCTGCTATTAACGCCGCACAAGAAAGAATGTTGACCGAATTGAATGATGCACAGGCATCTGGTAACTTAGAGAAAATACAAGAAGCTAGTGTGGTTTTTCAAAATGTAACTACAGAGTTGGCAACTGAATATACAACTAAGATAGAAGAGATAAATGCGCTAAATCATAAGGCAACTGTAGCTGGAGAACCAGAAATTTATACCAATAAAAGAGCTGATATCAATTTAAACTTATTGGTTTATGATGGTGATAGAGATTATGTTATCGCCTTTCAGCAAGATGAATTAATACAAAAAACACTAGAAAAAGTCAACCAGAACAGTGGCAAGTTTAAGTCTAGAAAACACTTATTAAAATCTAGTTTAAGGTTGACAAAAACCTTAGCACCTATGCTTCATGAAATAGGGGAGCATTGCAAGAATGTTTTAAAACTAAAAGCCGACATTGAGTTTTTTGTATACCAAAGCGATATGTTCAACGCATCTTGTTATCCACCAGATGAGAATAAACTATACATTATTTTATCCTCAGGTATTTTAGAGCGTTTTTCTAAAGAGGAATTAATTTTTGTAGTAGGTCATGAAATCGGACACGTTCTTTTTGAGCATTTTGATTACCCGGTAAGGCAAATATTAGATGCGGGAGAAAATGATTTGGCACCCATACATGCAATGAAATTATACGCATGGAACAGAAATGCAGAAATTAGTGCCGATAGAGCCGGACTCTTATGTTGCCAAGATTTTGAGGCTGTGGGGCGTACATTCTTTAAATTATCTTCTGGCGTAACTACCGATTCTTTAGACTTTCAATTAAATTCATATATAGAGCAGTTTGTTGATTTAGAAGAAGTTTTGAATGATGCTAATCACGATCCATCAGATTGGTATAGTAGTCATCCTTTTAGTCCATTGCGTATAAAAGCTTTAGAGTTGTTCAATAAAAGTGAAACCTATGCCGCATTTAACGATAGTATTACGGGTGAAATTACAGAAGAGGCAATGGAGGTTGAAATTAAACGAATAATGTCGTTAATGGAGCCAGAGAACTTAGAAGAAGAAGGTGAGCATTCAGAGAAAATTCAACGATTAATGTTCTTAGGTGGTTATTTAATATCAAATGCAGATGGTGTGGTTGATGATTCTGAAATACAAGCTTTAAGTAGTATTGTTGCGCCTAAAGTATTTGCTAATTGTATGATGACTATTAAAGGGCTTACAGAAGATGAAATGATCAGCGAGGTACAAGAGCTTACACATGACTTACATATTGTTCTTTCTGTAATGCAAAAACTGAATATTCTTAGAGATCTATCTATTATATCTTATGCAGATGGTCATATAGACGATAGCGAAGTCAATGTATTATATAACCTAGCTAGGCTTCTATATATCAATACAGATTTCATTGATCGTGTTATTAGCGATGCTCAGGGTATTGAGTAGGTTCTTTGTTTATGAAGAAAAAGGCAGCAATTTAATATTGCTGCCTTTTTTTGTTTTTACAAATGACAAAATAGTTTAAAACCCTAAGGCTTCTAATACTTCAATTTTTGGTAACTCTTTGCTTAGTATACTTTCTATAAAAATACCTGATTTATAGGTGCCATTTCTAAAATAAATGATTCCGTAGCCGCTCCAAATTCCATCTTTATATTCTCCTACGTATTTTATTACATTTTTGTAGTTTTCATTGCTAAAAGGCTTGTAGTTGGACCATTTGGTAATACCAAATCCGTTTTTCTCTTCTTTTTCATAAGTGCCCATAAAGCTATAATCTAAACTTTGTGCCAAGGTCATTCCATTCGGGCTCGTATTTTTCCAGTTACTGAAGACATAGCTATTCTCTTTAGGTTTATGTTGAATGCCATAACCGTTATAATCTTCGTTGCTTCCCTGACCAGAATACCAGCCACCATCTTCTAAATCCCAATTTACAATACTGTATTTATCATTATCTTCTTGGCTATTAGAAGGTCCAAATAACCAGTACCAAGAATTGGTGTTGGTTAGTTTTTTGTTTTTATAGAAATCTTCTGCCGCTTCTTGCTGGCGGGTAGTTTGCCCATATAAGGATTGGGTGGCTATGCTTAATACTATAAACCCTAATAAGTGAAGTTTCATTTAATTGGTATTATTTAATAGATTAGAGAGGTGTATGAGTTTTTAAAATGCCAAACATTGGTCATTTATTTCATTTGCTTGGCCAATAGCTCTAAAAGAAAAGTTTCTCTTTCAATAGACATCCCTTTTTTAGCACTTTCAAGCATGGTTTTCTTGTTATGGGCTATGGCTTCGTAAATGTTGACCCATTTGGCGGTCATGCCATTTTTAATTTCGTAATGCTCCATTTTAGATGCGCCAAGCGTTGTGTTAATTTCACAGGTGTAGCAATAAGAAATCATATGTTGAATGTCAAAATCTGGCTTGTGCCATGGTCTATATTCTTCATAAATGCCAAAGGGTTGTATGTTTCTTACCTCTAACGCTCCGGTTTCTTCACTAAGTTCGCGAATCATACCTTTAATTTTATCTTCACCATCGTCTAAACCACCACCTGGTAGACTGTAATCTTCATAACGGGCTGTATAGAGCAATAAAATAGAATCGCCCTGTACGGCAATACTTCTTGTGGCAAGTCTGGTGAAAATAGATTTATTATCTAATGACACAACGTCTGGGTGGTAGTGAGTTTTTAAATTCTGCATTAGTGAAGTGTAATCTTAAAAGGTAATTTCTAGTTTATTTTCAGTCCATTTACAGCATCAAAAATACACAAACCTTTTCTCAAAATAATAGGGTAGGAGTGTAGGTTGTTTTTATGGTTACTTAAATTCCCAATTGAGTTAATTTGCTATTTATGAGCTTCCTATTTTTGCGTAGTAATCATACTGGCTTAGCGCTGCCTTTTGCGTAATTTTATATTACGTGGTATAGTGGTAATTAGTATCGATTCTATTTAAAAGTATACTGTTTATCATACTTAATAATTACAACCAAGTTGATATGCTTATAAAGGCTGACAATATTTTCATCCATCAGAAAAACAAATATAATTTCATGCGTTCAAAAATCATTTTCTTAGTATTCCTTATAGGTCACTGTACCATTTTTTCGCAAAATGCAGATGAGCTAAAGCCGAATTCTAAAAACGAGGTGTCTCATTCTTTCTATATTACTTCTAACATAGGTAATGTTTCATTTGAAGAGGCAAAGAAAGTATTGAACGAAATTAACACGGCTTCTAAGAACGATAGCAATGCAACTTTGCTGCTTATTGGCAACGTTGTCAATAAGGATGGTTTTTCTGCAAAAGAGAAGCATCAAGATGCAACTAAAGCGTATTTGAAACCTTTGATGCAATTATGGGATGATTTTAATGGTAGCGTTATTTTAACGCCCGGAGAAAATGAATGGCTAAAAGGAGCACCACAAAGTATTGATGATTTAGAATCTTTCTTGCAAGATAATAGTAAAGCTAAATTTTGGCCCAACGATGGTTGCCCGTTAGAACGAGAAACTATTAATGATGATGTCGTTTTAGAAATGGTCGATTCTCAATGGTTTTTAGAAGATTGGGATAATCACCCATATATCAATCAAAAATGTGAAATCAAGACTAGAGATCAGTTTTTTGCGGAGTTTAAAGATGACCTAAAAGATAGCCAAGGCAAAACGGTGATTGTAGCAGTTTACCAGCCTGTAATGAGCAATACCAAAATTTCTATGGCGAATAAAATGGGTGGCTTTACTCCGGAGTCTTACCAAAATAAAGAAAATAGAAATTTAAGGGGGCGATTAGAAACCATAGCAAGTCAGTTTAACGATGTCATATTTGTATCAGGTAAAGACCGAAATTTACAATATTTAGAAGATGATGGTATTCCTCAAATTATAAGTGGTGCAGTAGGCAAAATAGACAAAGCAAGAGCATCTAAAGAAGAACATTTGGAGTCTAGTGCCAATGGGTATGCCAAGTTAACCGTTTATAAAGATGGTAGTACCGAAGTTGATTTAGTTGAAATAGAAAATGGAGCATCAGAAGTTGCTTTTACCAAAAAGATTAAAAGAGAGCGCCTTTCTTTAGACGATGTTTCTTATCCTAATAAAATAAATGCAACTACAGCAAAGGCTTCTATTTATACGAAAGAAGAGACTGAGAAAAAAGAATTCTATAAATGGATGTGGGGCGACCACTATAGAAATCTTTATAGTAAAGAGATTGAAGCGCCGGTATTACAAATAGATGCGCTGCCCAATAATGTAAGACCAATTTCTGAAGGTGGTGGTACGCAATCAAGATCATTGAGGTTTATAGATGACAATGAAAATGAGTATACCTTACGTGCATTGCGTAAAAGCGCATTACGTTTTCTACAGACCAATGCGATCAATAATCATTACGTTGAAGATTATCTTGATAATACGGTTGCAGAACGCTATTTGATGGATTTTTATACCACAGCACATCCATATGCACAGTTTGCTATGAATGACTTGTCTGAGACATTAGACGTGCTTCATTCAAACCCAAAAATATACTACGTACCTAAACAAAAAGGATTAGGTATTTATAATGAAGATTATGGCGATGCGCTATTTATGTTCGAGGAACACGCAGGTGGTGAGAACAAAGACTTTGAAACCTTTGGTAGCCCAGATGATATTATTAGTACTACAGATTTACGTTTTGAGTTGATGGAATCTAAAGATTCATATGTAGATGAGCCAAGTTTTATTCGTGCTCGTTTATTTGATATGCTGGTTGGTAACTGGGATCGCCACCAAGATCAATGGCGTTGGGCACAATTTAAAACTGAAGACGGTAAAAAGAGATACGAAGCTATACCTCGTGATTGGGATCAGGCTTTTCCAAAATATGACGGAACCATTATTGGCATGTTAAAATTTACTTTTCCGTTGCTTCGTAAAATGGAAAGCTATGATGCAGACGTTAAAAATGTAAAATGGTTTAATCTTTCTGGTTATCCGATGGATAAAACCTTTATAAAAAATGCGAAGTGGAACGATTGGAAGAAGCAGGTAGATTTTATTCAAGAAAATTTAACTGATGCAGAAATAGATGCCGCTTTTAATACCTTACCAAAAGCAGCCCAAGACAATAGTATTGATGAGATTAAAAAGAACTTAAAATCGCGCAGAGATGGTTTACAAAGTATTGCTAAATCTTACTACGAATACCTTAATAATTTCGAAATTATTATTGGTACAGAAGACGATGATAATTTTTTAATAACTAGAAAACCAAATGGTGAAACTGATATTTCTATTTCTAAGGACACCGTAGTTTTTAAGAATACCTACAATGCAAAGCAAACCAAAGAAATTTGGGTTTACGGTTTAGATGGTAAAGACACGTTTACTGTTGATGGAGATGGAAAAGATTTGATAAATATTAAAACGATAGGAGGAAAGAAAAACGATACCTATGATTTTAAGAATACAAAAAGAGTGAAGCTTTATGACTTTAAGAGCAAGAACAACACCATTGTAAATGCTAAGTCTAAAAAATGGCTTACAGATTCTTATGACATTAATACGTATGACTATCAGAAAAGAAAATATAATGAGAACATTGTTTTTCCGAGTATAGGTTTTGATGGTGATACCGGATTTAGAATCGGATTAAAAGACCGTTTTACAACCTATGGTTTGGCTAATAATCCGTTTAAATCGCAACATACCATTGGTGCTGAATATTTCTTTGCTACAAACGGATTTGCAATCGATTATAATGCGGAATTTGCACAAGTTTTTTATAACTGGAATTTAGGTTTCGATGCAAGATATGGGAGTCCGAATTTTACCATGAATTATTTCGGTGAAGGCAATGAGTCAACTTATGATTCTGATTTGGACAGAGATTTTAATAGAGTACGTATAAGACAATGGAAGATTTCTCCTTACCTAGTTCACAAGAGTGAAAGTAGTAGTTATTATTTTAGATCTGCATTAGAATCTTTTGAGGTATCTAATGACGACGAACGTTTGGTTGGTCAAGCATTTGCTGCGGATAATGACGTGTATGAGCAGCAATTGTATTTGTCGGGTGAAGTAGGGTATGGGTATAAAAACCAGAATAACCCAGCCTTCCCTAGTCGTGCCATGTCTGCTGATATAGCAGCAGGTTATAAATCTAGTATTAACGGATTTGATAACAGTTTTGCTTATATAAAACCATCAATAGCCTTAACCTATCCATTGCATCCAAGTGGCATTGCGGTAATAGCTACTAAATTAGCCGGGGAAGCTATTATTGGTGATACCTACGAATTTTATCATGGTGCCGTAATAGGTGGTAACACAAGTTTAAGGGCTTATAGAAATGAACGATTTAATGGTAAGTCTGCTTTTTACCAAAGTACAGACCTTAGGGTTGGTGTAACGCGCTTTAAAACGAATTTTATACCGTTACAAATGGGTGTAAGTGCTGGGTTTGATTATGGTCGTGTATGGTCAGATAATGATAACGCTACAAAATGGCATAATGATTACGGAGGATCGGTTTGGATATCTGGATTTAGCACCTTAACAGGTAATTTAGGTTTCTATCATGGTGGTGATGGCAATAGGCTGGTATTTAGTTTAGGTTTTAACTTCTAGTATTAGATATCGCTTTTATCCTTGTGAGTATATATGGGTTGAATTATTAATTTTAAATGTGATATTTAGCTTCAGTTTGTATGTCTGATATTTTTTAAGCTTTTCTTAGAACGTATTTAGTAATAGTTTTGCAAAATAAATTACAAGCGACTATCTAAAGCGATATATATCACCCTTCATGAAATTGACCTTAAGTTTTATTACATCTATTTGCTGTGTTTTTATATTCTTTTTAAGCTTTTCTGTCGAGGCTCAGTTGGTGAATATTGAGTCTAAACGTATGCATACCGACTCTTTACGGTTTGTTTTAAATAGCGACTTGCTTTTCAATTATACTGATAATAATGGGGATTATATTCTTCAGATAAGTTCAAATGTTACCACACAGTTTAAGTCTAAGAACCTCAATAGCATTTACTTCTTTATCGGTAATGTAAACCTTATACGATCTAAAGATGAAGATTTTCAGAATTCATATTTTTTACATGCGAGGTTTAATCAAAAATTGACTGAGGTAATTCGTTTTGAAGCCTTTATTCAAAATCAGAATAATCAAAAATTAACCATATCTGAACGAAATTTATTAGGTGCTGGTTTACGTTTAAAGTTGTTCTCCAAAAATGGTTCACTTGCCTATTTTGGTAACTCTTACATTTATGAAATTGAATCTGTAGATGATTCTGATCAGAAATTCTACAATCATAGAAATAGTAGCTATATCTCTTTAAATCAGAATTTTAAAAAGTATAATTTAGATATAACCGGTACATTTTACTTTCAACCATTATATCGAAATATTAGCAATCATAGAATTCTTAGTCAGTTTAAAGCAGAAATGCCTCTAACAAAAAGAATAAGTTTTTCGGCGCTTTATAATTACTCCGTAATCAATTTTAATTCGACTTTAGAAGACAACCGTTCGTCGAATGTAAGTTTTGGACTTACGTTGAATTTATAGTATTGTGGACTTTAAAAAGGAAAACTTAAGGTATGTTACATTTATTAGATACTACGATTAATGTCAAAGTCATAATATTTTTTTGCGTTTAGATTAATTTTAATGTTGAAGTAGCAATTTCCACCATCTTCGACAGATACTAGATTAGTATGCCATTTATCTGAGGGACTGGTTTTGCAAAAGAAATTTACCCATACCTCTTTTTCACCCAACGCATTTAAAATAGGAACGTACTGCCTTTGATATTTATCTAAATTAATCTCATAACCTGTTTTAGTTTTTACATCTTTTGGATAATTATGATTATGCTCAAGTAATTTCTTTTTTTGAGCTTTATTACTGTTATTAATTGCAATAGTTACTATTTTTTCAATAGTAATTAATTCTGATTCTGATAATTTAGAAGGAGTGATTTCAGCTTGATTTTTATTACTAAATACCCAAAACCAATCTTGTTTATGTGTTAGAATAACATACTCTGATTTAGGGAGATGAAATTTTTCTTCTATGGTTTCACTTATTTTTTGACTCTCTTTACAAGACGATATAAGAATTAAAATGATGTATAAAATTTTTCTCAAAATGATTAAGATTTTAATTTTTTATCGATAGTTTCTGTAAGTGTATTCCATTTAAATTTCATATTCCATTTTTAAATGAGATTTTGCAGTTTATTATTCGCTAACAAATTGATTAGCTCATTGAAGTTATTGCAAATCTTTGTAACCTCTTCAAAAACGGGCTCTTGACCATGAACAATTTCTCCGTAATTTTCATTTGCAAGGCTAATGGCTAAAAATTGAAATCCATCTTTTACTGATAATAGTATGGGAATATGATGGTTCCAAAATTCAGCTACATTCACAAGTTCATCATCATCATCTTCGCTCCATTCTAGACTTAAAATTTCAAATTCTTTCCATTTGTATTCATTATCAGACTGCTCGTTAAAATCTTGTACGGAGTTGAACCAAGCTGTGTCTGAAGAATTAGCGATGGTTTCAAAGCTTTTTAAGAATAAAAGATATTCAGCAGGTATGTTTGTATATCGCTCTACTAATTTTTTAGAGATTTCGAATTGGTTTCGACTTTTTACAATTTTAAATCCGCCATTCTTTAGCTTTTGATGAAGTTCTGAATGCATCTTATTCCTGTTTTATTTATCGAATTACCAAGAGTAATTTCTTGTTCTTAATCTTTAATGAAATTAATAGGGGAAACATGTATGCAGCTATTGGTTTATAACATACCGTATACCATAAACTATTGTAATTAAAAGTAGTAGAATTAAAATCGAATTACCAATTATTCCTATAAGAACAATTTTCCCTTTAGTTTTTAATTCATTTATTCCAACCCTAACGCCAATAATGCTCCTTATTAAAATATACAAACCAATTATATATTTGAAAGTATTAAGGTAAACACTCGGTATGTAAACCACTTCACCTATGTATTTGTTGGTAATGTTTAATATGATTAATAATGAATAATTAATTATTAGAATTTTATTGGTTTTTGCTATTGGCATCTGTTAGTTTTTTTTAAAATCCTTAAATTTTGAAAAGGGAGTTATTTTATAAGTAACTCTAGTTCAGCTTTATTTTTTAAAACAGGATGTAATTTTGTCACTATCCCATAGGTATAAAAAGAGCTTTTCATTTTAACGCTATCAAGAATCATCTCATTATCATTAGAATGATAAATTTCAGTTTCACCAGTTTTATCAAGCATTAAAAAAGTAGAGCTAGGTATTATATACTCATCTTCAACGTATTTTTTTAATTGTAAGTCCACATATTCAATTTCTGTATGCCAAGCTGTAATGTCATATAATGCTATCTCTTTTGAATATGATGAACAATTGAAACAGACTAATAATTTTGAGCTGGCTATAACTTCATACTCGATTGTAATTTCTTTTCCAATTAAAGATTCAAAGCCATAAGAATCTAAAAAAACCAATTGTTTATCTTCTTTTGTATTTACCGTCATGGCAGTTGTCAAATAATCACTGGGCATAATAAGAGCTTCTTCTACTGATACAACAGTAACTTTCTCTTTTTTAGTTGCTTTGGTTAGTGGAGAGATTACTTCAGCTTCTGGATTTATTGTATGTTCCATTCCAACAGATTCAGAAGAGGTATTATTAACATCACTTTCTATATTTTTATTTGAGTTGTTTTTGCAAGAAATGCAAAAAGAAACTACTAAGACGAGGATTTGTAATTTTTTCATAAATCGTTGTATACGTTTACACTATGACTAAGATTTTGATACTTCAGGTTTTTTGTTGATCATTTCATGTGAAATAATTTTAGCTAGACCATAACCTCCAAAAATTAATTGTTGAGTTTCGTATTTAATTTTTATGGTATGATTCGCTTCTTTCATTTTCAATGGACTATCTGGGCAAAGGAGGTTATAATCTTTTTTAGAAACATAAAGCCACTCTATATTTTCTAATTTTTCTTTTAAGTAGACTCTTTTATTTCCGAATAAATTTTCGAATGAATATCTAAAAAAGTCATTCTTTCCTATTTCAATTACTTTATATTTCACTTCAGATTCTCCAGTTGTTTTTCTAGATGTAGCTATTCGATATTTTAAGAAAATAAGAATGCTTATTACAAACAATGCAAATACTATATATGCTATAAAATTCATTTTATAATTAGTGTAAATAATTGATAGGGTAAAGGCTTGAACCACTTCTCTAGGCTTTCTGTCAAAATCTTAAGTACTCTTAAAAATTAAGAGTGATTATTTTTTACAAAATAGTTGTGTATAGTTTTTTAGCATCCCTTTTCATAGGTCCAAACATTAAGCGTTTCTTGTTCTGAAATCAGTTTGATCCAACCGGTATAAGTTTCTATAACTAGATTGTCTTCACCAGAACAAGGGTGTTTTCGATATTCCTTGACATTTACTTTACTCCATTTCCCTTTCTTTTCATTTGTCAGTGTTATGCCGAATAGGTCTCCTTTTAGAGTCACTATTTTATTAAAGTCGGTCGATGGACCTTCTCTTAAATTTAGCCCTGTAGCATCAGCATACCATTCACTGTTTTTCTCAATGGCATAATTCATCCAAGAAATTAAATTTAAATTTTTTGATGTTACTTCTTCAATACTTATCCAGTATCCATTGTTAAGCTTTACAAAGCCATTAACTGAGTCGACAAATACTAAAGCCATTGTTTCATAACCGACCATTTCTAGATTAGAGGATTCTAGTGGAGTTTCATCTCCGTTTTTTTCAATAAAGGCGGTGTAAAATTCATTATTGCTGTCTGCTTTACCTAAATGAATATTGCCTTGAATAGCTCCATTTGGTTTATCATAAATTTTTAAGCCAGAACTAGGTATGTAGATACAACATAACTTAAACTCATTATTTGGCATAATAAGTCCCGTTTTAAATTCTTGCGAATAACTAGCATAAGAACTGATGATGAAGAGTAATACGAATAGAAATTTTTTCATTGTATAATCAGCTATAGTACTAGTTTATATGAGCAAAAGTTAATTCAGATATTAATGTTTAAAGTTATTATAGGTATCAGATTTTACAAGGTAAACCTTAACATTATTCAGAGAACTGAAATACGGAATTTCAAATGTACCTGTATGATTTTTAAAGGTAATCGTGTACTCTAACTCTCCTTTTTCTTTAGCGGAGTCAATAGCTAAAATTAAATTTTCTTTAAATGTTTTCGTATTAATTGTTTTTGCATAGGCCGTTAATTGCTCATCGGCATAATCACTACTTGTATCTTGTTGTGCAATTATAGCTAGTAAATACAAAACACCTATATCTGGTTCATTTACGGCAAATGATGCTTCTGCTAAATCTGAATAAATACGATTTAAACACCTAACATATCTGGTGCCACCTGCAGTGTGGTATTTATTGCTTAAAGCCTTGCCAAATGAAGAAACTGCTTTTACATATTCCTTTTTATTCATATAAATATCGGCTAATGCATGTGCAGCATAATGGTTTACATTTCTTACTGATTCTTTAGCATAATAACCAATATTTTCTGCCATTTTATCATCTAATTCTATTTTGTAGTTTTCGAAAAATTGCAACTGAGTTATGTAATTCTTTACATTGTCTCTATTTAATTTAGTATCTAAACCTTTAGCATTGGTGACAAAGTCTGAATTATTTGAATATGGAGGTATTTGAGCAAGTAAACGGACCGTTTCTCTAAACTCATCAGTAGCTTGGTCATGGTATAACCTATTGGTGTCTTCCCAACGATTAGGTATGATATAGTTTGTGTTTGTAACATCAGATTTAACTTTAGGAGAATTATCAACAGCATCAGGTAGTTTGGTGCTTAGACTTAAATCAAATTTATAAAAGACAATTTCTTTATTCTTCCAGATACTATAGTTACTATTGATGGATATGATGTATAAATTATTTTCATAAACCCGAATAAATAATAAAACAAAACTAGGTTTCACATACAATTCTCGCTCATTTTCTTTGAATTTACCGGAGTTGAAAATGAAGTTATCATTTACTAATTCTTCATAAAGATTTTCTTTTTTTAATAAAGTGTTATTTTTAAAATAAGCGGCTGCATAGCTGTCAATTAATTCTTGCTCGTATTTTTTTGATGTAATATTTTTGACGGCTATTTTACTTTTGTCAAGTGTATAACTTGCAGGTATATAGCTTGAAGCAATTTCTTTTTCTTTTGAAATTTCAATGCCTAAACCAATTAATTTATGCTCGTAATCTTTTTTACTTGGTTTATCAGCTTTTTTAAAATTAGCATACCATTTGTTAATTTTCTTGATTTCAGGATTTGACTCGTTAAAAGTGCTTATGTAGTTATCTATATATTTTTCAACCTTAGGTGTAAACCCTTCTTGAGCTATCATAATTTGAGTACTAAAGAGGATAGTGAGTAGTATGGTGATTTTCTTCATAATTATTTTAACGGATTTGTAATTGGTTTAGTGCCAAATTGGGTGATAAAAACCAATTCTAGAATTAGAATTATAAGTCTAGAATAAACTACAGGAGGGGAGTAGGCTGTATTTAGTAAAATTTGTTTAACCTAATCTTTTGATTTTAAGATTAGAATTAACTATAAAATGAAGATAAAACGGAAAATGGTTTAGTTTCTTATTCTAAACAAAGTGTTCGTAAATGAATTTTTAAGTACTTAATAAATCACAAACTGCATATTATATAGAAATCATAGTGAGTCTGAAACATTCAAGTTATTGTAAAATATCTTGTTTCGATAAGTTTTTAGCTACCAAACCGTGTTCACTTTCGTGTTCAATTGTAATTGTATGTAAAATTTGCGCATAAAAAAAACGGTTTAACTTTCGTTAAACCGTTTATAATGTGCCTTTTAATATGTAGCGAGAGGGGGGCACGATCCCCCGACCTCCGGGTTATGAATTTCCCTCTCAAAATTTAAAATGCCTATATAAGGGCGTTCTAGAGATGCTATATTAATAAATCGTGTTCAAAAACATATTCAGTTTTGTGTTCACAAATTATTAAATGAATTTGATTACAAATTAGCTATTTTTTATTAATAATGGGGTATGATTTGTATTGTTTAGAATTACTTATTTATCGAATCATTAGTTCTTTAAAACAATTCGAAGATTATTGATATTTCAAGGCTTAGAGCAATCACCAAAAGGAGTACTAATACTTAACATTAAAATAATTAAAAGGGCATATTAGAATATGAAAATATTGACTGAAATTTCGAGAGTGGACTAAAACTTACCATAGGAGTCTTTAGTAGTCGTTAGTTAATTTACCTTTTAATTGAACTTCTACTATTTTTTCTATTTCATTGTGTTTAAAATCAAACCATTCTTGCCTAAATTCAGAATTATCGACTGCGTTTTTAAAATTCTGAAAAGGCTTTTTATTTTCTAAGATGTCTTTTAGAATTAATTTGAACTTTTTGTCTATAATTTGATTAGAGAAATGTTCCATTATTTTAAAGGACTCGAAGCTTTTTAATACTTCCACTTTTATATAATTCGCTTTTTGGTTATTTATTTTATTCAAGTCATCTCGAAAAAATTCTTTTAATTCTTGCTCGTCTGAAGTATCTGAGAAATTAGGAATGGTGACAATTTCGTTTGTTTTAGAATTGTAATAACAATTGTTTCCGCAATCCAATTCTTCTGCAATTTCTTTTATAATATCGCCTTGATTTATTTTCATTTCCATTATGTTTTGTATACATATTTTAGGACGGGTAAATATGTTCGTTAATATACATGGTTTACAAAAGTTATAGATTAGAGTTTACACTAAATTAGTTTCTAACCTCACTGATTGTTCTTTTTTTCTAAATACATGTTCATCAAAGTAACCTAAAAATACATTTCCAATTTTTTGTTCCATAATCGTTGATTCTTTCCAAGGCATAGCATCTGAATTTTGGTTTCAAATGCAACTTAAAAAGTGTAAACGATGTTTCTATAACTCTGTAAAGGATGTTTGTATATCGTACCATATGGCATACAACGGTTGAGCTATGAACAGTACGGGAGCAAACTAGCGTATGCTTTCCGCCACGCACTTAGCGAAATCTTTGTGTTTTGTTTTTTCTTTTTTTTCGTCAAAAGCGAAATCCCAAAGATTTCGCGACATTATAAAAATACACAAACCTTTCGTTGAAGCCCGAAGCCCGTATTGTTTATAGGTTGTGTGTGTGCCCAGTATGGGCATCTTTACCTTATAGCAATATAAGGATTTATTTAGAGGGTGTAAGTCCCTTATGCGCTGGAGTAACTTCTGGAAGCATTAGTAAGTCGCAAGGGTGGTAACTGCGAAGTTACATCTGAAGAAAGCGAGACTACAAAACTCGGTACTGACGAACAGGAACCGTATACAGAGGCATATTTACTTGGGTAAGCAAGCACATCATTGTAACGCCCCAAGAATACCAAAAAGGTAAGTATGTAGATACGGCAGTTATTGGGTAAAAGAAGATGTTCTTACCTGGGGAGGTCTCTATAACCACGAGTTGGTATAGTAGAGAAGTCAGCCGATGTCATAATACTTACGGGAAACGAGCTAGGGCAGAACCCTAGAGGTCTCACGAATAAGGAAGGACAGAACGTTAAATCGCGTCCGGATTCGAATAGGAATCAGTTTACCCGATAGCTTATACCTAGAAAGACAAGAACAGAACAAATGATAGCAAAAGTAGTAGCCGCTAGAAACTTGAGCGACGCCTGTAAAAAGGTGGTCGGCAATAAAGGGTCGGCAGGAATAGATGGGATGACCGTACAAGAGCTAAAGGCGTTTATAGATGCCCATCGCTCAAAAGTGGTACGTCAGCTTATTTCAAAAAGTTACATGCCAGAAGCTATCAAAGGGGTAGCGATACCCAAGGCGAACGGCAAGACCAGATTATTGGGAGTGCCTACGGTAGTGGATAGATGGCTTCAACAAGCTGTAAGCCAACAACTGGCGATTCATTTCGAACTCGATTTTGAATCGGAGAGTTACGGTTTCCGCCCAAGGAAGAACCTTCAACAGGCAGTTTTAAAAAGTCAAGGGTACATCAATGATGGATACCAAGACCTAGTAGATATAGACCTCAAAAGTTTCTTCGATGAAGTACAGCACTATAAACTACTTCAATTTATTTATAACAAGGTAAAGTGCCAAACCACCTTATGGTTAATTCGAAAATGGTTACGGGCACCTATTTTAAAGAATGGGCGACTATGTAAACGTAGAAAGGGATTACCACAAGGAAGCCCATTAAGTCCGTTATTGTCCAACATTATGCTGGACCAATTGGACAAACATCTAAAAGTACGAGGGTTCAAGTTTATCCGCTATGCTGATGATTTCAGTATTTACACGAAATCAAAAGCAGCGGCACGAGCGATAGGGAACGAGGTCTATCTATTTTTAAAGGAGAAACTGGATTTACCTG
Source organism: Maribacter sp. Asnod2-G09 (assembly GCF_045063795.1). Taxonomy (NCBI): domain Bacteria; kingdom Pseudomonadati; phylum Bacteroidota; class Flavobacteriia; order Flavobacteriales; family Flavobacteriaceae; genus Maribacter; species Maribacter sp. Asnod2-G09. Next base: position 15,911 of record NZ_JBEFOA010000004.1, on the reverse strand, counting down.
TCAACCGGGCAAAGAGCGGTATCCGCAGACCCTATACATTCAAGGTGTTGGGTTATAGGTTTACGCCGATCTATAAGAAAAGCGTAAAGGGCAACTATCAGTTAACAGTAAGCAAAGAGTCTTGGCAAACGCTCAAACGTAAGCTCAGGTACCTTACCAAGAAAACGCTACCATTGTCATTAGCGGAAAGGCTACAACGCCTAAAACTCGTCTATAAAGGTTGGTTAAACAATTTCCGATTAGGAAATATAGAGACCAAACTTAAAAAGCTGGATGAATGGCTACGTAATCGGTTACGCTACTGTATATGGCATGATTGGAAGAAACCAGAGCGCAAACGCAAGAACCTCATTGGCTTAGGTGTAAAACAGGGTCAGGCATATGCTTGGAGTAGAACCAGAATGGGAGGATGGGCAGTAGCCCAAAGCCCTATACTTAGAACTACTATTACTGAAAAACGTCTAAGAAAAAGAGGTTATGAAAGTATGTTGGCGTACTACCTAAATGTAAAGTTTTGATATAACGAACCGCCGTATACGAGACCCGTACGTACGGTGGTGTGAGAGGCGCACTCCGTTCCTAATTAGGGGCGGAGCCGTCTACTCGATTGTGCGTTCGTTGTGTGTCCTGCTTTACTTGGGGATACAAGATATGATAAAGTTCATTGACAAATCAAGTAACATAACTTTAAATGAGATGAAAGGATATAATTATTAGTTCGCCCACTAATATTTATATGGTCTTTCGATAGGGACTGACTGGCAGACCTATCAAACCGCCTTATGGGGCTTATCTTTCACGTGTTGGTCTTGAGCGATAAGGTCAAAGGCAGTACCGCAGTTGTATTGTGAGTATTTTGCTATGGTGGGAGTAAAGAAGCTGAAAGAGAAGAGATTGAACCCTTGTAGAAGTGTCGTAAACAACTTTAGCATTGTCAAAATCGAGGGGTTGACGGCTCTGAGAGATAAAGTTTAGCGAACGGTAATCAGTATGGTTGGCTATTCGGCAATCGGCATATAGAGGGCAGGAGCTTTACTTACTGCTCATTTAAGGAACAGGAGAAACTTCTTATGTGGTGTTAAGGGAGAACGGTATAACCCCGAAGGGCAAGCCAAAGAGTACCAATACACAAAAGGAGTGGCGGACTAACTCGTAGTAGCGAATAGTATCTAAGAGATGTCTTTTGAAAATTAGACGTAGCGAAGGGGTTAGCAAGACCAATAATGATTTGATTCTTACAACTTTTCGGAGGATGATTTGGTTAAATCAGCGAAGCATTGATGGATATATATATGCTTCGGTCTTGAAGAGCCGTATGATGGGAGACTATCACGTACGGTTCTGTGAGAGGTTTAGGGGTGAGATTCCCCTTTACCTACTCGACTTTTTTATTCAATTACTGTATGTTTCGAATAATACTTTTTATATTCGGTGTAACATCCGGTCATTTTGTTTGCACATTCTCTAAATAATAAGGATTAACAATACGAAACATTCAGCAAAATGCTATTCGCAAATTCGAATAAATATTTTTGAATTTTTAAATACCTCAAATTGAATTTCTTCTCCTTTATTTAAGTTATAAAATCCTTGAGTTCTTGAACTTAACGTAGAAGGTTTTCCTGACTCAAGTTTTATATAATAGTCACTTCGATAAGCCCCTACTCGGCTAACAACACCATTTTGCTTTATTTTTTTTTTCTCTTTTACATCTTTTCTTAACTCAAAAATTTTAAAAATATTAAATGCCATCAAAGTAATAATACCTGTAACTAAAAGTAACAATAAGAGCATATTAAGTAATTCACAAGTGTTATATATACAATTTCCTTCTTTGTAAAGTGAAATAACTATAACTGCATAAACTGAAAAGAAAGCTGCAGAGATAAATATTATGTTATACTTAGCTTTTTTAAAATGTTTTTTCAAAGAAATAATTTCAGATTTTGATAAATCTAGTTCTTGTATTTCTTGTTTTACTTTACGTATTTTCATTAATTTTATTTAGTAAAAAAGATATTTGTGAGCTTCATTTTTTTTATCATCTATATTAGTGATTTTTTCAATTCTTAAAGTATGTTTATATGACGCACAAAGGTTGAGCTAAGCGTAGTGCGGAGGTAGGGAAACTTTTCGTTTCCGTCTGCGTACGAAGCTAAAGCTTTTTGTTTAGTTTTATTTTTTCTTGTCCAAAGCTAAATCCTAAAGATTTAGCGACTTTATAAATATACACAGACCTTTCGGTTTTGCCCTAAAGTCTGCATTACGTTTAGGTTTTGTTGTGCGTAGGCTTTTTTCGACCTATTTTTTCACAAACACTATACGTTCGGTGTTTTCCCAATCGCCTTCGTCAATTTCATAATCAAAGGATAAAGCTGCATCATTTTCACTTCCTGAAGGAATGGCCCATTCGCTTCCATGTTTAACATCAAACTCAAACATTCCATCTATTCCACCTGTTTTCCAAGTCCCACTTTTTTCAAGTCCGACACCTTCGATTCCATCAAATTTGTACGTTCCGTCCGAGAGTAAAACTAATTTTGGGTATTGACTATCTAGCTCTTTTTTAGACATAATTTGTTCAGCAGAATTATCCAATACATAAGTACCAGAAAAATCTTCCATTTGATTTTTATGTAATGAGGGTAAAATGACTAAGTAGTATAAAGCTATTAGTCCGAAACATAATATTGGAATAATTCCAATTCCGATACCTATTTTTTTAAGTTTAGAAGATTTCTTGCCAAGTCCTATTAATAGAACAATCAGCGAGATAACTAGAAATATTCCTCCAACGAAAATTAGAAATATGAATAATAAACTTTCTAACATATTAATTTTTCAGCTTGCGCACAACGTCTAATGTATGATCTGTACGGTTTAGAAATCCGTAGGATTTCCCGCCGTACGATAAGGTTCTAAATATACGTAGATTTTCCGACGGAAAATCGGACAGTATAGATTATACATATTGTTAGCAAACGTGTTGCAGCGCAAACCTTTGTCTGGTCGCAGATCACTGATAGATTTCCCGAACTCTTTTAAAATGGTTTCTTTTTTAAGTCCGTCGAAACCAAATGGAAAAGGATTTATGTATATCGTTTTTATGCAGACTTACCCAAGAAATTGACAAGTCCGTACGCGCAACAGTTGCGTCCGAGTGAAGTCCGTCCGAGCGAGAACTTTGGCAAGGTAATTTATTAATTAAACATCTGAAGTTTGAGAAAGTAACAAGCCTAAAGAAACCATTTTAAAAATGCTGGTTTACCCGAACCAAACTCTTCTTTTTTAAATATTCAGGCTAATTGCGCAACGATTTAATTTTTATGGCAATATGTTTGCTAACGCCTGAGCTAAGATTAGTGCGGAACCAAGGAAACTGTAAAGTTTCCGTCTTCGCGCTAAGACAAAGCTTTTTGTTTGCGTTTATTTTTTTATTGTTAAAATGTCAAATCAAACAGATTTGACGACCTTATAAAATTACACTAACGTTTTGAATAAACACCAAACCACCGCATTAATTTTAGGTATTGTTAGCTGCAGTTATTTTTTTCACCGCTAGTATTGTCGTTAAAATCCCAAACACAAATAATGCCCAATACATAACACCAAATTCCAGCCCATAAACCCATTGAAAAAACGATTCACCGTAAATAGAGTATAATGATGAACATAAATTATTAAAAAAATGAATTAGTATAGTGTAAATAATATTTTGGGTTTTAAAATAAATCATACAAGCAATTATTCCAAAAATCAAAGTGGGGATTAGATTGCTAGGTGTTTCAAAATGAATTGCGGCAAAGCATAAACTAGATACTATGATAGAAATCCATAAGTTGTTTTTTTCTAAAAGCTTGACAAATAGAAATTTTCTAAAGAATAATTCTTCAAAAATAGGTGCAATTAACAAACTAGAAATGTTTAGATAAACAAAGAACCAACTAAATCCTGCAAATCGGTATGAACGCGGTTCTAGTTCAGAAGTTTTGTAGTATTCTATAATTTTATCAAATTCCGTAAAGGGTTGCTCTACAAATCCTAATCCAATTACTATTAACAACAGATATGGAATTAATTTTAAATCCAACTGACTAAAGTTAAATACTGATTTTAAATTTGGTTTAGGCTTCCACAAAAAGTATAGAATAATCAGGTAGGCAATTAAATATGATAAAGTAATAACACTATAAATATGCTCTTGAAATCTATCTCCAATTAGTTCTGTTTTCTTATAAAGTAGAATTAAAATCCCTTGCGGGATGTAGAACATTATAATTAGAAGTATCGTTAATAATATAGCTTTGGTTATTTTCAATTAAGTATTCTTTATAATTACAGCTAACGTTTTGGCTAAGCGTAGTGCGGTAGTAAGGAAACTTTTCGTTTCCGTCCGCGCACGAAGCTAAAGCTTATTGTTTAGTTTTATTTTTTCTTATCCAAAGCTAAATCCATAAGATTTAGCGACTTTATAAATATACACAGACCTTTCGGTTTTGCCCTAAAGCCCGCATTACGTTTAGGTATTGTTACCTGTAGTTTTTTTTCGCAAGAGTATTTTTAAGTCAGTGTATAAATAGACACCAACTATTCCTAAAGTAAGTAGCATGTAGATTATTTTTCCTGTAGGCATTAGAAAGAAAAATGTAATTGCTATTAAGAAAACACACAATGGATACATAATTAACCTTGTCAATATTTTTTTCCAACTCCATTCTTCTTCAGGATTGTTATTTTCACTTTCCATATCCAAAATTTCGTAAATCTGCTCCAACTGGATTTTCTTTTCCATTTGATATATTTTAAAACCGACTAAAAGGAAAATTCCAAGAAAAATGACCCATCCAAGAATCTCAACCCAGTGAATTATTGGGTCGAAATCATTAAAAACCCAGCTAAGCCACGGTATGGAAAAAATAACGCAAAAAAGAAAGTATATAATTTTTCCTGCTGGATTTATTTTGTCCGAAATGTTTATTAAATGACCATTTTTATCTAGTTCAAACTTAAATATTGGGTAAAACATTTGATTCCAACTATTTTGTCTCCAGACCTTAATTTCTCGGGAACTAACCATACCTGCCGGTCCTAAATTCCACTTCATGATATTCAACAAATGAGTTCCAAAGGTGTCCACTTGCTCTACTTCGATTAATTTAATTATGTCTGATTTGGTTATTTCCACTAAATATTTTCAAAATTACAGGTAACGGTTTAGCTAAGCGTAGTGCGGAGATAAGGAAACCTTTCGTTTCCGTCTGAGCACTTAGCTAAAGCTTATTGTTTAGTTTTATTTTTTCTTGTTCCAAAGCTAAATCCATAAGATTTAGCGACATTATAAATATATACAGACCTTTCGATTTTGACCTAAAGTCCGCATTACGTTTAGGTATTGTTATGCTTAGTGTTTTTTGCGTCCAGATTGGATTCCTTTATCTCAAAGTAACATCTTTCACAGACCAACTTAATTTTGGCAAATTCCATTGATTCATCATTCCAACCGTCTGTTTTAAGGCGCTTTTTTTCGCATTCAGAACACCAAGCTTGTAAGTCTTCATCTTCGTCCAATTCCATGCCACGATAGGTCTCAAAAGCTTCTTCAAATCCTGTTTTGGTTTCCGTGTTCAAGTGCTGGCAAATAAATGCTTTCCGTATTTTCCCGTGAGAACTACATTCAATTAGTGCGCTCTCAATTTTTTCAACTTCTTCTTTCGTTATCTGTTCGGTTAATAGGAAGTATTTTTCTAAATGCTCAGTAATAACTCGATAAGTGCCAATTCCTCCAATTATGTCGAAAGCAATTGCAGTGGATTCCCAACCTGTGTATTTATCTCCGTCAAAGTGCGCATTGGTCAGATTGTCGTAATTCTTTTTCTCTCCGAACTCTTTAACTTTTAGTGTCCGAAATTTTTTAGTCTCAACAGAATCTTCGTTAGCCCAAGCCCACATCCAAGTGTTTGTATTCAGCGAAAATGTTCCAACAGGGATATATCGGAAGTATATTTCTTTATCGTCACTATACAATCTTAATGTTTCACTTGATTGATTATAAAACCAACTAGCATAATTTTCCGTATCAAATTTTACTCGAAATTCCGGCTGACGTTCTTGTAATTTATTAACTGCTTTTTGCGTATACTTTTCGTATTTCAAAGGTCTAAATATCAATTCGATTTGGTTTTTTCAACATTAAGCACAACGTGTTTGTATAAGATTAGTTGCGGGTTTGTATGCGAGGATTTTCCGCAGGAAAATCAGACGTTACAAACCCGAAACGACCTTTGTTTAAGCCAAAAACCGCAATTAATTTTATACGGTGTTAGCCACTGGTTTTATTCAGTTCAACGTATTTTTTTACTTTGGGAATTTTCAAATAATCTTCGTCGTCTAAATACTGACAAATTTGATAAGAATCAATTTCAGTTAATCTTTCCAACAGTTTTAATTCCTCTTTTTCATTTAATTTTTCTGACCAAATAAATTCAAAAAGTCCTTCTGCTAACTTTTGTTCAGCATTAGCATTTTTTTCGGTTTTTAATTGTTCTATTATTTTTTCAATTCCGAGTTTCAATATGTTTACGTCAAAATCCGCAATGTCAAATTCAAGAAAGTCACAAAGAATTGCAGAAGCAAATTCTCTTGTTTTTTCTTCTGATGCTTGAATATCTCTTATTAAACGTTTAAAAAAGTCAGTTTTAGAGATTTTTTCTCCAAAAGAAAGTTGGTTTTCAGTTATTCGCTCAATATTATTTTCTTTATCGAAACTGACTGAATACTTTTCCACCATATTTTCAGAACTCCAACTATTCAGTTCAAGAGTAATTCCTGTCTTTTCGGAATTCAATAATTTACATTTATGTCCGATGAATGTTTCTTTCATTGCTGTTTGTTCAACTTGTGGCTAACGATTTGGCTAAGCGTAGTGCGGTAGTAAGGAAACTTTTCGTTTCCGTCTGCGCACGAAGCTAAAGCTTATTGTTTAGTTTTATTTTTCTTGTCCAAAGCTAAATCCATAAGATTTAGCGACATTCTAAATATACGCAGACCTTTCGGTTTTGCCCTAAACTCCGCATTACGTTTAGGTTTTGTTAGGCACAGGTTTTTCTTTTCAGGACTTATCTTAATCTTACATATTTACCTTTAAGTGAATTTTCCGAAACATAAATTAAAGGGACATCATTCGAATCCAGACAATGCAGAAGAAATGACTTAGTTTTTCCTGATTCCCATCCAGCACAAGCTGCTGCTAGTCCATATCTTGGGTCTGTTAGTCCTTTTTGTCTGTTTAATCCAAAATCCCAACATTTAGTAAGAATTATATTTTGTTCTTCTAAAGTTGGTATTAATTTGTCGTAGCCCAATACATCAAGAGCTCCATGTGATTTTGAATAGTTTTCTTCGTTTAGAATTTTTATAAAATCCGCAATTGTACTATCTATTCTTAGAAAAGCAGCACAGGAATCCGCTAAAAAGAAACCATTGTCGATATAGTTTTCTTTTATATACGATTTAGCATTCTTATCACCTAAATACCCCAAAGTTTTAATAATTTCAGTTTGAGTATCGTTATGTTTTTTTTCAAACTCCAATTTTAACGCTTCTAATAATTCTGTTGCAAATCCGTCTATTTTTTTCTTCCTAATTTCAGTCGCTGCTTTTCTTCTAGCAACGGTAGATTTTCCTAGAAGATTTATTTTTAAACTATCCATTTAAAGTCTATGAAGGTGTTTTTTTAAACTTGTGCCTAACGGTTGGGCTAAGCGTAGTACGGAGGCAAGGAAACTTTTCGTTTCCGTCTGCGCACGAAGCTAAAGCTTATTGTTTAGTTTTATTTTTTCTTGTCCAAAGCTAAATCCATAAGATTTAGCGACTTCATAAATATACACAGACCTTTCGGTTAAACACTAAACTCCGCATTATGTTTAGGTTTTGTTAGCAAAATGTGGCGACACGTTTGAGTAATCACGTTTTGCTTGCACAAGTTGGAACGCTCTGAAGTCCGACCGAGTAAAGTCCATCTGTGCCAATTTGTTAAAAAATAACATTAATTAGAAATAACTAAAAATCCTTCCGTTTCGTTATCTTTCTCATGGTTAAAGATTAGGTTTTGAATGTTTTTAACTTTGTAGTGTAATTGACTAAAATTGTTATTTTCAAAAATTACATAGACATCTTTATTTTGAATTTTTTCTAATTTTGCATTTTTACTTAAATCTGAATCTAAGAAATTTTTAAGGTAATTTTTATTCTCTTTATTTGCTTTTTCGAAGAATAACAGAATTGCAAAGTGTTGAGGCTCTTCAATTGAAATATACTCTTTCAACATACTCTGTCTTAAAACTTGAATTTCAGCAAAGTTTTCTCTTTTGTAGAGAATTTCAAATTCTACAAAGGTATTTTCAATTCTACGAATTCTTTTTCTTTTTATATATTCTTTTACTATACTAAGCATTCATTTATTTTAAATCACTGTTGAAAAATGTGTAGAATTACGTTTGAATTTGTTAGCCAGAAAAAAAAATGAGCCATTTTTGCTAACGGTGAGGCTAAGAACAGTACGGGGGCAAACAGACGTTTACTTTCCGTTTTACAATTAGCCAAAACCTTTTGTTTTGGTTTTATTTTTTTCTTTTAAAATCCCAAAATCCTAATGTTTTGGCGGACTTTATAAATATACACAAACCTTTCGTTTAAGCCCGAAACCCGTATTGTTTATAGGTGTTGTTGTACGCTGGCATTTCCGTCCGAGTGTATCATTTACTTACTTTTTAATTTTTCCGCTATCTCGTCATAATATTCCTGCGTTACTACTTCAGTCCAAGAAGTTGGTTGTCCACCACCATATAAAGCCAAATACGTTACATCACTAAACTTGGTAGATGAATGCCAATGTTCGATGTCTTTTTCACATTTAATTACATCTCCTTCTTTCAAAATAACAGGCTCATTTCCTCTCTCCTGATAATAGGCTTCTCCATCTACAATTATTAAGACTTGCGCCGTTCCATGTTTATGCCAGTCCAAGGTTGAGTTTGCTTTAAAAGTTGCTTTTGTAATGTTATAACCCAATTCCTCATCACCGTGAATAATTGCATTCAACCAAGCTTCTCCGATATAATGAGTATTTGGCGCTTTTGTTCCATCTGTTAAATATGAGGATATCTTGTAATCTGAATTTTGGGAAAATACGGATACAGAGGTTAAAACTAATAGGAGGAAAATTGATTTTTTCATTTTCTTGATATTTAAATATTTCTTGTTTGTTCCGATTTTCATGCTTGCGTACAACGTCTCGGCTAAGCGTAGTGCGGTAGTAAGGAAACTTTTCGTTTCCGTCTGCGCACGAAGCTAAAGCTTATTGTTAAGTTTTATTTTTTTGTCCAAAGCTAAATCCATAAGATTTTGCGGCATTATAAATATACACAGACCTTTCGGTTTTACCCTAAAGTCCGCATTACGTTTAGGTATTGTTGTAATCAGTAGTGATACCTATGAGTAAGCACGTACGATTTCATTACAGTATTTTGCCAGTCTGAATCATGTCCATCTGCGCAAGAGTTGCGTTTGAGTGGAGTCTATTCGATTGGTATGAACTTGTTGAAAAGGCCAAACTTGTACTGTGTTAAAGTCTTAACTAGAAAACACACAAGAAAATCTAATAGAATATTCACGTGCATTCCATTTGGTTGTTTTGACTAGGTATTTGGAGCCGTATTTATTGATGTGAAAGTCCATCTATTCAATTTGAAATATTATTAAACTAAATACGTTAGAACTTCAGAAAGCCTATTTGTATTATAATCTTAATAGGCATCAAAAACAAACAAAATGTTAAAAGCAGTTTATCCCTTAATTTGTTTGTTTCTTTTTGCTTCTTGTAGTAAAGATGAAACAACAAATACCAATGAACAACCAATAACCTATAATGTATTTTTCATAAGTAACGGAGGTGGTCCCGTTAGTACCATTAGTGTTGTCGAAGGCAACGCTGTTTCAGAACCAACTAGCCCAACAAAACAGTGTTTGGTTTTTGACAATTGGTATTTAGATGAAACATTGATTAACAAATTTAATTTTTCAACTCCGATTACAAGTGATATTACATTGTATGCAGGATATGTAGTTAATCTAAGCCCAGCTAATAAAACTGAGTTGATTGACCTTATTGAATGTGGCACGGAGTTAAACTTGATTGACACATCTTTGGTAACAGATATGAACGGCTTGTTCGAGGAAGCCACCTCATTTAATGGTAGTATTGTTAATTGGGATGTTTCGAATGTTACAAATATGAGCGAAATGTTTTCAAATGCGACTACTTTTAATCAAGATATCAGTGGTTGGGAAGTTTCAAACGTAACTGATATGAGCGGGATGTTCGCCGCAGCCTTTGCTTTCAACCAAGATATTGGTGGTTGGAATGTCTCCAATACACAAAATATGCGGAGAATGTTTTCGGGCGCATTTTCTTTTAATCAAGATATCAGTGTTTGGGAAGTTTCAAAAGTAACGGATATGAGTTTGATGTTTTTTCAAGCTGAAACTTTTAATCAAGATATAGATGCTTGGGATGTTTCAAACGTAACGGATATGCATTCAATGTTTAATCGCGCAATCTTATTTAATCAGAATATTGGTTCTTGGGATGTTTCAAGTGTAACGGATATGAGCTTGATGTTCGATAATGCCACTAGTTTTAATCAAGATATTGGTAGTTGGAATGTTTCAGGTGTAACCGATATGTTGCAAATGTTTTTTGGTGCAGAAATATTTAATCAAGATATTGGTTCTTGGGATGTTTCAAGTGTAGTGGATATGGGTAACATGTTTAATCAAGCTAAAGCTTTTAACCAAGATATAGGTGATTGGGATGTCTCCAGTGTAACGAATATGTTCAACATGTTTCAGTTTGCCGAAGAGTTTAATCAAGATATTGGTAATTGGAATGTGACTAACGTTACAAGGATGAGTGGTATGTTCTCAAATGCCAAAAAATTTAATCAAGATATTGGCTCTTGGAACACCACTAACGTTAGTTATTTATCTCGTATGTTTGAATTTGCTTATGCGTTCAATCAAGATATAGGTAATTGGGACGTTTCTAACGTTACTAGTTTAAGATATATTTTATTAAATGCCCAATCATTTAATCAGGAAAGTATAAAAACTTGGAATATTGGAGGCGAGATAGATATTACCCTAAGTCTTTATAAAACTGCACTACCAAGCACCTTTCGTTTCGATAATCAACCAAATACCGACCCTTTTTGAATTTTCCTTATGGATTTAAAAACCTTATAATTTCTTTATTATAAGTGACAGTCGCAAAATAGGATTAAGGTTTTGAGAAAGTATTTAGTCTTGAACTATTGATTACAACGACTGAGCTATGAACAGTACGGGAGCAAACTAGCGTTTGCTTTCCGCCACGCACGTAGCGAAATCTTTTGGTTTTGTTTTTTCTTTTTTGTGTCAAAGCGAAATCCCAAAGATTTCGCGACCTTATAAAAATACGCAAACCATTCGTTACAGCCCGAAACCAGTATTGTTTATAGGTTTTGTTGTAACCAGTTTTATTCTTCAGTCTTGTTTAATTCTAATTAATTTAATTTATTGCGTTTAAATATTTTATCTCTCCAAGTTTGGAATTTAGTCCAGCTCTCAGCGTTAATATTTTTCAAATCCACAAATTCTCCAGTAGAACAATCTAGCGCCTCCCATTCCATTTTTTTCATAATCATCCCTATAATATAATGAGGGTTTCCACCACCACGAATATGAAGCATAATAGAGTCAACTTTTTCTTCCTTTCCTGTATTGAATTCTATGGAAAACCCATCTCCATTTAAAATCCCCCAGTCTTTTACTGAATAATCTAATTCAGGTAATAATATGCATAATTCGTTAATTATATTATCCCTTATTCCTAAAGAAATTGGTTCATAATCCTTGTCGTTAGTGTCAAATTGTTCTTTTATTAGAATTACATCCCAACTCACATTTGTTTGTTTTTTGGTTATTTTAAATTGGTTACAACGGCTCGGCTAAGCGTAGTGCGGTAGTAAGGAAACTTTTCGTTTCCGTCTGCGCACGAAGCTAAAGCTTATTGTTTTGATTTATTTTTTCTTGTCCAAAGCTAAATCCATAAGATTTAGCGACATTATAAATATACACAGACCTTTTGTTTTAGCCCAAAAGTCCGCATTCCGTTTAGGCTTCCTAAGTTAGTATTCTGTTATCTTTTATGGTTTAACAAAAGAACAAAAGAGCAGAGTAAGGTTATTATAGGTTTAGGAACTTCAGATTCCGTCAACAAAGAAAATCCCTGCTCTTTTACTATTCAAATACGATCAGTTCATTAGGTCATTAGAACCTGTTTCTAGGATGATGTATAGCATTAGTGTTTGTTCTTTAAAAATTTAATAATATGAATAAAAGTACAATTTTTGTAGGGATAGATATCTCTAAAGATGTTTTCGATGTTTATGATTCCAAGAGCGGTCATTTCCAATACAGCAATGACGAGAAAGGTTTCAGGTTATTTAAGAAAAGCATAACAATCGATCATTGGTGTGTAATGGAAGCTACAGGATGTTATCATCAACAACTTGCCATTTATTTGTTCGATAACGGTTTACGTGTTTCTGTGATAAATCCCTTGATCATCAAGCGTTTTATACAGATGAAACTAAATCAGGTAAAAACGGATAAGAGCGATGCCAAGATGATATGTCGCTATGGCGAAGAACAAGCTTTGGATCTATGGTCACCGGAACCTGGTTACATTGTAGAGAGTAAAACCCTTCAAGGAGTTGTCCGCCTTTATTTTAAGCAACGTACGGCCTTAAAGAACACACTTCACGCAATGTCCACAAGTAAACGTGGAAAGGGTAAGCTGATGCGTTCGATCGTACGTCAGTTGAAGAGTTTGGACAAAGAAATAAAGTTACTTGAATCGGAGATTGAAAAGTTGATACGTGCAAATGAACAAGAGCTTTATACCAGGCTGAACACTATACCGGGTATTGGTAGAAAAACCGCTATGCTTTTAATTGTCTGTGCGAACGGTTTTCGGGATTTTGAAAGTTCAAGGCAGTTGTCTTCCTATTTCGGTCTGGCACCGAACGAGCGAAGTTCGGGCAGTAGTGTAAGGGGAAAGTCACGAATAAGTAAAATGGGAGATCCCTTAGTGAGGAACCATCTTTTTCTTTGCAGTTTTACAGCTTGTGTCCATAACCCTCAATGCAAGGCGTTATATGACAGAATAGTTTTAAAAGGGAAGAGTAAAAAATTGGCTTTGATAGCAGTCTGTAATAAATTGATTAAACAAGCTTATGGAATAGCTAATTCAGGTTTAGATTATGATAGAAATTATGTGGGTAGATTGAGCTAATTTAATTTGTTTTTCAGCTCAGTTCTTTGTTAGCTGCTGGTTTTTGCGTTACTCGCTCCATTGTAATTTCGAAATACTCTCTTGAATCCATCTCCTTTTTTATTAAAGAAGTAATCTCAAAATTCATTTCGTTAAATCTGTTTTTAAAAAGAAGAAAAAGTCCATCGTCCATTTCCCTTAGCCTGTAGCGATATATGTTTTTGTCCGTCGAAACATAACAGAATGAAGGTTCGTTACAAGTTTGGCAATCATTAAAATTTACTCTTTTGTTTCTCAAAAATTTCAGTTCTATTGTCCTGCATATTTCTTTTTCTCTAGTTGCAGCCTCACTAGAATAAATTTTTATTTTTTTGGACGTAAAAAAAATACTGTCTTTATTGTTTGAAATCAATTGGGAATAATAAGAAAAACCACTTTTCCTTACTTCTGTTTTCGATTCCTTTATGATTTTTTTAAACTCAGATTTCGTAATCTTTTGTGCGAAACAAACAGAAGTTAAAAGAAGTAAAATAGTGGTTTTTAATATTCTCACTTTTGGAATGTTTTTCAAACTTGCAGCTAACGCTCGAGCTAAGAGTAGTGCGGTTTTAGGGAGACAATTCCCATTGCGCCACAACGCTTAGCAAAAGCTTTTTGTTTTGATTTATTTTTTCTTGTCCAAAGCAAAATCCCAAAGATTTTGCGACATCATAAAAATACGCAAACCATTAGATTTATCACCTTAGCCCGCATTACTTTTAGGTTCTGTTGTCACAAGTATTTTTTTCTGCGTTGTTGCTTGCGTGCCTAAAGTGTTGCTTTCGAATTGCCACCCCGGTAGGGGGTAGTTAACGAACTGCTTGCGTTACTACTGCGAACAGATTGGAAAGTTTTCTCATAACAGTTGCGTTGTGCTTAGGCTCCGTCTACACGCCAATGCTCAGAATCAGATTGCGTACTGATTTTAAGAGCTTATGAGTCAGTATTTTTTACTTTAAATATACTTGCTCAATATTTGTGACAACGGCTGGGCTATGATTAGTGCGGCGCAGAAATCCGACGGATTTCCAGCTACGCGCTAAGCAAAAGCTTTTGGTTTTGTTTTTTCTTTTTTTATTCTAAAGCAAAATCCCAAAGATTTTGCGACTTACTAAAAATACACAGACTTTGGCAGATAAACCTCAAGTCCGTATTAATTATAGGCTTTGTTACCACACGTTTTTTTGCGTACTGTTGACACTTTTCTATTGCGCAATTTTGGCAAATCCATCTGCGTGACTATTGTGTTTGAGTGAAATCCATCTACGTAACCTGTTCAAAAAACCAATTAGTTTAATGTTTTTTGTGGCTTATGAGAATGCTTGCGACGATATCATCAAACAGATAATAACCGCCAAAATATGAAGTCCAATAACAGAATATGTCCAGTTAGATTTTTTCATATTTATAATTAATCCATAAACTGGAATTTGAATAACCGCAATGATAATTTCTAATGTTCCGATTTCATCTTTTAACCCAGCCAATATCATAGAAAATGGATAGAATAATTTAGCAGGTAAAAAAGTTCCGTGCCCTCCGCCAGCAAGAAATATTGTCAGAAATAACAATAGAATTGTAATTGCTGATGTAATTATAATCGGAACTATTTTCATTTCAAAATGTGTGGTAACGGTTGGGCTAAGCGTAGTGCGGAGGCAAGGAAACTTTTCGTTTCCGTCTGCCGACGTAGCTAAAGCTTATTGTTTTGCTTTTTCTTTTTTTGTTCCAAAGCTAAATCCATAAGATTTAGCGACTTTATAAATATACACAGACCTTTCGGTTTCGCCCTAAAGTCCGCATTACGTTTAGGCTTTGTTGTATGCCGTTTTTATTTTCTCAGCTTAACTACTTCCTGCGTTAGGGAATAACTCCCGTCGCCGTCCTGATTTGGATTTACAATTAGATAATCCAAACGTTTTATTTTTTCAAAATTTTCAATGTCGATTGTATAAACATCATTTACGATAAAAAACCGCTTTGAAAAAATATCAAAATCTTCATCATTTTTGTCCATTCCGTTATACTCCGCAACGGAAAGAAGTTTTTTGATTCGTGTCAATTTTCCAACTATGATTGAAGAACCATTGTTTAAATACCAAGATTTAAAAGTTCCGCTCCTAAATTCAATTCCGTTTGTTTTAATTACGAACTGGAAGGTTTTGTCTTTGTCCAATTTTGGAAAGCCATAAGTGTCCTCAATTTTTTTCGCACTTATTTTATTTCCGTCCACAATTATTCCAAATTCCGAACTTCTAACTTTCTTTTCGGAATCATTTTTGAAAATTTGTAATGAATGTCTCGAAAGCTCCTCTTGGCAGTAGGTCAGGTTAAAACACGTTGTAAATAAAATTGTCAGTAATAAGGTTTTCATAAATGTTCGTTAATATACATGGTTTACAAAAGTTATAGATTAGAGTTTACACTAAATTAGTTTCTAACCTCACTGATTGTTCTTTTTTTCTAAATACATGTTCATCAAAGTAACCTAAAAATACAT
>NZ_JBEFOA010000003.1:0-699875 GCF_045063795.1 Maribacter sp. Asnod2-G09 | reverse complement strand
GAAATGTATTTTTAGGTTACTTTGATGAACATGTATTTAGAAAAAAAGAACAATCAGTGAGGTTAGAAACTAATTTAGTGTAAACTCTAATCTATAACTTTTGTAAACCATGTATATTAACGAACATTTGAGAAATGAACAGATTATTAAAGAAAATATCAGAGAAAGCAATCGAATTAGCTGATTTTGAGTTTACTCAAGACCAGACTGAAAACGAATGGTTAGGAACTAAACCGGCATCTGAAAGTGAAATAAAGCTGATCGAAAAAAGACTCGGAATTGAGTTCCCTACTGACTTTAAAAAGTTCTTATCAATTACAAACGGATTTTCAGCACCAAACGATATCGAACCGACCTTTGAGCCGATTAATAAAATTGACTTTTTGAGAAATATTGACAGTTTTATAATTGAATCTTATAGTATTGACGGAATTGAAAATATCGGAAAACAACTTGAGAAAAGTATTTTAGTTGGTGGAATAAATCAAGAGCAATACTTTCTTCTAATTCCACCGAATGCAACAAATGAAAAATGGAAATACTGGAAGTTTGCAAATTGGTGTCCAGGAGAAGAAGAGTTTGATGATTTAGATAGTTATTTTAAAAGCACTTTAGAATTTATAAATGAGCAAATTGGATCGGAATAAAAATTAAGCTTAAGATGTATTTAAAATAGTGATTTAGGTGTTTAAACAAATATGAGTTTTATAAATTTAAAGTCAGTATTAGTCCGAAAAATAGCACCTTACAATATTTTAAAAAACAGATAGAATGACCACAACCGACCTGTTCAGAGTAATAATTAAAATCTTTGGAATATACTGTTTTACAACTCTTATATATGGATTACAGCCAAGAATGACGGTTAATTTTGGATTTGATTTTTTTGAATTTATAATTAGTATAATTTACTTGGTTGTTATGGGATTAATTGTTTTCTTTTTTCTGTTCAAAACGGACAGGTTAATTAAACTCTTTAGACTTAGTAAAGGGTTTGATTCCCAAATAATTGATATAAAAAATCTAAACGAGGTTGGACTTTTTAAATTTGGAATAATAATAATTGGACTTTTAATGATTGTTGACAATATTGCTCCCTTTTTAAACTACTGTTTTTTAGAGTTTAAAAAGCAAGTTTGGACAAACAAAATGGACGAAAGTTCAGGGATAAACTTGGGCTTATTTATTGACTATAATCGGTGGTTTACCTATGGACTTAATATTTTTATTGGAATTATATTTTTAATCGCTAACAATAGAATTTCAAAATTATTAATGAAAAAGGGGAAAAATGTTGGTTGAAAAACTAAACGTAATGTGGTCTTTAGAGTAAATCCAAAAAACAAGTACATTTTAATATCTTACTATACTTACCGTTACAATACACTAAAAAATGCTGCAATTTAAAACAAGGTTTGTTATAATATTTTCACTCTTTAGCACATTGTCTTTTTCTCAGACTAGAGATACGATAACATTTGCTTATATGAGTGTTCAAAATTATGAAATGAATCTATCAGAAATCAAAAAAATAATTAACCCTAAAATGATGGATTATGAAGGTAGTTATCATTTCGGTGAGTCTGAGGGTGAATCTAATTTAGAAATAATCTTTAGTAACGGTAAATTGTATGCAAGAACTGAATATGTCGATTGGGAAAATAATACATGGGTTGGAAAATCTGATAGACGCTCTGTTGAGTATTCCAATTATAAAATTGTAATAGAAAAAACTGAATATGAATTATCATCTTCTGATAATGAAAAAGGATTAGTATCTCATTACTATGAAAGTGTAGAACAAAACATACAACACGATATTCAATTTAATCCGAATACTAATATAGAGAGACCCGAGGGCAAATATCCTGAAGCTAGTTTTGTAAAACTGACCTCAAAAGAACTATCTGAATTATCAATAAGCGAATTAAAAATAATGCGAAACGAAATATTTGCTAGAAAAGGATACATTTTTAAAGCTGGTGGAAAAATGAATAACTACTTCTCAAAAAAAGAGTGGTATAAGCCTATAAGGAAAGATGTTATCGAATTTAGTGATATTGAAAAGCATAATATTGAGCTAATCTTGAAATTAGAGAAATCATAAATGTATGGTAACAGAGTGTATAAAATATAACTAACCTCTTCTAAGCCGAAAGTTAATGGCAATTAATTGTGATCGCCAGAAGTGTTTTTTGGCAAAGTTAAAAGCAGAAATTTATCAAATAACTAGAATTCAAAATTGAAAACCTTCCTAAAGTCAATCTTAATTATACTTCTATTTGGGCTCTTAACCGTAATAACTCAAATTGGCGGAATTGTTTATGTATTAAGTGTATTGATTTCTAGAAATTGGAAGAAAAAACTGAGATTTAAAACCACTTTAATATTCATTGGCTTATATCTATTCTCAACGTTTTTAATAGTTCCTTTTGTAGGCCAATCTTTGGGCGAGAGAAAGTGAAGCACGCTATAAATATAAGTGCAACAAACTACATGACGGTTTTATTAAATAGAAATTATGTAAAACCTGAGCTGAATAAATTATTGCTGAATACAGCTAAAAATTTAGAAGGAACAAAAATTGAAATTCATTATTTAGATGCAAGTTTTCCTTTCATAAATAAATTTCCTTTACTGCCACACTTAAGCCATAATGACGGTAAGAAAATAGACATAAGTCTAATTTACGAGTCTAAAGGAATCATTAGGAAAGGACAAAAATCTGTCAGTGGTTATGGTGTCTTTGAAGGTTCTAATTCAAATGAATTTGACCAAATTAGTAAATGCATAGACAACGGTTATTTTCAGTACGACTTTCCTAAATATTTGACCTTAGGGAGTATCAATGATGATTTCGTCTTCTCTGAAAAAGGAACAAGAAAACTGATTACTAATATCTTAAATAATCAAAACTTAGGAAAGCTATTCATTGAGCCACATTTGAAAAGCAGAATGAATTTAAAAGATAAGAGAATAAGGTATCATGGGTGCAAAGCAGTAAGACACGATGACCATATTCATGTACAATTAAAATAAGCGGTAATACACAACAAACCTTAGCGTAATTATTACTTTAGTGCGATAATTATTTATAGTATAAAATTGATTTTATTTAGGAATATGAATATGTCTGAATCGAATATTTAACACATTGAAAACCATCAACTAAAGCACCCTCATGATTACATTTATTACCTCCATGGTCTTATTGGTATTGGGCTATCTTATCTACGGTAGATTTATAGATAAAACGTTTCAACCTAATGAGAATAAAGAAACTCCCGCACATACTATGGAAGACGGAGTTGACTTTGTACCCATGAACAGTAATAAAAATGCATTTATTCAAATTCTGAATATTGCAGGTGTAGGTCCTATTTTTGGTCCCATATTGGGCGCTTTATATGGTCCGATAGCATTTATTTGGATTGTAGTAGGGTCCATCTTCGCAGGTGCTGTACATGATTACCTCACCGGTATGATTTCTTTACGGTTTGGCGGAGCGCATTTACCGGCTTTAGCATCACGATTTTTAGGAAAATCATTTAGTCACGTTGTAAATTTCTTTGCCCTATTACTATTAATCTTGGTAGGTACTGTTTTTGTCACAGCACCTGCAAATATGATAAACGATGTCATTGGTGCAGAAACCAGTTACCTGACCGTAGTACTTTTTGCAATATTCTTCTATTACATTATAGCTACTTTGTTACCAATAGATAAAATCATTGGTAAAATTTACCCTGTATTGGGTATGCTACTTATACTTAGTGCCATTGGTATTTGTATAGGTATGTTCGTTATAGGAAATCCTATTCCTGAGCTTACATTTCAAAATATGCACCCAAATGGTGTTCCGTATTATCCGGTAATTTTCTTGACTATTTCATGTGGGGCGTTATCAGGCTTTCATGCAACGCAATCGCCCATCATTTCCCGTACCATCAATAATGAAAGAGATGGCAGAAAAGTGTTTTATGGAATGATGATACTTGAAGCTGCCATTGCCATGATATGGGCAGCGGCATCCATGAGTATTTTAGATGGAGACAGCTTAAATGAACTTTTACAAAATGGAGGCCCAACAGCAGTAGTGAATAAAATCGCCATAGCCTCATTAGGAGCTATTGGTGGTACTATTGCCGTGTTAGGTGTTATTGTGCTACCTATTACATCGGGAGACACTTCATTTAGAGCCGCACGTATGATTATTGCCGATGACTTGAACATCGACCAGAAAGTATTGAAGAATCGGTTTATGGTGGCTATTCCGCTTTTTATAGTTTCGTTTATTTTGACCAAAATGGATTTTCAATTATTGTGGCGGTATTTTTCATGGGCAAATCAAGTAACTGCAGCTATTGCCTTATGGATTGGGGCAGTGTATTTATACCAAAAGAGAACACATTATCTCATCGCCTTGGTGCCTGCATTTTTTATAACATCAGTAGTTGGTTCTTATATTTTTTACGACCCAACCGTCGGTCTGGGTTTAGATCTTATAATATCTAACTGGATTGGTATCGTAATTTCTACATTTTTGACGGTGTTGTTTTATATGAAAATGAGAGATAAGAATACTATGAAAGTGTATTAGCAGATCCTACTCAAATGCCCGAAGAAATGGATTTTGAAGCGTTGCTATATTTAGCAGATGAGGCTTATAACAAAAAGTTAAAGACCGAGGGTGAGTTTACAGAGACAAAATTATCTTTTGAAACATATAGCAATGTTGAAAAATGGAAATGATAAGAATACAAACTCCGCTAACTACAGTGTGCATGATTATCAAATTCTAATCAATTGAAATTATTGTTACACGTAAATTTATAACTAATGAATGATAAAGTATTTAAATATAAAAGTAAGTTCTCGTACTGGGTATTCTTACCGGCAATTCTTTTTTTAGGGTTATTTTTTTACGCGTACCTCTATAAGGCCAATATCACCTATAAAGGAAGACATTTACTAGAATACCCCAATAGTTACTACGTAACCGGTATAATCTCTATCTTATCTCTTGCTTATGCAGTTTATAAATTAATAAAGCACAGAAATTCAATTCAAAATAAGAACGATATCACCATTAGTCAGCATACGCTGTCTTTTCCTCATAAAAATGCTGTTGCTAAAATTGAACTTAAAAAGGTAGATGAGTTATATTTTAATGATGATTCAGATGATGATGAAGTGTCTGTAATTCTCTATATAAATGACAGAAAAGATAGGTATGAGTTTTTTCTTGATTTTTTCGAATCCGTCGAAAAGTTTACTGAATTTAAAACCCACCTAGAAAAGATGTACGAACAGAAATAAGTTCAGTCTAAAACGGTAAACGTAAGTGTAAAAGCTTTTTAAATCTTATTCAAAATAACAGTTTGGTTGAGCAAGTAATTAAAGCTTCTGTGTGTGTTAAGTAAGTCTGTCAAAATATGCTATTCCATCTTAATTTGATAAAAAATCTAGTAAAGTACTCAGGTGCAAGCGAAAGAATTTCTTATTGTTGTACTTCGTTTAATTAAGCCTTTTAAAATTTAAAAATTATAAAAATGAGATTTCTATTTCTATTCATTGTACTACTATTTGGCGAAATGTCTTTTGCACAAGAAACAAGCAAAATAAAACTCACCGATTATATAAGAGAAATTCAAATCTGGGAGAAAGAGGAGAACCATATGACGCTATCATTCTGGATTCCTAAAAGTTATTGGAAAATAGCGCTCGAAGACAGTCCGCAAGTTCCTAAGGAAACTGTTGATCAATTGATTACAACATTCGAAAATTACATATTTGTCTGTGGCTTAGATTTAGAAATAAATTTAGATGCTACAATGTCTTTTACTGATGAAGCTACTTTACGAAATTCAATGTCGATAGAAGATACCGATGGAAATATATATCTACCGTTAACAAATGAACAGATATCAGTTGATGCTCTGCAAATGGCAGAAGCAATGAAGCCAATGTTTACTCAGATGCTAGGTCAAATGGGAGCGGGAATGCATTTTTATTTTTTTGAAATAAAAGATGATAACAATAATAATATTATAGATGAATATCAAGAAGGTAATTTTACTATAAAACATTCAAGTAAAGAATTTGAATATACCCTACCATTAGTGGCACTTTTGCCTAGTAAAAAATGTCCGGTAGATAATGCAGAAATGAAAGGGAATTGGAAATACTGCCCTTTTCATGGTAAGTCGCTCTAAAATCGTGTAAAGACAGATTTAAGTTTTAGTAAGTAATAATTCACTTTTAAGCGTTATTTAAGGATTATTAAAAAATGTAAAAGGATTAAATAAAGTTTGAATACATGAATAATCATCCCCGAAAATTTACCCAAGTTTTAAATGATACAATCGATTATTTTCTGCTTGGCGATATCAAGCTATTAAGAGATTACAAGAATAAAAAAGGACTTTCTAATGACTTAGCAACTGAATATACTACCAACGAGAGCGGAGATGAAATTGTATCAGAAGGGGTGTTGATACCTATGTCTAAAATAACCAACCAACCATATACTGTAATATTCAATGTATTAGAAGGTGTTTCTGAGTTTGAGAATGTAGAAAATAATCTAATCTATAAAAAAGAAGGGTATATACTTAAAGTTGAAAATAACAAGGTAATTCTATTTACGTGGTGGATATTAAATGACTTTAACGATGAAAAAGTTGAAGAACTTTTTGAAAATCCTGAAAAGTGGAATAAGCCATTTGTTGAAGTTGAAAATGGATGGTATGACGTTGAGGTTTTAGGCGGATTTACAAAACAAAAATCTGGAGAAGATTATGATTTTGAGCCGACATTAGAATTTAAGCTCACTTTGAAAGAGAAAAAAGGTGATTTCAGGGGTGCTGTAAATGAATCATTTGAATTAGCAGATAATAAATAAGACACAATACTAACTGCTTAAAGATATTTTAGAACTATTGCAAAAAATTAAAAACATACTAGTAATTATTGCGATAGCTATTGTTGTAATTCCGCTATGTATTCTTGCAATTCCCGTGATACTGATTAGTATTCCAATACATTATTTTCAACGTAAAAACTTTGAGAAAAAGTACGGTGAACTTTTGACCGAAAATAATGGCAAGAATTTCTTCTGCTACAATAACAGAAAGAACTCAAAGCAATACCTTGAGGAAAGTATTCTGCCTAATCTGTCAGAGGACATTGATATCGTTTATTTAGAGGGAAAAAAAGTTGAATCAGTATATGATTCTGGGTTTATATCAGAAGCCCTATACGGACTAAAACAATATAATAAGTTTCCTCATTTAATGAAAATTCGCAATGGAAAATTAAAAGATACGTCAATAAACAATCCGTTTTATGCAGTGTTGAATATGAACAAATCGAAAGTTGAGTTACTTAAAAAAATCAATCTTTTTTTTGATATTAATGATTAAAAATAGTTTGTGATATTTTAGAAATACAAAAACATTTAGAACAATTAAATAGCTACCTATAAATGGCAACAAAAGAGGAGTTTTATAATAGATTAACAGCGCTGAATGAAGATTTTAGTGGGTTCTTTTCTGATAAAAAACCGGCAACTAAAGAAATGGTATTAGATTATGCACAACAAAAAGACATCAAATTCAATAGTGATTTTATTGATTTTTTGACCACTTATGGTGCAATGATAGTAGAGGTCAAAGAAAATATTTGGAAAAGACCAAAACCACTAGAAACAATGCCAATGTGGGAATTTGGATATGGTTTTTTTGTTTACGGACTTTCGATAGATGAGAATTTCCCTGAATGGTTGTCTTATGAAGATAAATATGCAGAAACGGAGTTCAATGGCGACTTATCGATAGGGCAAATGTTTTTTAAACGAAGTGGTAATTTATACAGAGCTTATATTAACGATAATACCATTACGGTAGAGACAGATAAAGAAGGCACTGATAGAGAAGAATTTAAAGGTAATCTTTATGATTTTTTAATTGCTGAAGTTGATAATCTAGAAATGGATTATAGGGAATATTTGAAAAAATAGTAATATAACGGAGTTTAATATTTCACCTAAAATACAAGTATGAGTTATAGAGGATTAAAATGGTTGAAATTTAATTTTGTAATGCACCCAAAGGAGCTTAAAGAGGTATTTAATAATTTAAATTACTTTATAGCTATAACTAATAGAAGGATTAGCGAAGATTATCAAATACGAGATAAGGCTTCAATCTTTACCGATTACAAAGCATATTATGAAAAAATAATTTCAGGAGAGGAATGGTCAAAAGAAGATTGGAAATTGGATATCTACACTCAAATAACTGACAATCCTGAACTGGTAAATTATGAAGTTTTTGAGATAGAGGAAGAAAATGAAATTAAGAGGTATAAAAGAGCTATACAGCTTGAGCCAGTGATAAATGTAGCCCCTTTTAATTTGACCGTACAAAATGAAAAATTAAGTGTTGCATTTCATGATTCAACAAGAAACTCGAGCTTGGGTATTCAATTTAGTTATCCTAAAGAAATTCTCTATTTAAAAACGAATGAAGTGATGTTGACAGAACAGCTTTCTACTTTTCAATTGTACTCCGAATTAATCAAGCAAATTAAGAAAAAGTGTAAAAAAGCAAAAGCTATGAAAGAAGGGAAGGTGTTAAGACCTAATTTTTGGATAAGTGAATTAGCAATTGCAGAAGTTAATAGTAATGTCAATTTGAAGAGCAATGATATAATTTTAGTTTAACTGATGGTGTAAATACTTTCAGAATGGTTGTTTAACTAGACTAAAAAAGATATTTTTTGCTACCAGCTAAACATATAAATATGAATAAAACTATTATAGAATTTTTCAAAGAGATACTTACAATTATAGTCGGTATTTTGATTGCACTTTATATCAATAATTGGAATGAAGATCGAAAAGATGCAAAGTATATAGATCAGATATTTATATCAATGGATAAGGAGTTGAGAGAAACCAATAACGATATAGATGAAAAATTAGTTAGGCAAAGAACTTTAATCGATTCTCTAGAATTTTATATGAAAGATGATGAGTTATCGTTAAGCAAGGTAATTGAGAAATCAGAAGGTATTTTTGTTCCTTTAATTAAACTTAATTCTTGGAAAGCTATTTCTAATTCTAAAATTGAATTGATAGAGTATGATAAAATATCTGTATTGTCAGATATTGAGGAACAAAAAGAACTTTTGAAAATGAAAGCGGATAAACTTATAGATTTTATTTACGTGAATTATAAAGAGACCGGAGAAATTAAAAAGGAGTTTCTAAAAGTATACATGTTAGAGATTATAAGCACTGAAATAGATATTCAAAAAGATATTCGAAAAATAATTAAAGAGTAATGATAAAATAAGCATACTGTCTGTAACAATTGGATTTAAGATTTAAAAAATATAAATTGATTAAAATACTTAGAAAGCTATTCTGGTTATTACTTTATTTACTGTTCAACACGGCATTATTTTTCATTGAAGTACGTATTTTATTTGATACCAACGACTCAAGTAGTAGTGGTGTTTCTGGATTTGATTCGATTGATGCTCTATTAGTAGGTTTTAATGCTTTTTTTGATGTTTTGCAAAGCGTAGCACTATTGTTCTTTTTTTATGCATCTATAGCCTCGGCTATTTTTGCTTTACTACTATTTATTCCGGTGCAGATATATTTTATAAATCGGAAATTTAAAAACCATAGAAGAAAGTTTTTGTACAGTTTATTGGCTTCTTTTGCTTTAGTAATATTGTTGAAATTGCCAAAGTATATTTTTATGTTTATAGAAATGACTTATTCGTAAAACTACTTCAGATTTTTTTTTAGTTTAACTTGTTAGCTAATATTAAAAGATGAAATATAAATTATTATTAATCTTCACAATTTTCTTCTCAAAAGCTTCTGTTTCGCAAGTCGAGGATACTATACATGGGCAAGTAATTTCTTCCGTCACTAAATTTGCGCCAGAAGGAGGAATTTCTATTATTGAAAAAGGAACAATTAAGGGAACGATGGCAGATAGTACTGGGATTTTTAAACTAGTCCCAATTAAGAAAAGTGAAAAATATGATTTAGAAATTTCAGTGGGTTTTTATGGTACACTCAATTATGAATACTTATCTGAATGGACTAAAAGGAGAAAACCTAAATCTATAATTGTTTCAGCAACTTGTAACCTAGATAGCGTTATGCAAGATTGGAGAAAAACAGAAATAAAACTTTATATTATTGGTAGTATAGCTCCTGTTGCAAATTCGAAATCTGATAATAGATTTGAAAAAAAATACAAATTAAAATATTTTGATTTTGGATGTGAGCCAGCGGAAGTTTATGAATGTATAGAAAAATATAATAGACGTGCATTTATGTTTTTGGATTTGAAATATCAAGGTAAATGGAGAAAAAAAGTGCGTAAAGACGTAATTGGTTTGAACTAATATTTTTAATAAATATCTTCTAAGTAGAAAATGGTTCTGATTGATTTGTCGTTACGGAATAAGCCGTTTCAAACCACGTATGGTTTATCTTTAATTAAATAATTTAAAAATGGACATCACTCAAGACTGGAATAAGATAAGAACACATTTCAATAAGAGTTTCAATTCAAATTTTCATATTTCCGTTGCCTCAGTAGACGAAGAGAATAACCCGACTGTTACACCAATTGGTTCTTTGTTTTTAAATGATAATCAAACCGGATTTTATTTTGAAAAGTTTCCGAAGAAATTACCGCTACACGCGCAAATGAATAGAAACGTTTGTCTTCTTGGTGTAAACAGTAGTCGGTTCTTTTGGCTTGGAGCATTGTTCAAAGAAAAGTTTTCTGACTATCCGGCTTTAAAATTATATGGTGAGCTTGGTGAAAGAAGATTAGCGACTGCACAAGAAACAAAACGACTGAACCGAAGAATGCGAATGACCAAAGGCTTAAAAGGAAACACCTATCTATGGGGTAAGATGGAATATGTACGTGATATCAACTTCACTAAAGCAGAGAAAATAAATTTGGGTAAAATGACAGCAGGTTTATAAAATATAGTGAGAGTTTTACAACGGTAATTTTCAAATATTAAATGTGCCCCTTAGCTGTAATTAAAGAGCACAAAAAATAAATAATACTACTGGTGTTTTTCTTAAATAACCCCAAGTTTATAGAACTCTTCTAATTGAGAATTACAACTAAAATTAACCTCTAAATCTTTTATAATTCCTGTACCCACACCATATACCCAACCATGTAAAAATAATTCTTGTCCTCTTTCCCATGCGTTTTGTACAATAGAAGTTTTAGCAAGATTGTAAACCTGTTCCATAGCATTGAATTCAACAAAACGGTCAAAAAGCACCTCTTCATTTGTTATATCGCCGAGCTCTTTTTGATGTTGCCTGTAGACATCTCTAATATGTCTGATCCAGTTATCTGCTAATCCGTAAGATTTACTTCCCATGGCAGCTTTTACACCACCACACCCGTAATGACCACACACAATAATGTGTTTAATTTTAAGCACATTTACCGCGTAGTCTAAAACACTAAGCATGTTCATGTCTGAGTGTACCACCATGTTGGCTATGTTTCTATGTACAAAAACCTCACCAGGTTTACCTCCAATTATTTCGTTGGCTGGTACGCGACTATCAGAACAACCAATCCATAACAAAGGTGGTTGCTGACCTTTCTCTAATTTCTTAAAAAAATCTGGGTCATCATCCAATTTAGATTCGACCCATTTTTTATTATTTTCAATTAAGCTTTTATAAAAATCTAATTTCATATTCTTTTCTTTATACTATTAATGCTCTAAATGGAATACTTGGTGTCCGAAGTATCTTCTAAAACTGTCCGGATTATCTAAAGTTTCCTTTTCAGCAATCATTTTAATATTGATGTTATTATTCTTCGCCTTAATAGAAAATTCATCTAAATATTCAAGAATATCATAGTCAAGTATCTTTGTTTTTCTAAAATCCAATTCAAGATAAGAATCACTTTTTAAGGCATCTAGCTCTTTCATAATTGGGCCCTTGTTGATAAAGGTAACCTCTTCGGCAAAATTTATGTGAAATATATTTCTTTTACCGTTGTTCTCCTTTACCAGTAATTGGTGAGAGTTGTAATATGACTTTAAAAGAACTACAATTAAACCTACGGTTAACCCTATTAAAATACCCTTTAATAAATCTGTAGTTACAATACCGATTACCGTAATAATAAATGGAATAAATTGAGCTTTACCTAATTTATACATTTGAATAAAAGATTTAGGGCTAGCAAGCTTAAAACCTATTACCAAAAGAACACTCGCTAAAACAGCCTGTGGTATTAGGTTTAGTAGGGTAGGGATTGCAATGACACTTATAAGAATCAGTATACCATGCAAAATGGCAGAAAGTTTGGTCATGGCTCCGCTCATTACATTTGCAGAACTACGCACAACAACTTGGGTTATTGGTATACCACCAATTAAACCAGAAATACTATTTCCAATACCTTGGGCGATCAGCTCTCTATTGGTGGGTGTTTGTCTTTTTAAGGGGTCAAGCTTATCTGAAGCCTCAACACTCAATAAAGTTTCTAAGCTAGCTACAATGGCTATGGTGAAGGCTGTTATATATACCTTTTTATCTGCTAATGCAGAAAAATCTGGGAGTGTAAATTGCCCCATAAAAGAAGCTACATCTTTAGGTATAGGTACACTTACTAGCTGACTTTCGTGTAACTCAAGAAAACCAGATTTTCCAAAAGTGATATAAATTACTATTCCCGCAATTACAGCTATTAAAGGAGCAGGAACGAGTTTGAAAATTTTACTTTTTTTTGCTAGAATACCATCCCAAATCAACAATATGCTTAGTGAAATAATTGTAATTAATATGGCGCCAGGGGTAATTTGATCATGCAAACCGCTTAAATCGATTCTGTCGGTATTTACATCGCCGCTAAAGCCAAATGCTAGAGGAATCTGTTGAACGAAAATCATGATACCTATAGCACATAACATACCTTTAATTACCGCAGAAGGAAAATAATATCCAATTACGCCTGCACGAAATACACCTAGTAAAATTTGAATGATACCAGCCAAAATTACAGCGGTAAGAAAAAGCTCGTAGCTTCCTAAATCAGCAATAGCATTAAACACAATAACAACTAAGCCAGCAGCCGGACCACTGACCCCAATTGATGAGCCAGAAAGGTAACCGACTAAAACACCACCAATTAAACCAGCTATTAGTCCTGCAAAAGGCGGTGCTCCACTTGCTAAAGCTACACCTAAGCATAGTGGTAATGCGACAAAGAATACAACAAGACTTGCGGGTAAGTCTTTTTTCCAATGTTTGAATAAATTCATAAAAAATTTAAATTTGAATATATGAGAGATAGTCCCCAAATGATATGAAATACCATTAGGCGATTTATTTTAATAATTTAAGTGAAGTATTTACTATTGGTTATGCAGTAAGTGAAAAGTGAATTATTAACCTCTATATTCAGGTGGAGGTGTTGGTTGTGAGATTTCAATAATTTTAAAAGCCAAGTTTAGTTTTGTGTTAATCACAAAATTATTGGAGCTTAAATAAGCTTTTAAAAGATGCTTTTCTCGATGAGGTATGTCTATATCTAAAATTTCTTCATCAATGTCAGATTCAGATTCATCTGGATTATCTTGTTGTTCCATATCAAAAACAACAGCATTGTCTTCAGAATACCGTGACAATAACTCATTGGTTAGCCCTAGACTAAAAACAAGCAAAAGAATGCTAGAAACTATATATTGATGGAAGATTTTCAATTATTAGAAAAGTAAAATATTATAATTGTTAAATTATTCTCGTTAAATGTAGATATGTGTTATTAATATTGTACTAAAATTATGTTAAACAATAATGTTAATTAAATTAATTTTAGAAATAAACGAATTCGTTGCGAATATCGTAATCGTTAAACTAGTAGTTATGGGTTTTTAAATTGAAGTACGCTAGCGCTATAAGTAATTTATAAGCGGTATTTTTAATATCCACAAAAATAAGAACACTTTGAAACAGACCATAGCACGTGTAGCATTAGTAGTTGGTGATTACGATAAAGCCATTGAATTTTACACCAAGAAATTAGATTTTAATCTAATAGAAGATACCGACTTGGGCGATGGTAAACGTTGGGTCGTAGTAGCTCCGCCAGGGTCTAAAGAATGTTCGTTAGTATTGGCAGAAGCAGCTAACGAAAAACAACTGGCAAGTGTTGGTAACCAAACGGGCGGTCGTGTTTTTCTGTTTTTATACACCGATGATTTCTGGAGGGACTATTACAAAATGATGGAACGTAAAATCAAATTTGTGCGTTCACCAGAAAAAATGCCCTATGGTATGGTAGCCGTTTTTGAAGATCTATACGGTAACATGTGGGATTTATTGGAGCCTATTAAAAATCTACAACAAGAGCAGCAACAGCAACAACAATAATTAGTCGTTTTATCTCTACTAAAACATGTGGAAATATCTTAAAAGCATATTCAATTTCAAAGGTCAAATGCCTTTGACAGGTTTTAGTACTTCTAAGAACATTTTTACATTGAAAAATTTGTTGTGTGGTATTGGTAAATCTGAAATTCGCGAACAGGAAATTCTAATAAACGAGTATCCTTTTGAGCCATCGATTGCCTATCCTACAGCATTAATTTCTGCAAAAGATATCGAATGTATGTCCGTCGATTTTACGGTTTGTAAAATCCATGTAAAAGAAGATATTATATTTATTTCGGCAGAGTATAAAGAAAGATTAAAAGAGTTTGCAGTGAGTAACAATATCAGACTAATATCTCAAAGTTGGAACTGGGATTGGATTCTAGAACCTTACCTAGATACAGAATTTACTAAAGAAAATGAAGAACGTTGTTTGGCAAGACTTGTAGAAAATGGATTTACATCTTTAGAAATTGAAGCTATCAGGGCAGAAGTAAAAGACCAGATGTACGCCTATAATTTTGATACCATGTTGTGGGATTGGTGCAGTCTAGGTTTGTCTGATGTTCTTTCTGCTATGCGTGCTAAGTATTCTCAAGCGGAGTTTAGAGTTTTTTACAAAAGAGCATTGGAAATTGAAAAGCGTACATGAATCAGCACAGTATTTCACACAAATAAATTCAAATAAAAAGGCAAAAGTCAACATCTACTTTTGCCTTTTTTACTCGTATATAAATTTATAATCTAGCGTAAACAAGATTTAAGCATCCAAATTAATTTTTCTTGTCCTGATATTAAATCGCTTACTAAAGCGGCAGTTCCTTCATCATCGTTATCAGAAGACAACGCTATAATTTCTCTTTCTTGAATTAATAACTCGTTCAGGTTATCTATAATTAAAGATATACCAGTAGCTCCGTCAGTCACTTCTTTAATACTTCTAATGGTCTTATGCTCTAGGTAATCTTCAAACGTATGTAAAGGTTGTTGTTCTAAAGTTAAAATACGTTCGGCAATTTCATCAATTGTTTCATTTGCCTCAGTATATAATTCTTCAAACTTTTCATGTAAAAGAAAGAAATTGCTGCCTTTTACATTCCAGTGCATTCCTCTCAAGTTCATATAATGAATTTGATAATCTGCTAAAAGTGTGTTTAGTTTAGTACTGATAGCAATTTTATAATCTTGGTCTAATCCTAATTTAAGTTCTAAAGTTTCCATAAGTCTATTGTTTTAATTTCCTGATGTAAAATTACGCACAAAGCCCGTGTATTAGGGTAACAAAGGTTACACAAACAATACGTTTTACCTATACAACCATCGAATTTAAATAATGATAAAAGTTGTCTTTTAGGGTAATTGTAGTTCACAAAATAGATTCGTAAATTAGGAAGGTTAAAACGATACCGAACGAGCATGCAAATTCCTGAAATTCCTAATTTAATTCACTACGCGATTCCGTTTTTTACGGTGACAGTAATTCTAGAAGTTATTCTATCGGTTAAGGTAAAACTTCATGACTACGAGTTTAAAGATGCCGGTACATCTATTCTTATGGGTTTGGGTAATGTTGCCATAGGGTTGGTAACTAAGGGCATTGCGCTAGGGTTCTTTTATCTGTTGTATAATTTTTATCACATTTTTGAAATTCCGTTTGCTTGGTGGTCTTGGTTGATTTTACTTTTTGCAGAAGATTTATGCTATTACTGGTTTCATAGAACTAGCCATGTTAGCCGATTTTTTTGGGCGAGCCACGTGGTGCATCATTCCTCTAAAAATTACAATTTAAGCACCGCATTACGACAGTCGTGGTCTGGCGGATTTTATACCTTTATTTTTTGGACTCCGTTAGTACTAATCGGTTTTCATCCTGTAATGATTTTGGTACAGATGTCCGTCAGTCTTATCTATCAATATTGGATACATACCGAAATGATCAAAAAAATGCCCAAGTGGTTCGAAGCCATTTTTAATACGCCCAGTCACCATAGGGTACACCATGCTACCAATCCCCAGTACTTAGACAGAAATCATGCGGGAGTATTTATTATTTGGGATAGATTATTCGGCACCTTCGAGCCTGAAGTTGAAAAACCTGTTTATGGTTTGGTAACGAACATAAATACCTATAATCCTATTAAAATTGCCTTTGCAGAGTGGTACAAGATGCTAGGCGATTTCTTCACATCAAAAACTACATTGTCAAACAGGTTTAAATACCTTATGAAACCACCTGGGTGGAAACATGATGGTACTAGTATTCTTTCTACAGATTTAAGAAGGGAGTGGGAAGAGCAGAGGAACATGGATAGTTAAGTTTTTTCACGGTTTTTTATTCCTTGGTGATGTAACAATCGTGTTGATTAGTCGTCATATCATCAACCACCAGAAGAATGAACAATAAACTAGTAGCATATATAGGTATTTTAGGAGTTAGCTTGTTTGCAATTGCGGCAATTGTTGGTCCGTTATTAATTGATGATTACAGTGTGGTTAGTCAGTACATAAGCGAATCTTTTGCGTCTGATACTGAATATGGTTGGTATTTGCAGTTCTTCGGATATGTACCTAGCGGAATTCTCATTACCATTTTTTGTTTTAGTGCTCCTAAATATTTTCCAAGTTCCAAATTAATAGTAGCCGGATTTTTCGGATTAGCATTATTCTATGGATTAGGAACGTTACTAGTTGGATTTTTTCCGTGTGATGCAGGTTGCCCAACAAACGTCTTAGACTCTAGCCTATCGCAATTAATACATAATGCTATGGGTTCATTGACCTATATTTTTCTACCTATAAGTATTATCGCAATCGGACTCGGATTAAAGAAATTTGAAGGCTATAGTAAATTATCACAAATAGCAATGGCAACAGCTATCATTAGCGGAATTTTTATATTCATATTATTCTCCAATCCAGAATCAGATTACCGCGGCGTTTTACAACGCATTATAGAAACCTCGTTTATTACTTTTATGGTTTCTGGTGCTACAGCTATTAAAAATGGTACTATAGCAGAAAAATAGTATCTCTTTTAGTTTTAAGCCATTAGCGCTATTAATCTTAAATTATTTATTTTTGAGTACCATTAACGATACTTAAATATGAAAAAATTAAGCTTCTTACTAGTCATTATTGTGTTTACAATTTCATGTAAATCTGATAAAAAGAATGAAGAAAAAACTGAGGAGGCAGTAGCACCTACAACACAAGATGTTGAAGTAAAACAAGATGCTATAGAACCTACGGTAGATAAGCCAAAGGACGAATTATTTACAGATAATTTCGATTGGACTGAAATACCTTCATCGTCAGTGAATATAGGAGAGTTTCCATATTTAACTCCACCTGAAGGATTCTTTGTAAAAACAAAACAAGGAAAACCGGCAAAAGACGGTTTGACCAAGTTTTCTGATTTCGATAGGTTAATGATGTATACTGGCGAAGCATTTTACAATGCCGATGGCAAAATGGCAAAAATGCTGTATGGAATGTCGGAAAAAGGAAAAGCTTTTAACAAATTACTATTTGATAAGAGTGTAGACGGCTATTTAGAAAGTATAGGTGCTGAATTGATATTTAAAGGCAGTGTACCTAGAAAACAAATGTATGCACTTGATAAAATAGACCCCATGGCACAGAGCGACTATATTGTTGGTCGAGCCTATAATAGTGACCCCATTAGGCATTATGCATTGAATCATAAAAGCGGTAAAATAATGTTTCAGGTTTGGTCTAACAAGTATGGGGCAGAGGTAGGCGTTGTTGAATTAGAAGACTTTGTACAAACCATAAAACCACCTACGGCATCTGAAATGAAAGATGATATTGATACCAATGGTAAAGCTATTTTAAATATAAATTTTGATACGGATAAGGCAACTCTAAAACCAGATGCGTTAGAAATTGTAGATCAGATATTCATATTATTAGACTCCAATCCAGATTTAAAATTATCTATAGAAGGGCATACGGATAATACGGGTACAGATGAAAGAAACAAAGAATTATCAGAACAAAGAGCAAACACGGTAATGTATGCCTTAGCCGGTAAAGGAATTGACATTTCAAGATTAAAAGCTGCAGGTTTTGGTTCTGAAAAACCTTTGGTTTCAAATGAAACTGATGAAAATAAAGCTAAAAATAGAAGAGTAGAATTGGTGAAGATGTAATTTATATTTAGTATTAAGTACAAAGTAGTTAGTATTAAGTATTGTGTTTTTTGGTAATTGAGCGTAGCCGCAATTAGTGTGTTCCAAACAAACAGATAGCCGCGCTATGCTCGCTATGACGAACGGTTAAAAAAATCGTCTTTGCGAGGAGCTTTTCGCGACGTGGCAATCTGTTGAATTAAAGTAATAAAGTATGTTATAAGTACCTATGTCAGTCTGAGCGCAGTCGAAGACCTTTGTGAGTTAGAGAGAGTCCTCTCGTGTTCCAGTCCCTTCGACTGCGCTCAGGATGACAATACGTTTAAGCTATTGAGCGTAGACGAAGTGAAAGTGTTCCAAACAAACAGATAGCCGCGCTATGTTCGCTATGTCGAACAACGAGCAACGATTTAGGTCACTGAGCGGAGCCGAAGTGACCGGACAACGGACAACCAACAACTACTCCTTATAAACAACTCCATTTTTCATTACAAAAGACACATTTTTAACAGCTGAGATATCCTCAACCGGATTTCCTTTTACCGCAATAATATCGGCTAGGAATCCTTTTTTAAGATTGCCTAATTGATTTAAGTGAAACATGCTAGCATTGTTGGAAGTTGCGGATATTAAGACATCTAAAGGCTTCATTCCGTAATCTACCATTAATTCCATTTCACGATAATTTTCTCCGTGTGTAAAAACACCCACATCACCACCAAAAACAATTTGTACTCCAGAATCCAGCGCCATTTTAAAAGATTTGCGTTTTTGTTGTATACGTTCAGGTTCTGGGTCTGTCGCTTTGTTCCAACCTCTGTATTGTGTAATGGCATCACCAGCGGCAAGGGTAGGGCATAGTCCGATACCTTTATCTTTCATCATTTTAAAAATTTCAGGCGTACCACCATCACCATGCTCAATAGTTTCAACACCACCAAGTATTGCTCTTTTCATTCCTTCGGGAGTACCAGCATGTGCGACTACATATTTTCCTGCTGTAGTAGCGGTCGCCACCATTGCATTAATTTCTTCTTGTAAAAATGTCGCTTTAGAATCGGCACCGGGAGTCCAGCGATAATCCGCATAAATTTTTATTAAATCAGCACCGTTACCCATTTGTCTACGAACCGTTTCGATGCATTGGTCGACTCCGCTTGCGGCTTCAGCACCCAATGGTACGGTTACGCCGTCATGAAATCCTTTTGGGCCGTATGCTCCTGTAGCCACAATAGCAGGTCCGGCAACCAATAATCGTGGACCGACTATAATTCCGTCATCAATAGTTTTCTTTAAGTATACATCAGTATACCCGGCACCTTCGGCGCCTAGATCTCGCATAGTGGTAACACCTGCCAAAAGTGAATTTTTTACATGAACAGTACCTCTTACGGCACGCTCAACGGGAGATTCTTTTAATACCTGGTCATTCCAATCCGTTTCATTGTATGGGTGTAATAAAACATGAGAGTGACCTTCAATAATGCCAGGCATTAAAGTGCTGCCAGCCAAATCTATTTCTGTGGTGTTATCTGGTATTTTAATTTCTTTCGCATTTCCTGCATAGGTAATTTGATTCCCATCTACTAAAACCACCCAATTGGTATGTAATTCGGTGCCGTCAAATACTTGGTCTGGTTTTAAGAGTGTTTGAGCAGAACATAGACTTATAGAGAGTAAAAAGAAACATACTATTGATTTCATAAAAGTAGATTGTTTAGTTGGCAATGGCAGAATTTAATAAGTTATCTAAGTCCGTTCTGGTATGCTGATTTCCATTAGAAAGCACCATATAAATATCTTGTGTGCTTTTTATGTTTTCTAACGGATTACTGTTCAATAAAACCAAATCTGCAATTTTGCCTTCGGTAATAGTACCATAGTCTGCATCTTGTTTCAAAAATTTAGCTCCGTTGTAAGCGGATGATTTAAGGGCATCTAGAGGAGAAATTCCGGTAGCGACCATGGCTTGCATTTCTTTATGTAATGAAATACCAGGATACGTATAACTGTTATATGCACCGCTATCTGATCCAGCCAAAAGAGACACTCCGTATTCATTCAGTTTATAAGCAAGTCTGCCGAAAAAATCATCAAGTGCTTTACGGTCTTCCACCTGCTTTACGGTCGAATTTTTTACACGGTCAATTCGACCCTTATAGGTTTGTTGAATTCCGTCACTCATATATTTTAAATAGGTATCATTTGAATGATCAACTTCATCTAAATAGCTGAGCACTCCGCCAATATGCAGCGTAGGTACTACAAATACATTTTTCGATTTTAAATGCTCAAATGTATTCAAAGCTGTGGAGTCTGAGTATGAAGATTGGAGTAGGGGCATGGCATCCCAAAATCCGATTTCTTTATTAATTAATTGTTGTGTGATTTGTTTCTCTTGAGAAGAAGAGCCTTTCATAATATAATATAGATGTTCGACTGCATCAATACCGGCATCTATAGTAGCGTCAAGTTCAACTGTAAAAGGCATATGACCAGAAGTAATTAAACCACGCTTTTCTGCTTCCTGTATCACCTTTATGTAATTCTCACCCGAAATACGGCTATCGTAAATTTTGACAAAGTCAGACGGTATAGCTTGTAGAGAATCTAAAGCCTTAGAAATATCTTCATCAGTATCCACTTCTAAAGAACCGGCCCAAGTACCACCGGGTCCGTCAATTTTTGGTCCCGATGTAAAAATGGTAGGTCCTACGAGTTCATTGTTTTTAATAGCCTTTCGCCATTCTAAAACAGACGAAGTAAGATCGCCACCAGCATCACGTACTGTCGTAATTCCGTTAGCCATAAATAGCTTTAGGAAATTTTTATTTGCGCTAATTAAGGAATCACCACCTCTAAAATGTGTGTGGTTATCCCAAAAGCCAGGTACAATAAATTTACCTGTTGCATCGATCGTAGTTTCGGCTTCAATACTGGTCAAATCAGCATCAGAAGTTATTTTAACAATTCTATTATTGGTAATTAAAATGTTGGAAATAGAAACAGAACCGTTTTCCAAACTAATTACATTTCCATTTTTTATTAAAACATCACAAGTTATAGCCTTCTTCTCTTCACAACTGCTAAGTGCGATTATTAATATGAAAGCAATAAGCTTCGTTGTAAAAGGTAATCTCATTTTTGTTAGGTGATTTAGTAACGGAAAGTTAAATAGAAAATGTGGTAAATATTTGTTTACTATCTGATATTACATTGAAATTAAGACATCGATAAAGATTGTATACTTAATTAATAAAGTGATTTCAAAAACGGTATTAATTTTACTTTTTCATAGACTGCCATCCGCCACCATTTCTGTATTTAATATTATCAGCGGCGTGCTGTATAATTTCTTTAATTCTTTTAGACCTTGTTTCTTGGCGTTTTGCTTGGTTTAAAAAGTACAAAAAGCTTTTACGTTGGCTATGGGTAAAGTTTTTAAAGTTACTAAATGCATCAGGGTTTTTATCGAAAGCTAATTGTAATTCTTCAGGTATAACTCCGTTTTCTACATCATCCAAAGAAGTCCAAGAACCATTTTCTTTCGCCACTTTTATAGAGGCTAATCCTGCGGCATGCATTCTGCCATTAGCTTTTAACTCTTTTATATAGTTCTTATTGACTTTGCTCCAAACGCTTTTAGGTTTTCGCGGACAAAAGTATTGTCTTCGCTTACCTTTACCCAAGCTTTTTACGGTACTATCGATCCACCCATAGCATAGTGCAACTTGTACAGCTTCTTCCCATCGCATACTTTCGTTTTCATGAACTACAGCATAGAAAATAAGATGAACTCCCGAGTGTTCAGAATGGTTATTGTGCAACCAATTTTTGAATTCAATATCGTTTTTAAAATATAACTCGGGTATATTTAGCATAATTGTACTAAATGGTTAATAATCTATCATAAATGTACAATGATTAAAATAAAGTATTGGTTAATACAGATGTGCGCCCTATTTTTATGTTTTCTAAAATCAACAACAACAACAACAACAACAACAATTTACGTATGAAAAAAATCTTCATTGCGCTGCTTTTGGGCTTTGCGCTTATTATTGTCTCATGTGGTGGCAATAAACGAGAAGGAGAACCTAAAGTTTTGGTTTTCTCAAAAACAATGGGTTTTAAACATGGATCTATACCTGCAGGGGTTGCAGCCATTCAAAAGTTAGGAACAGAAAATGGTTTTGCAATCGATACTACCAAAAATGCAGAGCTATTTACAGATGAAAACCTAAAACAATATTCGGCTGTTATCTTTTTAAGTACAACGGGTAATGTTTTAGACCAATTTCAAGAAGCTGCTTTTGAGCGATATATTCAAGCAGGTGGTGGTTATGTAGGTGTACATGCTGCGGCAGATACCGAATATGACTGGGGTTGGTACAATGACTTGGCAGGAGCTCAATTTTTGAGTCACCCAAGGGGAATGCCGACGGCAGATTTTATTATTAAAGACAAAAATTTTGTTGCTACACAGTTTTTTACCGACTCTGTGTGGAACAGAACTGATGAATTGTATAATTACAAAAACATCAATCCTGATATAAACGTTCTTATGACTTTAGATGAATCTACCTATGAAGGCGGAAAGAACGGCGATTTTCACCCTATAGCATGGTATCATGATTTTGATGGCGGACGCGCATTTTACACAGGTGGCGGTCATGCTGATGCTAGTTTTACAGAAGATTTGTTTTTAAAGCATTTGTTAGGCGGAATTCAATATGCCATAGGTGAAAACTTAAATCTTGACTATTCGAAAGTAACTTCTCAAATACCACCAGATGCTGATCGTTTTGCAAAAGTAACATTGAGCGAAGGTCAGTTTTTTGAGCCTACAGAAATGGCTGTTCTGCCGAACGGTAATGTATTGGTAGCACAACGTAGGGGAGAAGTAATGTTATACAATGATGAGACAAAAGAACTTAGTGAAGTGCTTAAGCTTGATGTTTATAGCAAAACATTGAACACACCCGGTGTAAATGCAGAAGAAGGATTAATGGGCTTACAAAAAGATCCAGATTATGCCAATAACCATTGGATCTACTTATTCTACTCACCAACTGGTGACGAATGGGTAAACCGTTTGTCAAGATTCAAATTTGAAGATGGTAAGTTTGATGTAGCATCTGAACAAGTAATTATGGATGTGGACAGCCAAAGAGAAATCTGTTGTCATACCGGTGGTTCTATAGCATTTGGTCCTGATGGTTTACTATACCTATCTACAGGTGATAATTCTACGCCTTTTAATGAGAAAGGTGTTAAGTATGTAAATAACGGATTTGCACCTCTAAACGATATTCCTGGGCATGAGCAGTACGATGCGCGTCGTTCTTCTGGTAATACGAATGATTTACGTGGTAAAATCTTAAGAATAAAGGTAAAAGAAGATGGTACATATGATATACCTGAAGGAAACTTATTTCCAGTAGGTACAGATAAAACGAGACCAGAGATTTATACTATGGGTCATAGAAATCCGTATAGAATATCAATAGATATGAAAAGAGGATATGTGTATTGGGGCGATGTTGGTCCTGATGCAAGAGCAGATAGTTTAGGTGTTAGAGGCCCTAGAGGATATGATGAAATGAACCAGGCTAAAAAAGCGGGTAATTTTGGTTGGCCACTATTTATAGGAAATAACTTCGCCTATAATGCATACGACTATGAAACAGGAAAAACAGGTGCACCATTTGATCCTGAAAAACCTATAAATAACTCTCGTAATAATACAGGATTAACAGAATTACCACCAGCAATGCCAGCGTATGTGTATTATCCATATGTAGATTCACAAGATTTTCCGCAAACAGCTACAGGTGGTAGAAATGCAATGGCAGGTCCTACATACTATTCAGATATGTATCAAGGCGATGAGAAGCTTCCAAGTTATTACGACGGTAAGGTGATTATTTATGATTGGATGCGCGGTTGGATGTTTGCCGTTCATTTAGATGAAAACGGAGACTTTAGTAAAATGGAACCTTTTGCTCCCGAGGTCAAGGTCAATAGTTTAATTGATATGGAAGTAGGTCCTAATGGTAAAATCTACCTGTTAGAATACGGAAGCGGTTGGTTCTCTCAAAATGCGAATTCTTCTTTAGGATATATCGAATTCAATGGCGGTAACAGACCACCGTTAATCAATGAGGTTACTGTTAGTGAAACAGCAGGTAAAACTCCCTTAACAGTTAACGCAACAGTAGAAGCAAGTGATCGCGAAGATGATACTATTAAATATATATGGGATTTTGGAAACGGCGACACCAAGGAAACTACAGAGCCAAATGCTAGCTATACCTATGCAGATGCCGGCGTTTATAAGTTGAAAGTAACCGTTGCAGATGATAAAGGCGAAGAGGCAATTAGCGAAAGCACCAGTATTGTTGCTGGTAACTCAAGACCAGAAGTAGCTATCTCATTAGGTGATAGTACACCGGCATTTTATTTGCCAGGACAGAAAATTGCCTATGACGTTTCGGTAACAGATCCAGATGGTACTGAAATCGATGCAAGCAATATATTTGTAAGTGTCGATTATTTAGAGGGGATGGATAAGGTAGCCATGAATTTAGGTCATCAACAAGTTTCTGCAGCCGTTACTGGTAAAGCATTGACTCAAGCAATGGATTGTAAAACATGTCATAAAGAAGCAGAAGCTTCTATAGGACCAAATTACAAAGATGTTGCGGCGAAGTACAAAGAGCGTAAAGATGCCTTAAAGTACTTGCAAGGTAAAATTAAAACAGGAGGAGCAGGAGTATGGGGCGAGGTCACTATGCCAGCTCACCCTAATATAACATCAGATGAATCTAGACAAATCGGATTGTATATTCTTTCATTAAACGGAGATGATAAAAAAGTAAAATCGTTACCGGCTAAAGGAACAATTACAGCAGAATCTTCTGCACCAGGTAATATGTTGGTAATTACAGCTAGTTATACAGATGCAGGTGCCGAAGGTACTATACCATTAACAGGTTCTAAATCTGTTGTTATACCTGCTAAAACAGAAAAATAATATCAAATACATTGAATTGAAAAGCCCGCTAAATAGCGGGCTTTTTTATTACGAATAAATAACGATTAATACTAGCTTAGTTTCTTGCTGATTAGTTCGCCGATTTGCATTAGTAAGTCTATTTCAGGTGCTGTAAAGTCATAAGGTACAGGTTTTGCGATACCAATGGTACCATAAAGCTTTTCATTGAATAGTAATGGTGCGGCTAATGAACCTTCTACTTTAGTATCTTTTGCAGAGGGTCTGGCTACGCCAGAATCATCCGTTTGTAGATTACACATTTCAACAGGTTTTCTGCGTTCTGCAGCAATACCCGCCATGCCTTTTCCGATAGGTATAGTAGATAACTTTGGAATCAAAAACTCAGGAATACCTATTTGTGATTGAAGCTGCAATAAAGCGTCTTTATCTAAAAAATGTAAGGTACCGGTAGAGCAATCAAAATGCTCTAAAGTTATTTTTAAAAGGGCATCCCAATTAGGCGTATCCTTTGATAATTGAGTTTCTATAGCTGCTATAATTTCTTTAGAGTTGTTCATTTTATATATTTCTAAGGATTTTTCAATTCAAAATTAATGATTTCGCTGATTTCATTTGCTTTGTCAACAATCATAAAGTGTTCTCCACCTTCAATAAGTTTCATTTTAGTAATACCTCTAGCAGGAATCAATTTATCTTTTGTACCATTAATCTTTACAACGTTTAAAGATTGCTTTAAATTCTGCCAAGTAGTAAATTCTTGTAAAGCCCATTTCACAAAGTTTAAATCGGTATCATCCAATATCTCATAAAATAGTTTAGCATTTTTGGCTCCGATGATATACCTCGCAAGAAACCTTGGTGGATTGAATAGAACAGGAGGAATAAGCTTTAAAATTCTAGATTTGCCAACCCATTTATAAATGGGTCTTAATTCATTTTTTGTCTGTGCAGAAGAAATAAGAATTGCTTTTTTCGGTTGAAGTATTTGGTTTATTTCTGTAGCTATTAATCCGCCGAAACTAACTCCGATTAAGCAGAACTCAACATCGGTGTCAATAACTTCGCTAAGCCTTCTCGAATATTCTTTAATAGATTTGTTGTGGTAAGGAGTAATCCAATCTATTGCTATTAGCTCATAATCTAGAGTTAAATGATTAAAAACTCTTTGATCGGCACCTAATCCACTAATAGCGTATATTTTCAAAATAAACTTTTATATAAATCTTTCAAATCAATAATTTGGAAGATGAAAAATCTAATGATAAAGATACGTTTAATCTCTTTTTTAAGGTAATCTATATTACTCTATATTGTCTTTACCGGGTAGTTCTCTATAGGCATAATATGCAAGAACAGCATAGATAGCTTTTTCAATGGCAATTCTTATCGGAAACAATTCTTCTCCTAAAGACTCATCTATGGAGCGCAACTGCATGTAGTAATTACTAATAAGTGGATATTTTTTATTAGCTGCAATATGAGCATTTGCATTATTAAAAGCTTCCGTTTTTTGTTCCTTAATAGGTTTACAGGTAACTAAAATAGGTTTATTGTTTTTGTGCAACATGGCAGAAAAACCGAACAGTCTACAAATGAGTCCACGGTGTGCATATTCTGAGCAAAAGCCTTTAGAACTCGGAGCAATAACTTTATTCAAAACAGGACAGAGTTTATCCTCAGTATTATTTTGCAATTGCGCTAACCATTGTTCCGTTTCGCCATTTATTAAAAGATGATAGGCTAGTGGTAAAAATTCTAATGCAGTAGCATTGATGTCCGGTTTTAAACAGCATAGTCCGCAATTGGCAACACAGCTAAGTCCTGTAGATTGTTGAAAGGAGCCTAACTCCTTATCCAATTGGTTGAAAATACGATCTACCGCTTGAACTTTTTGATATATGGTCACTTACATGTTTAAGGTAGCGCGAAGGTAGGCTATGTTTTAATGCGGTAAACAATTTAAAAAATTAAATAACTAGTGATGATTATTGATTCTAACTTAGAAGTTAACGTTTTGATATTGAATATTTTAAAATGTTGTTATCAACTTAGAACTTTGAGGTCTTCAGGCGCAAAGGTTCTTGGTCTGTATTAAGGTTAATATGAAAACCAATGACACCTAATACCTGTTCTTCTTCAGTAAGAACTTGCACTTCCCATTCACCTGGCGTTACATTGCTTTTATAGGTATAACCTCTAAAACCGCCATCTCTACCACCTGTAATATCATAACCGATATCATCTACGGTTACCCATTCTTTGGTTTTGTCATTATATTTTCTCCACCGATGAAAAATGGACTTTTTTAAATCTGTAGGTGCAAAAATTGAAGAAAAAATATACACCCTTTGGTCTGGAGTATAGTTATAATCTAGTTTGTGTTTCCTCCAAAAAATGAACGATTCTTCAGATTCGTAGGTTACCTCATAGTTACCATTCTTTAATACAACATCATGGGCAACAATGCCTTTATCTAATGCTAATGGAACTGGTGGTATTAATCTTAGAAAATAGAACAGATTAATAATGCCGTAAATCGCTAAAATTATGGCAATCATTTTACCCAGTTTAATTTCTTTACGAGTACTCGGACTTTTGCTATAGATGAAGGTGAGAAGCACCAAGGTACTTACTAGGCTAACCGCACCGGAGATTAAGAATATGGTAGTATTTAATTCCTTCAAGAAAACAGGAATCATAAACGTGAAAAAAGTGAAACTAATAAAGTAATAGACTCCGAATTGTAAATATTTATTAGAGATTCTTTTTTTAAGAAACTCATTTGCAATAAGCAATAGCACAAGTATTATAAAGAATGATGCTGTTTTAGATAAAGAAACACTTCTAGAGAAGTAGATTACATAGGCACTAGATAATCCTCCGAAAAAGAACTGAATAGCTAAAGGCAAATATTCTTCATACCTGTCTAAGTAAGTATTTTTCCATTTACCATCATCAGCTAAATTATAGAGGTAAAGCGCAATAGATAAAGAGGTCATGTGTAGACATAAAACCGTAAGGTCATACGTACGGTCAATACGACCTAAAGTTAAGGTGTCAAAAATGAATCCTCCCATAAAGAACAGTATTGGCGCATATTTAGAATGCCTTCTTATAAAACTTCTGAAGGCACTATTTCTATATCTGGCAAGCGTTTTTTTCATGGAAACCTATCAAATAGATGCGGTAAAAATACCATAATTTAAAAAGGAAATTAGCCTGATATAATTTATGATGAACGCTAAAAATGAATATGTTGCAAAGTGGACTTTAAGGGTTAGTTTCAATATAGAAATTAGGGTCTACA
The DNA here is from genome assembly GCF_045063795.1 of Maribacter sp. Asnod2-G09. Lineage (NCBI taxonomy): Bacteria > Pseudomonadati > Bacteroidota > Flavobacteriia > Flavobacteriales > Flavobacteriaceae > Maribacter > Maribacter sp. Asnod2-G09. The sequence goes on along the minus strand of NZ_JBEFOA010000003.1, from coordinate 670,938 downwards.
CGTAAGGTTTTAAAGCTGTCTTTCATTTTTTGCGATTGCCATTCGTTACTTGGTTCTAGCCAAACAGGGGTTTCATCTATATATACTTTTATAGGAAGGCTGAACTTCTCGACAGTATTTGTAAAACGATAGGATAGCTTTTTACCCTTCACCTTATACTCGAAAACCGGAATCTTGGTCGTTCTTAAGTACTGGTCAAAAAAGGGTTTTAAATCGCGATTCATTTCTATACCGATGACTTTTTCAATTTCGTCAGTAGTTACTGTTTTGTGATAGAATTCTGAATTAAGTCCGCGCAGAATAGTTCTCCATTTTCTATCATTATTTACCACCTGTCGCAGCGTGTGAAGAATATTAGAACCTTTATAATACATATCGCCACTACCTTCATGATTTACATTGTAGATGCCGATAATGGGTTTGTCATTTCTAATATTATTTCGAATACCCTGAACGTAGGCATTTGCGGCCTCGGTACCATAATGATAGTCTAAAAATAGACTTTCAGAGTAGCAAGTGAATCCTTCGTGGATCCACATGTCGGCAGCATCTTTATAAGTGATATTATTTGCAAACCATTCGTGCCCAGCTTCATGAATAATAATGAAATCGAATTTTAATCCCCAACCGGTACCCGATAAATCTCTACCTAAATATCCTTTTTGGTATTGATTACCATAAGTAACAGAACTTTGGTGTTCCATGCCTAAATAAGGCACTTCTACCAGTTTAAAAGAGTCCTCATAAAAAGGGTAGGCTCCGAACCAATGTTCAAAAGCTTGCATCATTTTCGGGGCATCTTTAAAATGTTCTTTTGCTTTCTCTAGATTATCTTTTAAAACATAATAATCCATATCAAGAGCACCTTTTTCTCCCTGATATATTTCATCGAAGTGGACATAATCTCCGATATTGACGTTAACACCATAGTTATTGATGGGGTTAGAAACAAACCAATTGTAGGTATTTGTTTCCTTATCAACACTTCTAAGACGACCGTTAGAGACGTTCATTAATCCTTTTGGTGCTTTTACGCTGATCAGCATACTATCAACCTCGTCATACATATGGTCTTTATTTGGCCACCAGACACTAGCGCCTAAACCTTGACACGAAGTAGCGACGAAATCTTTACCGTTAGCATCTTTTTTCCATGAGAATCCGCCATCCCAAGGGGCTCTAACCGCCTCTTTTGGGTGACCGGAATAGGAGACAATAACCTCATTAAAATCACCTACTTGCTGAGGTTTCGTTAGCTGTATAAAATGAGCATTTATGTTATGTATCACTTCAAGTTCGACTCCGTCTTGCATCACTTTTTCAATTTGCAATGGCGGTTGCAAATCTACCTGTAAAACTTGATGCGGTTTCAGCACTTTGTAGCGGATTGTATTGCTTCCGTTGATAAACTTATCATCAGGGTTAACAGCTATATCTAAGTGATAATAGTTAAGGTCCCACCATTCACGTTCAGGAGTAATGCTACCTCTAAGCGTGTCTTGTTCAGTAAATGTCTGTGCTTGAGAAAAAGTAAATATCCCAATGGTAAAAGCTATAAGTAGTTTGTTCATGTCTAATTTGGATTAAGCCTATCTGAAAATTCCGTTAGGAAAAACAACCGGACTCTCAAATCCGTCTTCGCCAACGGCAGAAACTCCGAAGAAGAAGTTGTCGATAACAATGCCTTCCAAAACAAATTCAGAAACATCACCTACATATCTACTATAATCCCAAGTAGGTGATGTGGTATCTCTCCAGTAAATTTTATATCCCTTTGCGCCATCAACCTTACTCCATTGAAATTTAGCTGCAGGTTCAACAATTCCGCCAATCTTAACCGTTTTAGGCGCAGGTGGAGCCCATGCGATAGATGCTAAGTTTATGGCGTTTACAGCCGTTAATTTAGCGGCATACTTAAAGTTTACATGTTCTAGAACATCGCCATAAGCAATACCATCTTCAACACGAATATTTTGATGTTGTTGCGTGTAGTTTTCGTGAGCTTCCATAATGCGAATACCCGGGAAACCTGCATCGTTAAAAGGTCTATGGTGGCCACCACGACCAAAACGATCCAGACGATAAATCATCATTGGGTTCATTTCTGGCATGTACTGCTTCACGTTTTTATGAACATAGCGTGCTAGTTGTCTAGATATTCCGTCTACTTCACCACCATAAAAACGTCGTGCTTTACGCTTCACTTCAGTTTCGGTCGGTGGTACAGGTTCAGAGAAAATTCTAAAATCTACATTACTTACCGTACCATCGACACCAGTAATATTACCGATCATATCATTATTGAAAATACCAATAACTTCCCAGCCTTTATCTTTTGCGTATTTAGCAATACCGCCACCGCCGAAAAGACCTTGCTCTTCACCAGAAAGCCCCATATAGATAATGCTATTCTCGAATTTATATTTTGATAATACGCGCGCAGCTTCAATAGTACCCGCCATACCGCTGGCGTTGTCATTTGCACCTGGAGAATCATCGGTAAAATTGGTTGGATCACTAACACGAGAATCGATATCGCCACTCACAATAATATAGCGATTTGGGTATTTTGTCCCTTTTTGAATAGCAAGCACATTAACTACTTCTACATCTTTTACAATACGGTCGTTAGCACCTTTTTTAACTAAGTCTTTTTGAAAGAAAACATTTAAACACCCATTACATTCAGCAGCGGTTTTTTCGAATTCACTTTTGATCCAACGTCTTGCTGCACCAATACCTCTGGTAGTTGAAACGGTATCGCTTAAGGTATGTCTAGTACCAAAATTGACAAGTTTAGTAACATCGTTTTCTATTCGTTCGGCAGAAACTGCATCGATAATATCATAAATACGTTGATCGGTTTGTGCAGTTAACGTAATGGCTGAGGTTAGTAACGTAAGCAATAATAATTTTTTCATTTCAAGATTTTTTGTCGAGTCGTGTTAGTATGGGTAATCGGTTTCTAAAATTAAGTAAAATATAGGCTTGAGCATAATTTCATGTATAAAAGTATAAGCGCATATAGTATAGTTTTAATAGGATAAAAAAGGTATTTCTTTTTATACAAGACTTGTCATCGCCTTTTGATCAATAAATAATATACACCAAACAACGGGCCTATAGCTAAAGGAATAAATAAAAGATCAATAGGGATGATCGATTGAAGTGATCCTAGAAGTTGAATACTAATAATAGTAATGGCAAAACCAATACAATTAACGAGTGTTAGTGCCGTACCTTTTAATTCGGGTGCCACGGCCGATGCCACCAAATTTGAGAATTGAGGTGAATCTGCAGTAACAGCAATGCCCCATAAACACCAACCTGCCAAGAATACATATATAGGAAGTGAAAATAGAAGTGGAGAAATTAAACATAGAAATCCCGATGCTATTAACGCTATCAATGCTACCTTCTTACTACCTATGCGTTGCGAAAGTATGCCGCCATAGGCACAAGATAATCCGCCGAGGGCAATGACGATTCCTGACCAAAGTGAGACCGAAATATCACTACCTGATTGAATTGCAAAATATTGAATGGCAATAGGTGTAAAAGCCCAAAAGGCATAGAGTTCCCACATGTGCCCAAAATACCCAAATGCTGCTTTTTTAAATTCAAAATTTTTAAAAAGCTTCGGACCAGCATCAAATTTTAAAGTAGTGCTTGCTACTCGATACGGTCCGTTGGGCACCAGTAAAAAAAGTAATAGTCCGCCCAATGCCGTAATACCAGAGGTTAACATAATGACCTTGTCTGGATGACTTGCTAGAGGACTTCCTTTAATTAAAAAAGGAAAAGCGGTGCCTAGAACTAATGCTCCGACTAAAAACCCCAATGCTTTGCCAAGTCCTTTTTCGTAGTAATCTGCCGCTATTTTCATTCCTACGGGATAAATACCAGCTAAAAAGAAACCCGTACTAAATCTCGCAAGTAATAAGCTACTCACGTTTAACTGCGGATAAATTAGTGTTAGATTAGAAACGGATGCTATAAAGGCGCAAATCATAAATACCTTTGAAGGAGAAAATCGATCTGCAATCATTAAAACTCCGAATATAAGAGTCCCGATGATGAATCCGAATTGTACAGAAGAAATAACATGGCTAACAATGTCTGCACCAAAATCTAACTTTTTAGTTAGTGATTCTAATATCGCATTCCCTGCAAACCATGTAGAGGTACAGGCGAACTGTGATAGAATTATAATCGGGAGAATATGTAGCTTTTGTTTCAATAGATTAATGTAAAAAAGTAACCTTGACTATTTTGTTATTTTCTATTTCATAAATACCAATGGAAGAATAAAAATTTCCGTCGAGGGAAATGAAATTCTCATCAATAACTATATTTCCGATTACAATTCTATTCTTCGTTTCACAATGAAATTTTGCTGTAGAACTGAATAAATCTTCATAATTCTTTCGCATATTTTCAATACCCACAGAAGGTATTATACCGTAAGTATCATAAACTATCACGTCTTTGGTATATGGATTTAAAAAAGCATCTATGTCTTGATCATTAATACCTTCAAGTTGTTTCTGAACAAGCACTTCAGGATTAATATCTATAGGTATTTCTTTTATAAAAGTCATGCTTTTTATAAGTCCGTCAACTTCATAAATCGCAACTTGTTGAAATTGTTTATCGCCAATGGTTATCTGTTCTTGATCAATAATGGTCTTTCCTAAATGTATTCTAGATGATACTTTTACATCAATATTTGGTGTACGATCATAAAAGCTTTGATATTTTTCCTTTAAAATTTCCCGCCCAAAGTACAGTATATCATTTGGGTAGTTTTTTACTAGAACATTTTCGGAAAAACAATTGGCAAATGCTTTTAAATCTCGTGCATTGAACGTTTCTACTTGCTTGTCAACAATTTTTTTTTGAGAATCTTTAGAAACAAAACTTAGATATTTTCCTTTTGGACTAATTGCTAATCTAGAGACCCCGTTGACATCTGGATGATTGATTTGGTACGCCAACTTCCATTCTGTATCCGTTTTGGGGTCAAAAGATAGGATTCTAGATTCATTGGCAGTAAGCAATCGACCATTGTTCATCCAACAAACATCTTCAGAATCTCCTAAAAGGGTTGTGATAATCTTTGTTTCTTTAGAATTTGGGTTTAGCGATGCATTAGTAGCATTCTCGCTTTCTTTTGCTATAAAACTTATTAGCTCTGTATCGGGAATTTTATGCAACGATCTACCCACATTTTTCTGCGCAGTATAATGGGTGTTCTCTTTAAGGTTATACACCACCAAATCCATACGATTTTCGATCAAAACCGTGCAAACAATAATATCAATAGAAAACCAAACATGATAGCCCACTTTTAAATCTGGTAATAATACCTTTGAATCACCAGTTTTCAAATCATACGCGTATAAACGTTGTAACCCATCTTCGTCTAAACGAACAGCAGAAACAGCATCTCTACCCGGAATTTTTAAAGGAGAATATTCACTGCCATTTGGTGTATTAGAAAGCCAAGTTGTTGTTTTGTCGTTTACATCATAAAGAGCGATATCTGTTTGATTATTTCTAGTTGATGCAAATAGAATTTTATCATCAGAAAAAAATGAAGGTTGATTATCATAACCTTCATTATTAGAAATATTTATTGGAGTGCCAATTTTTAAAGAATCATTTGACCAATTTAAACTTGCTAGATATACTTCTGTACCTTGTTGAGCATAAGAGTTAAGGCAACAAATAACACTTACAAATGCAATATTGAGAATTTGTTTCATTGTAAATAGTATGTGAGTAACGTTATTTTTTGTCGGCAAATCTCTTCAAAATTGCACGTACATTTTTAGTGTTATCAACAAAATACCTTGCTTGTGTTTTTTGGCGCCCCACTTTCACGGTAATAGAATCTTCAGGAAGCTCTTGAAACATAAATTCATCGGTCCAATCATCACCAATTGCAAAAACAAAATCGTACTCATGTTCAGTATACACACGCATAGAGGCTCTACCTTTATTTACGTTGCTACTTTTAATTTCCATCACTTTGTTTCCATTTAAGACACTTAAGTCATCATTGGCAATAAGACTTGTCAATACCGTATTTAGTTCAACAGAACGCTTTTGACCAAAGTCTGGATCTGTTTTTCTGTAATGCCAAGCTAGAGAATAATTTTTCTCTTCAATAAAACTACCAGGTGTGCGATCAACAAAAGATTCTAACACTGGTAGAATTTTCTCCATCCAGTCTTTCTTAACCGTTTCTAACATTCTAAATTCCTCGCCACCTTGCGAGATCCATACGCCATGCTCAACGATCATGTTGTATTTTTTAGGCAAGAACCATTTAGTGAACGTTTCTTTATCTCGCCCGCTTATTAAATACATGTCTGTATTTGGTTGCGAAGAAATGGCATCTAAAAGTTTATATAATTCTTCATCTGGCGAAGCCTTTTGTGGGTCTGGATGAAACCCTGCCAAAGTACCGTCATAGTCTAAAAAGACCAATCTTCTTTTTGCTTTATTATAATCATCCATTACCGTGTTCAGAATGTCTGCAGATAGTTTTCTAGATTTATAGGTTTGATCTTTTTCTTTTTGACCCACTAAAGAGAACATAAAGTCGTTCGCCCATTTCTCTACATTATAGCGCTCTAATCTCTTTTGTAATAAGGTATTTCTAGAAATCTGTTCTTCTTTGGGCATATTTATAGCCTCGTTCAAAGAATCTGCTATCTGTTCAAAGTTGTTAGGGTTGATCAATAACGATTCGTTCATTTCATTGGCAGAACCAGCCATTTCGCTAAGTATTAAAACTCCCGTTTTATCAGTTCTGGTAGCAATATATTCCTTAGCAACTAAATTCATACCATCTCTAATTGGTGTCAACCAAGCAATATCAGAAGACGTATACAGGTCAATTAAGTTCTCAAAAGGCATAGATCTGTAGAAATACCAAATCGGTGTCCAGCTTACTGTTGAAAGTTCGCCATTAATACGACCTACCAATTCATCAACTTCTCGCTTTAATAATTGGTATTGTGGTACGTTCGAACGAGAAGGTACAGCAAGAATGATAAGTCTTACTTTTTCTTTATACTGCGGATATTTGTTTAAAAAGTATTCAAATGCTTTTAATCGCTTTGCAATACCTTTAGTGTAATCTAAACGGTCAATCGATAAAAAGAATTTTGCATCAGGTGCCGATTTTTTATGGGTGTCCAATCGTTTTTGTAGTTCAGACTTTTCGTCTTCGCTACGTTGCGAATGCTCTTTGGCAGCATCGCTGAATTTTTTATAATCGATACCCATGGGGAAAGAGTCTACCTTAATTACCCTATCATCTAAGTAGATATCATTAAAACTTACCTCTAAGCCTAATAACCTTCGTACAGAGCTTAAAAAGTGACGTTCATAGTCATAGGTATGAAAACCGATTAAATCTGACCCTAATAAGCCTTGTAATACTTCTTCACGCCAAGGTAGCGTTCTAAATATCTCATAAGAAGGAAAAGGAATGTGTAAAAAGAATCCGATAGAAATATCTGGTCTTTGGGCACGAACCATTTGCGGTACCAACATTAATTGGTAATCGTGAATCCAGATTGTATCATCGTTATCGGCTTTTTCAAGAATGGCATCGGCAAATTTCTGATTAACCGCTTTGTAAACCTCCCAGCTTTCAAGCTCAAATTCAGCGTATTCTAAGAAGTAGTGGAATAGTGGCCATATGGTTCTATTGCTAAATCCGTAGTAAAAACCATCAACTTCTTTTTCTGTAAGATTTACTTTAGAAGATCCATGTTCAGCAAGTGCTTTATCAATTTTAGGTATTAACTCTTCAGGTATTTCCTCATCTGTCAATCCGCTCCAGCCAATCCAAAGGCTATCTCCACCTGAGTGCACAGATTTCATTCCGGTAGCTAAACCACCAACACTTGGTACTGCAGTAATGTCTCCATTGCTAATTTGTAATTGTACAGGTAGTCTATTTGAGATAATGATAGTTTTCGCCATAAAAGAGATTTTTTTGCTACTTCTTGATAATTATTTCTCTAAATTTCGGGAAAAAGGAGGGTATTACCAATTGAAACCTCATATGAATTAAGATTTTTATTGAATGGATAATTTAGACTACGGAATAATAGGGAATTGTAGAAGTGCAGCATTAATTTCAAAGACAGGAAGCATCGAATGGTGCTGCTTACCAGAATTTGATAGTCCATCTATCTTTGCAAAATTACTAGATGAGGAGATTGGCGGTAGTTTTGAAATCAATGTAGATGATAGCTATGTGATTACCCAAAAATATGAGCAATTCACGAATATATTAATCACTTCTTTTAAATCTGGCGGTGACCATTTTGAGATCCATGATTTCATGCCACGTTATAGAAAAGAAGGCAATGCCTACCATGCGCCACCAGAGTTAATTAGATATTTTAAACATGTGTCAGGTGCTCCAAAATTTTCAGTAGTATATGACCCTAAGCTTGAGTATGCTATGGGTAAAACTGAATCATTTATAAAGAAAGATTTTATAGCAAGTCTTACACATGACGTAAAATTCGATACTATATTTTTGTATACTTCTTTTGATAAGAAGACTATTGTAGATAGTGGTGAAATTGAGCTAAAAGAAGATGGTTATATTTTAGTAGGTTACAATGAAAAACTATTGCTACCTACTACAGATAGGGCTTACTTAGATTTACAAAATACAAAGGTATATTGGTTGAATTGGTCTAATTTGACACCTACCTATGAGAAATTCAACGAAGAAATTTCTAGAAGTGCACTTACTTTAAAGCTGTTAAGCTATGATAAAACAGGTGCAGTTTTAGCGGCAGCAACCACATCATTACCAGAAACAATAGGTGAAGTACGTAATTGGGATTACCGATTCTGTTGGATCCGCGATGCATCAATGGTAATTAAGGTAGTATCAGAATTGGGGCATAAGAACGTTGCAAGACGTTATTTACAGTTCATTATAGATTTAATACCAGATAAGGCCGAGAAGCTTCAAATTATGTATGGTATTAATAAAGAAAAGAAGCTAACTGAAGTAACCTTAGAACATTTAGCAGGTTATAAAGGTTCTAAGCCTGTAAGAATAGGTAATGCAGCTTACCACCAAAAGCAAAATGATATTTATGGTATACTAATGGATGTTATCTACGAGCAGATGGCGAAATTTAGTGTGGATATTGATAATGGAGAAGATCTTTGGGCGATTACAAAAGGAATCGTTTGGATAGTAAGTAATAATTGGAAGGATGCCGATAAAGGTATTTGGGAATTCAGAACAGAAGATAGACATTTTACATTCTCAAAAGTGTTATGCTGGACAGCTTTGGATCGCGCCATAAAGGTTGCTGAAATGCTTGGTAAAAAACATAAAATTGAGAAATGGGAGCCTATTAGAGCAGAAATCTGGAAAGATATATATGACAATGCTTGGAACGAAGAAGTAGGTGCATACACACAGTCTTATGGATCTAAAGAGTTAGATGCATCAGTATTATTGATGGAGTCTTACGGTTGTATAAAAGCTAAAGACGAAAGATACATAAGTACAGTACATGCCATAGGGAAGGAGTTGAATAATGACGGATTGCTTTATCGATATAAAAACGAGGATGATTTTGGTTTGCCTTCATCATCATTTACAGTATGTACATTCTGGTATATAAATAGTTTATTTAAAATAGGAGAACGTAAAAAAGCGTTGGAGTATTTTGAGCGATTATTGAGTTACAGTAATCATTTAGGTCTCTTTAGTGAAGATATTGATTTTAAGACGAAACGATTGTTAGGAAACTTCCCGCAAGCGTATTCGCATTTAGCGTTAATAGAGTGTGCAATCAACTTCTCTAAAAAAGAAAGTGAAGATCAAATGCTCGAGTCTTTAAGAGAATAATTAACCAGTAGCAACGGACTTAATTTTTTGTATTAAGGCTTTAAAATGAAGCGCTGTGGTAAACGGATTCATCACCGTAATACGCATGTAATGCGTACCTTTTAGTTTCGTCTGTACAATATAAAATTCGCCATCTTCTAAAAGAGATTGGCGAATTTTTACATTAAGAGCATTTGTATGTTCTTCATCCATATTAGTAGGGCAATACCTAAAACAAACAATATTGGACATTGGCTGTAAAGCCAATTCGAAATTAGGCTCCTCTTTAATAAGCTGAGCAAAGTGAGCACCCAAATCATATAGTTCGGTAACATTTGCATCAAAAACTTCTTCACCGTACAATTTTAGGAGCGTGAACCAATGAATAGCCATCATATTTTTGGTGCATTCAAACGTGCGTTTACCAGAGTTATACCAATCTTCATGCTCAGAATCTGTAAGTAGGTAATCTGCTTTCTGGCTAAAAGTGGCGTTAGCATTTTTAACATCTTTATAGAGTAGGGCAGTGGTCAGCGCTGGCATTAGCATCATCTTATGTCCGTCGATAACAACAGAATCTGCCAATTCAATGCCTTTTAGGGTGTGCTTGTATTTTTTGGAGAAAATTCCCGCTCCGCCATGAGCACCATCAACATGAAACCAAATATTTTGTTTTTTAGCAAATCCACCAATCACTTCTAAATTATCAAAAATGCCGGTCGCAGTAGAAGGAGCGCTACCAACAATAGCGAATATTTCAATTCCCTTTTCTTGTGCTTCTTTAAATTTTGACACCATTAAATCGGTATCCATTCTAAAATCTTTGGTTACAGGAACTTTAATTATTCCCTGGTCGCCCAATCCCATAATTCTTGCGGCACGATCAACGCAATAATGCGCTTCTTCGCTTACCATAATGCCTAATTGATTTTGGTTGCCCTCGTTCCAAATATCCCTTTTAGTAATCGCTTTTCGTGCACTTAATAACGCGGTTAAATTTGCTAAAGTTCCGCCTGAGGTTAAGAATCCTCCAGATGTATCATTGAAACCAATTTTCTTGCAAATCAATTCTATGATAATGCGTTCAATAGCATTAGAAGACATACCCATTTCGTAAACCGCAGTCCCGTTATTTAATAATGAACTAATTAACCCAGTGAGTGCAGTAATTGGAGCTGGCGGACTCACTTGATGTCCCATATACTTAGGGTGGTGTACGTAGGTGGTACGTTTTATTATTTCTGGAAAAAGGTCTGTTTCAATACCATCAGCTAAAAATTTCTTCCAGAATTCTAGTTCCTCCTCAGGTTCTTTCCAATTGATTGTATTACGAGAAGAAGCATTCAGTTTATCCTCTAAGTGAGAAGTCAATTGGTCGATTAGAATATGACCATTCGAATTAAATTCGGAAGTATTATAAACCTGTTCTAATAATTTTTTATACATGGTTTAAAAGTAGTCGCAATATCAATATTTACCAAACAAAAAAACCGCCCCAATTGGGACGGTTTAGTATTCAAGTTACCAAACAACAAAAGGTAATCTGAATTAGTCAAACGTATAACCGTTATCTGCAGCAACCTTATCGGCAATTTGTGTGCGTAAGGCAACTACATTAGGGTAGTTTGTATATTTAGTGAAACGTTTAAGTCCCATTAACATCATTCTTTGCTCATCACCTTCGGCAAAAGAAACGATAGCTTCTTTACCTTTATTGATGATAGTTTCAGTAGCATTAAACAAATATAGTCTAGACATCGCTATTTGAGTAGCTTGTGCTTCTTCTCCAAATCGTTTTGCATTTTTCTCGGTACGTAATAAAGCAGATTCTGCCATGTATACTTCAATAAGAATATCAGATGCAGCCAACATTAATTGTTGGTGATTTTCTAATTCTGCTCCGTATTTCTGAACCGCAGATCCAGCAACCATCAAGAAAACCTTTTTAAGTCTCTTCAAGATATCTTTTTCTTCAGCGAATAGTTCAGAAAAATCTGGAGTATCGAAAGAAGGAATCCCCATTAATTCTTCACCAACTGCCGTAGCAGGACCTAAAAGATCAACATGACCTTTCATTGCTTTTTTCACTAGCATACCTACTGCCAACATTCTGTTGATTTCGTTTGTACCTTCATAGATACGGGCAATTCTTGAATCTCTCCAAGCAGATTCCATCGGAGTATCAGCACTGAAGCCCATACCTCCAAAAATCTGAATACCTTCATCTGTAGTTTTTTGACAATCTTCAGAAACAGCTACTTTAAGAATAGAACATTCAATAGCATATTCTTCAACACCTTTAAGTTCAGCCTCTTGGTGTGTATTGCCTTCAGCTTCGCGCATTGCAATACGATCTTCTATATTTTTAGCAGCACGGTAACTTGCAGATTCATCAACATAAACGCTAGTTGCCATTTCGGCAATTTTAGACTTAATAGCGCCAAAGTTCATAATCGGAGTTTTGAACTGAATACGCTCATTAGCATATTTAGTAGCTTCACCGATAACTCTTCTTTGTGCATCTAAACAAGCAGCCGCTAATTTTATACGACCTACGTTTAATGCATTCATTGCAATTTTGAATCCGTTACCTCTTGTAGATAACATATTCTCAGCAGAAACTTTAGTTTCATTAAAGAATACCTGACGCGTAGAAGAGGAGTGAATACCCAATTTCTTTTCTTCATCACCTAAGGTAATACCGTTACTTGGGTCATTTTCTACAATGAAACCAGTAATATTTTTATCATCTTCAATACGAGCAAATACGATAAACATATTACAGAAACCTGCGTTTGAAATCCACATTTTCTGACCTGTAATACTATATGATTTTCCGTCATCAGAAAGAACAGCTTTAGTTTTTCCTGAGTTCGCATCAGAACCAGCACCTGGTTCAGTAAGGCAATAAGCGCCAAACCATTCTCCAGAAGCTAATCTTGGTACATATTTTTGTTTTTGCTCTTCAGATCCATAAAGTGTAATTGGCATAGTTCCAATTCCTGTATGCGCTCCAAAAGCAGTACTGAAAGAACCAGTTGCTCCAGAAATGTAATCACAAACTAACATGGTAGAAACAAAGCCCATACCCATACCACCGTATGATTCTGGAACAGCCACACTTAATAATCCTAATTCACCAGCTTTACGCATGGTTTCTTCTGTAAAAGCGTAGTCTTTATTCTCAAAACGCTCCCAATGTGCCCAAAGTTCTCTGTCAACAAATTCTTTGGTGCTCTCACGCATCATGCGTTGCTCTTCATTCAAATCTTCTAATGTGAAAACATCTTCACAATTGGTTTCTTTGACAAGGAACTGTCCTCCTCTAAGAATATCTTTTTTTGCTGTATCTGTACTCATGTTGTTAATAGTATTTAGAAGTTAGAATTGAGAAAATAGAAAAGAGATTTATGATAGGCTATTTTGAAAGCCCATGGTCATTTTCTGAAATTCTTCAATTTTATCTTCAAGTAATTTTAATTTATTATCAGTTATATAATTTCTATTATTAGCTATCAATATTTGTGTTTCTAATTCAAAAGAAGAACCTAAAGAGATACTTAAAAATGACTAAAAGATTTATCTGTTCTTGCCGACCCTTCTGCAATATTACTTGGGATTGAAATTGAACACCTACTCATTTGAGAGCTTAAATCGAATCTTTCATGTTTGGGAAAACTTAATAGTACATCTGAAATGTCATTAGCTATCTCTAAACCTAGCTTCCAATTTTCAAGTTTCTATAGTTATGCCTCAAAGCCATTAAGTATGAATCTTTAATCTTTAATCTCTTTTCTATTTTCTAATTATTTAATTTAAAAATTCAAATATTCCAGCAGCGCCTTGACCTGTACCTACGCACATGGTAACCATACCGTATTTTCCTTGCATATCTCTTTTACGCATTTCATCAAATAATTGTACAGATAATTTTGCTCCGGTACATCCTAGTGGGTGACCAAGTGCAATTGCACCACCATTTACGTTTACGATATCTTGATTTATTTTCAACTCACGCATTACCGCTAAAGATTGCGAAGCGAAAGCTTCATTCAATTCTATTAAATCAATGTCGTTAAGCTTTAAGCCTGCTTGTTTTAATGCCTTTGGAATAGCGGCAATAGGACCAATACCCATTATTCTAGGTGGTACACCGGCAGCAGCATAATTTACCAATCTTGCGATAGGTTCAAGATTTAATTCTTTCACCATTTCTTCACTCATTATTAAAACGAATGCTGCACCATCACTCATTTGCGAAGAGTTACCAGCAGTTACACTTCCGCCAGCAGCAAAAACTGGGCGAAGTTTATTTAAAACCTCTACAGAAGTTCCTTTTCTTGGACCTTCATCTTTGGTTACTGTATACTTACGGTGTGCTTTTTTTCCGTTAGCATCTAAATAGGTCTCTTCGACTTCAATAGGTGCTATCTGACTTTGAAAACGGTCTTCGGCTTGTGCTTTCAATGCTTTCATATGAGAGTTGTAAGCAAAATTATCTTGGTCTTCCCTAGATACTTTGTACTCATTTGCTACAGCTTCAGCTGTATTACCCATTCCCCAGTAATAATCTTCATGACCAGAATTTGCCAAGTCATAGTTCAATTCTGGTTTATTACCTGTCATTGGAACAGAGCTCATACTTTCTGCACCACCAGCAATAATACAATCGGCCATACCGGCTTGAATTTTAGCTGCGGCAACACCAATAGTTTCTAAGCCTGATGCACAGAATCTATTTACCGTTACACCTGGTACATCAACAATATCTAATCCCATTAATGAAATTAGTCTTGCCATGTTCAAACCTTGAGAACCCTCTGGCATCGCATTACCTACGATGACATCATCAATACGTTTTTTATCAAATTGTGGCAATTCCTTCATCATATACTCGATGGTTTCGGCAGCCAATTCATCTGTTCGCTTAAAACGGAAAACACCCTTCGGAGCTTTTCCAACAGCAGTTCTATATCCTTTTACTATATATGCAGTTTTCATTTTTTATGCTTTAGGCTATTAGCTTTTAGCTATTAGCATTTAATTGTTGTTTTATAATAGACTGATAGCTAATTGCTACAGGCTAACAGCTACGTAATTTTAGTTACGTAATGGCTTACCCGTTTTCAACATATGCTGAATACGTTCTAGAGTTTTTCTCTCTGTACATAGCGATAAGAAAGCTTCACGCTCTATATCTAATAGATATTGCTCAGATACTAATGTAGGTTCTGATAAATCACCACCTGCCATTACATAAGCAAGTTTATTTGCGATTTTCTTGTCGTGTTCGCTAATATAGTGGCTTGCTTCCATAGCATCTGTACCTACAACGAACATACCTAAGGCTTGTTTACCTAGTACTTTAATATCATTGCGAGCTGCTGGCTGCGTATATCCAGATTCTGCCATTAAAATTGCATGTGCTTTTGCAGTTGCAATTTGACGGTCTTTATTAACCACTACAACATCTTTACCTTTTTGAAGCAATCCTAAATCAAAAGCTTCGTAGGCAGAAGTAGATACTTTAGCCATACCTATTGTCAAGAAATATTCTTGCAATACATTTAATTCAACATCACCTTTCTTAAAAGTGTCTTGTGCACGTAATGCCATTTCTTTAGAGCCACCTCCACCAGGAAGAACACCAACTCCAAATTCTACAAGTCCCATATAGGTTTCAGCTGCCGCAACAACCTTATCTGCATGTAGTGAAATTTCACAACCACCACCTAATGCCATACCATGTGGAGCAGAAATTGTTGGAATAGCAGAGTAACGCATACGCATCATCGTATCTTGGAACATTTTTATTGCCATGTTCAGCTCGTCATATTCTTGCTCGACTGCCATCATGAAAATCATACCAATATTTGCACCTACAGAGAAATTCGGAGCTTGGTTACCAACGACCAAACCTTGAAAATCTTTTTCGGCCATGTCTATTGCTTTATTCAAGCCAGCTAAAACATCACCACCAATGGTATTCATTTTAGATTGGAATTCTACATTTAAAATTCCATCACCTAAATCTTCTACTACAACACCAGCATTTTTAAATACCTCTTTAGATTTTCTAATGTTATCTAAAATGATAAATGAATCTTGTCCAGGAATTTTTTCCATGGATTTTTTCGGGATATCATAAAAATATGTACTTCCTTCTTTTACCGAGTAAAAAGAATCTTTACCGGCAGATTTCATTTCTTGAACCCAAGCAGCAGCTTCTAAACCTTCAGCTTTAATAAATTCAAGACCTTTATCTAAACCAACGGCATCCCAAATTTGAAATGGACCATGTTCCCAGCCAAAACCAGCTTTCATGGCATCATCAATTTTATAAAGCTCATCTGTAATTTCAGGTATTCTATGAGAAACGTAAGCGAACAACTGTCCGAAACTCTTACGGTAGAATTCACCTGCTTTATCTTTTCCACCACAAAGTACTGCAAAGCGATCAACTACTTTGTCAACCGTTTTTGTTAATTCTAATGTGGCAAATTTTGCACTCTTTTTAGAACGATAATCCATCGTTTCTAAATCAAGCGTTAATATTTCAGTTTTACCTTTTGCATCTTTCGATTTCTTATAGAAACCTTGTCCTGTTTTACTACCTAACCATTTGTTCTCCATCATGGTATTGATGAAATCTGGTAGTTTAAATAAATCGTGACGCTCATCATCTTTACAGTTATCATAAATACCATTGGCAACGTGTACCAAAGTATCTAAACCAACAACATCAACAGTTCTGAATGTAGCAGATTTTGGTCTACCGATTACAGGACCAGTAAGTTTATCAACCTCTTCAACCGTCATATCCATATCCTTAACCATATGGAAAAGGCTTTGAATACTGAAGATTCCAATTCTATTACCTATAAATGCCGGGGTATCTTTAGCAACTACAGAAGTCTTACCTAAGAACTTTTCTCCGTATCCATTTAAAAAGCTTAATACATCAGCATCTGTTTTAGGACCAGGAATGATTTCAAAAAGTTTTAAGTAACGTGCAGGGTTAAAAAAGTGGGTACCACAAAAGTGCTTTTGAAAGTCATCACTTCTACCTTCAGACATAAATTTGATAGGAATACCAGAAGTGTTGGAAGTAATTAAAGTACCCGGAGTACGATACTTTTCAATATTTTCAAATACTTGTTTTTTAATATCTAATCGTTCAACAACAACTTCAATAATCCAATCAACTTTAGATATTTTTGAAATATCATCTTCCATATTACCTGTAGTAATACGGTTTGCAAATTTTTGATGATAAATAGGTGATGGTTTTGATTTCAACGCTGCCGTTAAAGAATCATTTACCATTCTATTGCGAACTACCTTATCTTCTAAGGTTAAACCTTTCGCTTTCTCTTTGTCATTTAGTTCTCTAGGAACAATATCTAACAATAAAACCTCTACGCCAATATTTGCAAAATGACAGGCTATACCGCTACCCATTATTCCTGAGCCAATGACCGCTACTTTTTTAATGTGCTTGTTCATGTACTTTATGCTGTATTAATTTGATAAGTTGTATTAAAATAATTTTTTGTCTGCAATTAGTTTATTGATGGCATCTGTCACTTCAAAAAAACTATCAAGTTTTTCATCTGTCACTTCATTTTTTACTGCCTCATTAAATCTAAGAACTGTACTTTTAGAATCGTTTCTTTTCTCTAGTCCGAAGTCTGTTAAATAAATAAGAACGCCTCTTCCATCTTTAGGGTTAGGTTTTCTTAAAATTAGACCTTTTTGTTCCATACTTTTCAAGATCCGAGAAAGGCTAGTCGCTTCCATTCCCATTTTTGGACCTAGGGAAGTAGATGGTGTGCCCGTTTTTGGATCAATACTCAGTAATGTGAAGCCAACAGCCATAGTAGAATCAAAATTCTTTGCTTCTTCATTATACATTCTAGCTACTGCTTGCCATGTAGCTCTCAACGCATAATCTATCGTTGCTTCTTTCATACTCCTTTAGTTGGTTCCCAAATATAAGAAAATTTATTATGCATGCATAATAAATTTTCTTATATTTTAGTTAATCAGATGTTACTAGTGTAACTTAAGGTGAGGTATCTTATCTAATGTTTTAAAGGTATATTTATTGTATAGAGGTATGTTTATTAGCTAGATACATTGAAAATATTTTTTTGTTATTTAGCTACCCTTCTCAATTTTTTTTGAAATACTTAGATAAAAAACAAAAGCCCAACTAAATAACTTTTTCAAGATTTAGTTGGGCTTCATAATTTATTACTATTAAACTATTGTATGATTGATTAATAATCAATGCTCATATATATCATTATATAGAGCGATATATTTTTGCTTAATTATCTTTCTTTTCATTTTCATAGTAGGTGTCAGGTGTCCTTCTTCCATACTCCAAACATCAGGGGTTAGTCTAAACTGTTTAATTTTCTCCCACTTTGCAAAACTTTCATTTGCTTGAGCTACTTCTTCCTCAATTCTGGCAATAACTTTTTCGTTAGTTGCGATATCGCTATTATCACCTACAGAAATGTTCTTTCTTTTAGCCCATTCCTTAATATGTTCAAAATTTGGTTGTATTAATGCGGCGGGCATTTTTTCGCTTTCACCGACTACCATAATTTGCTCTATGAATTGCGATTGTTTAAAGCGATTTTCTAAAAGTTGCGGAGCGACATATTTACCACCAGAGGTTTTAAACATTTCCTTTTTACGATCTGTAATTTTCAAGAATCCGTCACTATCTAATTCACCGATATCTCCGGTTAAGAAATAGCCATCAACAATAACTTCTTTGGTTTTTGCTTCATCTTTATAATAGCCTAACATAACTTGTGGACCCTTAATGCAGATTTCACCATCAGCAGCTATCTTAACTTCGGTGCGATCAATAGGTTTACCAACACTACCAATTCTGAATCCGCCTTCGCGCATGTCATTAACCGATATTACGGGTGAAGTTTCAGATAATCCGTACCCTTCCATGAGTCCGAATTCCGCAGCATTAAATATTCGAGATAATCGCGGTTGTAAAGCTGCGCTACCAGAGGCAATTAAACCTAGGTTACCTCCTAGGCCTTCTTTCCACTTACTGAAAATTAATTTTCTGGCAATAGAAAGTTGTGTTTCGTACCACCATCCATTTTGACCGTATGGTTCGTATCTAAGACCCAAGTCTACAGCCCAAAAGAATAGTTTCTTTTTAATACCTGTAAGCTCTGTTCCTTTGGCATAGATTTTATCATATACCTTTTCTAAAAGGCGAGGTACCGCTGTCATAACATGCGGACTAGTTTCTTTTAAGTTATCGCTGATTTTATCTAAAGATTCAGCGTAGTAAATAGAAACACCTCTAAATTGATATAGGTAAATTAACATTCGCTCATATACATGGCATAAAGGCAAGAAGCTTAATGCTTTTGTTTTTCCATCTTCAATTGGGAAGCGCTTAGAGCTTTCAATGGCATTAGTTACAAGATTATTATGTGATAACATAACACCTTTAGGTCTACCTGTAGTACCTGAAGTATAAATTAATGTTGCCAAATCGTTTGGTGTTACGGCATTCATTGATTTTTGAACTTCATCTTGGTTTGAAGTATCTGCACCTAATTCTAAAACCTTACTCCAATTATCGCAATTAGAAAGTTCTTCAAAAGAATATACATTTTCTAAGCTTTTGACCTGGTCTTTAATTGAAAGCACTTTTTCATATACTTCATCGCAAGAAACAAAACAGAATTTCGCTTCAGAATGATTAAGCACATAGGCGTAATCTTCTTCAGATATTGTTGGGTAAATGGGCACATTCTGTGCACCCAACTGAAGAATACCGATGTCCATAATATTCCACTCAGTTCTATTGGTGAGTGATATTACGGCAATCTTGTCATTAGGTTTTACCCCAAGGCGTAAAAGCCCACGGCTAATGGTATTTGCTTTATCAATATATTCTTGAGTAGATGTTTTTATCCACTCTCCATTTTTTTTTGACACCAATGCCTCTTTTAAGGCATGCTTTTCAAGCTGATAATATGGAAAGTCAAAAAGACGGGTTACTTTTTGCATATTTAATTTCTAATAGGATATGCAAAATAGTGAAAGAACTCGATATTTTAAAATTGTATTGTTAAATAAACTGGCATCTTATTACAATATTCTTAATTCTAGACTTTTATACTGCAAAGCATCGAAAATAGCCATTCAACTACAATAAATTGTATTTGAGCGTGTTATGTATACATCTCAAGTATTTGTAGGAAATTTCTTTAAATTAATATTATAGATTAGCAAAGAAATATTTATCCTAAAAAGTAGAAATTATGGAAAAAAACTACATCTCTATATTCTTAAAACAGGTAATAGCTACTGTTTCTGGTCTTATACTATCCTTAAATATGTATGCTCAATCAGAACCATTTAACTGCGACTTTAACGCTTACTTGTTTCAATATAATGATATATATGCCTTGGATTTAGCTTCGGGTAGTTCATATTTGGTTGCTGAAAATATTACTCCCGGTAATGTAAACGGTGTAGGTTATAACCCAACAGATGGATATTTGTGGGGATATCTATCAACCCCTTCCAGTACTATAGTTAGAATTGGCAAAAACTACAATGTAGATCAGTATACGATACCAGAGTTGCCAACAGGTAATAAATATGTTGGCGATATATCACCAGACGGTGTTTATTATTTTAAAGCAGGAGGCTCCTCTTATTACAAAGTAGATATCAATCCTGATTCACCAACCTATCTTGAGTATTTAGGAGCATTTCAATTAAGTCAAAGTTTAGCTATAGCAGATTGGGCTTTCAATGCGGCAGATGGTATGTTGTATACTGTAGAAGGCAATAGTAGAAAACTTTATAAAATTGATCCCGAAACGGGTAAAGTCTACAATTTGGGCGAAGTACCTATTCTTGAAGGTTTAAAATACACTTTTGGAGCTGTTTATTTTGATGTAGATGGTAACTTCTATATTTCTGCCAACCAAACAGGTTCGGTTTATAAAATTGAGGAGGTACAAAATATTACGGACGGAAATATGAATTCAAATATTTTTGCTTTTGGTCCTGCAGCATCCAGTAATGATGGTGCGCGTTGCCCTACAGCGCCTGTACCGCAAGAAGATTGCATAAACGGATTAGATGATGATGGTGATGGACTAGTGGATTGCGATGACCCTTCATGTTCTGGTGTTGCCGCATGCCCTGTAATCGTTACTACTTCTAGCGCCAATAAAGGTGGATTAGAAAGTAATGATAGGCTTGCAAACTTAATTAGTAAAAGAAACTTCAATAGAGCAAAAACCAATTATGTTTTTGATAAAGTAAATGCCAAGAAGGTGGTAAAGAACACTTTTTATGGTCTAAGCTCTAAAACAGCAATTAATGAAATTCCTTTAAATTCCTTAGTGCCATTGGGCGTTGTTGGTGAAACAAGTACCATAGAATCTTCACCAAGCGATTTACTGGATTTAACGAATGCATCAGATATTTACTCAGTAGATTATTTAAACGGTTCTGAAAACTTGGGATCCTTAATGGTCATTAAAACAGATAACAAGGTCTATGAGCATAGCAAATTTATTTGCGACCGTTTTCTAGGGGCACAATTACTTTCTGTTTCAAATATTCAGTTACGAGAAAAAGATTTTATCAAGTCCATTATTAAACAACCGGACGGTAGTCTTGAATTTGCTCTTACTTTCTCAGCTAGGGTAAATGCAGATGAAAATTTCACCATAGAATCGCATTGGAACATTGATGCCTATGTAGGCGATACTGCTTATTACAATTTTCAGATATGGTCTAATTCAGTAGATGACTTATTATTGCTAGCCGATGAAATTTTAAATCTTATAGAGGTTAATGCAGCTATCACCCAGTATAACGGGTCTACACCTCCACCAGTATTCGTAAAGTCTGCCAGCTATAAAAATGGTGAAGTTTTATTGAACTTAGTGAACAATAACAATTCAGAAAGTATTAATCTAGAAGGAGGTTTGAAACTTACTGAAACTAGCGATACCGAAGTATTGGGAGTAACCGCAGATATAGACGGTTATTTAGATTCTGTAGCTTTAAAAACAGGAACCTTGTTCGATTTAGGTTTTAGAATAAGCGCAGGTTTGGGCACAACACCAGATGATCTTTTTGTAGCCGATGCTCCATGGGGCTTAGATGATTCTGCCGAAGAAACTACTGTAGCTACTTATGAAGTGTTACCAGCAGATGGACCGTATGTTGGAGAAGGGTATCCTATAGAAAGAAATATAAAATTAGAAGGTAGTACTAGTAACTATTTAGGTGTATACCGCGCTTTGAGTCCGAGGTTTGCAGCTGTCGATTTAAGTGAATATGGCAAAGTAAGTTTTGAAGCAAAAGGAACAGGTAGTTTAGATGTGCAGTTGATAAAAGGTGATGGTTCAATTTATAAAACTACTATCAGTTTAGAAAGTGAAATGGATGAATACACCTTATCTGCAACCGATTTTAAAAATGACTCAGATGCAGGTACTGATTTCTCTGATATAAAAGTGCTTTCTTTTAATCTAGTTGCTGAAAATGGGTATGCAGAAGAGAAGTCGATGGAGTTACAGCATATAGATTTTCATAATCGTGAGCTGGGTCAAGAGTTTGTAGATTCAGATTTGAATAAGTCGATTGTATATCCGAACCCAATGATAGAAAGTACCAGCTTGTATTTTTACGAAGAAAATGCAGATACTTATCAATTTGATATTTACTCTTTGAGCGGTAAATTACTTGGTAACCATCATATGGAAGGTGAAAGTAATGCAGGGCAGAATGAAATAACAATAGAAAGAAAAGACCTATCCCCAGGGTTATACCTATACAAACTACAGAACTCTAATGAGAAAACATGGAGCGGTAGATTGTTGGTTAGATAATACGTTTTGGTTGTAAAAAAAGCTGTGTACCCCAGACATGGGAGTGCACAGCTTTTATATTTATATAGGTTTATGGGATTACTTCTGATTAATAACCCACTCTTTTGCATTAGTAAAAGCCTCTATCCATGGTGAAACTTCATCAGTTCTATCCGTTGGATAATGTGCCCAGTTCCATGGAAAAATAGAACGTTCAATATGTGGCATCGTTACTAAGTGACGACCCGTTTTATCGCAAAGCATAGCGGTGTTGAAATCACTACCATTCGGATTTGCCGGATAACCTTCGTAACCGTATTTAGCAACAATATCATAATTTTCTTCAGACTGTGGTAAAGCAAATTTACCTTCACCATGAGAAATCCAAACGCCAAGTTTACTACCCTCTAAAGAAGAAAGCATGACAGAGTTGTTTTTCTGAATTTCTACGGATGTAAAGTTACTCTCGTGCTTATGAGAATCGTTGTACGTCATTTTACCGTGAGATTCATGCTCCGGATTAATTAAATCCAACTCCATAAATAACTGGCAACCATTACAAATACCAACAGATAACGTATCTGGTCTAGCAAAGAAGTTTTTAATAACCGTATTTGCTTTCTCGTTGTATTTAATAGCGCCAGCCCATCCTTTTGCACTACCTAGCACATCGGAGTTAGAGAAACCACCAACAGCACCTAAAAATTGAATATCCTCAAGATTCTCACGACCAGAAATTAAATCTGTCATGTGAACGTCTTTTACATCAAATCCGGCTAAATACATCGCATTTGCCATTTCACGCTCAGAATTACTTCCTTTTTCACGTAGAATCGCTGCTTTTGGTCTCATTTCTGCTCCAGTTAGACTTCGACTTGGAAGTTGTAACGGTGTTGTAGAAGGGAATTTATATGCTAAAGGCTGAACCTTATAATTATCAAATCTATCTTTAGCCAAACCATTTGCAGTTTGCTGATTGTCTAGTAAGTATGATGTTTTAAACCAAGTATCACGAAGGGTTTCAATTTTGAGTCCCATTTCCATACCATTGTTTTTAACGGTAAGGGTGGCTTCATTGGTAACGGTTCCTATTTTCTTAGCATCGATATTTTTAGACTTCAAAATCCCTTCAATGCTATCATCTTTCGCTTGAAAAACAATACCAGCGTTTTCAGAGAACAATACTTTAATCGTATCAGCTTCACCTAAACTCGTTAGGTCAAGATTCGCACCTAAATTAGTGTCTGCAAAACATAACTCTAAAAGTGTAGTAATTAATCCGCCAGAAGCAACATCATGTCCGGCAATGATTTTATCTTCCTTAATTAAAGATTGAATCGTATTAAAAACAGTTTTGAAGTAAGCAGAATCAGTAATTGTAGGTGTTTCGTTACCAATACTATTTCTAGTCTGCGCAAAAGAAGAACCACCTAATTTATAATTGTCTTTAGATAGGTTGATGTAATAAATAGAACCACCATTTTTCTGTAAAACCGGTTCAACAACCTTGGTGATATCACTACAGTTACCAGCAGCAGAAATAACTACGGTACCAGGAGAGATGACATCGCCATCTTTATATTTTTGTTTCATGGAAAGGGAATCCTTTCCTGTAGGAACGTTAATACCTAAATCGATAGCAAATTCAGAAACTGCTTGTACGGCTTTATATAGACGAGCATCTTCACCTTCGTTTTTGCAAGGCCACATCCAGTTAGCGGAAAGAGACACAGAAGCCAATCCGTCTTTTAGCGGAGCCCAAACTAAGTTGGTCAATGATTCTGCAATACTATTTTTACTACCAGCAGCGGGATTGATCAATGCAGAAATAGGGGAGTGCCCAATACTAGTGGCAATACCTTCTTTTCCTTTGAAATCTAACGCCATTACTCCGCAATTGTTTAAAGGAATCTGTAACGGACCAACACATTGTTGTTTTGCTACTCGACCACCGACACAACGGTCCACTTTATTTGTAAGCCAATCTTTACTAGCAACAGCTTCCAATTGAAGAACTGCGTCTAAGTATTCATGAAAGAATTCTAATGAATAATCTGCATTCTTATAATCACGAATAACCGTCTTATCTGTCATAACAGTTTTAGGAGAACTGCCGAACATATCAGACAAAGCTAGATCCATCGGCTTAGCACCGTTAGTTTTAGATTCAAAAGTAAAACGGTCGTCACCAGTAACATCACCAACCTCATACATCGGCGAACGCTCACGGTCAGCAATGCGCTTAAGGTGATCAATATCTTTTTTACCAATTACAAGACCCATACGTTCTTGAGATTCGTTACCAATAATTTCTTTGGCAGATAGGGTAGGGTCACCAACAGGCAATTTGTCTAAATCTATTTTACCGCCAGTCTCTTCAACCAGTTCTGATAGACAATTTAAGTGTCCGCCAGCACCATGATCGTGAATAGAAACAATGGTGTTTACATCGCTCTCAACCATACCACGAATAGCATTCGCAGCTCTTTTTTGCATTTCAGGATTAGAACGTTGTACAGCGTTTAGTTCGATAGCAGAGCTAAATTCGCCCGTATCTGCACTAGAAACTGCAGCGCCACCCATACCAATTCGGTAATTGTCTCCGCCTAATATTACTATTTTATTACCTGTTTCAGGTTTGTCTTTTATTGCTTGTTCTATTTTTCCGTATCCGATACCACCAGCTTGCATGATTACTTTATCATACCCTAAGCGACGTTGACTGAGCGTAGCCGAAGTCTTATTTTCTTCGGATGATTCAAACGGAGTAGAAGCTTCGTCATATTCAAACGTAAGAACAGAACCAGTAATTAATGGTTGTCCGAATTTGTTTCCAAAATCAGAAGCACCATTAGAAGCTTTTATAAGAATGTCCATAGGAGTTTGGTATAGCCAATCTCTCTCTTGCATTCCTTGTTCCCAAGGTCTTTCTTTTTCTAAACGAGAGTACGCGGTCATATAAACTGCAGTACCAGCAAGAGGTAAAGAACCTTTACCACCAGCTAATCGATCTCTTATTTCTCCACCAGCACCAGTTGCAGCACCATTAAAAGGCTCTACAGTTGTAGGGAAGTTATGTGTTTCTGCTTTTATTGAAATTACGGAGTCAAACTCCTTTTCTTGATAAAAGTCTGGCTTGTCTGCTGTTTTAGGAGCAAACTGCATTACTCTAGGTCCTTTTACAAAGGCAACATTGTCTTTATAAGCAGATACTATTTCATTCGGAAACTCTTGAGATGTTTTCTTAATCAATTTAAATAGCGAAGAAGGCATTTCTTCACCGTCAATAACGAAAGTGCCATTGAATATTTTATGTCTACAATGCTCAGAATTTACTTGGCTGAATCCGAATACTTCAGAATCGGTAAGCTTTCTGCCTAGTTTTTCGCTGAGGTCCTCTAAATAATTAACTTCTTCATCATTAAGTGCTAAGCCTTCTTGTTTGTTGAAAGCAGCAATATCTTCAATATTTAGAATAGGTTTTGGTGCTACATGAATATCGAAAACCTCTTGTTTTAGAGTGCTATATTTCTGAGAAATCATAGGATCGAATCCTGTAAATTTTTCTTCTACAGCGTTAAATTCTTCAATACGAATAATTCCAGAAACACCCATATTCTGAGTAATTTCTGTAGCATTCGTACTCCAAGGAGTAATCATTGCGGCTCTTGGACCAACAAAAAAGGCGTCAAGAGACGCCGCATTTATTTTAGGTTGGTTGCCGAACAACCATATAAGTTTACTTATATCTTCAGATGAAAGTTCTTTAGCGGTCTGTACCGCAAAAACCTTTTTGCTAGGTTCCCCAAAAAAGTGAATCATTGTAGTGTGTCTGGTATTGATTTTTGAAATACAAAATTAAGGCTTTACTGGTAACTATTTACGGGAATCTGAAACACTTTTAAACAGTAATTGTTAATGAAATTAGTGAGAATTTGTTTTACCTTTATCCATCACAATTATTGATGACATAAAGTTTTACTTTGTAGTATGAAAATTAGATTTTTACTATAATTATAATATTAGTATGTTTGTTAGACTTAAAATAATTGATAAGAGAAACGACAAATTGTAGTTGTTTAAAAAATTAAAAAAGCATGGCAAAGGAAAATAATGATGCACAGGCACTTGATTATTGTATGAATATGATAGATAGTAAATGGAAGTCCATAATTCTGTATCATGTAAATAAAGGCACCAATCGTTTTAATAAGCTGTTTGCAGAAATTGAGGGTATAAACCGCCAGATGTTAAGCAAGCAATTAAAGTCTTTAGAACGTACGGGTATTTTGGATCGTACTTTGTATGGTGAGATTCCGCCACGTGTAGAATATACATTGACGCCGTTGGGCAAATCTTTACTTCCGGTTGTGAAGGCGATGACCAGCTGGGGGCAAAAACAAATAGCTGCGACTGTGGCAATTCCTGAAGCTAAAGAGGTTAAAGAGGTTAAAGAAGTAGTTGAAATTCAAGAGTTACCCGAAGTTAAAAAAACTCCAGAAGTACCTGAAATTCAAGAATTACCCGAAGTTAAAAAAACTCCAGAAGTTCCGCAAAATCAGCAGTTGCCACTTTTTTAATTCCTCCTTAGAATTATCTCATAAGTTTTCAAATGTGGATTTTAATACCATGTAAAATCCTATTACAGCAAAATTGATTGCTCTGATTTTGAATTAGATAAAAATTGGTGGTTTGCGCACGCGTCACAATCAATTTATGTAACTTCTAGCAACTAATTCAAATAACCACCATGAAACAAAGAACTACACTATGTGCATTCGCATGTTGTTTGCTCGCCCTTAGTGGCGTGTACGCACAAAAGAAAAGATCAAACAAACAAATTGAAAAGCTAAAAACGGAGGTTGCCGAAATTGTCGAGGAGAATAAAAAGCAATCTCAGGTAATGGTCGACAAGATTTTTAGTTTTTCAGAATTAGGTTTTCAAGAAGTAGAATCTTCTAAATATCTGACAGGAATTTTAGCTGAAAACGGATTCGAAATAGAAAACTCCATCTCAGGAATTCCCACCGCTTGGTTTGCAACTTGGAGCAATGGTGAAGGACCTACAATTGCTTTGGGCAGTGATGTGGATTGCATTCCAAAAGCATCCCAATATCCGGGTGTGGCATATCATAAGCCAATAGTGGAAGGAGCTCCGGGTCATGGTGAAGGACATAATTCTGGTATTCCGATGAATATTTCATCCGCCTTAGCGGTTAAAAAAATTATGGAACGTGAGAATATTGGAGGTACGCTTCTGGTGTGGCCAGGTATAGCCGAAGAGCTTGTAGCTGCTAAAGCATGGTATGTACGAGATGGTCGTTTTGATGATATTGATATGTGTATTTTCACCCATGTGGGTAATAATCTAGGAGTCTCTTACGGACCAACAAGAGGTACGGGGTTGATATCAGTTGAATATGCCTTTGATGGCGAAGCTGCTCATTCTGCAGGCTCACCATGGAGGGGGAAAAGTGCTTTAGATGCTGCCGAATTAATGAATGTAGCTTGGAATTATAAGAGAGAACATCTACATCCTCTAAAACGTTCACATTCTATATTTACAGATTCTGGGGATCAACCCAATGTAGTGCCTTCTAAAGCAGCTATCTGGTTCTATTTTAGAGATATTAAATATGAGGGAATCATGGAAATGTATGCCATAGCAAATGATATGGCTAAGGGTGCAGCATTAATGACAGGCACAACCATGACCTCTAAAGTTTTGGGTACTGCATGGCCAAGACATTATAATAAGGTAATAGCAGAAACCATGTATTCTAATATAAAAGAGGTTGGACTGCCAGAATGGTCAGCAGCTGATCAGCAGTTGGCAAAAGCGGTGCAAACAGAGGTTAATTCAGAGAAAATTGAAGGTTTGCCTGTAAAATTAGATGAATTAGGACTCCCGGTTCTAGAGCCTATTAGCGGTGGTTCTGACGATATTGGTGACGTATCTTGGAAAGTGCCAACAGTAACGTTGAGGTACCCAAGTAACATACCTGGTCTACAAGGCCATCATTGGAGTAATGCGATAGCAATGGCAACACCAATAGCCCATAAAGGCGTGGTAGCAGGGGCAAAGGTAGAAGCTATGACGATTATAGACTTTTTATTAAAGCCAGATTTAATGAAAGGCGCGTGGGACTATTTTAATAATGAGCAGCAAAAAGATACCAAATATCAACCTATGATTTCTGAAAGTGATATGCCGCCAATTTATTTAAATAAAGACAAGCAAGATCAGTTTAGACCAGAATTAGAAAAATTCTATTACGATGAAACCAAATACGATACATATTTAGAGCAATTAGGTATCGAATACCCGACATTGAAAGATTAGGTTGTTAAATACTATCCATAAAAAAAGCCTTTTAGTTCAATTGAACTGAAAGGCTTTTTAAGTTATATAAAAAGGGGACTTAGATTTTCTTCTCTAGCAATGCCATATAGAATCCGTCAAACCCACTTTTAGAAGCGTATATTTTTTTGTCTTTCACCAAGGTGAAATCTTTACCCTCTTCAGACTTTAAAAAAGACTGAACCTGATGGCTATTTTCTTGAGGTAGAATAGAACAGGTGGCATATACCATTTTACCACCTGGTTTCACAATTTTACTGTAGCTTCTAATAATATCGTGTTGTGTCTTTACAATTTTATCAAGAAACTCTGGTTGCATTTTCCATTTAGAATCTGGGTTTCTTCTAAGAACTCCCAATCCTGTACAAGGGGCATCGATAAGAACTCTATCGGCGCTACCATAAAGTTTTTTATAAACTTTAGAAGAGTCTATTTCACGAACTTCAATATTATGAGCACCATTACGTCTAGCACGTCTTTTAAGTTCTTTCAATTTACTACCGTAAATATCCATAGAAATCAATTGACCTTTGTTTTCCATTAAAGCGGCTAAGTGCAAAGATTTACCACCAGCACCGGCACATGTATCAACAACGCGCTGCCCAGGTTCAACATCTAAAAATTCGGCAACCAACTGAGACGAAGCATCTTGAACTTCAAACATTCCGTTTTTGAAAGCTTGAGTAACAAATACATTTGCTCTCTCAACCAATTTCAATGCAGAAGGATGGCCTTTTACAGGTTCAGCAACTATATTCTCTTCTAAAAGTGCTTTACGTAATTCTTCTTTGTTAGTTTTTAATGTATTTGTACGTAAAATAACATCTGCAGGTACATTAAGTTTAGCTAACTCTTCGGTCCATAATTTTTCACCCAAAGCTTTTACGCATAACTCATCGATCCAATCTGGCACAGCCTCTCTATATTTTCTTATTTGAGAAAGTTCGTCGAATTTACCTTTAATTCTTCTTTCTGGCGTTGGTTCTATCTGTTTCCAATCTGGTAAACTAATACCTTTTAAAACTGCCCAAACTGCCCACATACGAAACAGGTCTGGTCTGCTAAAAGGAGCTTTAACTTCTGCTATTTCAGTATATAAACGCTTGTAACGTACCATTTCATAGGTAGTCTCGGCAATAAAGCCACGGTCGCGAGCGCCCCAACGTTTGTCGTATCGTAGTACTTTTTGAACCACCTTATCGGCGTATTCATTTTCGTTAAATATTAGGTTTAAGGCGTCGATTACGGCAAACACCAAATTTCTGTGTAATTTCATTAGAAGTGATATTATTTTACATGGTCAGAAGATTTGAAGCCGTCATTGTATTGATTATCGATTAAATAGGCTTTAGTCCTCCAAAAAATTATGGCTGCAAAGGTATTGTTTTAGAAGCGATTCCATTTATTTTTGATCAACTTTATACCATAATCCTATGCGTTATACTTTTCTTTTGATTGTTTTGATGGTTTCATGTTCAGAAAGTGTGCAGCCAACTACTTTTAATACGGTGGATATAGAAACAGTGTATTCAGATTCTTTAAGTATTCGAGCTATAGAACTTATGGGTAATAGTTTAGCCTTCGCTGCTAATAAAGGCACTTTTGGTACTGTAGATTTAGCTACTGGTAAAGTGCGTGTGAATGTTGAAAAATACCATACGAGCGTACCGGCATTTAGAGCAGTCGCACAAACATCGACCGATTTCTTTATGCTTTCTATAGAATCGCCAGCACTATTATATAAAACGGGAGATAATGGTCGAATGGAATTGGTGTATAAAGAGGAGGGAGAAGGCGTGTTTTATGATGCTATGACCTTTTTGAATGATAAAGACGGAATTGCAATAGGAGATTCTGTCAACGGATGCTTAACTGTTATAATTACTTCGGATGGTGGAAACACGTGGTCTAAGCTACCATGTTCACAATTACCAGAAGGTATAGAAGGTGAGGGGGCTTTTGCGGCTAGTAATACAAATATCAAGACAATAGGTGATAACATTTGGATGGCAACCACGTCTGGAAGAATTCTGTTTTCTCCGGATAAAGGCAAGTCATGGGAAACTTATCAGACTCCCATTAAAAATGCCGAAACAACTGAAGGTATTTATTCCATAGATTTCCATGATAAAAATTTAGGATTTGCAATTGGCGGAGACTACACCAATCCAGATAATGCTATGGCTAACAAAGCAATCACAAAAGATGGTGGAAAAACTTGGAGCTTGGTAGCTGACGGCAATGCCCCAGGTTATAAAAGTTGTGTGCAATTTGTTCCGGGTACTAATGGAACAGGACTTGTAGCTATTGGTTTTACAGGAATTTCGTATTCATCAGATATGGGTAAAAGTTGGAAAGAACTATCAAAAGAGCCTTTCTTTACTATACGTTTTAAAAATGATACTGTAGCCTATGCTGCTGGTAAGAACCGTATATCTAAATTAACTTTCAGGTAATTATCTACCGCCTTTATTCTGGCGATACTGCTTCATTAATTGACGCTTGAATTCTTCTTCTGATCGTAATAGTAAAAGTGTCTTCTTTGCGGAAATAACTTTACTGATTTTCTTAAGAAAATCGTTGTCCAATACTTCTTCTTCCTCTTCTATTTGCATATGAAGCGCTAGAAGTTTTTGAGCTTCTTTTTCAGAAAGCGTGTCAGCATCTTTTATTTTGCTTTTAATTTCTTGATGACCTTTTTTACGTAAAGCATTTCTTTTCTCTTGGTACTCATTGTACACAGGCCAAAATTCTTGAGCTTCTTTTGTACTCAAAGAAAGCTTTTCAGTAATGAAAGCTACTTTTAAGGTATTTATTTTCTCCCAATCTTGGTTTCTCTGTCCAAAAGAAAGGGTAGTTACAAGTAAGAATATTGTAATTATAAATTTATTCATTGTAGTCAATATTTAGTTCATCAAAATCACTAACATTTTCATTTAAGTAATCGAGAAGGTTATCGCTCTCAATAGGAGAGCTTAAAAAATCTGAATATTCAGTATTCGTTACTGGCAAAACTTCAGCAATCTCATAAGGTGAAAGCTCAAAATCGTTATTTTCAAAATAGGCTTCAATGTCAGCATTCGCTAAATCGCTGAAATTTAATTCACTTGAAGAGTTCCAGTTATATCCTAAAGCTATTAATACAATAGCGGCAATTGATGCAGCTACAGCTATTATTTTCTTAATAGGAAAAAGTGGAATTACCTTTGGTTCATTATCAAGCTTTCCTTTAAGAGATTCATTGAACGACTCAAAATAATTATCAGGTACCTTAAATGCATTATCCTTTGGGATAGTGCTTTCAGTTTTAGATAATTTATCCATTAGTTTATCCTCAAAACTATCGAAATAGCCTTCTGGAGTTTTAAACGGAATTTTGTTCTTTTTGTTCATGATACTAGTTTGACAATCAATTGTATAAAAGGTTTAATCTTCTTTTAAATACTGTTCTAATTTTTTTACTGCTAAGTGATAAGAGGCTTTTAAGCCACCTACTGAAGTATCTAGAATTTTAGAGATTTCTTCATATTTCAACTCTTGAAAATACTTCATATTGAAAACCAATTTTTGCTTCTCGGGTAAAGTTGCAATCGCTTTCTGAAGTTGAAGTTGAATTTCATCTCCCTCAAAATAAACATCAGCTTCTAGATTAGATACTAATTTATTTTGATAGTCTGTATCAGATACGCCCTGTAATTTTGCTCGTTGCTTTATATAATTTAAAGCCTCATTAGTTGCAATACGGTACATCCAAGAGAAGAGTTTGCTATCTCCTTTAAATCCGTCTATGTTTTTATAGACTTTAATAAAAGTGTTCTGTAAAACATCATCAGCATCGTCATGGCTTAATACAATACTTCGTATCTGCCAATATAAGCGTTCTTTATAGGTATTAACTAATACCTCAAAAGCCTGTGCTTGCTTGCTTTTAGTTTTTAAATCTAATACTAATGTTTCCTCTTCAATCACCTATAAATGAGGTTTGTTTATTCTTAGACAATGAAATTAGGGAAAGGTTTAATCATTCCGAATGATATTTGATGCTTTTTAATAGGTATCCTAATAATTATATAATCTATCCGTTGTAAAATAAACCAAAACTTATTTTTATGATTTTAAAGAAGAATTTTTTATTGATTTGCCTTTTTATAACTGCATTTTCTGTCATCTCATGTAGTGATGATAATGAAGATGTAATGGAACAAAACGAAGAGGAAACTGCAGAACTTGCTAGTTTTGTACTTTATGAAAATGTTGAATTTGAAGTTGATACAGACGGATTAGATACTAAACGCTTTTTTTCTACAACAACAGGCGATTTGTATTCTTATGATGAAATTGATGCTGATATAGCGCCAACTATTGATTTAGCATGGTACGATATGAGTCCGTCAAATCCTGGTTTCTTATTTTGGATGAGTCCTGATGATTTGTTTCAAGATGAGCAAATAGAAGGTGGTACAACGACCAAAATGGAAAATACGGCAAATCAAATGACGGTTGAGGAATTTGATGCTATAACCGACGAAAGTGCACTTGTTGATTTAGTAATTGAGAATGAAGACGAGGCAATGGGACCTCAAGATTATCCGGTTGTTGTCTTATTTGAGAATGCAGCAGGACATAAAGGTGCTATTAAAATGAAGAGTAACGACGGTCAAATTATGATTGTAGATATAAAGGTTGCTCGATAGTTTAAGCCTTATTCATAAAAAAATTAAAAAAGCCATCTAAAAAGATGGCTTTTTTAATTTGTAAACTTTAAAAATAATCAGGTATAAAACTTATACCAAAGATTGCATTTGCACTAGTTTCTTATACGTGCCTTTGAGTTCTAAAAGTTCAGCATGAGTTCCTTGTTCTACAATCTCGCCTTTTAGAAGTACTACAATCATATCTGCATTTTGAATGGTAGAAAGACGGTGAGCAATGACAATAGACGTTCTGTTTTTCATCATTTTTTCAAGAGCATCTTGAACCAGACGTTCGCTTTCAGTATCTAAAGCAGATGTAGCTTCGTCTAATATCATTATCGGCGGATTCTTTAAAACCGCTCTAGAAATAGACAATCGCTGTTTTTGTCCGCCACTTAACTTATTACCGCTATCACCAATATTAGTTTCGTAGCCTTTAGGTAGATCCATTATAAAATCATGTGCATTTGCAATTTTAGCGGCTGCAATAATTTCTTCGTCGGTAGCATTTTCTTTTCCTAATCCGATGTTGTTTTTAACGGTATCATTAAATAGAATAGAATCTTGAGTAACCAAGCCTAATAGACCACGAAGCGATTTTTTACTGAGGTTTTTAATGTTATTCCCGTCAATACTAATGTCTCCTTCATTAACATCGTAAAAACGAGTAACAAGATTGGCAATGGTACTTTTTCCACTACCAGATTGCCCGACTAGGGCAACTGTTTTACCTTTTTCAACGGTTAAATTGAAATTCTTCAACACATAATCATCTTCATATTTGAAAGAGATATTGTTGATGTTAACGGCTGTGCTAAAAGTTTCTTGTTCAATAGGATTTTCAATTTCAGAAATCGGATTCTTGGTTTCCAGAATCTCCATAACACGTTCGGCTGCCGCATTACCTTTTTTAACGCTATAAGAAGCTTTGCTTATAGCCTTTGCGGGTGTTAATATTTGATATGACAACGTCATGTAGGTAATGAACAAACTGCCTTCAAGAGTTTTTTCCACTAAAACCATTTGTCCACCATACCATAGAATTACACCAATGGCTGCAATACCAAAAAATTCACTTGTAGGCGAAGCTAAATTTTGCCTGTTAAGTAAACTATTTGAGAAATTAAAAAACCTTTTAGTGGAAGCTTGAAATTTCTTAGCAAATACCGATTCGGCATTGAATGCTTTGATGACTCGCAAACCGCCTAATGTTTCCTCTAAAATAGATAAGAAGTAACCTTGTTCATTTTGAACCTTGTCAGATTTTCGTTTTAAAGATTTACCGATTAACGAAATTAAAAATCCGGAAAGTGGGAGAAATAGAAAAACGAACAAAGTCAATTTAGGACTTATAGCCAACATGGCTATAATCGTAAATACAATCGTCAAAGGTTCTCTAACAATCAGTTCTAATATAGATAGAAATGAATGCTGAATCTCTAATACATCTGAGGTAATACGGGCAATAGTATCACCTTTTCTTTTTTCGGAATAATATGATATGGGTAATTCTACAGTTTTGTCGTAGAGCTCATTACGTAAATCTTTTAGCACGCCATTACGTAAAAACGTAATGAAATACATGGCTAAATAATTAAATAAATTTTTTAAAAGGAACATGGTGATAATTAAACCAACCATAAGCATAAGTATTTCACCTGAGTCTTTATGTTCCCCTTGTTCCGTTATGAAAAAGTTTAAAGAATCAGTTACGTAGTCCTCAATATTGGATATACCATTCCATTTCGGTTTTGTGTAAACCTTTTTTGTTTTGTCGAATAACACCGTCAACATTGGAAACAATGAAATCATCGCCAATGTTGAAAACAGTGCATAAAAGATGTTAGATATAATGTTTAAAATCGCATATATCTTGTAGGGCTTCGCAAAGCGAAGAATCTTTTTGAAATAGTTCATTAAGCTAAATTAAGCTCAGCAAGAATACTCTTGACTTTATTGTCAAGTTCTGCTGCCACTTTTTTATAATCTTCAGTTTTTTCTAATTTCGTATTCGTGCTGATGTAGAATTTCACCTTAGGTTCCGTTCCACTTGGTCTTGCTGCTATTCTAGTTCCGTCTTCAGTTTCGTAAATTAAAACGTTAGATTTTGGAATATCAATAGTTTTCTCTTCGCCAGTCAATACATTTTTAGCAATTGAGGTATTATAATCTTCAATCCACTTTACTTTAGAACCAGCAACAGATTCCACAGGGTTTTCCTTAAAGTCTTTCAACATCTGCTTAATCTCTTCAGCACCGCTAATCCCTTTTTTGGTAATAGAAACTAAATGCTCTTTATAGAAACCATAATCAACATAACATTGAATTAAATCTTTGTAGAAAGAACTTCCATTAGCTTTTGCTTGGCTAGCAATTTCACACGCCAATAGGGTAGAGGTAACTGCATCTTTATCACGAACAAAATCACCTACCATATAACCAAAGCTTTCTTCACCACCACCAATAAAATCTGACTGTGGAAAATCTTTGATCATTTTACCAATCCATTTAAAACCAGTAAGCGAAGTTTTGAATTCGACACCGTATGCCTTAGCCATAGCCTCCATCATTGGGGTAGATACTATTGTTGTAGCTATAAACTCATTTCCTTTAAATCCTTTTTCTTTTCTCTTTTCAAGAAGAAATTTTGTCATTAAAACCATAGCTTGGTTTCCGTTGACAATTTCCATTTCTCCATCAAGGTTACGAACGGCAATACCTAAACGGTCACTATCAGGATCCGTACCTACAACCATGTCAGCACCAATTTCTTCTGCCTTTTTAACAGCCATAGAAAGCGCCTCAGGTTCCTCAGGATTCGGAGACTTTACCGTTGGGAAATTTCCGTCTGGTTTAGCTTGTTCTTCGATAATAGTTACATTTTCATATCCGCCACGTTTTAATACTTCTGGTATAGCGGTAATTGAAGTTCCGTGTAATGATGTGAAAACAATTTTGAAATCATCTTTACCGGCAGCATTGAAATTTCCTGCAGCTACTGACTGTGAAATAAAAGCTTCATCGACTTCCTTATCAATTACTTGAATTAGGCTATCATTTGCTTCAAACTTTATATCTTCAAAAGCAAGAGAATTAATTTCAGAAACTATAGCTCCGTCTTGTGGTGGTACAATTTGTCCGCCATCTGTCCAATATACTTTATACCCATTATACTCTGGTGGGTTATGAGATGCGGTAAGTACAATACCGGCATGACAATTTAAATGTCTAACTGCAAACGAAAGTTCTGGGGTAGTACGCAAATCTGAAAAAAGGTATACTTTAATATTGTTTGCAGAAAATACTTCAGCTACAATTCTAGCTAGCGTATCGCTATTATGACGACAATCAAAAGCAATAACTACTTTAATTTCTTCGCCTTTGTAAACTTTGTTTAAATAATTACTAAGTCCCTGTGTGCTTTTACCCAATGTATATTTGTTAATACGATTGGTGCCCACGCCCATAACGCCTCTCATACCACCGGTACCGAATTCCATATTTTTATAGAAACGGTCATTCAGTTCTTCTTTATCGTTGGCGATAAGGTGTTCAATTTCTTTTTTTACAGCTGGGTCGAAAAAATCGGTAAGCCAGGTTTTAGCAGTATCAAGGATGTTATCCATTTGGTTTATAGTTTTATGTGCATTTAAGTTAGTGAGAATTTTACTATTCTAAAAGTGCGGTGTTTATTTCTTCAGAGACAATATATCTTTTTTCTTCTTTCTTAGAACGAATTAATATTTCGCCAAGAAAACCAGCTAAGAACAACTGAGTTCCTATAACCATGGCTATCAGTGAAATATAAAATTGAGGTCGGTCTGTAATTAATCTTCCAAACTTGTTGATGAATAATTTATCGATACCTAAATAGATAGCAAATCCGAATCCGATCAAAAACATTAAAACGCCCAATGCGCCGAATAAGTGCATAGGTCGTTTACCGAATCTAGATACAAACCAAATGGTCAGTAAATCTAGAAAGCCATTTATGAAACGTTCCATTCCGAATTTTGTTTTACCGTATTTACGAGCTTGGTGTTGAACTACCTTTTCTCCAATGTTAGAAAAACCAGCATTTTTGGCAAGGACAGGAATATATCTGTGCATTTCGCCAGATACTTCAATGTTCTTTACAACATCATGCGCGTATGCTTTTAGACCACAGTTAAAATCATGCAATCGAACACCAGATGTTCTTCTAGCTGCCCAATTGAATAATTTTGAAGGGGTATTTTTAAAGACGATAGAATCGTACCGTTTCTTTTTCCAGCCAGATACCAATTCGTAACCTTCGTTAGTTATCATATTATATAACTCCGGAATTTCTTCTGGGTTATCTTGCAGATCGGCATCCATGGTGATGATAACATCGCCGCTTACAGCTTTAAATCCGGCATGTAGCGCTTGCGATTTACCGAAGTTACGTAAAAAATGAATTCCTTTAACAGCGGGGTTTTTCTCAGATAATGCGGTGATAATCTTCCATGAGGCATCTGTGCTGCCATCATCAACAAATAGTATTTCATAAGAAAAATGATTGGCTTGCATCACAGATACAATCCAATCATGAAGTTCTTTAAGTGACTCTTCTTCGTTAAGTAAAGGAATTACTATTGATAATTGCATGCGCGACTTGTGGTATTGCCTCCAAAAATACTACAATTACTTAGCATTAATAAGCAGCTTCTTCTTTTTTCAGAATTAATCCTGTAATTAAGCTGATGATTAAAGCAATAAGAACATTTATTATTAAACCTACAGGGTACATGATCCAAGCTAGTCCTTTTTGCATTTCAATGCCTTGGTCAATTTGTTCTTCAGTAAGACTAGGGTTGTCTTTCATTGCTTTTATCTTACCTATTTCATATACCTTATCTAAATAATCGGGTTCTATTAGGTTAGATTGTATGAAAAACCATAGCAGTCCAACAATGCCAGCTATCAACGCCACACCTGCACCAACTTTTAAAGCTTCAGAAATGGACAATAATCCGCCACCTGCTTTTTTAAATTGTAGAATTGCCAGCACAATTCCGGCAGCTAATATTACTATTTGTATAATTTGTACAGAAGTCACTTGCTCGTAATGCATGTCCATTACAAAAAGCATAACCGCGAATACAACACCTACAAGACCTGTAAGTAAGCCGTAATTCATTGCAAATTTTCCTGTTTTAGGTTCGTTTTCTTCCATGATATATAGTGATTATAGGTTGTTTTGTATATTAGTACTGCAATTATATAGAATGTTACAAATGTGGTAAAATTTAATTTTAATATTTTTTTTAGATTTCTAATTGTGCATTTGTAGAATTTCACTATTTTTGCACCCTTAAAATGAGTGCCCGTCGGAATGGGTGCGTTAAAGTTTTTAAAATGAAAAAAGATATACACCCAGAAAATTATAGGA
Source organism: Maribacter sp. Asnod2-G09 (assembly GCF_045063795.1). NCBI lineage: Bacteria > Pseudomonadati > Bacteroidota > Flavobacteriia > Flavobacteriales > Flavobacteriaceae > Maribacter > Maribacter sp. Asnod2-G09. The sequence continues at coordinate 631,688 of NZ_JBEFOA010000003.1, read as the reverse complement.
TAGTGGCCTTTAAGGACATGTCTAATGAAGAAGTATTTTTGACTAAATCAACAGCTGACACTAAAGAGACTTTAGATGTAGATGGTGTTGAGTATCCATTAGTAAAATTGGAAATTTCAAGAACTTCTCACCCGTTTTACACTGGTAAAGCTAAATTCTTGGATACAGCAGGTCGTATCGACAAGTTCAAGAACAAGTACAAGAAATTTGTTAAAGAAGAGAAAAAAGAAGAAGAATAGTATTTTTATTCTTTCTAATAAATATAACGCCTTCGAAATTTTCGAAGGCGTTTCTTTTGCATTTAACTTTTAAATAAAGGAAGTTGTCTATTAAATATAGATGCTCTACGGATATTTGTTAATTTTGAAAAAAAATCATCTTGTATGAACTTTATTCTTTTTGATGGTCCTCGTAGGAATCATCTTTTGCCCTTCACTTTTACTCGTCCCGTTTCAGAAATTCGAGTGGGTATTATGACCTTGAAAGAGCGTTGGGAAGCATTTTTAAAAATTTCGGTCACATCTTTGACTGAAGAATATTTAAGTATAAAATATCCTGTTAATTTAGAAGAATCTAATGTTTTTATAGATGCTTCGGTATTACCATCTAAAGAGTTGCTAAAAGCGGTAAAAGCTTTGCGATCGGGTGAAAGGTTAATGTCGGGCGAATTGGTAATAGCTTATTTAGCTGCGACTTCTAAAAATGTAGATGAATTAAGTAATTTCAATATAGTTGAATTTAAAGATGATATTGTTCAAATCAATAACACCTGGGATATTTTCGATAAAAATGCAGATATCTTACAGTTTGATTTTGATTTCATTACAAAAGGAAGAAAAAGTCAACCTATTTCAGACACTAATCGATTAATACACCCAGAGCGTATATTTCTGGAAGAAGGAGCAAAAGTTGAGTTTAGCATTCTAAATGCTACTGGCGGACCTATTTACCTAGGTAAAAATTCTGAAATCTGGGAAGGAAGTCTAATACGTGGTGGCTTGGCACTTTGTAACAATGCTATCATAAAAATGGGAGGTAAGCTCTATGGAGCTACAACTATTGGTCCGTTTAGTAAGGTTTGTGGTGAAGTTAGCAACTCGGTTATTTTTGGATATTCAAGTAAAGGTCATGAGGGATATTTAGGGAATGCCGTATTAGGAGAATGGTGTAATATAGGTGCAGATTCAAATAACTCAAACCTAAAAAATAATTATGCGAAAGTCCGTTTGTGGAATTATGCTACCGAGAGTTTCGAGCAAACAGGATTACAATTTTGTGGTCTGATGATGGGTGACCATAGTAAGACAGCTATTAATACGATGTTTAATACAGGTACTGTAATTGGAGTAAATTCTAATATTTATGTCCCTGGGTTTCCTAGAAATTTTGTTCCAAGTTTTAGTTGGGGTGGGGCATCTGGGTTTACGGCATATCAGCCTGCAAAAGCATTTGATGCGGCTAAAGTAATGATGGCTAGAAGAGGGGTGGAGTTTGATGAAGTTGAAGCCAATATTTTATCCCATGTATTTGAACTAACAAAAAAATGGAGAAAGTATTAAGTATTTAGAATTGAAATTCAATTACTTAGCATGTTACTGCTAATTGTAGTTTAGGTATTTTTACACGCTCAAAGAGATTATTAGATGAAGAAAAAAGTGGCTTTTTACACTTTAGGATGTAAGTTGAACTTTTCAGAAACATCTACCATAGCCCGAAGTTTTGCAGATGAGGGGTTTGATAGGGTAGACTTTTCAGAAGAGGCAGATATGTATGTTATTAATACATGTTCAGTAACCGATAACGCTGATAAAAAATTTAAAACCATAGTTAAAAAAGCGCAGAAGATAAATCCCGATGCTTTTGTTGCTGCTGTGGGTTGCTATGCTCAATTAAAACCAGAAGAACTTGCTGATGTTGATGGAGTAGATTTGGTTTTGGGGGCTACAGAAAAATTCAAGATTACCGATTACATAAATGATTTAACCAAAAATGATCATGGTAAGGTTCATTCTTGTGAAATAGCAGATGCCGATTTTTATGTAGGTAGTTATGCTATTGGAGATAGAACAAGGGCGTTCTTAAAGGTTCAAGATGGTTGTGATTATAAATGCACGTATTGTACAATACCTTTAGCACGCGGTATTTCTCGAAGCGATACTTTAGAAAACGTTTTAAAGAATGCAGTTGATATATCTGAGCAGGGTATTAAGGAAATTGTTCTAACTGGGGTAAATATTGGAGATTACGGTAAAGGGGAGTTTGGTAATAAAAAGCATGAGCATACTTTTTTGGATCTTGTTACCGCTTTAGATGATGTAGATGGTATTCATCGTTTAAGAATTTCATCAATTGAGCCAAACCTTTTAAAGAATGAAACAATTGAGTTTGTTTCTCAAAGTAAAACCTTTGTACCTCATTTCCATATTCCTTTGCAGAGTGGTAGTGATGATCTTCTTAAGTTGATGAAGCGTCGTTATATGACGAATCTTTATAAAGAACGCGTAGCGAAAATTAGAGAGGTAATGCCTAATTGCTGTATTGGTGTTGATGTAATCGTTGGTTTCCCTGGTGAGACCGAAGAACATTTTTTAGAAACGTATCACTTTTTGAATGATTTAGATATTTCTTATTTACATGTTTTTACGTATTCGGAAAGAGATAACACTCCCGCTGCTACAATGGATGGTGTTGTGCCTAATAAAGTAAGAAGTAAAAGGAGTAAAATGTTACGCGGATTATCTGTAAAGAAGAGACGAGCGTTCTATGAGAGTCAATTGGGTAACGAGTTAACTGTATTGTTTGAGGGTGAGAATAAAGAAGGCTATATTCATGGGTTTACTGAGAATTACGTAAAAGTAAAATCAACTTGGAATCCCGAATTGGTAAATACCTTACATAAAGTGAAGTTGACTGAAATTGATAAGGACGGTCTGGTTCGGTTTAATTTTGTAAACGAAAAAGTAGAAGCATAAAAAAAGCCTTTCATTTGAAAGGCTTTTTTTTATTAGATACGAATACCGATAGGTAACATTTCTTTGTATTGTCTTCTGTTCTTTCGAAGAAATCCTGCGATATGAGGACTAGTAGGTACAACTCTAAGGTTTCTATCTTGAATAATATTTAAAACAGCTTTTATGAAGTTTTCTCTAAAATCTTCATCTGTAATTTCCTCAGGAACAACTAGCTTGGTAAGAAATATCTTTCTTTCTTGAGAAGAATATTCAATTCTGGCAAGATGACCATCTACAGTAGTTTCAAATTGTCGCAGAAAAGAATTGTCATTAATGATAACGTCGTTCATATAGAAAATTTTAGTTTTGTTGTTAGACAAAAAAATTACGATGTTCTCATATCGTAATTTATCATTAGGGAATGCTGTATAAAATATAACATATCAAATTGCATATGTTTTTCACATTCTCTTACAAAAGTAGTTAAAAAATACTTAATTTCCTAGTTTTCACTACGCTTCGTGACTATGACAGATAATGTAATTCATGTGTATTGTATGCCTGGTATGGCAGCAAGTCCTGCTATTTTTGAGTATATAAAATTACCCGAAGAAAGCTTTGAGCTTCATTTTTTAGAATGGAGTATTCCTTTAAAGGGTATTTCATTCGTTGATTATGCAAAAAACATGTGTAGTAAAATACAACACAATAATGTGGTATTGTTGGGGGTTTCGTTAGGCGGGCTCCTAGTCCAAGAAATGTCTAAATATATTGAGGTAAGAAAAGTGATAATTGTATCGAGTGTAAAAACTAGATATGAGTTACCAAAACGCATGATATTTTCGAGATATACCGGTGTTCATAAACTGCTTCCTACAGGTTTGGTTAATAATGTAGAATTATTAGCTAAATACGCATTTGGCGAAAGTGTAACCAAACGTCTTTCGTTGTATGAAAAGTATTTATCCGTTAGAGATAAAAGCTATATAGATTGGAGTATAAATGAGTTGGTAAATTGGAAACAAGAGGTGCCTTGTGAAAAATTGGTGCATATACAAGGTGAGAAGGACCCTGTGTTCCCAATTGAAAATTGTGGTAATTGTATACATGTGCCCAATGGAACCCATACCATGATAATACATAGGGCAAAGTGGTTTAACGAGAACTTGCCAACAATTATTTTGGAATAAGATAGTTCTATATATACCTTTGGTAGACTAAAGTGTTGGTAGAAATAATTTAAAATATAAAATTCATGAAAACTATTAAGAATATATTGATGTTGTTGGGTGTAGTATTTGTAGCAGGTACATTAATATTTGCTGTGGGAAATACTGATGGAATTGTGAGTAATGATAGAGTGGTTGCAAATGATAGTGTTCAGAAAAATGTATCTAAATCATATAAGATTTCTTCTATAGATATACCAGCTGATTTAAATTTTGCAGGAGAAATAGTTCCTCAAGCAGATCCAGAAATTATGGAGCGTATAGATCGCGAATTTTTGGTGAATACGTATTGGCAATCAAACGCAGTATTACTAATTAAAAGAGCTAATAAGTTTTTTCCTGTGATAGAGCCAATTTTGGCTAAAAACGGAATTCCTGATGATTTTAAATATTTAGCTGTAGCCGAAAGCGGATTGACGAATGTAGTTTCGCCAGCAGGGGCAACTGGCTTTTGGCAGATAATGCGAGAAACCGGTAGAGAATATGGCTTAGAGGTAAATTCAAATGTAGATGAACGTTACCATTTAGAAAAGTCTACAGAGGTTGCTTGTAAGTACTTAAACAGATGGAAAGACAAATATGGTAGTTGGGCATTAACTGCTGCTGCTTATAATGCAGGACCAGGCGCTATCAATAAATATATGGGTATTCAGCAAGTAGATAATTACTGGGATTTGTTACTTGGTAGTGAAACAGGTAGATATGTATTTAGAATTATGGCGATTAAAGAAATCCTTTCTAATCCAGAAAAGTATGGTTTTCATATCGAGAAAGAAGATATGTACGAAGCGGTACCGACTTTTACAGTAGAAATAGATAAGCCAGTAAGTGACTTCGCTAATTTTGCACAAGAATATGAAATCAACTACAAAATATTAAAGCGCCACAATCCTTGGTTGAGAGAGGCGCATTTAAATAATAATTCTCGTAAAAAGTATACTGTAGAAATTCCTAATAAAGGATATTATAGAGAAACTAAATAAGATTAGATTTTCTTCATTTGTTGTTGCATCATTTTAATTTGATCCGTCAACATATTGTTTTTGTCTAATTTTTTGGCTTCGTTAAGTAGCATAGTAGCTTCTCTCTTGCGACGTTTTTGCATAGATATACCTGCTAGGCTCAATTTTGCCATAGCAACATCATAATCCATTGTTAAGCCAAGCTTTAGTGCTTTCTTAAAGTATTTCTCAGCTTGGGTTAAATTGGTTTGAGAGAATATAATACCGTGTAGGTAATTATAGTAGCCTTGTTGTTTAACGGTTAGTGCCCCTTCAGGATTTTTAATTTTATCTAGCCAATTCTTTGTTCCGGTTAAATCTTGCTTACGCATTCTTAAAAAAGCCAAAAGAATAATCTCATTTCTAAAGTAAAGAAAGATAAAAATTAAGGATAGTAGAATTAAAAATATACCATTTCCGATGTTACCTTCTATAAACTGGTACACAGAAAAAGCGATTATAAGTCCTGCAATGATTAATTTTAAATTTTTATTGAACATATTTTAAGTTTTTATTTCTCGATGATAGTTTGATTGTAATTTTGAAATTAATCGTAACCCTAATAAAATAAAGCGATTTCGGCGCTAAATTTCAATTCGGGCAAAATTAATCAAAAGCTTCGTTTTGTGACGTACGGATTTATAAAAATATTTTTTTCATATCACTTGTTAAAGAAAAAACTCTTTGTATATTTGCGCCCAGTTTCACAGAGAATTCTGAATAATTCAATTTAAATAGAAAAGGTTTAAGAGATGCCCGGACAAAAAAGAACATATCAGCCGTCAAAAAGAAAGAGAAAGAACAAACATGGTTTTCGTGAGCGTATGGCTTCCGTAAACGGTAGAAAGGTTCTTGCAAGAAGAAGAGCAAAAGGAAGAAAGAAATTGACTGTTTCCTCTGAAACAAGACATAAGAAATAATGATTGCATAGTTTTTAAAATATATTAGGTGTTACTTTTTTTAAAGTAGCACCTTTTTTTTGTCCAATTCCCAAAATACTCAACTCAAAAATGCCAAAAAGAAAAGATTTAAAGTCAATTTTATTAATAGGATCAGGCCCTATTGTTATCGGTCAAGCATGTGAATTTGATTACGCAGGTAGTCAATCTTTACGTTCGTTACGTGAAGATGGTATTGAAACTATTTTGATAAATAGTAACCCTGCAACTATTATGACAGATCCTTCAATGGCGGATCATGTTTATTTAAAACCATTAACTACGAAATCTATTGTAGAGATTTTAAAAGCTCACCCTCAGATAGATGCAGTTTTACCAACCATGGGAGGTCAAACAGCGTTGAATCTTTGTATAGAAGCTGATAAAAAAGGAATTTGGGAAGATTTCGGTGTAGAATTAATAGGTGTTGATATCGATGCCATTAATATTACCGAAGATAGAGAGCAGTTTAGAGAATTGATGTTGAAGATAGGTGTTGGTATGGCGCCACAGGCTACGGCAACTTCTTTCTTAAAGGGAAAAGAAATTGCTCAAGAGTTTGGTTTTCCTTTAGTAATTCGAGCTTCTTATACACTTGGTGGGGCAGGAGCATCAATAGTTTATAAGCCAGAAGATTTTGACGAGCAATTAAGTTATGGTTTAGAGATTTCTCCTATTCATGAGGTGATGATCGATAAAGCCCTAATGGGGTGGAAAGAATATGAATTAGAGCTTCTAAGAGATAAAAACGATAACGTTGTTATTATATGTGCTATAGAGAATATGGATCCAATGGGTATTCATACAGGAGATTCTATAACGGTAGCACCTGCAATGACATTATCTGATAGAACATATCAGAAAATGCGCGATATGGCTATACATATGATGCGTAGTATAGGTGATTTTGAAGGTGGATGTAATGTGCAGTTTGCTGTTAGTCCTGATGAAAAGGAAGATATTATAGCAATTGAAATTAATCCAAGAGTATCAAGATCATCCGCTTTAGCTTCAAAAGCAACTGGCTACCCGATTGCAAAAGTGGCAACTAAATTGGCGATAGGGTACACTTTAGATGAATTAGATAATCAGATTACAAAATCAACATCCGCATTATTTGAGCCAACATTAGATTATGTAATTGTAAAAATACCACGTTGGAACTTCGATAAATTTGAAGGTTCTGACCGTACTTTAGGTCTGCAGATGAAGTCTGTGGGAGAAGTTATGGGTATAGGTCGTTCTTTTCAGGAGGCATTGCATAAAGCAACCCAATCTTTAGAGATTAAGCGAAATGGCTTAGGTGCTGATGGTAAAGGATATAAAAATTATGATCAAATAATAAGTAAGCTTACTATTCCTAGTTGGGATCGTGTGTTTGTAATTTACGATGCAATACAATTGGGTATTCCACTAAGTCGTATTCATGAGATTACAAAAATAGATATGTGGTTCTTAAAGCAATATGAAGAACTTTACTTTTTAGAAAAAGAGATTTCTAAGTATACGATTGCCACACTTTCAAAAGATTTATTGTTAGAAGCGAAACAAAAAGGTTTTGCCGATAGACAAATTGCCCATATGGTAGATTGTTATGAAAGTGAAGTATATAACAAACGAACAGAACTAAATATTAATAGAGTTTATAAACTTGTTGATACTTGTGCGGCAGAGTTTAAGGCGATGACGCCATATTATTATTCCACTTTTGAGGCTGAAATAGAAAAGCCAGATGGAACTCGTTACGTTGAAAACGATAGTATAGTTACCGATAAGAAGAAGATTGTAGTTCTTGGGTCAGGGCCTAATAGAATAGGACAAGGTATAGAATTTGACTACTGTTGTGTTCATGGAGTTTTAGCAGCTGCTGAGTGTGGTTATGAGACTATTATGATTAACTGTAACCCTGAAACGGTTTCTACAGATTTTGATACAGCAGATAAGCTTTATTTTGAACCAGTTTTTTGGGAACATATTTATGATATTATTCGTCATGAAAAACCAGAAGGGGTAATAGTTCAACTAGGTGGTCAAACGGCTCTTAAACTAGCTGAGAAATTATCTAAATATGGTGTAAAGATTATCGGAACTAGTTTTGATGCTTTAGACTTAGCAGAAGATAGAGGTAGGTTCTCAGAAATGCTATTAAAGAATAATATTCCTTTTCCAAAATACGGTATTGCGGAAACTGCAGATGAAGCTTCTGAATTAGCGGATAAGTTAGATTTTCCGTTATTAGTTAGACCTTCATATGTATTAGGAGGTCAGGGAATGAAGATTGTTATCAATAAAGAAGAGCTAGAAGAACATGTGGTTGATCTTCTTAGAAAAATTCCAAATAACAAATTATTACTAGATCATTACTTAGATGGTGCTATAGAAGCCGAAGCAGATGCAATCTGTGATGGTGAAGATGTGTATATCATAGGTATAATGGAGCATATAGAACCTTGTGGAATTCACTCAGGAGATTCAAATGCAACATTACCACCATTTAATCTTGGTGAATTGGTAATGCAGCAAATTAAGGATCACACTAAAAAAATTGCGCTAGCTTTAAATACAGTGGGCCTTATAAATATTCAATTTGCAATTAAGGACGAGGTAGTTTATATCATTGAAGCTAACCCTAGAGCATCTCGAACAGTACCTTTTATAGCGAAAGCCTATAAAGAGCCATATGTAAATTATGCTACTAAAGTCATGTTAGGCGAAAAGAAGGTAAAAGATTTTAACTTCAATCCGCAATTAGAAGGCTTTGCAATTAAGCAACCAGTATTCTCTTTCAACAAATTCCCTAATGTAAATAAGAATTTAGGTCCTGAGATGAAAAGTACAGGAGAAAGCATTCTATTCATTGATAGTCTTAAAGACGATGAATTTTACAACCTTTATGCAAGACGTAAAATGTACTTAAGTAAATAGTCTTATTGTTAGACTTATAATATAGTAGAAGGGGAACTTTAATTTATTTAAAGTTTCCCTTCTGCATATAATCTTCTAATTTCTTTTTTATCAAATTTACCGACACTTGTTTTAGGTACTTCATCTATAATAACATAATTGTCGGGTATTTGATAGCTAGCAAATTCTTTGGATAAAAAATCTTTCAACTCTTCGGTCGATACATGTTTATTCTTATCGGCTAAAACCAATGTAGCTAAAGGTCTTTCAGACCATTTTTTATCAGGTATTGCAATTACGGCGGCTTCTCTAATATTTGCATGCGACATCAGGGCTAATTCAAGTGCGACACTAGATATCCATTCACCACCACTTTTTATTAAATCTTTGGTGCGATCAGTAATTTCCATATATCCATTTGCATCGATTGTGCTTACATCACCAGTTCTAAACCATCCATCATTAGTAAAGTTGTCGCGGCTATTAGTCTTAAAATAAGACTTAATAACCCAGGCTCCTTTAACCTGTAGTTCTCCCATTGTTTTTCCATCACGTGGAGCTACTTTTCCGTCATCACCAATTATTCGCATTTCTATGCCTGGAAATTCAATTCCTTGTTTTGCTCGTACTTTTATTTGTTCTTTATAACTAAGGCTGTCATGTTTTCTTTGAAGTCTACTAGCTGTACCAAGTGGAGAGGTTTCAGTCATACCCCATGCTTGAACTCCTTTAATACCGAAATCCTTTTCAAAGTTTTCTATAAGACTACCAGATAGGGCAGAGCCGCCAACTAAATATTCTTCTAAGGCAAGTTTTGTTTTCGGCGGATTCTTTTTCATTTCTTCATACACGCCCCTCCATATAGACGGTACTCCGTTAGCTTTGTTGATATTTTCACTTTCAAGAATTCTAATAATGGCATCTGGGTGTAAGTGTAAAGAAGGCATTACCATATCTGAACCAGTTAACAGACACATATAAGGAAAACCCCATGCCATCACATGAAATTGAGGAACAACAAGTAATATTATATCGTTATTACTGTAATTACCCGCATTTGGCGATAAAATGGTCATAGCGTGTAAGTACGTTGATCTATGGCTATATAAAACTCCTTTTGGCATACCGGTAGTACCACTTGTGTAGCACATGCCGCTTGCATCATTTTCATTTATGGTTGGCCATTCAATAGAGTCTAATTGTTCTCCTATTAAATCTTCGTAATGTATAGTATTGGGTAGGGTGGTTGTAAACCCTTTTGGGGCATTGATAATTATATATTTTTCTACAGTCTCTAGTTTAGGAGCTATTTTTTCTAAAAGAGGAACTAGGGTGGCATCAACAAAAATTACTTTGTCTTCAGAGTGGTTGATTATAAACTCTGTTTGTTGGGATGATAATCGTATATTAATGGTATGGCAAACAGCACCTATACCGGGTATTCCGTAATATAGTTCTACATGTTGATAATGATTCCAAGCAAATGTGCCAACCATATCACCTTTAGTTATTCCTAGTTTGTTTTTTAGTGCATTAGCAAGCTGACAACAACGCTTGTATAGTTTTCCGTAGGTGTATTCATGTCTGCTTCCGTCGGGTAAGTATGAAATCAATTTTTTATCAGGAAAAGCGTTATTCGCATATTTTAAGATAGTGTTTGTAGTAAGTGGGTAATCCATTATTAATCCGTTCATAAAAACATGCTTTAAGTTTAAATAATTGCTTGACCCTTAAATTTAATCAATTTATATTGAGATATCATCACAATTTTAACAGATGCTAATGCGAATTAATGTAGTTACCTCATAATCTGGATAATCCCTTTTTAAGGTTAAAAAATTATTTTATCAGGTAATTCCATTTTGACCTTTATTACTAATCTTGTTTTGTTAAAGCAAAATTGTAAAGGTTGAAAAAAATTGTTCTCATTATAGTTTTTTTGATGGTGCTATTTGCATCATTTACATACTGGTCATTGTCTAGTACCAGTAAAACATTCGATACCTGTGAGATTATAGGGCTTTCTGATGTTGATGAGATAGATTTTAAAAAGTATGATTCTGTTTTAGTTGCTGCAAGTACTTTATATGAAGCTAATGATATCAAAAATCTAATGCAGGGCGAGCAGTATAGAAATGCATGGTCCACACCAATAAAAGTTTCTATTTTGTACCTTAACGATATAAGAGGTAATGCAAGAGTTTTAGAAGAAGGTGGCGGACAGCAAACGCATTCATTGAAGTTACGGAAAGATGACGGTACCTTGATGACGTTGCGCAGTGTTTCTAAAGACCCTTCACCATTAGTACCGAAGATCGCACATACATTAGGTATAGAAAATATTGTGGTCGATGGTATTTCTGCTCAACATCCTTATGCTGCACTAGTAGTGTCTGAACTTTCAAAAAGGGCTAAAATTCTAAATACGATGCCCAAGTTGGTGTTCTTGCCAAAACAAGAGCAACTTTCAGATTATAACGATAAATATGGAAATCGACTTTTTCTTTTAGAATATGAAACAAAAGGTAAAGCAAAGTGGTTAGGTCTTAAAAATGTAGATTCTTTGATGGATACAGATGACTTACAAAAGTTGAAAATAAAGAATCCGAACAAGGTTAGTATACATGCAAATTCTTTGGTTAGAGCACGTTTATTTGATTTGTTAGTAGGTGATTGGGATCGTCATGCTAAACAATGGGGCTGGGCTATTGAAAATAGGGTAGACTCAATTATTGCCATTCCTTTACCGTGCGATAGAGATAATGCCTTTTTTAATCTTGAAGGTGTTTTGCCTACAATAATTTCTAACAACACATTTCTACCAGAGGTGCAATCTTTTGAAAAGGAAATCGATTTTTTATCCGGTCTGGTATCTCCTTTTGATATTTATTTTATGCGAGATATACCGCCATCGGTATTTGAAGAAGAAGCTAGGGTTTTACAAGAATTGTTGACAGATGAAGCTATTGAGGCATCTTTCTCGGTATGGTCAAATGAAATTTTTGAATTGGATGGAAAAGAACTCATTGCTAAAATCAAAAGTAGAAGAAACAATCTTGTAGATTATGCAATACTATTTCAGCAAGAATTAGTGGAAAGTGAAGCATTGACCAAAGCTTTAAAAGGATCTGAAGATGTAAAAATGACCAAAGCTCAAATGGCATGTTTTGATTGCGCTAGTGAGTAATCTTCGCATAGAATATTTGAATTAACAAACTTGAAGTTATGAATGAAACTGTATTGGTAGCAGCTGAAAAATATATAAAAAACTTGTTATCTGATCAGATGAACAAGAACTTTCTTTATCATAGCCAAGGTTACACCAATAAAACAGTCAATAAAGCCAAAAAAGTATTAGAATTTTCAACTACTGAAAGTTTTGATAAAAATAATGTATTGTTGTCTACATGGTTTCTTCATGCGGGTTTTGCTGTGGATTATAACAATCATATAAAAGAGAGTGTAAAATTAGCGTCCAGTTTTTTAAAAGACAATAATTGTGAACAGCATGATATTACTATTGTAACACATTTGATAGAAAGTGGATGGCAAAATGATAAGCCTACTAATGATGCTGAAGCCATTGTAAAAGATGCTTGTTCCTGGTTTTACGCATCGGACGACTTCGAAGAGATGCTTCAATTATTACGGTTAGAGCTGGAAAATTTTAATGAAACCATTCCTGATTTAGATACGTGGAGATTAAATTATTTAGAAAAACTTCGAATAGAACATCGATATTATACAGATTTTGCGAAAGAAAATTGGCAAGAGCAAAAAGAAGAAAATATACTTGCCTTAATTTCTAAATTACAGAAGTCTGAAAAAACCGAAAAGAAAGAAATATTAAAAGCAAAATTAAAAGATGAGAGTCCGCAACGCGCAATTCAATCCTTATACCGTATTGAGCTTAGAAATCATATAAAATTGAGTGATATAGCTGATACTAAAGCGAATATCTTACTATCTGTAAATGCAATTATTATTTCGCTATTATTGGCCAATCTAATACCAAAATTAGATTCACCTTCAAATTCATATCTAATATATCCGACAGTAATTTTTGTGCTTTTTAGTATCGCTTCTATGATTATGTCTGTTTTGGCTACACGACCAAAAGTGAGTAATAACGATGTGGTAGATGAGGATATTAAGAAGAAGGATACTAATTTCTTGTTCTTTGGAAATTTTCATACGATGGAGTTGAGTGACTTCAAATCAAAACTAAGAGATATTATAAAAAGCAAAGAATCTATATATGATTCGTTAAGTATGGATTTATATTATCTGGGGAAAGTATTACAAGAGAAATATAGATTGTTACGGTGGACGTATACGGTGTTTCTCATTGGCGTTATACTATCGGTTATTGCATTTGGTTTTGCGCTAAAATATTATGGTATGGAAGATGAACTTTTAGATGCTGTAACGCCATTGCCAAAATAAAAGATATCAGTTAAACCATACCGCATACTTTTTGCGTCGAAGCTCAAGTGCCAATTGCTCTTCCAATTTCAAAGCTTCGGCTTTTGTTTTAATTGGGTCGATATGATTAAAAAGACTGCCGCGTAGATACAAACCGTATTTCTGTACAATTTTTGAAGATATATTATGTCCTTTTTTACTTAAGGTTCCATTTTTATGTTGATCAAAACGCTCTTTAGGTGTTTTGCTTGTCATGCCAACATAAAGGCACTCTAATACGCCGTTAAATTGCGGATTCGCCTCTCTAAATTTTCTATTCTCGGTAAACACTTTTTTAGATAATTCAATAACGTAAATAGAATACATATGTTAAGTATGAATTGTAGACTATAATTGCCTAGTGGTGTTTTAAAGTAAGTAAATAAGTTACTCAATTATCTCAATACCTTCTGTAGTAAAAGAAAAAGCTTGTGCGCCTAAACCACCAACCATGACTGCTTGAAACAACGGATTGAGTTGTTTTTTAGAGTACCAATCAATCAAAAAATTAGCGCCACTACCGCCAGAAGTATCTTGTTGTTCAATAACATAATCAATAGACTCCATTGGAGTAAGATAAATAGGGGAGTCGATATAACTTCTAACCAAATCGCCTTGTGTATTGTAGTAATCTATTTTGCTTACGAATAGACTATCCTTTAAACTTGTGTTTCTAATACTTAAGGTAGCGGTAAGTAATGTTCTAGTATCTCTGGTTTGGTTGTATATATCAGAATATATAGGCACATAAACCTGCCTAACAAGAGAATCTATTAAAATAGCATTTGCCTTTCTATCAAGAGTATGGTTATCTAGAATTTCAACCGGAACTTCTTCTTTTGAAACCTCTTTACACGATAGTACAGTCGTAGCCACAATCAGTGAAAGGCAAATGCTATTTAAAACAGTTTTATATTTTTTCAAATGTTGATTTTTAATCTTCCCATTCTGTATGAAAAATACCTTCACGGTCTAAACGCTCATAAGTGTGAGAACCAAAGTAATCGCGTTGCGCTTGAATAAGGTTTAAAGGTAATTTGCTAGAAGTGTAGGCATCAAAATATGTAAGTGAATTTGATAGGCCAGGTAACGGAATACCGTTTTGAGCACCAAAAGCAACTAGTTCTCTAGCAGCATCAACCGTTTCTTTTACTTTGCTTACAAAATTTGGAGAAAGTAAAAGGTTTGGCAAATTAGGCTCAGCTTTAAAAGCTTCAGTAATATCGGCTAATAAACCAGCACGTATAATACAACCTGCTCTCCATATTTTTGCGATTTCAGAAATATCTAAATCGTAACCGTATTCTCTAGATGCATCTGCTAATTGGTGAAGACCTTGAGAGTATGTAATTATGAATGAAAAGTATAACGTTTTTTCGGTAAGCGCTTCTAGTTTCTCTTTGTCCATATGAGAAACAAAAGGTCTGTCATATAAAGCATCAGCCTTAATTCTTTCGTTCTTTAAAGCAGAAAGTTCACGCATGCTAACGGCAACATCTATTGATGGTACTGGTATACCAAGATCCATTGCATTTTGACTAGTCCATTTACCGGTACCTTTTTGTTTTGCTTTATCTAAAATTTGATCAACTAAGCGTCCTTTGACTAAATCATCTTCTTGCTCGAATATTTCAGATGTAATTTGAACTAAGAACGATTGCAATCTACCATCGTTCCATTTTGCGAAAGTGCTGTGCAATTCATCATTGTTGTAGTCACCACCTTTTTTAAGAACATCATAAATTTCAGAAGTCAGCTGCATTAATCCATATTCAATACCATTGTGTACCATTTTCACATAGTTACCGGCAGATTTTGGACCTAAATAAGCAACACAAGGTTCGCCGTTATATTTGGCAGATACTGCTTCAAAAATTGGTTTAATATGTTCGTATGCAGATTTTGAACCACCTGGCATAATACTCGGACCTTTACGAGCACCTTTAGCACCACCTGAAACACCTGCTCCAAAAAAGTTAATGCCTTTCTGTTGTAAATAAGCTTCTCTTCTGTCGGTATCGGTAAAGAAAGAATTTCCACCATCAATAATAATATCTCCTTTATCAATATGTGGCAAAAGTGATTCTATAACACCATCTACAATTTTACCCGCAGGTACCAATAACATTATTTTACGTGGTTGCTTTAAGTTTTTTACAAACGTTTTTATGTTGCTAGAAGCGCTTACTTTTTCTTCATCTCCTCCTAAAGTCTTTAAAGCCTCTACTTTTTCATCATCTAAATCATATCCGTAGGCAGAAAATCCGTTGTCAGCTACATTGAGGATAAAATTTTGTCCCATTACTCCAAGACCTACTAAACCAAAATCGTACATAAATTGAATGTTTTATAATTAGAATACATCAAAATGTTACAATTCTTAATTATTTATTGTTAGTAACATAATGAGAATCAAAAATAATTTAAAATATTGACTTTAAATCCAAATTGTATCTTAATAACGCCCTATAATGGCTTACTTTTTAAGATATTTGAAGAATAAAGAATATCAACCTATAATGAAGAAGACAGAAAATCAAATGCTCGTAATCTTTGGAGCATCAGGAGATTTAACGGCAAGAAAACTTATACCAGCTATTTTCAATTTATATAAGGGAAATGATCTCCCAGATAATTTTGTAGTACTGGGTGTAAGCAGAAGTGATTTAGGCGATTTAAAATTTAGAAATAAGGTAGTTCTAGAAAGTCCTTATTTAGAAAAGGAGCGTAAAGAATTCGATGCAGATTATATTCAAAAATTTGCAGATAAGCTTTTTTACGAAGACCTAGGTTCAGATTATGATACATCTTACGAACGTCTAGAAAAGCGTATATCAGATTTGGATCAGAAATATGGTACAGCAGGTAATCATATGTTTTACCTATCTACACCGCCAAGTTTATATGAGCCGATAGCAAAGAATTTATCGGATCAAGGTTTAAATGAAGAATCTACGGGTTGGAGAAGAATTATTGTTGAAAAGCCATTTGGTTATAGTTTAGAATCTGCCAAAGAATTAAATGACGGTTTACATACCTATTTTAAAGAAGGTCAAATATTCAGAATTGACCATTACTTAGGTAAAGAAACAGTTCAGAACTTATTGGTAACCCGTTTTGCCAATAGTATTTTTGAGCCACTTTGGAACAGAAATTATATACACCATGTAGAAATCACCAATGCCGAAAGTGTTGGTGTAGAAAAAAGAGGTGGGTATTACGATAAATCTGGTGCATTGAGAGATATGTTTCAGAGTCATTTATTACAGATAGTAGCTTTAATTGTAATGGAGCCACCATTGAGTGCCGATGCAGAAGAAATTCGTAATGAGAAATTGAAGGCATTGAAGTCACTTAGGCTTATGAATGACGAGAAGACTCTTTTTGAAAATACCATTAGAGCACAATATGTGTCTTCTAAAATTGACGGACAAGAAGTAAAAGGATATCGTGAAGAGGACGGTGTTGATGAAAATTCAACTACCGAAACCTTTGCTGCTGTAAAATTCTTTGTAGATAACTGGCGTTGGGCAGATGTTCCTTTTTATGTAAGAACAGCTAAACGTATGCCTACAAAAGTTACTGAGGTAGTGATTCATTTTAAAACGCCGCACCATCAAATTTTTAAGGAATCTGGTATTAGTAACAAGGATAATAAATTGGTTATTCGTATTCAGCCAGATGAAGGTATTTTAATAAAATTCGGAGTAAAAGTACCTGGACAAGGGTTTGAGGTTGAGCGTGCTAATATGGATTTCTACTATTCTAGCTTAACAGAAACACATGTAATGGAAGCTTACGAACGTCTATTATTAGATGCGATGCAAGGTGATGCTACTTTATATGCAAGAGCAGATGAAGTTGAAGCTGCTTGGGCATTTGTAGATCCAATTTTAGATTATTGGAAAAATGGTAAGGATGTAAAAATGTACGGTTATGCAGCCGGAGTTTGGGGTCCTGAGAATGCCAATGAGCTTATAGAAGGTGTAGGAGAATGGAGAAACCCTAGCGAGAATTTAGCAGATGAATCTGGTTACTGTGTAATTTGCTAGTAGGGTAGAAGATTAATTTAATTGTTGATAGAAAATGGAATTAAAAGTTTATCAAAATAAAGTAAAGGTCGCTGAAGAGTTTTCTAAATATTTGATTGAAAAATCAGATACTCAGAAGGCTTTTCACATTGCCTTATCTGGTGGTAGTACGCCTAAAATTGTATTTGACGTATTAGCAGAACAGTTTTCTACTGATGTCGATTGGAAAAACATTCATTTGTATTGGGGCGATGAAAGATGTGTAGCACCCACTGATGATGAGAGTAACTATAAAATGACGATAGAACACCTAATTTCTAAAGTAGATATACCACGGGAGAACATTCATAGAATAAAAGGAGAAAACAATCCTAAGGAAGAAGCCAAACGTTATGGCGATTTGTTGGATAAAGAATTACCAAAAGCATTAGGGTTACCTCAATTCGATTTAGTGATTCTTGGTATGGGCGATGACGGTCATACGGCATCTATTTTTCCACATGAGATAAATCTTTGGGTTTCACCCGATAATTGCGAAGTAGCTATTCACCCAGAATCTGGTCAAAGACGAGTTTCACTTACCGGTAGAATAATCAATAATGCTAAAACTGTAGCTTTTTTGGTAACTGGCGAAAGCAAGGCAGAAAAGGTAAAAATTATTATAGATAGGGAAGAAGGTTATTTAGAATACCCTGCTAGTCACGTAGCACCTAAAACAAAAGACTTGGTCTGGTTTTTAGATGCTGCCGCGGCAAAGCTTCTTACTTCATTTCAATCTTAATATTTTCAGATTGAAGCTCTTTTAAATAATCTTCAGAATTAAAAGATTTAGATTCAAATTTAGTGTCTCTTTCTTGAGCTTCTAATTTACGGTATTTGCTACGTGCAAATCTTCTGACTCCTTGATCATCAGAAATTATTAATCCTGGTACGGGAACATTTTTACCATCTGTTCCCTTTGCTACCATAGTAAAGTAAGAGGAGTTACAGTGTTTCTTTGTGCCAGATGTAATATTTTCTGATTCTACACGAACACCAACTACCATAGAGGTACGCCCTGTATAATTAATACTTGCCTTCAAGGTAACCAATTCTCCCACTTCAATAGGGTTCAAGAAATTTACTCGGTTAACCGATGCTGTTACACAGTATTGCTGCGAATGTTTAGATGCGCAAGCAAAGGCAATTTGATCCATTAGGTTCAGGATATGTCCACCATGTACTTTTCCTCCAAAATTAGAATGGGATGGAAGCATCAACTCTGTTATAGAAACTCTAGACTCTCTTACGCTTTTAAACTTTTCCATAGACTTAATAGTTTCTTTCTTAATTTCTGACATGAGGTGATTTTTCTGCTTGAACTTCGGTAACAAAATATTTAGAATCACCAAGCCAAAAGAAGGTTGTATAGCGTTCTACGTAGCTTACTTTTACATACTGACCTTGATATTCTTGTAATTTTTCAATTACTTCTTTGTCTTTGTCCAATACAGAAAAAGAGAATATTTGAGCGCCAGAAATTCCTTGGCTTATTTCACCTTCCCAAGTTTTTGCCATGACACCTTTATGACTAATTTTAATGAGTTCTCCTGAGCGTACACCCTCACTAAAGGTTACAAAGTATATAAAGGCGTAATACAGCGCACCAATAAAGACTACGCTTAATAAAAGTAATGATACTATCTTTTTCATGTGTTTAGTTTTAATATATTATTAATGGTTGGTTTTATAGTTTTAATTTAGGTTCTTCTTCGAAATCGTCATCTTCAACGGCGCGATTAATTAATGATTCGGGAATAGATTTTTTCGCTTTCGCACCCATTTTTTTAAGCTTTTCTATACTAGTGATAATGTTGCCACGGCCATCGACTAATTTATTCATTGCTCCACGGTATTCATCTTTAGCGTCGTCCATTTTCTTGCCTACTTTCATTAAGTCACCAACGAAGCCTTCAAATTTATCATAAAGAGCACCCGCTTGTCGTGCAATTTCAATAGCATTTCGTTGTTGCTTCTCATTATTCCACATGCTATCAATGGTGCGCAAGGTAGCAAGAAGTGTTGAAGGAGTAACAATAATAATATTTTGCTCAAAAGCTTTATTGTATAAAGAATTATCTTGATTTATAGCAATAGCAAAGGCAGGTTCAATAGGTACGAACATTAAAACAAAATCGGGACTCTCCATTTCATATAAATCCTCATATTTCTTGGCAGATAATTGATCTACGTGTCTTCTAAGGGAGTTGATATGGTCTTTTAAGAACTTCTCTCTGAGTTCATCTTCAGCATTTACATAGCGCTCGTAATCGGTTAAAGATACTTTAGAATCCACCACCATTTTCTTACCATCAGGCAAGTTGATGATAACATCTGGTAGTACGCGGCTGCCATCTTCTCGAGTAAAGCTTTGCTGAACGGTATATTCACGGTCTTTCTCTAAACCAGATTTCTCTAACACACGCTCCAATACCAGCTCGCCCCAGTTACCTTGCATTTTACTGTCACCTTTTAAAGCTTTGGTCAAGTTCTCTGCTTCTTGGGTAATTTTAATGTTCTGAGTCTGCAGGTTTAGTAATTGCTCTTTTAAAGCCGAATGTATACTGATGTTTTCTTTCTGACTTTCTTCGACTTTCTTTTCAAAAAGGAGGATTTTTTCATTTAACGGAGTAAGAATGTTTTTGATATTCTTTTCATTACGTTCCGTAAATTTTAAGCTCTTTTCTTCTAATATTTTATTGGCAAGATTTTCAAACTCCTTCGTAAATTTCTCTTGAAGCTTTTCAACTTCCTGTTTTTGCTCTTTATTCTTTTGCTGCAAGTTTTCTAAATCTGCCTGATAGCGTACAATCTGATTGCCTAATTGCTCTTTATCTGCCTGTAGCTGTAGTTTACGATTCTCACTTTCTTTTAATCTATCCTGAAAAACAGAAAGGTTATTAAGCATTTGTTGCTCACGTTCTTCTAAAGTGCTTTGACGAGATTTCGTTTTTAGAAGCTGAATATAGTTACCTAAAAAATATCCTAAGGCAAGACAAAGGATTCCTATTATTAAATAAATATAAATTTCGTTCATTGGTGTGCTAACCTAATCGGGTAAAGATACTTGATTGCATAGTAAAGTTTAAAAGAGCCGGTATATTTTAATTAACATACCATATCTAAATTCTTATATATGTTAAAATATCTATTTCTTAATTCTAAAAGAACCGGTATTTGGGTCAAAAGAAATAGTGTCAGTGGGGAAGAGGGAATTAAAACTGTTATTTGCTATCAGATTACAAGGTTGATCAAAAGCATTGTTAGTTCCATCTAAAATCAACATTTTATCGCATAATTGAATAGCGAGTTCGATTTCGTGGCTTGTAAATAAAATGGATTTGTTCGTTTCATGAGCTATAGATTTTAATAGTTTTAAAATCTGAACTTTATGATATAGATCTAGATGTGTAGTAGGTTCATCAAGTAGAATAATATCGGTATCTTGAATTAGGGCACGAGCAATAAGTACACGTTGTAATTGACCATCACTCAACTGAAAACATTTTTTATCTAAGAAAGGCTCTAGTTCTAAAAGAGCAATACTTTTATTAATAATTGAAATATCGTCATCAGCCAATTTACCTAGCCAATTTGTGTATGGTTGTCTGCCCAAAGCCAATAGCTCATAAACAGATAGATTTTTAGAGGCAATAGGTTCTGTAAGAACTACGCTTATTTTAGAAGCTATTTGTAGTTCGTTATAGGTTTTTAAATCTTTTTCTTCAATGAGTATTGCACCAGAAATTTTTGGCTGAAAATTGCCTAAAGTACGAAGTAATGTAGATTTACCGATGCCATTTACACCAACAATAGCTGCGAGTTCCCCTTTCTGTAGTTCAAAAGAAATAGCAGAAGCAATGACTATATCATCATACCCAATAGATAGGTCGGCAACTTGTAAAATACTATTTAATTTTTTGTTGTTGATGACTTTAGTTTTATATTAAAATATCATTTTTCTTTTTCGTACCAGTAACCATATTACCACTGGTGCTCCTAATATACTGGTAATAGCATTAATAGGTAAAACACTAACTGAGCCCGGTAGTTGGGCAATGGTATCGCAAACCAACATTAATATCGCTCCACAGCAAAGTACAGCGGGTATTTGAATTTTATGATCCGTAGTGTGAAATAGTTGTTTGGTAATGTGTGGTACGGCTAATCCGACAAAGGCAATAGGACCGGCAAAGGCAGTAATTGATCCCGCCAATAACCCTGTGGCAATTATAATTATATAGCGCGATTTCTGTAAACCTATGCCTAAGCTCTTAGCGTAATTCTCCCCGAGCAAAAAAGCATTTAAAGGTTTAATGGAAATGATGCTTAGAAAAATTCCTATTATAGTACAAAGCGCGACTATTAGTAATTGTGCCCAAGATAAATTACCTAAACTACCAAATGACCAAAAAATGTATTGTTGTAATTTTTCAGCTTTAGAGAAATATGAAAGTACGCTTACAATAGCAGCTGTTATACTGCCAAACATGAGTCCGATAATCAATAGCGCCATGGTATCTTTTACTTTAGCTGCAACCACAAGAACTAGTGCTAATACTAGAAAACTACCAAGACTAGATGCTATGGCAAGTGTAATATCATTAAAAGTGGAAAAGGTAAATGCGCCAGAAAATAATGAAGTCCCCATAATTAAGAGCGCAGCACCTAAACTAGCGCCAGAACTAATGCCAAGTACATATGGCCCGGCTAAGGGGTTTCTAAACAAGGTCTGCATCAACAATCCACTAAGTGAGAGTCCGCCGCCGACCAATATAGCTGTTATCGCTTTTGGTAGTCTATATTCCCAAATGATATAGTAGCTAGAAGAGTCTTTAGTTGCTGTTTCAAATAACGTTTTTAGAGTATCTACGAATGAAATGTTTACAGAGCCTAAGCAAATATTTACAATAAAACATAATAGCAATACGACTAGTAAGGCTATGAAATGAAAATTGTATGTTGATTTTTTTGACAATTAAAGTAGTGGCTTAAAAAAGAAGGGTTCGTAGTTTGGCAGTAGCCCTGGGTGCAAAATATGAATTAAATCTTTTAGAACAAGGTCTGGTCTTTGCGGCCCCAGTTCATAGTATAAAGTTCCTCCGGTTTCACCTTTTGTATTTGCCGTGGTAAATATTTTTCTGTTTTTAAAGGCATCAAACTGTGTATAATGCAGACTAGATGATTCCATTTCTTGGTAAGTGGCTAATTGTGCAGGTCCGATCCAATACTCGGCATGTTGCCCTACATCAAGAACGCTCTCCCAACTTAACGAAAGACTTCCGTTTTCATCCGTAGAACTCCATAAGTAATCAGCATTGGCATCTTCAAGAAAATTCGCTGCCCAACTTTTCCCACCAGGTAAATACCATATATCTTTAAACATAGCTCCACTTAGAACGGTAGGTTTTTTTTTGGTCTCAGAAGCTAGTTTTTTGGCTTCTAGGTAAGATGCTTCAATTTTATTAAAAACAGCATTTGCTTCATTGGTTTTATTAAAAAAAGGAGCGAAGAACTTAATCCATTCGGCTTTACCTAAAGGAGTTTCTTCTACCCAATCGCCATTATAAACTACAGGGATATTAGCACGTTGTATGGTTTCATAGGTACTATTACCGTCGTTAATGGCAAAGCCAAATATAAGGTCTGGCTGCAACGCCAAAACTGCTTCAGTATTGATACTTTCATTGACACCTAATTCTTTTATTTTTCCAGAATCGATTCTCTCTCGCGCAGCTGTAGATGAAATATATTTGGTATCGGGAAAGCCAATAAGTTGATGTAGAACTCCCAACTCTTCTAAAGCAGGAATATGAGTAGTTGAGGTTACCACGATATTTTCAACAGGCGTTGAAATGATGGCATCATATTCATTTTTGTTTAGTGTTACGCTTGTTTGAATTTCTTTGGGGACTAAAGCATAGGTGTGGGTAGTTTCGGCATTTGCCCAAGGCTTTAAAACCTTGATGACAGTAATGCCACTACTCTGAGTTTCAATTTTAAAACCATTGGCATATTGTATAGGTGTAATGCTAGCAGCGGTTTCATTCGAAAATGGGTCTTTTTTCTCTTGCTTGCATCCGCATAACAAAAGAAGGTAACTTATAAAAAGTAAGTGTTTAAACATGGTGGTGGTTTGTCTATTTTTCAAAAGTAGTATTATAAAAGTTTACTTAGAAAGATTAAACTAAATGTTTACTTTCGCCATGAATTTTGGTTTTCATTGCTTTTGGTGATGAAATTAAAAGGGAATCTAGTGAAAATCTAGAACTGTTCCCGCAACTGTAAGTTTATTTCAAACCTATCTATTGGCAAATAGATTTTGTTTGATACTTCTTTTTAAGAAGGTACTATTTTCTTCAAAGTCACTTTGGGATCCAAACCGGTTTGGAAAACATGGGAAGGCAGAATAGTATTAAACAAGTCAGGAGACCTGCCTTATTCAAACGAACATTGTTAAACTTTCGGGATAAAGGTTTGCGTATGGGTACAGACATACTACGCTCCCGTTTATGAATTTAAACGAATGAAAAATTATTTATTGTGGCCTGCGGTCACTGTATTGTTATGTGCAAAAGTAGGAGCACAGCAAGAGCAAAATTCTACAAAAACGTTACAATTAGATGAGGTTGTCGTTAGTGATTCGCGTTTTGAATTAAAGCGTGAAAATTCGGGTAAGACCGTTATTACCATTTCTCAAAAGGAATTGGAACAAAACCAGGGACGTTCGGTTGCTGAAATTATTAACACGAAAAGCGGAATTGAAATTAACGGCACCAGAAGTTATGCTGGTCAGAACCTTTCTACCTTTGTTAGAGGCGGTAATAATCGCCAAGTTTTGGTCATTATTGATGGTATACAAGTATCTGATCCATCGGGTACAAGTGCAGAGTATGATTTAAGATTATTGAATGCTGCTCAAATTGAAAGTATCGAAATTTTAAAAGGCGCAGCGAGCACGCTTTATGGAAATTCAGCAGCAACGGCGGTAATTAATATTACGACGAAGAAAGCGAAGAAAGAAGGTCTTGCATTAGATGTCATTTCAAGTTTCGGAACCAACCAAACGGAAGATGATCAGAATTATAATATTTCTGATATTTCGAATACGGTAAACTTAACAGCTAAGCATGGAAAATTATCTGTTTTAGCATCTGGAGGTCATCAATTTACAGATGGATTATCGGCTGCAATAGGTACGGAATCAGACGAAGTTTCTAGAATAGATGGCAACTTAAAAGTAGGATATCAATTTTCTGAACGCTTTGAGCTAAACGCATCGGCCTTCTATAACAAATTGAATAGTGATTTTGATAACGGTTTCCCTATTGAAGATGCAGATTTCTATTTTACAAGTGAGCAATCTCGTTTTGGACTAAGTTCTGCTTACAAGTATGAAAATGGAAGTATTAACGTAAATACAGCATTTAATCAGATAGCTAGAGCGTTTGAATCTAGCTTTCCGGCAACTTATGATTCTCAATCTTATGTATTGGATGTTTTTAATAAATACACGTTTTCAGATAATATTCATACCATAGTTGGTGTAAATTATATAGACAATCAAACTTTATTTAGCGAGGAATACAATTCTAATACAATTGATCCTTATTTAAATGCAGTGTATGTTGGTGAGCAAGGTATTAATGTAAATGCTGGTGTTAGATTAAACAACCATAGTGACTATGGTTCTAATTTCATTTACAACATTAATCCGTCATACAGAATAGCTATTAACGACGGATACTTGAAATTTATAGGTAGCTATGCAACATCATACATTGCACCTAACTTATCACAGTTATATGGTCCGTTTGGGGCGAATCCTGATTTAGATCCAGAAGAAGATACTACTTTAGAAGGAGGTATCGAATTTAAAATATCAGATGCATTTACCATTAATGCACTTTATTTTAATAGAACCGAAGAAGATAGAATTGATTATGTTACAATTGATTTTACAACTTTTGAAAGTCAGTATAGAAACTCTGCTGAAACCGCACATTTTAATGGAGTAGAAGTAGGCCTAAATTCAGAACTAACTAAAGGGCTAACTTTTGATGCTAATTATACCTATACCAATTCTAAAGAAGATTTGGCATTGAGAGTACCTAAAAGTAAAATCAACGCTACTATTGGGTATGCTATAAAAGAGAATACATATGTTGGACTCTCTTATCAGTATGTATCCGATAGAACCGATACTGATTTTGCTACATTTTCAAGCGTAACTTTAGATAGTTTTAGTTTAGCAAATTTACAATTGAGGCATCAGTTTTGTAGTAATCTAACTGCATTCTTGGCAGTCGATAATCTTTTAAATGAAGAGTATACAGAGGTAGTTTCGTTTACCACTAAAGGACGAAATGTTCGTTTAGGGTTTAAGTTGAGTTTGTAATCCAAAAAAAAAAGGACAGCCAATTGGCTGTCCTTTTTTTCTTTCTTTTATGATTAGTAGTTTTTTAGAACTCCAAATCAAAAACCGTATCATCTACCATTTTATCGCTCATAAAGCTGTTCTCTTTAGAACTGCTAATAATATTGATAGGGTATTTAACGGTAAAATCGCGTTTACCAGTAGCACCTGTTATCAATTCAATTGCCTTCGCTAACAAAGGCTCATTTTCCTCGCCTAAAATACCAAGGTTGCTATAATCTTCTTTCAACTCATAATCTGGCTGTAAACCGCTTGTAAAGTCAAAGAAACCATCAGCATTTTCGTTTCTACCTATTAAGGGTTGAATAGCCCATTGATTATCTGGGTTAATATTGTTTACCCTTGATGGAGTGTACAAGTAAGAATTATCTCGGTCATCAACTAGAGTAGTAGAGAACTCATTTTTTCCTCTAGTTAAATCACCAATTTGAATTACGTCCATATATGGTTCTAGGCTGTTAATCAACAGCTCACTTGCAGAGGCAGAACTAGAAGAAGTCAAAACATATAATTTAGTCAATCCTAAAGTATTGATATTTTTTCCATTAACCTTATCTGCAAAATTAATTTCTAATTGGCTGTCATTAAATTGCTCTTGAAGCTTATCGTTGTAACGCTTTCTTAAAAATAAATCAGACGTGTTAGTACCATAAATCATACTGGCCAATAAACGCGTTGTGTTTACAGATCCACCAGGGTTATAACGTAAATCCATTACAAGATTGGTAATTCCTGCAGATTTCAAATCTTCAACCGCTGAATACAAATCATCATCATATTCATTAGTAAACTGGTTATACATGATGTAACCAATATTTTCACCTGCAATTGTAAAAGACTTAGCTATAAAAACCGGGTTTTCAGCTAGACCTTCTTGTTTTGTAAGCGAAACTTCCACGTCGTTTGGTGTAATGTTACCATTGTCAAAATCTGCCATATTTAAGGTGTAGGTGTCGTTCTCACCAAAAAGCAAATCGATATAATTTGAAGTAGTTAATGTTTGACCATCAACACCAGTAAAAAGGTCACCACGTTGAATTTCGACTGTGCTGGCATTTGAGTTTGGAACAATGTAACGAACGAAGCCAAAAATATCTTCGCTGTCTTGTAAACGAACTAGTCCGAATTCTAGACCATTGCTTTTAGATATGCCTGCAAGTGAATTGGTAAGTTCTCTATAATCTTCATTATAAAAACTAAAGCGATCTTCTATATATTGCAATTTGCTGTCAAAGAAAGCAGCAGGGTCATCGGCAGAGTTTAAAAAAGCGGTATATTCTGCTCTACCTTCTGCAGTACTTTCAAAACGGTCATCTGCTAAGTCATCGATATTTGCCTGCCAGAAATACCAAAAGTTCATGGCTTTCCACATAAAATCTTGTACTTCAACATCTGCCGAGCCATCTGGGTCTACCGTGTTTGGTAAAGATAAATCGTCATCTTTTGAACACGAAAAGGCAATTGCAGCAACTAATAATACTAATATCTTCTTCATAAATAGGGAAACTGAAATGTTTTAAATTTATTTCTTTTCAGCTACAGGAATTTTAGAAACAGGTATACTATTGTTTAATAATAGTACTGTATTTCTAGGATTGTAAAGCTTAGAACTTGAAACCACGTTTGCAGGCAATAGTACATCGAAATTACGTTTACCACTGACACCTGTAATTTCTTGAATAGCTCTTGCAAATAAAGGCTCGTCAGCATTTCCAAGAACACCTAGATTGGTAACATCTTCATCAAGTTCAATATCAGGTACTAAACCATCTACATAATCGGTAAACCCAGCGCTATTTTCAACTTGACTGATAATAGGCTGTAATCCCCATTGTACGTTAGGGTTAATATTATCGACTCTCTCAGCATCATAAACATTACCACCTTCTGGATCATCAACAAATAATACAGATCCTTGATTTTTACCAACAGTAGTACCACCGATATGAACAACATTTATATAAGGTGCTAAGCCGACCATTACCAATTCACTAGCAGAAGCCGAACCTTCAGCTGCAATAATATAAACTCTATTTAAATTTAATGTATTTAAAGGTGCATCAGAATTTCCGTCAAAAGCACCTGTAGTACTCACAAAATAATTTTCTGAAGATTCACCGAATTGTGCCTGTAATTTTGCATTATACACAGTTTTATAAAGCAAGTCTGATGTATTCGTACCCTTGATTAAACTGGCAAGTACAGCAGCTGTAGAGCCTCTACCGCCTGGGTTATATCTTAGATCTAATACTAAGTCGTTAACACCTTGTGCAATAAAATCTGCAAATACGGCATTCATGGCATCTTCAGAACCAGAAACAAATTGATTATACATTAAATAGCCAATTTTTTTGTCACCAGAAGTAATAACATTATTTACGTGAATAGGGTCTTCAACCAAGCCTTCAGTTTTAGTTAATGTAACTTTTCTGTCACTAGCACTAATACCACCATCGACAATTTCAGCCATATTTAGAGCGTAGGTATCATTACTACCAAAAAGTAAATCAATATAATTATCTACGGTTAAGGTCTGTCCGTCAACACCAATAAACAGGTCGCCTCTTTTTATATCTTGACCAGATGCATTAGAATTTTTAACAACATATTCCACAAAGCCAAATAAATCGTCTGTACCTGAAATACGTCCTAAACCAAATTGTAAACCGTTACTTTTAGAAACACCAGCAGAACTGTTTACTAATTGAGTATAATCTTCGTTGTAAAAAGTGAATCTGTCTTCAGAAAATAATAATTTGTTTTCCAAAAAAGCTACCGGCTCAGAGTTTTCAGTTAAATATTCTTCATAGGCAGTCTGTGTATCAAAACGATCATCTGCTAAATCTGGAACATCACCTTGCCAGAAATAATAAAGATTAAGTGTTTGCCAAAAAAAGTTTTGGACTTCAATATCTACAACTTCAGGTACTTCTTCTTCGGGTGTTTCAACAACTTCTTCTTCAATAACAGTATCATCATTATTACAAGAGGTAACAACAAATCCTAAACATAGGAGGGACAAGAAAAATTTTTTCATAGCTTCTTTTTAATTACAATGTATGGTTATGAACATTCAAATATTAGAACATTCATAAGTATACCAAAAATAAACGTTTAAGTAAGTACGTATATAATTAGTATAAGGATGTTAAATTTACTTACAAGTCAATTAAATAAAAATTAATTGTAACAAAAATCGTTGTACATCGTCTTCTTTTTGTAAACCGATAAGAAAGTTTACGAACAGCCAAACCAAAATGAAACAAGCGGAGTTTTTAAATACTGTATTACCATTTAAGGATAAGTTGTTCCGTATGGCCAAAAGATTGTTGGTGTCAACGGAGGAAGCTGAAGACGCAACACAAGAGATATTAATTAAGTTGTGGTCCAAGAAGAATAAAATGGAGAGCTATAACAATGTAGAAGCTTTTGCCATGACCATGACCAAAAACTTTTGTTTAGATAGATTAAAATCTAAGCAAGCCGGTAATTTGAAATTGGTACATACTAATTACACAGATGCTAGTACTTCGTTACAAAGCGAAATAGAAGCAAAAGATAGTATTAGTTGGGTAGAACGAATTATGGCTGAATTACCAGAGCAGCAAAAAATGGTATTACAATTGCGAGATGTAGAACAATACGAATATGAAGAAATAGAGAAATTACTGGATATGAAACCTACAGCCATACGTGTTGCTTTATCCAGAGCACGAAAAACCGTAAGGAAAAAATTAATGGAAAAGCATAATTATGGAATTGCATAATATAGAAAAATTAATAGAAAAGTATTTTGAAGCGACCACTACGGTAGCCGAAGAAGAAAAGCTGAGAAGGTATTTTTCAGAAGATGAAGTCGCTCCTCATTTAGAGCAGTATGAATCTTTGTTCAATTACTTTACGAAAGCAAAAGAAGAACGCTTTACAAAGCAGGTGCCATTAAAACCTAGAAAAAATTATTTGAAATGGGTATCCGTTGCAGCGATAGCAGTCTTTATGGTAGGGCTTTATTTCTATCAGCCAACACCACCTCCCGTTACTTTAGCAGATGAGTATACACCAGAGGAAATAGAATCTGCAAAAGAGGCTTTAGCCTTATTAGCAATGAATTTTAATAAAGGTACAGAGCAACTGTATTATTTAGAGGAATTTGAAAAAACAACGAATAAATTTTTAACGAAAAATAATTAAAATGAAAAAGATATTAGTATTAACGCTTTTGGTGTTAGCCCCTGTAATTATAAATGCTCAAGATATTTTTGAGAAGTATGAGGATAACGATAAGGTAACTTTTGTTGCCATGCAGCCAAAAATGTTTCAGATGTTAGGTAAAATGAGCGTTAGTTCAGATGATCCCGAAGCAAAAGAATTTTTTGAGTTGGTTAATTCTATAACCAGTTTTAAGGTAATAACTACCGAAGATGCGGCTATTTCTAAAGATGTTGATAGCTGGGTTACAAACAGGCTTAGCAGCTCTTCTTTTGAAGAACTAATGAGGGTTCGTGATGGTAGCTCTAATGTAAAATTTTACGTTAAAGAAGGTAAAGACAGCGATCATGTAAAAGAACTTTTAATGTTTGTAACCGGTTTAAAAGATGTTGATATAGATATCAATGGTAAAAAGTTAGAAACTGTTCTTTTGTCCTTGACTGGAGATATTAACTTACGTTCAGTATCGAAATTGACCGATAAAATGGATTTACCAGGTGGTGATCAATTAGGCAAAGCAGCAAATAAGGGGAACTAAATAGTATTTAAAAGTGTTGGCCCCTTAATTTCAGCACTTTTTAAAAAACAAACATTCATCAATTCATCAATCGCCAAAACCTAAATAGGGTAGCGGCATTAAAACAACAATCATGAAAAAAGTAGCAGTAGTAATTTTAATGGCAATTTTACCCGTATTGGGTTTTTCTCAATCTGTATTCGATAAATATGAAGATATGGATAATGTAGGGTCTGTAATTGTAAATAAAGGTATGATCGACCTAGTTTCTAAATTAGGCGGCATGAGCGACGACGCAGAGGCTCAGGAGTTTATGGATATAGCTAGCGGACTAAGAAATGTAAAAGTTTTTATGACCGAAGATGCTTCTGTAACGGCAGATATGACATCAACCGTAAAGAGATACCTTAAGTCTTCGAAGTTAGAAGAGTTGATGCGCGTAAAAGATCAAGATGTCAACGTAAAGTTTTATGTGAAAGACGGTAAAAAGAAAGATCACGTATCAGAATTATTAATGTTTGTTAGTGGTTTAGAGAATGTAGATGTAGGGCATAATGGACGTAAACTTGAAACAGTATTAGTGAGCCTTACCGGTGACATCGATTTAAATAAGATAGGTACTTTGACCAATAAAATGGATTTACCTAAAGATTTGAACAAAGCATCGGGTAAATAAAAAATATTTAAAAAGGTCTTCTATTTAACAGGAGACCTTTTTATAATTTAAAAAGAATAATATGAAAAAAGTATATTTAATAATGATGTTGGTGCTAGGTTTTACCATTGCATCATGCTCGTCAGAACAGAGTTTGCAACAGTATTATATTGCAAGTGCAGAGAATCCTAATTTTATGTCTTTTGATTTGCCTTCGAGTTTGTTAGATTTAGAAACAGCAAATTTAACCGAATCAGAGAAAGAGGCAGCTTCATCTTTAAAGAAGTTGAACGTTTTAGCATTTCAGAAAAAACCAGAAAACGAGGCAGATTATTTAGTTCAAAAAAATGTGATAAAATCAATACTTAAAAGTGACGATTTTAGTGAGCTAATGAAAATGAATACTCCTTTTGGAAAAGCTACCATACAATTAAAGGGCGATGATGATACCATCGACGAACTTGTCATATATGGCGACAACGATGAAAAAGGTTTGGTTTTAGTTAGGATTTTAGGAGATGATATGAACCCAGCGAGTTTAATGCAATTAGTTAAAGCAGTAGAAAAATCTGATTTTGATGGGAAAGGATTGGAACAACTTGGAGATTTGTTGAAAGGCTAAGTTTATAGTATATTTAATTTAAATACAGCCCGTTACATTATTGTAACGGGTTTTTTGTATCATAAAATTGAAGTTTATCTCCTTATTAATGTGACCAATCGAGAAAATTGGTGTCATAATAAGTGAGAATATATACAAACAACCTAAACAAACATTTAAAAATGGAAAACGCACAAGTATGGATTGACAAAGGAATTGGAATGGCAATGGAATATGGACCAAAGGTTCTGATGGCCATTTTAATATATATAATCGGTTCTTGGGTTATAAAAAAGTTAATTGGTGTCACTAGAAAAGGGATGACTAAGCAGGATTACGATGAATCATTGCAGAAGTTCTTGTTAAGTTTAGTGAAATGGGCGCTTACAATATTTCTGATTATTACGGTTATTTCAACCTTAGGTGTTGAGACTACAAGTTTTGCAGCAGTAATTGCAGCAGCTGGTTTGGCAATTGGTCTTGCTTTGCAAGGTTCTCTTTCTAATTTCGCTGGTGGTGTATTGCTAATAATTTTCAAGCCTTATAAAATTGGAGATTTGATAGAAGCACAAGGTGTTCTTGGTAATGTAAAAGAAATCGAGATTTTTACTACCAAATTGGTAACACCAGAAAATAAGTTAGCGATTGTTCCTAATGGTGCAATGGCAAACGGTAATATCGTAAATTATACTGCCGAAGGTAAAATTAGAGTTGATACTACAGTAGGTGTAGATTATGGTTCTGATTTACAAAAAACAAAAGATGTGTTATTGGCAATGTTAAAGGCAAATCCTCAAGTATTGCAGGATCCTGCTCCATCGGTTAACGTATCTGAATTGGCAGATAGTTCTGTAAACTTAGCTGTACGTCCTTTCTGTAAGCCAGAAGATTACTGGGATGTATACTTTGCTACTATTGAAGGAACTAAGAAAGCGTTGGATACTGCAGGTATTGAAATTCCTTACCCACACGAAGTTAATATTAGTAAATAAATTAGTCTAGTTAGTTGATTAAAAGCCCGTTGAACTTGCTCAACGGGCTTTTTTAATTTAGCGCTATAATAGATATTTAATCTTTAGCAATCTGTAGATTGTTTTTTCCAAAGTCCAATGTTCTAATTGGAAACGGAATATTGATATCTCTCTGATCAAAATGCTTCTTAATAATTTTAATCGCTTTATGTCTAGCTGCATGCTCTTGCTTTACATTGATGCAATCTGCCCAAAAACGCACCATAAAGTTGATAGAACTATCGCCGAACTCCGTAAAAAAGAATTCTACATTTTCGTCATCATTCTGCTTAAAATTATCGGCAATGATTTTTACCGTTAAGTCTTCTACCATTTGTAGGTCACTTTCATAACCTACACCACAATTCACAAAAATTCTATTTCTTTCATTCATGGAGTAATTGGTGAAAGATCCATCTATGAATTTAGAATTAGGTATAACCACTATGTTATTATCTGGCTGTTTAAGTATGATGTTTCGTAGACTTATTTCGGTAACAAAACCAGAAACACCATCAGCATTAATAAAGTCATTAATTTTAAGCTGTGGCATAAACGAGAGTATAAGTCCGCCAAAGGTATTACTAAGTGTTCCTTGCAGTGCTAAACCTACGGCAAGACCTACAACACCTGCACCTGCCAATATGCTTGTTAATACTTTGTCAAGATCTAAGACACCGAGAGCAATGAAAAATCCGATTAAAATAATGGTAACGAATATTACTTTTGCTATTATTTCTTGAATAGAGACTTGAGATATTTTTCTTAGAATGGTTCTTTTAAGAATTTTACGTATTCCTCTTGCCAGAAAATAAAACAGAAACATGACCAAAATTGCCATGGCGAAGTTTGGTAATTTTAAGATGATTGCTTCTAGCCAACCATCTAATTTATCCCATAAATTACTTACTGATTCTTCAACTGAGAAATTTGTTTGCATACAATTTTAGTTTTGCGTTCACTCGAAATATATATGATGTGAGGCACAATCTAAAATGCATATCGCCCTAAACGGGCGATATGAAGTATATGAACTAAAGAAAAGTTTTAATGCATTAAAACCGGCTTAAATTCCAGTGTAGTTACTAGGCGATATTTGTTTTAATTCATTCTTGATTGCATCAGAAACTTCTAAAGTATCAATAAAGTTTGCAATAGAATCTTTATTGATTTTCTCGTTTGTACGTGTAAGTCCTTTTAAAGCTTCGTATGGATTTGGGTAGCTTTCACGTCTTAATATGGTTTGAATAGCTTCAGCTACAACAGCCCAGTTATTCTCTAAATCTTGCTCAAACTTCACTTTGTTTAAAAGTAGTTTGTTCAATCCTTTTAATGTAGATTGAAAAGCAATAATTGTATGTGCAAAAGGAACACCAACATTTCTAAGAACTGTACTGTCAGTTAAATCTCTTTGCAATCTCGATACTGGTAATTTAGCCGACAAGTGCTCAAAAATAGCGTTTGCTATACCAAGGTTACCTTCAGAGTTTTCAAAATCGATAGGATTTACTTTGTGTGGCATGGCTGAAGATCCAACTTCGCCAGCTTTTATTTTTTGTTTGAAATAATCCATAGACACATATGTCCAGAAATCGCGATCAAGATCTAAAATAATAGTGTTGATTCGCTTAAGGCCATCAAACAAAGCAGCCAAATGGTCGTAATGTTCTATTTGAGTAGTAGGGAATGAATGTTGAAGTCCTAATTTCTCTTGCACGAATTCTTGACCAAAAGCTTTCCAATCTATCGAAGGGTAAGCCACTAAATGAGCATTGAAATTTCCGGTAGCTCCACCAAATTTTGCAGCACTTGGAATATCGTTTAATAAATTAAACTGCTCTTTTAAACGAACAACGAAAACCATAATTTCTTTTCCTAGGCGAGTAGGTGAAGCAGGTTGACCGTGTGTTCTTGCCAACATAGGTATATCTGACCATTCTAAAGTTAATACATCTAACTTTTCAAGTAACTCAAAATATTGAGGTACATATACTTCGTTCATTGCCTCTTTAATTGAAAGCGGAATCGCAGTATTGTTGATATCTTGAGAAGTTAATCCGAAATGAATAAACTCTTTAAATTCTGATAAATTTAAAGCATCGAAAGCCTTTTTAATAAAGTACTCAACCGCCTTAACATCATGATTGGTAGTTCTCTCTATCTCTTTAATTTCTTCAGCATCTGCAGTAGAAAAATCAAGATAAATTTTTCTAAGGGTATCAAACTTTGACGTATCAAATGAAGAAAGTTGTGGTAAAGGAATTTCACAAAGTGCAATAAAGTACTCTATTTCTACTCTAACTCTATATTTTATTAGTGCTTCTTCAGAAAAGTAAGCAGATAAAGATTTGGTTTTAGAGCTATAACGACCGTCAATAGGTGAAATGGCATTTAGTGCATTAAGAGACATAATGTTTGGTTAAATTAATAAGGGGCAAATATACCTAATCGTATCAAAGTTTAAAACCATAAGTACTTTAAGTTA
Organism: Maribacter sp. Asnod2-G09; assembly: GCF_045063795.1. Taxonomy (NCBI): domain Bacteria; kingdom Pseudomonadati; phylum Bacteroidota; class Flavobacteriia; order Flavobacteriales; family Flavobacteriaceae; genus Maribacter; species Maribacter sp. Asnod2-G09. Next base: position 596,217 of record NZ_JBEFOA010000003.1, on the reverse strand, counting down.
TGGTCAATTACAATGATTTAATGAACAATTTTTAAAGCTTCTTAAATGCACTACTTTTTTTCTAGAACTTTTAAGGTCATTCTTGCTCTAGCCTTGTATGCAGCACTGCCGCTCTCGTAGTTTTGTTCTAGTATTTGTTGCAATTCTGGATGAATCCATTTTATTCTTCTACCTATTAGTAGAAGTGTGGTCATGGAATATGCTTTTGGGGCAACTTTATAATCACCGATCAACCAGTCGAAAGCAGCTTCGGTTATGATGTTTAAATGATTTGTGGTTAATTTTTGTATTGATTTTACTGATTTTTTTGAAAATTCGTTTATCACCAATAACTGACAGATTTTTGAAGCAGGGCGAACAGAAGATTCTAATGAAATATGTTTTAACGATTCGGTAAATACATCAATATGTATTAAAATATAATGCAAATTTATTTTGGCAACACTTTCTAAAACCCAACCCGCTTTACATGATATTGGGTCTACATCTTCTTTAATTATTTCAATAAGAATGGGAATTAAATGGAGATTACCTTCAATTTTAGATGCCACTTTAGTACGATTTTCTCTTGAAGCACTTACATAATTCAATGCTTCATAAAGTTCTTCCTTGGTCATAAAATTGTATCTTTAATTTTCATTTCCCCCAAATATGAAATTACTAAAAAAAATTAGCCTAGGTGTCGTTGTTGTGTTTGTGGCCATGCAGTTTTTCAGTCCTACAAAAAATATAACTGCCGGCAAGCATGCAGAAGCTTTTATAAAGCAGACAAACCCATCGCCAGAACTTAAAAATCTTTTTGAAACTTCTTGTTACGATTGTCATAGCAACAATACAGAATACCCGTGGTATAATAATATTGCCCCGATTTCATTTTTGCTGGCAGATCACGTTAAGGAAGGTAAAGAACATTTGAATTTTTCTGAATGGGAAAATTATTCTTTAGATAAAAAAGACCATTTGTTAGAGGAGATAGAAGAGGAAGTGCTTAATGGAAATATGCCTTTATCTCAATACACCTTATTTCATAAAGATACAGAGCTTACTGCCAATGAAGTTAATAAATTGGTAGAGTGGGTAAGGCAGACGCGAATTATTTATCAATTAGGGAAGCAACCAAAGTAGGAGTTCCGGCTACTGCAGTTTCTGCTATAATGGTTAAATTGTTTTTATGGGATTTTGAGATGGCGGGTTTTGGGTCTATAAAATAAATTGGCGTTTCGCCATCAACAAAATCAATTAAACTTGCTGCTGGGTATACTTGCATAGATGTACCGATAATAATTAAGTAATCTGCTTTTTCGGTAATAGAAATAGCATCTTCTAAAAGGGGTACAGCTTCACCAAACCATACAATATGTGGTCTTAATTGATAACCGTTTTTACAAGTGTCGCCTAGTAAAATATCTTGCTTACAATCAAAGATTTCATTGGTAGAATTAGTACTTCTTGATTTTAATAATTCGCCATGAAGATGTAGAACTTGAGAACTACCGGCACGCTCGTGTAGATCATCTACATTTTGAGTTATAATCTGAACATTGAAATGTGTTTCTAAAGCAACCAATGCTTTGTGTGCAGCATTTGGTTCAACAGTTAGCAATTGCCTTCTTCTTTGGTTGTAAAACTCTAAAACCAATTTAGGATTGTTTTGAAATCCTTCAGGTGTGGCAACCTCCATAACATCATGCCCTTCCCATAATCCATCAGCATCTCTAAACGTTTTTAGTCCGCTTTCGGCAGAAATTCCCGCACCAGTTAATACCACAATGTTTTTCATGAGCTTTGATAATATGTATAAAAATATACTTTTCTTATCTTGGGGGCATGATTGATGTGAACCTTTTAGCATATTTAGAAGAATTTATTTCAGAAAATAGAAAACAGCGTTTTGTTGATATTTTGGCTGAACGCACAAACTACTTGACCGTAGCGGTAGAAGATGTATTTCAAATGCATAATACAAGTGCAGTGGTAAGGAGCTGTGAATCTTTTGGTGTTCAGACTGCGCATTTGATAGAGGATAGAAACGGTCAACATTTAGATGAAGAAATTGCCATGGGAGCTCAGAAATGGGTAGATATAAAACGGTATCAAAATTCAAAACAAGTAATTGATTCGTTGCGAGAAAAAGGGTATAAAATAGTAGCTACTAGTCCGCATGCAGATAGCTCGTTATTACAAGATTTTAAACTGGATAGTAAAACGGCTTTGTTTTTTGGGACAGAGAAAAATGGATTAAGTGATTATGTATTAGAAAATGCAGATGCCTATTTAAAAATACCTATGGTAGGTTTTACCGAGAGTCTTAATATTTCTGTTTCTGCTGCCATTATACTTCAGCATTTAACCACGCAATTAAAAGCTTCGGGTGTAGATTGGAAATTAACAGATGAAGAAATGCTAGAAAGACGATTAAACTGGACAAAAAAGTCAATTAAGAGTATCGATGACATTTTAGAGCGATATAAGTCTGATAATTAAATTTTTACTAACTTGTTAATCAACAATTAATTAGATGACAAATGTATACCGTATTCATAATTCTCGGAGTAATAGTGGCATTGGTTATTTTCTTGGCATTAATAGCTCCCAAAAGTTATCAAGTTTCTAGAAATATAGAATTAGAACATCCACCGGAACAAGTGTGGCCTCATTTAAAGTTTTTAAAGAAACAGCAAGAGTGGTCGCCATGGGCAAGGAAAGATCCAAATATGAAATTGACGTTTACTGGAGTTGATGGTGAGATAGGCGCTACAAGCCACTGGAACGGAAATAAAGATGTTGGTGAAGGCGAACAAGAAATTACTAGAATAGTAGAAGGCGAACGTATAGAACAAGATTTGCGTTTCTTAAAACCTTACAAGTCGAAATCTGATTGTTATATGACTATTGAAGAGCATGAAGTAAATAAAAGTAAAGTTACTTGGGGATTCACTGGTAAGAATAAGTTCCCAATGAGTATAATGATGGTTTTTATGTCTATGGACAAAATGGTTGGTAAAGACTTCGAACAAGGATTAAACAATCTTAAACATAATTTAAATAGTCAATTATGATAGTATGGTTTGAAATACCCGTAGCAAATATGGAGCGTGCTCAAAAGTTCTATGAGTCCATCTTAGATGTTTCTATTACGGTGAATAATTTTGGGGAGTTTGTAATGGGCCTATTTCCAGATAAACAAGTTATTGGTCAGGCAAATGGCGCCTTGGTTCAGCATGAGCAATACAAGCCTAGTGTGGACGATGGGGTACTGGTGTATTTGGCATGTGATGACGCTGCGATAGTTTTGGGTAAGGTTGAAAAAGCCGGCGGACAAGTATTGCAGCCTAAAACCGAAATAGGCGAAGGACACGGATTCATGGGGCTTTTAAAAGATACTGAAGGCAATAGAATTGCGGTTCATTCTAATGCCTAATATAAATCTTAATTGCTAAGCTCTAACAAGACAACGTCAAAATCATTATCTAGTATAACTTTGTTTTTGTCAACCGTTACTTCAGTTTCGGAAAAGCGGTCGTATAATTTTGTGCCATCACCGAAAATACCTTTTACAGAAATAGATTTTTTTCCTTTTACTATGTCTAAAGCGATAACTACTTTATCTACATAATCATCTTTAGTGAAGTGTCTGCTAAATATGTAAGGTGCTTTCGAAATTCTTTTGTGAATACCAGCACCTATTGAAGGATGGTCATTTCTAAAGGTTCCTAATTTCTGCCAATAGCTTAAGGTTTCTTTTGTTTGTGGTAAACTGTCCAACTCATTCCAATTCATAAACGAGCGCAATGTGGCGTCACCTTGCGTGCCTTCTATTACTAGACTACGAGCAGTTTCATCACCATAATAGATTTGAGAAGCTCCAGGAGTTAGCAATAATACATTTGCAGCTCTTTTGGGGTCGGTTCTTTCTTGATCGAAAGGTTGACCGTCGTCATGAGAAGTAAGGTAATTTAAAACACTCTTATCTTTAAAAGTAGTATGTAATAGTTTGCTGTACTTGGTAAAAATAGTTTCATAATCCTTTTTGGCATCCGTCTTTAATTCGAAATTTATAAGACTTTTAAATCCGTTATCGAAATAGTTTACTTTTTTGTCACCAAGGTCAAATTCTTGTCCGCCAGAAATTCCGTAATTATAAACTTCACCAACCATGTAGAAAGGGTTATCGTCTAATACCTTGTCGTTATTTTTCTTTTTCCAAAGTTCAAAAGCAATAGACGCTTCTTTATATAATTCTGCCCATGAGTTTTCATTGGCATGTTTAACAGTATCAACTCTAAATCCGTCAACACCATATTTATTAACGTAATCGGTTAGCCATTTAATAATATAAAAGCGAGGTGCTCTGGGGTAGCCGGTACGGTCAAAAAATAATTCTAGTTCATCTAATTCTTGACTAAGTCTACCTTCGCTTTTCCACTTTGCAAGAAGAGCATCTGGCAAATTTACTGTAGCATCAGATTCGGTTAAAATATCAGGTAGATTCGCAACCAAAGTACAAGCGGTAGTATTCTCGTATGTAGTAAATTCGCAGCTAGGGGAGGTGCGCACCCATTCTTCTGGCCAAACAGGATCTTCTTCGGTTACAGGCCCCGTATGATTTAATACAACATCCAATAAAATTCGAATACCATTTTCATGGGCAGTTTTTATTAGCGTATCTAAGTCTTTATCGGTTCCGAAATTAGGATCAAGAGCTGTCCAGTCTTTTGCCCAATAACCATGATAGCCATACGTATTGCCAGTGCCTTCATCGGTAGCACCGTGAATTTGTTCAACAACGGGAGTGAACCAAATGGCGTTTACGCCAAGGTCTTTGAAATAGCCATCTTTAATTTTTTCTGTAATACCTTGAATGTCTCCGCCTAAAAAACCTCTGAGTTCTCCGGTTTCTTCGTCACGCTCAAAATTTAGATCGTTAGCAGTATTTGCGTTATTGAATCGATCTGTAAGAAGAAAATAAACGGTAGCAGCTTCCCATTGAAAATTGGGGTTCTTTTTAGGGGTTTCAACTGAATCTTTAACTACAGCAATAGTTTCTGATTTTTCTTTGCTCTTAGGTTGGCAAGAAATCAATGCTATAGAAAATAGCCCTAATAAGAATACGTTTTTCATTTCCCTGTTATTTGCAATAAAACTATAACAAGGATTTCACTTTAAAAAATATTATTTCTTTCTATTTAAAACTTTATACTCTTCATAACAGCTACTAATAGCATCAAGTATCTGAAGATCATTGGCTGTAGTGATAAAAGATTTAGAATAATTGCAGTTATTTAGAATATCTTGAATATCAACTTTCTCTAACTGAAGAAATTCGGTAAGCGTTTCTCTATCAAATTTAGAAGCGAGAAGATTACGAATATCATCGTCTTCTCTCATTTGCCTAAGTTTACGCATTTGCGCAGGTTTTTTACCAAAAAGGTTACGCAACAAATCTGCTGGGTTTAATATGGCACCCAATACCTTTGTAACGGCACTAGGATTTTTATTACCGCCTTCATAGCTAACACCTAAGCCCGATATACTGTATTGATAAGCATTGTTAATAGGAAGGTTCTTTACGTCGATTTCTAAGTACCCAGTTAGCTGATAAGGTCTAACAATAACTTCTTCTAGAGCATAAGCAAGCTCTGTTAGTGCTATTTCGGTATTTTCAAATTTGAACATATCGTTCGTTACCCTAATTTTCTGTGATTTAAAACCAAGAAATGAAAAGTAAAGGGTGTCGTTTACTGCAGCAGTAATTGAAAACTCACCTTTTTCATTGGTAATTGTTCCGAAAACTTGGTTCAAGTTAACAACGTGTACGCTTTCAAGGGGTTCATCAGATTGGGCGTTTACGACAACGGCACTAAGGCGTTGACCTTCTTCCGTTTCTTGAGAGAAACCTATTAGTGAAAGAAAAATAAGAGTAAGCGATAAAAAGTATTTCATTGTACTGACAGCGTAATTAGGTTGCAAACAAAACAAAAAAAATACGCCGAAGCGTATTTTTAATATACAATTAACTAAAAGAAATCACCTTTTCTTTTTGTGCTGCGTCTTTTTCCGGAGTTAGGACTGCTAGATTCACTACGGTCGCGTCTTCTACCTTTAGACTCGCCACCGCCATCTCTTCTGCCTCTTCCGCCACGGTCATCATCTCTTCTGCCGCCACTTCTTTTTCCTCTGAAGCCACCGCCGCTTCCACCGCTTCTGCGATTTCCGCCACCACCGGGATTTTTAGAAACTTCTACATTAACAAATCTTCCATCAACTTTAAACTCAGTGAATTTTTCAAGAATTTGTTGGGTAGATTCACTTTCAGTATTAAAAAATGAAAAACTTTCCTTTACATCAACTTTAAAGACATCTTCTTGTCCAAGTCCTACAGTATCTCTAATAAAGTCTTTAAGAGACATCCAATCATAACCATCTTTTTCACCAACGTTTATGAAATAACGAACAGCACCACTAGTTGGTATTTCACCACCTCTTCGACCGTCACTTCTTTCTCTACCGCTGTCAGAAGAATTTAAATCTTTAGACTTATTATAGTAGTTAGAGAACCTTGTAAATTCGGCAGATATTAATTTCTTTATTAATTCCTCACGGTCGATACCTTCTAAAATCTCATTGATTTCAGGTAAATAAGGATCAACATCAGAATTAGTTTCAGTATCCTTTATTTTATTGGCTAAGTGATGTAATTGAATACCACAAATTTCCATTCCCGAAGGAACTTTTTTCAATTCAAATTTTTGATTGATTTTGTTCTCTATAGCTCTAATCTTACGTTGTTCGCCACGAGTAACAAGAACCATCGATATACCAGATTTACCAGCTCTACCTGTTCTACCACTACGGTGGGTATAAGTTTCGATTTCGTCTGGTAATTGGTAATTGATCACATGTGTAATGTCATCAACATCAATACCACGTGCAGCAACATCAGTTGCTACAAGCATTTGAATTTGTCTTTTACGAAAAGAGTTCATCACCAAATCTCTTTGGTTCTGACTTAAATCTCCATGTAATGCACCTGCGTTGTAACCGTCTTCGATTAAATTTTCGGCAACTTTTTGAGTATCACGTTTTGTTCTACAGAAAATAACTGCAAATATATCTGGGTTTGTATCAGCTAATCTTTTTAAAGCTGGGTAACGATCTCTACCGCCAACAACATAATACTCATGTTGTACGGTTGATGCTCCAGAGTTTTTTGCACCCACTGTAATTTCTTTTGGAGAATGCATGAATTTTTTAGCAATAGTAGCTACTTCTCTAGGCATCGTTGCAGAGAACAACCATGTTGATTTTTCATCGGGCGTACCAGAAAGAATATCTTTGATATCTTCCATGAAGCCCATGTTCAGCATTTCGTCAGCCTCATCTAGAACACAATAGTCTATGCTCGAGATATCAACAAGACGTCTACTGATCATATCTTTCATTCGACCAGGGGTAGCAACAATAATTTGCGCGCCTCTTTTAATTTGTCTTGCTTGGTCTGTAATACTTGCACCACCATAAATGGCGACTACATTGATATTACGCTCGTATTTTGAATACGCTTGCATTTCTTTCGTGATCTGTAAGCATAGCTCACGAGTAGGTGATAGTATTAAACCTTGTGTGGTTCTACTATTACTATCAATTTTTTGAATTAATGGAAAACCGAAAGCGGCAGTTTTACCTGTACCTGTTTGCGCTAGGGCAACTAGATCGGTTTCACTTTCCAGTAAAATTGGAATTGCTTTTTCTTGAACTTCTGAAGGGGTTTCAAAACCCATATCAGTAATAGCATCTAATAAGGACTTCTGCAGTCCCAGTGCTTCAAACTTTGTCATAAATATGTATACTAAATCGCAAATATGAATGTTGCATAGAGCGATTATCGTATATAACCTATTTAGACTCAGGGCAACACATGCTATACCAGCGGCGTTAATTAAGCGGCAAAGGTACTGCTAATAATTGAATCAGTATAATTTATTAGAAAGTAATACTACGGAGCTAGCGTATAGCCATATATAGATAGGAAAGTGCCCGTAATACCAAAGATAATCATAAGCACAATTAATCCTTTTTGCAGCGCTGGGCTATCATAAATAATGATACAAACGGCGCCAAGTACTATGCAAATTTGATAAAATAGTAATGCATAGTCGAATTTTTTGGTAGCGTAATCATAGGTTTGTGTTAATTTTTCCCATTGTTTAACTCCGGTAATAATACCCATTTTACCCTCTATGTCTTGAACCCAGTTTTCTTCGCCTACATGTTTTGATCCTAGTAAGATTTCTGTTTTTTCTGATTCGTACTTTACTATTTTATCTTTTACAATAGCTATTTTTCGTTCTATTACCGGTCTGTTTTCTTCAGTGACAATACCGCTTTCAATTAAAGTGCTTAAGTAGTCAAGTTCACTTTCTTTCAAACTTTCTTTAATACTTTTAGATTGGTACCAACTAGAATAGCTCACTACATTGTTGTGGGCAATCATCATTTCTTCTTCTAATTCGCCATTCACCATTTGTGATATTGCCATAAGTGCGGCAAATAAAGCAATGAGTACACCGCCAATAGCTTCTGCTCGTTCTGATGCAACTGATACAACTACAGTTTCGCCGTTGTCTTTTTTATTTATCATGAATACTATTTAAATAGGTAATCAACTTTTTAAATGCCAATGCTCTATGGCTTATTTTGTTTTTAATGGATAATGGCAATTGCGCAAAAGTTTCTTTGTAGCCGTTTGGTAGAAAGATAGGGTCGTATCCAAAACCGTTATCTCCTTTTTTTGTTTCTATAATTTCACCATGTATGCTTCCATCAAATATATGGGTTTTACCATTTAAATTTAAGGCGATTACAGTGTTGAAGTAAGCGTTTCGATTCTGTTTATCGCTTAAGTTGGCTAATAGTTTGTCCATATTAGCGTTTGAATCATTTTCGGCACCTGCATATCTTGCTGAATATACGCCTGGTTCACCATTTAGAGAATCTACAATAAGGCCGGTGTCATCAGCAAAGCAAGGTAGTTGATACGTATTTGTTATAAAATCTGCTTTTATTCTTGCATTACCCTCTAGGGTGGTAGCAGTTTCGGGTATATCGGTAGTACAACCAATCATATCTAAACTAACTAGCTCGATATATGATGGCACCAATTGCTGAATCTCTTTTAATTTGTTTGGGTTGTGAGTGGCGAATACAAGCTTCATGGGAACATTTTGAAATCTAGTTTGTCAATTTACAGCATCAAAAGTAGTAATTTTATAAAATGGAGTTAAAAGTACCACCGGCTTTAGTGTTTTTGTGTTTCGGATTGATGATGTATCTATTGGCAGAATTTTTACCGATAGGTTATTTTGATTTTTATGGAAGAATGTTGCTTACCAAAATTTTAGTGGGTATTGGTATTTTAATTGGCGTACTGGCATTGTTTCAGTTTAAAAGAGCAAGTACGACCATAGATCCAACAAAACCAGATAAAGCTTCTAATTTAGTTGTTGGCGGGATTTTTAAGTTTTCTCGAAATCCTATGTATTTGGCACTGCTTCTTGTGCTGTTGGCTTTAGGTGTTTTTTTAGGAAATGCTTTCAATACACTGATCGCTGCGGGGTTTGTAGGGTATATGAATCGATTTCAAATTATACCAGAAGAACGAATTCTCTTAGAAAAATTTGGGCGTTCCTTTAAAGATTATTGTATATTAACAAGGCGTTGGTTTTAAGTAGTTTTTATTGATTTATATTAATCACCGCGTTAATATCGATAAATATTAATCAATTAGCTTATAATTTAATATATTAGCGTTTTAACTAATAATCATGATAGCCATAATTACCGGAGATATTATTAATTCTGAAAAGCATCCTAGTTCGCAATGGATCGATTTGTTGAAGAATTACTTTAACCAATTTGGTGCTTCGCCAATGAATTGGGAGATATACCGTGGCGATGAGTTTCAGTTAAAAGTCACCGAGAGAAATGCACTATTTACTGCCATTCGAATAAAAGCAATGCTAAAAACCATAAAAGGTTTAGATGTAAGAATGGGAATCGGTATAGGTTTAGAAACCTATATTGGTACAGGTGTAACCGAATCTAACGGACCTGCATACCAGCGATCTGGGCGTAACTTCGAAACACTTAAAGAGAGCAAAATAAACCTTAGTATTGCAACAGGAGAAATTAAAAATGATCGAACTTTAAATTTAATGCTACGCTTAGCATTAGATTTTATGGATGATTGGAGTGTAGTTTCTGCAGAAATAGTAACATTGTCATTAGACTACCCGCATTATTCACAAAAAGAAATTGCACAACAATTAGGTATTAAACAGTCTGCCGTAAGTCAGCGTTTAAAAAGAGCAAGATTAGATTTGGTTTTAGATGTATTGTCATATTATAAAGAATTAATTACCAGTAAATAAATATGTTGATTTTTATAAAACTAGTATTGGCTCATTTAATCGGAGATTTTGTTTTACAACCTACACGATGGGTACTTCACAAGCAATCGAATAAGATAAAATCTAAGTTCCTCTACCTGCATGTGCTATTGCATTTTGCATTATATATGCTTTTTCTTTGGGATTTGTCGCTCTGGAAAATTGCCTTAATAGTAACCATAGCTCATTTTGTCATTGATGTATTGAAATTATATTCAAATGATTTATTTAAGAGTAAAAGCATTCCGTTTTTTATCGATCAGATTTTGCATATACTAGTCATATATTGCTGTGCTTTTTACACAGATCTATACGCTCATACCATGTCCTTATTTGAAAATTTAGACTGGTATTTGGTTACAGCCATCGTTTTTGTTACTTATCCCGCAGCAATTATAATGGGTATGATCTTAGAGGGAATGTCTAATCAGATTGAGACAGATCATAAATCGTTGCCAAATGCAGGTAAGTATATTGGCATGATAGAAAGACTATTCGTTTTAATATTTATAGTAATAGGCAGGTGGGAAGTTATTGGCTTGTTGATAGCTGCGAAATCTGTTTTTAGATTCAATGACCTAAAAGAGCGCAATAATAGAAAGCTAACGGAGTATATTTTAATAGGTACTTTAGTAAGTTTTGGCTTAGCAATCTTGGCGGGTCTTCTCTATATATCTTAAATAAAAGCATAATGTCGTCACGGTATTTTTTACTCTGTTTGTTGTTAATAACCTTATCTCAGGCAGTTAGTTCCCAGTCAGGCAAATTCGAATCATTTGATGGCACAGAAATCGCATATACCGATGAGGGTAGTGGAGAGGCGATATTGTTACTACACGGATTTATAAATTCTAGACAATCTTGGGATAAAACGGCTTTAAAGAAAGATTTGCTGAATGCAGGTTATCGCGTAATCATTCCCGATTTACGTGGTAATGGAGATTCAGATAAACCTCAAACTGAAGAAGCATATCAAGACAATGCCGAAGTAAAAGATGTGTTGTTATTGATGAATCATTTAAATATTGAGAAATACAAAGCTGTCGGTTATTCAAGAGGAAGCATTGTTTTGGCAAAATTACTGACGGAAGATGATAGCATAGAGAAAGCAGTTTTAGGTGGTATGGGTATAGATTTTACAAATGCCGATTGGGATAGAAGAATCATGTTCGCAAAAGCCTTTGATGACGAAGTAAATGAGATGACAAAAGGTGCGGTAGATTACGCAAAATCTATTCACGCAGATTTACGCTCATTACATTTGCAACAAAAATTTCAACCTGTAACCTCGGTAAGCGAATTAAATAAAATAGAGATAGACGTAAAAGTAATTTGTGGTGATGAAGATAATGACAACGGAAATGCACAAGAATTAAGTACTGCATTTAAAAACGGTAGCTTAAAAAGAGTACCTGGTGATCATAATGGAGCGTATAAAACTATAGGCTTTTCATTAGCTGTTCTTCAATTTTTAGATTAAATCATTGTCATTTTGTCAATTTGCATCATAACATAACCTTTTTGTTTTATTTACAGGATATCATTTATCAGGATAAATTAAATTTTTACTTTTGCTTCTTATTTTAATAACAAAAATTCTTATCCAACCAAAATAGAACAATGGTAGAAGTTAGTAGAAAATACGTTTTTGATTTCGATAGTACATTGACTAGGGTAGAAGCGCTAGATGTTCTTGCCGAAATGACTTTAGAAGGAAGATCTAACAAAGACGAGGTTATTAAAGAAATACAGGATATCACCAATTTAGGTATAGATGGTGATATTTCGTTTACCGAGTCTTTAGAGCGTCGAATTAAGTTGTTACATGCTAAAAAAGAAGATTTAGACGGATTGGTTGATAACCTTAGAAATAAAATATCTAAGTCTATAGCTGCGAATAAAGATTTTTTTGAAAAGTATGCAGATGATATTTATGTAATATCATGTGGTTTTAAAGAGTTTATTGATCCTATTGTAAAAGAATACAATATACCATCTGATCGAGTGTATGCAAATACGTTTAAATTCGACGAAGAAGGTAATATCATCGGTTTCGATGAAAAGAATGTGCTATCTCAGCATAATGGCAAAATAGATTGCTTAAAGCAAATGAATCTGGACGGGGAAGTTCAGGTGATTGGAGATGGTTACAGTGATTATGTAATGCGCGAAGCAGGTATAGCACATAAGTTTTTTGCATATACTGAAAACGTGCATAGAGAAAAAGCCGCTAACAATGCGGATTATGTTACACCAAGTTTAGATGAATTTTTATTTGTGAACAAGTTGCCAAGAAATATCTCGTACCCAAAGAATAGAATTAAGGTTCTATTATTAGAAAATGTGCACACAGCTGCATTCGATAATTTGTCAGAAGACGGTTTTTCCGTTGAGCTGATTAAACATAGCTTATCTGAAGAAGAGCTGCTAGAAAAAATCAAGGGCGTTCACGTGCTTGGTATCCGCTCTAAAACACAAGTTACCCAAACTGTTTTAGATGCTGCCGATAAATTATTGGTAGTAGGTGCTTTTTGTATCGGTACTACCCAAATAGATTTAGAGACTGCTAAGAAAAAAGGAGTGGTAGTTTTCAATGCCCCTTACAGTAATACAAGATCTGTAGTGGAATTGGCTATAGGTGAGATCATTATGTTAATGCGTAGTGTATTTGATCGTAGCAGAGAGATTCATGATGGGCAGTGGCAAAAAACAGCTGCTGGGTCAAGAGAAGTTCGTGGTAAAAACTTAGGTATAGTAGGTTATGGTAATATTGGTAAGCAATTATCAGTTTTGGCAGAAGCCATGGGTATGCGTGTTTATTATTATGATGTAGATGATAAATTAGCTTTAGGTAATGCAGTAAAATGCAATACGCTAGAAGATTTATTAAATGTGTCTGATGTGGTTACATTGCATATAGATGATAATAAAGCAAACAAAAACTTCATTGGTGCCCGTGAAATAAAGCAAATGAAGAAAGGTGCTATGTTAATAAACCTTTCTAGAGGCTTTGTAGTTGATATCGATGCCCTTGCTGAAGGATTAAAAGATGGTCATATTGGTGGTGCGGCAGTAGATGTTTATCCAGATGAGCCTGCTAGTAATGGAGATTTTCATACAAAATTACAAGGCTTTGCTAATGTAATTCTTACTCCGCATGTTGGTGGTAGTACAGAAGAGGCGCAGCGAGATATAGCAGATTTCGTTCCTAATAAAATAATGGATTATATCAATTCTGGTAACACGGTTGATGCCGTTAATTTCCCGAACATCCGTTTGCCGAAACAGAATAAATCTCACCGATTCTTGCACATACATAAGAACGTACCGGGTATTATGGCTAAAATCAATAAGGTGTTAGCAGAGTACGAGTTAAATATCAATAGCCAATATTTGTCTACTGATAATGAAGTGGGCTATGTAATTACAGATTTAGATAAAGAGTATAATAAAGATGTTATTAAGGCTTTGAGAAAAGTTGAAAATACTATCAAATTTAGAGTGCTATACTAGGTCTTGTAGAGACTTTTAAAATCAATAGAAGTAAATTTATTTTATAACTAAAGTGCAAGTTGAAAAACTTGCACTTTTTTTTTGACCAGTTTTGTGCTATTCATTACAACATTTTTAATTCTACAAGGTTATGGTAATGATACAATTACATTCTGTAGGAAATATCTTTAATTATGTGGAAAAAGATTTTATCGAAATTAAAATCTGGTAAAAGTTTCAATAACTATTACTTGCTGGTTTTTACTGTGATTGTATTAACGATAGTAATACAGTCAATAATACAGTATTCTCTAGCTAGACAAAGACAAGATGCGTTGAGAATAAATGTTGCGGGTAGGCAAAGAATGTTATCACAGTTAATTGTTAAGAGTGTATATGAATGTAGGTATAGTACTTGCGACTATGGACAATTACGTTTGGCGATGACAAAATTTTCAAATGCAAATACAGCATTGCAAGAAGGTAATGATGCAACCGGAATTCCTGTCTTAGATAATGATGAAATTCAAAAAAACTTTGATAAACTACAACCGCATCTAAATTTTATTTTAGAATCAACAAATGACTTTAATCAATTAGAATCTATTGATTTAGAGAAATTATCAGCTGCATCTGATCAGTTTTTAGTAATTATGGACACCATTGTTAATCAATTTCAAAAAGTGTCTGAAGAAGATATTAAAACGCTGATGATTATAGAATTAGAGCTTGCAGTATTTTCTTTGTTGATATTAATACTGGAGATATTCTTTTTTATCAATCCATCGATTAAAAAAATTACGATTCAAAATCAGAAATTAAAAGAAATAGCGTGGCATCAAACACATGCTTTTAATTCTCACATGAAAAATATTAAGAATTACAATCATGTGCTTAAGATTGAAAAAAATGTGGAACATAAAGAAGAGCTCATCTCTTTTCTAATGGAAGAACTTACTGATTTAGAAGGTGTTTCTGAGAATATGGTTAAATCACTAGAGAAACAAGCTTAGTTTGCTCTACTACTCCTTATTGCATTATTTTATTGATGATGATAAGGCTCATTTTTTAGAATAGTATACGCCCTATAAATTTGCTCGGTTATAAATAAGCGAACCATTTGGTGAGAAAAGGTCATTTTTGATAAACTTATTTTTCCAGAAGCCTTGGCGTAGATTTCATTACTAAATCCGTAAGGTCCACCAATTAAAAAAACTAGTTGTTTAATACCAGAATTCATCTTTTTTTGTAAAAAAGTAGAAAACTCAACAGAAGTATGCTGTTTTCCTTTTTCATCAAATAAAATTAAAACATCTGTAGATGCTAATCTTTTGAGAATAAGTTCGCCTTCTTTATCTTTCTGCTGGTCTTCAGATAAGTTTTTGGTCTTTTTTAAATCTGGTATGAGTTCAATTTCAAAATTGATGTAATGCTGTAATCGTTTTTGATATACCTCAATGAGTTCTTGTAGTTGAGAGCTGTCGGTTTTGCCAATAGCTAAAAGTTTTATAGTCATATGCCAAAAGTAAATCAATTTCGCAAATGGATTTGTAAATTAGCAATACAATAGATTTAATACATATGATTTCAGAAGAACAATTTAAAGAAGAGATTACATTAATCATAGCAAATGCCATTCGTGAAGATGTTGGTGATGGTGATCATAGTTCGTTGGCTTGCATTCCTGATACTGCTACTGGTAAAGCAAAATTATTAGTAAAAGATGAAGGAATCATTGCCGGAGTAGATTTTGCTGAGCTTGTATTTTATTTTGTTGATCCTAGTTTAAAGATAGAAGTTCTGATTAAAGACGGTACACCGGTAAGTCATGGCGATATCGTGTTTTATGTTGAAGGTAGTTCTCAAAGCATATTAAAAGCTGAGCGTTTGGTATTGAATGCAATGCAAAGAATGAGTGCCATAGCGACGAAAACCCATATGTTCGTTAATCTGTTGAAAGGTACTGGCACAAAAATTCTAGATACCAGAAAAACAACACCAGGTATTCGTGCGCTAGAGAAGTGGGCGGTAAAAATTGGTGGTGGAGAAAATCACAGATTCGCATTGTACGATATGATTATGCTAAAGGATAACCATATCGATTTCGCTGGCGGAATTACAAAAGCAATCAATAAGACTAAAAACTACTTGAAAGAAACGGGTCGTGATTTAAAGATTATAGTTGAGGCAAGAAACTTAGACGAAATCAAAGAAATTTTAGAGACAGAAGGAGTGTATCGAATATTGATAGATAATTTCAACTATGAAGATACGCGCACAGCTGTAAAATTAATTGGTAATACGTGTTTAACCGAATCATCGGGCGGTATAAATGAAAAAACGATTAGAGATTATGCAGAATGCGGTGTAGATTATATTTCTTCGGGTGCATTAACACATTCGGTTTATAATTTAGATTTGAGTTTAAAAGCAGTGTAGATGTCTTTAGAGGTCGAAGAAAAGCTAGAAAAAATTCCTATTGTAAATTGGTTGGTCAGGTTTTTAAAACAAATCAGGCTGCCCGGTTTTGAGGGACTTTCTGTTTACGACCTTATAGAAATGTATGTGCTTGGTATTTTAAGAGGTACTTTGTCTACGCGAGCCAGTGCTATAGCCTTTAGTCTATTTATGGCACTATTTCCATTAATCATTTTTATGGTGACTTTGGTGCCTTTTTTGGTGTCCTATATAAGTATTGAGCATGGCGATTTTGATGTACAGTTCCAGTTGTTTTTAGAGTCATTTTTACCAAGTGCCACCGGTGATTATTTTGGTGAAGTATTTACACAGATAAAAGATCAAAAACGAGGTGGCTTATTGTCATCGGCATTTTTACTTTCGATATTTCTTATTGCGAACGGTGTAAATTCCATATTCGGAGGTTTTGAAACATCGTATCATATCGACTTAACACGACATTTCTTTAGGCAATATTTATATGCTTTGATGGTCGGTTTAATTTTGGCAATATTAATTATAGTAGGGTTTGTAGCGTATATATACTTTGAATTTTATGTCTTAGGGTATTTGTCTGAGTTTGCAGCAAAGCAAGGCGGTTATATTTTAGGTGAAGATGAAGTAGTGGGTGTGCAAATTGCTAAAGTATTATTCTTTATAATTCTATCTTATTTTACTACTGCAATACTTTATTATTTTGGAACGAGAGAAGGTAAGCAAGCAAAGTTTTTTTCTTTTGGAGCCCTAATGACTACTACCTTGTTTTTATTAACATCATATCTCTTCGGTATATATGTTGAAAAGTTCGCTAGGTACAATGAATTATATGGGGCGTTAGGAGGATTATTAATTTTAATGGTCTACATATGGTTAAATTCTAATATATTGCTACTTGGGTTCGAGCTGAACGCATCGTTGAATACATTACGTAAAATCACAAAAAAGAATGATAAATAAGAGCATACAGTTAACTATTCTATTCACGGTATTTATTACAATGAGCATTTCTGCTCAGTCCGTTTTTGGTAAGTGGAAAACAATTGATGACCGCACAGGTTTGCCAAAAGGTGTAATTGAAATTTATAAGAAAGAAGGAAAAATGTATGGCAAGGTCATTAAGATTTTGGAAGAAGGGCAAGAAGGAAGGATTTGTGATAAATGTGATGGAGAATTAAAAGATAAGCCCGTAACCGGTATGGAAATTATTACCGACGGTGAGTTACATGATGATGGTGAATGGAAGGGTAAACGATTATTTGATCCAGAACAAGCGATGACTTTTCGTTTTAAGATATGGTTGAATCCAGAAAATGCAGATGAGTTAAAAGTGCGCGGGTATTTGGCATTTATCTACAGAACCCAAACCTGGATACGTGTGGAGGGATAACTATGGCAAACTTTATTAATGTAATATTACCAATTCCGCTTGAGAAAAGTTTTACGTACAGTGTAACTGAAGAAGAGGCGGCATTGCTGAAACCAGGTATGCGTGTTGCGGTACCATTTGGTAAATCTAAAATATATACAGGGTTAGTTCAAAGCATTCATAATAATCCGCCAGAAGTCTATGAGGCAAAAGAAATTCATGAGTTATTAGATGAATACCCTATTGTAAATGAGCCCCAGCTTAAACATTGGGAATGGATAGCTTCTTATTACATGTGTACCTTGGGTGAAGTGGTACGCAGTGCGCTACCTAGTGCCTTTTTATTAGAAAGTGAAACCTTAGTTCTTAGAAATACGGAATACGAAATAGATGAAAATAAACTTTTAGACGATGAGTTTTTGGTGTTTGAAGCGTTACAACATCAAGCTATACTAAAGGTTCAAGAAGTTTCTGCTATAATAGACCGTAAAAATGTATTACCTATTCTTCAACGATTATTAGAGAAAAAAGTAATTGTTTTAAAAGAAGAAGTATATGATCAATACAAACCAAAGTTGGTTCGGTATGTTAAATTGGGAGCAGAACATACATCCGATGAAAAATTAGAAGAATTATTAAATTCACTTACCAGAGCGCCCAAGCAAAGTCAAGTAGTACTGTCCTTATTTCAATTACAGGGAAAAAGTCAAAATCCGATAAAGGTTTCTGAACTTGAAAAATCTAGCAACACCTCTAAAGCGGTAATAAAATCACTAGTCGATAAGGGAATTTTAGAGGAGTATTTTATTAAGACCGATAGGGTCAATTATGATGGTGATCCAGATAATTCTGACACTAAAGATTTAAATGAATATCAAGAAACAGCCTTACTAGATATAAAAGCTTCTTTTGCAGCCAATAAAGTTACCTTATTAAAAGGGGTGACATCTTCGGGTAAAACTGAAGTGTATGTAAAACTAATAGAAGAATGTCTTGAAAAGGGGTTGCAGGCATTGTATTTATTGCCAGAAATAGCCTTAACCACACAACTTATAGGTAGGCTGCAAGAGTATTTTGGTGAAAAAATTGCTATTTACCATTCTAAATATAATGTTCAAGAACGTGTAGAAGTTTGGCAAAACGTGTTACAGGCAAAACCTAAAGCACAATTGGTAATAGGTGCGCGTTCGGCAATGTATCTGCCTTTTAGTAAGTTAGGGTTGGTCATTGTAGATGAGGAACACGAGAGTTCTTTTAAACAATTTGATCCGGCACCAAGATATCACGCTAGAGATGCTGCAATAGTATTAGGTCATTTACATAAGGCAACTATTCTATTAGGTTCGGCAACACCAAGTGTAGAAAGTTATTACAATGTGCAAACGGGTAAATATGGTTATGCAGAAATAACAAGACGTTATGGTAATGTGCTAATGCCAGAAATGGAGTTGGTAGATATTAAAGAAGCTTCTAGAAAAAGAAAGATGAAGGGTCATTTTTCTGAGCGTCTTTTTATGGAAATGGAAGAAACCTTAAAAGAAGGTGCGCAAATCATACTTTTTCAGAATAGACGTGGTTTTGCACCATTAATGGAATGTTTAACATGTGGTCATACGCCACAATGCCCAAATTGTGATGTAAGTTTAACGTATCATCAATATAGAAATCAATTACGTTGCCATTACTGTGGTCATCATACGGCATTGCCAGAAATTTGTTTTGCATGCGGCAGTCCAGATTTAGATACCAAAGGTTTTGGTACCGAGCAAATAGAAAAAGAGGTTTCAGCATTATTTCCAGAAGCTAAGGTTGGTCGAATGGATTTAGATACTACTCGGGGCAAACACGGTTATGAGAAGATAATTACTGCTTTCGAGCAACACGAGTTAGATATTTTGGTAGGTACACAAATGATTACTAAAGGTCTCGATTTTCGAAATGTGAATTTGGTGGGAGTTATGAATGCAGATTCATTACTAAACTTTCCTGATTATCGCGCTCATGAAAGAACCTATCAATTATTAACGCAAGTATCGGGTAGGGCTGGGCGAACCAAAAAAAGAGGTCGTGTTATTATTCAAACTTATAATCCGTATCATCAGATATTAAAACAAGTAACTACTAGTGATTATGAGGGTATGTATACCGAGCAGCTGTATGAAAGAGAGCAATTTAAATATCCGCCGGTAAATAGAATTATTAAGGTAACGTTTAAACATAAAAATTACAATGTGCTGAATGAAGCTGCAGATTGGTTTGCAGGGGCATTACGTACTAATTTTGGTGGTACTGTTTTAGGGCCTGAATATCCGCCAGTGGCGAGAATTAGAAATCAGTATTTAAAACATATCGTAATTAAAGTTCAGAAAGCACATTCATTGGCGCAGACAAAAGCAAATATTAGGCGAATAGAAAAATCGTTTAAAGCGGTGGCAATGTACAGAAGTGTTAGAGTCATTTATAATGTAGACCATATATAAACTAAAAAAGACCGCTAAGTAGCGGTCTTTTTTGAAAGTAAAATTATACCATATATTATACGTTACTTAGCGCTTCGGCTAGTTCTGTCTTTTTATTTCTACTTAGAGGTATTGATCTACCGCTAACTTCAACGTTTTTACTGTTGAATTTTTCAACCTTTTCAAGGTTGATGATGTATGATTTGTGAATTCTTAAAAACTTATCTTCTGGCAATTGCTTTTCAAAAGACTTCATTGTTGATAAGATTACGATATTAGCTTCATCAGTTACTAGTTTTATGTAGTCACCAAGTGCTTCAATCCACTTAATATCATTTAAAATAACCTTTCTTTTCTTCAGGTTACTTTTCACGAAAATGTGCTCTTCGTCTTCATTGACTCTGTGCAATTGTTCGTAGTTCGCAACAGCTCTTTTAACAGATGCGTCAAAACGTGCCATGGTAATCGGTTTATGTAAATAATCCGTTACGTCATAGTCAAATGCTTTAAGCGCATAATCTGGTTTACCGGTAATCAAAATTACCTGAGGACTGTTTTCTAGGGACTCGAGTAGGTCAAATCCTGTGATAATTGGCATCTCAACATCAAGAAATATAAGATCTATCTCATGGTTCTTGATTCCGTTTTTAGCCTCGATAGCATTACTGTATTCAGCTACCATAGTCAAATTCGGATGATTGTTTACCAACTTGGCAACGGCCATCCTTTGCATAGATGAGTCGTCAACGATGATACTTCTTAACTTCATAAGGGTTGATTTGTGGGGTTAAATCATCGACAAAGAACCGAAAAAACATGCTGAACTGCAACAAAAGATGTGAACAATGCACTGTTGATCGTGTAATTGGTAATGATGATATGTTTAAGATTTGGATTAATTTTTAATGTTGTTACCATTCAATAACGAAGAATATTCGTATTTCTTATAATTATTTTAAAAAAATATCTATTTTTGCACTCTTTAAAAACAAATATAATATGAACCATTACGAAACTGTTTTCATTTTGAATCCCGTTCTATCTGATGTTCAGATAGAGGAAACAGTTAAGAAATTCGAAGATTTCTTAATTAACAATGGCGCCAAAATGGTAGCTAAAGAGAATTGGGGGCTAAAAAAATTAGCTTATCCTATTCAAAACAAAAAGAGTGGCTTTTACCACTTGTTTGAATTTACTAACACTGGTGAGGTAGTTACACCTTACGAACAGGAGTTTAGAAGAGATGAACGTGTTATGCGTTTCTTGACCGTTAAGTTGGACAAGCACGCTGTTGCATGGGCAGAAAAAAGAAGAACAAGAAACAAAACCGCTAAAGCTTAAGTATTATGGCAACATTACAACAACAGGCAAAAGGAAAGAAAGATGGAGAGATTAGGTATCTTACTCCATTAAACATTGAAACCAACACTAAGAAGAAGTATTGTCGTTTTAAAAAATCTGGTATTAAGTACGTAGATTATAAGGATGCTGATTTTTTATTGAAGTTGGTAAACGAGCAAGGTAAATTGTTACCTAGAAGACTTACTGGAACTTCATTGAAGTATCAAAGAAAAGTTGCACAAGCAGTAAAAAGAGCTCGTCATTTGGCGTTAATGCCATATGTTGCTGATTTATTAAAATAATAAGAAAAGAATCATGGAGCTTATATTAAAAGAAGACGTACAAAATTTAGGTTTTAAAGACGACGTAGTAAATGTTAAGAACGGTTACGGAAGAAATTTCCTTATACCTCAAGGCTTAGCTGCTATGGCTACTGTTTCTGCTAAAAAAGTTTTAGCTGAGAACTTAAAGCAAAGAGCACATAAAGATAAAAAAGTTGTTGACGCTGCTAAGAAAGTAGAGGAAGCATTAAAAGCTTTAGAATTAAAAATTACTGCTAAAACAGGTACTGCCGATAAATTATTCGGTTCTGTTACTAATGGTGATTTAGCTGCTGCAATTGAAAAAGAAGGTCATGCAATTGACAAAAAATTCATTAGCATTCAAGGTGGTGCAGTTAAAAGAACTGGACCTTACAACGCACAAATTAGATTACACCGTGAGGTGATCGTTGATTTTGGTTTCGAAGTAATTGCGGAACAAAAATAATTAACTATCTAAGTTGATAAATTTAAAAGAGCTATGCCTGCATAGCTCTTTTTTTATTGGTATTTTTGTTAAAGAACTCATAAATAACTCAAAACCAATAAAAAATGAAAAACAACTTGTTTTTTCAAGTACTGTTGCTGCTTTTTGTAAGTGCAACTTACGGTCAGGTTACCACCTCTAATATTCGAGGTTTAGTAATGGATGACCAAAATCTTCCACTATTTGGCGCAAATATTGTCGCTGTCCACACCCCAACGGGTACTAAGTATGGATCAATTACCAATGAAGATGGTAGATTCAACCTTTTAAACCTTCGTGTTGGTGGTCCTTACAAAGTTGAAATCTCGTATGTAGGTTTTAAACCTTACGAGCTTACCGATGTTAATTTGTCATTAGGGCAAACCTTCAATGTTGATATTAAATTAGCAAGTGAAAGTCAAGCATTAGACGAAGTTACTGTAGTATCAGATCGTTCGGGCACTTTTAGTAGCGACCGTACTGGTGCAGAAACAAGTGTAGGGAGACGAGAATTAACGCGTCTGCCAACTATTTCACGTTCTGCTGCAGATTTTACACGTTTAGAGCCTACGGCTAGTGGTAATTCTTTCGGAGGTAGAAATGACCAATTCAATAACTTTTCTTTGGATGGAGCGATTTTCAACAACCCTTTCGGGTTAGATGCAGCTACACCAGGGGGTCAAACAAATTCACAACCAATATCTTTAGATGCGATTGAGCAAATTCAAGTATCTACAGCACCATATGATGTTACCCAATCAGGATTTACAGGAGCTTCGGTAAATGCAGTTACCAAAAGTGGTTCTAATGAATTTCACGGTACGGTGTACGGTTTTTTCAGAAATGAAGATATGACCGGTGGTAAAATCAAAGGTGATGATATCGTAAAACCTAAATTAGATCAAAGTCAATACGGAGTTAGTATTGGTGGTCCAATTGTAAAGAACAAATTATTCTTCTTTGCCAACTTTGAAAGAGATGAGCGTACAGATTTAGGTACTAATGGATGGGTGCCTAACACTGGTTCGGGTGCAATTAATGAATCTAGAGTTTTAGAAAGTGATTTGATTGCGGTTAGAGATCAGCTATTAGCGGTTGGTTATGATCCAGGTGCATATACTGGCTATACGCATGATGCAGAATCTACTAAAGGACTTTTTAAATTAGATTGGAATATTAATGATAACAACAGATTAGCTGTTATCTATAACTTTTTAAATGCTTCAAAGCAGAAGCCTGCACACCCTACGGCAATTCAGTTTAGAGGGCCTAATGCAAACACATTGCAATTCCAAAATTCTGGTTATGAGCAAAACAATGAGCTTAAATCTGTACAGGTTGAGTTGAACTCAACATTGTCTGAAACGGCTTCAAATAAACTTCAAGTAGGCTATACTCATTTTAATGACTATAGAAATCCATTTTCTACGCCTGCTCCTTCAATTAATATCGCCAAAGACGGGTCTAATTATATAATTGCAGGTCATGAACCCTTTTCTGCCAATAACAAGCTTGATCAGAAAGTTCTTCAAATTACGAACAACTTAAATTTTTATAAAGGCGATCATACGTATACAGTAGGTTTTTCTCTTGAAAAATTTATGTTCGATAATTCATTTAACCTTACAGCTTACGGATTTTCAAAATTTGGAAGCGTAGATTTAGCTGATTTCGATGCGACAACTTATGATTTTGCAGGACCACAAGCTACGTTCAACGCGAACAATGCTGTGCCAGATGGCGAAGGTTGGGCATTGGCAGAAACGAATGTTGGTCAATTGGCATTTTATGTTCAAGATGAGTGGAATGTAAACGAGAAGCTTAAATTAACTTATGGTGTTCGTTTTGATAAGCCATTATTCTTTGACTCTGCGCAAAAGGCACAAGATGTTATTGATAGAGGTTTTGTAATTGCAGATCAGCCATATCAAAACCCAAATACGGGAGAAACTGTTTTTATAGATAACACACAAACACCTTCTAACGATTGGTTAATTTCTCCAAGAGTAGGTTTTAACTACGACGTTAATGGAGATAAATCATTGCAGTTACGTGGTGGTTCTGGTCTGTTTACAGGTCGTTTTCCATTTGTATGGTTAGGGAACCAAATTGCTAATCCAGATGTATTTTTCTTGCAGGCAGTTGATCCAGATTACAAATTTCCACAAGTATGGAGAACTAATTTAGGTGCAGATAAACGCTTAGATAATGGAATGGTGCTTACGGCAGATCTATCGTACACTAAAGATATCAATGGGCCTCACGTACAAAACTGGGCATTAACATCGCCATCAGGTAATTTATCTGGCGTTGATACAAGAGCAACTTATACGGCTGGAGATTTATTGAACAGCTTTGGTTTTGGTGCAGGACCATATGTTTTTACGAATTCAAATAAAGGAAGAATTTGGAATGCTTCTTTCAAGGCACAGAAAAACTTCAGTAATGGTTTATATACAATGCTGGCATATAGTTATTTAGATGCCAAAGATGTGAATTCAATTGAAGCGGAAATTACTTCAGATGCTTTTGCAGGTAACCCAATTATAAATGATGCAAATGCAGATATACTAGCGCCATCGAAATATGGAGATAAGCATAGATTCATTGGTGTGGCTAGTAAAAACTGGGAGTATGGTAATGGTAAATGGGCAACGACCCTATCTACGTTCTTTGAATATGCACAAGGTGGTAGATTCAACTATACTTATGGTGGTGATATTAATGGTGACGGTTCTGGTATCAATGACTTAATTTATGTACCTACATCTGCAGAAATAGGACAGATGCAATTTTCAGGTGCTGGTCAAGGAGCAGCTTTTGATTCTTATATTGCTCAAGATGATTACTTAAGTGATCGTAGAGGTCAATATGCAGAGCGTTACGGAGCTTTAGCGCCATGGAGAGGGCGTTGGGATGTTAAGTTCTTACAAGATTATAAAATCACGGTATCTGAAGGAAAAACCAATACAATTCAATTTAGTGTTGATGTGTTGAACATTGGTAATATGATCAGTTCTGATTGGGGCTTGGTACAACAGCCTAACGCGGTGCAACCTATTGGTGTATCTGTAGATCCAGATACAAACGTACCTACGTATACGTTCAGTTCTGATTTGACAGAAACTTTCGGGTACGATGCTAGTTTGTTATCTAGATGGCAAGCACAAGTAGGATTGAGATATATCTTCTAAGTTTTTAAAATTAAGTTGTAAAAGCCCTAACAAATATGTTAGGGCTTTTTATTTTTGCAAAATGAAATATACGAGACTAACAAAAGAGCAGTTGGAAGAATTGCATCCAGAATTTATTAATTTTCTGGCAACACAATCTATTACGGGCGATGAGTGGGATGAAATTAAGAGAGATAAACCAAAAGTAGCAGAAGAAGAACTAGACGTTTTTAGCGATTTGGTTTGGGAAGGAGTGTTGAGCAAGGTTTCTTATTTAGAGAATATTTCAGATAAGCAAATGCACCTATTTCATTTAACCGATAAAGAGATGAAACTGATATCGGTGAAAGTGATGAATCCAGAAATTGATTTAACTACTCCTGTTGGTTTTGACTGGTTTAAAAGAAACTGGCAATCAGACTTCGTAGAATATTTGACCGCAGCAAAAGCGTATACCGATGATAAGAATGTAGATAAGTTTTTGTTGCTACAACAAGGTGCGGTAATTACCAAGGGCGATTTGTACAAGTGGTTCGAAAAAGTAATCGGTACTGCGTAAAACAATTAAAATCTAATATTCATACTATTGAAATATTGTCTTACTTATTTGAAGGCTATATTTGTAATTCAATAAAAAATTAATGGCACAGAAACCATCTATACCAAAAGGAACTCGCGATTTTAATCCATCAGAAATTGCAAAGCGTAATTACATTTTTGATATCATAAAAAAGAACTTTCAAACGTATGGTTTTCAGCCCATAGAAACTCCTTCTTTTGAGAATTCAGATACCTTGTTGGGTAAATATGGAGAAGAAGGTGATCGATTAATTTTTAAGATATTGAATTCCGGAGATTTTCTTAGCAAGGTAGATGATGCCACTTATGCTGATAAAAATTCGAACAGTATTGCACCGAAGATTACAGAAAAGGCATTGCGATACGACTTAACAGTGCCGTTTGCACGTTATGTAGTAATGCATCAAAACGAGTTGGATTTTCCTTTCAAGCGCTATCAAATTCAGCCGGTATGGAGAGCAGATAGACCACAAAAGGGTAGGTTTAGAGAGTTTTTTCAATGTGATGCCGATGTCGTTGGTTCAGATTCCTTATTACAAGAAGTAGAATTAATTCAATTGTATGATGCCGTATTTTCCGAATTAAAATTGGAAGGTGCAACCATTAAAATGAACAATAGAAAAATTTTAGCTGGTATAGCGGAAGTTATCGGAGCTAAGGATTTATTGATAGATTTTACCGTAGCACTTGATAAACTAGATAAAATAGGGGAGGACGGCGTTAAAAAAGAAATGCTTGCTAAAGGAATTTCTGAAGAAGCTATTGAAAAAGCATCTCCATTATTTTTACCTCAAGGTAGTAATGAAGAGCAACTAGAACGTTTAGATGCACTTCTAAAAGATTCTGAAGAAGGTAAAAAAGGACTGGAAGAACTTCGTTTTATCTTAGAAACGATAGCTGTTTTAGGTTTGCAATCTGCTAATTTATCGATTGATGTAACTCTTGCACGCGGACTAAATTATTATACAGGAGCCATTTTTGAAGTTGCAGCACCAGAAGGTGTGAAAATGGGATCTATAGGTGGTGGTGGTCGTTATGACGACCTTACCGGTATTTTCGGACTAAAGAATGTAAGTGGAGTAGGTATTTCATTTGGTCTTGATCGTATTTATTTGGTTTTAGAAGATTTAGGTCTCTTCCCAGAGGCAATTGATCAATCACTTCAAGTTTTATGTGTCAATTTCGGGGATAAAGAAGCTATGGCCGCTTTAAAGCTTGTAAGTCAGTTGCGTAAGGCGGGTGTTAAAGCAGATATTTACCCATCAAGTGCTAAGATGCAAAAGCAGATGAAATACGCCAATAATCGTAATGTGCCTTATGTTATTTTAATAGGAGAGCAGGAGTTGGACAATAATTCTTTCATCGTTAAAAACATGAACGAAGGCTCACAACAAGAGTATAGTTTAGACAATGTTTCTCAATTTGTAACCTTTTTAAGTTAAGTACTTTAAAATCAGATAATATTTTACTGAGTCATTTTTGATTATATTTGGTTAACCAATCTGGTTGTGCAGTTTTCGGCTGTATGATAGGGATAGCGCAAAATCAAAACGAAATCAAGATTTATAATTGAAAATTATGACGAATAGTAATAAATTATCTGGAAAAAATATACTCATAACAGCCGGTGCTCAAGGAATTGGAGAAGCAATTACCAAGCATTTTATCGACAGTGGCGCCAATGTTGCTATTCATTATTTTTCAAGTGCAGATACTGCAAATGAATTAGTAAAATACGCAACAGATAAGGGTTTAAAGGCAATTGCAATAAGTGGAGACCTAACAAAAGAAGAAGACGCCAATGCATTAGTAAAGAAAACAGTTGAGGCTCTAGGTGGTCTTAACATCTTAATCAATAATGCAGGTTCATTGGTTGCGCGTAAAATGCTTAACGAAATGGAAACTGAATTTTGGCACAAAGTTATGGATATCAATTTAACCTCTATGATGTTTGTAACAAGAGCAGCAGCACCATATTTGGCAAAAAATGAAAATAGTAGCATTGTCAACTTGGCATCTTTAGCTGGGCGTAAAGGAGGTCACCCTGGATCATTGGTGTACTCTACCAGTAAAGGAGCTATTTTAACCTATACAAGGGCACTTGCATCAGAATTGGGACCTCAGGGAACAAGAGTTAATGCAGTTGCACCAGGACTTATATTAGGTACCTCATTTCACAATACACATACCACCAAAGAATCTGCAGCAGAAACTACAAAAGGTATTCCTATTCAAAGAGCTGGTAATGCAGATGATGTTGCCAGAGCTGTGTTGTATTTAGCCTCTGAATATGATGGCTTTATTACTGGAGCTACGCTTGATATAAATGGCGGAGTTTACAACATGTAATATTCGATAAAATCATTGTAAAACTAGTCGCTTTAGGGTGACTAGTTTTTAATTCTCATACTTCTTAAAATATAATTATGCTTAAGACTCCGGTTATACACCCTACAATTATGGAAGCGCTTGGGCGCTCAGGTCATTTTGCGCAAGTGGTTATTGCAGATGGTAATTTACCAGTAGGTGCAATGAAAGGACCTAATTCTACAACGGTACATTTAAATTTTCGTCCGGGATTGTTAGATGCACTTACTGTGTTAGAAGGTATATTAGAAGTTTGTCCTGTACAAGGTGCTATAGTAATGGAAAAGCCTGCAGAAGCTAATGCAGAAATTCATGATGCCTATAAAAATTTGCTTGGAGATGTAACTTGGGATGAAATGGAACGTTGGGCTTTTTATGATAAAATAAGAGACCAAAATACGACCTTAATTATACAGACTGGCGAGCAGCGTCGTTTCGCTAATTTAATCTTAACCGTAGGTGTAGTTAAGATGGCTGAAGAATCCGGATTTTAATTAATTCTTTTTCCTTTCTGAAATATTACTTTCTAAATGCTATTTAATCTATTTGATATTTCTTCAAGTATAGTTTCATAATAAGAAGTGTCATGAGGTACATATTTGTAGTTTGAAGTGTCCCTTAGTGCCTTGCTAAAATGTTTTATAGATTCTAGTTTTAAGGCTTCAACTTCACTATCCTGTTTTTGCAATGCGCTAAATGGTGATTTTAGTTCGGTTATAAACGTGTGATGAAATTCATAATCTTTCAAAGTTCCAGAATGATTTTTGACGGATTTGAATATTCCTATTTTCTCTAAGTCAGAAGGAGCTATACACAATCCTATTTCTTCTTGTATTTCACGCACTGCGGATGTTAGTATTGATTCGCCTGCACCAATATGTCCAGCAACAGATACATCCCATAATAGCGGATAAACATCTTTATCTTTCCCGCGTTGCTGCAGTAAAATTTTTCCATCCGAAGTATAGAACCAAATATGAACGGTTTGATGAAACCATCCATTTTTATGCGCTTCAGACTTCATGGCGGTGGTATTCGTCATGTTACCGTCAGCATCTAAAATGTCTATTATTTCATCCATAGCACAAAAAAATCCCTCCGATGAAAGAGGGATTTTATAAATTTAATCGAAGTAGCTAAAAGTTTCTCCGTCTTTAATTGTTAAGAGTGTTTCGTAAATTAAACGAATTACATTTTCTACATCATCTTTATGAACCGTTTCTACTGTTGTATGCATGTAACGTAATGGTAAAGAAATTAGCGCTGAAGCAACGCCGCCATTACTGTAGGCAAAAGCATCGGTATCTGTACCTGTGGATCTAGATGCAGCCATTCTTTGAAATGGTATCTTATTATCTTCTGCGGTTTTAATGATACGTTCACGTAATTTATTCTGTACCGCTGGGGCATAAGAAATTACAGGTCCAGCACCAATTTCTGTATGACCTTGTATAGCCTTATTAATCATTGGTGTAGTAGTGTCGTGACAAACATCTGTTACTATGGCTACATTTGGCTTTATGGTCTGGGTAATCATCTCTGCACCACGTAGACCGATCTCTTCTTGAACGGAGTTGGTAATGTAAAGTCCGAAAGGCAATTTCACCTTGTTCTCGTGCAATAAACGCGCAACTTCGGCAATCATAAATCCGCCAGCACGATTATCTATCGCTCTACAAACATATTTGTTCTTGTTAAGAATTTGAAACTCATCTGGGTAAGTGATTACACATCCTACATGAACCCCTAATTTTTCTACTTCTTCCTTATTTGTGGCGCCAACATCAACAGTAATATTCTCAATTTTTGGAGTTTCCTCTTTAGGTCCCTTTCTAGTATGTATTGCCGGCCAGCCAAAAATACCTTTTACAATACCTTTACTTGTATGGATATTTACCCATTTAGATGGAGCTATTTGATGGTCACTACCACCATTTCTAATAACATGAATTAAACCGTTGTCGGTAATGTAGTTTACGTACCATGAAATTTCATCAGAATGCCCTTCAATAACTACTTTGTATTTAGCATCAGGATTGATAACGCCTACTGCAGTACCATAGGTATCGGTAATGAATGTATCTACGTAAGGTTTTAGGTAATCCATCCATATTTTTTGCCCTTCCCACTCATATCCTGTTGGGGCAGCATTATTCAAGTATTTTTCAAAAAAGTCTTGAGACTTTTTGGTAATTATTTTTTTATCAGCCATCAATGTAAGTTTAAGATACAAACTTAACAATATTAGCGTTGTATTAATAATAACCTTCTTTAATAATCGTTAATTTTGGCAAGACTTTTGTTTAGCTCATGGTAATGAAATATAACTTTTTACTTCTTTTTTTACTCTTCAACGGTATTTCTATTTGTAATGCCCAAGTTGCAGAACAAGAACTTGATTCTATTACAGAAAAGATGATTATTGTTGCTGGTGATTCTCTGGTGCAAAGTTCAATTGCTTTAGAAGAGGCTTATGTTTTCGGTAAGCTTAAGTTTTCATCTTATGATGATAAATTGCGGTATTACATTTTGCGCAGAAAAACGCAGAAGGTATATCCGTATGCAAAGATGGCTGCTGAACGTCTGGTAGAGTTAAACGATAGTTTGGCTGATATGAAGAATAATAGAAAGCGAAAGAAATACACCAAAAAAGTACAGAAGTTTATTGAAGAGGAGTTTTCTGAAGAATTGAAAAAATTGACACGTACCGAAGGTCAAATTCTAGTGAAGTTAATTTACAGACAAACAGGTACAACTGCTTTTGATTTGGTTAAAGACTTACGTAATGGTTGGCGTGCCTTTTGGTACAATACTACAGCGAAGCTTTTTAGTATTAGTATAAAGGAAGAATTTCATCCTGATTTAATAGAAGAAGATTATTTAATAGAAGATATATTACAGCGAGCTTTTTCTAAAGGTAAGCTAGAAAGGCAAGAAACGGTTCTCGATTATGATTATGATAAGTTGTATAATAAATGGAAGAGAACTACAAAAGTACCTAAAGATTAAGATGATTTTGGTTTCTTACCGAACATAGAATCCATTATTGTCATTATACCTTTAAAGCCTGTTCTAACGGCGAAGAATGCCAGAATTATCCCAACAATACAAACAGGCCAGAACAAAAAGTTCTCTTGATTTTTAAATGCTTGATACAATACTATAGGCGCTGTAAACATTAATACCACTGTTATGGCTAGGCGTTTTAAGCCGGTTACCAGCATGTCTTTATCAGTTCGTCTCATCGTTTGTAATTGTTATACTATCCTTGTATTCCTCAATTATTGCAAAATAACCCAAGGCAAAATTATCTGATCTTTCTACATTATCAAAAACCTCGTTATTATCGATACCTGTAATATTTATAATATTGCCGCGTACCGTTGCTGCTGGCGTTTGAAATGGACCTTGGTCACCACCAGACTGAACAATAATTTGGTTCATGTAATTATAAAATGATTCATCTACTCCTAAAAGGCTGATATCGACCACTGAGCTTGTATCTAGTTCTAAATCATTGTCATAAAAGTATGAAAACACAAAAGTTTGACCTTGGTAAAATTCATCTTCGGTTACCAGAAATTCTCCGAAATCTAAATCTAAAAGATAAAAATCATCACTTTCGTCAGGGTCTGTAAAAGTTACGATGACCTCTGTTTCATCACCTGAAAAGAGAGTCTCATCACCTTGAACCAGCGAGTCTATTGGTACCGATTTCACGTAAGTTGTTGTTGCGAAATAACGCTCTTCTTCTGTTTCAAGAATCAACTGAAACACATCACCCTCGTTAATGCTACTAACTCTAATTCGCTGATCACTATCAAAAGAAGGATCAGGCACCCATTTTCCACTACCTACTTCAACTTCTGCTAAGTTTGATATACCACCACCTTCTAATATCTCAGGAGCATCTTCTCTAGGGGTTCCGTAATATATAGTAACGCTTTTTAATGAAGCAATAGTGTTCTCATCAAAGAAAGAACTACTTTGTGAAACCATTATTTCTATAGGTAGATACTCTTGTGTTTCATCAACTCTTATAACTCCGTTTACGATAAGTCTAGTTTCGTTTTCAGGAAGCTCTACATCGATTACGTTTTCGCAAGAAATGAAAGACGTAACAGTTAATAATAATAACAAATAACGTTTCATAGCTTATAATTTAAAGTTGTAGGTAACAGCAGGTACAATACCAAAAATTGAAGTACGCACAGCTTCGTTGACACCAGTATCATCATTTTGTCTGAAGCTAATAGAGGCTGCATTTCTTCTGTTATATACATTGTAAAGGCTAAATACCCATTCTCCTTTTATTTTTTTATTCTTATTCTTTTTGGGTGTTAATGTTGCGGACAAATCAAGACGATTATACGCTGGCAGTCTTTGAGTGTTTCGAAGACCATAATAGGGTACTGTTAAATCTTGAAATTGAAATTGACCAATAGGGTAGTTGGTCGGCTGTCCCGTTTGGTAGGTGAAGTTGCTACTAACACTCCATTTTTCATTAAAATCATAATTCACGAACAAAGACACATCATGCGTTTTGTCGTAAGGCGTGTTATACCAATTGCCAAAGTTAATACCTGATTCTAAATTACTTCGACCGTCATCTGCTGTAGATGCCCTACCAGGCGTACGTTGCTCAGATTTAGATAATGTATATGCTAGCCAACCTTGTAATTTACCCTCATTTTTACGCAACAAAAACTCCAAACCGTAAGCGCGAGCTTCTCCATTTAAAATTACTTGCTCAATGGCATTGTTCGCAATTAAATTAGCCCCGTCAATGTAATCTATTCTGTTTTGAACATCTTTATAGAAAACCTCAGTTTCAACGGAGTAATCACCGTCCTTTAAATTTTTAAAGTATCCGAAGGCATATTGATCCAATAATTGAGGTTTGGTAAACGGTCCGCTTGGTGTCCAAACATCTAAAGGAGTAGGGGAGCTTGTGTTCGAAAGTAGGTGTAAATACTGAGCCAGTCTTGTATAGCTAGCTTTTATTGAGCTGGTCTCATTTAAGGTGTAAGATAAAGATGCTCTTGGCTCAAAGTTACTAAAGTTTGATATTGTGGTTCCTCTACCAGGGTTTATGACATCAATAGGTTCGGCCTCTTTATAGATCAGCAAAAAAGGATCGAACTCAACAGGATTGTTATTGGCATAGACATTCAGTTCATCTTGACCAAGTCTCATAAAGTGGCTAAAACGTAAACCGTAACCTAGGCTTAAATTATCGGTAACTCGGTGTTCAAAATCTACATAGGCTGCAAATTCGTTGGCGTATTTCTGAATTAGCTGTTCTTCAACAATTCCTGATTCGGCATTACTTGGTTCTATTTTACCAGGATTAAACTGATAATACACATTATTCACTCCGTAATTTACCTGTAACTTATCGGTAGCGTAGTGTTTTAAATCGTATTTAACATTGAAATTTCTGATGCCTGAATTCCAGTTGAATCCTACAAAATCTAATTTCAATCCGTAATAGTAATCAGAGTAAATTAGCGATAGGTTAGAGAAAAGTTTGTCAGAGAACAAATGGTTCCATCTGAAATTACCAACGGTATTACCGTAGGTGTTTACGAAGCTATCATTGATGCCGAACACATCTCGACCAAAATAACCGGACAGAAAAATATTATTCTTATCGTTTAATCTGTAGTTTAATTTGGTGTTCAGATCATAGAAATAAGCAGTATTGTCCACATCAAAAAGAGGTAGAAAAAGATGAGCGTACGAAGCTCTACCGCCAATAAGAAAAGCGGCTTTATCTTTTTTTATAGGACCTTCGATCAAAAGTCGACTCGCCACGGCACCAATACCACCATTCATTTTAAACTCCTTACTATTTCCTTCTTTTTGAAAAATATCTAGAACAGAAGAAACTCTACCACCGTAACGCGCGGGAATACCACCTTTGTAGAGTTTTACATCTTTTATAGCATCAGGATTAAACACAGAAAAGAAGCCGAACAAGTGTGATGAATTAAAGATAATAGCTTCATCTAATAGAATAAGGTTTTGATCAGCAGCACCACCACGAACATTAAAACCGGAAGCACCTTCACCTGCATTTGTAACCCCAGGAAGCAACAGAATAGATTTAATAACATCAGCTTCACCAAGAATTACCGGTATTTTTTTAATGGTACCAACCGATAGTGTATTAACGCTCATTTGTGGTTTTCTAATATCCATCTTTTCCACATTCTCGGTAACGACAACTTCTTCTAACTGTTCAGCTTCTTCTTCAAGTGAATAATCGATACGCCTATTTTCGGTAAGGGTTATTTCTTGTAGAATATCTTCAAAACCTAAATAACTAATTAGAATAGTGTATGTGCCTTCTGGTAATGTAATGGAGTAAAAACCATACTCATTAGTAGTAACACCAGTGCTTAATTCAGGTATGGCAACAGTAACTCCAATAAGTGTTTCGTTACTGCTAGATTCAGCTATAGAGCCACTTAAAGTAAACTTTTGTTGACCCCATGATGAAAAAGAGAAGCATAGCAGCGATATAAGAATAAATGGTAAATATCTATTCATCAATTTTTTTTTGTAAAAATACTTAGAAATAGGGGATACTCCTACAACTAATTAATGGTCAAAAAAAATACCCTCAACTTTCATTGAGGGTATTTCTTAATTCAATTTGTATAATTAAATGGAGTCTAAAATACCATTTAAGGTTGTGCTTGGTCTCATAGCTTTTTCAACTAGAATTGAGTCTGGTTTATAATAACCGCCAATATCTTGTTTAGAACCTTGAGCATTGATTAATTCAGTAAGAATCTGAGATTCATTTTCATTAATTTCAGTACTAACTTTTGAAAATATCGATTTCAATTCGGCATTGTCATCTTGTAAAGCTAATGCTTCAGCCCAATATTTAGCTAAGAAGAAGTGACTACCTCTTGTATCAATCTCTTTTACCTTTCTAGAAGGTGACTTATCGTTCAGTAAGAACTTTTCAGTAGCGCTATCTAAGGTATCACCTAGAACTTTTGCTGCAGCATTTGAATTCTTTTCACCGTAGAATTCTAACGAAACCCCTAGAGCTAAAAACTCACCTAAAGAATCCCATCGAAGATGACCTTCTTCTATAAATTGCTCTACGTGTTTTGGAGCAGAACCGCCTGCACCTGTTTCAAAAAGTCCGCCTCCATTCATTAAAGGAACGATCGACAACATTTTTGCACTAGTACCTACTTCTAAAATAGGAAATAAGTCAGTTAGGTAATCACGTAATACGTTACCAGATACCGAAATAGTATCCTTACCAGCTTTCATTCTTTTTAAAGTAAACTCAGTAGCCTTAAGAGGTGACATTATTTGAATGTCTAAACCTTTAGTATCTTCTTGAGCTAGGTAAGTATTTACTTTTTTGATCAGCTCGGCATCGTGTGCTCTATTTTTATCTAACCAAAATATAGTAGGATCATTAGTAGCCTTAGCTCTTGATACAGCTAATTTTACCCAGTCTTGAATAGGAGCATCTTTTACTTGGCACATACGCCAAATATCACCCTCGCTTACTGGGTGCTCAATCAAAACCTTACCAGTTTCTTGGTCTATAACTTGAACTTTTCCGCTTTTTTTAATTTCAAAAGTCTTATCATGAGATCCGTATTCCTCAGCTTTTTGAGCCATAAGACCAACATTCGGTACCGTACCCATAGTTGTAGGGTCAAAAGCACCGTGTTCCTTACAGAAATCTATAGTGGCTGAGTAAATACCAGCATAGCTGCTATCTGGTATAACCGCTTTTGTATCTTGAGCTTTTCCTTCTTTATTCCACATTTGACCAGAATTTCTAATCATAGCTGGCATAGAAGCGTCAATAATAATATCGCTAGGTACATGAAGGTTGGTAATTCCTTTATCAGAATTTACCATAGCCAAATCAGGTCCGTTCTCAAGTGCTGCATCTAAATCTTTTTTGATAGCATCTTTTTCACTCGCAGGAAGCTCTTCAATTTTCTGATATAAACTAGCTAAACCATCATTGGGGCTTATGCCTAATTTATCAAATGTGTCGGCGTATTTATCAAAAACCGATTTTAAGAAAGTTTCAACGACTAGTCCAAAAATAATTGGATCAGAAACTTTCATCATTGTAGCTTTTAAGTGCACAGAAAAAAGAACTCCTTGGTCTTTAGCATCTTTAATTTCTTTTCGTAAAAAATCAAGTAAAGCTGTTTTGCTCATTACTGTGGCGTCAATAATTTCACCCTTTAATAAAGCTAATTTATCTTTTAAGATAGTTTCAGAGTCTTCTGAAACTAATTTTATTTGTACAGCTGTGGCATCGTTCAAGGTCAATGATTTTTCATTAGCTTGAAAATCACCATCACCCATCGTTGCTACATGAGTTTTAGAGCTAGAGCTCCAGGCACCCATACTGTGCGGATTCTGTTTTGCGTAATTCTTTACGGCTCTAGGTGCTCTACGGTCAGAGTTACCTTCACGAAGTACCGGGTTTACTGCGCTACCTTTTATCTTATCGTATTTCGCCTTAATTTCTTTCTCCTCATCATTCTTAGGCTCATCTGGGTAGCTAGGTAATTTATAACCTTTAGACTGTAATTCTTTTATAGCTTCGTTCAATTGAGGAACAGAAGCACTGATGTTAGGTAGTTTGATAATGTTCGCTTCTGGCTGTTTTGCCATATTCCCCAATTCTTCCAAATCGTTGGAAACCTGCTGTTCTGTCGTTAAAAACTCGGGAAAAGTTGCGGCTATTCTGCCGGCTAAAGAGATATCTTTAGTTTCAATTTCAATTCCTGATGATTTTGTGAACGCTTTTACGATCGGTAAAAAAGACGCTGTAGCCAATGCAGGCGCTTCGTCTGTTTTGGTATAAAAAATTTTGGACATTTGCGGTTTGTTTTAATTTAAGCGGAACAAATATACGATTTTCTAAAAGTTTGAAAGCGGGGAGTGGCCTTTATATTTAAGACTAAGAAGGAAGATTTGTTAAATAACAAAAGCCATATCAATGTACGCATACAATGATATGGCTTTTTAGAAAAAGTTTACGGACAGTTTGTTCTAATTTTTCATTAAAACGGCAACCCTTGATTGCACCCGCTTCACTAATTCAACGTTTAAAATGTTTTTCGATTCTCAGGTACGTAACCTAACATCTATACATCATTTCTTTTTTATTGTCTTCATTAAAGATTAAAAACCTAGTATATAGTTTTTTTAAAATTCAATTAATTTTAAGTTTTATGAGCGACAGCAAATAAGCTTAAAATTTACCTCATTTAATTATCATTAAATGAATCGGTCAAACAATAATACGATAGAACGTAAACTTCGTAGTGGCGACAAAATGAATAATTTCTCATTTTCATTTCTTATCCACACCCTAATTTACAAAAAAAAGTAATTCAAACCTTATTTTTGTAAACTTTTATTAATCAACACATTATGAACAAGGGTTGTTAACTTTTGTTCATAAAAAAAGCACCGTATCAAAATGAAACGGTGCTTTGTGTTATTTAGGAAGAGAAATTTATCCTCTTATCTCTTTAATTCTAGCTTTCTTACCAGTTAATTCACGGAAATAGTAAATTCTAGATCTACGTACTTTACCACGTTTGTTAACTTCGATTTTTTGAAGTGCAGGTAAGTTAATTGGGAAGATACGCTCAACACCAACAGTACCTGACATTTTACGGATAGTAAAAGTTTCTGTTGAACCAGAACCTCTACGTTGTATTACAACTCCTTTAAAGAACTGAGTTCTCGTTTTTTCACCTTCCTTAATTTCGTAGTACACAGTGATTGTGTCACCAGAAGAAAATTTTGGAAATTCTTTTTTAGTTACGAACTCGTCTTGTACAAATTTTATTAATGATTCCATTGTATAGTTAATTGGAATTAAATTAAAGCAACATTCACGATTATCGTCAGAGGTTGTTCTAACAGGGTGCAAAAATAATATTTAAATTAAAACACACAAGCATTTATGTGGTTTTTCTTTAATATTCAAAATTAGGCTACTCAAGTAAGTCCGGTCGTAGTTTTTCTGTACGTTCGTACGCCTTATCTTCTCGCCATTCTTCAATCTTACCGAAGTTACCGCTTAATAGAATTTCGGGTACGTTCATACCTTTGTATTCTGCAGGTCTCGTATATACAGGCGGTGCTAATAATCCGTCTTGAAAAGTATCTGTTAGGGCAGAAGTTTCATCGTTCAATACTCCTGGTAATAATCTAATAACAGCATCGCAAAGCACGGCAGCGCCTAATTCTCCGCCAGAAAGCACATAATCACCAATAGATATTTCTTTAGTAATAAAAGCATCTCTTACACGCTGGTCAACACCTTTGTAATGACCACAGAGAATAATGATGTTTTCTGCCAATGACATGGTATTGGCTATTTTTTGGTTCAAGGTAGTACCATCGGGAGTCATATATATAACCTCGTCATATTCGCGTTGCGATTTTAGATCGGTAATACATTTATCTATTGGTTCAATCATAAGCACCATACCCGCTCCGCCACCAAATTGATAATCA
Organism: Maribacter sp. Asnod2-G09; assembly: GCF_045063795.1. NCBI lineage: Bacteria > Pseudomonadati > Bacteroidota > Flavobacteriia > Flavobacteriales > Flavobacteriaceae > Maribacter > Maribacter sp. Asnod2-G09. The sequence continues at coordinate 557,207 of NZ_JBEFOA010000003.1, read as the reverse complement.
TCAACATTTCGGTATTTCGTTTCGGTATAATCTCTAAGATTGTGAAAGTGGACTTCTACCAATCCTTTTTCTATAGCTCTCTTTAATATAGAAGCTTCAAACGGGCTGGTAAGTAACTCTGGTAATACGGTAATAATATCTATTCGCATCTTTTGAATTTGCATCATCATTTAACCTGCCAAAAGTAATGAAAAGCGTGGTAATCTTTCACCCATCCTGATTTCTCATATAATTTTTGCGCCGGATTGTCAATGGCGGTTTCTAATGCGAGTCCTTTGAAATTATTCTTCTTACAAAATTCTTGTGCTTTCAGCAGTAATTGTTCTCCAACAGACGCTCCTCGGTAATTAGCATCAACAAACAAATCATTTAGAACAAGAGATTTTTGTAGGCTGACAGAAGAGAAGGTGTAATACAGCTGTACAAAACCAATAGCCTTGTTGCCTTCATATGCTGCGAATATGATAGATTCTTCTTTTGTAATTCTATCATTTAAAAATTTGGCGGCAGCATCGGTATCTGATTCCATTTTATAAAATACCCGGTACCCATCAAAAAGAGGAATTATATCGGTAATCTCGGTTGCTGTAATTCTTCGTATACTTTTCATATCAAAAAAAAGCTCCGTTAAGGAGCTTTTAATTATTTAGTTTTCTTCTGTTTATTTATCTCATCTTGTAGTTGCCTACTAACTTTTTGCTCGCGCTCTAGAGATCTTCTTCTATGATCTTCGTATTCAACCTCTAGTTCAGAAAGATTTTGTTTTGCTTCTTGCGTCAAAATATTACTATTTCTAAATTTATAGATGAACAAACCAAGAGTTAGAAACAATCCGCCAATAATCGTCCAAAGAACAAAATTATATGTTCCTTTAGAAACGGGTAGACCTAGAAAAAACATACTATCTTTTTCTTCGGTTACTGCACCTAAATTAGTTGTCGTTTCCTCTAACTTATTATTTAAAGATGTAATAGTAGTTTCGTGTTCTGCAATTGTTGCCTTAAGCTCGCCGGTTTTTTTATTCATGGCAGCTATAGAATCTAAAACATTCTTACGAATCTTAAATAGATTAGTTTCTTTTACCACTTCATATCTAATACCGTCAGCTCTATAATTTCCTGAACGCTTCGCGATATAATCAAACTGATTACTGATAGGTCCTTCGTCTAAAGATAGTTTATCGTCCTCTTCTTCAGTGTCTTGCGCAAATTGTGTATTACTAGCTAAAAGCAATGCCAGTAGTAAAAGTATTCTATAGAACTTCATGTAATAGATTCTTAGGTTAATTTGAATAATTTAGAGTTGACTAAAGTACTTTATAATTGTCGAATTATAAAATAAAGCACAAAGCTAAAAAACCTTTATTTATCTACGTAGCATATTAATAAATAGATGTTATAATTTAAATAAATTAATAATAAGTGAAACGACGAACTTTGGCGATATACTTTGCCAATCGAATTACCTGATGCGAATAACCATATTCATTGTCATACCAGATGTAAAGAACAATATTTTTCCCGCTTTCTGATACAATTGTCGCCATGCTATCATAAATAGATGGGGCAGAGGTACCGACGATATCAGAGGATACCAACTCTTTATCTAACGAATATTTTATTTGTTCTACCAAATCACCTTCAAGGGCATATTTTTTAATCATGCTGTTAACACCTTCAAGAGAGGTTTTTTGGTTTACATCAAGATTTAAAATAGCCAAAGAACCATTAGGTACAGGAACTCGAATAGCGTTAGATGTCAATTTACCTTTTAAAGATGGTAATGCTTTAGTTACAGCTTTTCCTGCTCCTGTCTCAGTAATAACCATGTTTAAAGCAGCTGCGCGACCTCTTCGGTATTTACCATGCATGTTATCGACTAAATTTTGGTCGTTAGTATATGCGTGTATAGTTTCTAAGTGACCTTTTTCGATTCCTAAAGTTTCTTCAATGGCTTTAAGAATAGGAGTGATGGCATTTGTGGTGCATGAGGCAGCTGAAAATATTTCAGTTTCATCAGGACTGTATTCTAAATGATTTACGCCGTGTACAATGTTTGCAACTTCTTTACCTGGTGCCGTTAATAGCACTTTTGATGCTCCTTTAGCTTGTAAGTGTCTTTCTAATTGTTCTTTGGTTCTGAATGCACCAGTATTATCAATAACCAAAGCGTCATTAATGCCATATTCAGTATAGTTGATCTCTTCTGGCATGTTCGCGTAAATAACATGTACTGTAGTGCCGTTTATAATAAGTTTAAGGTTAGCGTAATCTACTTTTACTGTACCGTTAAAAATACCATGAACAGAATCTGTTCTCAATAAACTGGCTCTTTTTTCAAGATTTTCTATGCTTGGCTTACCTCTTACTACGATTGCTCTTAATCGTAATTGATTTCCTTTGCCGGTTTTAGACATTAATTCTCTGGCAACTAATCTTCCAATACGTCCAAATCCGTACAACACAACATCTTTCGGTTCAATGCTTTTGAAATCTTGTGCAGATTGTAATTTATCAATTACAAAAGATTTTACATTGTTTAAGATGTTTGTGTCAGAATGATATTCATACGTTAATTTACCGATATCTAGCTTAGAAGGTGGTAAAAGCATGTCTGAGATAGCGCGTAAAATTTCAACCGAATCAAAAATTGATATTGGTTTTTGTACAAATTCACCAGCATACTCGTGTAAATGAATAATGTCACTTACATTTTTGTCGATAACCTGATTTTTAAAAAGGACAATTTCAATAGATTTATCATACCATAAATCGCTTACGATTTTGATAAATTCAGTCGTAGCTTTTCTACGGTCTGCTTGAAATGCCAGCTCTTTTTCAAATGTGGTCTGTGGAGCCATAATTAGTTGATTATTTTTATAATTCGCACAAAACTAGAAAAATTAACCACTTAAAATAAATATTTTTCAAAAAAAAGCCTTCGTTTTTGCGAAGGCTGTATTTTTTACACTCTATTTTATTGAAAGATTAATCGATCTCGCTCTCCGTTTGAGCCTACCATAACGATAACTGTTTTTCCGTATTTAGAAATACTACCAAAGGCAGTGTAGGCGTCGTCAATATTTCCTATCTCATGATCGTCTACCTTAATAATTACTTTTTCAGATAAACCATAACCTCTGTATCTTTCAGGCACACCGGTGATTTTTACTCCCGATGTTGTTTTGTACACCTTCTTGTCATGTTCGGTTAGGTTTCTTACTTCTAAGCCCATTTCAGGTACAACTAAGGCTTGTCTTTCTTTTAAAACTAACGGTAGCGTTAATAGCTCTTTGTTTCTGTCAATAACAAAGGCTAAAGTATCTCCAGGTCTTTTTGTTGAAAGGTATCCGGTTAAATCAGGGTATTTATGCACATCTATTTCATCGACTTTTTTAATAATATCACCGACAACTATTCCAGCTTCCTGTGCCGCAGACTCTTCTTCTACCAATTCAATAAAGACACCGTCAATATTATTAATACCTTTTTCAATAGCATCTCTAGTGTTTACTGGCGCAGGACTTATTCCCATAAATCCTTTCTGAACATTACCGTATTCCAAAATGTCTTGAACTACTTTTTTTGCAATATTGCTAGGTACGGCAAAAGAGTAACCAACATAAGATCCGGTCTGTGATGTAATCGCGGTATTAATGCCCACTAAATCTCCATTGGTATTTACTAAAGCACCACCTGAATTACCAGGGTTTACAGCGGCATCGGTCTGTATGAAAGATTGATTTTTTCCAAGATTACGAGCTTTAGCACTAACTATACCTGCAGTAACTGTGGAAGTTAAGTTGAAAGGATTGCCTACGGCTAACACCCACTCGCCAATTTTAGTATGGTCAGAATCGCCAAAGGCTAAATAAGGCAGTTTTTCATTTGGATCAATCTTTATAAGCGCAATGTCAGAATTTGGGTCGGTACCAATAAGCTCTGCATTATACGTTCTATTATTGTTTAAGGTAACCTGTAATTGAGTTGCTTTATTAATTACATGGTTGTTGGTTACGATATATCCATCTGAAGAAATGATGACTCCCGATCCCGTACCAACTTGTGGTGCGGCAGTTCTACCGGTACCATAAAAAACGTCAAATATAGTTGTAGGCCCTTTGCTTAGGGTGATATTTTTAACGTGTACTACGGCATTAACTGTATTTTCTGCAGCAGTTGTGAAATCAACTTCATTGATGCCTGCACCTCTTGCAGACGTTGGGGTGTAGCTCGCATTTATAACACCACCATTATTTTCTTGACTAATAATGGTGAAATTTTCTTTCTCGAAAAACAGTTTGTAAGCACCCAATGTAATTGCACCGGCAAAAACAGATACGAACAAGAGACTTGCTAATCTTTTCATATTCATTAAAGTTTTAACGTATTCTGCACAAAATTACTTGTTTTTATGCTATTTCATAAGCGTTTAACTACTTTTTAACTACCAAACAAAACCTAATTATGTGCTATCTTTGAGTCTTTATTATCTCATGGAAAACACATTTTATAAATATCAAGGAACAGGCAATGATTTTGTGATGATCGACAATCGCAAAGGGCAATTCTCTAAAGGCGATACCGAATTAATCGCAAAAATCTGTAATAGGAGGTTTGGAGTAGGTTCTGACGGACTTATTTTGCTAGAGAACGACGAAGCTACCGACTTTAGAATGGTCTATTTTAATGCAGATGGAAATGAAGGGAGTATGTGTGGAAACGGCGGTAGATGTATCGTTGCTTTTGCTCATTTTCTTAACATAATTAATAAGGATACTACATTTATAGCTGTAGATGGTTTGCACGAAGCAACGATTGTTGGTGACGTTGTAAGTCTTAAAATGACAGACGTTAGTGAGATAAAAGAGAAATCTAGTGCACTTTTTATGAATACGGGTTCGCCACACCATGTTCAAATGGTGAAGGAATTAAAGTCTTTTGATGTTACTAAAGAAGGAGCGCGTATGCGTTATGGTATCTACGGAGAAAAAGGGAGTAATATTAATTTTGTGGAAGCAAATGCTGAAGGCGGATTCGATATTAGAACTTACGAACGTGGTGTTGAAGATGAAACTTTATCATGTGGTACAGGGGTAACGGCAGTTGCATTGAGTATGTATCATTTAGGCAATACTAAAAATAAAACTATTGCAGTAAATGCACTTGGGGGTAATCTTGAAGTAACTTTTGAAGAAGATCAAGGGGTTTATAGTAATATCTATTTAAAAGGTGAAGCAAAACAGGTATTTAAAGGAGAACTAACGTGGTAACATTAAAAGGAGAGCAGATTTATCTAAGGGCTTTAGAACAAAAAGACCTCGATTTTCTGTATGCACTTGAGAATGATACCGATGTATGGGAAGTAAGCGGTACCGTAACGCCGTATTCTAAAGATGTATTGCAGCTTTATCTAGATAGTGCTCATCGAGATATTTACGATGTCAGGCAATTACGTTTAGTTATCTGTTCGCAAGAACACCAAGCTATAGGTTTAATTGATGTTTTTGATTTTGAACCTAATCATAAGCGTGCGGGTATTGGTATTATTATACTCGATAAAAATCTAAGAAATAAAGGGGTAGGGGCAGAAGCAATAACATTGCTGTGTAATTACTTATTTGAAGTTTTAGGTCTAAGGCAGGTTTATGCCAATATTTTAGAGGAAAACGCGCCAAGCTTGCATTTGTTTAAAAAGTTAGGTTTTCAAGAAATTGGAATGAAGAAAGATTGGGTACGTTTTAAGGATACCTATAAGAATGAAATATTATTGCAAAAAATAAATAGTTAATGAATATCAAGCGTATTTTATTAGGTGTAGTACTTTTAGGTTTAATTGGAGGAGGAATTTTTGGGTACACGTTTTATGGTACTTTTTTTACTCCGAATACTAGTTTTGATAATGAAGAGGCAGTTGTATATATTCCTACCGATGCAACAATAGATGATTTAAAAGAACGACTATCCACTGTGTTAGAAGATTTTGATTCATTTAAGGCTGCTGCAGATAGAAAAGGATATTTATCTAATATAAAAGCAGGTAAATATAAGTTAGGTAAAGGAATGAATAACAATGAGATTGTAAACTCATTGCGAAGCGGGAATATACCGGTAAAAGTATCTTTCAATAATCAAGAAAATATTAATGATCTGGCAGGTAGAATTGCAAGTCAGATCGAGGCTGATAGCGTATCGCTCGTTGCTGCGTTCGATGATCAAGAGTTCTTGAAGGCTAACGGATTTGATGATGCAAATAAGATATCACTTTATATACCTAATAGTTATGAATTCTTTTGGAACACATCTGCAGAATCTTTTAGGGGTAAAATGTTGAAAGAATACAATCGTTTTTGGACAGATACTCGTAAAGAGAAAGCAAGTGCACTTGGTTTAGAGCCGAATGAAGTAATTGCTTTAGCATCAATCGTACATAAAGAAACGGCAAAGGTAGATGAAAGACCTACTGTTGCTGGGGTGTATTTGAATAGATTAAGAAAGAGAATGCTGTTACAGGCAGATCCTACTGTTATTTATGCTATAAAAAAAGAAACCGGCAATTTTGATACCGTTATTAAAAGAGTGTTGTATAAAGATTTAGAGTTGGATTCTCCTTACAATACTTATAAATATGCAGGTCTACCACCAGGACCAATTGCAATGCCCGACATTACGGCTATAGATGCTGTTTTGAATCCGAAAAAGCATAATTACTACTACTTTGTAGCAAATGTTGAAAAGTTCGGTTATCATATGTTTGCAGAGAATTTAACGCAGCACAACCGAAATAAAGCACAGTACATCCGATGGATTAACGCTCAGAAAATCAATAGGTAAGCTTTCATCCGAATTTTAGAACTTCTTAACTAAATCTGTATTCTTTTAACAGAACCTTCTTAAACTCTTATAATTTCAGGTCTACCTTTGCCGCAGAAATTTAAGCAAGCAAATAGTAATCGCTATAAGTCTTAAGAAATATATGATATGAGAAGATGGATATTAGCAAGTTGTCCTCTTGTTGCGATGTTTATTTTATCTGGTTATGGGTTTAAGCCTTTTACGGTAGAAGTGCCCAAGCAGTTAAAAGTGAAGGAATCTTTTTTGGTTTCTTATCCTCAAGAAGAGGCTATATTGGCAAATTATCAAATCGCTCCCCCCTTTCTTGGTAGTCAATTTATAGGTTTTAAAGAAGCGTTAGCTTTTAAAGAATCTCAAGGCAATTATTTTGTCACTAATACTTACGGGTATTTAGGAAAATATCAATTTGGTCTAGGTACGCTAGAGTTGGTTGGTGTTTATGACGGTAATCGTTTTTTAAGAAACCCTGTGTTACAAGAAAAAGTATTTCAAGTTAACACATCTCGAAATAAGTGGATCTTAAGAAGAGATATTAAACGTTATGTAGGTATTAGAATGAATGGTATTCAGGTAACGGAATCTGGTATTCTAGCTGCAGCACATTTAGCCGGACCTGGCAATGTAAAGCTATATCTAAGGTCTCACGGTCGAATGGAGATTTCAGATGGTTACGGAACTAGTATTTCAAACTATATGAAAAAGTTTGCGGGTTATGATGTCTCTATGGTAGAGGCTAAAAGAAATCCGAGAATATAAGAATTTACGTAGATATGAAAATGGGAAACCTTGGCATTTGTTTGTCAAGGTTTTTTTATGCCTGTATGATAAAAATGGCAGGTCTTTTATGTAGGTCTACATTCTCTTTTTTCCAGTTTATGGCAGTTTTTGTTTTAATATATTCTGTGGGTAATGTAATATCTGCTGCCACGCAAATTCTGGTACTAGGGGCTAAAGTTTTAATAAGCTCTTCTAGCATTTTGTTGTTACGGTACGGAGTTTCAATAAAAACCTGCGACTGGTTGTCTTCTTTCGACTTACGTTCTAAGCTTTTGATATATTTTTTTCGCTCAGCACCATCTATAGGTAGATAGCCATTAAAAGCGAAGTTTTGACCATTCATGCCACTTGCCATTAATGCCAAAAGAATAGAAGATGGGCCAACTAACGGTACAACTTGAATATTCTTGTCATGGGCTATTTTAACTACAGCGGCACCAGGATCTGCAATGCCTGGGCAACCGGCTTCAGAAAGTATACCGACATCAAAACCTTCTAAACAAGGGTTTAGAAAGCTGGGAATCTCTGCTGCTTCGGTAAACTTGTTTAATGCAAAAAGCTTTAAGCTAGGTTGAGATTTTCTAGGACTAATTTTTTTTATGAAATGTCGAGCGGTTTTTTCATTTTCAACGATGTAGTGGTCTAATTTCTCAATTGTTTGCTTAATTGAAATTGGTAAAACCTCTAAAGGTGGCATATCACCTAATGTTGTAGGTATTAAATATACTTTTCCTATTTTTCCGTTTTGTACGCTCATCTATTTGCTTTGTAATCTTGTGGCTATGCTATCACAAGCTTGGTCAATCATTTGAAAAACATGTTCAAATCCGTCTTCAGCATCATAATACGGATCTGGAACTTCTTTATCTGAAGGGCTTATTTCATTTAAAATAAGCTTCACTTTTTCTACATCATCATTATTTCTTGCTAGACTTATGATATTGGTGTAGTTGCTTTTGTCCATTGCATAAATGAGGTCAAAAGAATCAAAATCAGAAACGGTAAATTTTCTACAGACTTGAGCGCTTATGTCTAAGCCATGCTCATGTGCTACTTTGATTGATCGTGGGTCTGGAGCATTACCTATATGATAACCACCGGTACCTGCCGAATCAACAAAAATTTTGGTAGCGTCAACTTTACTTTTTAGAATGCCTTCTGCTAATGGAGACCTGCATATATTACCTAGGCAAACCATCAACACCTTCATGCAACGTAAGTTTTAAGAAAATTTCTTAGTTAAGTCATCTATGTATTTGCGAAACTGCTTATCGGTTTCGGCAAGATTATCAACTGTTTTACATGCATGTAAAACAGTAGCATGATCTCTTTTGCCAATTTGTGAACCAATACTAGCTAATGAAGCTTTAGTGAACTTCTTCGCAAAGAACATAGCTAATTGTCTCGCTTGTACAATGTGTCTCTTTCTAGTTTTCGACTGTAAAGTAGCCACATCCATTTCAAAGTAATCAGAAACTACTTTTTGTATGTAGTCAATAGAAACTTCGCGTTTGGTATTCTTTACGAACTTTTCTACGACCTGTTGTGCAAGTTCAATAGTAACTTCTCTTTTATTCAAAGTAGACTGTGCGATTAAAGAAATAATGGCACCTTCTAATTCTCTAATATTTGTTTTAATATGTTTAGCAACATATTCTATAATATCTTCAGGTATTTCAACACCATCTCTATATAACTTGTTCTTTAAGATAGAGATTCTTGTTTCGTAATCCGGACTCTGTAATTCTGCCGATAATCCCCATTTGAAACGAGAAAGTAAACGTTGTTCGATATCCTGCATATCTACAGGCGCTTTATCTGAAGTCAGTATTACTTGTTTTCCATTTTGATGCAAATGATTGAAAATATGGAAGAATACATCTTGCGTACCAGATTTACCTGATAAGAATTGTACATCGTCGATAATCAATACATCTATTAATTGGTAGAAATGAATAAAATCATTCCTGGTATTTTTCTTAACAGACTCTATATACTGTTGCGTAAATTTCTCAGCAGAAATATATAAAACGGTACGTTCTGGATATTTGTCTTTTATTTCAACACCAATTGCATGCGCTAAGTGTGTTTTTCCAAGACCAACACCACCGAATACCAATAACGGATTAAAAGATGTGCCACCTGGTTTGTTAGCAACTGCCATACCAGCAGATCTTGCCAAACGGTTAGAATCACCTTCTAAGAAGTTGTCAAAATTATAATTAGGATTTAACTGAGATTCTATCTTGATATTTCTAATACCTGGAATTACAAACGGATTTCTTAATTCAGGATTTTTAGATTTGATAGGAACATCCATTTCTTGAGCTGCCATTGCACCTCTGTTTGAACTCGGAATCTTTTCGGTAAAAGGTTCTTTGTTACCGTAGGTGTTTTCCATTCTAATGATGTACACCAACTTTGCAGATTCTCCTAATTCTTTAGTGAGGGCAACTTTCAGAAGTTTAACGTAATGCTCTTCTAGCCACTCGTAAAAAAATTTACTAGGTACTTGAATACTTAATGCGTTCTCAGATAGTTTGACCGGTTTAATAGGTTCAAACCAAGTCTTGAATGCCTGCGGTTGGATATTATCCTTAATAAAAGCCAAACAGTTTTTCCATACGGAATTTGCAGTAACACTCATAATAAATTTTACACTTTTAATGGTTAGCGTTGAGCTATAGGCGATTATAAAAAATCAGTATAGGTTCTCTTTCAACTTGGGCAAATATGTGAACAAATTATTGAAAAAAAAAATCGATTGTCATTGAATTTGACCTTTTTTTTTCTCATGTTCGCTTACTCAATAGGGGAGCTTTTAAATATATACTTTTTACTTCAAATAAATGCGTACAAACGAAATTTCTTTTCGAATTAGATATAGTGAAACCGACCAGATGGGTGTTGTCTATCATGGCAACTATGCTCAATACTTAGAATTGGCAAGAGTTGAATGGTTAAGGTCGTTAGGTATTTCTTACAAAAGTATGGAGGAAGGCGGTATTATGCTTCCGGTGATAAGTTTGTCGATAAAATATTTAAAGTCAGCTTTGTATGATGATTTAATAACTGTTAAAGTTATTTTGAAGAAAAAACCTGCTGTTCGAATAGAATTTGACTATGAAATTACGAATGAGGCAGCAGAATTATTAGCAACGGCTAATACAGTTTTAGTTTTTATGGATATGAAGCGCAAAAGACCGACTAGATGTCCGCAATTACTTTTAGATAAATTAGACTATTAGAAACTATTCGATTTCTTTAATTTCTAATTTGTGATGAGCTTTTAAAAGTTTCATTGTCTCTTTAAAATCACTTTTATTGATAGACAATATCATTTTACATTTTAGATGTAAATCTTGAGATACAATATTCAGTTGGTGTTTTTTTACCAAGCGCATTACAATATCCATTTCTGAATACTCAAAAGTTACCGATAGTTGTTGTTGTAAAACTCTGGTAACTATTTTAGCGTTTTCTAAAGCTAACTTTGCGGCTTCTTTGTAAGCACTTATTAATCCGCCGACACCTAATTTGGTTCCACCGAAAATACGAACAACAGCAACTAAGGTATTAGTCACATCAAAAGACTGCAACTGACCATAAATGGGCATACCAGCAGAGTTGTTTGGTTCGCCATCATCATTAGCGCGGTACGATTTTGTTTCAATACCCATTTGCCAGGCATAGCATACGTGGTTTGCTGTGGGGTATTCTTTCTTAAGCGCTTCTATATGTTCTTTAATGGTGTCTTCATCAGAAACCGGAAAGCAATAGCCATAAAACTTGCTCTTTCGCTCTTTGAACATAATGGGTTCAGATGGTTTAGAGATTGTTTTATAAGCGTCCATATAGGTAATCGTATTTTTTAAATGTATGTCATTAGTTGCTGACCGAAAGCTACCAGTATAATACTAAAGATAGCCAATCCTATTCCGAACCAGTTTTTAACCGTTAAACGCTCTCTAAACAGTATAATACCCAAGAGCGTAGAGAACATTACAATTGCCACATTATTAATAGTGAAAACAGATGCACTGTTCCAAGTAGGGTGTTGTAGTGCTTTTAATAAAAAGTAGATGGAAAAATAATTAGGAATTCCCAAGCAGATACCGCCAAGTATATTTTTGAAATTTACTTTTAATCGCTGTTGAGTAGATTTGAATGCGATGAAAAATAAACCGAATATACCTGCAGATGCAAAAACCGTAGCAGAGAATAGGGCATATTCCTCTTCGGGCATATGTGCATCTTGAAAGTATTTTATGCTGGTATCTATGGTTCCCGACCCAAGAAAAACTAAAACAGGTAATGCGAAAGCCCATTTTTCTGCTTTTAATTTCTTTTCCTTTAACGATGTAAAATAAACAGCTAATAGGGCAAGTAAAATTCCTATAATTTCTAATATTCCAAGAGATTCTTTATAATAGAACACTCCGAATAAAACCGGAATGGTTAACGACATCTTAGTCGCAACCGAAGCTACCGATACACCCAGCTTTTGTGAAGTTGCTGCCATCAAATTAAATATTAGTATGAAAAGTAGACCTAAGGCGACACTTCCCCAAAACCAGCTTTTCTGTGGTATGGCGGCAAGGTTTATAGGTTCATTGTAATAGAGAAGTCCAACAGTGCAGGCAACAAAATAATTGGTAATTATCGCATATATGGTTTGAACCTGATATTTGGCATATAACTTAAAAATGACAAAAATTAAGCTTGAAAATAGAATGCTAAACGCTAAATATATCATTTAGAGATGGCTTAAAGTTTCAAGAACATCTTCCTTGCCTACTTGAAGATTCCAGCAATGTATACCTAGTTTAGACGCGGCATCTGTATTTTCTTTAGTGTCATCTAAAAAGAAGGTCTCATTTGAATTTAATTCATTTTCGTTCAAGACGAACTCATAAATATCAGCATTAGGTTTACGCATTTTCATTTCTTGAGATAGGTAGAAAACCTCAAAGCAATTTTTGAATCTATTGAAACGCTCTAATCCCATAGATTCTTTAACCTTATCAATATGTAAATCATTAGTGTTGCTTAATAAGAACAATCGGTATTTATTATCGCTCTTTAATTTTTCAATGAATTTTAAGCGTTCTTCAGGGAAATCTAAAATAATAGAATTCCATGCGTTTTTAATTTGATCTTTGGTAGCATTGGTGAAAATAGCTTGTAATTGATTCACGAATTCATCAGACTCCATTAAACCCATTTCATATGCTTTGAAAATGGTATCTAATTCAGGAGTCAATTCGGTGAATCCGAATTTTGCCATTTCTAATAAAGGGGCTTGCTTATCTAGATTGATGAATATGTCACCAAAATCAAATATGATGTTTTTAATCATTTCGTACTATGGTTAGTTGGTCGGTTAAAATTTGAACTTGTTGTTGGGTATGCCCTGCTATTTTTGGTGCAGCGATACCTTTTGTAAAATTGGTTGCTCCTTTAAAAATTCGAGCCTCATCCCAAAGGTTAGCATTAATAAAACTTTGCAGTGTATGTGAGCCACCTTCGATTATGACGCTTTGTATTTGTTCTTCATACATCACATTACACAGCTGTTGCGGTACATCAGCATTAAAATTGATGATTTTATAAGTTATTCCAGCTATATCATCTTTGCGATCAGTTATTTCGGTGCAAATTATGGTCTTTTGTTTTCCGTCAAGCACGTGATAGTCTCTAGAGATCTTTAGGCTTCTATCTAAAACAATTCGTGTAGGTGCTTTGCCCGACCAATCTCTTAGGTTTAATTGCGGATTATCAGCAAAGACAGTATTCGTACCTACTAAAATACCAGCCTCTTCACTGCGCCATTTATGCACTAATTGTCGCGATTTAGTATTGGTAATCCAATAAGGTTTCTTTTCTTCTCCTCGTTTCAAAGGTTCAGGTGCAATAAATCCGTCAGCTGTTTCTGCCCATTTTAAAATTAGATATGGTCTTTTTTTAGTGAAAAAGGTGAGAAAGCGTTTATGATGTTCTTCACATTCTTTTTGAAGAATACCTACTTGAACAATGCATCCCGCAGCCTCTAATTTTTTGATTCCGTTACCAGCTACTTTTTCATATGGGTCTTTAAGACCAATAACTACTCTAGGGATTCCCATTTTTACGATCAAGTCTGCACAAGGCGGAGTTTTACCGTAATGAGAACAAGGTTCTAGGGTAACATAAATGGTAGATGATTTCAAAAGGGAAACATCAGAAACAGAGTTAATAGCATTAACCTCAGCGTGAGAGCCACCATAGGTACTAGTAAATCCTTCGCCTATAATTTTACCATTATGCACAATTACGGCACCAACCATTGGGTTGGGCGCGGTAGTACCTAATCCGTTCTTTGCTATCTGTAAACAACGAAGCATAAATGTTTCATCGGTAGAAAGCGCATCTCTATGTAACGGCATCGAATTGTTGGTATCTAGATTATTAATGGACATCAAACTTTAACATTATACGCATATCACGTATCTTCACACCTCAAAAATAGTACTTTAAAACCTATTGCCTTATTGATATGGAAAATGTCGTAATCCGCGAAATTAGAAAAGAAGATAATCCGCAAGTAGCCAAAGTTATACGGCAAGTGTTGGCAGACTTAGGTGTGCCAAAAGTAGGTACGGCTTATGAAGATCCTTCTTTAGATAGCATGTTTGAGCATTATGAGAAGCCTAAGGCTACTTATTTTGTTGTGGAAGAAAATGGGGCTATTTTAGGTTGTGCCGGTGTAGCTCAGTTAGATAATTATGATGGCAATGTAAGTGAACTTCAAAAAATGTACTTTTTAAAAGAAGCTAGGGGTAAAGGTGTAGGTCATAAAATGATTACGGTTTGTTTAGAGCGTGCCAAAGAATATGGTTTCACGACTTGTTATTTAGAGACCATGCCAAATATGGAGGCTGCCCAAAAATTGTATAAGAAAATGGGATTTGAATATATAGATGCTAGAATGGGCGATACAGGTCATTACTCTTGTCCGGTGTTCATGCTAAAAACATTTTAAAGGTGCTGCTTAAAGAAATTAAAAACATTTTTCATTTAGAATTAGATGCTATTTATGGTAAGGAGGAAGTAGATAGCTTTTTCTATTTACTTATTGAGCATTATTTTGATTTAGAACGCTTTGTATTAGCAATGCAGCCAGAGTTGATTATAGATAAAGAACAGGAGACTGTTATATTTCAAGCCTTATCTGAATTAAAACTAGAAAAGCCTATTCAACATATTATTGGAACATCATATTTTATGGACCTAGATTTTAAGGTCAATGAACATGTATTAATACCAAGACCTGAAACTGAAGAATTGGTTCGTTGGATATTGGATGATGTAAAAGATGTAAGACAATCATTGACTATTTTGGATATGGGTACAGGTAGTGGCTGTATTCCAATTTCTTTGGATAAAAATTTGACGAATGCAAAAGTATTCGGGTTGGATATTTCTTCGGATGCTTTAAAAGTAGCAGATGAAAATAACCGATTAATTGGTGCTAACGTAAAGTTTTTCAATGCAGATATACTTTCTCTAGATAAAGAAACGGCAACAAAAGAATTAGACCAGAAGTTTGATATCATTATATCTAATCCGCCATATGTGCGAGAATTAGAAAAAGAAGAAATGCAGAATAATGTCATAGACCATGAGCCTGGTTTGGCACTTTTTGTTCCTGATGAAGACCCGTTAAAGTTTTATAGCGCCGTAGTCAATTTTGCAGCTGACCATCTAAATGAAGACGGATGTTTGTTTTTGGAGATTAATCAGTATTTAGGTAAAGAAACGATGATTTTATTAGAAGAATCTAATTTTAAGACTATAGAGTTACGGAAAGATATGTTTGGCAATGACCGCATGATAAAAGGAATAAGAAAATGAAAAGTATTGTAGTTTTTTGCGGTAGTAGTGAAGGTGTTGATTCTGCATATGGTTTACAGGCATCAGAATTAGGAGAGACTTTTGGGAAGAATAATATTCAATTAGTTTATGGTGGTGCTAAAATAGGCATCATGGGTAAAGTAGCTGAAGGAGTATTGAACAATGGAGGAAAGGTGATAGGAGTAATTCCTGTATTTCTAAAAAAGAAAGAAGTGGTTCATGAGGGCTTGACAGAATTAATAGTTACCCAAAACATGCATGAACGTAAATTGAAGATGCATGATCTATCTGACGGAATATTAATGCTACCTGGCGGATTTGGAACCTTGGAGGAATTTTTTGAAATGTTGACCTGGTCTCAGCTAGGGCTACATCAATATCCGATAGGAATATTAAATACAAACGGATTTTATGATTCCCTTTTAAAGATGATGCATGACATGGTCAAAGAAGGTTTTGTAAAACAAGAACATATAAATACTATTTTGGTGGACGATGATATAAATTCATTACTAGAAAAAATGGAAAATTACATTCCGTTACCAACACCAAAGTGGATTAATAAAGAGCAGCTTTAAGGATTATGAAGGCAAAAATAGAAGCACTAAGAACAGCGTTACGAGAGCATAATCATAATTACTATGTGTTGGATAGTCCGACCATTTCTGATTATGATTTTGATATGAAATTGAAAGAATTACAGGATTTGGAGGCAAAACATCCAGAATTCTATGATGCCAGTTCCCCTTCACTTCGGGTTGGTGGAATGATCACTAAGAATTTTGCGACCGTAGTTCATGAGCACAGAATGTATTCTTTAGATAATTCGTACTCCAAAGAAGATTTAGAAGATTGGGAGAAACGTATTCAGCGTAACCTAGGAGATGTGCCTGTTGCTTTTACCTGTGAGTTAAAGTACGATGGAGCATCTATCAGTATAACCTATGAAAAAGGTAAGCTGGTAAAAGCAGTTACCCGTGGCGACGGAATTCAAGGAGATGATGTTACCAATAATATCAAAACGATTAAATCGGTACCGTTACAACTAAAGGGGGATTACCCAGATAAATTTGATATTCGGGGAGAAATCGTTTTGCCTTTTGAGGGGTTCCTAAAAATGAACGAAGAGCGAGTAGCAAATGGTGAAGACCCGTACATGAACCCTAGAAATACAGCATCTGGTAGTTTAAAGCTTCAAGATAGCAGTGCGGTTGCGCAAAGACCGTTAGAGTGTCTGTTATATAGCATTGTAGGTAGAAACCTGAATATAGACTCTCAGTATCATATGTTAGAGAAAGCTCGTGAATGGGGTTTTAAAGTGCCAACCGTTGCAAAGCTTTGCCAGACCACAGATGAAGTTATGGCATTTGTAGAAGAATGGGACGTAAAACGCCATGAATTGCCTTATGAGACGGACGGGGTGGTAATCAAAGTAAATAGTCTTCAGAATCAAGAAGAATTAGGTTTTACCTCCAAAGCGCCGAGGTGGGCAATGGCATATAAATTCAAAGCGGAGCAAGTTTCTACTACGCTTAATGAAATAACGTATCAAGTAGGGCGTACAGGGTCAATAACTCCTGTAGCGAACTTAGAGCCGGTGTTATTGGCAGGTACAACTGTAAAAAGAGCATCGTTGCATAATGCAGACCAGATAGCAAAATTAGATATTCGTGTTGGTGATACCGTTTTTGTAGAAAAGGGAGGAGAAATCATTCCGAAGATTATAGCTGTCGACTTCACCAAAAGACCGGCAGATTCCAAGCCTACGGAGTATATTCACGAATGTCCCGAATGTGGAACAGAACTTACCCGTTCAGAAGGTGATGCCAAACATTACTGTCCGAACGAATATGGTTGTCCGCCACAGATAACAGGTCGTATTCAACATTTCATTTCTAGAAAGGCAATGGATATTGAAGGTTTAGGTGGTGAGACTGTAGAGTTGCTATTTAAAGAAGGTTTAATAGATGATTATGCCGATTTGTATAAGTTGACAAAAGAAGATGTTTTACCGCTGGAGCGAATGGCAGAGAAGTCCGCCGAGAATTTGGTGAAAGGAGTATCCGAATCCGTACAAGTTCCTTTCGAGCGTGTACTATTTGCTTTAGGTATTCGTTTTGTTGGGGAGACTGTAGCAAAGAAATTGGCAAAGGCTTATAAAAATATAGATGCCTTGAGAGAAGCTACCCTAGAGCATTTGACTTCGGTTGATGAAATAGGTGAGCGTATAGCGCAGAGTGTTATTGACTTTTTTGCGAACGAGAAGAATATCGATGCTATAGAAAGATTACGTAGTTACGGCGTACAATTAGCTATATCTGCAGAGAAGTTAGAAAACCAGACCGATATGTTGGCGGGAAAAACCTTTGTAGTGTCAGGTGTGTTTGAGATTCTAAGTAGAGATGAGCTTAAAAAGAAAATAGAAGATAATGGCGGTAAAGTAGGATCTTCTATATCATCAAAGACTAGTTTTTTGGTTGCAGGTGATAAAATGGGGCCAAGTAAGCGTACCAAAGCAGAGAAGCTAGAAATACCAATTATTAGTGAGCAAGATTTTATAAATATGATAGCATAAACAACTATGGACATTTTTACAATTATTTCAGTATTAGTATTTCTATCGGCAATATTCGGCTATATAAATGCGCGTTTTCTAAAGCTACCAAACAGTATCGGCCTAATGCTGATTACAATTCTATTTACCTTGGCGGTTTTCTTAATAGGTTATATTGATGACACCTTAATTAATGCAGAACGTTATATAATTACCCAAATAGATTTTAAATCTGTATTGTTAGATATTATGTTGAGTTTTCTGTTGTTTGCAGGTGCACTTCACACCAATTTTGAACAATTAAAAGTACAACGCTGGCCTATATTGGTATTTTCTACCTTGGGTGTATTGGTATCGACCTTTTTAGTAGGTACAAGCATGTATTATTTGTTACAGGTTATAGGGATGGAAATTTCTTTTATCTATTGTCTACTGTTTGGGTCATTGATTTCACCTACAGATCCTATTGCCGTATTAGGTATATTAAAGAAAGCAGGAGCGCCAAAGAAACTAGAAACTAAAATTGTGGGTGAATCTTTGTTTAATGACGGAGTAGGAGTAGTTGTTTTCTTAACCATTTTTCAACTGGCATCGGCAACTGACGTAGCGGTTAGTCCATTAGATATTTTAGAACTTTTTGGTGTTGAGGTCATTGGTGGGTTGGCATTAGGTCTAGCCTTAGGTTGGGGAACATGGAAGCTTATGAAATCTATAGATGATTATGATATAGAAGTAATCATCACCTTAGCTACCGTTATGGTAGGTACATTAATAGCTCAGAAATTTCATTTATCAGCTCCTTTGGCGATGGTAGCAGCAGGTTTAGTGGTAGGTAATGATACGGTGCGTGACTCTGCAATGTCAGAAACTACAGAGACCTATGTAGATAAATTTTGGGAGCTTTTAGATATTCTTTTGAATACACTTTTATTTGTTCTGATAGGGATGGAAATGCTCGTATTATCCTTTAAAACAGAATATGTAATTGCTGGGTTATTGGCAATTCCATTAGTATTGATTTGTCGATACTTGTCGCTATTAATTCCTATTAAGTTCTTTGAGAAGAAATTGGACTTTATACCGAGAACCAATTTGGTAATGACCTGGGGCGGATTGCGTGGCGGAATATCCATAGCATTGGCATTAGGCTTATCTGATGAAATGCATAGAGATGCATTTTTAGTAATTACGTACATAGTAGTGGTATTCTCCATTATAGGGCAAGGATTAACCGTAGAAAAGCTAATAAAACGTGTAGTAAAATGATACCAAAGAACTACCTAGAATTTGAAAAGAGTTTAGAGTTATCTCAAGTACCAAAAGAATGGCCTGACGGACTAAAATCGGCATGGTATGATGCCAAGGGAGATTGGGAAGCTTCACATAACATAGCCCAAGAAATGCACAATACTTTGGGCAGCTGGCTACATGCATATTTACATCGTAAAGAAGGTGATCGTTTTAATGCAGGGTATTGGTACGGTTTAGCGAAAAAAGAATATCCAACAATTACCTTAGACGAAGAACTTAAGGTAATTGTGGAATATATAATTATAAATTAAGCTGAGTTCTAATTCGTTTCATCCAATGCTACTACATGAGTTAACTCTACGCTTCCTTTAGAGTCTTTAGCTTTCACTTTAAAAACAGCATCTCCATTAAAATCTGAATTAAATTTAAAGGTAGCAATAGATTTTAAAGTAGAATCAGTTGCACTTTCTTCAATATTAATAATTTCTATACTTCCAGATTCAATAGTCCATGTAAAAGTTGCTACACGAGCATTGAACTCCGCAGCGAACGTAATTGTTTCATTAGGTAATGCAAAATCTGCACCATTGAAACACATCTTAGTGCTAGTAGGAGAAAAATCACCTATATCACAAGAGGTAAAACTTTTTTGGTTTAAACTTGCCTCGTTGTCATCATCACTAGAACATGAAAATTGAAAAGTAGCAATAGCGACAAGAAGTAATAGTTTAATTGATTTTTTCATTGGTGGAGTTTTATAGGTTTGTATTAAAAAATTACAACTCTAAAATAGGAAAAATAGTACATAAACCTTTCTGTTTAACATTAATCTTTATATACGATTATTGTTGATTAATAAGTTTAAATTTTATTAGAAAAATTAATTTTACATATGCTAAGCACTATTAGTATATTCAACAACACTTGAATTGGATAATCTCTCAAAAGTCTTCTCGAAATCACTTTTGCTACTGAATCCGCATGCGGAAATAAGCGCATATAGATTATTCGATTCTAAATATCCCGAATCAATCAGCTCCTTAGCTTTTTCTACTCTAATTTTGTTTCTATAAGAAGTAAAACTGATGCCCTTCGTCTGATAGAAAAAATAGGCGGCATGATATGGTGGTACATGTAGAAGTTCTGCACACGCTTTTAGATTGAAACCTTGTTTTAAAAATGCTTCCTGTTGTTCTATAGCTGTTAGTGAATTATTTAGTTCTTGATTATCTAATCCGTACATCTGTACTTTTGAATTTTTATAATTTGAAATAGATGATGAAACCAATAACTGATTTTTTGGAAATCCGTAGAGAATAGAAGGGAAGTATAACGGAGCTATGCTAATTAATAACAAAACTAGAAATAATATAATCTGTAAACGATATAAACTTGAGTATGATACATTTAAAGTATTGATACCTAACATTCGTTCAATACCAAAGAAAAGGGTAATTAGTGCCATTAGGGTTAATGCCGTATAAAACAGAAGCAGCCATCTATTTAGAATAACTTTTAGTTTGTCATTTGGGTTTATATCTAAAAATCGTCTTAACAACGGTAGTAGAGACAGAAGGTATATTAATTGCCATAAATGACGTAAGCTATAGTGTTCATTTAAACTTAGTAGACCGTATTGCGCATTAAATCGCTCTTTCGGGAAAGTAATAGCATCTTCTACAATCTGATTATAATAGGATGCTGGTTTAGAAAAGACAATGGCAACATCTATGATGCTAAGTAGAAAGGGGATAAATAGTAAAATGTATTGCCATTTCCACGTAAACTTATCGTCCATAACTGTTTTAAAATAGAAATATACAGGTACGCTTATTACGCTATATAATAAGAGTGGCCAAAAGTAAAACCATTTAAATTGAGTTAACAATCCATCAGTAATAATGTAGGTTTGAAGGTTGTAGATGGAAAAAATAAAATAAAAAGAAGCAAGAAATTGCTGAGGTAATTTATTTACATTTTTTCTTAAAAGCAATACAGTAGTTAAGATAAATCCGAAGATTGCTATTAACAGAAAAACAATGTTCATTCAATAACTTTTAGAAAAAGTACAAAAAAGTGTACGAATTTACAATTTAATAAGTAGGAATATATAGTTGAATTGATTTTTGAACTACCGTAATTTTTGCCTAATCTTTAGTAAAATAATTTTTAGTTAAGTAAGCTTATTCGGTTTATGATTTAGAATAAAAACACCATATCATCTAAACCGAATTAGATGATATGATGTAATAATAGTGAAATTAGGTTTTAGCCAAATAAATTGGCAGAATTATTTATGTAAATTCTGTGTTGGTAAATTATTCTACAGTAAACTCGAAAATGTTGGACTCTACAGGCAATTGACCATCACTAAAATTAAATGTCAATTGTGCTGTGTATTCCCCATCGAGCATTTGGTATATTTCGGCAGTAGCCACATTTCTTTGATGATAGCGAAATAGCCCTTCGTCAAGTACTTGTTGACTTACAATACTTAAATAAAGCTTACCGCATTCAGTCGTATAATTATCATAATCTTGAAATAAAGAAGCGTATAGTTCACCGTTGGCGTCGTAAATATTGATAGTAGCACTTTCAGGGGTCCAATAATACTCATCCCAATAACCTAAATACTCACCAATAAAATGAAGTTTTGTGTAATTGAAACACCCACTGTCGTAAGGTCCAACAACAGTTAAAGATCTAATATTAGGTTTGGTGTTGAAAATCTTTAGCTTTAGTAAGCCTTCATCGCCTGAAACGGTATGACCACTAATTGAATTGATCCAAGCATGCTTATTCAATAGATATTGATAAGTATCATTAATCTCTAATCCAATATACATTTTCTTGAATTCTTCTCTCGGTGATTGTGATACAAAATCTTCTGGTATTGTAAAGCTTAAAGAATCTGC
Organism: Maribacter sp. Asnod2-G09; assembly: GCF_045063795.1. Taxonomy (NCBI): domain Bacteria; kingdom Pseudomonadati; phylum Bacteroidota; class Flavobacteriia; order Flavobacteriales; family Flavobacteriaceae; genus Maribacter; species Maribacter sp. Asnod2-G09. The sequence goes on along the minus strand of NZ_JBEFOA010000003.1, from coordinate 534,963 downwards.
AACTATCGTTGAGGTCATTTTTAAACTATCAGTTCTATCTTCATTTACTAGGTATAGTGCAACATCTGTATAGTCACTTAAACCTTCTGCGTGTATTACTATTTCCTTATTGCCATGCGCAAACATTTCTAAATTGTTTATATATCCTACCAAATCATCAGATAATAATTTTTCATAATCAATTTCAACTGCTTTGGTAGTAAAGTAATAGGTTTCGCTATCTAGGCTAGTACTGTTATTAGAAACTTCTGCCTTGACTTCATAGCTAGTTGCTTTTTCTAAGCCGGTTAAGGTGGCGTAAAAACCTTCTAAAGGAATTGACTGATAAGAATCGTTAGAATTTTTTTCTCGATACAGAATCATACTATTCTCACTAGAATATCTTCCGGTCATTTTAATGTTTGCTGAGGTAAATTCTACTTCTGAAATTGTCATTTCAAAATCTACAAACTCTAGTTCTGGTTCTGAATCTTCTGAACTACAAGATGTTAGAAAGATAAAGGCTGTTAAGTAAATAAAATAATTAAATGTTTTAAGCATAATAGTGGGTTAAGGTTTAAAAAATTGGGTTCTAAATCAATCTTTTACATAACGTTTATGCTTGTAATTTATTTAGTTGGTCGCTAATTTTTTGAAGAATTTTCTGTAATTAATTGTAAGTTAAAAAGTTGAAGATTAATTTTCATTTTGGTTAACCAATTTAGCAAATTTTTCCAGATTTTTTATAAGGAACTTAGGGGTAGGTCCTACGTAGTTTAAAGCATTGGGCTAAGGTACTAATTCGTGTATTTCGATTACAACTTTAAAAGTTCTTCGTAAGGGTCTCCTTTTAGTCCTAATAGATTGGCAAATGCAGGCTCGGTTTTTAAACCACTAGCTTTTAGTTTTATAATTTCTTGCTGAAAGCTATTTCCTTTTTCTTTTAAAATAGCATATTCAATAATCATATGCAGGTATGCATTTTGTTTTTTGGTAGGCGTGTTTTGAGCAAATATTTCAATTAAGAATTTCTCTGTTTTAAATTCAGCAATAGTGACTTCTTTATCGTTTTGCTTACTTCTGTAAATATGAAAACCTTGCATCTTAGAAAAGTGATGCGTTACAACAGAAGCGAATTCGTTATGCTCGTTACATTCACAAATAATATCAATATCACTTTCGGGTATGTCTATTTGAATGGGGATGGTACCGGTTACAATAGGCGAGTATAATTTAAGATGGTCAAGAATCTTGTACTGTATAAGATCATTATAAGCATTTACTTGTCGCTCATTTCCGATTTTTAAATAATCTATATTTTCAAAATCAATGCTCAATTGCAGTCAACTAGGTTAAAGATGTAAAATCACGATTTATAAGTGCATATGAAATGAAAGTATACATCGTGATTCATAAATCTAATTTTTAAATCATTTTGAAATCTAATAATAACTCTCCTTCAATAGAAGCTTGTAAATGATCACCTTTAAAAGTTTCACCTGCACCGATTGCTGGTGTTCCGGTGAATATCATATCACCAGGGTTCAAGGTCATGAATGTAGATACAAAGCTGATAATTTCAGCAAAGTTATATATGATATAGCCTGTGTTGCCTACTTGTTTCTTTTCGCCATTAATCACTAGATCAAAGTTGATATTATCTAATTCAGGGAAATCGCTTACCGGTTTAAAACCAGCAATAGGTGACGCACCATCAAAACCTTTTGCCAATGCCCAGGGACCTTTTTTCTCTCTACTTGCGGTAAGTACATCTTTTGCAGTATAGTCAATACCTATACCTATTTCAGAAATATATGAGTTTGCTTCTTCTACGGTAACATTTTTAGCCGTTTTTCCTATTTTAACTACCAATTCTACTTCGTAAATCAATTGATTGGTAATAGCAGGAAATGCTACATCTTTACTATCTGTGACTAAAGAAGAATCTGGTTTGGTGAAAATAAGTTGCACATCATTTTTTAATCCGTCAATTTCAGATTTATCAACTACGTAATTCTTTCCTATACCTATAATTTTCATGCTTGTGGTGTTAGTGTATTATTTATGTTAAGTGGTAAAATTAAACATTATAGCAAGTATAGTGTTGTGTTTTACTTGAAATCACATTAAAGCTACTTTTTGTTTGAAGACTATAGAACAAAATGTTCATTCATTGATAACCTTCATTTTTTTTAAAGCGGATAGTGTAACATCTTTTCTTTTTTTAATGAAATCTTGTAGGTTGATTTTACTATTTTTTGGTTCTAGATTGGTAGCAAAGAAATAAACATTTTCTCCGACTTCAATAAAACCAACATACCAACCATTGTATTGGTCTTTGCTATTAGATAACCCTGTTTTACCACTGAGCTTGTAATTTTTTGTTTCTTCAACAAGCATGATATCTAGAACTATATTTTTTGTTCTTTCTGATATGGAAAGCTGGTTGTTGTAAAAACGTTTTAAAAAATCTATCTGTTGCATTTGACTAATACGAGATTTGCCCTCTAACCAAAAATTGGTGATGTTCTTAGCGTTAATATTTAAGTTTCCGTATTGTAATTTTTCAACATATTCGTTCATACGTTGCGTTCCAATTTTTGCAGCGACTTGTTGGTAACATGGTACACATGAAAACTGAAAGGCATCTCGTAAAACTAAATCTTGCTCCCAAAGGTTTGACCATTTTTCTTCACCATCCCAATTAAAGATTGTGCTGTCGCTTTCAATGACTCCCGTTTCCAATCCGATAATGGTATTTGCAATTTTAAAGGTAGATGCCGGTAAATTACCGGTATTAGTCCAATTAAAATCGTTGGAATAATAGGTGTCGTCGTTTAAATCATAAATTAGAATAGCACCATTAATGTCTTCAGAATCAATTATAGTTTGAAATTCAGACTTAATAATTTTGTCATTTTTGATTTCTAATGAAATCGAACTATCAGTATTCTTTTGTTCTTTACAAGAAGTGATGCAAAAGATTGTGAGTATTAGCAGATGAAGCTTCATTTAGTAAGTGAATTATATTCAAAATAGAGCATTAAATATAATCAAACAGATCATTTACTTCAGTTCTTCAATCGGAGTATTCGCTTTTGAATTAGAAATTAAAATGGCATAGTCGATAAACTCCGTTGTAGATTTTCCTTTGACGGCATCTCCATTAGAAGTGTCATCTTGCATAACGACTTCTATTAAATCTGGAATTCCGTCGCTATACGGCGTGTCGGTAGCATTTAAGCGGAATAAAGTCATGTCAGATAATTTAGACTTTTTCAGGTGCTCAATGCCGAGAAAATATTCTTTCTCGTAATCTCCGATTCCGAATCCCCCTTCTGTGGTAAAATATTGATATTCTCCGTTGTCATTATACACATGGTCCCAAAGTACACGGCTATCTGTAAAGTAGCCAATAACCGAAATTACCTTATCTCGCGGGTAAATATTATTTTCTATTAATCTGGTAAAAAATGATGGATTATTGCCCTCTCGCTGTTTCTCTAAATGGAAAAAACCAAACCTTAGAAATTGAGGTTTTTGTTTGAAGTTGTAAATGGAGTCTAAGTGAACATAATTATTAAAGATCACTTCTTCTCGATTAATTTTAGGGTTAAAGGAATACTTCAAATCTTGTATGATGTGATTAAAAGCAAAAGTATCTTTAATGGACTTTGAGTACATTGCAGCATTTGTCTCGTAGAATGCTACAAAAGCTTTCATCACACCTTTAGAGTAGCTGTTGTAATATGGCGAATAATCTGTAGTATCTAAGGCAACCATCTGTTCTAAATTACGTACAGCTGTATCTTTAAACGTATTGGTTGGTATTAATTCTAATAGGTATTTAGAAGTGTATTTATAGGTAACCAATTGATCTACGCCCACGACAATTAATCTGTCTTTTTCTGGGAGTTTATCGTTGAGGTGCTTAATGCTTTTCCACTTCTCATAAGTTTCAATACTTCGCTCTTGTGGTACTCTAGCACCATAATTACTTACTAAATCTTTTAGTAACAAGGTGTCACCAGTTTGTAAGTATGTGTTAAAGAAATGCCCAAGACTAAAATCTGTTTCGGGCAAGTAATATTGAATAGCACCAGCTTTAGTTAGCGAAGTAAGAAGAGCGTGTTCTACAGCCTCAGTTTTTACGCTGCCATGATAAGCACCAAAACCGATGATGTTGAAGTCTTTTTGAGGGAAATCAAAATTTGGCTCCGTCATATTAAATCGATTATTTTCTAAGTAATCAACTTTTGATTGGGAGTAGGAGTGAAGCGATAACAACGTAAATAAAACTGTAAATAATCTTTTCATGGTTTGGTTTTCAATAGAGATAACCAAACCATGAAAATGTTACAGTAACCCGTTCAGAAGATTTCCTTCTTATGTTATTTACAGCATTATGTATTGATAGAATTAGTAAAGGGTCCCCATAACTTGAGTTTTCTTTTCAAAAAACATCTCCTTACCATTTTTCAATTCATTTGGCTTTTCTAAAGCATTCAATTTAATGTTGTTTTTGATAGAATACTTTTCCTGTAAAATGTCTACTTGCATAATATTGAGTTTAGATGAGTATCTAAGATAAAAATTAATCATCTGAAAATCATTTATTTACGTGTAAATAGTGTAGCTATAGCCAAGAAATGCGAATATGATTTTTTTGGGTAGGTTTAATTATTGAGCTCGTTTTTTAGAGGTGCTTTTTTTGAGAATTCTTATTAGAAGATTGATTGATGTTGAATTAATACTTCAATTCAACATCTTTTCCGATTTCAACTACAGCTTTAGCTTGTTTACTTTTTTTACCAGGTGACAATGCAAATACATCGATATACATTTTATTGCCATACCAAGAAAAGCCAGATTTTCCAGAGCCATCTTTCACCTCAATCATTTCATATGGTGTGCCAATAGTTTTTTCAAATTCTCCAATGGTTTTTGAAGATTGTTTTATAGCCTTTTGATATAAATTATCACCAATAAAAGTTTTTGAGATCACTATAGTTTTTAGTCTTTCTGTAGTATCATCAAAATAAAGAAGAATATTATCGAATTTAGAATCGAATACGTTGTATAAGTCAATATCTGAAGGGAAATATTCAAAACTCAAATATCCTTCAGGTGCAAGGTTTACTTGTTTCAGGTTGCTGAACTTTTTCATTTTTGTTCCAATCTTTATTGACTTAAATCCGTCGAGTTTGTTTAGTTTAATTTTTTGTCCGAAAGAACTTAAAGAAATAAAAATTATAATGATTGAAATTATTTTTCTGGTCATAATAATTAGTTAGCATCTTAAATTTAGAAAAGTTTGTTCGTAAAACACTGATTTTTTTAAAGGATAAATTTTAAAGTCTATAAGATGGAGTATTTACGTTCAAGCCGGTTTTATATTTTTTTTCATGCCTGTGCCTATGCCTAAACTAAATGTACAAACTTGTAAATATGAGGTTTAGTAATTTTAGATTCTCACCAGAAGGCTTTTATATAAGACTTTTCGCGTTAGTTTTAAAGTTGGCATAGCCTTCAAGTTTTTTGGGAAAATATTTTAATTTCTATTCATTTGAGATTTTCCTGCCATAGCGGTTATTAGTCCACCAGCAATCGGTCCGTAAGCTAATATGCCAATTCCTTTAAAGTCTAAAAATCCTGTAAAAGTCCCTATCGTGAATATCACACCTAATAGCGCCACCATTAATCCGCCATAAAAAAGATTTTTCCCACTGTCGTTTATTTCTTTCATCCTAGCTGCTCGAGTAACTCTTTTATCAACCTGTCTTAAAACAATATTTATTTCTTCAGATTTCAGACTTTGATTTTCAAGAACTTTTCTTAAATGAGAAAATTCCATTTGTCCTGAAATTATTTTATTGACGAATTTCTTGATAGTTTCAGCTCTATTATAATTTGTCATCGGTTTTTATTCATTCATTAATATTTCCAATTCAATTTTATGTCCGTTATAAATATTAAAAAAATCAATTGGGCTGTCAGCTATTAGTTGAGCTCTTTCTTTGTGTTCGTGATTAAGACGATAAACTTTTCCTTGTTTATTTACTGCAATATAATTTCCGTCTTCCATATCTAAAATAGTAAAGACATGTTTATCCTCAAGCTCAATTTCAAAGGTGTGTTCTAATTCCAGAAGTGCAATCTGCTCTTTGGTCAATGATTTTAGTATTTTTTCAGCGGTCTTTTGATCGGGGTTTTCCATTTTCAAATATTCAAGGTTTAATTCTCCTTTCTGAATTTGGCTTAAGTCAAATGTTTTATGAAATAACTCTGGTTTTTCAATTTTAATTTTAGTTAATCCATTTGATTGATAGTATAGTGAGATAGGTTGATAGCGTTTCGTTTTTATGTTAAGGATAGAAATTCCAGTCAGATTGAAACAATTTTTATGGTCTCTATTTATAATTTCAAATTCTTTTGATTAGTAACCACGAGAAATATATATCCTTTTAGGTTTGTGCATAAAACTAATTCCATAAATTTTAGAAAGTCCAATGGCGGTCGTAATTTGTGGCATTTCAGGTTGCAATAATTCGGCAATCTTAAGACCGAATTGTTCAATATGCTTTTTTTTTATCTTTCTGTTGAATAAGTTCATTTAAAATATTGCCTTACGTAATAATTATTATATCAGCAAGTAAGATACAAATTCAGAATAATTTTGTTTTTTATAATCCATATTACAACACCTTCCTAAAACAAACACTATTAGCCATATGCTCATAAGGGGCATAGTTATCGGTAACGGTGTAATTATTCTTTTTGTAGAGTGCAATGGCTTCCGGTTGTCGTAATCCTGTTTCTAAGACGGAGTAGCTGTAATTCAATTCTTTTGCCCATTCTTCTAATACTACGAGTACTTTTGAGGCAATTCCTTTTCCGCGGTAATCTGGTTGTACGAACATTCGTTTAATCTCTACGGTGTCTTCGTTAAACTCTTTAAAAGCACCACAGGCAACAAGGGTTTCATCCGAATAAAAGATAACACAATTTTTCAACGTATCAATACCATTAAATTGTGCATAGAAAGTATTCTCGTCTCCATCTCGTAATGCCAAGTCTGCATCAAGTAATGCAACTAATTCTTTGAAGTTTTGGTTATCGCTAGAGCAACGTTTGTAGAATAGCATAAGAGGTCTGTTTTTTAGACTTTAATTGTATACCCGTTCGCGTTAACAGTGCTGTTATCAAAATAAAAATCAATTCTACCGAGGTGTACTCCAAAACATCCTACTTGATTTACCAATATATCACGCTCAGCAGCATTAGTAACAATGGTCGGTTTGTCTAAAAATGTATGGGTATGGCCACCAATAATTAAATCGGTGTATTTTGTTCTTTTGGCAAGTTTTAAATCATCGGGTTTTTCAGTGCTATATTCATAACCTAAGTGAGAAAGGCAAATGACCAAATCGCATTTTTCTTCTTCTTTAAGTTTGGTTTCCATATCGGTTGCCAGTTCATAAGGGTCAAGAAATACAGTCTCTTTATAGAGCTGTTTTGTAACCAGTCCGTCCAACTTAATTCCTAATCCGTAGACACCAACTTTAATTCCGTCTTTCTCATAAATTTTATAGGGCTGTGTTAATCCGTCTAAAACCGTATTAGAGAAATCATAATTGGCACTGATAAAATTAAATTTAGCGTATGGCATTTGAGCTAATAATCCGTCAATACCATTATCAAAATCATGATTACCAATAGTTGTAGCATTGTAATTAAGCATGCTCATTAATTTAAATTCCAACTCACCACCGTAAAAGTTAAAGTATGGAGTACCTTGAAAAATATCACCGGCATCAAAAAGAAAAGTATGTGGATTCTCTTTTCTAATACTATCTACCAAACCTGCTCTACGTGCCAACCCACCCAACCCTGGGAAATCTGCATGATCGTTAGGGAAAGCGTCAACATGACTGTGTACATCGTTGGTATGTAAAATTGTAATATGCTTTTTAGTAGCTACGTTGCAAGAGTTTAGACCTAAGCCACCAAGAGTCAACAGACTAGACGATGCGGCAGTATTTCGTATAAATTTTCTTCTTTCCATTTTACTGTAATTGATAGTATCTTAAATCTACTTTTGGGGCAAGGGTATCCACTTTAGAAAAGAAATCTATCATGGCATTTCGTATTTTATAATCGGTTTCTGTCTTAGAAAGTGCTTCTTTGAAAAAGCTCATATTATCGCCACCAGTTACTAGGTAGTCAGAAGTAGCAACATAATAAGACTTGTTTTTGTCTACAGGTTTTCCGTTAATTGTAAAAGTATTGACCGTGTTATCTTTATTTAAAATAAGCTGTATGCCAGCAACAGGGTGCGCTCTTTTAGATTGTATTAGGTAGTCGACCATCTTTAATAATGCATCGCCTTTAAGTTCAACGACGACCACAGAGTTTTCGAATGGCATTACTTCGTATGCAGTTCTTGAAGTAACATTACCCTTAGAGATAATAGAACGAATACCGCCATGGTTCAATAATACCAGATCAATTGTTTGCCCAGTTCGCTTATTGAATATTGGGTTGGTTTCGCTTAATACAATATCTGCCATTAAATTACCCGCTGTTGTATTGAATTTGCCATCGGTTTTAGTGATTACAAAAGGTGCATATGCCAAAGTACTGTCTAAAATACTTTCAACGCGATCATGATAAGGCTGAATAAATTTTTGAATACTGTCAACTGATGTAAAACTGGTGTCGATAGGTATCTGCTTGCCAGTCAGTTCTTTTAGTTGCTCAGGGTTGTTATTGCAAGATGCTAAATTGAGCAATGTTAAAAATATAACAAAATGTTTTATTTTTAAAATACCAAAGTGTTTTAACTTCGCCATAGAGTTGCAGGGATATTATTTACATTTGTCAAAATGTAAAAATACATGTTTTTAAAAGGAATTAAGGACAAGTTTAAACGGAAATCTGGCCGTAAGATATTAAAACAGTTGGTGGCAACACCAGTTGCTGTAACGCGTGAGAGTAAAGGAATACGTTCTGTAGGTTGTATTGTGGATCTAGATAAGTTTGAGAAAACTGAATTGTTTTTTCAGTTTCAAGAAGAGCTATCATTGCATCCGAATGCGGTTAAGATTATTGGGTATAAACGTTTTTATGATAAAAACTCACCATATGCCACTCCTGTTTTTTCAGATAAGGATTTAGGGTGGAATGGTGAAATAGAAAACAGTTATGCCCTTGAGTTTTTAGGACGAGAATATGACCTTTTAGTGAATTATTATAATGAGGATAGCCTACTGTTGAATTTAATGTCGGTAAAGGCAAAAGCTCGTTTAAGAGTCGGGTTTAAAGAAGTGGGTCCGACTTACAATGATTTAATGTTAGATACGCCGTTAAAGGACTTTCAAATATTTAAAAAAGAATTAAAAAAGTACTTGGGCATTTTTAAAGAGATTTAATTATGAGAGATTTAAGGGGAGCAGGAGTAGCGTTAATTACGCCTTTTAAAGAAGATGGATCAGTAGATGTAGAGGCTCTTAGAAAAATTGTAGCTTTTAATATTGAAGGCAATATAGATTACTTGGTAGTATTAGGTACTACTGCAGAATCTGTAACACTTTCAAAAGCAGAAAAGCAATTGGTTATGCGCACTGTTGAAGAGGCGAACCAAGGAGCTTTACCATTGGTTATCGGTATTGGTGGTAACAATACTATGGCTTTAGTAGAAGAGCTGAAATCGGCTGACTTATCTGCATATGATGCAATTTTATCTGTTTCTCCATATTACAACAGACCTACACAAGAAGGTATTTATCAACACTTCGCAGCGCTTTCTCAAGCATCGCCATTACCAATCATTTTATATAATGTACCTAGTCGTACCGGTAGTAATATGTTACCAGAAACCGTAGTACGCCTAGCAAAGAAATTTGACAATATAGTAGCAGTAAAAGAGGCTTGTGGCGATATGACCCAGGTACAAGAACTAATATCAAAAAGACCAGAAGGATTTTTAGTACTTTCTGGGGATGATATCACGGCATTGCCAACAATAGTTGCAGGGGGTGACGGAGTAATTTCTGTAATCGGTCAAGGTTTGCCAGAAGAGTTTTCTAAAATGGTACATGAAGGATTAGATGGTAATACCGAAGTAGCTTATAGTTATCATTATAGAATGCAAGATGGTATGAAGTTGATTTTCGAAGAAGGAAACCCAGCAGGTATCAAAGTAATATTTGAATACTTAGGTCTTGCAAAGCCTTTTGTAAGATTACCATTAATTACTGCGAGTGATGCCTTAAAGCATAGAATTGTTTCATTTATGGAATCGATGATACGCATACCAGCATAAATATTCGTTAAATCTTCACTTAGTAGGACATTCGTGTGCTGTAAAGCCTGTATTTTTATTGGTTTAAAATGTTTTTTAAATCCATTGATAATCACTAATTTTGCAAAATGTTTTTTAAAATGAGGAGAGTTTTTCCGATACTATTGATTGCCATTGCTTTACAATCGTGTAGCGAGTACCAAAAAGTACTTAAGAACGATGATGTAAAAGCGAAATACGATATGGCCGAAACTTTCTACGAAGAAGGTGATTTTAGAAGAGCCAATAGGTTACTTGAGCAGATAGCACCTAAATATGTAGGTAAGCCGCAAGGTGAGCGTGTTATGTTCTTTTTATCTAATAGCTACTTTCAGCGAGAAGATTACAATATGGCAGGCTATCAGTTTGAGCGTTTTGTAAAATCGTATCCAAAAAGTGATAAGGCTGTTGAAGCTACTTTTTTAGGAGCTAAAAGTTTCTATAAATTATCTCCAGAATATTCTTTAGATCAGACCGATACCGATAAGGCATTATTGAAATTACAGAATTTCATTAATACATATTCTGAATCTGAGTTTTATGCCGAAGCCAATACTATGGCGCAAGAGCTTACAACAAAAAAACAAGAAAAGGCGTTTGAGATATTAAAGCAGTATAACAAATTGGGCGAGTTCAATTATGATATGCTTAAATCTGCGGTAGCAGCGAGCGATAACTTTGTGTCAGACAACCCTGGTTCTCCTTTTAGAGAAGAAGCAATGTTCATTAAGGTTGAAGCATTAACGCATATGGCGGTAAATAGTTTTGAGCAATTGAAAGAAGAGCGTTTAAAAAATGCGAAGACTGCTCATGCAGCAATGAAAAAGCAGTTTCCAGAATCTAAATTCGATAAGGAAGCTACAGATTTAATTGAAAAAATTGATAAAGAATTACAACGTATGCAAGCGCAGGTCGTTGAATCAAAATAAATAATTTAATTATGAATATGAACGATTTAAAAAACTCTAAGGCATCGGTATCTACGGTAACTATTAACCGTAATGAGTTCGATGCGCCTACTGAAAATATCTATGAGGCTATTTCAATCGCTGCAAAGCGTGCTGTTCAGATCAATTCTGAAATTAAGAAAGAGCTTTTAGAGAAATTAGAAGAGTTTGCTACTTATAGCGATAGTTTAGAAGAGGTTTTTGAAAACAAAGAGCAAATTGAGGTTTCTAAGTTTTACGAAAAATTACCTAAGCCACACGCAATGGCAGTAGAAGAGTGGTTGATGGATAAAATCTACCATAGAAACACAGAAAAAGACGCTTAAGTTATATGTTGAACGGCAAAAATATTCTTTTAGGAATTACAGGAGGAATTGCCGCTTACAAAACAACATTCTTAGTTCGTTTATTTATAAAAGCTGGTGCTAACGTTAAGGTCATACTTACCGATAGCGCCAGCTCTTTTGTTTCCCCACTTACGTTAGCCACTTTGGCTAAAAACCCAGTAGTGCTTGATTTTGTTAAGACAGAAGACAATACAGTCGACTGGAACAATCATGTAGAAATGGGGCTATGGGCAGACTTTATGGTGATTGCGCCAGCCACTGCGAATACCATGTCTAAAATGGCAACGGGTAATTGCGACAATATTTTAATGGCTACCTATTTATCGGCTAAATGTCCGGTTTTTGTTGCTCCGGCAATGGATCTTGATATGTACAAGCACCCAAGTACCAAAAGTTCTTTAGATGCGCTTACTTCTTTTGGTAACATGATTATACCGGCAACAAGCGGCGAGCTTGCTAGTGGTTTACATGGCGAAGGTAGAATGGCAGAGCCAGAAGATATTGTAACTTTTATTAAAAAGCAGTTATCTGATGGATTTCCATTGTCAGGTAAAAAAGTATTGATTACTGCAGGTCCGACTTACGAGGCAATTGATCCTGTTCGTTTTATAGGTAATCACTCCTCAGGCTTAATGGGTTTTGAGCTCGCTAAAACAGCGGCAGGTTTAGGTGCAGAAGTATATTTAGTGACTGGTCCCACACATTTGTCTGTGGCACACGATAATATTCATGTAGTCAATGTAGTTTCGGCAGACGAAATGTATCATAGCGCTCAAATGTATTATGAGACTTCAGATATTGTAATTTGTGCAGCAGCTGTGGCAGATTATAGACCTAAGACCGTAGCAGAGCAAAAGATTAAAAAATCCGAAGAAAACTTCACTATTGAATTGGTGAAGAATAAAGATATTTTAAAAACCTTCGGTGATCATAAAAAAAATCAATTCTTGGTCGGTTTCGCCTTAGAAACTGAAAACGAAATTGAAAATGCAAAAGGTAAACTGAAACGCAAAAATCTAGACGCCATTGTATTGAATTCTATGCAAGATAAAGGCGCTGGTTTTGGCGGTGTTACCAATAAAGTTTCATTTATAGATACCAATTCTAACATTACTGCGTTTGAACTAAAGACCAAGGCAGAAGTTGCCGTGGATATCTTCAATGAAATTATTAAAAGACGGTATGCGTAAGGCTGTATTTCTATTACTTTTCACCTTTATTAGTTTAGTTACAAATGCTCAAGAATTAACTTGTGCGGTTACGGTCAATTCTGACCAATTATCTCGTGGCGACCAGCAAGTTTTTAAGACATTAGAGCGTTCGTTAAATGATTTTATCAATAAAACAAAGTGGACAAATAGAGTGTATAAAGAGAACGAAAGGGTAAATGCTCAAATGTTCATTACCATTACCTCTTACGAATCAAACAATTTTAGTGGTAATATTCAAATACAATCTTCTAGACCAGTTTATAATACTTCATATTCATCTCCGGTTTTTAATTATAAGGATAATGCGTTCAATTTTCAATACATTGAATTTCAGCCTTTGATTTTTAATGAAAATCAGTTCGAATCTAACTTGGTAAGCGTTATGGCTTACTACGTGTATGTTATGTTAGGTTTAGATGCAGATACCTTTTCTTTAGAAGGAGGAACCGAGTTTTATAGAAAGGCACAGAACATTGTAACCCAAGCTCAAGGTAGTAATTCTGCAGGATGGAGCCAGTCTGCCGATTCTAACAGAAGTAGATTTGAATTGATAGATAACCTTTTGTCAAATACCTACAGAGAGTATCGTATTGCGATGTATAACTATCATAGAAAAGGACTTGACATGCTTCCGGATAATAATAGTACGGGCAAGCAGGTAATCGCAGGTACGATGAATTTGTTTCAGACGATGATCAATAGAAGACCAAATGCATTTTTAATTTCTACATTCTTTGATGCAAAATCTGAAGAGATAAAAAATATTTTTTCTGACGGACCAAAAGTGGATATCGTAAAGCTTAAGGAAACCCTCAATAAAATAGCACCTTTATACGCAACTACCTGGAACGATATTAAATATTGAACCATTTTACAAAACGGAATTATAGATTACCTTTGTGAATCTAAAATTCTAACGCGTGCTATCAACCCTTTCCATTTCTAATTACGCATTAATTGATCGTCTAGAAGTAGACTTCAATAAAGGTTTCACGGTTATTACCGGTGAAACAGGTGCTGGTAAATCTATTTTACTTGGTGGTTTATCTTTAGTGCTTGGTAAACGTGCAGATTTATCTTCATTAAGAGTTAAAGATCAGAAATGCATTATTGAGGGTACTTTTAAAATAGACACCTACGGACTCCAGAATTTCTTTGAAGAAAATGACTTGGATTATGAAGATAGTACAGTTATAAGACGAGAGATTTTACCTAGTGGTAAATCGAGGGCGTTTGTAAATGATACTCCGGTAACATTGGGAGTCTTATCAATCTTGGGAGAAAATCTTATTGATATTCATTCTCAGCATCAGACCATGCAGCTCACCGAAAACGACTTTCAGTTGAAATTGGTCGATGCATTGGCAAATAACCAAAAACGATTATTAGAATATAGAAAAGGACTAAAAACCTATCGTAAAGCGCAGAAGGAATTAGAGAAAATTATTGAAATTCAAAGCACAGCGAACAAAGAACAAGATTACAATACGTTTTTGCTGGAAGAATTAGAAAAAGCACCGTTAAAAGCAGGAGTAATTGAAGAGCTGGAAGAAGAATATGAACAGCTGAACAATGTGGAGTTGATTATGGAGCAGTTATCTAAAGGAGACCAATTGTTCAATGATGAGCAAATAGGGGTTTTACCTCTAGTAACAGAAATGCGCCAATCACTTTCAAAACTGATAGATTTTGGGTCTAGCTACAAAGATTTGTTTGAGCGTGTAAAATCTGTAATGATAGAACTAGATGATGTGAGTTCAGAATTGCAGCGTCTTCAAGAAGGGGTAGAGGCGAACCCTGATCAGCTAGAACAGGTGAATAATAAATTACAGCTGCTGTATAATTTACAGAAAAAGCATAATGTCAGCGATATAGCTGAGTTGATTAGCATTAAGAACGATCTTGCTGATAAAGTTTTTGAAACTGCCAATTTAGATGATAAAATTACAGCTAGAGCAAAGGAAATAGAAGAGATGAAAGCTGTCTTGGAATCAAAGGCTGTTCTGTTACGAGAAAAAAGAAACTTGGTAATTCCACAACTTAAGAAAAAATTGGAATCCGATTTGGGGCTATTAGGTATGCCAAGTGCATCGTTCGAAATAAAATTAAGCGCTGCCGAGGCGTTTACAGTTACAGGTAAAGATGAGCTTTCATTTTTATTTACCGCCAATAGAGGTGGTAGTTATGGCGAATTAAAGAAAGTAGCATCTGGTGGGGAATTGTCTAGAATAATGTTGGTGATCAAATCCATACTTGCCAAGTATGAAAAGTTACCGACTATTATGTTCGATGAAATAGATACTGGTGTGTCAGGGGAAATATCTGACCGCATGGCAGATATTATGAAAGATATGAGTGCGGATCTACAAGTATTTTCTATTACGCATTTACCACAAGTAGCATCAAAAGGAAACAACCATTTCAAAGTCTTTAAAACCGAAGGTAAAGAGCGTACGATGACCAATTTAAAGCAGTTGACCAATGATGAAAGAGTGGTAGAGTTGGCTCATATGCTAAGCGGTAAAGATCTTTCTGATTCTGCATTGGCACATGCAAAAGAACTTTTAAGTGCATCTTCAAGTATATAAAACATTACATTTTTTAAAAATGTGATTGGTCTTGTGTCGATTGAGATTTTATGCTACTACATTAAGACTGTTGTTTTAGGGTTTTTAAGTAGTACTTCAATTCTCTATTAACATATTTTGGATATCTTTGAATTTTAAATCTAACTATAGAATCAACCATCATGGGATATAACTTATTAAAAGGTAAAAGGGGAATTATTTTTGGAGCATTAGACGAAAATTCTATTGCGTGGAAAACAGCTCAAACGGTACACGCAGAAGGCGGTACTTTTGTTTTAACAAACGCCCCAATTGCTATGAGAATGGGTCAGATAGACCAATTGGCAAAAGAAACAGGATCAGAAATTATACCTGCAGATGCTACAAGTGTTGAAGACTTGGATAATTTAGTTGCAAAGGCAGTTGAAATTTTAGGAGGAAAAATCGATTTCGTATTACATTCAATCGGTATGTCTGTTAACGTACGTAAAGGTCGTGCTTACACAGATGAAAAATATGATTTTACGGCTAAAGGATGGGATGTTTCTGCGCTTTCTTTTCATAAGGTATTACAATCACTTTATAAAGCGGATGCAATGAACGAGTGGGGTAGTGTTGTGGCTTTGACTTATATGGCTGCGCAAAGAACATTTCCGGATTATAACGATATGGCAGATAACAAAGCGTATTTAGAATCTGTTGCCCGTAGCTTTGGCTATTTCTTTGGTAAAGAGAAAAACGTACGTGTAAACACTATTTCTCAATCACCTACTGCAACAACTGCAGGACAAGGAGTAAAAGGTTTTGACGGCTTTATCAGCTATGCGGAAAAAATGTCTCCGTTAGGTAATGCTTCAGCTCAAGACTGTGCTGATTATACTATTACCTTATTCTCTGATCTTACCAGAAAGGTAACCATGCAGAACTTGTTTCATGACGGTGGTTTCTCTAATACAGGAGTTAGTCAAGAAGTTATAGAGAAGTTTTAATCAAGATTTTAATATTCCAATTTCATTGGAGCCTATTCATTTAAGGAGCGTAAAAATGGACTTGTCGTTTTCTTTTATCATTCCCGTATACAATAGACCCAACGAGATTAAGGAATTGTTGGATAGTCTACGTTTACAAACCTATGACAAAACTTTTGAGGTGGTTATCGTCGAAGACGGTTCTACTATTTCATCTGAAGAAGTCATAGGTGAGTATGTAGATGATCTAGCTATTTCATATTATAAAAAGCCAAATTCTGGTCCTGGTGATTCTCGGAATTACGGTATGGCTAGGGCAAAAGGCAATTACTTTATAGTATTGGATTCTGATTGTATTTTACCACCACAGTATCTTGTTGCTGCAGAAAAGAGTTTACAAGAAGATTATGTGCATTGCTATGGCGGTCCGGATGCAGCACATGAATCTTTTTCTACCGTTCAAAAAGCAATTAACTATGCTATGACTTCTTTTTTGACCACAGGCGGAATTCGTGGTGGTAAGAAATCAGTAGATAAATTTCAGCCCAGAAGTTTTAATATGGGTATTTCTAAAGAAGCTTTTAGTACAGTAGGCGGTTATGGAAATATTCACCCCGGTGAAGATCCGGATCTAACCATACGCATTTGGAATAAAGGGTATAGAACTAAATTGATTTCAGAAGCATTTGTGTATCATAAAAGGCGAATAGACTGGAACAAATTTTATATTCAGGTGAATAAATTTGGTATGGTACGCCCTATATTAAATAAGTGGCATCCAGAGACCAAGAAGATTACCTATTGGTTTCCAACTGTATTTTGTTTAGGATTTGTGGTTTCGGTATTATTGGCATTAGTAGGTTTCAAAATTCCGTGGTTTATATATTCAACATACTTTTTAGTTTTGTTTATAGATGCGCTTTTAAAAACTCGTAATTTAAAAGTAGCATTTTTATCACTGGTAGCAACAGCGATACAATTTTTTGGATATGGATACGGATTTTTAAAATCAACCTTGTATATTAATTCTTCAAATAAAAAGGCAGAGGAAATTTTTCCGAAATTATTTTTTAGAGTGAATTGATGGAACGTTTAGTAGAGTGGATAAAAACAGGACTAAAGAAAAGAAAGGTAAAAGTCTTTCTTGTGTTCTTGTTGTGTGCTTCACTCGCTTGGTTAATTAATAAGTTATCGCTTACTTATACAAATAACACTACTTTTCAAGTGGAATATGTAAATATACCGGACGAATTCTTATTGGCAAATACTCCAAAAGATGAAATTGAAGTACGTCTTCAAGCAGCTGGATTTCAATTTTTAGGATATGAATTAAAACCCAAGCAGGTAAAGTTAGATGTTAGTAAGGTGATGCATAAAGATGGAGCCTACTATTTAACATCAGATCAAATTAGGATTCAGTTAGAATCTCAGCTTAATAATTATAGCATACTAACAGATTTTGATAGTGATGCTATATATTTTGATTTTACATCTTTAGAAACAAAGAAAGTACCAGTGAAAGCAATGGTAGATATGACCTTTGCATCAAACCACATTCTGGAAGGGGAGATTGAAGTAGTGCCGGATTCAATTCAAATTTCAGGTCCTAAAAGTCAAATTGATACTATAAAACAAATCAGAACGACATTGTTTAAGTCTGATTATATAAATACTTCATTCTCAAATGAAATAGCGTTACAATTACCTGAACAATTAAAAGGAACAACTTTTTCCAATAAAAAAGTTAGACTCTCTGGTAAGGTGGTTAAATTTTCTGAACAAGTAATAGAAGTTCCTGTTCAGGTAATCAACCTACCAGAAAATGTAAAGGTTCGTACTTTTCCAGAAATAGTTGAAGTCCGGTGTCAGGGTACTTTAGAGCATTTGAAGGAATTGGAAGTAGGAGATTTTTCTGTAGAGGCAGATTATGCTACGCTCTCAAAAGAGAACGAGAATACCTTGTCCGTAAAATTGGTAAAATATCCAAGAAGTTTAAACAATGCTGTAATCAGCACAAATGAAGTTGAATTTATACTTCGAAGAGAATGATAATAATAGGTTTAACGGGTGGAATTGGTAGCGGAAAATCTACGGTAGCTACTATGTTTAAAAAGTTGGGTGTTCCGGTTTATGATTCGGATCAACGTGCGAAATACTTAATGAATACTTCCAAAGTTATACATGACCAATTAGTTGCATTATTAGGGGAAGAGGCTTTTAAGGATGGTACGTTAAACAGATCATATATAGCTGGTAAAGTTTTTAATGATGCAGAGTTATTGGCAAAACTCAATAATATAGTGCATCCTGTGGTGAGGCAAGATTTTATAGATTGGTCAAATGATCAAGATGCCAACTATGTAATTCAAGAAACAGCTTTGTTGTTTGAAAATAAGGCTCAAGAACTCTATGATGATGTCATATTGGTAACCGCTCCCAAAGAAGTCCGTATCAATCGTGTGTTAGATAGGGATAACACTACAAGAGAGCAGGTTGAAGCACGTATGAACAATCAACTTGATGATGAAACAAAATTAGAATTAGCCAATTATGTAATTGAAAATACTGACTTAGAAAGAACTAGGTCAAAAGTGCTACAAGTTCACGCATCTATCCTCTCTGACTGTTAGTAATTTAGCAATTTTAACATTTTTGTTAAGGTTAGGTTAAACGTACTACCCTCTAACTGTTAAATCTTTAATTTTAACACCCAATGAACAAAAAGTTATTTGTGCTCTTAGTGGTTTTAATGAGCCTTTCACTTATTGGTCTGATTTTCGTTCAAAGTTTCTGGATTAGCAAATCCATAGATAGTGGAGAAGAACAATTCTCTAGCAGTGTTTCAGAAGCATTGAACAGCGTCACCAATAAGATTACAGAAAGAGAATCTAAAAATTATTTTGACAGGTATTTAAATGCGAAGGATAGTATAGGAGGGGAGCTTAAAGGTACTCAGCTTACTAATTTTTTCTTTATTGATAGAGATGTTAATTCTAATGAAATTTTACTGTATGAACACGGTATTTTAGAAGAGGATTACGGTATTTCGTCTACGTTCTTTGATAGTAGTGATGGTGCAGATACTACCATCATTAAAAGTTATACTAGTAAGCGCACGACTTCAATTTTTAGAGAAGATATTGACTTAGAGGGTAACACGCCACGTTTAAATCCGATTCAAAGATTTGAAAAAATCGGAGGATTAAATAAGATGGAAAAAGCTGCCATGGAAGATGTTTTTATGGTTTATGCCAAGCGTGTTCCTATTCATAAGCGTGTTTCTAAACAAGAAATTGAGTTGCTTTTACAGCGAGAGTTAGAAAATAGAGGGGTTGATATAGCATTTGAATATGGAGTGTATAGCAATGGTTTACCGACCAAAGTGAAATCATCTAAATTTAAATATGCAGAAGCGAACATCTATAGATCACCCATGTTCGTAGATTATGAAGGAGTTTCAAATTTCGATTTGTTAATTTCCTTTCCTAAGAAAAAGCGATTCTTGGTACAATCTATTTTAGGTCTCGCAATGCTTTCGTTATTGTTTACCTTAATAATAGTGGTGGCTTATGCAGGAGCGATTTATCAACTAATTCGCCAAAAGCAGATATCTGAAATAAAAACGGATTTCATAAATAATATGACGCATGAGTTCAAAACTCCGATTGCGACTATAAATCTTGCAGTGGAGGCGATTAGGAATCCGAAGATAATTAATGATCAAGAAAAGGTTTTAAGATATCTACAGATGATTCGAGATGAGAATAAAAGAATGCATGCTCAAGTGGAAAATGTATTAAGAATCTCTAAGCTTGAAAAAAATCAGCTAGATATTAGTAAGGATAGGGTCAATGTTCACGACATTATAGAAGACGCTATTACTCATGTACAATTAATAGTTGATGATAGAGGTGGATATATTCATACACATTTAGATGCAGAGCGTTGTGAAGTTTTAGCAAATGAAATGCATTTTACCAATGTAATCGTCAATATGTTGGATAATGCGATTAAGTATTCTGAAGAGGCTCCTAAAATCGATGTGTTTACAGAAAGAGCTAAAAATTATATTATTATTAAAGTACAAGATCAAGGTGCTGGTATGAGTAAAGGTGTGGTTAAGAAAGTGTTTGAAAAATTCTATCGAGAGCATACAGGAGATATACATAACGTAAAAGGACATGGATTAGGATTGTCTTACGTTAAAAAAATAGTAGAAGACCACCAAGGCGAAGTTTATGCCGAAAGTGAAAAAGGAAAAGGAAGTACATTTTACATAAAACTGCCGTTAATATAAAAATATATGGAAACAATAAACAAGAAAATACTTTTAGTAGAGGATGACCCGAATTTTGGGATTGTATTGAAGGATTATTTGTCAATGAATGACTTCGATGTCGTTTTGGCGAAGAATGGAATGGAAGGTTTTGAGAAGTTCAAAAAAGATAATTATGATATCTGTATTTTAGATGTTATGATGCCTTACAAGGACGGTTTCACATTGGCGAAAGAAATTCGTGAGAAGAATGAGAATGTTCCAATTGTTTTTTTGACGGCAAAAACAATGAAGGAAGATGTTCTTAAAGGATATAAAGCTGGTGCAGATGATTATTTGAACAAGCCTTTTGATTCTGAAGTTCTACTTATGAAATTAAAAGCGATTCTTCAAAGAAAAGCTTCTAACGGATTGGCTGATAGCAAGAAATTCGAATTTACAATAGGTGGTTTCCACTTAAATTCTAAATTGAGATTCTTGAAATATAAAGATACCGAGGCAATTAAGCTTTCTCCTAAAGAGAATGAATTGTTACGTCTATTGGCTTTACATGAAAATGATTTAATGCCAAGAGAATTAGCTTTAACCAAAATATGGAGAGACGATAACTACTTTACGTCTCGTAGTATGGATGTTTACATTGCTAAATTACGTAAGTATCTTAAAGTTGATGATACGGTAGAAATATTGAATATTCACGGTGAAGGTTTCCGTTTGGTGGTAAAGACCGAAGGAGAATAATTTTCAACAAGAACGAGTATAAAAAAGCATCCTATTAGGATGCTTTTTTGTTTTTATAACTTTTCGATAATATCGTTTACAATGTCTTCGGGTGTTTGATCTATTGAAACGGTAAGGGCATCTAAGGGAGTTTCAAGGTCGTCGAATTGAGATTGCAATAATCCCGCAGGCATGTAATGGTTCTTTCGTTCGTTCAATCGAGTGTTTATAAGCTCAAAACTACCTTCTAAATAAACAAATTGATGATTGTTCTCTAGGTTTTGTCCTAGTATGGTTCTATACTTTTGTTTTAGGGAAGAGCATACAATCACCGCTCCAGTAGATAAATTCTCGATACCAACTTCGTTCAGTTTCTCTAACCAGCCCTGTCGATCATCATCGTTTAATGGATGACCTTCTCTCATTTTCTTTACGTTCGCTTCTGGATGAAAACTATCGCCGTCAAAAAAAGGGAATTGTAATTTGTCAGCGAGTAGCTTACCAATAGTAGATTTTCCACTACCTGAAACACCCATTAAGAATAAGATTTGTTTTTTAACCATTTTTTAAATTTACAATATCATTATCAATTTCAGGTAATAGTGTCTTAGGGTCGTAATCGTATTCAACCCACTGAGTGTCTTTGTTTCTTAAAAACCACGTCAATTGTCTTTTTGCAAATCTTCTGGTATTTTTCTTAATTTCAGATATAGCGAAATCTAAAGTCCATTCACCATCAAAATACTTAAAAAGCTCTTTGTATCCAACCGTTTGCAAGGCGTTTTGCTCTTTGTATGATAACAAGCCTTTTGCCTCTTCTAAGAGTCCGGCTTCGATCATTAAGTCTACACGTTTATTAATGCGCTCATATATTAACGGGCGTTCAGCTTTCAATCCAACAGATAAAACTTTAAATTCTCTATCTGCTTTTGGTTTGTTTAAAAACGAAGAATAAGGGCTGCCACTACCAATAGCAACTTCTAATGCCCTAATAACCCTTTGAGGATTATAGGTGTCTACCTTTTCAAAATATATAGGATCTAGTTGCTTTAGTTTCTTTTGTAGTGGTCTTATACCATCTTCAGCTAGTTCTAAATTTAACTTTTCACGAATAGATGGGTCTACTGTAGGGAAAGTGTTTAAGCCATCGGTAACGGCATTTACATAAAGTCCGCTACCACCAACCATAATTACTACATCATGTACTTTAAAAAGGTCGGATAGTTTTTGAATAGCTTCCCGTTCAAAATCACCGACGGTGTATTCTTCTGTAATGCTTTTGTGTTGTATAAAATGATGATTAGCTTGTTCTAGTTCTTCTAAACTAGGTACAGCAGTACCAATGTTCATTTCTTTAAAAAACTGTCTAGAATCAGCTGAAATAATTTCTGTTTTATAGTGCTTGGCTAAAAGTATAGCCAATTTGGTCTTACCAATGGCTGTTGGGCCTACTACCGATATAAGTATTTTATTCATTTAATATGGATCCGCAATTATAACAATGAGTAGCATCGTCTCTATGACCTTCTTTGCTACATGTTGGGCAACATTGTGTGTTTACATGAACATAGCTGCCAGAATTTTTTAAATTAGAAGTGTCTTCTCTGTTTTGTTTTGAAAATTCAGCCGTAACCATGCCTGTTGGTACGGCGATGATGCCATAACCTAAGAGCATAATAATAGTGGCAATTGCTTGTCCCTGTGGAGTAATTGGTGCAATATCGCCATAACCTACCGTGGTAAGTGTAACGATGGTCCAATAGATACTTGTTGGTATACTGGTAAAACCAGCTTCATCACCTTCTATTAAGTACATGAGTGTACCCATCATAACCGAAGCAATAAGTACGGCAAATAGAAAAACGGTAATTTTTGCTCTACTAGCTTTTAAAGCTCTTTTTAATTGCGAGGCTTCGCCAAGAAAACGAGCAAGTTTTAAAATACGAAATACACGTAATAATCTAAATGCACGAACGGCTAAAAGAACTTGTGATCCTGCAAAAATATAAGATATGTATAACGGAATAGTGGATAAGAAATCTATAATACCATAAAAACTAAATATATAGGCACTTGGTTTTCTTATAGATATAATTCGTGCAATGTATTCAATGGTAAAGAAGATGGTAACAATCCATTCTAGCACAAAAAGAATTTCGTGGTACTCTGCATCGATAGCTTTAACGCTTTCTAGCATGATAAGAATAACACTGAAAATAATAATAATGAAGAGAATAATATCGAACAATTTACCCATAGGGGTATCTGCTTCATAAATTATTTCATGAATTTTATGTTTCCAGGGTGATAGTTTTTCGTCTTCCTTCAAACTAATCGTTTATTTCTACTATTTTAAGTACTCTCTTCTTTCTTAAATAAGATTCAATAAGATAATTAGCATCGCGAGTACCGTTCATAGGTGTAATTATGCTTTCTAAGATATGAATATTATTTATTTGATAGTTAAGATCATAGAATCCGAAGCCAACTAAAGAGCCATTTTTAATTAAAATAGCACTTTGTTCTCCAATTTCTCGACCCTTATCTACTATCACAACGTTCTTACCATTAATATTGTTTTTGGTAGTTGCGGTAATAACACGTTTATTGTATGCTTCGACATCTTCTTGATTAATGCATGCACCTTTGCAATTGCCTTCATCGTAACCAGAACAATTGTTACGAGCTTCGCTTATGCCGTTTACTTTCTCACATAAATCGAATTCTTTCGTTATTTTATACAAATAATTCTTGGCGCTAAATACTCCGTTAAAAAGCCCTAATGGTTCTTTACATTCTCTGTAAGGTTTTATTTCTAATGAATAATATCCATTTTCATTAACACTTTTACAAATAGCGTGACTATACATTCTTTTTTTAGGAATGATACTATACTTGGGTCTAAGCTTTAATAGCTCTTCATGTTCTTTTAGTATAGCGACAAGTTCATTTCCGGTTAGTTCGAAAGTAACTTTTTTAGTGTCCTTAGTAAGCTTTCTTGATTTATCGTTGGTTTTGGTGAAGATTTGATTGACTCTCTTTTTTATATCACTCGATTTACTAAGGTGAATAATATCTCCATCCTTATTATGCATATAAAAGACCCCCGTTTTATTGGGTAGGTCTCTTACAATATCTAATTGTTTTTCAGAGAGCTCACCTTGGGTTTCTTTTCTAATAGTATCTTTTATGATAATTTTTTCAGAGTCTTTGGCAAGTAATAATTTGAATAATTTGATGGTTGCCAGGGCATCACCATTAGCCCTGTGTCGATCACTTACGGGTATACCTAATGATCTAACTAGTTTCCCTAAACTATAAGATTCCGCATCTGGCAATAATAATTTAGAAAGGTCAACAGTACAAAGGGTTTTGCGTTCAAAATTATAACCTAAACGTCTAAATTCTGTTCTCAAAATTCGGTAATCGAACTGAGCGTTGTGCGCTACGATAACTGTATCTTCTGTAATTTCGATAATACGCTTAGCTACCTCGTAAAATTTAGGTGCTGTTTTAAGCATTTTACTGTTGATGCCAGTAAGTTTAACAACAAATGGTTGTATGTCCCTTTCAGGATTTACTAAGCTTATAAATTTGTCAACTACTTTTTGACCATCGAATTTGTGAATAGCAATTTCAGTGATTCCCTCTTCATTAAATTTCCCGCCAGTAGTTTCAATATCTAAAATTGCGTACATGTATTATAATATAATTTATGGGGTGGTAATGTTTTAGATATTAATTTCTAGACCCAAAGATACTACTTCCTATACGTACCATGGTGCTGCCTTCTTCAATTGCGATGTTATAATCACCGCTCATACCCATAGAAAGGGTAGTAAAATCTGCATAATTACTTTTAAGTTTTGTAAAGAGTGATTTAAGGCTAGCAAATTCTCTACGTACTTGATTCATGTTATCGGTAAAGGTTGCCATGCCCATCAATCCCACTATTTTTACATTTTTGAAAGCTTTAAATTCTTCGTTAGCTACTAAATCAAGTAATTCTTCTTCGTTAAACCCGAATTTTGTGTCCTCTTCTGCAATGTGTACCTGTAATAAACAAGAAATAACTCTGTTGTGTTTTTCTGCTTGTTTGTTTATTTCTGCCAATAATCTTGGGCTATCAACACCGTGCACTAATGAAACGTATTCAGCCATATATTTGACTTTGTTACGTTGTAAGTGTCCGATCATATGCCATTCAATATCTTTTGGCATATTCTCCCACTTTTCAGTCATTTCTTGAACCCTATTTTCCCCAAAAACACGTTGCCCCTCATCATACGCTTGTTGAATGTATGAAATGGGTTTCGTTTTCGATACGGCAACCAAAGTTACAGTGTCGGGAATGTTCTTTTTAATGGCTAATAGATTTTCTTTTATAGACATATAACTATGAATTCTTAAATGCTTCTAGTTTGTAAATTGGTTTGATACTACTTCAGCTTTTCTGCTTTCAGCGTAATCATAAAAGCCTTCTCCAGATTTCACGCCTTTTTTACCTGCCATTACCATATTTACTAGTAAAGGAGATGGTGCGTATTTTGGATTTTTGAATCCGTCATGCATCACATTTAATATAGATAGACAAACATCTAATCCTATAAAATCTGCTAACTGTAACGGTCCCATAGGGTGTGCCATACCCAATTTCATTACTGTATCTATTTCTTCAACACCTGCAACGCCATGATGTAAGGTTTCAATTGCCTCGTTGATCATAGGCATTAAAATTCTGTTTGCAACGAAACCAGGGTAGTCGTTAACCTCGGTTGGAGTTTTTCCTAATTTCTTAGAAAGCTCCATTATTGCAGTAGTAGTTTCGTTAGAAGTGCTGTAACCTCTAATAATCTCTACCAATTTCATAATCGGAACAGGATTCATGAAATGCATACCAATAACCTTTTCAGGTCTACTCGTTTCGGCAGCTATTTGAGTTATGGAAATAGACGAAGTGTTAGATGCTAAAATGGTATTTGCATCACAAACATCATCAAGCTCTTTAAAAATTTTGAGCTTGATTGGTACATTTTCTGTGGCAGCTTCAATGGCAAGGTCAACTTTTGATACACCTGCTTTCAATTCTGTAAAAGATTTAATATTCGCTAGTGTATTTTCTTTATCAGTTGTAGTTATTTTTTCTTTAGCTACCATTCTGTCCAAATTCTTGGCTATGGTGGCTAGACCTTTATCTAAGGCTTCTTTAGAAACATCAATTAAATGTACCTGAAATCCGTTTTGAGCAAATACATGGGCTATACCGTTACCCATTGTACCTGCGCCTATAACTGCTATTGTATTCATATTTTCTTTGGATTAAATGCTGCGATAATTTGTAAAGCAACTTTTAGTGCTTGTGTACCTTGTTTTAAACTTACTACTGGGATTGTATCGTTGTTGATTGCCTCTGCAAAAGATTCAAGTTCATCTAAGATGGCATTGTTGGTCTCTATAGACGGATTCTCAAAATAAATCTGCTTTTTAATACCTTCAGCATTCTGTAAAATCATGTCGAAATCTCCAGGTGCTTCTGGTGCATCTTTCATTTTTACAACTTCAACTTTCTTTTCTAGAAAATCTACCGAGATGTACGCATCCTTTTGAAAGAAGCGCGATTTTCTCATGTTTTTTAAAGAAATTCTACTAGCTGTTAAATTGGCAACACAACCGTTTGCAAACTCTAATCTAGCATTTGCAATATCTGGCGATTGACTAATAACTGAAACTCCGCTAGCATTAACCTGTATGACTTCAGAATTTACAACACTTAAAATAGCATCGATATCATGAATCATTAAATCTAAAACTACAGGTACATCTGTACCTCTAGGGTTAAATTCAGCCAATCTATGTGCTTCAATGAACATTGGTTCGTTGATAGCGTGTTTTACAGAAGTAAAAGCAGGATTAAAACGTTCTACATGTCCCACTTGTCCTTTCACTCCATATTCTTTTTCTAAGGCAAGAAGTGAGTTAGCTTCTTCTAAGGTATGGGTGATGGGTTTTTCGATGAAAATATGCTTACTCTTTTCGATAGCCTTTTTAGCACAATCGTAATGTGAAAGCGTAGGAGTTACGATATCAACTACATCAACGGCATCAATTAAATCATCGAGGTTTTTAAAATAAGTATATCCGAACTCTGAACTTACTTTTTCTCCGTTTGAACTATCGGCATCGTGAAACCCTATCAGTTCATATTTTTTAGATTCGTTTAGAAGTCTAAGGTGGATTTTACCTAGATGCCCAGCTCCTAAAACACCAACTTTTAGCATTTGTTTCGTTTTCCCCAAAAATACGCATAGTTAGGTACTTTTATCCTATGCGGTATTTCAATTTTATAAAAAATAAAGATTAGTTTTCGTTGCTTCTTCCGTCGTTTGAAGAACTTTGTTAACTTTGAAGGACAAACCGACTACCATTGAAAGATACCTTAAAACACAGGGGAATGCGCAACCATTTAGCGCAAGTATTGATAGACAAAGGAATAGCTGATAAAAAAGTGCTAGATGCCGTTAGGGAGATACCTAGACATTTGTTTATTGATAGTAGTTTTGAGGGGCATGCCTATCAAAACAAAGCCTTTCCTATTGCTGCAAACCAAACGATTTCGCATCCATACACCGTAGCTTTTCAAACAGAATTACTAGAACTCGAACCCGGACAAAAAGTTTTGGAAATTGGTACGGGTAGTGGGTATCAAACTGCCGTTCTTTTAAAATTAAAGGTTAAAGTGTATACTGTTGAAAGACAGTTAGAGCTATTCAAGAAAACGAATCTCTTTTTTAAGAAGATGGGTTACAGACCTAAACAAGTAATTTTTGGTGATGGTTATAAAGGCCTGCCTAAAGAAGCCCCATTTGATCGTATAATAGTAACTGCCGGTGCGCCAGCAGTACCAAAAGCATTATTAGCTCAACTAAAAGTAGGGGGTAGGTTAGTGATACCTATTGGTTTTGAAGAACAAATAATGACTTTATTTGTGAGAACCACAGAAAAAGAGTTCTCGAAAACAGAGTACGGTTCTTTTAGATTTGTGCCTTTACTAGAAAATAAAAATTAATTATTGAAATTCTTTTTAATGCGATCAAGGTCTCTCTTGTTATCGCGATCCTTAATAGATTCTCTTTTATCGTAAAGCTTTTTACCTTTTGCTAATGCGATTTGCATTTTTGCAAAACCTCTTTCATTGACAAATACACGAAGTGGTACAATCGTTAAGCCAGATGTGTTTACTTCTTTACTGAGTTTTTTAAGTTCTCTTCTTTGTAAAAGTAATTTACGCTCTGCTTTTGGCTTGTGGTTAAAATGAGATGCATGAGAATACTCATCTATTTGCATATTAATTACAAATAGTTCATCTCTATCGTTAAACTCGCAAAAACTTTCTGAGATAGAAGCTCTGCCTTCTCGAATAGCTTTGATCTCGGTACCCGCTAGAACGATACCTGCCGTATATTTATCTAAAAGCTCATATTCAAAACGAGCTCTTTTATTCTTAATGTTTATTGTATTCTGCATCTTAGGCAAAAGTAAGAACAATTAAAAGAATGTCTTAGCCTTTTAAAGCTAATTGCTGTTGTTATTAAAAGATGGAAATATTAGTCGGGACAGTTACAGTTAAAAATAAGTTTTTCTACCGAAGATGTACCATTAATAATTTTGACAATAAATAGGGTTCCGTTCTCACTATCATCAATATCAAAATATTTTTGCTCGTCAATTAATTTGTTGACAAACTCAGGCGTAGTATTGCTGTGACCAACAACTAAAACATTATTATTTAAATTGTCTTTTTTGAATTGCGCAATATCGATCATGCTAGGGTCGTAATATTGAACATCGATATTTTGCTTTACAGAAGTCGGTGCAGCAGTCATTGCGGTTCTGTTGTAGTCCGTAGAATAAATAGCGTTTAATTCTGTATCGGCAAGAATTTCTGCCCAATGCATAGCTCTACCTAAGCCTTTTTGGTTCAGCTCTGGGTCAGAATCATCGAGATTACTTCTATCCTTTTCTGCATGTCTTATAAGGTAAAATGTGGAAATTGAAGTTTGTTCTTGTGATTTATCAATTACTGGTTCATCTTTGCAAGAAAGATTGATTGCTAGCAAAATAAAAAGAACAATTTTGAATGCTTTCATGAAATTATGTTTGGTGTATTAAATTAATAACTAAAATTACTTCAAAATAGTACTATAAATAGTCTATTTTTTGTTTTTTTGCATATGAAAAATTTTTGTGGGGCGCTTCTTATCGGATTTGTAGTTCTAGGTCTTAAGGCTCAAGAAGTCGTTTTACCTACTGATTTTAGGCAGCAAAACCTCACGGAGTATAACGGGAGCTTGATAAATCCTGCTTATAGTTTAGATCACAATAACCCTTCTTCAGTAGCTTTATGGGCTAGATGGCAATGGCAATCTTATGATGGTGATCCAACTTCATTATTTTTAAATTATACAACAAGACTTAATGATGTTTCTGCAGCCGGTGTTGGTTTTTTTCAGCACAATACAGGAATTTTCTTGAATACAGGTGCGGCTCTTAATTATGCTCATACGATAGAATTGAGTGAAGGTATTATTTTAGGTGTTGGTTTAAATGTATTTGCATTTCAGCAGAAGTTAGCAGATGATCGCTTTTTTGTACCTAACCCAATACAGACTACTGCAGAGAATGATTTTATTCTGCAAATGGCGCCAGGAGTTAATTTGAGTATCGATAGATTTAATATTGGTCTAGTCTCAGAAAATTTATTCGATTATAATTTCACTTCTAATGAGCGTAACTCTAGTCCTGATGATAGAATGTTTCAGGCTTTGGTAAGTTATGATATTCCGGTTAGCGTTTTAAATACAGATGATAGTTCGATTTTAAGACCTATGCTATATTACAAGACAATACCGGGTTTAGATAATCAAGTAGGTTTAACGGGGTTATTAACAACCAATAAATATTGGGCACAGGCAGGTTACAATAGTTTTTACGGATTCTCAGGAGGTGTTGGAGGTCGTTTCTTTAAGCGATTCTCTTTTGGTGCGCTAATTGAAGTGGGTACTAGCTCAGATTTAAAAGGTCAAGACCCTTCTTTCGAATTGGTAACATCATATAAGTTAGGTACACTTCAAACACCTGAAGAAAAACTCGAAGAACAATTAATTGCTGGAGAGGAAAAGCAAAAAGAAGATGCACTTGTTAAGCAAGAGGAGAAAGAAGTAATGTCTAATGAATTAACAAAGGCAGAAAAGTTAGCTTTAAAACGTGAATCTAAAAAGCAAGAGCGTTTGGCACTTATTGAAAGTAATAGATTAAAAGATTCAATTCAGTTAGCTTCAAGAAAATCTGATTTGGTTGTAAAAGAATCGAAAAGAGATATCAGAAGAAAAAGAGATTCTGTAGAAAATGCAAGGGCAGCACAAGCATTAGCTTCTGCAAAAGCATTGAGGCAGCAGAGACAACAAGATTCAATTGCTACGGTAATGAAGAGAGAATCTGAGGCAATTGCATTGGCTCAAAAGCAGCGTCAAGATTCTATAGCTCAAAGTGAAGCTTTAGCAATGCGAAATGAAGTTGTAAAGGTTAAAGCTGGTGAGAAGTATGAAGAAGTAACCAAAGAAGGTTCTTTAGAGCCTGGTTATTACTTAATTGCCAATGTATTTGGTACTAAGAAGTATTTAGACGCTTTCTTGGTAGATATGCAGAAAAAAGGAATCAATGCAAAATCATTCTTTAGGCAAAAGAATAAGTATAATTATGTTTATCTAGCAAAATACAACTTCATCAAAGAAGCTAGAGAAGCTAGAGACTCCAAATTAGGAGGGAAGTACACTGATAAAATCTGGATATTCAGGGTTACGGGGGAGTAGTAAATCTAACTAATCTAGTTTGTACCGTTTAGAAAACTTAAAGAGTGATACAAAGGTTTATTTAAGTTCTCTCTTAATTAATACATCTAAATAAGTTACTGTATTCAGTAGGTATTTACGGTCTTTTGTAATCGTAGCCATTGCAATGGCACCTTGAATAATCGTAAATAATTGTTTTGAGAATTGTAATGGAGAAACCGGTAGTTTAAGCTCTCCTTTATTTATTCCGTTTTCAAAGACTAAGGCTATTTTTCCTTCAATATCCTTTATGGTTTCCTTTGCGGCGGCAGCAAGTAGTTTGTTATTGTGTTGTGCATCTATACCAACGTTTAAAATAGGGCAACCACCCATTTTCATGGTGAATATGTCGTACTTTTTATAGAACTCAATAAGATTCTCAATTTTGGCCATAGCCTTACCTTCAATTGATAAATGTTCATCGATAGCAGTTAACAGTAAGCTTCTGTTGTATTCAAATGCCGCTAACGCTAATGCTTCTTTATTTTCGAAATTACCGTATAGCGCACCTTTGGTTAAATTAGTTGCATCGGTTAAATCGCTCATACTTGTGCCTACATACCCGTGTTTATTAAAAACGGGTGCGACAGTCTCAATAATAAATGCGGTAGTTCTTTCGGCTTTGGTTGACATAATAGACTGTTTTATGTAAAGATAAATAATCTATACTGTATGGTATATACTGTTAATAAAAAAAAGCGCTCATATATTTCATATGAACGCTTTTCTAACAAATTTTAAAAATTATACTGTAATTTCCTCTTGATTTCTAAAAACTAAACTATTGTCAAAGGCGTCAAGTAAAACAACGCTGTCAGCTTTAATTTCACCACTTAGTAACGCTTTAGACATGTTGTTTAGAACTTCTTTCTGGATAGTTCTTTTAACCGGTCTTGCGCCAAATTGAGGGTCGTAACCTTTCTCTGCCAAATAATCTATAGCTTCTTCTGTAGCGTCTAAAGTAATTTGTTGTTTGTCTAACATTTTCTTTAAACTTTCCAATTGTAGTCTTACAATTTCTTTGATGTTGTCTTTAGTCAAAGGTGTAAACATTACAATATCATCGATTCTATTTATAAACTCAGGTCGAACCGTTTTCTTTAAAAGGCCCAGAACTTCAACTCTGGCAGTCTCAGCTGCACTAACAACATCTACTGCATTTTCAAATGTTTCTTGAATAATGTCACTACCTATGTTACTTGTCATGATAATAATTGTATTCTTAAAATCAGCAACACGACCTTTGTTATCAGTCAATCTACCTTCGTCTAATACTTGTAATAAGATATTGAAAGTATCTGGATGCGCTTTTTCGATCTCATCTAAAAGCACAACAGAATAAGGTCTTCTACGAACCGCTTCAGTCAATTGTCCGCCTTCATCATAACCTACATATCCTGGAGGTGCACCTACAAGTCTACTAACCGAATGTCTTTCTTGATATTCGCTCATGTCTATTCTTGTCATGGCATTCTCATCATCGAATAAGTACGACGCCAAGGTTTTAGCAAGCTCAGTTTTACCAACACCTGTAGTTCCTAAGAAAAGAAACGAACCAATAGGTTTTTTAGAATCTTGGAGTCCGGCTCTACTTCTACGTATAGCATCAGAAACTGCTTCAATAGCTTCTTCTTGACCTACCACGCGTTTGTGTAAAACTTCTTCAAGTTTCAATAGCTTTTCGCGTTCACTTTGCAACATTTTAGTAACAGGTATGCCTGTCCATTTTGCAACTACTTCTGCGATATCATCACTAGTAACTTCCTCTTTTATTAAAGTACCCGCATGTTGTTGCTCTGCTAAGTCATCTTGTAGCTTCGTTAAACTCTCTTGCGCTTCTTTAATTTTACCGTATCTAATTTCTGCTACTTTGCCATAGTCGCCATTTCGTTCAGCGCGTTCAGCTTCAGCTTTAAAATTTTCAATGTCGAGTTTTGTCTGTTGAATATTATCAACTACAGATTTTTCACTTTCCCATTGTGCAAAAATTTCATTTCGCTCTTCTTTTATGTTGGCTAAATCTAGATTTAATACCTTAAGTTTTTGCTTGTCATCTTCACGTTTAATCGCTTCGATTTCAATTTCGATCTGCATTATTTTACGATCAAGCACATCAAGCTCTTCTGGTTTAGAATTAATTTCCATTCTAAGTTTAGATGCAGCCTCATCCATAAGGTCAATAGCCTTGTCTGGCAAGAATCTATTGGTTATATACCGTTGTGATAATTCAACAGCAGCAATAACCGCCTCATCTTTAATACGTACTTTATGATGAGCTTCATACTTTTCTTTTATACCTCTAAGGATGGAAATAGCACTTTCAGTATCGGGCTGGTCTACAACCACCTTTTGAAATCTTCTTTCAAGAGCTTTGTCTTTTTCAAAATACTTTTGATATTCATCTAAAGTAGTTGCGCCAATAGATCTTAACTCGCCTCTTGCAAGTGCTGGTTTTAAAATATTAGCGGCATCCATAGCGCCTTGTCCGCCGCCTGCACCAACAAGCGTGTGTATCTCGTCAATGAATAAGATGATATTACCATCGGCACTAACAACTTCTTTTATAACAGCTTTTAGTCGTTCTTCAAATTCACCTTTGTACTTGGCACCAGCAATTAAAGCTCCCATATCTAAAGAGTAAATTACTTTATCCTTTAGGTTTTCAGGAATATCGCCCTGAATAATTCTATGTGCTAAACCCTCAACTATAGCGGTTTTACCCACACCAGGTTCACCTACTAGAATAGGATTGTTTTTAGTACGTCTTGATAAGATTTGTAAAATTCTACGTATTTCTTCGTCACGCCCAATTACGGGATCTAGTTTGCCGCTATCTGCTAATTCATTAAGGTTTTTAGCGTATTTATTAAGTGAGTTATAGTTGTCTTCAGCACTTTGTGAAGTAACCTTGTCGCCATTACGCAATTCATCTATTGCAGCCATTAAATCTTTCTCGGTTGCTCCTTGATCTTTTAAGATTTGGGATATCTTACTTTTAGATTTTAAGATGGCTAAAAATAGATGCTCTATAGAAACATATTCATCTTCCATTTTTTTGGCGATGATACTGGCTTCATTTAAAGTCTTACTGGCTTCTCTAGAAAATTGTAAGTCACCGCCTTCAACTTTAGGAAAGCTTAAAAGTTCTTTTTCTAAAATTTGTTGAACTAGTGAAAAATTAATCCCAAGCTTTTTAATTAAAAAGGGCATTACATTTTCTTCAACTTCGGTAAGGGCTTTAAATAGGTGTTCGTTTTCAATTTGCTGATGTCCGTTATTTTGGGCAATCAGCTGGGCTTGTTGAATAGCCTCCTGTGATTTTATTGTGAAATTATTTATATTCATATTCTTTAGGTTTTAGTTAATTGTAATACTTTTGATAGGTAATATTCAACAATCTTACCAATTAAGATTTCAGGACAAAATGGCTGAAAAATCAAAAAATAGACTGACAATTAGTCAGCTTAGATGTGTTGAAATGACAATATTAAATTAAGAATTTTATGGGAATATTTGGTGGTTTATTTGGAGGTTCTAGCGATGGTGATGAAAAAAAATCATCAGGCATACCGTGGATACCTCTGAACTCTGTGGCTCAGTTAAGTGATATCAAAGAAGTGTCTAGTAGTAGGCCGCAGCTCATATTCAAACATTCCACATCTTGCGGAATTAGTAGAATGGTGCTGAATATGTTCAAAAGTAGTTACGGGCTAGAAGAGGGACAAATGGATCTTTACTTTTTAGATTTGTTGGCGAATAGAGATGTTTCTAATGCCGTTGCTGATGAGTTTGGTGTAATGCATCAATCTCCTCAGCTATTAATAGTAAAGAATGGGGTAGTGGTAGTGCATGATTCGCACAATGCAATATCTAATATTGAGCTAGAACAATACATATAAAAAAAGCCCCGGAATTACGGGGCTCTTTTTTAATTGAAACTTTGATTGTTCAATATATTTTTAAGATTATTCTTTAAATCTTCACCGGCATCATAAACCATTTGTTCATTGCTGGGGAATGGTACTCTTGCGAGTTGTAAAAGAGAAACCAGGTCATTGTCCAACGCTCTTTTATCGCCATCGTAATTAGCATAAATATGTTCGAATATGAATTGACTGGTTAAAGGATATTGATTTATTTTTTGTTGTTTTTTTAAATCAATAAAATTTACGACACCAGTTACCTGTGCACTTTTAAACTGTGTAAACTGGTAAAAATCACATCGTACCGTTTTAAATTTGTCAACTTTAATGCTATTGCCTAAACTGTCAGAAACTAC
Organism: Maribacter sp. Asnod2-G09; assembly: GCF_045063795.1. NCBI lineage: Bacteria > Pseudomonadati > Bacteroidota > Flavobacteriia > Flavobacteriales > Flavobacteriaceae > Maribacter > Maribacter sp. Asnod2-G09. Next base: position 499,440 of record NZ_JBEFOA010000003.1, on the reverse strand, counting down.
ATTGCCATTGCGGTCTTCTACAAAAGTATAACCATCTTTAATTTGTCTTTCCTTGCTAATTTGTTTCTCCTTAATTTGTTCAGGAGAGATGTTTATGTCTTGAAAAGAAACTTCCATTTGATAATCATACACTTGATTTTGTATTCTGTTCGTATGGTATTCCGTCCAGTTAGAGTTCAGTCCGTATGTATTCAAATTTAAAAGTTCATCTTCTAACCTTTTTGGTATAATCTGATTTGTATTGTTTGTCATATCAACAATTACATAATCTAAGCCTTTTTGATATGCTTCATCTATTTTTGAAATAACATCTTTATAATTCGGATTTATTTCCTGTAAATAATTTAAATCATTGTACGCATTTCTAAAATCAGCTTTATAGTTAGCGTCAGTTAAAAGTGTATTTGCCTTGTTATATAAAAACTCAGATAATTTAGATTTTGCGGCAATGATATCATCATCGTAATTTTTAAAGCTGAATTGCGCTCTTCTACCCTCATCTTGAATTTGTAACGGCAGTAAGGGGCGAATTCGCTCTTGAATAGATTTAAGCCTACCGTAGGCATTGAAAATCTCTTCATAGTTTGCAGCGTTACCATCCTTTTTAAGGAATTTAATGTGTTGCAGCTCTCTTTCGGTATTTTTTTTATATCCTTCCTCAAGAAGAATTATATATTGCTGATTGCTTTTTTTGGTCTTATTCTCTGCAATATTCATTACTGCTTTATTAATAGCAGTCTCGTAATTACCAGAGTTCAGAGCCTCCTGCGTTTTTTTGACACCACTACAAGAAAGTAGTAGGCCGATAAAACTAAATAGTAGAAATTTTTTCATGTCTATTATTTTTATGATTTATAATAGCTATTCAACAGCCGTGCCATAAAAGGGTTATTATTAAACGTAATAGGATGATGAATAGTATATATTCGATGAGATGCATGAATTCAATAATTTTTAAAAAGCTATAAGAGTATAGTTATTAACTAATTTTAATAAATAAGTTATGTGTTTGTGTTCTTTTTTGCATTTCAATAGATGCGCTATTTGTATTTTTGCAACTTATTTAAAAGAAATATTATCATGCAACGCGACACCACTATTTTTAATTTAATTGAAGGAGAGAGACAACGTCAAATCAATGGCATTGAATTAATTGCCTCTGAAAATTTTACTAGTCCTCAGGTAATGGAAGCTCAAGGCTCAGTACTTACAAATAAGTATGCTGAAGGGTATCCTGGTAAAAGATATTACGGCGGTTGCGAAGTAGTAGATAAAGTAGAGCAGTTGGCTATTGATAGAGCAAAAGAGCTATTTGGAGCGGCATATGCAAATGTGCAGCCTCATTCTGGTTCTCAAGCTAATGCTGCGGTATATCACGCATGTTTACAGCCAGGTGATAAAATTTTAGGATTCGATTTATCGCATGGTGGTCACCTAACACATGGTTCGCCTGTTAATTTTTCAGGTAGATTATATAATCCTGTATTTTACGGGGTAGATAAAGAAACTGGAAGGTTAGATTATGATAAAATTCAAGAAGTAGCTACAAAAGAACAGCCAAAGCTTATTATAGCCGGAGCTTCTGCATATTCTAGAGATATGGATTTTGAGCGTTTTCGTAAGATTGCAGATAGTGTGAATGCTATTTTATTAGCAGATATTTCTCACCCTGCAGGATTAATTGCTAAGGGTCTTTTAAATAACCCAATTCCTCATTGTCATATTGTAACAACAACAACACATAAAACATTAAGAGGACCAAGAGGTGGACTGATATTGATGGGGGCTGATTTTGAAAATCCGTTTGGTATCAAACTTAAAAATGGAAATCTTAGAAAAATGTCTGCTTTATTAGATTTAGCTGTTTTTCCAGGAAATCAAGGTGGTCCATTAGAACATGTTATCGCTGGTAAGGCAATTGCCTTTGGTGAAGCGTTAACAGAGTCATACGCAACGTATATAGCTCAAGTAAAAACAAATGCCGATGCAATGGCTAAATCTTTTGTGAAACGAGGTTATAATATCATTTCTGATGGTACAGATAATCACATGATGCTGATAGATCTAAGAAATAAAGATATTTCAGGTAAAGATGCTGAGAAAGCATTGGTTTTAGCAGATATTACTGCTAATAAAAATATGGTACCATTTGATGATAAATCGCCATTTGTAACTTCTGGTATTCGTTTTGGAACAGCAGCAATAACTACAAGAGGTCTGGTTGAAAGCGATATGGAAAAAGTAGTAGATTTTATTGATCAGGTAATTACAAATCCTGAAAATGAAACTATTATAAAGGAAGTGAAAGGAAAGGTTAATGCAATGATGAATACAAGACCAATATTTAATGCATAACTAGAGGTTAGTAATTGATTTAGAGTTTTTATTCAGATAAAAACTCTAAATCACCACTAACATAAGTATTCTTATTTACGTCGTAAATAGAAGCCTCATCATCTTTATCTAAGTAAATTCCCCAAAATTCTGAATAAGATTTTGGAGCCATATTTAATTGGTCATCATCTGCATCAATATTCTCGATATAATCTTCGAATATTGGAACAAAAATTTCGTAAGGTTTTTGAGTAAGTCCTCTTGTTAAAAACACATAATTAAATGCTATTTGTTTTAAAATATCATTTAGTTGCGTTGATATGCTTCTGTCATAAATTCTTTTTATTACAATACTGGTGTCATTTAAGAATAGTGTAAATTCTTCAATATCAATGTTGTATTGATTTTTTGTATCAAGAGTCTCTAAAGCAATATGTAATGGAGAATCTTCTTTTCCACTATTTCCCCATCTACCTGTATTAAAGTGGGCAAGTAGTTCAAGTAAATCCAAGTTGCAGGTAACTTCTAAAACTAAACTGATAGAATTAAAGGTAATATGCTGGTTGTTAAGCTTTACACTAGAAAAGTAATGAAAACCAATAGCACTTAGAAATTCATCAATACCAGAAATCTCTTTGGTATATTCTAATTTTGAATTATTAATAAAATTTTCGTAGTTAAACGGCATAAAGGTGGAAATTTATAGCATTCTTTAACATAAAGATACTTTTCTCACTTTGCAATTTGACTTAGGAAAACCTTAGAATTTCGGAGGATATTATGATAAAATGAACTTAAATAACATAAATACATGACATTCAGTAAGTTATGATTTCGTGGAGTATATTATAAAAAGCCTCGTGTTTTTGCTTCGTTTATTAAGGCAAGGTCATTACCATTTTTAACGTCGAATAAGGCTTTTAGCTGTCGTTTTCTAGCTTCTACAGTAGTATTTGCAGATCCAATTAATGGTGCAATATCTCTAGTGTGTATGCCTTGAGATAGATGGTAAAGAATCTTTTGATCTTGTTCATCAATAACGATGTTGGTTGACATTCTGCGACGTATTGCAGATAAGGCACTAGCAGTATAATAAGGAGATTCGTTAACAATGGTTTCTACCATTGTTTTAAGCGACATTTCGTCTATTTCAGATTTAACCATATACCCATCTGGATTTACGGTTTTAAAAATGTTGTTTATTCTATAATTGTCACTGTAAGAAGACATGAATACTACCTTTGAATTGGGTACTTCGTTTCTGGCAACAATACCTAAGTCAATACCTGTTCTAGGGTCTTTAGATTCTGGAGAAAATAATTGAATATCTAATAAAATTATATCGTAAGGTACGGCGCGTTTTGAAGTTTCGATCTTCGTTTTGCCCTTTTCAAAACTTGTGGCAATTTCTACCTTAACATTAAAATCATCAAATTCAGAATCCTCAAGAATATATTTATATCCAAGAGCAGTCATTTCGTGATCATCTACCGCTAAAATTCGTACAGTGTTCATAAATTACGATTCTATTGTAATTTACTAAACGTTTTTATATTAGGTATTATTATTAGCGCTTTTTTTAATCTTCATATTTACCGGAATATTAAGAGAAATTGTAGTGCCTTGTCCTTCAGTAGAATCTATATGAAAGGTGCCATTTAGTTTATCTATTCTAGAGGTAATATTTCTAATACCAATACCTTTTTTGCCCTTATTAATGTTGTAGCCAATTCCGTTATCGCTCATGATAACATTGAATTGATCGTCATTTCTATAAAAAGTGACTTCGAAGTATGTACATTTCGAATGTTTAATAGCGTTTTGAAACGTTTCTTGTATTATTCGGTACACATTAATTTTAATATCGCCAGCTAAGCTATCCCAATTTTCATCTTCGTTAAAATGAAAGATTGTTTTAATGTTCGCATTTTTGTTGTTTGCCAGAAGGGTTTCAACAGAATCTGTAAAATTATTTATTTTTTGATAAGCACTATGGCTAAGCTCGTGAGATATTGATCTTATTTCATTCTCAATTTCTTGTAAAGACCCAAGTGCTTTAGATTTTTCTTGAATCGCCTCGTCTGTAGCACGCTTATTTAAGCCTGTTAATATCATTCGGGCACCTAGCATTTTACCAAGTACACCATCATGAAGTTCTTCTGATATTCGCTTTTGTTCGAGTCGTTTTACTTCATCAACTTTTTGCTTTTGCATTAACATGAGGTTGAAAATCTCTTGATTGTTTGCTTGCTGCTGCTGGTCAAACCTAAGTTTTTGATTTTTTGCACGCTGATTGATTATAATATAGACAGAGAGACCAAGTAAAAAGAATCCGGTGGCAATACCGATCCAAATTTGCTTTTGTTTAGAAAGTACTTCTTTCTCGCTTTCAAGCTCTATATTTTCGGCTATGAACTCATCGGTTTCAAAGCGTATGCGAGCAAATTTATTTTGCTGCTTGCGGTCTTCTTTTTGTAGACTATCGTTAAGTGTAGTAAACTTTTTAAAATAGTCTGAAGCATATTGTTTGTCTAAGATTGCTAAATATTGCCATGTTTTTAAAAGCTGCTCATTAGAATTTCCTTCGTATGCTAACCTTTCAGATTCTTTGGCTTTGATTATAGCATTTAAAGTGTCTTTAGCGAATGCCTTGTATTCTGCGTAATTATAATAACTTGAGGCTAAACTACCTAGGTCATTCTCTTTCTGCTTAATTTCAATTGCTTTGATTAAAAGGTTTTCAACATCAACGGTATCTTTATTGTATAATTTAGAAGTGGCAAGATTGCTTAACGCCTTGGCGTACAGTGAGGGATTTTTTACGAATAAGTTATTAGTTCTTAAAACGTCTTCAAAATTTTCAATCGCTTTCAGGTACTGTGCGTTGTTCCTATAGGTTACTCCAGTATTATTAATGAGAGTGGATTCTTCAATATTAGAATTAGAAGTCTTTTTTAGGTAAAATAATGATTCTTTGTAATAGGATAGTGATTTGTCATATTCTTCTAAATCGTTCAAAACAATACCTAAAAGATTATAGCTGTCAGATAGTTTTTTGTCATCCTTAATCAATTTAAATTTTTCTATAGCTTTTACAGTATTTGCTTCGCTACCTATGTAATCTTTAATTTTCATTTGAATAATGGCCATTTTCAAATACAATTGACCAATGCTGGATTTATCATCTATGGCATTAAAAAGATCTAAAGCTTCTGAATAGTTGTAAAAGGCACTATCCTTAACATTATATTTTTCAAAAAAATATGCCAAATCCCAATAGGCATTGCCAATAGCAGATGAATCTTTAATCCGCTGGTTAAGCAAAATAGCTTGTTTATTTATTTTCCGGTATAATAAACTGTCAGTTATAAAATTAGTGTTGTAAGAAAGGTTTGAGAAGTATAGCGCTTTTAGAGAGTCATTGCCTATATTTTTAGCAAGATTAAATGCTTTTAATTGTAAGGCTAACTTATCTTCTTTTTTTATTTCAGGTTTATTGCTTTCAGATGCCCAGATAGAAATACTGTCTAAAGTTGTAGGTGTTTCTTGAATTACCTTTTCAGGTTTTGTTTTTGAACAACTGAGGCAAAGTAGAAAGAGTATTATTATGTAAAAATAAGACTTGTTCAAAAAAATGATTTTATAAGGATTAAAAACCAAGGTATAAAAAAATAGCCTTTAACATGATTGTTAAAGGCTATTTTTGTTTTATAGAGCTTATTTATGCAATACCTTTTGGCGGTTTTCTATCATCTGGTGGCAAAGCACAATCATTACAAGTTAAGGCTTTTGAAATGTCGTTCATGAAGTCAAATTCACTAGCTGTGTTTTGAATAATCGATGTTGCCATACCTATAGTCATTATCGCAACTGCTAAAATACTTGTAACTTTTTTCATACTGTTTCTGTTTATTAGGGGTTTTTGGTTTATGATACAGCCAAAGTACTACCGTTCGTTAAGCAATGAGGAACGTATTTTAAGTCTTAAGTAGATGACCTGATTCTGTTAGTAAACGAACCAATTGTGAGAGAATTCTTTAATTTAAAGAAGAAAAGGTGTTTTTAGACAGAATATTCTTAAGGTTGTTCATATTCTCTCTGTATGTCTTTGAGAAAGGAATATTCTCGTTTACCGCTTTAATTGCGCAGATAGATTTTCCGAAGTTGATACGAGATACATAACTTGTGTTTACAATATAACTTTGGTGAACACGCATAAAATTATCTGGCAAGGTATTTTCAAAAGTCTTTAACGTTTTATAGGCGTTGATAATTGTACCGTCTTTCATGAAAAATTCGGTGGTATTGTTATCTGCCTTTAAGTAGAGGATATCGTTGGTGTTTAGGTATTGAAAATCGTTATATGATTTTAGGCATATAGTAGCGGGCGCCTTCTCTTTTGGCATTCTTTTTTGCAGTTTCAATAATGATTTTCGAATATCGAATTCATTAAATGGTTGTAGCCAGTAATCGAAGAACCCATTTTTTATAGCATCGTAAGCGTAATTCTTTGTAGATGCAATACCAATTAAAATAGGTAGCTGATTCATATATTGATGTATTTCAGTAACCATTAGAAATACAGATGAATAGTCATTATTAAGATTGATAAAAACAATATCTGGAGTGTACTTTAAAATATCATTTAATCCGTCTGAAGGGTTGCTGGTAGTATTTATGCATTCAAAGTCACCATATTCATCTAAAAATGCATGTAACTGCAAATTAGAAACAGCATCAGAGTCGATTATGGTGTAAGTATAATTCAAATGAAATAGCGTATACTACGAAATTAAACATAGGTAAGAAAAGCTAGACCTAGAATGTCCTTATAAAAAGGGAGGACATATTGATAAAATGAGTGTTTACGGGACTTGTGAGAGAAAAATCTTTCATTTATTCCCGAAATACGATTAAAAATCTTTCTCTTTTGCTTGATAAGCGCCTAAATCTGGCTTAGGTATTCTTACTGTTTCAATGATATCTAACGGAGTAGAATTTGCAATATTTAAATCACCTTTATCGATGACTTCAGAATCTAGTCCAATTCTAAAATCATTATCAAATGGATGAAAATAATCCAATTCTCCATTTAAAATAACATTAGGGTAGTGGGCTTCATCTTCGAAATCGTAAAATATATTATTTTCAGCGGAAGACTGATTTTCGTTGAATTTGATATAACAATTTTGAAAACTAAAGTTGAAAGAATTTTGATTATTGCTTTGAAGTAAAATTTCATTAGCACTATTTCCGTCGATGATGCAGTTCTTAAAATCTGCAACCAATAAATCAAATCCGTTATTTGAGTTGGTAATCGAAGTGTTGCTTATAGCTAAACTAGCATTAAATCGAAACCCTTTGTTCCAGTAGTTAGCAATTGTTGCATGTGTAAATGAGTAATTACCACCATTCTCTATAAAAAGAGAAGAGCTGCCTGCGCTGCCTAATATGAGATTGGCAGCATTTACGTGGGCATTTTTAGTCCACAGATTATAAGTTGAGCTATTAACTATCTGGCTGTTTGTTATGGTCAGGGTTTCTTCTGGTTCATTCTCTAGTCCTTCAACAAATAAGCCTAATTCAGCATTTTTAATAGTTAAATGATTGATGTGGTTATTCTTGCTTCCAGCACTTATCCAAATAGCTCCCCATTGCCCTGGTATATTGTTGAATTCGGTTTCAAGTCTGTCACCCTCAAAAATAACTTCACTTTCTAATAGTTCTTCATTTTCACTTAATTCCCCGTTGATACTAATCGTACCACCATTTTGCACTAAAATTCCAGAGTTTTGATGAAAATGCACACGCGCACCTGCATCTATAATAAGTTCATGTTGGTCTGGGACTATTGCATAACCATAGATAACGTAAGATTTATCTTTTGTGAAATTCAAATGTTCATCAGGTACTGTAAAACCCTCTATTTCAATTGGGTTTCCTGATTCATCATTATAAAGCACAATAGCTTCTGTGCTGTTGTTCTGGTTTATATTAGGATAGAGTAATATGGCATCTTTTGCTAAGGTCACTAATTCAACAGATTGCTGAAAGGGTTCGCTATCAAATTGAATGGCATCGGTGTATAAGAGTTCGTTTAATGTATTGTCATTAATCTCAATGGTTGTTTCGACTAAAATAAAAAGGCTGTCTTCAGCGTAAAGCGGAATGTTTTCAAATTCTTTGCCCGCAACACCGTCAACATTTAATCTATAAAAACTTTCATCACCTTTTTTAAGGGTAATAGTAGGTATGATGATATCATCTTTAGTGTCGTTATAAACTTTTAATGTATACGTGCTGCTACCAATATTAGAGAAAACGGTGTCTAGGTAAACGGTGTCTTTAGAAAACGAAAGATGACCGTTACTTGGGGCATATTCAAAATCTTTTCTACAAGAAGTGCTCCAAAGAATAGTAAATAAAATAGTGAGTACAGTTAAGATTCTAAGGCGCACGTTAATAAGGTTTTACTCGATAATCGAGGTTTAAATACTCCGAGGCTTGTCTCGAAAATTAAAGGTCGTTTTCTTACGAATGCCTCGTGGGCTTGTCCCGAGGTTGTTTACTAAATTAAAGAAATATTTGTTTAATTTCTTCAGGTATTCGTGTAGGTCTGTAAGATGTACTATCAAGAAGACACCATTCTGTGCTTGATCTAACCAATAACTTTTTGGTCGTGCCGTGTTTCATCTCTACAATTCTAACACATTTGGCACCAGAGCTAGATTCTATGTGTGTTGATATAACAATTGGATCATCTAGTACTGCTGCCCGTTTGTATTCAATGTGATGAGTTAATACTACCCATATGACAACTTGCTGCATTTTTTCAGTTGCTACGGTTTGCCAGTGTTCTTTAGAAATGTTTTGTATCCACTGTACATAGCGCACATTGTTTACATGGTTTAAATCGTCTAAATCATCATGCGAAACAATAATCTCTTTTTGAAATGCCATATTGCTATTTTTTCTCTATTTGCACTTCAAACATTTTGTCCCAGAATTTACCGGTAACAAAAAATGTCTTACGTTCTGGGTGATATGCAATGCCATTAAGCACGTAGTTTGTTTTATCCCAATTTTCAGTTTTAGTAATAATTTCACTTAAACCGCTAAAATTGATAACACCTTCTATCGCACCAGTTTTGCTATCAATAATCATAACACTTGGTTTTTGATAAACGTTGGCATAAATTTTTCCATCTACATATTCTAATTCGTTGGCTGAATTAAATATTGATGAATTTGTTACTGTTTCTATATAGCCTTCCTCCGTCATCGTATTTGGATTCACAAACCATATTTTTTCTGTTCCATCGCTTTTAAAGATTTTAGAGCCGTCGTTAGTTAATCCCCAACCTTCGCGACTTTTTCCGTATTGAAAATTGTCTAATTTTTTAAAAGAGTTTAAATCATATATAAAACCAAGCCCACTTTGCCATGTAAGCTGATAAATTTTATTGTTTAATATAGTGATGCCTTCTCCGAAATAAGTTTCGTCTAAATCTATTTGTTCAAAAACTTCTCCAGTTTTAAAATCTAATTTTCTTAAGAAAGATTGTCCCTTTTTTCCTGTTGACTCATATAGGGTATCATTATGAAATTCTAAGCCTTGTGTATAAGCTTTAGTATCGTGTGGGTATTCGTTAATGATGGTGTAAGTATAAATTTCAGGAGCTTTGTCAGAAAGTACTTTCAGGTTTTTATTAATATCGACGGTTTCACCATCAAAAGTAATTTTTGCCGTTAGAATTTTGTTTCCTAATGTGGGTAAATCTATTTTGATTTTATCATTATTGACCGGAATTGTGGTGCCATCAATGCTATATTCAATACTTTCTATCTGTTTTTCCTTTTTATTTTTAATACTAACACCGATTTCTTGGTTCAAATTAACTTGACTTGCATTTTTTTCTAAGTTAATTTCGAATAGAGATGATGGTTTTTGGTTGCCACTGCCGCAAGCGGTAAACAAACTGGTAATAAGAGCGATACAGAAAAAATTTACGATTTTCATTAAGAAAATGGGTATTTAAGTTTAAGTAATACGTGAGTACAAGAAGAGTTTCTTTTTATTAATGGGCAATTTAATTCATAAAAATTAGAAACTAAAGGATTGTCAAAGTTTTAAAAGATTGTATATTTGCACCTGGCAAGTCCTACACGACCAGCTCCTGTAGAATCCCCCAGGGTGGGAACACAGCAAGGGTATATGGTCGTAGCGGTGCGATGTAGGTAGCTTGCCTTTTTTTGTGCCTTAAAGTGAAATTTTTAAATTTAAGGTAACAGATTCAAAACCAATTCTATATAACGTTTAGCATCGCTTATTTTCTATAAAATGAAAAAAAAAGTAGTACTAATTACAGGCGGATCTTCAGGTATTGGCAAAGCAATAGGTATACATTTAAAAGAAAAAGGGTATAAGGTTTACGGTACAACACGTAGCAAAAGTAAATATCCTTCATTTTCAGATTTTCCACTTTTAGAGATGGATGTTAGAAATGTAGAGACCATAAAAAGTTGTATTACATCATTATTAGCGCTTGAAAATAGAATTGATGTATTAATTAATAATGCAGGCGTTGGTATAACAGGACCAATGGAAGAAACACCGCATGAAGAAGTTTTAAAAGCCTTTGCTACCAATTTCAACGGACCATTAAATGTGATGAACAATGTTTTGCCCGTTATGCGTGAGCAAAAAGATGGACTTATTATTAATATAACCTCTATTGCTGGTTATATGGGGTTACCGTATAGAGGAATATATTCAGCATCGAAAGGAGCATTAGAAATTGTAACCGAGAGTTATAGAATGGAGACGAAAGCTTTTGGCGTGAAGCTTACAACATTGGCGCCTGGCGATTTTGCTACTAATATTGCTTCAGGTAGATATCATACTCCTGTATATGAAAATTCAGCTTATAGAAATGCTTATAAGAGTACTTTAGAAGCTATTGATGCAGATGTAGATAGTGGTGGTGATCCAGCTGATGTAGCTAAGAAGATTGCTAAAATTATTGAAACCAAAAATCCTAAACCTCACTATAAAGTAGGTTCATTTATTCAAAAATTCTCTTTAACGCTCAAGAATTTATTACCAGGCCTTTGGTTTGAGAAGTTACTTGAAGGGCATAGTTCTTAATAATCTAGAATAAAATTTACAGAAAAAATTAAGATTACTAATTCTTGTAGATGTTAGAAAAACCGTCTACTATTACCGAATTTTCAGTTATAATAGCTTTGTTCATAGGGTAAAGTACTAACTTCTCGGTAAGCTCTTTAAAATCATTGCTATGATATTGTGCTGAAGGGTCTACACCGAGCGTGGCTATAATAGTTTTCCATTGGTCATAATCGGTTTTAATATTAATACCGATAAGCTCATGGTCAGGTTTCTTTTCTTTAAGGATAGAAACTCGTTTAAATATATCTAAGTATTGCTTTTTGTTGGTGCCAGACCAGAAATAAAATAAAACCTTCTTGTTGGCTGCAATTTCAGTTAATGTCTTGCTTTCATTGTTAAAGGTAATCACCTTTAAATCGGGAATAACCTTGCTAGGTTGAAGATTTGCAATACCTTGATAAAGGTTTTCAATTTCTTCTAAATGCATATTGTTTTTAGAAACTTTCTTAAATTCAGTTAAGAAGATTTCTGTGTTTTCAGGCGCATCTTTTTTCTTTAATAAATAATCAAATGCTACATTTCTAAAAAGATTATCTCTTAATTCTTTTTCAATTACGAGACTGTCAATTAAATGTAATTTATGTTTCTTGTAATGTAATTGCTTGCTTTCGTCTTCATGGGCATTCTTGCACTCAGTTTTACAACTCATATATGATAAGTTGCCAAAATGAGCCTTCATGAAATCGTAATAAGGTCTAAGATAAGTTAATGTGTGATCACCGTAATTTATTTGATTTCTATACGCGTAAAAGTCTTTTGGTAAATCATGAAAATTTTCCTCAGCAGTTTTTCTTTTATGTTTAAAGGGGTATATTTCTTTATATCTATTGTAAGTGTAATCTATACTGCCGGTTAATAATTTAATAGCTTCTTCAGAAATTAAATTTTCTGAATTTAATTCGTTTAGTATAGCAATTTTGTCTTGCCTTAGAGATTCTATTTTATTTGCAAAGTCTAAGGGTTCTAGTTCGTAATACTCAGAATACATAGCAGAATCTTCTTCTTCAGTTGCAAGAAATAGCTCCAATAAAAAATTATTGGTTTCTTCATTACTGCCAGAAAAAACTAAAGACTCATCAAAATAGATAGTGTTAAGCCTAACCATAAGACTATCACCTTTTTCTAGGTAAACATATTGATGTTCTGGAGCCAAATTAAAGTGATATAAACCGTTTTCAATAGATGAAAGCTTAAACTTAAATCGGTTTTTGTCATCAATTTTTGCGGAATCGACCTTTACGCCGCCTTTCAGCAAAATAACTTGATCACTCGTAGGGTTCACTATTTCACCAGCAAACAGTATCGTTTCAGAATCTTTTTTTGTAGAGGAACAACCTAATATTAAGGCTGCGCATGCAGAGAGTAAAATTCTTGTCATATAGTATATGGGACTGGTGTTAGCCAAAAATAATAAACCTAATCACCAGATGTTGTTAATAGCTAGTTAAATGTTGTGAACCGCTAACTTAAGAATCTTTTGTCGAATTTGATGCTAAACTAGGTAGTGTAAGCCTAGAAATTCAGTATTTTTGCACGGATTTTTAAAATTTTGTTTCTATGTTATCTGTTTCTAATCTTTCTGTTCAATTTGGTAAACGAGTATTGTTCGATGAAGTAAACGTTGCTTTTACCCAAGGTAATTGCTACGGTATTATTGGTGCCAATGGTGCTGGTAAATCTACTTTTTTGAAAATTCTTGCAGGTCAAATGGATCCAACTTCTGGTCATGTTCATTTAGAGCCAGGTAAGAGAATGTCAATATTAGAACAGAATCATAACTCAGCTGATGACTTTACGGTATTAGAAGCGGTGGTAATGGGAAACAAACCACTTTATGAGATAAAGAAAGAAATCGATGCCCTTTATGCTGATTATGATGATAAAAATGCAGATAGAATAGGGGAGTTGCAGGTGAAGTTTGAAGAAATGAATGGTTGGAACGCAGATAGCAACGCTGCAGCATTACTTTCGAATTTAGGTATTAATGCAGATCTGCATTTTACGTTAATGTCTGAGTTAGATTCTAAATTAAAAGTACGTGTACTTCTGGCACAAGCGTTATTCGGTAATCCTGATGTTTTGATTATGGATGAACCTACCAACGACCTGGATTATGAAACAATCAGTTGGTTAGAGAATTTCTTGGCAGATTATGAAAATACGGTTATAGTTGTAAGTCATGACCGTCACTTCTTAGATACGGTGTGTACTGATATAGGTGATATTGATTTCGGAAAATTAAATTTATATTCTGGTAACTATACGTTTTGGTATGAGAGTAGTCAATTAGCCGCTCGTCAACGTGCACAACAAAACAAGAAGGCAGAAGAAAAAGCAAAAGAATTACAAGAATTTATTGCTCGTTTTAGTGCAAACGTTGCAAAAAGTAAGCAAGCTACTTCTCGTAAAAAAATGCTTTCAAAATTAAAGATTGATGATATTAAGCCTTCTAGCCGAAGATACCCAGCAATTATTTTTGATAGAGAGCGTGAAGCTGGTGATCAAATTTTAAACGTAGAAGGACTTTCTGCGTCAACCGATGAAGGTGAACTATTATTTAGCAATGTAAACATCAACTTGGCAAAAGGTGATAAAATTGCGATAATATCGAGAGATTCTAGAGCTACTTCAGCATTCTATGAAATCATAAATGGAAATAAAAAAGCTGATAAAGGTACTTTTCAGTGGGGTATAACAACTACACAGTCTTACTTGCCTGCAGATAATTCAGATTTCTTTACTGGTAACATCAATTTGGTTGATTGGTTACGTCAATACGCTAAAACAGAAGAAGAGCGCGAAGAAGTATACATTCGTGGTTTCTTAGGAAAGATGTTATTTAGTGGAGAAGAAGCACTTAAAAAGTGTACTGTTCTTTCTGGAGGAGAAAAAGTGCGTTGTATGTTAAGTAGAATGATGTTAATGCGTGCTAATGTTTTAATGTTAGATGAGCCAACAAACCACTTAGATCTAGAAAGTATTACGGCATTTAATAATTCACTAAAGAATTTTAAGGGTACTGTAATGTTAACTACTCATGATCATGAGTTTGCACAAACTGTTGCGACTAGAATAATAGAATTAACTCCTAAAGGCAACATTGATAGGTATTCAACGTTTGATGAATATATGTCTGACAAGGCATTGAAAGATCAGCGTAACAAAATGTACGCCAATTAAGCATAGAATAGATTAACCCAAATCGATGTTTTATGAAAACCTACAAATATGTGGCTTGTTTTGTGCTGGCCTTTAGTTTCTTCGCATGCGAAAAATCTTCAGAACAAGTTGATGAAGAAATCGCTGTTAATGTACAAGCTGATTACACAGTTTTTTTAGAAAATAACAACCAGTTAAATGGTGTTGTTGTGGCATCTGCGAATGATGAATTTGCTGTAAAAAGCACCGTAAGCTCATTTGCTAACATTCCGTCAAATGCTTTAAAATATCGAACAACAACCGATATTGGGTATTACTCCACTACTAATTGTCAAGCAACATTTCAATGGTTTAATTCAGAGGACTCTTCTTCAGAGTCAGTCGCTCTATTTAGTGATTTAGATGTATGTTCAATAAGTGTACTTGCAATGGCGTATTCAAGTGAACTTGTTGCTGTTGCTTATGAAAGAGAGTTATTGGGTAAGGACAAACAATTTGTAATCCGCATAAATTCACTAAATAAGGTAGCAGATGGTCCTGCTGAAATTTCTTTAGATAAGAAACCAATAGATATTGTTGTGTCATCAAATCGTTTATTTGTTTTAACGTTAAATGAGTTTGTAAGTGATGAATTTCATTTATCGGTAATTGATTTGGATGATAATGAAGTTTTAATGGAATTAGATTTAGGTTTAGATGCACAGCGTTTATTTACTAATAACGCTGGTAAAGTGATTATTAGTTACCCAGAGTTACATACTATTTTAGATCCCTTGACTTTAGAAAAATCGTATACTACATATGGTGAGAATACAGAACCAGGATTCGTTACAACACAAGATTTTTTCTTAGATGGCGCTGGTAAATTTTATTTTCAAAAAAATATACCAAATGCAGAAATTGAAGAAGTGCCAGCGATATATGACTTTGAAAAGAATAGTACTGTAGTTTATCTGTTTGAAAATTTCTTGACTGAAACTGAATTGAATATGAAGTACAGTATAGTTCAAACAACATCAATAGCATATGATGAGCAGAACAATTATGTTTTAATAGGTTATCAGAAAAAAGGACAAGTAGATAAAGGTGGAATTCTGAGAATAACTCCTGCTCCCGATTTTAAACTTATTGATAATATTGATTTAGAGGGTGTTCCAAAAACCATATTTGTAAAATAGCGTTTGTAATTAGCTATTAAAGTATTTACTGTTCCAAATAGCTGGGTTAAAGTTTTTGCCCATGGCAAATCCGTAAAATATTACCACGGAAGCAATACACTTGAACATAAAGAAGAATAAAATCCAAAACTGAGCATTTGTATTCGATTTAGAGAAAAGTCCATCTGGTATCAGCAACGTTGTAGCAAAACTCATCAGCAGAACTAAAAAGGCTAGATTTACAATACTTTTAAAAGGCCACATCAATAACTTTCGTAATGGGTGTAGGTCATTTCCCCATTGGTGTATTAAATAATGATATCCATTCCCAATAGGGGCAAATAGCAAAGGATCATCTTTATCTTCGAGTTTGAAAAGTTTAGAAGGTGCTATTATTTTAAATCCCTGTATTTCTAAGTTATGTGCTCTTTCAAGACTTTTAATTTTTGACAACGCTTCAGCGGGTATTGTTCCTTTAAAATATTTAGTATCTAAAAAGCGTAAACGATAATCTATACAAATTTGTTTGATTTCGTCTATATGATAAATTTTAGAGCTTTCTAATAGGTCTATATTGAAATTATTGTTAGGTATACCTTTACTTTTTATTACATTTTTTTCAATTCTATCTAATTCAGCGTCTACATTTGAAAGAATTTTATATACCTCTTTCATTCTTTCATCTTCTGATAAAATCTGCTTATTTCTAACTTTAGAAAGTTTCTGTTCAATATTTGTTTTAGATAGCAACATTTTCTTCTTTTTTAGCAATACACTCAAAGTTAGTTAATTAGTTATTTCATCAGATTCTTGTTTAACTTAATTAAAAGTTAATAAAATGTTAAAATTGTTCTATTGCGCAATATCGGTTAGGTGTCAAAGACATCTAATTGTATATTGACGACGAAATCGAACCGTTTATCGATTTTAAGAACATTTGCCCCTTAAGAACCACCTATTATGAAAAAATGGACATCCCTCATGTCCCTGTGTGCCCTATTTTTAGGGCTTCAGACCTATGCACAGGACAATGCGATTGATTTTAAATTTGAAAACTTAATATCAACTATTCAATCGGAAAAGTCTATTATAGAACGTACTGCAACCTTTGAAAATCATTCTTCATTATTAAATGCACTTAGAGCTACAAACCTAGATAAGGTTTTGGATTATACCGGAGAATTTACGGTTTTTGCACCTTCTAACCTTGCATTTGAAAAGCTGTCAAAAGCGACTATCGATAAGTTATTTGACCCAGAAAATAAGAAGGCATTAAAAGCAATGCTTTCTTACCATATTATAGCAGATAAGTTATCGGCATCTAGTATTTTAAAAGCGATGTGCAGAGGTAATGGTATCGCAAAATTTACTACCATACAAGGAGATAAAATAACTGCAACGATGAAAGGTATAGACATTGTACTTACCGATAAATCTGGTAATAGTGCTATAATCACAACGGCAGATTCTAATCAATCAAACGGCATCATACACGAAGTTGATACCGTTTTTGTTCCAGAAAAAATGTTTTAATTAACGAAGTGTTGCACCTAAATTACGTTCGTAAGTACTTTGTAATTTAGACATAATCTTTTCTATTTGCTTTTCGGTCAATGTGCTTTTATCATCTTGCAAAGTGAAGCTCACTGCATATGATTTCTTGCCTTCTGGTAATTTTTCACCTTCATACACATCAAAAAGAGTCATGTCTTTTAAATATTTACGCTCTGCACCAAAAGCAAGGTCATGAAGTTCACGATACGTAGCTTTATTATCTAAAAGTAACGCAAAATCTCTTTTTACTTCTGGGTGCTTAGGTATTTCTTTAAAGGTAACAGGTGTTGTTGTAATTTGTTTTAAAACAGCTCCCCAATCAAAATCAGCGTATAATATATCTTGTTTTATATCAAAATGTTTTAGAATAGACTTTTTAATCAGCCCGAAAGAAACCAATTCTTTTTTCTTGTTTGTAAATGTTAAGCCTTCTGAGAAAATTGTAGAAGTGGTAGGTTCGCTTTTTAAATCAGATAAACCAAGTCTTAATAATACCGATTTAACAATAGACTTTAATTCAAAAAAGTTCGTAGGCACAGCTTTTGTTGTCCAGCTATCTTGAACAGAGTCTCCTGTTAATAAAATACTCAGATATTTTGGTTCTATTCGTTTATCACCTTTGGTGTAATATGTTTTACCAAATTCGAACAATTTTAGATTACCTCTTCTTCGGTTAATATTATAACTAGCACTTTCTAAAGCAGAGAACAACGAAGTTCTACGCAATACAGAAAGATCACCACTTAACGGGTTAATAATCTCAATAGACTTACGTTCCTCATCTTCATTTTCTAATAAGGAAGTATAATCAGGATTCGTTAAACTATTGGTTAAAATTTCATAATAACCTTTTGCGGTCAATGCATTACCAATGGTGTTTTGAATGGTATGGTCTGCAGTTGCTTCTGTAGTAGCAATTGATGCATTTAACTTTTGGCTGAAAGCAACATTGTTATAACCATAAACTCTTAAAATTTCTTCGATAACATCTACCTGGCGTTGTACATCAACACGGTAAGATGGTACTTCAAGACCCATACCGGCTTCGGTAACATTCTTAACCTTAATGTCAAGAGATGCCAATATTGATTTAATAGTGTCTTGCGGAATTTCTTGGCCTATTAGCTTGTTGATTTTTTTAAATGCAAGAAAAACTTCAAAATTAGGATGCTTTTTAGGGTAGAGGTCATAAACGTCAGAGGTAATTTCTCCGCCAGCAATTTCCTTTATTAATAACGCAGCACGTTTTAAACTGTATTCTACATTTTCAATATCGATACCACGTTCAAATCTAAATGAAGCATCAGTATTTAAGCCATGCCTTTTGGCCGATTTTCTAATAGAAACCGGATTAAAGTATGCACTCTCTAAAAATATAGATGTAGTTTCTTCTGTTACTCCTGAACCTAATCCGCCAAATACACCAGCTAAACACAAAGGTTTTTCGGCATCACAAATCATTAAGTCATCTTCATGTAAAGTTCTCTCAACTCCGTCTAAGGTTGTAAATTTTGTCCCTTTTGGTAAAGTCTGAACTAAAATTTTATTACCCTTTATTTTTGCGGCATCGAAAGCGTGTAACGGCTGCCCAAGTTCGTGTAGCACATAATTTGTAGCGTCTACAACATTGTTTTTTGGCGTAAGACCAATCGATTTAAGTCTATTTTGAAGCCAAGTAGGCGAGGGTTGAACAATTAAATTGCTTAATGTAATACCACAGTAACGCGGAGCGAGTTCCGTTTTTAATACATCAACATCGATTTTAAGTGATCGGTCGTTAATATTGAAATGACTTGTAGAAGGTGTAATCAGTTCTTTGGTGATTTCCTTTTGTTTAAGTCCTGCTTTTAAATCTCGAGCAACGCCGAAATGACTCATGGCATCAGCACGATTTGGTGTTAAGCCAATTTCAAAAACTTCATCCTCTTCAATATCAAATACCTCTGAACAAGGTGTTCCGACTTTTAGATTTTTATCAAGTACCATTATGCCATCGTGACTGCTACCTAGACCTAATTCATCTTCGGCGCAAATCATTCCAAAGCTTTCTTCTCCTCTGATCTTTCCTTTCTTAATGGTCCAAGCTTCACCTTCAGCGGTATATAGTGTTGTGCCTATTGTGGCTACAGGTACTTTTTGTCCGGCAGCTACGTTTTTAGCTCCACAAACAATTTGTACAGGTGCTTCTAAGCCAATATCAACCATAGTGACATTTAGCTTATCGGCATTTGTGTGTTTTTCGCAACTTAGTACGTGACCTACAACAATACCTTTTAATCCGCCTTTAACAGATTCAAATTTCTCAACACCTTCGACCTCTAAACCTAAATCGGTTAAAAGTTCTCCGGTTTTTTGTGATTCCCAATCTATTTGTATGAACTGTTTAAGCCAGTTATATGATATTTTCATTCAAAAAATTTATAGGTTGCAAAGATAAAACAATGCCCTAATACATTCAATAAGCTATGAAGTCTTTATTTTAATTTTTAATTCTGCATTTTTAATTGTTTATTAGAAGTTAAATTAAAAATTAGGTATGAGATATAGTATTGCAGTGCTATCCGTTTTAATGTTATTGGTTGGGTGTAAGCAGAATACGCCGAAAGTAAATTTGTCTGAGGGTATTTGGCTTGTGGAGCTAGATGTAATGGACAGCCAAGTGTTACCATTTAATTTAAAAGTCAATAAAAAAGCAGACGGAAGTTATGCAATGCAAATTTTTAATGCGGAAGAAGTTATAGATGTAGATGAAATTGAAATTAAAGGTGATTCAATAATTATGCAGACCCCTGTTTTCGAGGGTTATTTGGCGGGTACTTTTACCGAAAATAGAATACAAGGTCAGTTTATTAAAGAAAGTTTAGATAGAATAGTACCATTCAATGCTGTATATGGTACTGAAGATAGATTTGAAGCTAAAAATGAGCGCACTGAGAATAATGTAACGGGTGTTTGGGAAACCTATTTTAGTCCAGATTTAAAAGAGGAATATGTAGGTAAGGGTATTTTCTTGCAAGAAGATAATAGAGTTACGGGTACTTTTAGAACAACAACAGGAGATTATAGATATTTAGATGGCATACTTGATGGTGATTCTTTAAAATTATCTGCTTTTGATGGGGCTCATGCATTTCTGTTCAATGCAAAAGTTACCGATTCTAGTATGAATGGTGTTTTTTATTCTGGTAATCATTTTAAAGAACCTTTTGTTGCTACTAGAAATGATGCTTTCGAACTGCCAGATCCTGATTCTTTAACTTTTTTAAACGAAGGGTATGATAAATTAGCTTTCACTTTCCCAGATGTAAAAGGTAATATGATTTCTTTAAGCGATGAAAAATATCAAGGTAAAGTGGTCGTTGTTCAGTTAATGGGGACATGGTGCCCGAATTGCTTAGATGAAACTAAATTTTTGGTAGATTATTTAGAAGATAACAATGATATTGAAGTTGTCGGTTTGGCATTTGAATCGGCAAAAACCAAAGAAATTGCAATAAAAGGCATTGAACGATTAAAAGATAGAATAGGGGTGAGCTATCCTATTTTATTGGCGCAATATGGTACTTATGATAAGCAAAAAGCACAAGAAAAATTACCGATGCTTAACCATGTTTTATCGTACCCAACCACTATATTTATTGACAAAAAAGGGGGTGTTCGAAAAATTCACACAGGATTTAACGGTCCTGCTACAGGTGAGAAATTTGTTGAATTCAAAAAGGATTTTAATGAATTGATGACCGAATTGATCAGTGAGTAATTTATATAATAGTAGATTTTCCTAAGCCGATATTTTCATCATTTATACTAAAATTACCATCTAATTCCATGATATTGTCGGCTATAAAATCACCTACGTAGTTGGTGCCGTATTTAGAACTTCCTAAAATATCTGGAGTAACTATTTTCTTAGAAAATGATTTTAAAACTGCTGCTACAACGGCATCAGATTCTTCATTCATTTTAAAATGTTGTAATAACATGGCCATGCTTAAAATAGAAGCTACTGGGTTTGCAATGTTTTTACCTGCAGCATCTGGGTAAGAACCATGAATTGGTTCGAACATAGCATGCTCAAGTCCGACAGAGGCTGATGGCAATAGTCCTATTGAACCTGCAATGACGCTACCTTGATCAGAAAGAATATCTCCGAACATATTATCGGTTAAAATGACATCAAATTGAGCCGGATTTAAAACCATTTGTACGGCAGCATTGTCTATCAATTGATAGTTAAGCTCTACATCTGGGTAGCTTTCGGATATTTGCGATACAACACGTCTCCATAATCGCGAAGTTTCAAGTACATTGGCTTTGTCTACCAAGGTTACTTTCTTTTTTCTGGAACGAGCAGATTTGAACGCTAAATGAGTAATTCTACTAATTTCAGATTCACTATATGAACATATATCTGTTGCGATATTTTTTTCCTCGTCAAAAGTTTTTTCGCCGTAGTAAATTCCTCCAGATAGTTCTCTGAAAATTACTAAGTCTGTATCTTTTACTTGAGCTTTTGATAAAGGGGATTGCTTAACTAAAGAAGGAAATACTTTAACAGGTCTGATATTTGCAAATAGACCTAGTTTCTTACGTAATTTTAATAACCCTTGTTCTGGCCAAATTTTTGCTTTGGGGTTGTTATCAAATTCGGGTAAGCCCAAAGCACCGAATAATGTTGCGTCGGTACTTTTACAAAGTTTTAGAGTTTCTTTTGGTAATGGACTACCGGTTTGCTTAATCGCAGAAGCACCAATGAGTCCTTTTTGAAAAGTAAAACTATGACCAAAAGTTTCTTCAACAGAACGTAGGCACTTAATAGATTGTGCTACGACCTCAGGTCCAATTCCGTCTCCTTCTAAAACAGCAATGTTTAAATGCATAATTAGCTAATACTTTGTAAATCTATATTTGAAGTCTCAATAATTTGATGAATATCATCATCTTTTACTTCTTTTCTTGTGTCGGCATACTTTAAAAATTCTTGATAAACATCGTCAAGCTGTACTTTAGATAACTCATAACCTACAATTTTTGCTCTGTAAGCTAGTGCGGCTCTACCACTCCTAGCAGTTAAAACAATAGACGATTCAGTGACGCCAACATCTGCTGGGTCAATAATTTCATAGGTTTCTCTATTTTTTATAACACCATCTTGATGAATACCTGAGCTATGTGCAAATGCGTTAGCACCAACAATAGCTTTATTTGGTTGCACCATCATACCCATTTTATTAGATACCATTAAGCTAGTATCATAAAGTAATTTGCTATTTATGGTAGTGTCATAATTTAAATCTGGGTGTTGGCGTAAAATCATTACAACTTCTTCTAAAGATGTATTGCCTGCACGTTCACCAATACCATTAATAGTACATTCAATTTGTCTTGCACCATTTATGACACCAGAAATTGAATTTGCTGTAGCCAAGCCTAAATCATTATGACAGTGACAAGATAAAATAGCTTTTTCTATGCCTTTTACATTTTCACTTAAATATTTTATTTTGGCACCATATTCGTCTGGCAAGCAATAACCAGTGGTATCTGGTATATTTAAAACAGTAGCACCTGCCTTTATAACCGCTTCGCAAACACGAGCTAAAAACTCGTTATCTGTACGACCGGCATCTTCGGCGTAAAATTCAACATCTTCTACAAAGGTCTTTGCGTATTTAACCGCATCGACTGCACGCTCTATAATAGCATCTCTGTTAGAATTGAATTTAAATTTAATATGAGAGTCAGATGTACCAATACCAGTATGAATTCTTGGCATTTTAGCATATTTAAGAGCTTGGGCCGCAACTTCAATATCATTTTTGACCGCACGGGTCAATCCACAGACTGTAGCATTTTTAACGAGCTTGGCTATGGCTTCGACAGATTGAAAATCTCCCGGGCTAGAAACAGGAAAACCGGCTTCGATCACATTAACACCTAGTAAATCTAGGCGTTCAGCGATGACCAATTTTTGTTCCCGGTCTAATTTACAGCCCGGTACTTGCTCTCCATCTCTTAAAGTAGTGTCAAATATTTGTACTATCTCTTTACTCATTATATTTACGTAGTTTTACTCGTCAAACGAATATATAACCTAAAATATAAGTTACTTTAATGTTGTTAACTTGTTTACAACGTTAAGTCAGTTTTTTAGGTATGTAAAGAACTGATTAACAACTATTTAAACTCTTATTATTACGATGACAAATGCGCATAAAGATGCTTTGTTCGTTTTGGTTAAGTCACTTTCTAAATCTGAAAAGCGTCAGTTTAAGCTTTATGTGGGTCGATTAGGTGTAAACACAGATGCCAAATTTTTGGCGCTCTTTAATCTATTAGATAAAATTAAGCAATACGACGAGAAAACTATTTTGGAAAGTGGTATTGTTAAGAAGGCCCAACTTTCTAATCTAAAAGCACACTTATATAAACAGATTTTAGTGAGTCTAAGGCTAAATCCTGTGAACCAAAACATAAGGGTTCAGATACGTGAGCAGTTAGATTTTGCTACAATATTATATCAAAAGGGACTCTATAAACAAAGTTTAAAAATTTTAGACAAGGTAAAGGGCATTGCTATAGAGAATGAAGAGAAGAATATAGCGTATGAAATTGTTGAGCTTGAGAAGATAATTGAAACTCAGTACATTACAAGAAGTATACCCGATCGTGCCGATGAACTTGCTATACAGGCAAAAGAATTATCTGGACATAATGTAATGACCAGTAAGCTGTCAAATCTTTCTTTACAGCTCTATGGAATGATGTTAAAAGTTGGGTACGTTAGAAGTGATGAAGATTATCAAAAAGTGAAAACTTATTTTAATAATCATTTGCCATTATATAATATTGAGGACTTAGGGTTTCGAGAAAAATTATGGTTGTATAAAGCCTATTTATGGTACAGTTTTCTTACTCAAGATTTCTTATCATGCTTTAAATATGCCAGTAAATGGGTGGATCTGTTTTATGATCATAAAGACATGATCTATTTAAATCCTGTTTTCTTTTTAAAAGGGAACCACTATTTGCTAGAATCCCTTTTTTATGTGCAATACAGTTCTCAGTTTAAAGAAGTTTTAGAGCGTTTAGAAACGACTATTAAAGAGAAAGATTTTCCTGATAACGATAACATCAACTCCTTGGTATTTATGTATTTAAATGCCAATAAGTTAAACTTGCATTTTCTTGAAGGTACCTTTGAAAAAGGCTTGTACTTGGTAAAGATTATTGAATATGGTATAAATAAACATAGAGATCGAATAGATGTGCACCATGTTATGGTACTCTATTATAAAATAGCCTGCCTGTATTTCGGTATTGGAGATAACAAAACCTGTATTCAATATCTTAAAAAGATTATTGATAATAAGAATTTAAAAATGCGTGAAGACTTAATGTGTTTTGCACGTGTTTTGAGTTTAGTTGCTCATTATGAGGCGGGTATGGACTATCATTTAGAAGTTCAATTAAAAAGCACCTATAAGTTTCTTTTAAAAATGGACGATATGCATGCTGTGCAAAAAGAGATGATTAAGTTTCTTAGAAGTCTAGGTGGTATCTATCCTAACCAGTTAAAGGCAGAATTTCAGAAGTTATATAACGAACTTAAAAAGTACGAGGATCATCCGTACGAAAAGAGGGCTTTCTTGTATTTAGATATATTATCATGGTTAGAGAGTCATTTACAGAATAAACCAGTTTCTCAAATTATGAGAGAAAAAGCGCTGGCTAAAATACGCTAGGCGTAATTTGTGTAGATGAAAAGTAATCACGTTCAGCATTTATTAGAAATTAACCTTGCTATGCTCTTTGTAGCCACTTCTGGCGCATTAGGGCGTTATGTTCAGCTACCAGTGCCAGTTGCTATCGGTTCAAGGGCGTTATTAGCTTTTGTTGCGTTATTTTTATATTGTAAATGGAAGGGTTTCAATTTAAAAGTTGATAAAAAAGACATTCCGGTGATATTGCTCAGTGGGGTGTTAATGGGTGTGCATTGGGTCACCTATTTCTATGCTTTAAAGTTGTCTAATGTCGCGATTGGTATGCTTTCTATATTTACATATCCTGTAATAACCGCGTTTTTAGAACCCATTCTTTTAAAGACAAAGTTTGAATTAATGCATTTACTACTAGCATTTTTGGTGCTTACGGGTATGTATTTTTTGAGTCCTACATTAGATTTTGAAAATTCATATACCATAGCTATTGGTTTCGGGGTGTTTTCTGCTTTTGCATATGCACTTAGAAATATACTTTTGAAAAAGAAAGTGGCGAAATATAATGGGTCTATGCTAATGACTTACCAAACGGCAATTGTCGGAGTTATTTTATTCCCATTTTTATTTACTGTTTCAGCAGATACAATTATAAGTCAATGGGAAGTTCTTGTTGCACTTGCCGTTTTAACTACAGCCATTGGTCACACGATGTTTTTAATGACCTTCAAGCATTTTAATATTACGACAGTAAGTATATTAAGCAGTATACAGCCGGTTTATGGTATCATAATCGGAGCGTTTTTTTTGTCGGAAATACCGAAGGGAACTACTATTTTAGGAGGAATACTAATTTTAAGTTCCGTGGTAATAGAAAGCATACGTTCTAAAAAACCAACTTAAAGATTCGTTTTAATTTTGAGAGTTTATACCTGGTGTACTAGCTCCAAACTGACTGATTATATTATCTCCGAATTTAGTGAACTGTTCGTTTTTAGCCATCTCTCTAACTTTTGCAGGGTCAAAATCACCATTGAAATATAAAAAAGAACCTGTTTGACTGTTGTTATTATAAATCAGAATTTCTTTGACTAGATTTTTCTTCTCTCTTACTGAAACAACATTACGTTTTAAATCATCGTTCTTTCGAAAAACTTCAATAAATGAGTTTCCGGTAATACCGTTCATTTGTTGGTTCAAAAACTGAGTTTTACTCGCTGTAGCACTCGGAAACTGCATATAACGCAAATCTTTGGCATTACCGACCATAGCCTTCATCTCTGGTGAAATCTCACTAATCATTGAAAGCATAAATTTCGGAACTCGAACAGCGGTTACTTGGTTGTCATTTTTATGGGCATTATAAAAGGTGTCAATAGAGTTGTAGCTGCCGCACGAAGTAATTAGTAGTAATACGCTTAGTGCGTAAATTTTCTTTAACATGGTTATAGTGTTTCTTTAAAAGTAGTGAAATTAAAGACACGCATTCCAAATAGGGTCATTTGGCGGTGGAGCAATAATTTCTAAAGGTTCTTTTTTTACCGGATGCATTAAACGTAGTTT
The DNA here is from genome assembly GCF_045063795.1 of Maribacter sp. Asnod2-G09. Lineage (NCBI taxonomy): Bacteria > Pseudomonadati > Bacteroidota > Flavobacteriia > Flavobacteriales > Flavobacteriaceae > Maribacter > Maribacter sp. Asnod2-G09. The sequence continues at coordinate 472,765 of NZ_JBEFOA010000003.1, read as the reverse complement.
TCGAGCATGTAAATGTATACTTCCGTCAGCATTGCTTCTATCAAACCCATATTTTAAATCCCCTTTAATAGGACTTCCTATTGCAGTTAGTTGCGACCTAATTTGATGATGGCGACCTGTTTCCAAATCAACTTCTAAAAGAAAATAGCGATCTAATTTTTTTAAGATTCTATACGTTAAAATAGCTTTTTTACTGTCAGGAACCTCTTTAATATTAGCATAAGACTTATTCTGTTTGGTGTTACGCTTCATCCAATGAACTAATCTTTTCTCAGGCGCTTCAGGGCTGTTTTTTACTATTGCCCAATATGTTTTCTTAGCATCTTTTTCTGCAAACATTTTATTTAGCCTAGGTAAAGCTTTAGAGGTCTTTGCAAATACTACGATACCCGATGTTGGTCGATCAAGACGGTGCACAACGCCTAAGTAAACATTACCTGGCTTGTCATACTTTTTCTTTAAAAATGCCTTAACGGTATCGCTCAATGGCTGATCACCGGTTTTATCACCTTGTACAATATCGCCAGGGCGTTTATTAATAACAATTAAGTGGTTGTCTTCAAATAAAACTTGAAGGTTATTTACTGTAGAGTGTTCTTTTTTTGACAAAATGTAGTCTTAATATTATTTGATTATTGCACTATCTAAATTGCTAATTTCTTTCCTCTTGCTATTAAAAAAATAAACATAATTACACCCAGAGTTACAGCAACATCTGCGATGTTGAAAATTCCTGTTCTTAAAATCCCTAATCTAATTTGAAAGAAATCTGTTACCGAGCCATATGCAATTCTGTCGATTAAATTCCCTAATCCGCCACCTATAACGAAAGCAAAGGCAATAATAAGAAATAGGTTTGTGTTGGGTTTCTTCATTATTCTATAGAGCATTATCAATAGCAATAACATTGGTAATGCCTGTAAAAGAAATCTTTTTAAAATAGGAGGGAAGTCGTGCCCGAAACCCAGCATTGCACCTGTATTTTCAACATTAGTAAGAATTAAATGATTCTTAATTACGGGAATAAAAGCTTCAGGTGCTACTTTTTGGCGTGTCAATTCTTTCGATACCTGATCGCAACCAACTGTCATTAAAACAATGATTAGAATCAAGAATCTAGAAAAGTATTTAGAACGCCTCAAAAAGAATTTATTAATTAATACTGCTCATCATCATTAGGGAAATCTTGACTTTTTACATCGCTAACATAATTAGATATAGCATTACCCATTTCTTCATATAAGTTCATATACCTACGTAAAAAACGAGGGTTAAATTCATGCGTCATTCCTAATAAATCGTGCACTACAAGTACTTGACCATCAGCATGTTTTCCGCCACCAATACCTATAGTTGGTATAGTTAGACTTTCAGAAACTTTTTTGGTAAGCTCAGCTGGTATTTTTTCAAGAACCAAACCAAAGCATCCTAGTTTTTCTAGAAGTTTAGCGTCTTCCATTAATTGTTCGGCTTCCTCTTCTTCTTTTGCTCGAACGGTATATGTTCCGAATTTATAAATGGACTGAGGTGTTAAGCCTAAATGACCCATAACAGGTATACCGGCAGCAAGAATTCTTTTTACCGATTCTTTTATCTCTGCGCCACCTTCTAGCTTTACGGCATGTGCACCACTTTCTTTCATGATTCTTATAGCAGAACGCAAAGCTTCTTTTGGGTCACTTTGGTAGCTTCCAAAAGGTAAGTCAACAACAACTAATGCTCTGTCAATAGCTCTAATAACAGAAGATGCATGATAAATCATTTGATCCAAGGTTATAGGTAATGTGGTCTCATGACCTGCCATGACATTACTGGCAGAATCACCTACTAAAATAACATCAACCTTAGCGGCATCTACAATTTTTGCCATTGAATAGTCATATGCAGTAAGCATAGAGATTTTCTCTCCATTCTTCTTCATATCCACTAGTGATTTTACAGTGACCCTTTTATATTCTTTTTTAGCTACAGACATATTCTAATATTGATTAAGAGCTATAAAAGTAAGGAGTTTTACTGAGATTAAGCGTTCACTATATAATCCATTTAAAAGTGAGCAATTTAAATTTATCTATTTTTAGGTTTGCTAGTTTAAAGAAGTTGAAATATGAAATATATTTATGTCTTAATTGCAATATTTGCGTCTAGTTTAGTTAATGCACAAATAGAGGAAGAAGTCAAAGTTAAATATGCAGTAGAGACTTTTTTTTACGCTTTTAATGGAAAAAATGAAAGTGCCATAAAACGTGTTGTGAATACTGATATTAAAATGCAGACGGTAAATTTAAATGCGGTAGGCAATATGGTTGTTCAAAACACAAATTTTAATGATTTAGTAAACTTTATGATCACCACGCCAGATTCTATACCTTTTCATGAAAAGATATTGGATTATAAAATACAAATAGATGGTGGTATGGCGCACGTTTGGGCGCCATATGAATTTTGGTACAATGGTGAATTCAGTCATTGCGGCGTTAATTCTTTTCAGTTATACAAAGAAAAAGATGCTTGGAAGATCATTTACTTAGTTGATTCTAGAAGAAAAGAAGATTGTAGTCTGGTTTCTGAATAAACTATAATTCTATTTCCAAGATCTTGAAATTGAGGCATCCGCTGACGGAAAATCTTTTGGCACTTCTTGAGTAACTTTTCCTGTAGCTGCCCATTCTGTTCCTCTTTGTAAAGTGGTAATAAACCCTACACATTCCATAGAATAATCAAAATGCCCTAATGTGGAATGAAAAACACGACCTTTACCATAACTTATAGCCATTAATTGAGGAACATTTTGCCCCAATCCCGTTACATTAGGATCCCATGGCGGAGCATTTTTCTCCACGTCTGCAAAAGCGGTTGCCAATATTGTAGCATTTTCAAACGGACCTCTCATGCGCTCGTACATTTCATCTGGCGTATGTAACCATTTTTTGGGTATGCCTTTCATTATAGGGTGTTCTGGTGCTCTAGTAGTTAATTGAAATTCATATTCAGGTCCGTGAGAACCACAAACACCTTCTGCAGGGTCTTTTACTAATTCACCAGCATCATTGTAATATACGTAAGGTCCAGATTTTTCATCTCGACCTCCCCAAGCACCTAAACCGATCATTTTATTAAACTCATCCCATTCACCCCAAGCATTATCCGCAGCATGTACCACTACTAAACCACCACCATTGTTCATATAAATTTCAAAGTCATTTCTGGTTTTCTCAGGCCATAAAGGAGAATCAGCGCCAAGGTTAGAAATGATAACATCGTAATCATTGAAATTAAATGCAAAGTCTGATGTCTGAACCACACTCTCAGATGTATGATAAGTCTTATCATTTAATGGATAAGTTTCTATAAATGAATGATAGGCTTCTGGTCTATCCTTATTGTATTTAATACCCAACCACATAGAGTCCATTCTTTGAATATCTACCGTAAATAATTCGGTTTGTTCTAGATAATCTTTCATCATCATGGTCGTTTTTGGCCAGACGTAATGATTGTTCTGACCATCAATAATCAAGGCTTTAAGTTTCGCTACAGGTTGAACGTTTTCGGCTACTTCTTTCTTTTTTTCTCCACAAGACGTTAGCATTAAACTTAATAATACAACTGCCATTAAATTTTTCATGTTGATGGTTTCATATAAATGTTGACTTTAAATGTACATGAACTAGATAAGATGACAAAAACCAATTTAAAAATAAGTTAGATGTAAAAAATGTAATTCTTGTTGCGGATGAAAAAAACTGCTATTAAATTAGCGTAAAACAAAAGATAGCATACAATGAAATTATTAGGAATAGGGTCTCGAATTCTACATAAAGAATTAGGTAAAGGGGTAATTACAAATGTCTCTAGTACCATGTATTGGGTGACATTTATGGATAATGGTTTAGAAACCATTGATATAGATTCTGAATATGAGGTGATAGATGCTATTGAAAATGAGGTAGATACCGTAAGTTTTTTCGATGTAGAAAGTTCTTTGGTTGCAATTCTTCAAAAGTGGAGCGATGCTACGCAACGTGTTGCCATTGCAGATAAATGGAAAGGTGGCAATATAGTTTTAGAGCCTGGTGAAAGCGGCGGTAGTAATAAAGAAATACCGATAAATACCTTCTTTCATAAAATAGTGATGGTACGTGATCGCATACGTGTTATGGAACAAAAAATAAATTCGAGTAAGAATTTAGATGATCAAGAAAAGGTTGATTTGCAACAATATATTACCCGTATTTATGGGAGTTTAACAACGTTTAATGTACTTTTTAAAACCAAAGGAGATCAGTTTATTGGAGAAAAAGGAGGGAAGTAGTTTTTTTTTTAATTTTGAACGCTAAGCGCTTTAACAATTTCGTATTGTTTATCAATTATAGCTTCGTTAAAACCATGGGCTGCATTAGAAACAGTGTAATATTCTTTTCTAGGAGCCCTAATTTTTTCGAAATATGGCTTGTTAAGTTCTGTAGAGCATAATATATCATGCTTGCCTTGAATCATAAAAACGGGTAATCGAAAGACAACTGCGGTATTATTAAGGTTAATATTGCTAACCATTGATTTTACTCCAATACGTTGGTCTCCAACAAGGTTTAGAAATGAGTAATCATCACCATTATATCGATCCCTACTATCTTTATTATTTTCGTATTCGGGAGCAATTTTCCACCAGTTAGAAGGTGCAGGTGTTGAATGTTCTTTTTCAAACTGTTTTACTACACGTAAAAGCTGACCGTAGTTTTTGGCAATTTGGTATGGCGGTGGACCTAAATCTTTAAGTTTTAATAGCACTTGTTTGTCTTCATTTTCTTCAGCCAATTTGTATACTTCTAAATAGGCATTGATTATGTTTTTAGAAAAATTTACAAATTGTGCATGACCAACATAGGCATGAAATAAATCTGGATTCTTTTGTGCCATCTGTGTAGCTAGAATAGAACCCCAAGAAGTGCCCATTAATATTACTTTTCTTTTGTCTAAACGTTTCAGTAAATATTCGGTAACAGCAATGCCATCATTAGTCATATCTGCTACAGATAGCAGATTATTAGCATAAAATTCTTCATTAATTTCTTTAGGGAAATTTTTACCAAACGTTTTACCGGCACCTCTTTGATCCCAGTGAACAATAGTAAATTCTTTCATCCATTCAGCATATACATCATCTTTATAATGACTCATAGTACTACCTGGTCCGCCATGAATCAGTAGAACTACTGGGTTACTGGTATCACTGCCATTAATGGTAATCCATTGTTCAATACCACCTATGCTTATGAACTTATTTTCTGCAATTTTATTTTGACTAAAAGATGTATTAGCTGTCAATAATAGAAAAAGAAAAAACGAGGATTTTAACTGCATGTTATTGATGATTTGATGATGAATAAATAAGATACGAAGATATCTTTCATTATTCTATTTATAGGTATAAGGTGGCTGTCTTAACTTTTATTTTGCGTATGGTGTGTTTTATAAAATTTTAAATTTCTAATTGAAAACGTAATACAGTTTTTAGCTTTTCTTCTGCCACCTTTCTAAAATCAGATAAATAAATTTCTTTATGAACCTTAGATTTCCTTTTTAGATTTTTTGAAATGGCGAAAGCTTCCATTTGTTCAAAGGTTTTAATTTCATTGTCATAGCTACCCACATGAAGCATTTGAATACATGGTCCTTCTATAATTTCTGTAAATTGTATCTGATCTAAAATTCTTTGAGGCTTCTTTTTCTTTGTAAGCTCAAGCATTTCATTAAAGAAATCAATAGCTATAAATTCCGGCTGCCTAATCATTAAATTGTAAACCAGTTCATCTTTATTTAATACACCCTTATAATTCTTTTTGGCACTTTCAGAAATATCCCATATACCTTCTAATGGGTAAACCGTCCAATCAGTATAGTTTTCAGGTACTGTAGTGATTTTTTTTAATGTCATTTTAATAGCATAGGCGACACTGTATAAAGCTTGAATATGTTCTGTAAAAAGTGGACTATTTGGATTTCCCTCTCCGTGTATACTCAAGTATTTAAACTTTGGAATGGTAATTAGTTCGGGTGTATTCTTGGGTATATAAATACTTTTCTCCGTTTTTCTCCATTCATGTTTTACAGTCGGCTTCATATAAACAAAGTAAATAAATAAGACAGAAGGTTGCACCAATTACATAAGTATTATACAAAATGTAGCTTTTTAATATAGTTTTGTTGCATAGTAATCATTCATTTAACTCTTGTTTTGATATATTTTTTAACAACCATGGTTATTAATTGTGCATTGGTTATTTTAGGATAAAATTTATAATATGGGTCAGGTCATAACATTCGGTGAAGTATTAATGCGAATTTCTCCAAGAGGTAACAAGAAGTTTGTTCAATCTAATATTGTAGAATTTTATTTTGGAGGAACAGAATTGAATGTAGGTATCTCTATCTCTAATTTTGGAGGAAGCGTAAAACATATTAGTGCAATTTCTGATGACTTTATTGGAGATACTGCAATGACTTATATACAAAAGTTTGGTGTAGATACTTCGGCAGTGGTTAAATCAAAAAGACCTTTGGGTGTCTATTTTCTCGAAGTAGGTGCGGTTATTAGACCAAGTATGATCTCTTATAACCGATCACATTCGGCATTCTCTGAAATTGAACCTTCAAAGGTAAATTGGGAAAATGCATTAGAAGATGGCCAATGGATGCATTGGACAGGAATAACGCCAGCCTTGTCTCAAGGAGCTTTTGACGTTTTAAAAGACGGATTAAAATTAGCACGGCAAAAAGGACTTACCGTTTCTGCAGATCCAACGTACCGTAGCGGACTCTGGAAATATGGTCAAGACCCAAAAGAAGCGCTCATAGAACTATTACATTATTCTACAATATTTATTGGCGGTGTAAATGAGATTAATGAGGTATTAGGCACAGATTTTAGCTACAGTAATGAAGATTTTATTGAAGCTAGTAAGCAGCTAATAGCAGAGTTTCCATCCATAGAAAAAGTATTCGATAAAATAAGAACTTCTTTAAACTCTTCATGGCATAAAATTAGAGCTAGAATGTGGAATGGTATTGAATTTAGAGAAACTGAAGATATTGATATTACCCATGTAGTTGACCGTATTGGTACAGGTGATGCTTTTGCGGCAGGTTTAATTTACGGATTGCAACAATATGATGATTATAAAGCAATGGAGTTTGCAAGTGCCGCATGTGCTTTGAAACATACGTATGAAGGTGATGTAAACTTTGCTACCGTTAATGAGGTCAACAATATTATTGCAGGAAATATTACCGGTAGGTTAATGCGTTAAGTTATCATTAGAATTATTTCCACTTACGTAACCTTAGTATCGCTTTTAGTTTATGAATACTTTTAGAAAAAGCAAATGAAAAAGCAAAGGTGGTTAACAGCGCAATAAATGCTAGAGCACCAAGAGCACCACCAAAGCCTTGAAATAAATTATTCTTATTAATATATATAATACTAAATAGGCAGCCTGCTATTGCTAAATGAATATAACTTCTTCTGGTTGTTGTTGAAATCATACCTATAAAAGAGGTTCCTATGAATACAACAGGTATATTTTTTGTTAGGTAAGTATTCAGCAAATCAGGGAAACAATAAAAAAACAAGCCTACCAATAATGATAATAGTGCAGATGCTCTTACTGCACCTTGATTGTGATGATGACTCACGTAAAAAGTCATTGTTGCACCTAAAATGCCGATAACTATTATGATGAAATTATTCATTACGCCATGAGATTAATTAGATAGACAATAAATACACCAAGAAAAGCCATTGTACCTAGCTTACCGCCAATACCAATAAATAGATTTTTAGATAGTAGAAAGAATAATCCTGCTAAAATACCTGCAGATAAAACAAAGCCTAAGGTTGGTGTAATGGTATTACTTGACATACCAACAAATACTCCGCAATAAATGGCTCCAGGTAATTTCTTTAGATAATTAGATTGCTTATTTAATATGGGAATGAACGAACCTAACGTGCCAATAATACCTGCCGATAAAACGCTGCCTAGTCCATAATTAACGTTTAATATATGGCAAGCAATGGCACCTAAAGGCACCCAAACGACAACAGATAATTTTTCATAATCATATTTGCTATGATGTAGGTCTAAATAGTTATGGCTAAATAAGACAACAGCTGAAATTAATAAAATAGCAATTATTGCAAAATAGTTATTAGTGTGGTAATTGTTTTTTGCAATTAAAAGCAGAAATATAATTTGTATAATTAAAACAGTAGCTAACGTAAACGTACGGATTGCTTTGTTTTTCTTCATCAGGTAATTAGTATTTTACGATTATAGTAAAATCATTTTAAGCTCATTTGCAAAGTTTAACAATATGTTTAAGTTCTCCTATTCACACTTGGCTTTATTTTTATTTAAAATGTCAGTTTTTAAATAATCAGTTTTTAAAATAGGATTCCATTTAAAATTGGTTATTTCTGTAACAGTAAAATTATTTTTAGGATCGGTGGTTAAGAGTTTTTCGGTAAAATCATCTTCCAATCCCTTTAGTCTATCTAACTCACATGAAGGTAAATCACCTTTAATAGCTAATGTACCCAGTTCATCAATTTCATAAGGTTTTAAACCAGCCTTCATGCTAACGGTTACAGTTCTTTTAGTATCTATTCTCTGAACTGTAAATAATTCTTGCATTGTAGAAGAAACATAAAAAGTATTAAACTGAAATCTACCACCTGTAATGTAAATAGCGGCATCAGTTAAACAAGGAGAGGGCTTACTTACTATTCTAGTATTTGTACGGTCTATAACGCCATCTGGGTATAATTCGAGAAGAGCTTGTTGCAGGGCGAGATGACCCACAACCAGTCCGTCACAAAAATGACCGTGAAACTTTGCAAGATCTTCTAAATCTATATTTTGAATATTTCCTAAACGACCTTTTGAGAAATCAGTATCGTTAACTCGAATTATCGTGTTTATAATTTTTTTCTTCTTTGGTAAGTATAGTTTGAATGAACGGTCATTGGTTTGAATTTTGTCTAGATGTCCCATGAATGTTAGGTCATCTCTTAAGTAATGAACATGTACAAAATTCTTTGAGCCAGTAAAAACACCTTGATGTCTTTCAGAATAAAAACCTAACAGTTGTCCTATATCATTGTTTAAATTAAAGTTTTGAGATTTTACATCAGGCTTATAACCTACAACATCACTATTTCTTGGGGTTACTATATGAAGTGTCATTTGGTCAAATTCACCGGCTATTCTAAAAGCAAAAGGATCTTTTAAGTTATATCCTTTTTCAGTAGCAATCTTAGCAACTTTGTTTTGAATTACCTCAATACTGTTCAACGGACCTTCAATTTCAAATTCTTCCCACTCTTCAATATTGCTATAAACAAAAAAAGGAGATCGAATATCCCAACTTTGACCAACCACAGCTTTACCTTCAATAAATGCCGAAGCATAAAAAGGCTTACCGTCAAAAACAGTTATCTCGCCTTTCATTCTATCATACGGCCCCATACCGTACATATTAGGCTTGATGGGTAGCGTGTCTAACCATACTTTTGTTTGGTAAGTATTACCCATGTCTTTCATTGCACCAATAGCATGTACTTTCGGAATAGATTGACCAATTGCAGTTTGTAATAGTAGAACGAAAACAAGAATAAACAAATTGAGATATTTCATTGCGGTATGTTGTTATAGAATGAGATTAAATAGATATCCTGAAATAATTATGCATAGTGTTACCACACTAAAAAATATAATAATCAACTTTATAGACATTACTTTTTTTAACAAGGTTGCTTCAGGAATAGATAAACCAACAGTTGCCATCATAAAAGCTATAGCTGTACCCAGCGGTACTCCTTTTGCTACGAACACTTGAACTACGGGTACAATACCAGCAGCATTCGCATACATGGGTACGGCCAAGAGAACAGCTAAAGGAACTGTCCACCATTGATCACCGCCTAAGTAATCGTTAAAGAAGTTTTCTGGTACATAGCCATGCATAGCAGCACCAATAGCAATACCTATAATCACATAAATTATCACTCCCTTTACGATATCCCAAGCGCCACGGGTAATTTCGGGTAGACGTTGGTAAAATGTAAGATGTTCTCCTTGAAATTGCGATTGTTGTTGTTTGTTTTCAAGAATTTCTTTCACCCAATCAGAAAGTAAAGGTTCTAGGTTAAATCTACCAAGAAGCCAGCCTCCAATAGTACCTAAAACAATACCTGAAATGGCATAAATTAAAGTTGCCTTTATACCGAACAACCCTAAAAACATGGCAACTGCCACTTCATTTACCAAAGGCGATGTAATCAAAAATGCAAATGTCACGCCTAACGGAATTCCGCCTTGTACAAAACCGATGAATAAAGGTACAGATGAGCAAGAACAGAAAGGTGTAATTGCCCCAAAGATAGAAGCGAAAAAATATTCTAAACCGTACAATTTTTTCTTGTGTAGATAATCTTTTAAGCGTTCAATTGGGAAATATGCATTTACAATTCCCATTATAAAAACGATGATAAACAAAAGAATAAGAATCTTAAGTGTATCGTACACAAAGAAATTCAAAGCATTACCTAAGTGAGAGCCTACTTCAATATTAAATACAGAATATATAAGCCAATCAGCAAAATGTTGTAACCAGTTAAACATTGGGTGTTCTTATAATTGTTCCATCAATTTGGCAAACTTGTTTTACCGTATTATAGATGGTTCCGAATTTTTCAATATTTTTCTTTAGTAATTCTATATTCAATTTATTGTCATTACTATAGATATTAAGGTTGTAAACGATGTGATCCATTCTTGGAGGGTGATCAAGCCTTACAGCATTAACCTCTAAAGTGGCACGTTCATATGTAAACTGCATCATTTCAGAAAATCGTTCAACATTTTTTAGCATACAGGCAGCAAATGAACCCAAGAATAATTCTGCAGGGTTTGGCATTACTTCTGATGTTTTAGCAGTGGTTCCAAAAACTATATCTGATTTCTTGATATGAATTACTGCGTCATTATCGCATTTGGAAGAAGCTTCTATTTGATAATTCATATTGCTTTTTTTAATTATTTAAAAGGGCAAGAACTTCAGCTTTAGTTGGCACTCGTCCTTTTATAGTAATAACACCGTCGATTGCTAATGCGGGTGTTGTCATCACGTTGAATTTCATAATTTCCATAATGTCCTCGACTTTTTCAATAGTGGCATCAATGTTATTTTCAGAAACCACTTCTTTTACAACACCAGTCATAGATTGACATTTTGCACAACCTGTTCCTAATATTTTTATAGATTTATTCATAATTACTTGTTTTAATTAATGTCGTTAGCCTATGTATTCTTAATTGTTATTCTAGAAATTGTTTAAATAAAGACCTAGCAGTATTCCATTTATCTTCATTGATGCAATACTTTATTTTTGGTGGTTCTAGTTCCCCTTTTATCAGTCCCGCATTTTTCAATTCCTTTAAATGTTGAGAAATTGTAGATTGAGCTAAAGGAAATACGTCTACTAAATCTCCAGTAAAACAGCTAGATTGATCTTTTAGATATTTTAAAATGGCAATACGTGTGGGGTGGCCTAAAGCTTTAGCTAATAGCGCTAACGCTTCGGTATCTTCTTTATATTCTATATGTTTTATACTTCTCTTCATAATTACTATCGCAAATGTACGATGAGTAGTTATGTGGAAATATGACCTAGGTCATAATAGAAGATTTATAAGATATTAATTTTCTTAAATTGAAAATGTTTGGGATGGTTTGGTTGTTTTTAAAAGAAGCTAGATTTTTATATAGTTATTTAAGTTATAAATCTAAATACTAGTTTTCATAGCATAGTTTAAGGTTGTAGTTGAAATGAACCTGCATATAAACTAATGCTATATCAGAAGTCAAAAGTGAAGTGAAAATTACTTAGAAATTAAATGTAGAAAATCAAAATTACGGTTGATGTGAGCTTAAGAATCAATATTCTTCTGCATAAATAATTCGCATATTGTGTTTGCAATTTTTTCAAAAGAGTAGGTGAGGGATTTAGAACTTGGGAAAACACTAATTCTAAAACCTGAAAATCTGCTCAATTGAATGAAGAATTATGAGATAATTTATTTAATGATTGTTTCAAAATGGACTTAGAAAAAAGAATAAAGCCACGACCACGCTACATTTGGTCGTGACTTTATATCTATTATTTAATTTCTACCAGCCATTACTCCACCATCGGTATCCCAAATGGCACCGGTAACCCATGCGGCTTTATCTGATAATAAAAAGACAATACTATTGGCAATATCTGCAGCCTCACCAAAGCGACCTATCGGGTGAAAATTATTAAAGCCAACTAAGGCTTCTTTAGCGGCCTCTTCGCCTCCAAAAACACCATGATATACCGGCGTATTTACTAGGGCAGGAGATACTGCGTTTACACGAATATTATCATCTGCCAATTCCATAGCTAAATGTTGTGTTAAAGAGTGTAAACCAGCTTTTTGCATGGAGTATGCCGATGAGGGAGTAGCTTTTACAGCTTGTTTTGCCCACATAGATCCAACGTTTACAATGGATCCTCCTTTAGTTGCTTTCATCTTTTTAGCTACACTTTGTGTTATAAAAAAGAAACCTCTATTTAGGTCTTGGTAAGAATTGTAATCCTCCATAGTGTGATCTAAAAATGGTTTTGGTCCAAATATACCTGAGGCGTTTACCAAATAGTCTAAGTTATCTAAAGTGTCAATTTTAGACACCAAGGCGTCTACATCAGCAGTGTTGGATATATTAGCTGTATGTTTTATCAAGTTTGGTGCATCTGCGATTTTATCAGTATTTCTGCCAACAACATGTACAGTTGCACCACCTTCTAATAATGCATTTGTAGTTGAATTACCAATACCACTTGTACCGCCAATTACTAAGGCTACTTTGTTTTCAAATTCTTTCATTGCAATTATGTTTAATTATTAAAAAAAATAGACAGACAAGTCTGTCTTTGTAAATTCAAATTTTTTTAGGCTATTATTTTTTCACATAAATTTTTAGATTCATGAATTGGCCAGTTTTCTTGGTGAAGATGACTTTCACCAACTGCACTTTCATATAACAAGTAAATTTGTCTTGCTAAAGAATTGACTTGTTCACTTTTAATTTCACCTAAATTATTAGAGATTAATTTTGAAATAAGCGTTATGAAATCATTTTTTTGAGATTGTATTTCATTTCTAATCATCTCATTATCCTTTGGTATTTCTGATACGGTCTTTATGCACCAACAACCATTAAAATCTTTGTCTTGATAAAACAATTCAAGAAAGTCGAAAATCGCTAAAATTTGAGTTCTTCCTTGTGGTTTAGAACTTATGAAACTTTTAAAATCTTTAAGAAAGTTCATATTCTTATACTGTAGGTATGCTACACAAATCTCCTCTTTAGACTTAAAATGATTGTAGAGGGTTGCCTTGGCGATGCCAGCTTCGGCAATAATTTGATTTATACCGGTAGAATTATAACCATTCTTATAAAATAAAAATGACGCAGTTTCAATAATCTTATTTTTAACCTCTGCATGTTTCATGATGCAAAAGTAATCAAATATTTTGAATACAGACAAGTCTGTCTATTATTTCGTTTATAAGATTTAATTATCCAAAAAAAGTAATGATGTTAACAAGTAGAAGTTGCTACGAATACTGCTGTATGATATTCTTGTAAAATTATTTTATCCCTTTTATTAGAATAAAGGTTTAATAACTTTAAACAGCTTCTTTCTTTTCAGACAGATATTTCCAATAACGCTTTGGTACATGTTGAACATGTAGTTTGTTATTAATACGAGATTTTATAGTTGTGCTTTTGAAGTAATTATTCCAAAGATCTTGATATTCATATTCAGCATCTGTGAAAGCAGCACTTTTCTCCATCCTATTGGTATGAATATCAGATAAATCTAATGAAATGATTTCAACAGTATTTAAATCATAGAATAGTCCGTATTTACGTTTAACATCATAAATAATCCATTGTTGGTCGGCGTAACGATTTCTAAAATGCTTAGAGATTAAAGGCAGTACATCAAAATCTGGTTCTATGTTCGCAAAATAAACATCGTCTTTTGTTAATTGAAACCGTACAAATGCTTCCATACGATGCTTTTCTCTTCCGACCTTATGTGCAAGTTGATTTATCTTTAAAACTCCATCATCACTAAAATCAGTTGCTCCCTTGTGTTTACTTCCCATTAACTTTTGAATATAACGGTAGATTAAAGCTTCCATATTATTCTGTTCGCTCAAGAAGGCAAAATAAATATTTTTAATAGCAGTATTACTTTTGTTCCGTACTCCGTTCCAAACCCGTTGTGCTTTTTCAATATTTGTAAAAATAGTTTCTGTTTCAGCAAAAAGTCCGCTTTGTAATTGCCCTTGTTTCTGAATATCGGCATGTGTAAGCTTTTGTTCAAAGCCTATAAATACAGCAGTTAAAAAACCATTAAAACTACCATCGTAAACTAACGTTTTTGAAGCATTCATAATAACCAGTTTTAGAAGTTGAAGAAAAAGATTCGTGATACAATTTTTAGTCTTTTTTTAATCTTAGTTTTTAATAATACCATTTGGTATCCTATTGCTAATATTTGACTTTGACTACGGTCAATAACAGTATTTGAAATTGAAATATTTGTCGAATTCAATGTGTTATTAATATTTTCCATAGTCATTTGTTTTGATTAAATTATTAGTTTAGTTAAATAAGGATAATTGATTGTTGTATTGATTTTTGAATTTACTATTTTGAGATTGAAGAATCATTCCTTTTATGGTAGCTGCGTCTAAATCTCTACGTTCCCAATCAGAGGAGTTACAGATGATAAAATACTTTGCACGATTTAGTGCAATACCCATTTTTTTTAGATGATCCCAATTTAAACGACGGTATTTTCTTCCGCTTATAATTTTATGAACAGAGCTCATTCCTATACCCGGAATTCTTGCTAACATTCGTGGTTCTGCCTTATTAATATCTATAGGAAAATGATTTAGATTTCGAAGTGCCCACATCAATTTGGGATCGATATCCATATCTAAATTCGGATTATCGGCATCTAAAATTTCATTGACACTAAAGCCGTAAAATCGAAGTAACCAATCTGTCTGATATAATCTATTTTCTCTGAGCATTGGTACTTCAGAACCCAAAGAAGGTAATCTACTGTCTGTGGAGATGGGTACGTAACCAGAATAGTATACTCGCTTCATCTTATAGTTTTTGTAAAAATGAGTTGCAGAGTACATGATATCTTTGTCGCTTTCGCCAGTAGCACCGACAATCATTTGGGTACTTTGCCCTGCAGGAGCATATTTTGCAGTGCTTTTAATGATTTTGCGTTCTTCTTTATAGCGTATAATTTCATTCTTCACCTTCAACATCGGTTTAATGAAATCTTCATGTTTTTTATCAGGAGCTAAAAGTTTAAGGCCGGAGATAGTGGGGATTTCAATATTGACCGATAAACGATCAGCATATAAACCGGCCTCATACATTAATTCATCACTTGCACCAGGTATAGATTTAAGGTGAATGTACCCGTTGAAGTTTTCTTCTTCACGAAGTTTTTTGGCAACGGCTATCAAACGTTCCATAGTATGATCGGCACTTTTAAAGATGCCAGAACTTAAGAACAGCCCTTCTATATAGTTTCTTCTATAAAAATTAATGGTCAAATCGACTACCTCATGAATTTTAAAAGCAGCTCGTTGAATATCATTGCTTTTACGCGTAACACAATAGGCGCAATCAAAAATGCAATGATTGGTCAATAGAATTTTTAATAGAGAAACACAACGACCATCTTCTGTGTATGTATGGCAAATACCATTACCCGTATCACCTAAACCATTATCCTTGTTTTTGCGGTTACTACCACTACTTGAGCAAGACACATCGTATTTAGCTGCATCTGCCAGTATATTTAATTTTTCTTTTATCCTATTAAAATCCATAGTAATTGGTAATTAATCCAAAATTATGGAAATATTCCTAATTATGGAAATAATCCAAATAATATTTTGGATATAATCCATAATCACTATATTTGAAATATAAAGAGGTATAAAAATCTTTATTGAAGCGGAAAAGAATATGGAAAACGAACTGACATTAAAGCGATTTACCGATTTAAGAAGAGAACTGGGTTATACTCAAGCAGACTTTGCTGCACTAATTGGCGTTTCTAATACAACAGCAGATATAGAGCGTGGTAGAACCAAGCTTTCTGGTAAAGTTGTTTTAGAGTTGTTGAAACAATTTAAAATTAATCCGCTTTGGTTGTTTGGAGAAAGTGAAGAACAGTACTTAGAGACTTCTAAGACAAGTGTAATACCAAAGGTAGTAACGGTAGATTCTGCCAATAGGGATAACATGGTTTTGGTGAATGCAAAAGCAGCGGCAGGATATCCACAAAATATTTCCGATACCAGTTGGTATCAACAATTACCAGCTTTTGATTTGCCTATTCCGGAATTTAGAAATGCAACCTATAGAGGGTTTCAAGTAGAAGGTGATAGTATGTTACCTAATTTGCATCCGGGAGAATGGGTTTTGGCTAGGGCAATTGAACATATAGATTACGTGAGTGCAAATAAAATGTATGTTGTTGTACTTCAAGATTCCATTATGGTTAAGAAAGTAGAAAAACGACCGAACTCAAATAATATTACCCTAATCTCTTTAAATGAAACCTACCCGCCTTATGATATTAAACCATTTCAGATTCAAGAAATATGGGAGGTGAGTAGTAAAATTACTTTTAATGTAGATGCAACTACCGATAATAGTCTTTTACGTCAGTTACAAGAATCAATGAAAGAGTTAAAAGATCAATTACAACACGTTAAGAAGGTTAATTAAAAGTATAGCTTTAATATTTTTTAATATACATACCACTCTCTTTTAATTTAAAACCTAAGCTTTTATAAAGTGAAATTGCTGCAGTTCTGTGGTGACCACTGAATAATAGCACATCGTCAAGTTTAGACTTTTCTGCCTGTTCTAAAAGTTTTTCCATTAGCTTTCTGCCAATACCTTGACCTCTATATTCAGAAGAAACGACCACATCTTCAATCATTCCTTTGTGTCCAGAGACCACTTTGTATTTTGCCATCATAGCGATACCAATTAATTTATCATCGTCTAAACAAATTACAACATCTGTGGTATTGTAATCAGAAAGAGCGGTTGCCAAATCTAATTGCGTTAACTCAGCATTTAATTGCTTATAGAGTTCAGTAAGTTGAGATTGTAGGTCTGCTGTAACTTCGTTGAAAGTGATTAGTTTAATATTCATAGACTAAGTTGCTTTAAGAACCTAAAATTACTTCATTTTAGGTGAATAGCTTAATCTGTCGATACTTTATAAAATGATTATATTTAAAAGAATGTAAACCCGACCATTTTATGAGAGTTCTTCTATTAGTCATCGTATTACTAATTTCAATCGCGGCAAGCAGTCAAGTCGATGATGAAAAATTACGTATTGGCTACACTGCTGCAGCACCTTTTATAGTTGAAAGCGGAGAGCATGTTGAGGGACTTAATGTCTGGTTATGGAAAAGGGTAGCTAGTGATTTGAATATTGAATATGAGATGATACCTATGGAGTTTTCTCCAATGTTAGATTCTCTTCGCACTGGCGGAATTGATTTAAGTATTAATCCGCTAACCATTACCAGTCAGCGTAGTAAAGAAATGGAGTTTACACATTCTTTCTATGCATCAAATGCCACAATAGCTATTGCCCAAGTTTCTTCTTTTGATAGATTGAAGTCATATTTAAGTGGTTTTTTAAATGTCGGATTTCTAAGCGGTTTACTTATATTATTGTTTATTATTTTTCTATTTGGAGTTTTAGGGTGGTTGTTTGAACGTAAGAAGAATCCGGAGGCATTTAGACCTGGAAGAAGCGGACTATGGGATGGTATGTGGTGGTCTGCTGTAACTTTGACTACTGTAGGTTATGGCGATAAGGCACCGGTTACAAAATTTGGTAAGATAACCGCCTTGGTTCTTATGTTTGGTGGTCTTCTATTTATTTCAGGATTAACAGCGAGTATAGCATCGAGTTTAACCGTAAATCAACTTACTAATAACCCTGATGGTTTTAATGAATTTAAGGGTAGGGCAGTGGGTACTATAACTAACTCTGGTACTGAAAACTTTTTGTCTGAACATTTTTTTAAAGATATACATACGTATCCAAATGTGCCAATTGGTTTAAAAAATTTAGATCAAGGTAATATAAAGGCTTTCATATACGATGAGTCTATTTTAAAATACGCTATTCAAAGAGATTCTACTTTGCATAAGTTAGAGTTGCTACCAGTAAAATTCGATATACAGTTCTATGCCTTCGGACTCCCAAAAACACATGTAGAATTAGAGCAACGCATTACTCAGCGAATTCTTGAAATTATAGAAACCGAAGAATGGGATATTGTTTTAAATGAATATGGCTTAGCAGAATTTTAGCCTTTTCGGCGTTCAAGCAATACCATCATCATCAAGCTTAAAATGATAATATCATCATCATTACCGTTTAGTTTTTTTACTTCACTAACCTTAAAGCGACGACCAACTAATGATTTTTCTTTTGACAATCGAACTACAGTCTCATTGTTACCGTTGATTACCAAATAAGCTGGGTTCAAAAATAATCCTGTAAATAGGTTAATAATAGGTATTTGACCCACTAAACCATCCATTACTTTTACCCAAGCATTCTCTTCTCTAATCGTATACTTTAGTTGTTTGTTCTCGTCAAAAACTTCGTAATGTGCTTTCCATAAAGAAGCCCAACCTTTGCGACCAATTTTTCCAAATTCCTTACCAGACGGGTCAGAAAAAGAATAACATGCCGAGAAGTCTATCCATCTATCCGCTTTTATATTATAAAGTAAGTTCGTTTTGCTATCATTTTGATAAACACCAACAGCCTCTTTAAATTTAAATAGTTTCTGTTTTACATAGGCAACCATATTGCCATTTGCATCAACAGCAGAAAAATCGTTGGATAGTGTACCAATATGGAATTTGAAATCTAATGGGAATTTATAATCTTGCATAAAATGGTTTTCTTAGGTGTAATGGTTAAACTTTAATTGAATAATTATATTTTATTAGTTACCCTTAACTTCTCCCATTGATATAGAAAACGGACCAAGTTTATGTTGCGTAGGTAAGAAAACACCGCTTTCTGTTTCAATCCAATCTTGCCATGTCGCTTCAACACCACCAATTGGGATGATTTTTGTCCAAAGTTTAAAACTCTTAGGTCTTCCGCTAGGCTCTATTATCCATAGATATGAATCACCAGGTGTATCGCCACCTTGTGTGTACGTAACAAGCAGCGCTTCAGAACCATCTTCCAAATGAACTAAATAACGT
Organism: Maribacter sp. Asnod2-G09; assembly: GCF_045063795.1. Taxonomy (NCBI): domain Bacteria; kingdom Pseudomonadati; phylum Bacteroidota; class Flavobacteriia; order Flavobacteriales; family Flavobacteriaceae; genus Maribacter; species Maribacter sp. Asnod2-G09. The sequence goes on along the minus strand of NZ_JBEFOA010000003.1, from coordinate 453,298 downwards.
TCGGTACCACGATCAAACGCTTTAAACGGTGCTACTAACCAAAAAGAATCATTATTAAAATAGCTTTGTGCTTTTTCAATTAACTCTTGTGATTTCTCATAAGGCGCAGGTTCGTTATTGATTGTAGCAATACTAGAATGCGGAGTAATCAAATCTAAGTTTACAATAACGTCATCATAACCTACTGTAACTATTTGCTTTTCGCGATCCCATTTATAGGTATGATCACCTCGAAAAGACCATTCTAAAACTTTAGTATTATTGAAATTTTTGTAATTAAGGGCATCAAACATTCTATACGCCAAAGCATCAGCTTCGGGTCCAGATTCACCTGTAGGTACGGGTTCATTATATAAGTAATATAAGACACCATAGCCTATTATAGCTAGTAATATTAAGATACCAATTAACTTAAATAATTTCTTTAGCATAATGTATTCAAATAACTCATTAATAATAGATTGTAACAAAAAATGTAATCTATAATAATTACATTTAGTTTAGACTAAAACCCAACTGCAGCATCGTCTCCACGTTTATCGGCACCCCCTTCAAGTTTACCATTTGCTAAAACGCGAATAGCATCAACTTTACCGATTATAGGGGTTCTTTCTTCATTGATGATATATCCTTTGGTCTTTAGTTCTTCTTTTAAGTCAACAGGGAATCCGTCTGGTTCAAAGATGACCATGTCTGGTAACCATTGATGATGAAATCGAGGAGCGTTAACAGCATCTTGCATGCTCATTTTAAACTCGTATCCATTTAAAATGGTTTGAGCTACGGCAGTAATAATTGTAGATCCGCCTGGTGTGCCAACAACCATCCATAACTTACCATCGCGTTCAACGATAGTTGGGGTCATGCTACTAAGCATTCTTTTCTCAGCAGCTATACTATTAGCTTCTGCGCCAACTAGACCGAACATGTTCGGTACACCGGCTTTAGCGCTGAAATCATCCATTTCGTTGTTTAAAAAGAAGCCTAGCTCATCTGAATACAACTTAGAGCCATATGCGCCGTTTAATGTAGTTGTTACCGAAATAGCATTACCTTCTTGATCAACAATAGAGTAGTGGGTAGTTTCCATACTTTCAACTATTTCAATATTGCCATGTTCTACTTCAGAAGACTTGGTAGCTTTATCAAAAGAGAAGTTTGCCATTCTTTCGGCAAGGTATTGATCACTTAATAATTTGTCATAAGGTATTTCAACAAAATCAGGATCACCTAAAAAGAAGTTTCTGTCGGCATAGGCTCTTCTAGATGCTTCGGTAAATAATTGCACCATTTTAGGGGAGTTGTGACCTAGTTTGGCAACATCGTATTTTTCCATCATCTTGAAAATTTGATTGATGGTTACGCCACCACTACTTGGCGGACTCATAGAAATTATATGCAGGTCTTTGTAGTTAAAAGTGATAGGGTCTCTCCATACTGCTTGGTATTTTTCTAAATCTTCTTCTGTAACATACCCGCCATTTTCTTGAATAAATACAGCAAGTTTTTGTGCAACTTCCCCTTTATAAAATCCGTCTCTACCATTCTTTGCAATGCTTCTAAAGGTATTAGCCAAAGCAGGATATTTAATGGTGTCGTTGGTTTTGAACGCGGTCGCAAACTTGGTACTGTCGCTATTTACTTCAATAAACTTATCGCGCTGGCTAGCCAGTCTTTTTTCTTGATTGGCAGTTACCACTACGCCACGCTCTGCCAAAGCAATCACAGGAGCCATAATTTCTTCAAGTGGTAGAGAACCGAATTTTTTGTGAACTTCAATAATACCAGCAACAGTACCAGGAACACCAACAGCGGTAGCCCCTAATGTACTTTTACCAGGTATTACGTTACCCAATGAATCTAGGTACATGTCTTTATGTGCAGATAAAGGTGCTTTCTCGCGGTAATCTAAAGATCCCGCTTCGCCATTTGCTTTTCTATATACCATGAATCCGCCACCGCCTAAATTACCTGCAAAGGGATAAGCGACAACTAAAGCCATTTCAGTAGCCACCATTGCATCAAAAGCATTACCGCCTTTTTGCATAATATCGCTTCCTATTTTAGAAGCTTCTTCACGTGCCGAAACTACCATTGCTTTTTCTGTAACCGTACCCGTTGGTACTGTAGGATTCTCTTTGCAACTGCTGAAAATTACAAATGCAGTAAGCATTAATACTAATTTTAGTTGGTTCATAGTTAGTTAAATTTATAGTTTAGATAATTGAGTTTAAAATATTGGTTAATAGATTTTAATATTATTTTTTATTTAGTAAGTGAAGTGTACTTTTGTTTTGAAAAAGTAATCAGTTCTTCGAAGAACTCGGTAAACTCCGCTTCAAAGGCATCATAGTGTTCTTCGAGATCTATAATGGCAAAATTCATTTTAGATTTATTATTTGTTCTACGATTCATACCATTTAGTACACGAGCGATTCCATCCATTTTAGAATAGTTGAATATCCAATTATCGGTAATCATATAGGGCATCATTTTTTTGACACCGATAGGTAGTATCTCGTAATTTTCTTCTAAAAGGTCATAGAAATTATCCACAAAAACATCCAACGGTACATCAGAATACTTTGACCAATTTTTAGCTAAAAAGTGGTCATAGTAGATATCAACGATAACTCGACTGTAATGACTGTAGTTTGCATGAAGCCTTTTGCTGCTGATTTTTGGTATCGCATGGCTATCGGTATAGGTGTCTATATGACGGTGAAGTTTTATGCCTTTCTGTACCCTAATCGGAAGATGGTCAAATTTATTGGCACGAATGCTATCGGCTATAAAGTTGCCTATTGTAATATCTTTATCATTAAAAGACAGGTAAATATGAGCTAAAAAATTCATTCGCCTAAATTATGCTTAGTAGTTCGAATTTACAAAGAAGGGCAATAGTGATAAGTATGATACGTTTATATTTGCAAAAAACTTATTAAGATTATATGACACTAATAAAATCTATTTCAGGAATACGAGGAACAATTGGAGGTAAACCAGGAGACAATCTTACACCTATTGATGCAGTAAAGTTCGCTGCTTCTTACGGAATTTGGTTAAAAGACTATTCTAAAAAGGATAAATTAAAAGTTGTTATTGGTCGCGATGCCCGGTTATCTGGCGAGATGATGCAGAGCCTTGTAGTGTCTACTTTGGTAGGTTTAGGTATAGATGTAGTCGATTTAGATCTGTCTACAACACCAACCGTAGAGATAGCGGTACCAATGGAAAATGCAGATGGGGGAATTATATTAACAGCAAGTCATAATCCAAAACAATGGAATGCCTTAAAGTTGTTGAATGAAAAAGGAGAATTCTTAGATGCTGCTCAGGGAGCTAAAATTCTTGAAATAGCAGAAAAAGAAGATTTTGATTTTTCTGATGTTGATGATTTAGGAGTTATAAATAAGAACGACAGTTATATTGATATACATATAGATGAAGTTTTAAACCTTTCTTTGGTAGATGCCGAGGTGGTTAAAAAAGCGAAATTCAAAGTAGTTGTTGATGGAGTGAATTCTACTGGTGGAATTGCAATACCAAAGCTTCTAAAGGAATTCGGAGTAGAAGTGGTTGAGTTGTATTGCAAACCAACGGGTCATTTTCCACATAATCCAGAGCCATTAAAAGAGCACTTAAAAGACATTTGCGATTTAGTAATTAAAGAAAAAGCTGATTTCGGTATCGTAGTAGATCCAGATGTTGACCGTTTGGCATTCATTAGTAACGATGGCGAAATGTTTGGTGAAGAATATACATTGGTCGCTTGTGCTGATTATGTCTTAGGTAAAACAAAAGGTAATACGGTTTCTAACTTATCATCTTCTCGTGCATTGCGCGATATTACTCAAAAGCATGGTGGTACATATGAAGCTGCTGCGGTTGGTGAAGTTAATGTAGTTACCAAAATGAAAGCGAATAACGCTATTATTGGTGGAGAAGGTAATGGAGGTATCATATATCCAGAAAGTCACTACGGTAGAGATTCATTAGTAGGTACTGCTTTGTTTTTAATGTTAATGGCTGAAAAAGGTGGTACAGTAGCAGAATTAAGAGCTAGCTACCCAAGTTACTTTATGAGCAAAAAGAAAATTCAATTGACTCCTGGTTTAGATGTTGATGGAATTTTAAAATCTATGGCTGAAAAGTATGCAAATGAAGAGCTGTCTACTATTGATGGTGTAAAAATTGATTTTGCAGAAAACTGGGTTCATTTAAGAAAATCGAATACCGAGCCAATCATAAGAATTTACACAGAAGCTAAAAGTCAGACCGAGGCTGACGGCTTAGCAGATAGAATTATTGGAGAAATAAAATCTATAGCAGGTTTATAAAAATCAAATTTGTCGATAAAAAAACCGGAAGCAGTTCAACTGCTTCCGGTTTTTTATTTTCTGTTATTTTAACTTACATCAGCAAAAGCTGCTGGTTTTTTACCTCTATGTTTCCAACGTTTGTGGGTCCATAGATAGTATTCAGGTTTTTCTCGAATTTGCTCTTCGGTCAGCCTTAAGAATTTGTTTGTTATTTCATGTTCTTCGGTCTCTTTGCTATTTATAGCGATAGGGGTAAACTCCGCTTTATAGTAACCGCGCTTAACTTTACTTACTTTTAAAAATACCGTTGCCAATCCCGTTTTGCGTGCGAGCGCTTCGCCACCATTAAATATGGGTACAGTAATACCCATAAAGTCTGTCCAATAATGAGCTCTGTGCGCTTGTGGCGACTGGTCGCTTACCATGCCGTAGGTAGCACGAACATTATTGCTAAAATTATGAATGACTGTTTTAGCGGTCTGCCCTTGTGTAATTAAAGTTGTATTCCATCTAGCTCTTGTTTTTCTAATGAAATTATCAAAATAAGAGTTGTTTATTTTTTGGTAAACTGCATATCCTTTAGAGTTTACGTAGTTATTGATGCTTACGTTCCATTCCCAATTGGCATAATGTGCGCATAAAATAATAATGCTACGTTCTTTTTCGATTTCCAGTAAAACTTCAGGATTTACAAGATGGTATTTTTTAGCGACAGCCTCTTTACTAAGGTTCATGGTCTTGACCATTTCTAAAAACATATCACAAAGGTGTTTGTAGAATTCCTTTTCAATATGATGAATTTCATCTGCAGACTTATCTGGAAAAACCAAATTCAAATTCTCTTGCACCACTTTTCTTCTATAACCGAATACGCGATATATGAAGAAACAGGCAATATCAGATAAACCATAAAATAAGCGATGTGGCAAAATAGAAACAACCCATAAAAAGGGATAGATCAAAACAAAGGCCAGTAGTTGCATTTTCAAAAAAAATTATGGGCAAATATAGTTATATTTGACGCCAAATAAAGGGCAGATAATGTACAACATTGATATAGCGACCATAGCAATAATAGCGGCAAATGTATTAGTGTCAATGAAGGGATTCAATGATACTACTTTTTTTGAACGCTACAAATTTAGTATTGGGGCAATTAAAGCGGGTCAGAAAGAACGTATGGCAACATCGGGATTTCTGCATGTAGATATTTCACATTTATTGTTTAATATGCTTACGCTTTATTTCTTTGCGGGCGTAGTCATCAATTGGTTTGGAACAACTCAGTTTTTAATCATTTATGCCGTAAGTCTTATTGGTGGTAGCTTGTTGGCATTAAGTTTTCATAAAGACGAACCTTATTATTCTGCGGTTGGTGCAAGTGGTGCGGTAACGGGTATATTGTATTCGGCGATTCTCTTACAACCAAACATGCAATTGGGTATTATGTTTATTCCAATTCCGGTTCCTGCGTATGTTGTGGGTATTGGTTATTTGCTTTATTCTATTTATGGTATGAAAAAGCGATTAGGCAATATTGGACATACTGCTCATTTTGGAGGAGCGATTGGAGGGTATGCCTGTACCTTATTATTCATGCCTAGCTTATTGCAGACAGAAACTCTAATGGTAGGTTTGCTGGCATTGCCAATACTACTATTATTGGTACTTGAGAAAATGGGTAAGATTTAGATTACTTTCCTGTTTTTTAACCGATAAAGTGTATTATTAACCCTAATAAAGTGTATTTCATCGTATTTCTCTGTGTATAGACAACAAGAGGGCAATTCGGGGCGTTAGTGCAAAAACCCCGATTAAAATGAAATCAAACCTATCTGTAAGAAAAGTATGGCTAATGGCTATAACCGCTTCGCTTTTTATAGCAAGTTGTAGTGATGAAACCACCATTTTTGAAAACCCTGAAGATAATTTAGTAAGTGAAACCGACCAATCTAAGCTAGATAATAGTGTAAACTTTGATCGTGCCGGTGTTTTAGACATTTTTGAAGATCCCATCGCTAGCGCAAAAAGGTCGAGTATAACAGGTAAAGATGCAGAAGCTGGCGATTATCCACTTTCTTTAGTTGCTCAAATTGCTCCTCCATCATTTGCAAATGGAGAAAATTTAGCTGCTACCCATGTTGCCTTAGATGGTGATTATGGTTATGTGTCTTACAATACTGTAGGTCAAGATTATGTTGGTGCTATTGATGTCATCGATATTAGTGATCCTACCAACCCAAGAGTTACATCAAGAGTGTACTATACAAATGCAGATTTGAATTCTATAGCTTATGATAATGGTTATATATATGTCGCAGGTGGCGTAGATGCTGAGCAATCTGTTACCGCAACGGCAAATTCATTAGTAGCTAAAATTGCTGTTAGCGGAGGTAGAATGAATACTTCTAATATCGCTTACGGTTTTCAAGAGGGCTTTAATGCAACAGATGTTAGAATTATAGATAACAACGTTGTAGTAACAAGTGGTCAAGACGGCTTGGTGGTTGTTTATGATAAAAATGATTTAACTACTTTAAATGAAGCTCCTTTTTCAGATTTACGTGCTGTAGCGTATAGTGGTAATGAAATCGCTGTTTTAGATGCTGCACAAGGTGTAAGCTTCTTGGATCAGAATTTAAATACCCTTCGTAGCATAGCTATAGAATCTGATTTCGGTATTGATGCCAAACGTACTTTAGATTATTTAAATGAAAATATAGTTGTTTCGGAAGGAACAAAAGGAGCCGGAGTATATAATGCCACATCAGGAAGCTTTGTAGAATACTTGCCTATTTTAACTAGTCCTGAAAACGCTGAACCAGGTGAAATTGTAACTAATGGCGTTGCAGTGAACGAAAATGTGCTTTTGATGGCTAACGGTGCTGGCGGATTAAGTCTTTCGGAAACTAACGATAATAGTACTGTAGGTGTTGGTGTAATTGAACTAACAGGTTCAATAAATTATGTAGCAACAAAAGGTGATTATATCTTTGCGGCATCTGGTAAATCAGGATTTCAGATTATTAAACTTAATAGACCTAGCGATAGCTTGGCAGAACGTTGTTCTGAATTGCAGAGCTATTCTGGTAGTGCAAATTTAAACGTCAATAGTGGCGATGATTTTGCATTTAGAGGGTCAAAAAGATTTAATAATATGAATATTGGTGGCAATTTGTTGCTATGTGGATCTTGGACTGTTAGAGAAGGTATCAATATCAATTCAGATGGCTTGTTTGAAATGAATGGAACTATAGTAGTTGGAAGAAACTACAGCAGAAGAAATGTTGCAATAAACGCTGGAGCAACCTTAAGAGTTGAAGGTAATCTAACTATATATGGTGATTTAATTCTTAATGAAGGAGCGACTATAGAGTTTCTAGGTGATGATTCTGTAGTGAATATCTTTGGTAGTGTTACTAGAGGAGCAAATACTACGGTTGAAGGTACTTACAGAGATGTTAGAGGTGCATTCTAATTTATCAAATATTAAGATATAAAAAAGCCCGAACATTTAATGTTCAGGCTTTTTTATGTTTTGTTTCGAAATCTAGTTCAGTAACTCTGCAACCTTAGCTTCAAGTGCAGGACCTCTTAAATTTTTAGCAACGATTATTCCGTTTTCATCCAATAAGAATGCAGCAGGTATTGCATCAACATTATATAGTTTAGCGATTTTATCATCGAAATAAGCAATGTTTGAAATATGGTTCCAAACCAATCCGTCTTCGGCGATTGCTTTTTTCCACGCTTCATCGGTTCTATCTAAGGAAACACCCAGAACGTTTAATCCTTTGTCGTGGTATTTATTATAAACAGCAACGATATTAGGGTTCTCAGCTCTACAAGGTCTACACCATCCGGCCCAGAAATCGATTAAGGTTACTTTTCCCATAACATCTTTCAAGGCAAGTTCAGTACCATCAGGACTAGGACCTGAGAAATCAGGAGCTTTAGCGCCAATACTAGAGTTTTTACCTGCTGCTTCAGAAGCCTTTAGTTTTTCAATGCCTTCTAAAATTTGTTTTCCTGGTTTAGAACCTTTAATTTCTTCAGATAATGTCTTGTAAATTTCTTCAGCTTCTTCTAATTCAACTGCCTTAGTCGCAACTGCTCTATCTAATACTAAAGCAGATATTAACGCTTTAGGGTGCGCTTTTACATAGTCCAGTTCAAAAGTTTTGTACTCTTCTTGTAACTCTTTCATTTCATCTTGCAAAGCCAAAGCCGATTCACCAGATGCTGCTTTCATGTCTTGTTGTATAGATTGCGCCTGCATTGAAATTTCTCTCGATTGCTCCATGTAGTCTGCGAAAGTGTCATTTTGAAAAGTTCCGCTTATATCAGCGAAGCCCATACTGTCTCTTTGTGCGCTAAATTGTATTTCTCCGTTTTCAAGAATTACAGCAGTATAGCCGGGTAGTTGTTCAACAAAGATGTAATGAAGTTCAGGAATATCAGATTTTCCAGTAAAAGTAAATTCGCCATTTGTGGTGGTAGCGGTATCAACTTCCATTGGTTGATTGTTTTCTCCTATTTTTTTCAAGAAAACACGAGTGCCATCAGTCATTTCGCCTCTAAGCTTACCGTTAAGGGTAAAGCTTTCTGGCTTTGAATTACAGCTAAACAATAAGACTCCTGCAAGCAGTATTAAAATACTATGTTTCATATATTTCACTTAGGTTAAGTTGCAAATGTACTTATATATAGGATATAAAAAAAGACCTCTAACGCAATGGTTAGAGGTCTTCATTATATTGTTTTAATTAAGGCTAAAACTGGTAACGAATACCTAGTCCGATATCGAAATCAAAATTATCAGAGAATCCGTCATAGCCAATAACTCCTAATTCTGGTCTAAAATCCAAAGATAGAATTAACGGAATGTCAAAATTGTACTCTATGCCGACATCACCTGCAGCAAAAACGAATAAACCGCCATCATCACCAGGAAAATCAACACTTCCTAAACCGCCACCAACGCCGTAGTACCATTGAAAATCACCTTCAATTGGGCGTACCCACTGGTAAAGACCGGCTATTTTAAACGCATTAAAATTTCTGCTATCTCTCCATCCGAGGTCAAATTCAACCCTTGTGTCGCGAGTAAGAGATTTTTGATAACTGATTTCAGCACCGAATCCGTCACTGTCTCCTAATCGTAATCCTAATGCATGATTCGATATTTCTTGTGCAGAAAGCGAACAGGTTGCCATAAAAATGAATAATGTAATACCTTTTAAAATCTTCATATAGTTATTCTTTTTTGTGATGAAAAATGAGCCGATTTGTAATGTAGCTCACACAATAAAACTTAATTTAGCAATCAAAATTGTGTTACGTTGGATAATAATTCGCTGTCAAAGTTACGACAAGATATAGAGGGAGAAGTACGATTTGATAATCTTACCAAGACTATTTACGCTACAGATGCATCTGTATATAGAAAAATACCTTTAGGGGCTGCTTTCCCAAAAAGTGTTGATGATATTAAAAAAATTATACGATTTGCCAATCATGAAAATATTGGTCTTATCCCAAGAACTGCAGGTACATCTTTAGCTGGGCAATGTGTAGGTGATGGTTTAGTTGTTGACGTGTCAAAACACTTTACAGAAATCATAAGCCTAGATCAAGAAAAGAAACAAGTAACTGTTCAGCCAGGTGTAATTAGAGATGAGCTTAATCAATATCTAAAACCTTTCGGGTTGTTTTTTGGTCCTAATACATCAACTTCAAATAGATGTATGATCGGTGGTATGGTCGGTAACAATTCATCGGGTACAACTTCAATACAATACGGGGTTACCAGAGATAAGGTCATCTCAATGAAAACCATTTTATCAGATGGTAGTGAGGCTGAATTTGGAAGAATAACAGCATCAGAATTCAAGCAAAAGCAGCAAGAACAGACGCTTGAGGCATCACTTTATAATAGTATATTTAAAGAACTAGATAATAATGATATAGCTTCTGAGATAGCAGCACATTTTCCAAAGCCAGAAATACATAGAAGAAATACAGGTTATGCTGTAGACGAGTTATTGAAGTCTGATATGTTTGGTGGTGATTTATCATACTTTAATATGGCAGAATTGCTATGTGGTAGTGAAGGTACATTAGCTTTTACAACAGAAATTACGGTTCAATTAAATGATTTGCCGCCAGCATTATCGGCAATGGTCGTTACGCATTATACGTCTTTAGAAGATTGTTTAATGGATGTTGTTCCTGTTATGAAACACCCATTGCAATTGTGCGAAATGATGGATAAAGTCATTTTAGATTGTACGAAGAATAACCGTGCCCAATTAGCAAATCGGTTTTTTGTAGAAGGTGATCCCGCAGCATTATTAATGCTGCAAGTATCAGCGCATACAGAAGCTGAATTGAAAGAGGCTGTTGCTTCGTTACAAAAGACGATAGCGAAATCGGGACTCAGTTATGCCAATCCTGTATTATTTGGAGATCAAATACCAAAAGCAATCGAATTGCGTAAGGCAGGTTTAGGTTTGCTGGGTAATATAGTAGGTGATATGAAAGCTGTGGCCTGTATAGAAGATACTGCGGTAGCTTTGCCAGACCTTAAAGATTTCATAGCAGAGTTTTCTGTAATAATGAAGGGTTATGGTCAAAGCGCGGTATACTATGCTCATGCAGGGGCAGGTGAATTGCATTTAAGACCTATTCTAAACCTAAAGAAATCGAGCGATGTAGGTCTTTTTAGAGACATTACAACCGATGTTGCTAAACTAACTAAAAAATATAAAGGTTCGTTTAGTGGTGAACATGGCGATGGTATTGTTCGTGCAGAGTTTATACCATTAATGATAGGTGATAAGAACTATGAACTTTTAAGAAGAATTAAATCTTATTTTGATCCTAAGGGCATATTCAATCCCGGTAAAATTGTAGATGCTTACCCAATGGATAAGTCATTTCGATATGAGGTAGACCGCAAAGAACCAGAGATTAAGACATTAATGGATTTTTCTGATAGTGAAGGTATACTTAAGGCTGCAGAAAAATGTAATGGTAGTGGTGACTGTAGAAAGACCCATCATATGAACGGTGGTATGTGCCCTAGTTATCATGCAACCAAAAATGAAAAAGATACCACGAGGGGTAGAGCTAATACGCTAAGAGAGTTTTTAACGAACCCGAATAGCACAGCAAAGAATAGTTTTGATAGTCCTGAAATTAAAGAGGCGTTTGACCTTTGTTTAAGTTGTAAAGCATGTGCAAGCGAGTGCCCTAGTAATGTAGATGTAGCCACTTTGAAAGCAGAGTTTTTATATCAATATCAAGAAGCAAATGGCTATTCTTTACGAGGAAAATTGTTTGCTTATAACACTAAGTTAAACGGATTAGGAAGTAAGGTTTCTGGTTTGACAAATGCTATTTATGACTCCAAATTTCTAGGCGGATTGTTAAAAAAGATGAGCGGAGTAGCCAAAGAACGTACTTTGCCTAAGGTTTATAGCTTTAATTTCGATAAACACCTTCAAGAATATGGTAATCAAAATACTAAGTCTAAGAGAAAAGTAGTTTTATTTATAGATGAATTTACTAAATACTTAGATATTGAGGTTGGTAAGGATGCTATTGAGCTATTAACCAAACTTGGCTACGATATTGAATTGTATTATGCAGAAAGCGGTAGAACATTTTTATCAAAAGGCTTTTTAAAACAAGCTCAGAAGTTGGCAATTAAGAATATTCAAGAATTAAAAAAGTTCGCAGAAGCTGGTTTGCCAGTTTTGGGTTTAGAGCCTTCGGCAATTTTATCTTTTAGAGATGAATACAAACGTATGACATCAGATAAAGACATGGCTCAAAAAATAGCTGATAATTCATTTTTGATAGAAGAGTTTCTAGCAAAAGAAATAGCAGAAGGCAATCTAAATTCGTCTGATTTTACAGCTGAAGCTAGAGATATAAAAATTCATAATCATTGTCATCAAAAAGCGTTGAGTAACCAGAAGGTAACTTTTGATGTATTGAATCTGCCAACAAATTATAAGGTGACCATTATAGCATCTGGTTGTTGTGGTATGGCTGGTTCTTTTGGATATGAAGAAGAGCATTATGAAACTAGTATGAAAATTGGCGGATTAAAATTATTCCCTGCGGTCTATAAATCAACTCCAGAGACAATTATCGCTGCCAACGGTACAAGTTGTAGGCATCAAATATTTGATGGTACAAAGAGAATAGCACAGCATCCGGTAAGTATATTGAAAAAAGCTTTGGTGTAATAACTAATCTGTAAGTCCGTCTTTCTCTTTTTGATTATTTAATTCTCTTGTCTTTCGTTGTGTAATTGTTTCAATAAGCTCATTCATATTCATAGACTTAAGTTCTTCGTCCATGTAGAACGTAGCAAGCTTATCGTTTTCGTAACGGTAAAGTTTCCAACGTTTAAAAGAATATTCAAGGGCGGTCATGTGTTTTACCCAATCTCCAGAATTTAGGTAAAGACATTCTCCCTTCTTCGTTTCAAAAAGTTGTTTGTTCGGTGCATGGCTATGTCCGCATACAACATGGTCATAACGCTGTTTAATTGCCATTTTGGCTACGTTTTTCTCGAAAAGGGCTATTTGCTCAGGATCACGATCCCCATTTTCCAATTCCGGATTTGAGAAGGGTTTGTTCTTCTTGCCAAAAAGGTTCATCGTTTTGGTTTTGAGTTTTGCAAGTTTTAAGAGCAAGTCAAAACCTGTACCTCCATAATTTAAAAGCCATTGAGAGTGTCGAAATGAAAAATCGAAAATGTCTCCGTGAAAAAAAAGCGTATTTTTTCCGTTCAGTTTTAATGATAATCTATTAGAAACTTTTATTGCTCCCATATAAATCTCATCAATCTTACGAAAAGGTTCATCGCGGTTACCGGTGATATAGTGTACATCAGTACCTTTTGAAGCTAGTGAAAATATTTTCTTGACTACTTTTAAATGAGAAGGAGGAAAGTAATTGTTCCGCATTTTCTTAGCGTCTAGTATATCGCCATTAAGAATTAATATTTTTGGGTCAATACTAGATAGGTATGTTAGTAATTCTTCTGCATGACAGGCATAAGAACCTAAGTGAATATCAGAAAGCACAACTATTTCAAGACGTCGTTTTTTCAAGGGGATAAATTTTAGGACAAAATTAAACCTAATTGCATATGCAGTAGTTGCTTACTGGGTCAACAATTTTTAATCATAAGGTTAAATTATCATTATCACAAATGAGTAAGGTTAAGCTAATATTATGCGCTTTTAAAATTTTTCTTTCCAGCATTTAACATTTACCTTTGAAGTCGGTTGATTGGTAAGTATTGCAATCAGTATTATATCATTTAGAATGCATTTATTATGGCTGGAAATACCTTCGGAAATATATTTAGGGTAAGCACTTTTGGAGAATCTCACGGAAAAGCAATCGGAGGAGTTATAGATGGCTGTCCGTCAGAAATAGAATTAGATTTTGATGCCATACAAAATGATCTTAATCGTCGTAAACCAGGGCAATCAGCTATTGTTACTCAGAGAAAAGAGCCAGATGAAGTAGAGTTTTATTCTGGAATATTCGAAGGTAAAACTACAGGAACGCCAATTGGCTTTGCTATTCATAATACAAATCAAAAATCTAAGGATTACGGACACATAAAAGATTCGTACCGACCATCGCATGCAGATTATGTGTATGATAAGAAGTATGGTTTTAGAGATTACCGTGGTGGTGGTAGAAGTTCTGCTCGTGAAACGGCAAGTAGAGTAGTAGCCGGTGCTATTGCAAAGCAGTTTTTAAAAGGAATAGAAATTCAAGCATTTGTATCTCAAGTAGGAGATATGAATTTAGGTAAGCATTATACCGAATTAGATTTATCTTTAACAGAATCGAATGATGTACGTTGCCCGGATGTAGAAATGGCAGCAAAGATGGAAGATTATATCAAGTCCATTAAAAAAGACGGTGATACCATTGGCGGAGTTATTACCTGTGTAGCCAAAAATGTACCGATTGGTTTAGGAGAACCGGTTTTTGACAAACTTCATGCTGAATTAGGTAAGGCAATGTTATCTATAAATGCTGTAAAAGGCTTTGAGTATGGTAGCGGTTTTGAAGGTGTTAAGATGAAAGGCAGTGAACACAACGACCAATTTAATAATGACGGTTCTACAAAAACCAACTATAGTGGTGGTATTCAAGGCGGAATAAGTAACGGAATGGATATCTATTTCAACGTAGCTTTTAAGCCGGTTGCAACCGTAATTCAAGGCTACGAAACAATTGATAAAGAGGGTAATACCATTAAAACACAGGGTAAGGGTAGACATGATCCTTGCGTAGTACCTAGAGCAGTGCCTATAGTCGAAGCGATGACCGCATTGGTTTTGGCAGATTACACCCTATTAAACCGGTCTATTAAATTATAGGTTGCGTTTTTAGCACTTTTCCCTGCAAAATACTATCTTACTTCCCTAAACTAATTTATATATGAGGAAGCTTGAGTTGCATTGGCAAATTCTAATAGGAATGTTAGCGGGGGTTTTATTTGCTTTAGCCATGGTTCAATTAGAATGGGGACCAAAATTCATTTCAGATTGGATCAAGCCTTTTGGTAATATTTTCATCAACTCATTAAAGCTAATCGCCGTTCCGTTAATTTTAGGTTCATTGATTAAAGGAGTATCTGATTTAAAGGATATCTCTAAACTTTCTCAAATGGGTGGTCGTACTATAGGAATCTATATCGCCACCACAGTTATCGCGGTTACTATTGGTTTAGGTGTCGTAAACATTGTAAAACCAGGTGCTTCAATAAGTGAGGAAACACGTATTGAACTAGTTGAAAATTACAAAGGTGATGCAGATGCCATTAAAACAAAAGCAGATAAGCAAAAAGAAGCCGGACCTTTACAGGCTTTAGAAGACTTAGTGCCAAGTAATATTTTTGCGGCAGCTTCTGACAATGGCAATATGTTACAGGTTATATTCTTTGCCATTTTCTTTGGTATAGGTTTAATATTGATTCCAGAAGAACAGGCAACACCGGTTAAAAAGTTTTTTGATGGCTTCAATGAGGTAATTCTGAAAATGATAGACCTTATCATGTTAGCAGCACCATTTGGTGTTTTTGCATTATTAGCAGCTTTAGTGGTGGAATCACCTAGTTTAGATTTATTTAAGGCATTGGCATGGTACGCTTTCTGTGTTGTTTTGGGGCTATCGTTAATGTTAGGTGTATATCTACTTTTAGTTTGGGTGTTTACGAAAACATCTCCAAATACATTTATGAAAGGTATGTCTCCGGCTCAACTACTAGCATTTTCAACGAGTTCAAGCGCAGCTACCTTACCAGTAACCATGGAAAGGGTAGAAGAGCATTTAGGTGTAGACGAAGAGGTAACAAGTTTTGTGTTACCAATTGGTGCTACTATAAATATGGATGGTACTAGTTTGTATCAGGCTATTGCCGCAGTATTTATTGCACAAGCTTTTGGAATGGATTTAAGTTTGTCAGCGCAATTAGGAATTATAGTTACAGCAACCTTAGCTTCTATAGGTAGTGCTGCAGTTCCTGGAGCTGGTATGGTAATGTTAGTCATAGTTCTGGCGCAAGCAGGTATACCAGAGGCAGGCTTAGCATTAATATTTGCTGTAGATAGACCTTTGGATATGTGTAGAACGGTTATAAACGTATCTGGTGATGCAACCGTATCAATGATGGTAGCGAAATCTGTAGGCAAATTACATGAACCTAAAGTCAAGAATTGGGATGATAATTATAAAAAGTAAAATTATTTCTTTTTAGATTTTTTTTTATCCAATTTATCGGCACCTTCGGTGGCATCTTGATAATCAAGGTCGTCATCTGCAACGTTTTTATAGGCTTGAATCCATGCATTTCTAAATATTCTCGTTACTGTTGGCCAAATCTTTGTTTTTACGTTGTTTAAATCCCCTTCAACGGGTATTTTGGTAGCAAGGGTATCATTCTTGTGATTTTTGAGAACAAACTTAAAAAAGCCTACAAACCCTTCCCAAAGGGTTTTTAGAAATCCGTCGTCTTTACCTATTAGCTTTGCATTCTTTAAAATTGGTTTGAAAGAACCTTTCATGTAGCCATCGGCAATCGCTAGTTCTCCGAATAAATCGAAAGAACCTTCGTCAAAGTCAATACCAGCATAATAGTTGGTAAAGTCGTTAAGAGCCTTTGCATTTGCATTTTCTAGGCTAAAAGATAAATCCATATCGGGAATCTCCTTTACCAAATTCATATCGCCATCTAATACCATTTTTCCATTACCAATCGATGTTGCTGTTGCATGAATGTTAGAGGGCAATGTTCTTGTTTTTTCCACAACATTTCTAAGGTTAGACGCCGATAATTGTACGTTAGACAGGTTTAAGTCAATATTTGGGTCTGCTTGTAGTTGTAAAAAAGCGAATTTTCCATTTTCAATCGTCAGTTGGTTGATGTCGATAGGGACTAAATCAGTAAGGGCTTTTGACCAATCTTCGGTATTGGCTTGACCGGTAGTGTCTTGTTGATCTTCAAATACGTAAATTACTGTTGGTTCAGTCATTTCAATCTCACTGACGATTTTACCATTAAAAAGCGCATTCCATTCAATAGAGATATCAGTTTTCTTAAAATCTAGAAAGGGAATTTCGGTATTCGCATTTACGGTGTTTAAGTACATACCATGTATGGTATAGGCACCACGAATTATGGATAAGTCGATATCATCAACTTGACCATAATACCCGGGTATATCGGCGAGAACATTGTTTACATAGTTTTTTACAAGGTAGGGGAGCGATAAACGAATTATGATAAGTACTATTATAATAGTTACTGGTACTACATATCTTTTCTTCTTGTATCGTTTTCTTTTTACTTCGCTCATGTAATTCAATGTTTAATATAAACATCGAAAAGATAAGTTTTTGAATTATAAAAGCTTGAAGTAATAAGTGATAGGGATAAAAGTATTGGTGTAAGGATTAAAAATAGTTTAGCAGCGAAGTTTTATAAGAAATTTTAAATGAATTTGCTCTTTAGTTCTTCCGTAGGAATCATGCAAGCCTCCTTTTTACCGTACCATTTGTATCGATTTGCAGCAATAAAATCGTATACGATATTTCTGAAGGACTCTGGTAGCCATAGTAAAATAGAAGAAATAGTGCCCAGTCCTTTCAAATCTTTACCAATTTCGAGAGCAGCTGTTGATTTAGTGTAATAAGCAATGTTAGGCTCTATTAGAATAATGGAATCGATTTCATTAGTATCAATATTACGTTCATCTAATAACTTTTTTCCTGTTTCGCTTTGTATGGCAGCATATCTAAAAATATCATTTTCATCTCGTTTTATAGCAAACTGAACACTGCTGTTGCATAAGTTGCAAACACCATCAAAAAGAATGATTTTTTTATTTGAATTCACACTGTAAAATTAAAACAATAATTAATCAATATCTCACAACAGTTTTATAATAAAAATAGTAGTAATCATTCGAGAATAAGTTGAAATGAATACTATAGTCAGTATTAATAGCTTTAACTGAATCGTATACGATTTTTTATAACTAACTGTAATACAGTATTATTTTTTCCTTTCAACCATTTCTAGCTGGTCTACACTTACGTTTGTCGTAAATATGCCATAATTAACAATAGCCTTGCCTTTTTCAAGAGAATCAATGCTACCCACAGCTTTACCATCTAACATTCGAACACGGTCACCTATGTTGAAAACAGGTCTTGGTTTATTCTTTTCTTTAAAGATGGCTTTTTTCTTTTCCACCTTCTTTTTCTCACGAATAACCTTTACTTCTTTTTGAACTTCTTCGGCGACTTTTGCTTTTTTAACACGTTCGGCTTTGGCTTGATTAGCAGTCTTCTTCTTTCTTTTGCTATTCTCGGTTTCAACGATTCTCAATAACTCAGATACTAAAGGACGTTTCTTATTGTCTTGAAAATATTTGTCGGCAGCAACATTTACTTTGTTGCCCAATTGTATCATACGTTGGTCGTGGTCGTATAGCTCTTGGTAGTTCTCAAGTTTAGACTTGATTTTAGCATTTAGCTTTTCTAATCTTTCGTTTTCATCTCTTGCTTTAGACTCCTCTTCTTTTAATCTTGAGCCGGTTTCAGCCATTTTACTGCGCTCTTTCTGCAGTTTGGCAATGGTAGCATCGAAACGAACCTTGCCACGCTCTATTTTCTTCTTCGCTTTATTAATAAGCGAGTAGGGGATTCCGTTCTTCTGCGCCACCTCAAACGTAAATGAACTACCGGCTTGCCCTAAAATCAGTTGAAATGTAGGTTCTAGAGTTTTGCCATCAAAAAGCATATTGGCGTTGGTTACATGTGGTAATTCATTCGCCAATGCTTTTAGGTTTGCATAGTGTGTGGTAATAACGCCGTACGAACCTCTTTCATAAAAGACTTCTAAAAAGGCTTCTGCTAAAGCACCGCCTAATTCAGGATCACTACCAGTACCGAATTCATCGATTAGGAATAAAGTGTTATTGTCGCATCGCTTTAAGAATTGGTTCATGTTCTTTAAGCGGTAACTGTACGTACTTAAATGATTTTCAATACTTTGGTTATCTCCAATATCCGTTAAAATCTTTTTAAAGAAGCAAACTTCACTTCTTTCGTGAACGGGAATCAACATGCCGCTTTGAAGCATTATTTGAAGTAAACCAATAGTTTTCAACGTAATACTTTTACCGCCTGCGTTAGGTCCAGAAATTACGATAATTCTATTTTCTTCATGCAATTCAATGGTCTGCGGATATGTCTTTTCATTCTTGCGCTTATTGTTCAAAAACAATAGCGGATGGTATGCATCTCGCAAATACAATCTATTGTTTGAATTAATTCTAGGCAGTAGGGCATCAATATCTTCTGCGTGCTTAGCTTTTGCAGCAATAACGTCCACTTGAGTTAAAAAATCTTGATAATCGCTTAAAAGGGCTCTAAATGGTCTTATCTGATTCGTAAGCTGCTTAAGAATACGCTGTACTTCTTCTTTTTCTTCAAACTCTAAGTTATTAAGCTCTCTACTGTATTTCAAAGCAGCTTCAGGTTCTATGTAAACGATGCTTCCAGTCTTTGATGTGCCCATAACGGCACCCTTAACTTTCTTGCGATACATGGCTTTAACTGCTAAAACACGTCTGTTCTCAACAACAGATTCCCTAATCTCATCTAAATAATCAGATGCTTGGTAGGTATTCAAGGCAGAACCAAAGCTTTGACTGATTTTTCCGCGAACTGCGTTTATTTGCCTTCTGATCGTAAACAACTCATCAGATGCGTTGTCTTTTACTTCACCAAAACGATCGATGACATTGTTGATTAAAATCGGAATTTCAGCGTTCTGCTCCAGTTTCAAAGCAAAATCATGGAATAGCGGATAATACTCCCTGAACTTTTTAAAGAATTTTTGGTGTTGTGCAACAGTAGTGCAAATGCTTGCAATTCTTTTAAATCCCTGTAATTCTAAGGTTGTATTTTCAATCTTAAGAAGCTTTAGGTCAGCATTTATTGCATCGAAACCATGATTGGGAATACGGTTTTCACTAATGAGAGAAGATAGATATTCGGCTGTTTTGCCAAGTTCTACTTTAATAACTTCGTCAGTGATAAATGGTGCAATTTTTAATGCAGCTTCTTTACCTAATTCTGTATGACAACGCGCAGAAACTTGTTTTAATACAGAAGGAAATTCTAAGTCTTGTAATGTTTTGGAATGTATGTTAGCCACGTTATGTTTTAATGAGCTGCAAAGGTACGCATTGACAATGAAATTTTATAAATGAGTAAAGTGTCGGACTCATAAAATGCAGTGTAAATACTAATTATTAATTTATGTTGGGTGAAATTAACCATAGTTCTAGGAATTTGGGTATTGTCTTACAGCAGGGTTAACAGTAACTTTGATATATAAAAAGAATGAGCATCATGAATATTGATTTGGTTAAGAGTTGGAAAAATCAGTTGCAGTCAGAATTTGACAAACCCTATTTTAAAGATTTAATGCAATTTGTTAAACGTGAATATGAGGAGCATACGTGTTATCCGGAGTATGCTGATATATTTTCTGCTTTTAATCACTGTGAATTTGAAGACACCAAAGTGGTTATCATTGGTCAAGACCCATATCATGGTCCTGATCAAGCAAATGGTTTATGTTTTTCGGTAAAAGATGGTATTAAGCATCCTCCTTCACTAATCAATATTTTCAAAGAAATTGAGAGTGACCTAGGTATTCCTTACCCTGAAAGCGGTAATCTTGAACGTTGGGCTAAACAAGGCGTTCTGCTATTAAATGCTACGCTTACGGTAAGAGCTCATGAAGCCGGAAGCCATCAAAAGCAAGGTTGGGAAGTTTTTACAGATGCCGTGATTTCAAAACTATCAGAAAATAGCGCACACATCGTTTTTATGCTTTGGGGTGGTTATGCTAAGAAAAAGGCAAAACTTATCAATGCAGAGCGACATTATTTGTTGACATCCGGACACCCTTCGCCATTAAGTGCCAATCGCGGATATTGGTTCGGAAACAAACATTTTTCATCTTGTAATAAAATATTAGATGATTTAGGCAATAAAAACATAAGGTGGTAAGTTAGATATTTATTAAACACTTTTTATTTAGATTGCGCTTTGGGGCGCAATGTTAAATTCTAACTTAAATAACAGCTCAAATGGATAATTTAGAAAGGTTAAATACTATTTTATTAGTAGACGATGATGATGCGAGTAACTTCTTACATTCCATCTTTATCAATAAATTGGATATGGATGTGAATGTCAATTCTGCTCTTAACGGTCAAGAAGCTATAGACTTCATTCTTGGAAAAGGTCAAGAGCAATTAGAATTGCCATGTATGGTCATGTTAGATTTGAGAATGCCAGTAATGGACGGGTGGCAGTTTATGGATGCTTACGAAGAGTTGGTACCTAAAAAATTAAAAGATCAAATTACCATTGTTCTTGTTACCATAAGTGATAATAAAGAGGATAAAGTGCGCGCAACCGATAATAAGTATATCGCTGATTTTGCACAAAAACCACTTTCTGATGAAACTTTTAAAGCCTTAATTCAAAAGCATTACAGCTTAGCGGCTATCTAAATATCACTTTAGAATTTCAGAAACTGGAATTAATTTATCTATTAAATTAAGTTCCTTCAGCGTATTTTGAACTTTAATCAATGTAGATTCCGATAGTTGTTTTTGGCTCCATTCGGTAATTTGCAGCCATTCTTGTATGTCTTCTAATTTTTGATGGTACCGGTTTGCTAACGTAGAATCAATTCTCGGAATTTGTTTGAATTCAACCGTATACATGTTGATGATTTCAAGAATATGCTTTAATATGCCCTCATTTTCCTTCAAAAATGAATTAGTCCCGACTAAAACAAAACATGGCCATGGTGTAGGGCAATTTCCTAAATGCTTAAAAACACCACTATCCACAAGCGGCTTTGTTGTAAAACGCTCCCACATAAAATAATCTGCAGTGCCAGAAGACAAACCTTCAACGGCCCCATCGAGATTATTTATTAAATTAAATTTCAAATTATCAGTGTCCCAGCCCATATTTGTGGCTTGAACGTAAGACATTAGGTGGCTTCCGCTACCGTAACGACTAATTGCAGCTGTAGTGTCTTTTAAATCGCTAAGAGAGGTGTAAGCGCTATTCGCGTCTACATGAATTCCCCAAAGTAGGGGCGAGGCAATGTATTCTTGAATAATTTTCACTTGATTGCCTTCAGTTATGCTTTTTACGATCCCCTCGGTTAAGATAATAGCAAGGTCGGTATCCTCATTTTTAAGCATTTCGCTCATTCTACCAGTACCTTCAGGTACTTCTGTCCATTCTAAATTGATGCCTCTTTCTTTAAAAGCGCCTTCTTCTATAGCTAAATGCCACGGAAGGTTAAAATGTTCGGGTACACCAATAATCTTAACGGTTTTCATCTAATTTATTTTTAAGGTATTCGTAAATAGCATATTGTGAGCGTATATCATCTTGACCAGGAGCCTGAGCAACCTTTTTATTAGAGTTTTCTATATCTAACACACGTGCTTTTTGGTTGTCATTGAGCTGTAGCGTTAAAATATGTTTTAACTCATCAAAAATATCAGGGTCTAGAATAGGGGTCAACACCTCTATTCTTCTATCTAAGTTTCGGGTCATCCAATCTGCAGAACCAATATACATCAATTCATCTCCGCCATTTTCAAAGAGGTAAATTCTGCCATGTTCTAAATAACGATCTACAATACTGGTGATGAAAACATTGTCTTTCATTCCCTCGTTTGGATTGTCATTAGCAGTTAGATAGCAACAAAAACCTCTAACTATAAGTCTAACATCAACACCGGCATTCACAGCTCTGTATAAGGCCCTGATCATATCAGAATCTTCAAGACTGTTCATTTTAGCGGTAATGGCAGCTTTTTTACCTTCGCGAGCAGCATTAATCTCGTTCTGAATAAGATTTAAAAAGGTAATTCTTGTCGTAAAAGGCGATACCAATAAGCGTTTCAATTTTGGTACTATGATTTTTCTTTCCAATACCTGAAATACCTGACCCAAATCTTTCGTAATCTTCTTGTCAGCAGTAAAGAGTCCGTGATCACAGTAGATTTTAGAAGTTTTAGCATTGAAATTACCAGTGCCGATGTAGGCGTAGCGTTTTATTTTATCTTCTTCGTTACGGTAAACCATTGCTATTTTAGAATGCACCTTTACTTGCGGAATGCTAAAAATCACTTTGGCACCCTTTTCCTCGAAAATACGACCCCATTTAATATTGTTAGCCTCATCGAACCGAGCTTGGGCTTCAACAAATAGGGTGACTTTCTTGTTATTGTCTAATGCCGTTAAAATAGCATCTGCAAGAGAAGATGATTTTGCAATGCGATAAATAGTCATTTTTATTGCACTTACCTGAGGATTTGTAGCTGCGGCGGTCAAAAATTCTTCGACAACTTTAAAATCTTGATACGGAAAATGTACCAATCGGTCTTTTCTTGCAATACTTTCAAAGATATTCTTATTATAACTTAACTCTGGATGTGGTAAAGCTGGTTTTTCTTGGTATTGTAAGTGTTCTGTGCCTTTCGGAAGCGGAAAAGAAAAGAAGTCAGATAAATTGTGATATGCTCCGCCAGGTGATAAATCTACCGAACCCAACTTGAAGTCCGTCTTTAATGCATCTATTAACCAGCTAGGCATAGTTTCATCGTAAAGTAAACGGGTTGCCTGGCCGTATAAGCGCTTATCCAACGAATTATAAATTTTTTCAACTAATTCTAGGTCAGAGTAGTCATCTTCTAAATATAATTCGGCATCCCTAGAAAGTTTGATAGAGTAGCATGAATCAATTTCTTTGTTAGGTAATAACTTTTGAATGTTCAACCTAATAGCATCATCTAAATAGCAAAATTGATGTCCGTCGCCCGGCAAAGCCATAAAACGCTCTTGGTTTTCTGTCGGTATTTCAACAATACTGTATTTGTTACCTGAGTGTGTAACTGCTAAATAAAGCGCTCCATCGGTTAATGCTAAGTTTTCTTTATGTACAGAACAAAATTCTTCAATGCTTTCATCAAAAAGCGTTTCTAAGAATAGTTTTTGTTCGTTTGTAAAGTTAGATGTGTTGCGAACATATATACGATGTTCTTCAAGTTCAGAAAGGGTAGCTTTAATTACTTTACCGAACTCAATCTGTTGCTCATTGATTGTTTTTAATATGTGTTGTAACGTGCTATTTGCTTTAAACATTAGTTTCTTTCGAAACTTTTTGTCTAGATGTTTAATTTGGCGAAGTTGAGATACACGTACTTTAAAGTACTCATCTAAATTAGAAGAAAAAATAGCTAAGAATTTTAATCGTTCTAATAACGGCGTGTCTGTACTTTTAGCTTCAAGCAAAACGCGTTCATTGAAATAGAGCCAATTAATATCTCTATGCTTCAGGTTGTCTTTTTTCATGATAAGATTTGCGTAAAAATAAGCAGTACAATAGTAAATTATTGTAAATGTATGTTAAGCCAATCGTTTCAAGCAATATTCAATAAGATTATCGACAGATTCGGCAGGTGTAGCAGAAAATTCGCCGGTAGATCTATTTGCTACTACACAGTTTAATGATACTGCTTCATGACCTAATAGCTGTGCAAGTGCATAAATACCCGAGGTTTCCATCTCAAGATTGGTCAATTTTAAATCATTGTAACCGAATGTAGATAATTTCTCCATCAATTCCATTTGACTAGGTTTTATTCTCAAATGTCGCTGTTGTGGTCCGTAAAAGCCTGTGTTTGTTGCGGTGAATCCTAATCGTATACGATTATCGCTAAACAATTCTCCTAACTTTTCAGAATAAGAGAGTACATATGGTCTTGCTTTATTTGCATTCCAAGAAGTGTGGGCGATAAATTCATCTTCTATTTTTGGATAGTTGATTTCATCATGCTCATAGAAATGTAAAAGACCGTCAAAACCAATTGAATATTTACTGATCAAGAAAGAATCAATAGGAATATCTGGTTGTATGGCACCAGTAGTACCAATTCTTATAATATTTAAAGATGTATGATTTTCTTTAAGAGTTCTTGTTTTGAAATCGATGTTTACCAAAGCATCTAATTCGTTTAAAACGATATCGATGTTATCAGTACCGATTCCTGTAGAAATCACTGAAATACGTTTACCGTTCAAATGACCGGTATGTGTATGAAATTCACGCTTGCCCTTTTTAACCTCAATAGTATCAAAATGTTTAGATACCTGATGCACCCTATCTGGATCACCAACGGTTATAATGGTGGTTGCAATATCTTCTGGTAATAAGTTAAGATGGTAGATGCTACCATCTTCATTGATGATAAGCTCAGCAGGCTTTAGTTGCATGCTATAATTTTAAAATTCGGTTCGTAGAAGTGTTATAAAGAAAGTTGTACTTTAAAGCACCGCCTAAATAAACATCGTTTTCTTGAATGCAAGAATAATAACTCGTTTGACCATCTAAAATCTCTTTACCTTTTTTCGAAAGGCGAACAGGGTTTAGACTTGTAATCAAAGGTTTTAGCCTAGTAAGGGCACGGTCGTATTGCGTGTTAGAAAAACCTAAGTTGCCTTGGTTTTTCAGTAAAACATCAATGTATTCCTTTTTTGATTTCGGTTTCTTATCAATGGCAAGCTGTAGAATGGTATTTTCCATTTCATTTAAGCCATTGTTAATACTTGGAAAACGTTTTAAATGCGATTTTACGGCATCACCAAGATAATCGAATTGGTAATCGTTAAAATCGGTAAGGTTTTCTAAACGTATCGGATTATTGCTGCAGTACAATTGCCAAACATAATCAGCATACTCAGTATCATCTTGTGTTAATACCTTTTTATTCTTGTATAAACCTAATAATTGATCGTTGGTAAGCTCATTAAGGCTGTACATTTTATCGGTACCATCTTCTTTACCACTGCACACTAAAGATATTTGAGCATATTTTCTGTGTGTTAATAGCCAGCTAATAACGGCAAGCATATTTACCTGACAAAAAAGATCATACTCGAACCAAAGAACGATATGATCTTGTTGTTTATGGTTACAAAGAGACCTATATTCTTTAAGGGTCTTTTCGATAAACCAAGATTTTGAAACTTTATAGTTTTTATGGAGAAACTCGAAACGAGCTTTCCAAAATGTTTCTGAACCGACATTAGGTAGTGTTTGTCCTTCACATAGCATTTCGCGCCAAGTGATGACATCGCCATCTAAGTTTAATTTTTGAAGACGTTCGGTGAAAACATCTCCATTGGTAATGTGCAAGAGAGAACTCATACCAGGATTGATTTTAGTTTGATTAGATTAAAAATAATACTAATAACAACGTTATAAAATTATTTAACAGAAAACAAATGGAACTTTCAAGGTAGTGATTTTTACTAAATTATCCGCCTACACGTTTAACAGAGAAGCCTTTATCTTTCAATATTGCCATAATTTTGTCTCTGTAATCGCCTTGAATAATAATTTTACCTTCTTTAAAACTACCGCCAACGCTCAATTTGGTCTTTAATTCTTTGGCTAATTTCTTAAAATCTTCATCGGCACCAGTGTATCCTTCTAGAATTGTAATTGGTTTACCCTTTCGCTTTTCGTACTTGCAAATGATAGGGTCATCTTGAAGCCAAATAGCATTATCCGCTTTTTTTTCAACGGGAGTTTCTTCTGGTTCGTGCTCTGGAAATAGATTTTTTAACTGGTCTTTAAGATCCATATAGACTATTTTTTGATTAATCCTAAATCGATTAATCTTTCATGTAAAAATTCACCAGCAGTAATGTCTGAATACAATTTAGGGTGTTCATCATCTATACAGTTCTCTAAACAGTTTAAAGACATTTCACTCACTGGATGCATAAAAAATGGAACGGAGTATCTTGAAGTCCCCCATAATTCTCTTGGTGGGTTCACCACCTGGTGTATCGTAGATAACAATTTGTTATTAGTAAGGCGAGATAGCATATCACCTACATTGATCATTAATTGATCAGGTCTTGCAATAGCATCTACCCATTCGCCATCATGGTTTTGAACCTGAAGTCCTTTACCATGCGCTCCCATTAACAAGGTAATTAAGTTAATATCGCCATGCGCTGCAGCTCGCACTGCGTTTTTAGGTTCTGAAGTTATAGGTGGATAATGTATAGGACGTAAAATTGAATTTCCATTTTTAATATAATTGTCAAAATAGAATTCATCTAAATTTAAATGTAAAGCTAGCGCGCGTAACACGTATCTCGCTGTTTTCTCTAGCATTTTATAGGTTTCCTTTCCTACTTTATTAAATTCAGGTAATTCTTTAACCATTACATTGGCAGGATATTCCTTTTCCAGCTCATCATTATCCTCAACATATTGTCCGAAATGCCAAAACTCTTTTAAATCGCCTTCTTTTCTGCCTTTAGCATGTTCTTTACCGAATGAGGTGTAACCACGTTGACCACCAATACCTTCAATCTGGTATCCGTCTTTTACATCCTCTGGTAAATCGAAGAATTCTTTAATATCACTATATAGGGTATCTACTAATTCTTCAGACAAAAAATGTCCGCTTAAAGCAACAAATCCGATTTCTTCAAAGGCTTTTCCAATTTCATTAATAAACTTCTGTTTTCTTTTTGGGTCTTCCGAAAGAAAATCCGACAAATCAACACTAGGTACTAAGCTCATATTATAAAGATTTTACGTAAAATTAATAATTATTGTCGATTTAATAGCGTTGTTGTATTCTATACTTTCTAGATACATTTTTGTTACATTTATAATTTAATATCCAAAACTGACTAATCAATGAATTATACCGATTTTAAAGTAGCTAAAGATGTTAAGTTAAAGCTTTATAAATCAATGCTTAAACCTCGAATGGTAGAGGAGAAAATGTTGATTCTTTTACGACAAGGTAAAATCTCTAAATGGTTTAGTGGTATTGGTCAAGAGGCAATATCTGTTGGTGTTACTGCTGCCTTAAACAGCGATGAGTACATTTTACCTATGCATAGAAACTTAGGTGTTTTTACAACAAGAGATTTGCCGTTGTATAGGTTATTTACGCAATGGCAAGGAAAAGCAAGCGGATTCACCCAAGGTCGCGATCGTAGCTTTCATTTTGGTACTCAAGAGTTTAAGATTGTAGGTATGATATCTCATTTGGGTCCGCAATTAGGTGTTGCAGATGGTATAGCCCTAGCACATAAATTAAAAAATGAAAAGAAGGTAACCGCTGTTTTTACAGGAGAAGGAGCCACAAGTGAAGGTGATTTTCATGAAGCTTTGAATGTAGCTTCAGTTTGGAGTTTACCCGTGCTTTTCTGTGTTGAGAACAATGGCTACGGATTATCAACACCTACCAACGAACAGTTTAAATGTGAGAACATCGCAGATAAGGGAGTTGGCTACGGTATGGAATCGCATATCATTGATGGTAATAACATTCTCGAAGTGTATTTCAAAGTAGCTCATTTAGTTAGGGATATGAGAATTAACCCGAGACCGATCTTGTTAGAATTTAAGACTTTTCGCATGCGCGGACACGAAGAAGCTAGTGGAACAAAATATGTGCCTCAAGAGCTTTTAGATACCTGGGCAGAGAAAGATCCATTAGAAAATTTCACACAATATTTATTAGGTAAGAACATCTTGACAGATGAAAGTATAGCTAAATATAAAGCAGATATTCAATCTGAAATCGACGAACATTTAAAAATAGCGTTTGCCGAAGAGGCAATTATACCTGATCAAAGCAAAGAATTAAGTGAGGTTTATCAAAAATTTGATTTAAAAGAAGTTGAGCCAAGTAAATTTATCACTAATATTCGTTTGGTAGATGCTATATCTGAAGGATTAAGGCAGTCAATGAAGAAATTTGACAACCTCGTTATCATGGGGCAAGATGTTGCCGAGTATGGTGGTGTCTTCAAAATTACTGATGGCTTTGTTAATGATTTCGGTAAAGAGCGTGTTCGTAATACGCCTATATGTGAATCGGCAATTGTATCTGCTGCAATGGGCTTATCTATAAACGGAATGAAGGCTGTTATGGAAATGCAATTTGCAGATTTTGCAAGTAGTGGTTTTAATCCCATAGTAAATTATTTAGCTAAAAGTTATTATAGATGGGGAGAGAATGCAGATGTTGTAATTCGTATGCCTTGCGGTGGCGGAGTATCTGCTGGTCCGTTTCACTCACAGACAAATGAGGCATGGTTTACCAAAACTCCCGGTTTAAAAGTAGTATACCCAGCATTTCCGTATGATGCAAAAGGCTTATTGGCAACTTCGATAGAAGATCCAAATCCGGTATTGTTTTTTGAACATAAAGGTTTGTATAGAAGTTTGTATCAAGAAGTGCCCGTTGATTATTATACCTTACCATTAGGGAAAGCTAGTCTTTTGAAGCAAGGTGATCAAATAACCATTGTATCTTATGGTGCAGGCGTTCATTGGGCTTTAGAAACATTAAAAAAGAATACAGAAATACGTGCAGATCTATTAGATTTAAGAACGTTACAACCATTAGATGTCAAAGCAATTTACGATTCGGTAAAGCGAACAGGTAAGCTAATTATATTACAAGAAGACAGTCTATTTGGTGGCATCGCTAGTGATATTTCAGCAATGGTGATGGAAAATTGTTTTGAGTATTTAGATAGCCCCATAAAAAGAGTAGGTAGTTTAGAGACTCCGATCCCTTTTAACACAAAGCTTGAAGAGCAATACCTGGCAAAGTCTAGGTTTGAATCTGATTTAAAAGAACTTATCGCATATTAAGTAAATCCGTTAAGAAATATGTTAAAAGAGGTAATAGGTATTTATATTTAGCAGCATCTTTGCAATGTTATTTGGTCGAATAAATAGAATTAATCCATCCAAAAAATAACAAGCAACGTATATAGATCAAACCTAAATTTTTTACTTATGAAAAAAATAATTTTACTATTTAGTATTGTACTTTTTGTAACCTCATGTTCAGTGTCTAAAGATGCTCGAGGAAAAAGAAATTTACTAAGTGGCACATGGACTTTAAATGATGTTTCCTTTGAAGGTAATACCGGTAATGTAAAAGCGGTATTATTTAATGACGTAGAAGATATATGTCTAGAAGGCAGCGAGTGGTTCTTTCGTGACAACAATAGTACTGGGAGATACACAATAAACCAATCTACATTTTGTACTGGTGGTGACCGTTATATAAGATGGTCTGTTGTAGAACGTGAAGAAAACTACACAAGCCAGTTACAGTTCAAATCTATCAACGAAAAAAATCAAGATATTTCTGGAGGTGCCGGTTATCGTTTAAATATTGAAAACCTTACCGAAACAGCTATGACATTAAAATCTAATGTTATGGTAGAAGGTGCGCCAATTAATGTTGTTTACCAATTCAGTAAAAAATAAACCTACTTAAAATTTAAAATAAGCATATGAAAACAATGATATTACGCAGAACAAGTTACATTCTAGCTCTTGCCTTGGTAATGAGCTGTAGTACTGTTAAAAACGCAAATAAAACACAAAAAGGTGCCGTAATAGGTGCTTCAGGAGGTGCCGTAATCGGTGGAATCTTGGGGAATAATGTTGGTAGCGGTAATAATACGGCTCTTGGTGCCATTTTAGGTGCTGCAATAGGTGGTGCTGCCGGTGGTTATATTGGAAATAGAATGGACCGTCAAGCAGAACGTATTGAAGAAGAAATACCTGGTGCAGAAGTAAAGCGTGTTGGTGAAGGTATTAATGTAACATTTAACGAAGAAGCTGGTGTGTATTTCGATACCAATAAATCTAATGTTCAAGGTACATCTGCAGTTACTCTAGATAAACTAGTAAGTATTTTTAAAGAATATCCTCAATCTAATATTTTAGTTGAAGGTCATACCGATAGTGCAGGTGCTGAGGAGTATAATTTAAACTTATCTAAGCAAAGAGCAGAATCTGTTACGAGCTATTTAATAAGTCAAGGTATAGATGCTAGTCGTTTTGATACCAAGTGGTATGGTGAAACACAACCAGTAGGTGACAATACAACTACAGCTGGTAAAGCTAAGAATAGACGTGTTGAGCTAGCGATCGTTGCTAGTGAGTCTTTAAAACAAGAAGCACAAACACAAACGAACTAAGAGATACAAATTTTAGTATTGAGTTAAAATAAAAGCCCTGCACTTGCAGGGCTTTTTTGTTTTTGGTGTAACTTCCATGCAGTGAAAGAACACGGCATACTTATTATTGGAGGTGGACTAGCGGGTTTGACTGCTGCTATTCATTTGGCTTCAGAAGGATTGGATGTTGCTGTGATTGAAATGCAGCAATACCCGCATCATAAAGTATGTGGCGAATATGTGTCTAAAGAAATTGATCCGTATTTAAAACGGTTAGGAGTAGACCTAAAGGTTGCAGGAGCTAAAGATATTTCACAATTTCAAATAAGTACAGAAGACGGGTTTATCGTTGAGACCGATTTACCATTAGGTGGATTCGGCATAAGTAGATATGCGCTTGATAATTTGCTATTTGAACGAGCAAAGGAGCTTGGCGTTGTTTTTTACTTTGAGAAGGTCATAGCAACCGCATTCAAGAATGATATTTTCACTATTACAACCAAGTCTAATAGCTATTCTTCTAAAATAGCCATGGGAGCTTATGGTAAACGATCAGTCTTAGATAAAAATTTAGATAGGGCATTCAGTAAGAAAAAACAATCGTGGCTGGCGGTAAAGGCACATTATGAGTTTGAAGATTTTCAAGAAGACCTAGTGACGCTACACAATTTTAATGGCGGTTATGGCGGACTCTCAAAAACGGAAACTGGAGTGGTGAATTTCTGTTATCTAGTAAATTATGAAAGTTTTAAAAAATATAAAGATGTTCAAAGTTTCAATGCTGCAGTAGTAGCAGAAAATCCATTTTTAAAACAGTTTTTATCAAATGCAAGTCCTGTTTTTGAACAACCTATGACCATTGCCCAAATTGCCTTTGATCAGAAAGATAATGTCGTTGACCACATGCTTATGTGTGGCGATACTGCAGGTCTTATTCATCCACTTTGTGGTAATGGTATGGCAATGGCTATTCATAGCGCTAAGATTGCTTCTGAACTAATATCAAAATATATTAGGGAATCAGATTACAAACGTAGCGACCTAGAACACGATTATAAAAAGGCGTGGTCAAAAGCTTTTAGTGCTCGTTTATGGTTTGGTAGAAAATTACAGTCCGTATTAATGAATAAAAGATTAGTTTCAATGGGAATTAAATCTGTCGGAAAATCAAAATCAATATTGAAGTTTATTATTTCTAAAACCCATGGAGAATTAATATCGTAATGGTAGATTTTACACAAAGAAGTAGCGAAGTGGAGATCATGGATACCTTTTCTGGTACGACTAATGAGCTAGAAACCATTCTGCAAGACATCAATAGGGTAAATAGGCTACTTGGGGGTTATGGTATCACCTTAGACGCTGTATTTAAGTTACTTGAAAAAAATAAACAAGAATCGTATACGATTTTAGATATGGGTTGCGCCGAAGGAACCATGCTTAGAAAGCTGGCGTTGGCTGCTAGAAAGAAGAATATAAAACTCAAATTGATTGGAGTAGATTTTAACGAACAAGGATTGCAATTAGCGCAACAATATTCATCTGATTACCCTGAAATTAGTTACTTGAATACCGATATTTTAAAAACTGATTTTTCTGAATGGAATGTTGATGTGGTTATGACGACATTAACCTTGCATCATTTTACAGATGAAGGAGTTGTCGAGTTTGTAAATCGCTTTGTAGAAATAGCAAACTTGGGTGTAGTAATTAATGATTTAGAACGGAGCCCCGTTGCCTATTACTTGTTCAAAGTATTTAGTTTGTTTTTTATCAAAACTGAAATTGCCAAGAAAGACGGATTATTATCTATCCGTAGGGCATTTATAAAGAAAGAATTATTGCATTTCGCTGATAAAGTTACCAATGCGTCGCATCATATTAAATGGAAATGGGCTTTTAGATATGCATGGGTTTTACAAAAGAAATAAGTAGATTGAAGATTAAGAGCAACTATGAATCATACAAGAATTGTTAGTGTTACGAAAGAATTGCCACCGTATTCAAAAGATACCAAGGATATTATTCCCCTTGTTGAACTTTGGTTGAGCGGTCAAGAGGAGCGTTTTTCACGAAAGGTCGTTAAGATATTTGAAGGTGCTGCAGTAGACAAGCGATATTCTATTATGCCACCAGAAGATGTATTTGTAACCACTTCTTTTGAGGATAAAAACAAGATTTATAGTGAAGAAGCCAAGCGAATGGGTACGAACGTACTTCGAAACGCGCTACAAAAAAGTAATTGGAATGCTTCTTCAATCGATTATATCATTACTGTTAGCTGTACTGGTATTATGATTCCTTCTTTAGATGCTTATTTGATTAATGAGTTGGGTATGCGTCAAGATGTGGTAAGGCTTCCGGTGACTGAAATGGGTTGCGCTGCAGGAGTCTCAGGTCTTATATATGCGCACAACTTTTTAAAATCAAATCCTGGTAAGCGTATTGCTTTGGTTGCTGTTGAGGGTCCCACTGCAACATTTCAACTAGAAGATTATTCGATGGCCAACATGGTGAGTGCTGCAATATTTGGAGATGGTGCGGCTTGTGTGCTATTATCGTCAGAAGAAGATGCTGTTGGTCCGAAGATAATAGGGGAAGAAATGTATCATTTTAAAGATGCTACCGAAATGATGGGTTTTGATTTAACCAATCACGGATTAAAAATGATTCTTGATCCGGCTGTACCTGAAACGATAGCTAATCATTTTGCAGAAATCGTACATCCGTTTTTAGAAAAATATGGTAGTGATATTCAGAATGTTGATCATTTAATATTTCATCCCGGAGGAAAGAAAATAGTGCAAACCGTAGAATCACTTTTTGGTGCTTTAGGTAAGAATATTGACGATACCAGAGAGGTATTACGACTTTATGGGAATATGAGTAGTGCTACTGTTTTATACGTGTTAGAGCGTTTTTTAGAAAAAGAAATAGCAGCAGGCGAACAGGGGCTGATACTGAGTTTTGGTCCCGGTTTCTCGGCACAACGCGTATTAATAGAATGGTAGTATAATCAAAGAACAACTATGAAAAATACCTATTGGGCTTTAATATTGGGAGGAAGTAGCGGACTCGGACTCGCTACCGCTAAGAAATTGGCTAGTCACGGTTACCATATTTTAATCATGCACCGAGATCGACGTGCAGCCATGGATGAGATTGAAAAAGGATTCGATGAAATTCGTGCCTTTGGTAATCAATTAATAGCGATGAATGTAGATGTATTGAATGCTGAAAAACGAGCAGATATCATTTCTAATATTCAGCAACAGTTACCAGAAGGTCATCAAATAAAAGTATTGGTACATAGTGTCGCAAAAGGAACGCTTAAGCCTATGTATTCAGAAAGTAGACCAACCTTGGTCGACACCGATTTTAGAATCACTTTCGATGCCATGGCGTTGAGTTTGTACGATTGGACAAAAGCACTGGTTACGGCAAATTTATTTGC
Source organism: Maribacter sp. Asnod2-G09 (assembly GCF_045063795.1). NCBI lineage: Bacteria > Pseudomonadati > Bacteroidota > Flavobacteriia > Flavobacteriales > Flavobacteriaceae > Maribacter > Maribacter sp. Asnod2-G09. Next base: position 418,834 of record NZ_JBEFOA010000003.1, on the reverse strand, counting down.
AGATGATACACGTATAGTTTCATTTACAAGCGAAGGAAATACCAAAGCATTACCAAATTATAGTGCCGTTTCGGTGGCTAAAGTAGCTTTAGAAGCATTGACCAGAAGTATTGCATTGGAATTTGCACCAATCGGTATAAAAGCAAACTGTATACAGGCAGGTATCACGATGACCAAATCGTTATCTATGATTCCCGGTTACGAGCAGATTAAAGAAAATGCGCTAAAAAGAAATCCACAGAATCGCTTAACTACTCCCGAAGACGTAGCAAATGCAGTGTATTTATTAACGATGGATGAAGCAAGTTGGATTACGGGAACTGTTATAAAAGTTGATGGCGGCGAAAGTTTGATGTAATAAGGAAGATGATGAAAAAATCTTATAATTGGATATTGAAGCAACTACCATATTCAGAGCCTTTTCTATTTGTGGAAGAAATTCTGAATATTAATGATAAAGGAGCTGAAGGTAATTATACGTTTTCATCAGATGCGGATTTTTACAAAGGGCACTTCAAGAATAATCCCGTAACACCGGGAGTGATCTTAACGGAATGTTGCGCACAAATTGGCTTGGTCTGTTTAGGTATTTATTTATTAGGTCAAAAGACCGAACTACAAAATATAGGCATTGGTATGAGTAGTTCTCAAATGGAATTTCTGCAACCCGTATTTCCTGGAGAACGGGTCAAGGTAGTTTCTGAATTGGTATATTTTAGGTTTCAAAAGCTAAAATGTGAAGTGAAAATGTATAATGAAGATGATAAATTGGTCTGTAAGGGAGTTTTGGCAGGCATGATAGGTATAGTGAATGAATAGACGCGTAGTTATTACAGGCTTAGGAGTATGTGCGCCAAATGGTGTAGGTCTCACCGATTTTACAAATGCATTGTTAGAGGGTAAAAGCGGACTTCGACATCAACCAAATCTAGAGAAGCTAGATTTTGGGTGTCAGGTTGCTGGTGAACCTTTAGTGAAAGATAAGCTCATAGATAATTATTTTACCCCGTTAGAACGCAGAGGATTAAATGCTACCGGAATTGTATACGGAGTAATTGCCGGTATAGATGCTTGGAAAGATGCCGGATTAGAAAAAAACACAACCGATGAACCTAGCTGGGATCGCGGAATCATTTTTGGTACCGGAATTTTAGGCGTCGATAAGTTTAGGGAAGCCATTCATTTAATAGATGAAGGAAATGTACGTAGACTTGGTAGTACTTCGGTAATACAGACCATGGCAAGCGGCATAAGTGCCTATTTAGGCGGATTATTAGGTTGTGGAAATCAAGTCACAACAAATTCCGCAGCATGTACAACAGGTACAGAAGGTATACTAATGGCGTACGACCGCATTAGTCAGGGTAAGGCAGAAATCATGTTGACCGGTAGTTGTAGTGATAGTGGTCCGTATGTATGGGGCGGTTTTGATGCCATGCGAATTCTGCCAAGAGGTTATAATGACAATCCGACGAAAGCAAGTAGACCCATGAGTGCCACTGCAGCCGGATTCATACCTGGTAGTGGAGCAGGAGCATTGGTGTTGGAGTCCTTAGAAAGTGCACAAAAACGAGGTGCACATATATATGCTGAAGTATTGGGAGGTGAAATTAATAGCGGCGGACAGTTAGGCGAAGGATCTATGACCGCACCAAATAGTATGGCAGTACAACGTTGTATACGAAATGCCGTGACTAATGCAGGTATTGAAGCCTCGGATATTGATGTCATTAACGGACATTTGACTGCAACAACCAAAGACGGACTAGAAATAGAAAACTGGAGCAAAGCGCTAGGAAGAGCACATGACGATTTTCCGTATATCAATTCATTTAAAGGTTCGGTAGGTCATTGTTTGGCAGCGGCTGGTAGTATTGAAAGTGTTGCTACGGTATTGCAGTTTAAAGAGCAGGTAGTGTTTAAGAATGTGAACTGTGACGATATTCATCCAGAGATTTCTAAAATGATTTCAGAATCTTGTATTCCGAGGGAAACAAAAAATCATGCCCCGAAAGTAATCGCAAAAGCAAGTTTCGGATTCGGAGATGTAAATGCTTGTGTTATATTTAAGTCGTTTTTAAAAGAATAATTAAAACTATAATAATACCAAAGAGTATTTTAATTGAACTTATATATGCTTAAAGAAGAAAAATACCAAAAATTAAAAGATATCATTAAAATATATCTTCCCGAAGACGTAGCGATTACTGATATTAAGCAAGACAGTCACTTCATGAATAATCTAAATATCAATTCTGCAAATCTTGTAGATATTGTACTAGATGTAGAAGACGCTTTCGACATTCGCTTAGAAAATGATGACATGGATCAAATGCAAACGGTCAATGATGCCATGGCGATTATCGACGCTAAGCTAGCGGAAAAGTAACATCTTAAAATAGCTTTAAAAAGAGCTATTCTTTATCCTTAATTAGCATTGACGCTAAAATTCCCGATACCAATGCCACTGAAATAACAGTTAGCGATACCCATTCAGGTAAATGTATGTAATGAGAGAATAACATTTTTAGTCCTACAAAAGCAAGAATAACGACCAAGCTGTAGTTGATGTACTTAAATTTCTCTAGCATTCTAGAGATTAAAAAGTACATAGAACGCAAACCTAAAATAGCTAAGATATTCGAAGTAAAGACGATAAATGGATCAGCTGTAATGGCTAGAATCGCAGGTATACTATCTAAAGCGAAAAGAATATCGGTAAGTTCAATAACAATAAGGGCTACAAATAGGGGAGTTGCGGCATTTACACCCATTCTTTTTATAAAGAAATCATGACCATGCATATTAGAGGTAACAGGATATATTTTCTTAATTTGTTTAAATACAAAAGAGTTTTTAGGGTCAAAGTCATCATCATCTCCTTTTAGCATATTAAATGCTGTATATAATAAGAATACACCGAACACATAAATGATCCATTCAAACTTGGTGATTAGAGCAACTCCGAAAAATATCATCAATGCTCTAAATACAATTGCACCAAGAATACCCCAAAACAATACGCGATGTTGGTATAATGGCGGAATCTTAAATGAAGAGAATATAACGGCAATTACAAAAACGTTGTCAACACTTAGTGAAAGTTCAATAAGATAACCGGTAATATACTTTAGTACGGCATCATTGGGTGTTAACCCTGTTGGGTTGTCAATAATTTCTGCACTGAACAACCAATAGATAACGCCACTAAAGGCAAATGCTACGGTAACAAAAATGGCAGTCCAGATTCCTGCTTCCTTAGATTTAATAACATGTTCATCTTTATGAAAAACACCTAAATCTAATGCAAGAAATATAAGTACAAAAGCAATAAAAACAATCCAGACTATCATATATAATATTTCAAGATGCAAAGGTATTAAAAATTGACTTTACCTATTTCAATTCTTTATAATGTTGGTGAAATGACACCAATTTATTTAAGAATTCAATACTATGGCAAATTTGAAAAACAATCTCTTTCTTAATAGCTGTTTTTACTCAAAATAGTAACCTTAAAAAAAAGATTGTCAAATTAACCTGTATCCCTGTTAAAAAACAGAGTTCAGCAGCTTTATTCAAATTAGCAAAATTGTGGTGTATTTTTAAGATGCTTGTTTAAAATATTGAAAATCAATCGTTTTAAACGGGTGGTTTAGGCTTATTGTACAAATTGGACAAACGACCTTCTTTATCCGATTAACTACTATTTTATTTCATATTCAAAGGGAAATCGGAATTTTTAGCTTAATTTTAAAGTAGAACAAGCTATTAAAATGAAAAAACTAACCATTTTTTGTGGTTTTTTGCTATGCTGTATTTTGAGCATGCAAACTGCCCAGGCACAAGACTCTTTGCAGTCAGATGCTAGAGTAAAACAACGTATGCTTTTAAATCAATTCGAGTCTGATTATGTGCTAACTGCTTCTGAGCGTGTGGCATTAAAGCAGAGTCGTATCGCATATCAATTGAGAATGAAAGAAATATTAGATACTATTAATATTTCTGATTCAAGAAGAAAGCGCTTAAAACAAGAGTTGAAGAAAAACCCATTTTCAGAACGGGTTCAAACGGTGATTGCCAATCACACGGTTTCTGAAGATAACATAAAACAATAAAAAAAAATGCAGTCTAATGAGACTGCATTTTTGCTTTTCTTTTTTCCAATTGTCGTTGTAAATCTTCAATAGATGAGGCTATTGCAGCTTCAAAACTACCAGAAGACGACTGTGCGAACAGGCGAGGACCTGGTGCACTCAAGCGTATATTACATACCATACCTGAATCGGGGGAAGAGGTATTCTCCTTTTTAAAGAAAACATCGGATCTTACAATAAAGTCGAATTTATCCAATAATTTCTCTAATTTCTCAGCAGCCATTATCTCTAATCGGTTGCTTGCTTTTACATCGTCGTATTCAAAATTGATATTCATAAGCTAAAAGTTTAGTTTAAGGTACTCATTTCAGCAACGCTTTACAATTAAAAAAATCTTAATATTTATTGCTGTAAGAGTTAAGGTTTATTAATCCTTTTGTTTCTACAAGGTTAGCTAAAATGTGTTGTATTTAAGGTAAAGTTAAACTTACAGAAACATAGCTTAAATATACTCCTATTTTCTTATCTTGAAGTAAAATTCCCACAATAACATTTTTAAATCTACAGCCATGGAAAATGTAAAGGATAAATCTTCGTGTTTAGGAAAATTGGAACGGTGTAAAAACACTATTCAACATTTTAAAATTAGGGTAGATTCATATTTATATGAACCTTCTACTGTGGCATTATTTGAAACTAAAGTGTATTTAAAAAATAAGATTTCAAAACTTTCAGAGGCAAACAAGAAGCTGTTAGAATTTTTAAGGTCAACAAAAGAAGTATTGCCTGAGCAGTACAAAATGGTCAATTTTCATATTCGGGAAACTTCTGAACTAGAATTTGATTTTATGGAATATACCTTAAAATTTAGAAAACCGGTAAATTTAAGACAGTACGTTTAAATACCTATTTCTTAGGTAATTGGTAAAAGACAGCATTATTTTCCTATAACATTCATGTTTATGTATCATTTAAAAAAAATGTTACTAATTTAGACGTAGAACACTAATGCAATACATATGAAAATTTTTATGCAGCTAGCTATATGCTGCACATTTTTCTGTACAGGTTTGTTGTACTCTCAAACGAACGATTCTACAAAAGTAAACCCTAAAGAAGAAGACGAAGGTCCGGTGATGTTTCAATTCGAACCTAATTATGAAACAGCAGTAATGCTTCATAGAGCGGCACTACAAGAAAAAATTAGAGGATTGGATACCTTAGATATTTCTGATCGTAAGCGTCAACGATTAATCAAGGCATTATATAAAGAATCTCGAAACTTTAATTTCAAGAAATCGGTTTTGGTTAATACCGAATTTGAAGAAGAGGAGTTTGAAGATTAACTTTCGTATTTTGGCATAGATTTCGTGGGGTATTAGGTGATTAATAATAATACTTATGAAAAGCTCCTTTATAATACTATTTGTCTTTAGTTTATTGTTTGGCTGTTCCGCTACAAAAACGGTCATTAGCGATTCTCATGCTATTCATAGTTTAGTAGCGTCAAAACAAATAGAATTTATAGCAACATCTGCCAACCCAACAGTTACACAGAGTTTAAATGCGGTTGCAAATAGCTGACTCATTCCACCCGGTAGTACCATTTCACGTATAGATTTAATGGGTAATGGTAATTACCTAAAGATTTTTGGCGATAGTGTATCAGCAAACTTGCCTTATTATGGAGAACGCCAATTTGGTGGTGGTTACGGTTCTACTACGGGAATAGAGTTCAACGGATTCCCCGAAAATTACATTCAAGAATTTAATGTTAATAAACAAAAGTATACCATAAGCTTTCAAGTGAGTGACACATCTGATCGGTATACTATTTATATTGATATCTATCCGAACAAGTCAAGTGTTGTTTCTGTAAACATGGCAAATAGAAATGCTATTCAGTATAATGGTAACGTAAATGCTATTAAAGAAGACGAATAAGGTATTCATTTAAAGGTATTTGACCCTGTTTTTAGGCTTTTAATGTTAAGAAGAGGCTAAAAAGGGAAGGTTTTGCCATAATCTTCGTTATTCCCTACTGAGAATAATACCTTTGCACCTCAATTAAGTTAAATAGTAGAATTTAATAGTATGAGTAAAGTAAAAGCAGATAGTCAGGTAAAAGTACATTACACAGGTAAACTAAGCAACGGTCAAACATTTGATAGTTCAGCAGGTAGAGAGCCATTAGATGTAAAATTAGGACAAGGTAGCTTAATACCAGGTTTTGAAAAAGGATTGCTTGATATGGAAGTTAATGATAAGAAAACTATCGTTATCGCTAAAGAAGATGCATACGGTGAAAAGCAAAAAGAGCTTTTTCAAACTGTTCAAAAATCAGATTTACCACAAGATATGGAGCCAAAAGTAGATATGGCACTTATGGCAACAAATGCAGATGGTAGCGAAAGACAATTACGTGTTGCAGAAGTAAATGAAAATGATATCGTTGTTGATGCAAATCACCCATTAGCTGGTGAAGATTTAACCTTCGAATTAGAATTGGTTGAAGTACAATAATACGTATCGTATATGATAAAAAAAACCGCCTATTAGGCGGTTTTTTTGTTTCTAAGCATATCGGTTTCATAGTGCTAAATAGTATATTTGAATATGCATTTAAGAATAGTATATTTTTTGATTTTAGGGGTTGTATTGGTTGGTTGTAAAGAACAAAAAACAAAGACAACAGCACCCGAAGCCATAGAGGCTATTGCAGATAAGGTTTCTACATCAACCTATGAAGATTTAGAAGGTAATCCTATAGAAATAAGCGATTACAAAGGTAAACGTGTGTTATTGAATTATTGGGCGACTTGGTGCAGACCTTGTATTGAAGAAATGCCAGATATGGAGAAAGCTCGGACGATACTAGAAAAAGATAATTATGTATTTCTATTTGCATCTGATCAGTCTGTAGAAAAGATCAATAAGTTTAAGGAAGCACGCGGATTTCAATTAGAATTTATAAAATTCAACGGCGTCTATGCAGAAGAAAATGTGAGTGCCTTGCCGGCAACATTTATATATAATGAAGTAGGGGAGCAGGTGCTGCGTTTTGATGGCGGATTGAAGTGGGATAGTCCTGAAATGATAGAAAAACTTAGAGCGGTAAAGTAATGCGTAACCCAACGAATACCTTTTTTATTTTTATTGCATTAAGTCTGATACTTGGTTGCAAAGAAGAATCTAAAAATATACAACCGAAAGTACCGGTAAGTACGATTTTAGAAATGATTTCTCCTGCTGGTGATGCTAGTGCATTGCCACACCTCATGTCAAATAAAGACGTTGCTTTGCTTTCATGGGTAGAAATTTCTAATGATACCGTAGCGACAATGCAGTATTCAGAATTAATCGATGGCGAATGGCAAGAAGCGCAAAAAATACATAGTGGTACAGATTGGTTTGTCAACTGGGCTGATTATCCTATGATTACTGAAAACAATGGTAATTTATGGTCTCACGTTTTAAAGAAATCCACAGAGGGTACGTATTCGTATGATGTAAAAATGAATGTGAAGCCAAGGGGAGCAGCAGATTGGGAGACCGATTTAGACCTGCATACCGATGGCACACCCACAGAACATGGCTTTGTAAGTATAGTACCTTATAATAGCAATTTCTTCGTCAATTGGCTTGATGGTAGAAATACCGTAGAAAATGAAGCAGGCGAACGCGGGGCGATGACCTTACGTGGCGGAGTAGTTTCTACAACAGGTGAATTGTTAGAAGAATATGAATTGGATAGCAGAACATGCGATTGCTGCCAAACGACTGCTACGATAACAGATAACGGTCCGGTTGTGATCTATCGTGATCGCTCAGAAGATGAAATCCGTGATATTAGTATTGTGCGTCAGGTAAAAGGGGAGTGGACGGCACCTAAAGTAATACATAAGGATGATTGGCAGATAAAAGGGTGTCCGGTAAACGGACCAAAAGTAGATGCCTTAGGTAATAATTTGGTAGTAGCGTGGTTTACGGGAGCTTCAAATAAACAAAAAGTACAGATCGCTTTTTCTACGGATGGAGGTGCGGAATTTTCTAAGCCGGTTTCCGTTGCAGAAGGTGCAATAATGGGTAGAGTAGATGTGCTTTGGATGGATGAAGATCAAGCTGTTGTAAGTTGGATGGAAGCTGATGCCAAAACTGCATTATTTAATGCCATGATCGTAAATAAAAACGGAACAACTTCCAAAAAACAATTGATAACTGAAATGGCAGATTCTCGTAAATCGGGATTTCCTCAAATGGAAATAGTAGAAGAAACCCTATATTTTGCTTGGACCGAGCAAGTTGGTGCAGTTACGCAAATACGTACTTCAAAGATGTCAGTTGATGGTTTTTCGTTTAATTAACCGAAATCAATTCAATATCAAAAATTAAAACAGAACCACCAGGTATACCATTAAAATCAAAACTACCATAGGCTAAGTGAGATGGCACTAAAAGTACGCCGTTTCCGCCTTCGTTAAATAAGGGAATACCTTCTGTCCACCCAGCAATTACTTGATTAAGACCTATAGATAATCCTTCTGCGCTTTGGTCAAAAACAGCACCATCTAGAAAATATCCTCTGTAAGCTACAGTTACATTAGAAGACGCAGATGGTTTTGCACCATCGCCTTGGTTTTCAATAATATAGTGTAAACCAGAAGCAGTGGTTTGTGACTCCAGCTCGTTAGCAATTAAATATGCATTTATCTCTTCTTCATTGATCGCGGTAAAATCGATAGCCTCAAGAGGTGTTTGCTTGTCATCGTTAGATCCACAAGAAATCATAGTAGTAACAAGAAGAAGTATTGCAAAGTATTTCATTTTATATTTATTTTTTGGAGTGTAGTTGTTGCTTAAGTATTGGGTATTGATTCATAATGGTCTTAACCATTATTATGAAGGGTAGGGTATAGCAGTTATGCAATAAAGGTATTTACTGAAAAGCGAACGCTACAATTCTTGTAGAGGTATTTTTGAAATTTTATGGCATGAGATTGCGAATCAAAAATAACGGCTTCGGTAATACTGTTCGCTAAAACAAGATGCCCAATAAGGTATTCTACGTAGTAGGTGTTGTTTTCAGAAAGAAGAACAAAATTTGGTTTGGTCGTCACGCTATTTATTTTACGATACTAAAATAAAGCATTTATTTATGTGATCCTAATTTTTTTGAAATTCCTTGTAAAATGGTTCTTCTAGTAGGGTTAGGGTGGCAAATATTTTATTCAATCTGCTACATGCATTAACTCATATGAAGATAGTGCTAGAAAATAAAATTTTGATAATTTTCAATTCTTGGCATCATAGTTGCATCTTATCTAGTAATTATTAATATCAAATTATATTACATTTATGAGTACAGGAACAGTAAAATTCTTCAACGATGCTAAAGGCTTCGGCTTTATTACAGAAGAAGGTTCAACGAACGATCATTTCGTTCACATTTCAGGATTAGTTGACGAGATTCGCGAAGGCGATGAAGTAGAATTCGAACTAACCCAAGGAAAAAAAGGTTTAAACGCAGTTAACGTTAGAGTTATAGAATAAACTTCAAAAAGTCCGTCAGCAATGATGGACTTTTTATTTGGTATAAAACCCAAATACGGAGTTAGGCAACCGTTTCTATTAAATGCCTACTATCTTTATAGATATCTCAAGGTAAGTGCAATCTTGTAACGCCTTGTTAACCACAAGTAATACCATTATTAACTATATATTATAAACACTATGTTAGATCAATTAAAGCAAATGGCAATTGAAAAATTGCAAGAAACAATGAGCGCAAATTCTTTAAATTCTGAAGCAACTAGCGGAGCTGCGGAAGAGGGAGCATCTTCACTAATAGACGGACTTATGGAAAAAGTAGGTGCTGGCGATTTAGGAGCAGTAACCAGTTTGTTTTCAAATGACGGAAATGCAACTGAAGACAGTGGTATCGTTCAAAATTTGAAAGGGAAACTAGCTGAAATACTAGAGAGCAAAGGCATGAATGCTGAAGAAGCACAAGCAGAAGCTAGTAATGTAGCACCAGGCTTGGTAGATAGCCTTAAAGAAAAGTTTTTATCTGACGAAGCATCAGATTCCGCTTTTAGTTTAGAAAGTCTTAGTGGTTTAGTTGGTGGCGATGCCGGCAGCTTACTTGATAAGGCGAAAGGGCTTTTCTAAGAGAAATTACTTTTCTCCATAGTACATATGAAACCGTTCAGCAATGAGCGGTTTTTTTGTTTGAAAGCTTTATATGGTTTTTTGTGTATTAAGTCTAATTTTTGAGGAAAATCCATTTTTTAACACAATCAATTGTAAAATGACACGTTAATTCAATAAAATAATTGGTTTATGAAAATTTCATTGAGTTCCCAAAAAGTAGCTGTTTTATCCGAATTGGAAAGAAAAAGAAAATCGGTAGAAGAATTGTTATTGAAGATGGAATCTTATTTATATGAACCGCAAACCCAAAGTCGCTTTCAGAAAAAAGAAATCTTAAAATCCAACATAAGTCGTACTGCGGATAGTACCGGATCGTTATTGGAAATTTTAAGGATGAACGATATTTCTATTATGGAAAGTATGGATGATGTAGAACGCCAAATAGAAGAATGTTATGAGTTGGAATTAGAAGTGGCAAAGTATGTTTTAAACAGATAACCTAAACCGTATATATTTATGAAAACCGCTCAGAAATGAGCGGGTTTTTTGTGCCTATTTGTTGTTTGCTAGGTATTTAGGATGTAATAGGGTAGTGACAATTTTTTTGAAAGAGGGGAGTTGGTACACTAAAACGTGTATACAAAAGTTGTATATATAATCACAATATTAAATGACCTTTTCATGGAGACTTTATTACCTATCTTAAAAACAACTGATTACCGTAAAGATGAAAGACTACAGTTTAAAGAATTTTTATTTAATGACAGTATAGCTCCTGTGGTGGCTTATGGTAAAGATAGCGGTAATGCCATGGTGTATGAAAGTGCTTTGGATGAAACAGATTTGTATAATAGATTTCCGGGAATAAAGAAAGAGGCTCTTGCGAATTTAAAAGCAATAGATGTAGACTATCAAATAACAGATGCAGAGGGGTCAAAAATACTATTTGTCGAAGGCAATGAATACGCCAGTGAAAAGATATTGGATAAGGATTTTATGATCAAAATTGCGGCAGAGCTGAAGTGCGATACGCTGATGGTTGGTATACCTTTTAAGGGTGTGTTGATGGCTATTGATTCTAATTCAGAGATGCGTTTAAAGCTACCAGTGATCGTAAAACAGTACTTTGAGAATCCGCAGCAAGACCCCATTTCAGATAAAGTATTTTTGGTCCAAAATGGGGAAGTGGTCGCCATGGGAGGAGAGAAATTACCAGAAAATATATCTGATCAAAATTTTGTGATTTCTGAGAATAAGGCGCAAAACTATGGTATCGAACTAAAAAGTAAAAATATAGAAGAACTGGTAACCGATATAAATACATCTTTTCAGCAGGTTATGCTTATGATATTGCAACGTAAATCTTTTGGTGGTGAAATAACCTTTAAATTAAGTAAGGCTATTGTTAAAAATGAAACTTTAATAAATAAATGCAATTCTATCATAGAGCAGATTGAGAAGAACGAGATGCTACAAACCATTTCTCAGGCATTGGCATCAAGTAAAGTACAGTTTAAGTTTTTGCATGATGGTATACTAATAGCTCCAACAGCTACAGCTATACCAATTGAACCCAAGCCAATAAATTCACCAAAAGAAGTTGTCAAAGAAACCATTAAGAAAATAGAACCAGTTGCTGTAAAGAAAAAAGCACCGGCGACGACCAAGAAATCTAAACCATGGTGGAAATTTTGGGCAAGTGAAGAACAAGAAACTCCAGAAATGATTAAAGCTGCAGAAGAAAAAGCAAAGCTAGATGAACTGAAATCTGGTACACAAAAAGATTTCGATAAGTCTGATCATAATAAGTTTATGCCAAAATAACTTAAGTTTTTGAATGTTGACAATTGCGATGAAATATGCATATAATAGTGGGGTCTTAAAAAAGTCTATTTTACATAATATAAATTATAGTACAATTGAAGTAGTTTCGTGTATAGCGCATTTCAGCGCTATTTTACATAGTTACGTTATAAATCCCGCAGGAGAATTATAACAAAGTAATTATGTAAAAACGAAACTACGGTAAGTTCAACTATATTCTAATTAAGGCACCCGCTTCATTTCGACACCAAATAATATCAGCCACTGGCTAATCTTATTTGTCACGAATTTAAAAGCTAGCCTTTTTAGAATCATTTAAAATTTGAGTATTCGAGGAAACGTGTGCAAGATTTTTTTCTACAGTATTCTCGTCAGCTTGCCGCAACAGCCAACGGTGGTATTTTGGAAGGTCTGGTTGACCTTTTAAAATATGAGTGAGACGGTGCGCTGGCATAGCGAGATAATTTCTTAGCCCTTGCTAACCTCGCGTCTTGTTTGAATTTTTTTTTAATGTATTCCTAACATTATGTAAAATAGGATTTCAACATTGTAATCCCCGTAAGATTTTTATTTATCTTTTTTTCTTGATACGGAAAAGTATTATTTGAGCGAGATTATGCCGCTGGTGAAACTAACGATATTCTTTATTCTTTTCTATTGTTTTTAAAGGTATTAATGAATCTACGAATTCAAGGCTTACAATTCCGATAGTTATCGGAATTTAGAAACGCCAGCCAGCGCTACATTTCGCCAAAAAAGGTAATCACTCTTTATCCCGTGGCTCAGTCGATATATTTTACGACAAATATAATTTTGGCGCGAGTAGTAGCATTGACTGGTGCTTTGATGTAACATATTGCTTAATAATCCACCGCATCAACTCGCCGAAAAACAAATGCTCCTTGTGTCGCTTGTATTTTCTCGTGCCCCAAAAATATGGCTGCTCCCCTCACCTATAGTTTTACCCAAGTTCTCTAAGTCCACTTTTCCACTGCCTTATCTGGCTAAGCGTAATTTCTATTTTACATAATATTTTTAGCCAATAGAACTTTAACAAGTTCTTCAAACAGTATTTATAGATGTCTTTAAATTTCAACATATATTACCTAAATAAATCTTTATGTTTTTAAATTGCTTATTTTTCTTTACAAAACTTCAGCTGCTAAATCTCATTCTGTTCAATTTATATATAGTTTGTTCCTAGCTTACTACAGTTTTTTATTAATTCTTGACGAATTAAAAGATAAATGAAAATAGTCTGTAATAACTTAATCTTCAGTAATCTTCAAAGAATCTTTATTAGCCCAACAAAAAATAATATAATATTCATAATAAAATATTTATAATTAACCCTCTAGGTTTTCTTTTCGGTCTTAGTTTTATACAAAGTTGGTGTAATGTTAATATTTTGTTATTTTTCAGTTTATTGAAAATTTACACTAAAGTATCTTTACAATCGTTTAATATTAAAAATCTAACTTCTCATCAGAATGTACCATATGCAGAAACTAATAGTATTCCTAATTTTAGGTTTTTTAAGTCTCCCAATAGCGGGGCAATGGCAACAACTTGAAAAACCGGAGGGCGGCAGACTTGAAGCCATAATCAATGTCGGAACAAAGCTATTTATCTCAGCTGATCTTGGTGGTTTATATAGTTCAACGAACAACGGTGAAAGTTGGAATGCTATACAAAATGACCTTCCAATAGGATACGATGTAGTCTCATTTTTTGAAGCAAATGGTACATTGTTCCTTCAGACTGAGACCATAGGTAAAAATTTGTATATATCCACTGATATTGGCGAAACTTGGGTCAACACTAATTTAACTTTTGACCAGTCACTTCAAGTTACAGGAATCGCAACAGATGGTAGTAAACTCTTTCTTTCAGTAGAAACTGGATTGTATATTTCAGTTGATGGCGGTATTAATTGGAATTTCAAGCCTTATTCGCAAATAGACGGATTTACATTTGATCTACTATTTTTTGATAATAAACTGTACAGAGCAGCATTTACGAAAATATATGTTACAGATAATGAGGGTACTAGTTGGTCTGAAGTGCCATTTGACGCTGGGCCAAATGGCATAAGACATCTTTTTGTCCATAACGACCGAGTTTTTATAGCAAACAATTCACGTATATATTCAACAGATAATTTCGAAACATTCGAATATCGGTATTATGATAGGTTTGGCAGTAATAGTATTAAGTCTTTTGACAATATAATTTACATAACAAACTCAAACGGTGAATATCGATACTCAAGTGATAATGGTGTTACTTGGACTACTGTAGTTGTGGACAGTATCGGAAGACCTTTAAGCGACATATATAAAATAGGGTCAAAAATAATTGTTTCTGGTACTGCTGGGTTGGTTGAGTCTGTAGATAATGGTGTAAGCTGGGTTGCAAATAACAGCGGTGTATTAGCCTCGTCTACTACAGCAGTAAGTTCTAACGGAACCGAATGGATATCTAGTATGGCCGGTATTGGCATCATTAAATCTGAGAATAGTGGAGTATCTTGGACGACATTGAATGGAAACTTACCGGAAGAAGTTCTTAGGGTAAATTCTTTTAGTTCTGTTCAATTTGTTGGTAATAATATAGTCGCAAAATATGGTAAGAAAATTTATGTATCTACAGACAATGGGCTTACGTACAATAACTCTTATGAAGTAGGCCCGTTAACATCAATAGGGTCATTGAGTTTTGATGGCAATAGACTCTTTGCGTTCTTAAGTTCTAGTGAAATAATAATTTCAGAGGATATGGGCGTGACATGGGTAAAACATGACTTTGGTTTTGAAACTAGTTCATCAATATATAACTCACCAGTTTTACAGGGCAATACAATAGTTGGTATTGGTAATGCTAATAGCTTAATAATTTCAAACGATTATGGCGTAACTTGGTTAGAAAAACAATTGGATATCGGTAGCGTAGGTAACGACCGTATTCGCAGCATCGAGTTTTATGATAATAAGCTTTACATTCTTACCGTCAATAATTTTTATGAATCTTCTTTAACCGGAGATGACTTGAAAGAAAATATTGCAGGAAACCTTGGCTCTACTATTTATGACTTTAACATTTTTGAGAGTAAGGTTTATTTTTTTGGTAATTATCTAAGTGTTTCGACAATTGGTGGAAATTTGAAATATGATATCTCCCAAAATTTGGAGAATCGCTTTGTTAGCGGCATTGCCTTAATAGACAATGAATTAGTTTTTAGTACGCTAGGTTATGGATTTTGGAAAGGGCCGGTGCAAGAAGTTCCTGCAGATTCAGATAATGACGGTATTAGAGATAGTGTTGATATTTGTTCAAATACACCAGTTGGTGAAACTGCTAATGAAGTTGGGTGCTCATTTTCACAAAGAGATGATGATCAAGATGGTGTTTTGAATCCTAATGATGAATGCCTTACGACACCCTTGAACCTTGAAGTTAATGATAAGGGGTGTGCACTATCGGAATTAGATTCTGATTATGATGGTATTACTGATGACATTGATCAATGTTCGTCAAATATTCGGCATAATGGTGAAGTAAACGAGGTGGGTTGTGATAGTATACCAAATGATGCCGTTACCGTGTTTGTTCGGTCAGCATCCTGTCCGGGTTCAAGCAATGGTCGTATAGAAATACACTCAACTTATTTTCAAAATTTAGAAGTTAAGGTAGATATGCCCGATGGTACTATTGAAAGCTACGAAGTTCGTTCGGCAACCAGTCCTTTGCAACTTGAAAACCTTAATGCTGGCAACTACAGCATTCATGTATCAAGGTTTTCTGCCGAGTATAACAAAACCTATTTAACTACAGTTACCGAGTTTGAAGGAATTTCTGGTAAGAAAGGAAATTTCAATAGTAAATTAAACAACATCGTGTACACAGTTAGTGGTAGTAAATCATATAGCGTGAGGGTGAATAACGTCACAACCAAGTTTAATGTTCCAAGTACAAATTCAGAGATCATAACGGTTCCACTCTCCAACGGAGAAAACCATATTTCCATTACCGGCGAAAATGCTTGTCAAGGTAAAATAATTGAGACAATTGTTACGAATAATGACCTTACTTTTTATCCGACAATTACAAATGACAAGCTCACCTTTATAAACGTAGACCAAGATGTATCAGTTCAAATTTATACTATAGTCGGAAGAAAAATTTTGGAAGAAAAATTAGATAGTAACGGTGCGATTTCTGTAGGTCATTTAGATAATGGAATGTATGTTATACAGATTAATGCTATGAACTATACTTCAAAATTCGTTAAAAATTAAGACCCTATGAGAGAGTTCATATACCGTAACAAATTGGCCTTCATTGCATTAATTTTAATCTGTTCCTGTAAAAAGGACAATAATGGAGAACAACCTACAACACCAACTACACCTATCGAACAGGAAATTCTTCAGCCTACAACGGCAACTGCCAAACTGCCAGTAAACGGGGAGATATGTACTGATTATGAAGAAATTGAGAATGACCTTTTAAATATTAATGTATTTGTTGAATGGATAGCTTCTTCAAATACTGATAATTATACCCTAAAAATACAGGAAGGTACCACTGAGATTTACGAAGAAAGTTTTACAAATACAGAAACATTGGTTCTGTTGCAAAAAGCTAAAACGTATTCATGGTATATCATTTCAACTAATGAAAATGGTTCTGTACAAAGCGATACTTTTTCTTTTACTACTCCTGGAATTTCAGAAGACAATTACGTACCCTATGCAGCAGAAATAACTATTGAATTTGATTCCAATGCTAACACGATGACCACCAGTTGGGTTGGGAATGATGAAGATGGTGACGTCCTTACCTATGATATACGTATACTTGAAGCTGATATCGAAATTATAAGTGAAAAGGACTTAACTAATACCTTCCTTGAACCCATAACAATAACAAGAGGTGTTTTTTACACTGCAGAAGTTACCAGTACAGATAGTTTTGGCAACTCATCTATTTCTTCAAAAACACGAAAATTATAGTGCTATCCATTTTTATGAACTTAAGTTGTAATACATTATCGTATAGGAATAGTTGTTCGGTAAAATTTAGATGATATGACAGTAAATTCACTTCTCGGACCGTGTGATTTTTTTGTTAGATAGCGATTGTTTCAAAAACAATAGGTTTAGTATTCATTTTTTATTGAACCTATAAAAAACGATGTAACCAAAATGACACGCGAGAAAGCATGATGAAATCAATCACCTTGCCTTATTACCTATGGTATCAACCAGAACAGCAACTAATTTTACCAAATCATCAATAGCTACCCATTCATCTGGCATATAAAAATTACCAACCAATGAACCGATTCCGTAATCTGGAACACTTAACAAACTGACTTGCTTTCTGAAGTTATTTGCAAGCAAATTTTTGAATAAAATAATTTGATAATTATGAGCAAATGCATTTAGAAAAATATTCTTTTTTGTAAAAAAATAAGGTTTATAAATGATTCATTCCACACACACACACACACACACACACACATTTCACT
Source organism: Maribacter sp. Asnod2-G09 (assembly GCF_045063795.1). Taxonomy (NCBI): domain Bacteria; kingdom Pseudomonadati; phylum Bacteroidota; class Flavobacteriia; order Flavobacteriales; family Flavobacteriaceae; genus Maribacter; species Maribacter sp. Asnod2-G09. The sequence goes on along the minus strand of NZ_JBEFOA010000003.1, from coordinate 401,230 downwards.
CCCCTCCTATCGTCGGCTCGAATAATAAGTATTCCATTATATTTTTAGAAGAAAGTTTTTAAGAAAGAAAAAAATAAAAGAAGATTTTAGAAAATAACTTCGCTTTTACCCAAGCAAAGTTACATAACGCAGGAGGTTATAGAACAAAAAGTTATTATTGCTTTTTTATGAGAGAAGTCCATTAAAAAGCAATAATTCATATGTTTTATTTCTTTTTCATTGGTGGTAAATCGAAAGCTGTTGCTTCGTGCTCAAAATGATTTCTGTGTGAACCATCGCAAAAAGGTTTGTTATTAGAAAGTCCGCAACGACATATACCTAACGCTGTTCTACCTTGTAAGTTATATGAATTACCTTGGCTATCTACAATTTCAAAATCTCCTTCTACTTTTACAGACCCATTACTATTTATGGTTAGTTTTGTTTTGCTCATACTATTAAATTCTTTTATTTGATTTTGGTAAAAATAGGAATATAGATTTAATTTTTATCGTGAATAATTAGGAGTTATGAATTTTAAAACAAGATGTAATAATAAGTGTTTATTCAATACATCTCGTCGGTTGTCAACTATTATTTTATTACGATTTTAAATTCAACCTTTTCTTTTTCATCTTCTGATAATCTCAATATATAAACGCCTCTATTAATAATATCCGATACATTTATTCTAAGCGTTCCATTTTCAAGGTATTGTGTTGTTTGCTTAACTACTTTGCCTGATACGTCTACTATTAAAATGGTAACCATGCCCTCGGCTTCAAATCCTGATACCGATAACCAATCAGTAACTGGATTTGGAAATAAACGTAATTCATTAAACTGGAAGGTAACCATCTCAATTCCTTGACAATCTGAAGTTCCTTTTATTTCAAAAGTATTCTGCCCAGTCTTTAACGGCAGTTCAATACTATTTAAACCTGTATTTAAAAATTCAAATACTAAAATTTCAGTATCGGTCTTTACTTGGTATGACTTGCTTCCGGTAACATTTACGCGGCCTAAAGCAGAACCTTGGTCTATTTTCTTGTTTGTAATACCTATAGCCTCCAATTCTGGAATTGTTACATTGAATTCAGGAGCGTTAATTTCCGCATCTGAACCTTCAAAATTAACTACAAACTGTCCGGATGGTAAGTTTGGGAAAACATACGAGCTTTTTTGTGGCACATCAATAACTATTACATCATTACCAATACCTGAGAGTGTAGCAATTAAATCATATTCGCTATCATTGGTAATAGTTATGCTTCCGTTAGAAGAACTAGGACAAGAAGGCGAGTTTAAAAGTATACTAATATCATTAGGTGCTAGTTGAACCGGCGGACTAATCAATTCATTAATGACAATGGTTCTAACTACTTCAATTGCAGCATTTTCAGCACTATCTTTTACGTTGTACGTAATGCTATAGGTACCCGCAACATTCATATTTAAATCGGTCATATCTACCATTACGAGGTCGGTTATATCACCGTCCACATCATCGGTTGCCAAATAACCTTCTTCAACAAATAGTTCACCTACATAAAGTTCTAATGGATTATTGCCATTTAAAACAATGATGGGCTTAATGGTATCCATAGGTACATCAAGTACATTAATGGTTCTACTGACTTCATCTGCAGCGTTACCGGATTCATCTGTAACATTATACGTAATTTCATACGTGCCAGCTAGACCTAGGTTTACATCTTGCATACCTACTATAACATTATCCGTTAGACTTCCGTCAACCAAATCCGTTGCAGAATAACCAGGCTCGAAGTACGTGTCTCCTTCGTTTATTTCAATGGGATCGTCGCCTTTTAATACAATAATTGGTTTTTCGGTATCAGGTATAGAGATACATGAAAAGATCTGAGCGTTATCTTGGCTATCTGCACCACCAATGGCGGCACTCCCAGAAATGGCTACCGACGAACCGAACCAATCTTCGCCGGTATTACCCTCGGCCACAAGATTATAGGATTCTTTCCATGTTCCATCAGCTTCTTTTTGAAAAATATAGGCGGAATTTTTAGCCAAACCATATACATCGTTGGTTCCTACCATGGCCACATCTCCAAATACAGCTACGGAATATCCAAAATAGTCATATCTATTGCTATTGCTAGCGGTTAACTTCTGTATTTCGTTCCAGCTACCGTCAGAACTCTTTTCGAATATATAGGCTGACCCATTGCCATCGTTCAAATAAGAATTATTTGTCCCCACTATGGCAACATTATCGAAAATGGATACGGACCTGCCGAAGTAATCTACCCGAGCATTGTTGCTAGGCGTTAACTTTTTAGTATGTATCCAATTGCCATCCACTTCTTTTTCAAATATATAAGCGGCACCATTAGCGGCGTTATTCTCATTTTCGCTGTATTTGCCCACAATGGCCTTATTTCCAGAAACGGATACGGCGTAGCCAAACATATCTAAAGTTCCACCGTCGAAAGCGGTAAGCTTTGTCGTTTCTATCCAAGAGCCATTATATTCCATTTCGAAGATATAGGCAGCCCCACTAGATAAGCCCTTTTCATTATCTCCTGTGGCACCAATGATAGCAACTTCACCAGAAATGGAAACGGAAAAACCAAAACGATAATAAGATTCATTATTGTTAGGTAAAAGTTTCTGAATTTCGACCCAAAGGCCATTTGCATCTTTTTTAAATATATAGGCAGCACCACTACCGGTACCGTTATCATCCGTGTTAGAGGCACCTATAATAGCTATATTGCCAGAAATGGCCACTGAAATACCAAAGTCATTATATGAACTGGTTTCGCTGGCCTCAAGCTTTTGAATTTCCACCCAATTGTTATTAGCGTCTTTTTCAAATATATAGGCTGCGCTGTTTCCGTTGGCTCCCACAATGGCCGTATTACCCGATATGGCAACAGACCCACCAAAATAATCCCTTATCATGGCATCGCTGGGGCTAATGCTTTGATTGTTTGTACAAACCGTTATATCGATGACAGTAATAGTAACGTTTTGAATGGCAGATAATCCTTCACTATCCGTTACCGTTACTTGAGCATTGTAAACGTTATTGCCATCATTATCCAAAGGGTTATCGATATCCGGAATTGTAATAAATGAAAACTCACCGTTTTGGTCGTTTAAATTGAAAAAGGAATTATCCGCTCCTAAGTTGTCATCCATTGTAAAACTATAGACCAAACCATTACCTTCTGAATCGTTATCATCTGTAGCATTAACCTTAAAACCTGTATTGATACCATTTACATCAAAATCAAAAGAATCCGTAGAAGATAAGACCGGGGCACGATTAGACGGTGTAACGCTAATTTCAATTTCTTGCGTTGCTGTAAGACCCACATTGTCTGTTACCGTTACTTGAACGTTATACGTATTATTTGCACTATTGTCCAAGGGTTCGCTATAATCGGGAGGGTTGATGAAAGAAAGCTCACCCGTATCGCCTATTAGCGTAAAAAAATCATTGTCCAATCCACCATTATTTAAGGTGGTAAGGCTATAGACCAAACCATTGCCCTCTGTGTCTTTATAGTGTGATGCATCGATATCCAGTACGATAGATGTCGTATTTTCGACAACGGATGCACTTGCGTTTGCTTCTAATCTAGGAGCTTGATTTGAAAGTGTGCCACCAAAAAAATAAGCAGCACCGGTATGAGCGCCGTATTCATCGTCATTTCGTGCGCCTACTACGGCCACGTCGCCAGATATGGAAACCGAACCGCCAAAACTATCATAACCTGCATTAGGTCTAGAGTCGAGTATTTGTATTTCTAACCAAGTTCCATTAGTATCTTTTTCAAATAAATAAGCGGAACCTCTACCTACTCCATTCTCATCTGAGCCTACCACTACCCTATTACCGGAAATGGATACTGATTGACCAAACCAGTTATTTGAAGCTGCATCGCTAGCCGTCAGTTTTTCTTGTTCTTCCCAATTACCATCTGTATTTTTTTCAAATATATAGGCAGACCCACTACCGTCTCCGTCATCATTATTGCCAGGGGTACCTACTATAATGGTATTTGCAGAAATAGCTACCGAAGAACCAAATCTATCGCTGAAAGAAGCATCACTGGGAACTATTTTTTGTGTTTCCGAAAAATAACCATCTGTACCTTTTTCAAAAATATACGCTGCCCCGCTATTATTACCATTACTTCCATTATGTGCGGCACCAATTACAATTTGGTCTTCTGATATGGAGACCGAGCCTCCAAAATCATCACCTAAGGCTGCATCGCTAGCGGTAAAAACTTGGAGCTGAACCCAATTACCATCCACACTTTTTTCAAATACATATGCCTTATCTATTAAATTTGCGTCCGTATGGTGTGTACCTACGACTATATAATTTTGGGATATAGCGACCGAGGTTCCAAAATTACTATTTGTAGCACCATTATCAACCAGTAATTTTTGTGATTCTAACCAAATACCATTTGCGTTTCTCTCATAAACGTAGGCAGAACCACTGCTATCTCCATTATCATCATTACCAATAGCACCTACAACAGCGGTATTTCCAGAAATGGCAACAGCACTACCAAAATAATCGTACGTATTGCTGTCGCTTGCGGTTAGTTTTTGAGCTTCAAGCCAATTGCCATTGGTATCTTTTTCATATAAATACGCAGCGCCGCTTTCTATGCCAAAATCATCATGCCCATTAGCGCCAATTATGGCAAAATTATTTGAAATGGCAACGGAATTGCCAAACCAACTACCGGATAAATAATCATTTGCCGATACCCTTTGTATATTGCCCCAGATGGTTTCATTGACATCGGTTACCTGTATGGTATAATTTGTGTACGCATAAAATCCACCACTATCTGTTACCGTTACCTGAATGTTGTATATATTATCCTTATTATGGTCAAGAGGATTTTCAAAATCAGGGCGATATTTAAATGAGAATATGCCCGTATCTTCCGTTAACATAAACAAGGCATTATCTAAACCATAGCCGTATTTTGTGGTAAAGATGTAACGGAGTCCGTTACCTTCGGTATCGGTATCATCAGTGGCATTGATATCCCTTAGAATATCATCACTGTTTTCCGCTACATTTAAAGTTCCAAAGGCAGTTTGTTGCGGTTTCTGATTTGTTGTTGGTGTATAATTAAAAAAGTATGCCGCACCACTGTTTTGACCATTTGTACTTTTAAAAGCAGAACCTATTAACGCATCATCTCCAGAAATAGCAACTGCTCCGCCAAACTTATCGCCCAAAGCAGCATTACTGGCGTTGATTTTTTGAATATTATCCCACTGACCGTTCGCTGATTTACGTAGCATATAGGCAGAGCCACTTTCTGGGGCTTCTTCATCATCTAATAAAGCACCTACTATAGCTACATTGCCCGAAACAGCTACTGCATTTCCCAGTTGACCATTTCTATAGTCGTGTAGTTTATCAACTTCAATCCAATCCGTAGTTGCTTCTTTTTCGAATATATAAACATCGCTAACGGCACCAACTATAGCAACATTTGATGAAATGGCCACAGATTTTCCAAATCTATTATATCTACTACTATTACTTGCAAAGAGTTTTTGTGTTTGAATCCATGTATTTGCATTTTTTTCATAAATATAGGCAGAGCCACTGTCTCGACCTCTTTCATCATCTGATAATGCGCCTATTATAGCCTTATCATTTGACACTGATACCGAAATCCCAAAGCCATATCCATAAATAGCATCTTCCGGAATAATTTTAACTACTTCCACCCAAGTACCATCAGTACTTTTCTCAAATATATAAGCAGCTCCCGTTGAACCATTATCCCTGGAAGCCCCTACCAAAATTGTGTTATTCGATATTGCTATGGAGTTACCAAAAATGTTACCACGGGGTGCATCACTAGCAATGAGTTTTTGTAATTCTATCCAAGAGCCATCGACCGACTTTTCAAAGACATATACAGCTGTGTTTCCTGGTGACCCTATGATTGCAATATTCCCATTTATTGCGACAGATTCACCAAAACGGTGGAATTCATCAGCATCACTAGGTAAAAGTATTTGGCTTTCATTCCAAGTACCATCGATAGTCTTTTCATAGATATAAGCAGCTCCACTACCAATTCCGTTTTTATCACTGCTTTTTGCGCCTATTATAGCATAATCTCCAGATACCGCAACGGCATCTCCAAAGAAATCACCTTCTGCATTATCGCTGGCTATTTGTCGTTGCTCGTTGCTCCATTGGGCATTTAGATTGCCTACGCCCACTAGGAGTAGAGTTATAAAAAGTAGTTTTAACTTCATAGATTTTTGCTGTATGTTCTTGAAAACAAATAGTATCTGAAAATTTTTTTGTTAAAATTTTGCTATAGTTCAACGCAAAAGAGAGGAAGATATTTTGAAATAAATAGATAAGGCGTAGTTATTAGGTGATTTTCAACAAAACACACCATAAAACCTAAGCTAAATTATTTATTGAGCCTGAGAATAAAACATTAATACAGGGCAAGAAGCTTAAAAACTTTAATGGGAAATAGTAAATATGTTAAGGAATAAAAAAGAAGTAGAAAGATTATTAAGTAAAAGACCTAGTAGAAAATTCTAGAATAATCCATTTGAATACTAAACAATACAATTTAGCACTTATGGGTTGAACTCATCCTAATCTAGTTTGATATAAATTTTTCAAATCAGCCTTTAATTTTTTAAAAGTTGATTTGAAAAACTAATGATGTATACTTTTTACCAAAAGTTAGAAGTTATGTAAATACGATGTTCAATATGAACCGCAAACCATTAAAATTTATTACTTCTTAGAAGTTTGCTCCAGATAGGTGCTTTCAAATATTTTATCAGCATTAGCAGCTTCAAAACCTTCTCGTCTATGCTCCCTTTGAATTTCACTTTTATCTAAAGACTCAAATTCTGGTAGTACAGAGCGCTCAGCAAATTCTACATAACTACCTGAAATTTTCATTTTTTCGTAATGGGCAAAGGTCGCATCTACCATTTCAGCTACCGAACTACTTTGGCGTAACAAACCGTCATTACTGGTTTTGATCTTTCCGCCAGATGAATTTAGTACAATTCCCAATCCTTCTAAAAATTCATTAAATACCTCTAGAGAATTATATGGAGAAGGCAAATTATGAACGCTGATGGTATAATGATTTAAATAATAGCGGTTATAAATTACCCAAGCTGCATATTCACTTTCTTCTGACAGTTTTTGAAAATCGGCTAGCGTTGGCAACTTCCATAACGGTTGGTAGAAAAACTCTCCAACCGCCTTAGCATCGTCTAAATCAATAGCATCTATGGGGTCGGTGTTGATGGTATTCGTGTATTCTGAAATGATACGTTGCGATTGGCTAGAAAGGTCTTGCACTCTTAACTCACTAATAAAAATTCTAGGATACTCGGGACTTGGCGGTGCATACCAGTAGGCGTCTAGTTTTTTAGCAGGAAAATAGTAAGAATCCATTTGGGAATATCCGTAGTGTAGAAATATTTTTTCAAAAGAGGAAATTCCCAAATTAGGAACACCTAAGGTACGAAACGCTATATGATCGTTAACGATTTCATTTTCGTATTCAATCATATTGACATCGATCATAGCCTTGGTAATTTTTTCTACATCGGTTACACTTTTTTTATAGGGAAGAAACAAAGCAGTTAACACTTTATCTAAAGAAGTATTTTGTTCAAAATTCATAGCACGCAGGTATTAAGAATAGATTGTAAGATTTTTTAGTTGTAATTATTTTGCAAAGTTCTTGTCTATTTTAACAATAAACAATTAACATTGTAGGTTTATTGATAAGTATGACTAATCAATTAGAATTTAGACATCTCCACTACTTTTTGGTATTGGCAGATACGTTACACTACCGAGAGGCGGCAGAGAAACTATATATATCACAATCTGCCTTAAGCCAACAGATACAGCGCTTGGAATTTATTTTAGGCAAGAATCTCTTTATACGCAACAATAGAAAGGTGAGTTTGAGTCCTGAAGGAATAATTTTTAAACAAGAGGCTACGCTTATACAGAATCAGGCTGCTTTGTCTATGGAACGGTGGAAATCTGCAGTTTCTGGAAAACAGGGATTGCTTAAAATCGGATTTGTAGGTTCTGCAATGCAAAAATACTTGCCATCTGTTATCAAGAAATTTTCTGATACGCACCCTAATATTGAATTCTACTTAAACGATCTTAGTAATACAGCACAGCTTGCTGCTTTAGAAGCGGGACAAATTGATATTGGGTTCATACGCTCTAATGTAGTTGCTCCCACAATGGAAATTAAGTCAGTATTTAAAGAGAAGTTTGCTTTGGTATTACCAAAGGACCATGCGATTTCTAAAGCCAATTTTAAAAATGTATCGCAATTGTCAGAAGAGTCCTTTATACTGTTTCCGAACAAGAATAGTCAAATGTACTATGACCAAATCGTAGCCCTTTGCAATGATCATGGCTTTGCTCCTAAAATATCGCATCGTTCAATTCACGCCCCTACGATTTTTAAACTGGTAGAAGGCGGATTAGGAATTTCTATAGTTCCGAACTCCCTTCGAGATAAGAGCAATACTAAAATTAAATTTATTGAATTAAATAATGTACCACAAGAAACCGAGCTGTTCGCGGTATGGAACAAGAAAAAGGCAAATATGGCTTTGCCTTATTTTTTAGAGGTTTTATAACCCGGTTATTTAGTGGTAAAGATTTATAGGTTCAACCAATGAGAGCCTTGTGTTGATTTCTTTATGATTAGGCAGCCCGAAAATTTAAATAGTATTTGAGCTCTTTTCTAATAATATAGCCTAAAATCTAACATTTTACAGACATTGTAATGTCTTTGGTGCAGCTCTTCTACGACTTCAAACATATCGTCATCTTCTTTAAATAAATTAAAGAAAGCTTTATCTAGGTTTGCGCTGCTTACTCCGTTATATGCATTCCCGTAGCCCGAAACTGCTTTTGCGTTAGTGATATCTAAAAAGTACTGTGCTTCTTCTTCGTCAAGGTCTAGAATTTTGGCGTTTGAAAAATGCAGGATCTTCCCTTTTAACCGTCCCTCGAAAATTTCCGCAATCTCTTGCAGCGTATAATAGTAATCGTTTAAGCAGATGCTATTGGCTTCGCCATGCATGACCAAGTAAATAATTTCATAATCTTTAAAATTATGATCATCTAAGACCAATGCGTTAAGGCTATCTTCAAGTCCTTCAATGGTGTCACATGTCTTATAGATACTAGCGATACCATATTTCATGGCTAATTGCTCGAGGCTTTGTTGAGCTTCGGTAAGGTTTTCGTTTTCTACATCATCGACACCTTCTAAACAATAGATAAAGTTCTCTGTATCAGTTACGTGTTCTTGGGGTAATTGTCTTCTTTTCTCTAGCAAGCTTCTAAATTTTTGTAGCGTATGTGAAGTACAATATTACTGCAACTGTTTTATTTTTTTAGCGTTTTAAAGTTAAATATGAGTCGTAACAAATAGTGCTTCCCTCCTACTTTCGAGTAGTACAAATACAAAACGATACTAAACCGTTAGGGGATTATTGCAAAGCGTCTAAAAACGGAAATGTAAAATAGCCCATTACGCGTTGAGGATTTAGCTATATACTCTTTAAAAAGCTCTTTACAGCGCTCCAATAACCATCATTATCATCAAACTTTTCCCATAAAGCCCGTGAACCATGATTTCCTTTGGTTGCTGGTACATACGACACTTTTGTTGTGGTAGGTATCGCTTCGTTTATGGCAGCCCAATTATCTTGCTCGTTTTGCGCAGAAGTAATAAACGTGGGTACCTTAATGTTTGCGGCACTATTTTTTATAAAATCGTCTTTACCAAAATACTCTCCAGGTGAAAAAGCCATGGCGGCATCAATATTATCAGGATAGTCACCGGCATATTTAAGAACTAAAGAAGAAGAGTAAGAACTGCCCCAGATAATTATTCTCTTTGGGGCATATGTCTTTTTAACATAAGCTACGGTTGCCTCGATATCTTGAAAAGCATTTACATATTCGGTTTCCTTATCTGCGGCTACCGCTCTTTGGTTGGTCTGGTTGACAACGGAATTTACTTCACCACCAGAGCGTTGGTCAATGGCAAGGCAACTATAACCCAATGCGTTTAATTTAGGCGCTATTTCTTTGTATTCTCCGCGGCTCCACCCTGCTTGATGAAAAAGGAGTATAAAGGTTTCGCTCCCTTTGACCTCATAATAATCTGCGGTAATCAGCAGACCATCTTTAGAGGGAAAGTCTATAGTTTTTTGTGCGAACATATATAAGCAGCTTAAGCTTAAAACAAAGGAGAAAATCGTTTTCATAAATGGCGTTGTTAGTTATGTGTATTTGAGTCCGACTTTAGTGCATTTGCTTACATAAAGTGATGAATATATATTTTTGCAATGCCCAGTTTAAGCATATTTATTTGGGATGTTTAATATACGATACTTTTGCAACTGTTTTATTCTTTTGAGGTATAATATGAGTTGTAATACATAGTGCGTCCCTCCTTTTGATAGCTGTTGGGTTATTGTTATTGGTGAAAATTTTCGCTATTAGATTTCATCCTTCGGAGACCAAGTACAATCAAAACGACTATTAAGGTCAAAAAATAAATACTGGTAGCACTACTTTTAATAACAGAAAATATACTTGTAATATTTACAGAGCTTCCTGTAACATTTGGATAGGTATTTAGCATGGAGATAATGCCTATGTTTTCTAAATAATCTGCTAATCCTGCAATTACAGGCAATAGACACAGGTATAGGAATTTCGAGTTTAATTTAGGTAGTTTTAAAAGGAAATAAGCCAGTACTGCTGCATAAGAAATACCAAAGAGTAATGGGTACATCATATCTACAGGAATTTGTTTGGTGAGATACATTTGACGACCGGTATCCCCTAGTGTATGAAAAAGGGTGTTTACATACTCTAAATCATATCCTGCGGGCATCATATCTAATAATTGCAATCCGTTAGAGAATTCCATCGTTGCCGGTATGGTAACTAGCAGCATATTCGCATATACGCTGTTGGTGAGTAAGAAAAGCACTAGAACCTTCTTGCCAGAATGTTGTTTCTCTAACTGTTTTATGAAGTTTTCCATTTTACTGTAATGTTATTTAACTGGCTTGTGACGAACTGTAAATAACCGGCATTTGTCCTTTCCATTTATTCCAAAGGTTAGTGTCATTGATAAGGCTAGCCATAAAATGGGCAACATTAATACGGCTTACTTTACCGGCATTGAATATGGCACTACGTGTGGGCGAAGGGAAAATCTCGTATGCACTTACCTGGTCTTCGTTAATTAATCCGTCTGGTCTTACGGCAACCCATTCTATGGCGCTGTTTTTCTGACCAATTTGCGTACGCAAGTAATCCGCAGCCTTTTCATTATCTACATGAGGTGGCAATAGCACACGCAAAAGACCAATGACACATTTTTGGGCAAATGAAATAGGTTCATAAAGATCACGATTTCGATTACCGGTAGTGTTCATTAAAACAAACTTGGTAGGTGTATGCAGTCGGTTTTCTTTAACGGCATTGCAAAGACGTTTGGTAGCATCGGTAACCAATTTTCTAGGTTGCCCGTACATACCTTTAAAAGTTAAGTTGTGACCAAGGCAAGAAGCCACTGCTTGGCAATCGCTTACCAAATCTTGCATTTCGTCATCGGTAAGGTCTAAAATGCTTGCGGTTATAATTTGAAGATGCTTATTGTTTTTCCATAATTCAGGGAGTTTGTCTGGAGAACGTACCACCACTTTTACCGAATGTTGTTGCAAAAGGAGTTGTGTTACCAACTGACTACCTGTGGCGCCACTTGCGCCTACTACTAAAACTGTCATACTGATTTGATTGATTGATTGATTGATTGATTGATGATTTGTATTTAAGACGATTTAATACTAAAGTTGTTACATAATATAATTACAAATATTTAATTTATAGATAGTTATGTTCTTTTATGATTATTTTGCTTTACGTAGTATTTTAACCACTCTACTATGGGTAATTTGTAGCAAATTCCATTGGTAACCTTCAAAATCTGTGGTGTTCATAAATTGAACCACTACAGCGTCTATATCTTTATGGTATTCTGCCAAACATTGGTAGCCAGCAGCCAAGCCACCGTGATTAAACTCATAAAGTGCCGTGTAGATTTCCATTTCTTCTTCGCTAAGTAAAGAGCCATCGTTTAATGCCCTTACGAATTTGCCGACATCTTCTGCAGTAGCTAGCATCATACCATTATCCTCGTTTTTAAAATCTTTATCGATTCCTACATAATAGCCACTCATTACATCATCTAAGTTTACGTCATCAAGTGAACTATATGTATTGTTGAGGTTAAGCGGAATTAAAACTTCTTTTTTGAAATAGTCATAGCGACTAGCACCTGTAACTTGCTCTATAATTCTGGAAAGCAGTAGATAATTGGTGTTAGAATAGCCATAATCTTCATCCGGTTCAAAATCCGCAGGTAAATCCAATGCATATTTAAGCACATCTACATCGGTGTTCGGTTGGTTTTTCCAATAATCGGCATTGTCGGTGAAATTAGGAATGCCACTTCTATGCTTTACCATCATTCGCAATGTAATCTTATCTGCATTTTCAATTTTACCTAAAAGTTCTGGAAAATAATCGGTAAGTGGTTTATCTAAATCGATACGATTTTCATAGGCTAATCTTGTAATGGCAACCGCTACATATAACTTGCTTATACTCGCAATTTTGAACAAAGCATTTGGATTAACAGGTATTTTCTTTTCTGTGTTATGATATCCGGCACCATATAATGCTGGTGGTTTACCCGCTTGGTCGACGTAAACTATGACTCCGTCGAATCCGTAACCTGCCGTTTGATCCACTTGCTCTTGTACCGTACTTGGTAAAGGTAGCATCCATGCTTTTACAAGGATCCACGGTACAAACCATAACGAAATGAATGTGCTAACGAGTAATACGATTCTAAAAATCTGTTTTTTCGTACTGACTTTTGGTTTGACATTTTCCATTATGTGATCCTTTAGGTTTGATTGATGATACAAACATATATGGAATCGGTATAAAAATAAATTGTGAATGACCGAATTGTAATTTTTTGGGGATGAATTGGTTCTATGTGTTAAACGCTCCAACTTTGGATAGTAGTAGAGTTCTGCTCATTTTAAAGTTTATTAATAAATTTCTTTTAAAGCTATCAAAATATGTATTCAGAGCAACCATATTTAGGTCCGTTGTGTATTTTTGAAAAATTGGCAAGCGTAAAATTTACGTAGCATCAAAGGTTTAATAGATTCTTATAATTAGCTATTTATTAATATCTTAAAGAGGTATTAATTACAGCCTGCCCTTATAAAACCAACCACTAACTACCTTATGGAAAATAAAGAAATAGAACAGGAAGACCATCAGAAAGAACTGGAAAAGAAATCTGCAGAAATTAAAGATGGCAATGAATACAGTGTTATTCTAAGCAGGGTTATTCATGAAGGAGAAGAAATTTTCAAGATAAAAAATAAAGCCATGTTTTTAAGTGCGGTTATTGCCGGCTTAGAAATTGGGTTTAGTTATTTTATGATCTGTGCACTTTATTATCTATTGAACGGTACTGTAGATACTGCTATTATTTTTAAACTTTTTGCGGTCGTATACCCAGTAGGGTTTATACTTGTTATCCTTGGTAAATCTGCCCTATTTACTGAGCAAACCTCTGTATTGGCATTGCCCATGTTAAATGGTCAGCGTAGCATTTGGGAATTATTTCGGGTATGGGGCGTAGTTATATTAGGGAATATTATAGGAGGTAATATTTTTGCTGTTTTTATCGGGTTACTTGCTCCGCATCTTCATCTTTTTACAGAAGAGACCATGGTAGAAATTGGTACTCATGTAGTCAAAGAAGGCTCTTGGGTTCTATTAGCAAGTGCGATTGTAGCCGGATGGTTAATGGGTTTATTAACCTGGTTATTGAACAGTACTATGAATTCGCTTACTCGTGTTGTACTAATAATTATGATAACTGGTGTGATAGGTTTTGGAGGATTTCATCACAGTATTGTGGGCAATATAGAGGTGTTTGGTGCTTTTTTACATTCTAATGATATAAGCTTTCTAGATTACCTATGGTTTCTATTTTTGGCTTTATTGGGTAATAGTATTGGTGGCGCTGTAGTGGTGGGTCTTTTTAAATACAGAATTTTCGAATCTAACTATAAAGAGGAGGTTTAGCTATTTTATATTGTAACTATATGTAATTAAGCTGTTTTTTGTTTTTATTCGATATGTCTTTTTTATTTTTATTCTACCGTTATTACAATGGTATCCGTGAAGCCACCTTCCTCTGTAGTTACGGTAATCGTAGCTTCACCTGCGGTAACACCGGTTACGACACCTGTGGTAGGATCTACGGTTACGGCGTTGGTGTTGTTAGACGAAAAGGTTACGTTCGTATTCATTACGGCAGCCGGCTGTACATAAAATGGAAGTTCACGGGATTCATCTTCATCTATTGTTAATGTTTGATATCCGAAGCTAACACCAGTTACAGCAACATTGTTAGGTATCACGGTCATTAAAAATGTGTCGGTATATCCACCATCTTCCGTAGTTACAGTAATCGTAGTAGTACCGGGCCAAACACCGCCGACTATCACCCATTGTTCGTACCCAGATTCTATATATGTTTGCACCGTTGCAACACTAGGGTTACTGGAGGAATAGGTGACATTGGTATTGGTGGCATTGCTAGGAGCAATTATGCGTTCAAGGTCCCAAGCTTCGCCTACTTCTATCTCAAGATTGTCCAGCCCGGTTTTATCAAAGCTAACTCCGGTCACTGGTATAGTTGTACCTTCTACCGTTATTACAATGGTATCTGTAAATCCTCCTTCTTCGGTCGTTACGGTAATCGTAGCTTCACCTGCGGCAACACCGGTTACGACACCTGTGGTAGGATCTACGGTTACGGCGTTGGTGTTGTTAGACGAAAAGGTTACGTTCGTATTCATTACGGCAGCCGGCTGTACATAAAATGGAAGTTCACGGGATTCATCTTCATCTATTGTTAATGTTTGATATCCGAAGCTAACACCAGTTACAGCAACATTGTTAGGTATCACGGTCATTAAAAATGTGTCGGTATATCCACCATCTTCCGTAGTTACAGTAATCGTAGTAGTACCGGGCCAAACACCGCCGACTATCACCCATTGTTCGTACCCAGATTCTATATATGTTTGCACCGTTGCAACACTAGGGTTACTGGAGGAATAGGTGACATTGGTATTGGTGGCATTGCTAGGAGCAATTATGCGTTCAAGGTCCCAAGCTTCGCCTACTTCTATCTCAAGATTTTCCAGCCCGGTTTTATCAAAGCTAACTCCGGTCACTGGTATAGTTGTCCCTTCTACCGTTATTACAATGGTATCCGTAAAACCTCCTTCTTCGGTCGTTACGGTAATCGTAGCTTCACCTGCGGCAACACCGGTTACGACACCTGTAGTAGGTTCTACGGTTACGGCGTTGGTATTATTAGACGAAAAGGTTACGTTCGTATTCATTACGGCAGCCGGCTGTACATTAAATGGAAGATCAAACGTTTCGTTTTCATCAATTGTAAGTGTTTGAAACCCGATGTTGACACCAGTTACGGCAACATTGTTAGGTATCACGGTCATCAAAAATGTGTCGGTATATCCACCGTCTTCCGTAGTTACGGTAATCGTGGTAGTACCGGGTGAAACTCCACCGACTATCACCCATTGTTCGTACCCAGATTCTATATATGTTTGCACCGTTGCAACAGCCGGATTGCTAGAGGAATAGGTGACATTGGTATTTGTTGCATTGCTCGGAGCAATTATGCGTTCAAGGTCCCACGCTTCCCCTACCTCTATCTCAAGATTGTCTAGACCGGTTTTATCAAAGCTTACCCCTGTTACAGCAATCGCAACTGAATTGAATTGTACTGAAACATTATTATTTGCTGTTTCACCAGAATTAGATGTTACTGTAAAATTTAGAGTATGATCACCTGAAGCCGTACCATTATAGATACCTGTAGAATTACCTGTAGAAATCACGAAGCTTGTACCTGGTGCAATCGATACCCCATTGTATACGAATATTCCCGAATTATTATTGGTGTACACAGCTGTATAAGTTTCAGAACCTGATATATCGAATTGAACGTTCACATTATTGTTCACGTTGGCACTTGCAGATGCCACGCTTAACTCAAAATTTAAAGCGATATCTACTGGAGTTACGGTGACCAAAACAGTATCTGTAAATTCCCCATCTTGGGTGGTTATAGTTATGGTAGCTTCACCCTCAGAAACACCGGTTATCTCTCCTGATGAATTTACTGTCACTATCCCTTCATTACTTGATGAATAACTAACATTGGTATTTTCAGCATTACTAGGAGAAATACTATGGGTAAGATTAGAAGAACTGCTTTCCGCAATTGATACATTTGGTTGATTGAAATTAACCTCAGTTACAGCAACTGTAACTACATTGTCTGAATATTCTATAGAAGCATTATCAGTAGCGACTACACCAGTATTTGATGTAACAGTAAAGTTTAAACTATGCGTACCTTCTAATGTGCCTGTGTAAGTTGCGGAAGTTGAACCAATTAAAATATCGAAAATTTCTCCGGGTTCGTAAATATTTTCATTGTAGAAAAGACTTCCTTCGCTTGTATTACTATATGAGGCGCTATAGCTTTCATTTCCGTTTAAATTGAAATTAATACTTACACTCGCATTAGTTTCCGCAGATGAAGAAACAGGTACCGATGAAAAAGTCAAAGAGTTGTCTATTGAGCTTAGATAATTTAATGATACATCATCTGAAGCTGAAATATCTCTACTTGATGTAACCGTAAAAACCAAATCATGCACACCTACTGCTGCCCCATTATAAATACCATTTGAATTACCAATAGCAACTACAAAATTCTGACCTGGTACTATAGTAACTCCTTCATAAACAAATGATCCTGTGTTTGTATTTGAATAGGTTGCGGTGTATGTATCATTGCCTACAAGGGTGAAATTAATATTTGTGTTTTCACCTACTAATAAATCACTAATTTCTTCCATTACAGAAAAGGTCAAATTATCATCTTCTGGCTCGGCATTAAATGTTGCATTGACTGACCCTGTTCTTGTTTCTCCTAAATTGGAAGTAACAGTAATGTCTAAAATATGTTCACTTTCAGAAAAGCCCTGATAACTTGCTACTGTATTTCCAGTAGAAATATTGAATGTAGCACCAGGGGCATAGCTGTTACCATTGTAAGTTAGCACTCCTTCATTATTATTATCATAAGTTCCGGTATAATTACCGCTGCCTATTACGCTAAAATTAATTTGCGCATTTTCATCTAAGGTATAAGTGTTCTTTTCGAAAGAAGTACTAAAATCAAAACTACTTACTATTGAAAATGAGATTAATGTCACATTCTCTTGACCAAAATTGTCTGTTACCGTAAATGTTAATTGCTGTTCACCTAAGGTTGTGGGTGTGTAATTATAAGAGAAATCACCAGGAACTACATTTATACTTGTATTAGGTGCAATTATGTTTCCTGAAACATCAGAGAGATTTCCATTGCCATCTTCCCTATTATATGTAAAAGAATATTCGAGGTTATCTCCGCCAACAGAAGAAAGAACAAAATCTATGGGAACCGATTGATTGAGGTCGACAGAACTGTTTTGTGTTGAGCCAGTAAATGTAAAAGGTGTAGTCCTATAATTAAAACTAACACTATCTCTTTTAATTTGATTATTACTATCTGATATATCGAAATATATTTTCTTACTACCTGCTACATTACTATTAAATATATAATTATATGTGCCTGGTTCTATATTATTTGGAGTAGCAGAAATAATAATCTCTTTGTTTTCGTTTCTAAGTGTTCCTGCCCCTTCACTCTCTTCAGCATAATAATGAACTATTTCATAATCTATGGAATCTTCAAGATCGGTAGTTTCTAAAGTTATAAGTATTAATAAATCTTCACCTAATGTACCCTCATTATTTTCAAGATTTGCATCTATAGAAAATGCTATATTTTCTACTAAAATTTCAAGTGTAACAACTTTGACGAGACCATCTGGAGAAGTACTCGTTACCGTAATAGTATGTGTGCCTAGGGTAGTCGGAAAGTAAATAAGTTCAGAACTTCCTTTATTAAAAGAATATTCTTTATTTACCTCTAAATCTTCTCCATTAAAGCGAATTGTACCTGTACCACCATCTATACTATAAGTTACTTTATAATCTTTCTCTAATGCTAAAGCCGGATTTTCACTTAGCATGGTAAGTTCAATCGTATTTTCTCTATTAATAATGTATCGGTTTGACACATTATTGAGTAAAACAGTAAATGGTGCGTAATCTATTATATATTCAAGTTCTACTTCTTTTTGATTTTTTTTGTAATCTAAAGCCTTAAACAAAATACGATGTTTACCTATAATAGTAGGCACATATTTATATTCAAAGTTTAATTTTTCAAGTTCTATTTCTCCGCCATCATAACGATTCCCGTCAGTATCTTCAAAATACCCTTCTCCTTCTAATATTTCATAGTCAAAGAAAAATTTGGCTCCATCAATTTGTCTGCTAAAGATGATATCAAATGTGGTTGTTAGTTCTTGATATACAAACCCTGTGTTTTCATTCGTTCCTTCAAAAGTAAAATCGAACGTATCAATAATTATATCTCCAAAATCTTTCGTACAGCCTAAAAGTAGAATACCTAAACAGGCAAATAATTGTAATTTTTGCTTCATATAGTGGGATGATAGTGTTTGCTAATATAAAAAGTAACGTAAACCGACACCGAAATAAGGATACCAATTACCTACGTCAGAATTTATATTGTAATACTCATTTGCTTTTGCTACCAAAGACCAATTATCGCTAAAAGCATAATCAAGCTCAAGACCAGCAAAACCGCCATATAGAAATTGACTTCTGGCGTTAATTAATGCTCCGTTAGGTAGCTCATTATTTCCATTATTTAATATTTCATAACCTAGCATTCCACCAGCACCTATAAATAGGCTAACAGGCTTAAAGCCTTGTGTTTCTATAATTTTATAGTAATAACCAGGTTGAATATTAAATATATTATAAGGTATTTCGTAACCAACAGTTTCTTTGTCTTTGGAGAAAGATGCAAATAGCCCTACATGAATATAGCTGCTTCGACCTTTATGATAATTGTAGTTGAACAGAGCGGCATATCCATCCTCAGTGTATCCGGCTGATAAACCAACAGATGTTGCAAATGCGCGTTGCCCATAAGACATTTGTACTAAACCAAATATTAAAATAATTAGTAATTTATTCATGTTCATATTTGAATCTAACCTAGTGATTTATTACAAAGTTTTCTGTTTTGATACTATGCTACAATTCTTCTGTTACGATTAGTGCTACTCTCTAAGTTGGTAATATAATTTATTGAAAAAAAACAATTGCTTTATATTCAACATCTTCGTTATTAGGCTTTTTTATTAAGTCATATGAACTATTTTGTCAACTGAAAAAAAATATTGAATGCAAATAATCTGTTATTTAAATTATTTAGATGTAAATAATTAAGCTAAAACTTATTTTAAAAAGAATATTTTCCAATTCCGTGATATTATCAAATATAATTTGATTTAACAAGTAAGTAATTACAAAAACAGAAGGAACTAATAAATAAAATTCTATATAAATATATTATGTTAAATATCTTGACAAATCATATTTTCCACATACATGATAGGTTTTTTATAAAAATATAGATATAAAAAATAGCGCATTACTGCGCTATTTTTCATTTTACTATTATGTAGAACTTTACAACCCTTCTAACTTGAATTGCGTTACAAATTCATCATCAATATCTTTATAGCTATTGGTGCAATAGACATGGTCAATGGTTTCTTTTAATTCATCAAATCCGTAGTTAAATTGTGCGTGAGTTACATATAGGTACACCTTTGCGGCACCTTGCTTTTTCAACGCTTCCGCTAAGAATTTGAATGTTCTACCGCCATCGGCTAAATCGTCTACAATTAAACATTCTTTACCTTTGACATCACCTTGTATACTAATTACTGGAGCACCATCTATTCTAACTTTGTTAGAAGGCACCAAATCGGCATTCAGTTTTTCGGCAATTTCATGGGTGGTTTTATACGCGCCAGCATCGGGACTCACCAATACCGGATTTCCAATTTCATTAAAGGCTTTTTCAACATAATCTACATGAGATATTTTCTCTGCATTATCAATTAATGCCAATGAAATGGGACTATGTGGGTGTAATATGGCAACGGAGTCAAACTTCATATCGTTGATGAACTTACAAATAATTTTTAAATCGAATGATTCACCTTTATTAAATCGTCTATCTGATCGTTGCCCAATTAGGCAAAATATAGTGAGTTTAGCTATGGCTGTTTTATTAGTCGCATTTTCAGCATCCCAGGCTTCTTTGATAGCAGCAGCTCTGAATAAATCTTCATAACTGTTCCCTCTAATTTTAATATGAATATCTCCGCTTTCAATTATTTTAGCAGTTACTTGTCCGTCGTTAAACTTTTTTATTTCGTATTTCATATGCTAATTCTTTCTGTTGAAATTCTCTATTTCTTGTTTCAATATATGGTTTGAGCTGCCGTAACTTACGATACTCACATCTAACGGCGAATTCTTAAATTTCTCTAATGCTTTGAACAATGATTCTAGTATCCAATCTAAATCATTACCAAATGCCCCACCCCCTACTAAGGTCAAAAATACTTTATTTGACTTGTTATTTTTAAGGTTTATCAGTGCTGTGTGTAACGTAGCTTCATAGGTTGCTTCTAAAATTATTCTTGCAAAATTCTCCCAATAATAAGATTCGATATGCGAATATGCTACGGGCAAAGCAGAACAATAAATTTGAGATACTATTTGTTTTTTATCCGTCAGGGTAACTTCTGTATTCCATTGCGTACCTACTTTTAGCTTACTCTTCAGAAATTCTCTTTGGGCATCATTAAAGCTTCCTAATTGCTTATTAATGCTGAGCAAGCCTTCTTGACTCAAAACAGCATAACCATTCGTCATTTTCCACAATTGGAGCTCCTCATTATTAAGCTCTTTACCGATCCCATCTAAACAATCGATCTGATATGCACCTGTTTGCCCGATTTGATCGTTAACCGGAGCAAAATAGTTTCTGTAAATTGTACCTGCACCGCAAGCGATGGCACAAGCGGGACCTTGGGTAAAGTCATTTTCGTAAATACCAACACCCGCATTAGGCGAAACCTCGGGACCGACCATTTCTAATAAATTGAACTGAGAAGCAGCTTGAAATAACGCGTGCTCATTTCTAGGGTCGGCATGTAAGTCTTGAATATCGGCAACCACTTCAGACACCTTTATTTTACCAGTACTGTCATTGTTGGTTTTCAGATCTCTTAATTGCTCTAAGGAAACAACCTCTAGGGATCCAAATTGATAGGATTTGTTATTGATTTTAGAAATCAAATGCTCTCCGTCAATAGTCATATGATCACGTACATTTTCGGGTGATACTTCATCAAATCCTGTCAATTCTTTAAACCACATATTCAGTTATTATTTTTAAAGATTGGTATTAATACGATCTCTTATTTCTTGTATGTTCGTTTGGTTTACAAACTGTCCATCTTCATAGATCACTTTTAGCTCTCCCGTATTTTCTTGTTCAGGCGTTACTTGATCTACCAATGCATATTCGCCGTTTTGCAATTCCACTTTTACCATTCCCTTCGCAGATTTTTTAACTCCGTCATCAGTAATAGGATCTTTGAAGATTTCTCTACGTTCACCATTCACGACAACAGAAGTAGCTTTCATGGCAAAACCAAAGGTATCTCTGGTATTAAACTGGTAGGTAAAAGAACCAATACCCAATACTACATTAGTCGTTGCAAAGCCCTTATCGCTTAAACGTTGACAAATAGCTTCAGCTCTTTCTGTAGTAATGCTATCACCATAAATAGCACCAATGTGACTATCTAAGACTTTAAAACCTTGCTCGTTGACAGTTCCTCCAAAAATATCCCAAAGAAGCTCTACAACACCTTTATCTTTCGGGGTGTTACTACCAAGAGTTCTAGTTTCGCCACAGATAATATCAACAGGATCGCCGCTATCTGGTCTAATGACCAATTTACCATCTCTTGATAAAACCTCTTCTTTAAGCTTTGGAAGATAATCTGTAAGTACTTTCCATAGATCCCAAGTGTCACTAACTACAGATAAAATTCCCGTAGGGTACGTATCCATTAAAGCCCTGAACGTACCAATTTCATCATCTTTAGTACCAGCACACATAACGGAGTGTTCGGTAGCGTTTACAGAACCGACTACAAAACCTTCAGCTTTATAATAGTGACGTAAACTGCTGATTACCGGTAAGGTATCTGACCCTAAGAATACAGATGCATGACCCATACCCGAAGAGATTGCACTTTGCAAACCGCCCATACCTCTCATAGAGAAATCGTGACCTTGAAAATCGATGAAAGCCATATTGTCTTTATCGGTTTCTAGTGTCCATTTTTTGAAAATACGTTTGTAACATAAAGCAATAGAAGCCGATGTCATCGGTTGCCATAGCATAGTAGATAGCACGGTTTCTAGAAAATTCGTAATCCAGTAGAATTTTTTATCTGTATTAACTACAGTAACCATAGGCACTCTAATAGGAACCTCTACCCCTTCTACAATCGATTTTACTTTAATAGGTAAATACTGTAGATCATGTAATTCTTCATAATGAGTTACATCATAATCGGTACCTAAATACAACGATAACTCTTCTTTCAATTCATTACAAACCTGAGCTTTTGGCTTAGAAAAGAAGTTGTCTTGAAAATAATCGTGCAACCATTGAAAAACATATTGTTGCCCAAATGAAACTACTTTATCGCACCCTTTCGGAGCATATTTATTGCTTCTTGGGGTCCAGTTAGAATATACCTCTTCTGTTCCTTTAGGGTATTGTTGGTGGTGTCCTGTTTTGTATCCGTCTGTCAGAAATAATCCGTTCATAATGTTATAATTAAAGGCTGTTTTTCAACAGTGTTTTAGCTTCTTTGATATTGTTAAAAATAGGTGTGCTATACTTTTCGCATAAGGTGTGTACATAACTGCTTTTGTAAAATTCTTTCGGACAAATGACGATGAGCTTTTTCGAGTTCACGTATAATCCTAATTCTACTAAAGAAATTGGAGAAAGCGCATTGGGTAGAAAATTAAGCAAAATCATATCTGATAGCTGTAACGCATCTAACTCCCATTCGATATGACGCTTCATTTCTTTTGTATTAAGGTGGTCGTGTTTTGTATTGGTTGGGTCAAAAATGGAATACGTACCGAATTCGGTGATAATATCTTCTCTCCAACTCCCCTCCTGTTTATGATCCATACTACCTGCTAGAAAAATAGAACGTTGGTTCCGTTTATTTATTGGTAGTATATCGTTAGATGTGTATATCATAAAAATTAATTTGCGTAATTATAACGCAAATATAGAATATAATTTAAGTTCGCAAAGTGTTATTTGTGTTTATTTTACGCAAACTATAAAATTAGCATTTATATTTCGAAGATGATACCCTCTTTTTTAAGCTTGAAGTACCTGTTTTTATTGAACATAAAGAGATTTGCAGGTCTGCCAGAACCTTTAGAAACTTTTTCGTCTAATTCGTCTAGAATATTTAATCCGAGCATTTTCTTTCTAAAATTACGCCTATCAATGTCCCTTCCTAAAACGGAACTATACAGTTTTTCTAAGTCTGAAAAAGGGAATTTTGTGTCCAACAATTCAAACCCTATGGGTTCATAAGTAATTTTAGCTTGTAAGCGTGTAATGGCAAGTTTTAAAATCTCTGCATGGTCAAAAGAAAGTTCAGGTAAATTATTGATAGTAAACCACTGTGCCTCTTCCGCATCGGTCGAAGCCGATAATTTGAAAGCGCTTGGTTTTATCAATCCGAAATACGCCACGGATACTACTCTATTTCTAGGGTCTCTTTCCGGATTGCCAAACGTGTATAATTGCTCAAGGTAATTAATTTTAATTCCCGTTTCCTCCTTTAGCTCCCGCTCTACTGCTTCTTCTAGAGATTCTGAGTCCAAAACGAATCCACCGGGAATAGCCCATTTACCCTTAAAAGGCTCATATTTTCGTTTGATGAGCAGTACCGATATCGTTTCAGATTCATACCCAAAAACCACGGCGTCTACAGAAAGCTTGATAGATTGTTGCATACTATGCGTATATTTTACGCTAAAATAGGAAAGATTATAGAGATGGAACGTTTTACTACCATATTAGCACCTTTCCATAGTATCTATTCTAATAAAGGCATATCTATTTTTAAGTCAAACGGAAACTTCTAGAATAGTCCAATTGAGAAACAAAACCCCTTTTATGAATCATATCTGCCGTCTAATTCTTAAATTAGCAATGTAAACTTTAGGAGTAGCTATTTCATAGTTTGAGAAATATCCTTAGAACCTGATTTGATTAATATCAACGTAGGAAAAAGTTATCAGGATTAATACCCTGTACTTTCCATTTTTACTTCGTTTTTTAATTCTTTCTGTTTACATATTATTTGAATTCAATACGGCGTTATGCGCCTTGATAAAGTAAAACAGCAGATGATAAATATTAAAGTAAATAACACCTCTCACCTATTCAAACCCAATACCACGCTAGAAGAAATTATTAGTGAACTAGGTATTTCGGTTAAGGGAATTGCCGTTGCAGTTAATGAAAATATTATTTCGAAAACAGAATGGAATATCAAAACGCTGAACGAGAACGACGAAGTATTGGTCATTAGAGCCACACAAGGCGGATAGAAACGAGGTTGTCATTCTAACACTTAACTTGAACAAATGGTTGTAGTAATAGCACCAGAAAAAAACATTCCCAATGAAATTGAAATACTACATCAGTTATTTCAAGAGGGCTTGGCATATTATCATTTGAGAAAGCCATTTAAAAACTATCAAGAACATTGCGATTATTTAGATGCAATCGATAAAAAATACCACAACAGAATTGTGGTGCATTTATGTCATGAACTGGTCAATACATATGGTTTAAAGGGAGTTCATTTTCAGGAACAAATGAGAATAGACCATATAGATAACCCTGGTCAGTACTTTAAAAAGTTGGATATGTACGGTAAAACAATCAGTTCTTCTTTTCATGACCCAGAAGTATTGAAACAGTGCGATTTTGAATTCGATTACCATTTACTGAGTCCTGTTTTTTCATCCATTTCAAAAAAGGGATATGAGGGTAAAGGTTTTGATGTCAACCACATCGACAAATTGATTGTAGGTATGGGCGGTATTAATGAAGAAACAGTAGAAGCCACGCTGAAGCTTGGTTTTAAGGGCATCGGAGTGTTAGGCGGAGTTTGGAATATGGAAAACCCGGTAGAAAGCTTTGTTGCATTGAAAAAGCAATACGAAACAGCCGTTCAAGAACAGAAGAAAGCATCCGTCAGAAAAAAGAATTTTTAGTATTTACGATAAGAAAGAATATGATACCAACATTACATTATATATCGCAGGGCAAGACTCCCCAAGAACATTTAGAGAACATACAAAAAGCTTGTACCTCTGGTGTAGAATTGGTACAGTTGCGATTAAAAAATCAGCCTAAAAAAGTAGTGTTAGAGACTGCCAAACAAGCAAGGGAAATAACAGGAAAATTTCAAACCCGATTAATCATTAATGATTACTACAAAATAGCGGCTGCGGTAAAAGCAGACGGAGTGCATTTAGGTAAAACCGACACCTCCCCAACTGTAGCAAGAAAAGCAATGGCATCGTGGCAAATTATTGGTGGTACCGCCAATACACTTGAGGACTGTGAAGCGCTAATCGCTAAAAAAGTAGATTATATAGGTATGGGACCATTCCGATTCACGGAAACTAAAGAAAATTTGAGTCCCGTTTTAGGGCTAAACGGCTATCTGACCATAATTGAGGAGCTGAAAACAAGTATTCCGATTATTGCCATAGGCGGCATTGTTACCGATGATATTGCCGCAATAATGAAAACAGGTGTTCATGGCATCGCTATTTCGGGTGAAATTACACGCAACTTCAATAGCATACCAGAATTGAAGAAATTAATCAACGGAGGTCCGGTACAAGAAGAACGTTGGATATCTGAAGAAAAAAGAAAATAATATGTTACAAATGGCGGATAAAAAGTTCACCTCAAGACTGTTTACAGGAACAGGAAAATTCAGCTCGTCTCAAGTAATGAAAGAAGCATTGCTGGCATCGGAAAGTGAGTTGGTAACTGTGGCGTTAAAGCGAGTGGATATTGAAGATGCCCAAGATGATATTCTTCAGCATTTAAACCATGCGCACATTAACCTGCTGCCCAATACATCTGGCGTGCGTACGGCAAAAGAAGCGGTTTTTGCAGCGCAATTATCTCGTGAAGCTTTGGAGACTAATTGGGTGAAACTAGAAATACATCCTGATCCAAAATATTTGTTGCCCGACCCAATAGAGACATTAAAAGCAGCCGAAGAATTGGTGAAGTTGGGATTCGTGGTCATGCCATACATACATGCCGATCCTGTATTGTGCAAACGATTAGAAGAAGTAGGTGTGCAATGCGTAATGCCTTTGGGCGCACCAATAGGAAGTAACAAGGGATTAAAGACACAAGATTTTTTAGAGATTATTATTGATCAAAGTAACGTACCCGTTATTGTAGATGCCGGTATCGGTGCGCCATCGCATGCTGCCTATGCGATGGAATTAGGTGCAGATGCCGTGTTGGTAAATACAGCGATTGCGGTCTCCCAAAATCCCGTAGAAATGGCAAAAGCATTTAAAATGTCGGTCGCTGCAGGAAGAATGGCTTTTGAAGCAAAATTGGCACCCGTAGTACATAAAAAAGCAGCAGCCAGTAGTCCGCTAACCAGTTTTTTAAATTAGAACATGAGCAGTTTTAAAGACGTATTCGACACCTATAATTGGGATGAAACCTTACAAAGCATATTTTCTAAAACAGAGAACGATGTGTTACGTGCTTTAAGTAATACCAAACGTGATTTAGAAGATTTTAAAGCATTGATTTCGCCCGCGGCCAAGCCGTATTTGGAAGAAATGGCGCAGTTAAGTCGTCAATTGACAAAAAAACGTTTTGGGAATACGATACAGATGTATTCGCCTATGTATTTGAGTAACGAATGTCAGAATATTTGTACCTATTGCGGATTTAGTATGACGAAT
The DNA here is from genome assembly GCF_045063795.1 of Maribacter sp. Asnod2-G09. Taxonomy (NCBI): domain Bacteria; kingdom Pseudomonadati; phylum Bacteroidota; class Flavobacteriia; order Flavobacteriales; family Flavobacteriaceae; genus Maribacter; species Maribacter sp. Asnod2-G09. Next base: position 373,869 of record NZ_JBEFOA010000003.1, on the reverse strand, counting down.
AAGATTCCCCGTCGTACCCTGACCGATACTGAGATATTAAAGGAAGTGACGTACATAAAATCGAAGGGATATGACCATATTTTATTAGTGACAGGTGAAGCCAATAAAATAGTGGGTGTAGATTATATCAATAGCGCCTTGCAACTGATTCGTTCCCAATTTTCTAATATCACCATAGAGGTACAACCTTTACTGCAAGATGAATATGAGCTATTGATTGAAAATGGTTTGTATGCCGTGTTGGTTTATCAAGAAACCTATCATAGGGAAGAGTATAAAAAACACCACCCGAAAGGTAAAAAATCGAACTTTGATTTTAGATTGGATACTCCCGATCGCTTGGGCAAAGCCGGAATTCATAAAATAGGATTAGGCGCTTTATTCGGATTGGAAGATTGGCGTGCCGATAGTTTTTTTACAGCCTTACATTTAAAGTATTTACAAAAGACCTATTGGAAGACGAAGTACTCCATATCCTTTCCAAGGTTACGCCCTCACTCAGGCGGATTGGAGCCTAAAGTAGAAATGACCGATCCAGATTTGGTTCAATTAATTTGCGCTTTTAGATTATTAGACGAAGACGTAGAGTTATCTATGTCTACCCGAGAAAGCGAAGTATTTAGAAATAATATTGTCAATTTAGGAATAACCTCCATAAGTGCGGAGTCCAAAACCAACCCTGGTGGATATGCTGTAGCCCCAGAATCTTTAGAGCAATTTGAAATATCTGATGAAAGACCAACAGAAGTCATTACAGAAATGCTGAAAAGTAACGGACTTGATGTCGTATGGAAAGACTGGACCAATAATTGGGAATAATTTTATTTAAAAATACCCTGTAAATTTTCAAGAACCCCAAGTGCCGCTTTTTCACCCGCAATCATAGCTGCATTTAAAGAACCGTTTAGTTGAATGTCTCCAGCTAAATAAATAGTTTCTGTCAATCGTGTTTCTGAAGGCGAAATCTCATAATGTAGTTCACTCAACTTTGGTAACGACTTAGGTATGGTATAGTGTTTTATAAACGTAGTAGAAGTAATTCCGCAAAGTTCTCTTAATTCCTTTTGAACTTGGTCTAAAAGGGCTTTATCAGATAAACCTAGATTGTCTACAACAGTAACAGATAGCAATTCTTTACCTGCGTTTATGGCGGTTTTAAGACTTGTATGGTAGAAGATGTTATTGATTACAGCATTTTGATCAGGAATTAATCCGATTAAAGGTTTTTGAATCGTTCTGCTTTCCGTTTCAAAATACAAGGTATCACAGCTTTGCCATTCTATGGCTTGATTCTTTAGATTTGGAATTAAGCTACTCGCTTCTGTTGCGATAATTATAAAATCACTCTCTAGTTCTTGTCCGTCAGCAAGAAGAATTTTGTTATCGCTAATAGAAGATACAGCGGTGTTGTATTTTATAGTCGTGCCTTTTAACTGATGTAGTAGTTGTTTCGGAATCTCTTCAATTCCGCCTTTTGGTAATGCAGCACTACCCTCACCGAACATTTTATAGACAAATTCGAACATTCTGCTAGAAGTTTCTAGTTTGTTTTCAAGAAAGATTCCACTGAAAAAAGGGGTAAAGAAATCGTTTATCATACTAGATGAGAAATCTAATTCTGTCAAATATGAAAGTGTCGTTTGTTCTTTATCTGAAAATATTTCCTCGATGGTTTTTTTCTTAAGTCTAGTATTCAATTTTAGAATTTTCAACTTATCGGTAACAGTACCAACACTGGCGAAAAGCGTTGAAAATAATAAAGATGCATCTCTAAGCGGATCACCTATTATTTCTTGTTTTCCATTTTTAAAAATCGATGCACCAGGTAAGAAATCTTGCAGTTCTAATGATTTGTAATCAAGATATTTTTGAGCTGCCGGGTATTCGGTTAACAAAACTTGAAATCCGTGGTCCAATTGATAACCGTTTATAATATCTGTTTTGACTCTGCCGCCTACCCTATCTGAGGCTTCAATAAGTACAAGAGAATATCCATGCTGTTCTAGTACCGTTGCGGCAACTAAACCACTAATTCCGGCACCAACGATATGTATTTTATAATCCTGTTTATTCATTTTAATATTTTGTTTAACTAATTTTATATAAATATAAACAAAATTAGTATTTTTGATATTGACTAATGTAAGTAATTGGTTTAAAAATATATCTTAATCATGAATTATTTAATAATAACATTTCAAATTATTGTCGGTTTAAGCATTTTAAATGTGTGGTTAATCCAAAATAAGAAACCGACCAAATGGCGTGGTGGAAAGGCAACAACTATAATAGAAGAGTTTGAGGCGTATGGCCTATCTAAACAGCTATGCTATATTGTTGGATTTTTTAAAGTAACATTGGCTATTTTATTACTTGTTGCTATTTGGTTTCCTGTAGTAAAACAACCTGCAGCTTTAGGTTTAGCAGCTTTCTTATTAGGTTCAATAGCGATGCATTTTAAAATAAAGGATCCTTTATTTAAATCTTTTCCGGCAGCTTTGTTTTTAGTGCTGTGTTTATGTATTGCTTTTCTGTAAAATTTATAACGCAGTAAGTTGTTGGTAATAGCTTACTGCTATAAATAAATTTACTAGAGCTAAAACTAATGATGGTATAGATTCTGCTGCGCTGTCTTTAATTTTTATTCTAACGGCAAATCCTAAAAGCATTAAAAGTGTTAGTCCTGCAGCAGCTACGAATAGTAGAACAGGTGAAAAGAAATATCCAATAATTAATCCCAACCCCCCTGCTAATTGCAAGTATGCGGTAAGAATTCGTTGCTTTTTTAAACCAAATCTAGCGAACTCATCTTTCATTTTTTGTGATAATAGGCACTCTATGCCATAATACAAAAACGCACTGCTTGATAAGAATATAGCTATGTGTAGCATCTTCATTTTATTTTATACCAGAATGTTTGTATGAATGTGAAATGAATTAAGATAACTGCTCAATCTTTTTCATGATCTCATCTGCTTCAAAAGCTTTTTGATCACTCATTTTTCTATTTGTTGTTGAAAGTGTGTGTGCTTCCTTCAATAGCTTCTCATACTGAGAACGTAATTTATCTTTCTCTGATTTCTTTTTAAATAATCCGAACATAGTTTTAGTATTTCTGAAGAATGTATCTAGTAATTTACTAGAATATAAAGATACATAATGTTTAAATATTTATTATTAATATTAAACAAAATTTCAATATGGAATAGTTATAAATACAAAAAAGAGTGCTAATGATATCAGCGAGGAATTGTTAGCGCAAACTAGGGAGTTAAAAATTTAATTAGATTTTGCTTTTCTTACATCTGCTAATTTCTCTTTTAGCAGTTCAACATCTAAAGATTCTAATAAGGTAATTAGATTAGGAAATCGTGTTCTATGATAACCGAAGCGTTTATTTGTAAATTCTGCAATAGCTTTCTCTTTGCTCCAATTATCAAATACCATTCTAGAGGCAGCAATAATAACTCCTGTCCTATCAGAACCATGCCAGCAATGAATTAGAACAGGTTTTTTTGCCTGTTGTATGCTGTTCAAGGCATTAAAAACATCATCAAAATCTATAGCTGACGCTTTTAATGGAATACGTTCTAAATCGACATTTAAACCCTTTAATTTTTTTTCATCCGTTGCTTGGCGTCTGAGATTTACGATAGATTGTATTCCCATAGCTTGTAGCTCTCTCATTCCCTTTTTTGTAGGTTGCTCAGAACGATATAAGCTATCATTCAGTTGATAAAGATTATGAAAATTATTTGATGCTATTTTCTTAACATTAGATTCTTGATAATCATCTAAAGGCACAGAAAAAGCAAACGATAAAAATGAAAAGAAAATGATGTAATAGCGTTTTTGAGATGTTAGCATATTTCGAGTTCTAAATATGTGTTTGATTTAGGTAAAATGGCTGAGCATTTTAGCAAGAGGTGTCTTACTTTTTAAATAACAGTGCCATTGTCTAGCCAGCGTAGTAACAACCCATCATTATGAGAAATTGCTACAAGATGAAATTTAGTAAAACGTTTAAAAACGCGCGATTCTTTAAGGGTTTCCATGCATACCGAAACCGGATTAAGATAATTGGAATGAATTAAGAATAATTCGCCTTCTCGTTTTAATAGATAGCCAACATGTCCCTCGTCAAATCCTATAAAGTAAAGACCTTCTTGGGTTAGCGTATCAATTTCGTCAAAAGCTTTTTGATGTGTATCGTGTTCTATCTGGTTGATTACCGAGCCACAACTAATCATTTTAGCCTCATCAATTGGTGATTTTTGAGCTAATTTATATCGGTTGATATTAACGCCCATATCTCGTAGTGTGGTCGAAATAAAATAGCCGCATGCAATTTTACCTTCATTAGGCGTAGCTGTATGTCCGCCAAAACTCCAAGGAGTACCATACCAATGTGGTATGATTTTATCAACTAACTGATTAGCAAATTCCGTTTTAACATGGTCTAAAGAAATGGTGCCTAATCTAAGATCTTCTTTTAATCGAAGACGCAGTTGTCCGGCATTTTCTTTAGTACTGGCATATGAGTCGACGATGGAATCTGATGAAGTATTAAGCAAAAGTGTTTTTTCACTAAAACTTTTAGCTTTTGCTACCCTTGAAAATCTTTGACTGGTAATGTTAGTTTCTTTCACCTTGTCATTTTTAGGTGATATATCGTTCGAAAATCCTAAAGAAAGTAGAAGGGAAAAAAGAAACATAGGCTAGTATAGATTTTGGGATTGGGCGCTATTATTAGAACGGGTTAGTTATGAGTAAATTACATATAAAAAGTTAAAGTTTTACGAAGGTTCTGGTATCGGTTAAATACTTAAGTTGACCGCCCACCATACGTCATAATCTCTTGGCACAAGAGGTCTGTAACTTTGAAACCCTTGGTCAGCTATTTTAAGTCCGTGTATCTTACCATTGTCATCGCGCACATAGCTGATGAAAATGAACGAATGTCCGTACGGATCTAGTTTATTAACGTCAGCACCTAGAGTAACCTCATTGTAATCCTCTTTATATCTCCATACTTGCATAAGAGCCCCGGGTTTTAATTTGCCGGACCAAATTCCTGTAGCGTCAACCAAAGTACCCATACCGGCATATGCAATAGCGCCAGCATTACCTTTACCCCTATACCTTTCAGGTAGACTTTGCCAACTTTCATCTGGTTTTGAAGCGGTAACATAAAGCAGATTGAACACTTGTTTAGGGGTATATATGTTGGTAGCCATACTATCTGGTAAATCTTCGTACGGTAAATGGCCATGTACCTCTTTATAGGCCTTTTCAAAACGACCTTTACTAACGGCTAAACAATGTCCACCAGGTTCTTTAATTTCACTGTTAAGATAATTTTGAACAATTTTATTGGCTACGGGACTATTAAGTTCAAGATCTGACGCAATGGAAATGTCGTTTTCTTCAAAATTCACTTCCTCTTGTTTTAATGAATCCTTAGCGATAAGTTCACCTGTAATAATATCTGGCTTTATACTGATATATGAATGATCATCAAATCCATACTTTTCAATGTTTGGGATATCTTTAGCTGAATTGCCTTGTACTTGAGCGGCACTATTATCGATCCTTGGAATATCCTCATGCTGACTACTATTTTTGGACGTAGTACAGCCCCAAGCGATTAAACCGATAAAAGCATAGTAAATAAATAAGTTTATTGGAAAAATTTTTAAACTGAAGTGCCTCATCTTACAAATTTGTAAACACCTTATTCTAAATAAAATTAATTAAACAGTTTTTGTTCTTTTTCTATTTATACAAGGAATTATACAGTATTAAAGATAAGAAAAGAACTAGCTTAATTTAGGTTAAATAATGTATAAAACTTCCCGAAGTACGCGTAATATTACAAGATTCTCCGTTTAAAAAACACCTTAAAAATATGCTACTTACTTAAGATTCAATAAATGTTCCATGAAATTTGAGTTTACGAGCAGCTGTAATTATACAGGAGAATGGGCGAAATAGAATTTCTTCAGTGTACAAATTAATCTATAATCATTATCTAATTATTTATCATGATTTAAGAATTATTAAGGAGTATCTTTTGGTATTGTATTTAAATCATATATCAATGCTAATTTATAGGCACTATCTCTAAAACCGGAAAAGCGACCAGACCCACCACTGTGTCCGTTAGAAAAATCTGTTTTTAATAACAGTACATTGTCATCGGTTTTGGTAGCCCTTAGTTTTGCAACCATTTTAGCAGGTTCCCAATACCCGACTCTTGTATCATTTAATCCTGTAAAGAACAACATATTAGGATAATTTTGAGCTTTAACATTATCATAAGGACTATAAGATTTAATGTTTTCAAACTCTTTTTTATTTTTAGGATTGCCCCATTCATCAAACTCCCCAACGGTTAATGGTAATTTCTCATCTAACATTGTATTGATAACATCTACAAAAGGCACATTCAAAATAACGGTATTAAATAATTCAGGTCGCTCATTTACTACGCCACCCATTAATAAGCCGCCTGCGCTAGCACCATCAGCGACAATATGACCTTCTTGGGCATAGTCTTCCTCAATTAAATATTCTGCACAGGCGATAAAATCTGAAAATGAATTCTTTTTATTAAATAGTTTACCATCATCATACCATTCTCTACCTAAATCATCTCCGCCTCTAACGTGTGCTATTGCATATAGGTAATCATTGTTGACCATATGATGTGCCGTTGGGCCACCAACGAGTTCTTGACCCATACCGTACGCCCCGTATGAGGTTAAATAGACTTTATGTTTAGCATTATTACGTCTAGCTCGCCAGTTATTACTGATTAGCGTTAAGGGAATTTTTTTACCGTCTTTGGCAGTTACCCATTTTCGCTCAATTTTATATTTAAAGAAAGGATGTGTTATGGGTTTACTATGTTGCTTGACCAAACTTTTTTCTTTGGTCTTCATATTATAATTATAGGTGGTGTAAGGCGTTTCAAAAGAGCTATAACTGAATTGCAAACTATCAGTCTTAACATTAGGATTGTAACCAATACCAATGTTGTAAAACTCTTCATCAAATTTCATGAAGTGATTTTGTTGCGTATTTCGGTCAATAATTTTTATACGTGATTGTGCATTTTCTTTTTCACTAATTACCATATAATCATCAAATAATTCTAAATTCTGAATAAGAACACCAGCTTGATGCGGAATTAAAACCTTCCATTTATTTTTTGATGTATCATCTACTTCTGTTGTTACCACTTTATAATTCAAAGCGTTTTCATTAGTAAGAATATAGAATTTGTTATTATAATCTGTAGTGTGGTAAACATGATTCTTTTCACGAGGATGAATGACCTTAAATTGACCATTTGGATTATCGGTTTTTAGATACCAGTTTTCAGAAGAAGTACTACTACCGGTATTTAAGAAAATATAGTCTTTAGATTTAGATTTTTCAATACTAACGTTAAAGCTAGGGTCACTTTCTTCGTAAACGATTAAATCATTTGTAGAATCAGTACCTAAAAAATGACGAAGTATTTTTGAGGAACGATAAGTACCATCTTCAACATTTGCATATAAAAAACTGGCATTATCTAACCAGACCATATTAACTACTCGGTTAATAGAATCTGCTAAAAAAGTTTGAAGAGTTAAATCTTTCACTTTCAGTACATATTCATCTTTACCAGTGGTGTTCTCATACACCGCAATTAGTTTGTTATTTGGGCTCACAGAACCAACGCCTGCATTGTAATACCCTTTGTCTTTGGCTAATTCGTTTACATTTAATAATTCTTCTTCTATCGAATCATTTTCAACTGACTTTCTATAGTATACAGGGTATTCATCATCTTCGCTATACTTACTATAATAGAAATAACCATTTTTTTTAGTTCTTAGAGAAGTACTATTTTCTTCAATACTTTTTACTAAATCTAGGTAAATACTACGCTGCGATTTTTTAAGCGGAATGTTATAATTTTCGGTGTATTTATTTTCTTTACGCAAATAATCCATAACAGGTTTATTGCTTATAGGAGCTTTAGTATCTTTTAACCAGGCATAATTGTCAGTGTAATTTTCGCCGTGTATTTTGAAAGTAGAAGGCTCAATCTTAGCAATTGGCTCAGGCATAGAATCGTTTCTAACATGCTTGTCATGAAATTGTCTTTCAAGACTTTTATCTAACTCCATATCTTCTCTAATTGTCGATTTTATAGTAGATATAGGATTTTTAACTGTATATTCTTTCCAGAAAATGGAATCGTATTCTAATGGAAATTCATATAATTGATTCGCTACGGTATTCGCAAAATTATCTTCTTTCGATATTTTTGTAGTGTTCTTTTCATTGATATCAGATACGTTAAATTCTGAAATCGCAGAATAATACGTTGTGGTAATATCTGTGGTGTCTTTATAGATAAACTCATCTTCATGACGCATTTTATCTAAATAATATTGATTTCCTTTTTTCTTGTAACTAACATCTAATTTGTAATCAAAATGCTTGACTGCCATTTCTTCATAACTACAGAAGTATTGTTTTAATGAGTTGGGTACCGCACATTCGTATCGTACAACTGCAAAATCATCTTGATCAATATAAATACGTCCTTTTAATAACTTGTTCTTGTTGGCTAAGCGCCATTGACGATTATTAGATGGGCTTGCAACAGCGTCTAATGCTTGCTTTGTCGTTTTAGTTTCAAAGTCAAGCACATATAACCATGTGCCATTTTCATCTTCTTCTTCAGATACTTTAAATGTAAAATCGCGATTAGCTTTGTTTCCTAAAAAACTTTGCTGGTACTTAACTCTATTTCTGGCGAAAAGGCCTAATGGTCCGCCTTCGATATTAGCTTCAAAATCTCTGTTACTTAAATTACTACTTGAGCGCGAATTGATAATAGCTACTTGTTCATTTTTTAAAGTTCGATGATGAAAATGGACACGATGTAATGAATTGGAATAAAAACTAAAAGAACCGTTACTGAATGAATAATCATTAGGGTTTTGGTACTCTTTCCATTTATAATTTTTGTTACTGTACGGCTCTTCATAATAATCGCAAACGGCATCTGAATATTTAATGTATACTCCGTTTTCTTTCAATGTTTCTCGATAATAACCAGTTATTTTAGTAGGAGATTCTGCATAATTGGCAGGTATGTTCTTAATTACCTTTTTTAATAAAGCCTTGGCACTAGGCATTTTTTTAGGGGTTACAACAACTTCCATTAACTCAAGGTTAGTAGATTCCATCGCAAAAACACCACCGTCTTTAGCTATAAAATCTTTGATTGTAAGGTGTAGATCTTTATAACCAACATAACCCAAAGTGATATTGTAATTAGTATACTTCTCAGGAATAATTATTCTGAATCTGCCGTCTCCATCAGTCACGGTACCTAAAGCAATATCATCAATTTTTAAATAGGCATATGGCAGCGCAGTAGCATCTTTTTTATCTACAACGGTACCCATTACGGTTGTTTGCGAAAAAGATGTAATAGTTAGAAATAGAAATACAATAAGAAGAAAGTTTCTGTAAAGGTTGGCTATCATTTTTTTTAATTGAATCGTAGTAAGTTTTACAAGTAATACATCTTTTCTTTATGTACAAAGTGCCATTGATCGCACTAAAGACATTATAAATAAATCAGATTAATTAAGCGTATTTTTCTTACTACTTTAAGTGTTTAGGTTTACAAATAAAAATAACGCTTAAAGTAAATGCAATCTTATTTTCATAAACTTCTGGTAAAGTTTGATGGTGCAGAAAATGATAAATATGCTTTTTTTGAAGCGGAAATGGTTTAGTTAAATATAGTAGTATTTTGTTTTACAGGTAGTTATGTGGTAATGAATTATTGCCGCATAAAAATAGTAGTTTACTTCTCTCGCAACCTAGAAATTACTGTACCCACATTTTTTTCTTCAAACTTGCCCATAAACTTTAGAGCGTACATCACTATTTTTGATTTAGGTGTTTTTATAAATTCGCCAAGACTTAAAACAGTTATGTCCATTTGCTGTAAAGCTGCATTTTGCTGTTCGGTACCTAAGCCCCAAAGCAGATTGGCATTATACCACGAGAGTTCTCTTGCTTTGCGCAAACTAAAATTGATAATTTCTTCGTCGGTATTTTTTCCGGCAAGATCAAGTAGAAATAATAAAGGAGAAACACGGCTAAGGCGGTCTTGCATTTCATTAACGATGTTGCCAAGTATGGCGTTAACGGTATTGAAATCTCTTTCAATATGAGATATTTCTAACCCGTTCATAGCAGTACTTGCGGCTAAACCCAAATCAAGATTAATATGAGTATTTATACCCAACATGATATGCTGTAAAATGGTTAGGGTGTCATTTTTGGTGTCAAAGGCAAATTGCCATGATGCACTAATGGGTTGATTGTTAATATAACCATTATAGGCATCTAAATAGTAATTGGCGAAGGTAACATCGAAGGATTCCATTCTGGCATTATCTTCAAAATTACCTAATTGCACCTCATTCAGTATTTCAGCAGTAACTCTTCGATATAAGAAAGCGAAGTAGCCTATGCGGTCATTATTAATTATAGCATTATCAATAATGCTGTCTAATTGATTTAAGACTTCTTGTATGGTGGTTGGTCGGCTGATGATATTTGTTTTAAATATGAAGTTAACTATTTATAGAATTTTAAATGTACTCATTTCTAATAGTTTAGATACTCTGTAGTATCTAGCATATATATATTGGAAATGTTTCTTGTATTTAAAATCTACTAAGATTATTACTCTTACAATTCCCTAATTTTCACATTACGAAACCAAGACTCAAAATACCAATTTTGAAAAGCAATTTTACCTTGTGTAGCTTTAGCGAAACCAGGTACATCTTTAAATTTTGAGTTAGCAACCTTATTTTTCCAAGTGGCGGAGTTTATTTCTTCTTCGGCAGTTAGAATGCCATTGAGGTAAAACTGAATTTTACCATCTTGTTGAATAATTCGTGTGGTATTCCATTGTCCAACTGGGTTTGCTTCAACGGTATTTAGTTGTGGTGACAATCCCCAAATGGAACCAGGTCTTTTTAAAGGAGTTTTCGTATCCATATGTTCTGGTTCCAATAATTGGTATTCTACACCAGTGTTGTAAGTAGCTTTATATTCTGGTGTTTCCTGTACATTTATAAAAGCGCCTCCATTTCCGCGAAGCGCCATTTGCCAATCGAATTGCAGCTCATAATTTTCATAAGCTTTATCTGTTACTAAATCTCCAAATACTTTACTTTCATCCGTTGCATTGCAAAATATCATTCCTTCCCTAACTTCCCATGCAGAAAATTGCGTAGAATCTGGTTTATTAAAAAGATGCCATCCATCTAAAGTTTCACCATTAAAAAGTAAGCTCCAACCCTGCTCTTTTTCAATATCTAATAATTTATTGTGAATCTTGTTCTTAGCTGCTATTTCTTTAGAACGCGAAATCTCAAAGTCCTTTTTTTTCTCGGTTTTACAAGAGGTGACAATTAAAACGAATACTATTGAAGCGCAAAAGGAAATTCTAGTCATTGGTAAAATTTGTTGAAGTATGTTAAGTAACACTACAAGTTGAATACTAGGACTAAAATAACGATTTCAAGTAAATGATATGTATTCTACTATATTTTAAATGACTCACTATTAATTACTACAACTTCTAAGAAATTGAACACTTTATTTACTCCACAATTTTAATATCAATCGATGTTCTACTTTGCCAACCTGTTGCATCTATTACGAATTATGTAAAATCGATATTATTAGAACTAATTTAAAATTATTCTCTACCGTATTTTTTACTTACCCGTTACTCTTCATTTACACAACATTTATCGATACTACATGTACAGTATTTTCGATTATAAATATGCAATGCCACTAACGCCACAGCAGGAATATAAATAGCAGCTTCAGGTATGGATAGAAGCGCTACTTTTTCATTTAAAATTATTCCAGCTAAAACAGACCAACTTAACCATAGCATGGGTGTCATCCATTTGATTGTGGTTGTTTTTGTTGTCCAATAAATGGCTAAAAATGAAATAGTTAAGAAAAAGTAATCCATAAATTTCCACCACGTTGGCGGACCGTCACAACAAGTTACAGCACTAGCTTGCGCTAGAAATAAAAATGGAGTGGCAACGCAATGAGCAAGACATAATGAACTGGCAAAAGTTCCTAAAATGTCTGATTTCTGATTAATTAATATCATTGAAGTTTTTGTTAATACAACTGAGTTGCAAATGTAGATATAATATTTGTTAATGCAACAAGGTTGCGTTATATTTGTTGTATGGGAGTAATTAGAAAAACTAAGGCCGTAGAAGTTTTGCTTAATGAGTTCAATACTAGTTCAGTAGCTATTTCTGCAAAAGCATTAATTGAGCAGTTGGGCGATACATTTAATAAAACTACCATTTATCGTGTATTAGATAAGTTAGAAGATGATGGGGTTCTACATTCCTTTTTAGGAAAAGAAGGCTTAAAGTGGTATGCTAAATGTAATGGCTGTACTTCAACAGAACATAAAGATGTTCATCCTCATTTTCAATGCCTTAGTTGTGGCAGGGTAGATTGTTTGACCTTTACTGTACCGCTCCCGAAAATACCGAATCGAAAAATTGAAGTAACTCAGTTATTGATTCAAGGCAAGTGTGAAGAGTGTTTTGTGTAAAGCAAAATGTGAGCTTCAGTACTTTAAATTAAAATAATCTTCAATCATAGTAATACGTATCAAGACGGTTTCTTTGACTCCCTTAAAAAAGGATTTTCGAAATAAATTCTCAATTAAATCATAAAAGTTTTTATTTTTACCGCTTGCAAATGAAAAACGCTAAGCATCTTATTGCCTTGTTTTATATTACCTTGATATTGTTATTCAAGGTAGCGGGCTTGCATGCACTTTCTCATCATTCAGATGAAACAGACGTTCAACATTGCGAGGTTTGTCATATTACCACTGCGGTGAACTTCACTCCGCTTTTAGAAACACAACCGCTAGTAGTAGCACCAACAGAATTTTACAATTGGGAGCAAACGATTACTATAGCAGTCCCTGTTGTCGCCTTAAACGAAAGGCATTTATCTAGTTATCTCTTTACTAGACCTCCACCACAATTTATCTAGTCCGTATGTATGCTGTAATATCCTAATTTTTTAGGGTGAACGCACATTTTTTCTATTGTTATTTTAATTTGAAAGTCCCCATTTTTTTGGAGGTTATCATTTTATAATAACAATAATATCTCATACGGCTGCTGTCTTAATTTCTAGGCAGATCTTCAATAATATTCAATACCCGTTTACTGTATTTATTACGGTTAGACGAAGTTTTGCTACAAGTACTACCAATTTTTAATACACAATACTTATATGCTAAAGGCAGTAAATATTACCAAGTCCTATAACGGAAAAATGGCATTGAAAGATGTTTCTTTTGAAGTATCTAAAGGAGAAATTTTTTGTTTGTTAGGGCAAAATGGTGCAGGAAAAACCACCACTATAAATATATTTTTAGGTTTTATAAAAAAGGATGGCGGACAAGCGTTCGTTGCCGATAAAGAAGTGGGTAAAGATGATACCAATCAACTTACCGCCTATATACCAGAAACGGTACAGCTTTACGGAAATCTTACAGGGATTGAGAATCTTAATTTCTTTAGCAAATTAGCTGGCTTCACGTATTCCACATCAGAATTAGAAGCGTTCTTAACAAAAACAGGATTACAAGCAGATGCTCAACATAATAGGCTATCGGGTTATTCTAAAGGAATGCGTCAAAAAGTTGGAATTGCCGTTGCGCTTGCCAAAAATGCAGAAGTAATTTTTATGGATGAACCTACTTCTGGTTTAGATCCTAAGGCAACAGCAGAATTCACTAAAATTTGCAAAGAACTCGCCCAAATGGGTAAGGTCATTTTTATGGCTACGCACGACATTTTTAATGCCGTAGAATTGGGTACCACCATCGGTATCATGAAAGAAGGTGTTTTAGCACAGCAGCTAAAAGCCAGCGAGATCAACGCAAATGAATTAAATCAACTTTACCTAGAAACTATTTAGAACAGATGAACAACTATATAAAAATTATAATAGCAGTATTACTATGCAACGTAACGTTTGCCCAGAATTCAGTAACGGGTAAAATTACCGATAATGAAGGTCAACCTATTTTTGGAGCCACTATTTCATATACATATGACGATGCTTCTAAAAAAGCCGGTACCACTTCTCAAGAAAACGGAAATTTTAGTTTTGAACTTAAAGAAACCGGTAATTATCAAATTACGGTAAGCTACATAGGCATGAAATCGCTTAGTTTTCAAAAAGCTTTCAATCAAGCACAAGACTATGATTTAGGAAGTTTAAAATTACAGATGAATGTGGAACAACTACAATCGGTAGAGGTTGTTGGTAGAGCTAGAACAGATTACAATAGTGACTACTCGTTCTCTGCAACAAAGGTGGCGATTGCCAATAAAGAATTACCCCAGGCGATTACATCTGTAACTAAAGAATTAATTGCAGACCGACTTGCTTTTCAAGTGCCAGATGCCGTAAAAACGGTAAGTAATGTTTCGGTAACGGGCTTATACAATCACTATAATATTCGAGGTATTACACAAGCGGATGACGGGCAGGTGTTAAACGGTATGCGTACACGCCAATACTATTTTTTACAACCAATTACCTCACATCTAGAGCGTGTTGAAGTTATAAAAGGTCCATCATCAGTTACATTTTCAAGTGCCGATCCAGGGGGTACAGTAAATATGGTTACCAAAAAGCCTTTGGCTGAAAAACGTAGTGAAGTTTCTTTGACCACAGGCAGTTTTGGAACCTTAAGAGCTACAGCAGATTTTACCGGTCCTTTAAACGAATCTAAAACCTTATTATATCGTTTCAATGCTGCAATTCAAGAAGCAGATTCATTTAGAGATGTGGTAAACAACAATGCCATTTTGTTTTCGCCTTCTTTAAGTTATATACCCAATGAAACAACGTCGTTAAATGTAGAAATGATTTATAGTGATGCCGTAGGTAATTTAGATAGGGGTCAGCCAATTTTCGGAGCTATTAATGGCGAGTATGATTTAGATAGTACGCCTATTACAATGAACGTAGGCGCTTCAAGCGACCACTACAAAAACAAGGAGTTTATTTTCATGGCTAACTTTAGTAAAAAGTTGACCGATAACTTAGGTTTCAATGCCCAGTTCATGAAACAAACTTGGGATGAAGATTTAGCTGAACATAGAGTTGATGGTACTGCCGTAGATATTGGCGGAAATGTGATACCTACCCTGGCGAGAATGCGATATGATGAAAGGCAACAATATTGGGAAACCGATAATTTCAGCACCTACTTTACGTACGACATCAAAACAGAGAAGATAACCAACAAGATATTAGTTGGTTATGATGCTACTCGTTGGGAAAGAAAAATTGGTGCCGGATTTCTTCGTGCCAGAAGGTACTTGACAGTCGATGGTGGTCAGTCTAACTATGACCCTGCAAATGCTGCTAACTTTCAGCAAATGGTGGTAGATGGTGTAACCATGCCAGTGCCTGCTGTTCCTCATTTTAATTTAGATGATCCTTTTAACGGAGCTAGAAATACAAATGCGTATAATCTGGCAGAATTGAGTATTCCTGCAAACTTGAATACTTCAAATGGGTTCTATATTCAAAATCAGTTTAAAGTAGGTAAGTTCTCTGCTTTATTAAACTTACGATATGAGCGTTTCACTGATATTTTTGATTATGAAGGCGATGAGCAAGAGTTTACAAATGATGCCATTGTACCTAGAATTGGTTTAACCTATGAAGTTACCAATACCGTTAGTGCATATGCCACTTATTTAGAAGGTTTTCAGCCACACACCAATACAGTTTCATTATCGCCAACGGCAGAAGGTTTCTTTTGGTCTACATCACCAAGTAGATTTGATCCTTTAGAAAGTAGCTTGACTGAATTTGGGGCAAAAGGAGAATTTTTGAACGGAAAAATATTTGCAAACTTTGCTATTTTCAACATTACTCAAAAAAATATCTTATTAGGTGATACCTATGATTTGGATAACCTAACTACAAGAGGTGAACAAAGAAGTAGAGGTTTTGAGATGGATGTGTCCGGTTACATATCGTCTAATTTTCAATTGACCGCATCTTACGGTTTTGCCGATGCTGAAATAGTAGAAGATGCCATAGAAGAGTTTATTGGCGAACCTATCGGAGGAGCTCCTAAGCACAATGCCAACATTTGGGGACGCTATGATTTTACAAACGAAACTTTAAAAGGAATCGGCTTTGGTTTAGGTGCTCAGTTTATGGATGAGCGATATACCTGGTATAACCCTACGTACGACACCGATAGACTTTTATTACCATCATATACTGTATTTGATGCAGCAGTGTATTACAAACCAAACAATACAGGAATACAATTAACCTTAAAGTTGAATAATTTGTTTGACGAAACGTATTGGTTAGGTGGTCTTAACCCTTCTAGACTAGGTCCTGGAGCACCAAGAAACGTCTTGCTAAATGCTACCTATAAATTCTAAAAATGAGGAAAAACGTAATCAAATTGCTAGCACGCCAATTATGGCAAGATGCCTTTAGATCCAAGGTCATGCTGATAGCATCTACTCTGATGTTGTTCTTGCTTCTTTTTTCTGCATATAGTGGATGGGAGAATTACCATGACCAGAATTTCACACGTGATGAAATTCAAGAGGAAGTGCAAGAAAGCTGGGAAAATAACCCAGATAAGCATCCGCATAGAATGTCCCACTACGGTTCTTTTGCGCTTAGACTAAAACATGTTTTAAGCGTGTTTGACATAGGGATGGAGAATTTTGTTGGCAATGCCATTTTCTTGGAAGCGCACAAACAGAATACTGTAAATTTTTCTGAAGCTAGTATGTCTACGGGACTTTTACGTTTTGGTGAGGTGAGTCTGGCAATGTTGTTAAAAGTAATCGTTCCGTTATTAATTTTTTATTTGGGCTTTGCGACGATAGCTCAAGAAAGAGAAAACGGAACGCTGAAACTGTTAATAGGACAAGGCATTAGCAGAAAAGAGATCGTGTTTGGTAAATGGTTGGGTTTATGGAGTCTGTCGCTCATTTTTCTAACTTCCATTTTTCTAGTATTGTTGTTTTTCGTTTTATTAGAATCGCACGATAGCATGCATACGGATAGTTTATTAAGATACTTGGTTTTATTAACATCTTATTTTTTGTTCTTCGGAATTTTAAGCGCTATTACCATTTTAGTTTCCGCTTTTAGTGCAACCGCCAAGGGTGCCTTGGTAAAGTTACTGGGTATTTGGTTGCTGTTTGTTATCATCGTGCCGAAGTCATTACAGGCAATGGGGTTCTACTTATACCCTACTCCTTCTAAAATAGAAATGGAAACAGCGGTAGAACATGATTTGGTTTTATTGGGAGATAGTCACAATCCAGACGATCCACATTTTAAGGCATTGAAAGACTCTGTTTTATTAGCGAATAAGGTTACCGAAGTTGCAGATCTTCCATTTAATTATGGAGGATTTGTAATGTCTAAAGGAGAAGAGTTGAGTGCAGAGGTTTATCTAAAACACCAAGAAGAGCTTTATCAAGTATATCATAAGCAAAATAATTTGGAGCGATTTTCCGCATTCGTGAATCCGTATTCTGCCATTAAAAATTTATCTATGGCATTCTCAGGGACAGATTTTCAATCCTTCCTTCATTTTAAAGATGAAGCAGAAACATATCGTTTCAATTTAGCCCAAGAAATGAACCAATTGCAGATGGATTTAATTCCGAATAAAGGTAAAGAAGGTCCTAATTCGATTTCTAGTGACTACTGGAAAAACTTCCCTCCTTTTGAATATCATTTTTTAAGTATTACTGATGTGTTTAAAAATGAGTTGACTTCGTTAGTAGCACTATTATTATGGAGTGTATTATCCATTTTCGGGCTATTGAAATTATCAACTAACCTAAAAGCCTTATAGATGTATAGACTATTATTTAAATCGTTTTTCAGAACGAAAATATTCTTAGTTAGTCTTGTTTTATTAATGACTGTAGGTGTTATCAGTATTTTGATAGGAAAGCAATACTTGGTTAAACAAGAGAAAACGATAGCAGCAGCCCAAGTATTTCAAGAAGAAAGTATTAAAAAGAACATAGAATACCATAGTGATGATTTAGGATTGCTATTGTATTATCTGCGATTTACGTTGGCGAAGAAGCCTGAGAATATAAGTGCCATCTCAATAGGTCAAAGCGATGTTAATCCGCTATTGCAAGCTGTAACTATTCGTGGTTTGGAAGCGCAAAAATATGATACCGATTTTGAGAATCCGTCATTACTCATGTCGGGTAATTTAGATTTAGGTTTTGTAATTATTTATTTGTTTCCGCTAGTGTTAATAGCGATGACGTTTAATTTGTATTCAGAAGAAAAAGAATTGGGCACCTGGCGCATATTAGCAGTACAAACATCAGGGAAAGCAAGTTTTTTACTCAAAAAAATGGCAGTGAGAATACTCTTTGTGTTCGGAGTATTAATTGTTTTGATGTTTTTGGCAAGTGTTATTTTACAGATTTCGATGAATGCCAATTTCTGGGCTATTTTTCTGCAAAGCATCCTGTATTTGATGTTTTGGAGTGCCTTGTGTTTATGGATGGTGTCTTTATTAAAAAGCTCAAGCTTTAATGCATTGGCGCTAATTTCTATTTGGGTGGTATTGACGATATTAATTCCGGCATTAGTGAATAACTATGTAATTAATACCTACCAAGTACCAGAAGCCTTAGATGCCATGGTAGAACAACGAGATGGCTACCACGAAAAATGGGATATGGAAAAGGATGTTACCATGAATGGATTTATAGGTGCATATCCGCAGTACATAAACTATGAAGTACCACAAGATAAATTCAGTTGGATCTGGTATTACGGTATGCAACATATGGGCGATTTGGCAGCCAAAGAAACCAGTGAAGAAATGACAGAGAAGATTATGTTGCGTAACACGGTAAGTGAAAATGTAGCACTTTTTATACCTACAATGCATGCACAATTAAGTCTAAATAATCTTGCAGGTACAGATATGAAGAGTCATTTGAGCTTCTTAGATGCATTAACCGAATTTCATGAAAATTTAAGACTAGGTTTTTATGATAAAATCTTTAATGAAAAATCAGAAAGTTCGGTAGACTGGACAAAGCATGATATTAAATTCTACCAAGCAGAACATACTTTTAGTTGGTTAGAGTTATTACTACCAACTTTATTTATTACACTTATTATTGGTGCAATAGGCAGTTTTAATCTTAGAAAATTATAATTAATAAAACGGGTTAATTCAGAGTTAGCCCGTTTTTAAATTTTCAAAACTTACTACTTTAAGTTTATACCCTAAATCAGGTAACAATCTAAGATGAATTTAGGTTATATTATAACGACGAATATTAAATGAATTGGAAATCGATCCATTTCTAATTATTAGTATTTTGGTTATTTGAAGCTTATAATAAAAGCAATCATGAAATAGTGAATTTATACAGTAGGCTTAAAAATTGCTTTCCATTTAAAAGCCAAATAGATAACAGCTCCCAATAGAAATGAATCTAGAAAATATGCGCCTGTAATTTGAAATAATTCAAAGTAAGTTAGCATACTGATCAGTGAACTCAACACCCAACTAATTAAAGCTGCAGGTTCCCATTCAACAATATCTTCAAGGTTGTACTGTTGTCTTTTTATCCAAAAGAAATGAATAAAATAGATAGAAGAAATTGCTGGGGCTAGAATACCTAAAAATTCTAAGAATTCAAAAAGGTAGGTAGCGAAACCTAGTAGAGCCAATAGGGTTCCGAAAATACTTGAAACGATAACTACATTTTTAAAAGTCCATTTTTTATTAATTGTGGTAAACGTTAAGCTTGCAGAATAGAGGTTGGTAGCGTTGGTGCTCCATGTAGATATAAACAACAATAGAAAAGCAGGAATCACCAAGTTATACTCCCCCATGATTTTGATGATATCAACTTCACCAGTTTGTATAGAAGGTACGGCACTTAAAATATAGGCAAGCGGAGTACCAATCGTTAATCCTAAAACAGAGGCTAGGCTTTGTTTGTCGGTTTTTACGAATCTAGAAAAATCTGCCATTAATACAGGAAATAAAACCGCAGCGCCTACTAAAATTGAAGTTGCCTTAAAAAGTGTCATTGAACTTTCTTCTGGCACATAGTCGAACAGTGCTGCTGGACTTTCTAATTTTTCAAGAGACAGGTAAAAAACATAACCTAGAAAAGCGGTTAAAACGGGAATAGAGATATTCGCGACTTTTTCAATACTTCTAATTCCATATACCGTGGTAATCGTAATAAACAGACTAGTTGCGATAATAATCAGTTCTTTTGAAATTGTAAAGCTAAAGGTACTTTCGGTAGTGTCAAAAATAGCAATGCCCAACAATTCTAATGCTACGGCAAACCACCCGACCAAGGTTACTCCAAAAATAAAATTGACAATCTTTGCTCCGTGTTCTCCAAAACTAAAATGGAGAATCATATAGGTAGATAATCGTGAACGATTACCGATTAGGGTAGTCGCCATACACATAATGGTCAATACCAAGGTAGAGAAGCCAAATGCGATAAGAGCATCTTTAAAACCAAGACCAAGTGCAATTTCAGAGCCTAAAAACAAGGTAGAAACAGATAACCCGGTACTTGCAATAATCAACGCCACCACCCAACCAGAAACGAAGTCTTTGGGTTGAACTTTGGTAGTTGCGTATTGATCTGCTTGGTTAGACATTTGTGGCGCTTAGTAAGCTCTCTGCTAAAGGTCTTAATTCTTCATGACAAACTTCGCCATTATCGGTAATTTGTATTTCGTCAAAATAAATGCTGGTTTTAGCTACCACTCCGTCAAAATGCGATTTTGCCATTTGTCCGAATGGCGGCATGTCCATAGCGCTTGTGTGTCCAAATCCGAAATCTACACCGCCCCAAATACGTTCGTCTTCAACAAGTTCACCTGTAATGGCGTGAACTTTCGGATTAAGCCCTATCATATTATGAGAAATCTTATACATGTTCTCGTCTTCAAAAGAAGTAAGGTATTCTTTGAACTGAGCAGCGCCCTCCCCTTTTACGTCAACAATTTTACCATCTTTCATTACAAACGAAACTTTATCAGTGAGTTTTGCATGCTGTAAATAATCGAAAACAATACGCCCGTTCATACTATCTAGTTTCGGAACCACATT
The DNA here is from genome assembly GCF_045063795.1 of Maribacter sp. Asnod2-G09. Lineage (NCBI taxonomy): Bacteria > Pseudomonadati > Bacteroidota > Flavobacteriia > Flavobacteriales > Flavobacteriaceae > Maribacter > Maribacter sp. Asnod2-G09. The sequence continues at coordinate 352,562 of NZ_JBEFOA010000003.1, read as the reverse complement.
TACAAAACCTGGTGCTGTACCAAACTTAGGCATGGAAAAATCACCATCATCATAATCGAACGTGTAATTGGTATCGATATCGTAAGATACATCTGTTCCGTTTTCGCTGGTAATGCGTACAGTATTTGCCGTTTTGACCATATTGGTTACTTTAGACAGAAGTTTCTTTAAAACGGGAATTTCATAACCCGTAAATACGCGATCTAGCGAATCTATAGAGCTTTCTGCAATTATTAAGTAGCGCAGTTTTTTATTATCTCTCATAGCTGTTTCCCAGATGTCTGAATATAACAGCACTACCGCATTAGCTTCAATCCATACATCAGCTTTTAATAAGGCTGCGGTTAATGCTTCAGAAGGCCAATCTTTCATTCCGGCTTGACTGTCTTTTTCAGCTTGAGGAATGTACATGACCAATGGCAATGCACCTGCATTTTGTGCAGCTTGCGCCATAGCATCGATAGTAGCTCTATCCGTACCTAAATCTGATGTAATGGCAATGGTTTCTCCAGGTTGTACCTGAAACATATCTTCAATTAATATTCTTGAAAAACGTTCTCTTTTAGTTTCCATATGTATTTGAAAAAAGTATGATAAGGGCATCCTAAGACAATGCCCATGAATATCAGTTAATGGTTGACGTGTACTTAGAATTTAACAGAAATCGCAGTACCTACGGTTAAAGGTTGTCCTCTCCAGGCAACATCATCAGGACTACCAACAAATTCACCTGGTGAGAATTCTTGGTAATATTCTTTATCTGTCAAGTTCTTGCCCCAAAGTTCAAGTTTCCAGTTTTTGTAGGATAGTCCCAAACGAGCATCTAATAAAGAATAAGCATCTGTAGTAAAAGCATCTCTATTACTTTCATGCCAGTAGGTTTTTCCTGTAGTATCTAGGTTTAAGAATCCGTTGAATTTTAAATCATCGGTAATATTGAATGAAGATTCTAAACCAACAGCGAAAGTACTTACAGGTACAAACGGTGTTTTTTGACCATCGTAAGCAGAATTGTTTGTAAAAGTACCATCGTCACCACCTGTAGTACCACCTTCTACAATTTTAGCATCTGTTACACCTACATTGGCAAATACATCTAAGAAGTTTGAAAGTCTAGCACGAGATTCCAATTCAAAACCGAATACATCACTCTTATCATAATTATAAACACCTGCAATAAAAGTGGTTAGGTCTAAAATATATTGTTGTTGGTTATTTAAAGTAGAATAGAATACAGAACCGTTAAGTATAAAGCGATCGTTCCATGAAGTAGTTTTAAAGCCTAATTCATAATTGTCTGATGTTTCATCGTCAAACTCTCTATTGAACAGATCAGTTGGCTGTGCATTAAATCCGCCATTTCTATAACCACGACCGTAGTTTGCATACACCAAAACATTTTTATTCGCTTGATATGATAAAGAGACTTTAGGTTGAAACTCGCTATTATCTCTTTCAGAATTGGTAACAAACAATACATCATCTTGTGTAAAGTTGTCCATATCTAAACGGAATCCTGCAGAAAGCGTTAATTTATCTGTTAGTTTGTAATCTCCGAATCCGAATAAAGCGATAGTCTGGGTTTCGTTAATATAGTCTGCTGTATCGTAAGCATCTGGACCGCCAAAATCAACACCAGTAGTCCCGTTTTGGTAAAAGTCTTTTTCTATTTTTTGATAGAATCCGCCTAAACTCCAATCAAACTTAGTGTCCGATTTTGAATTATTGATTCTAATTTCTTGGTTGAATGTTTTGGTAGTGATTTCTTCACCTTGTGTTAAGCCGTCCAACTCAAGAAAATCTAAATCTCCATTAGTAGAACGTTCTACTTTATTGATTGAAGTGATACTCTGTAATTTAACACCGGTAAGGTTATAATCCATTTTTAAGGTACCGTAGTTATTCGTCATATCTGATCTTCCCAGCACATCAGAAAATATTACATTATTACCATCAGACGGATTAGGGTCTAAAATACCACCCGTAAATTCACCATCTGTACCAGTTGGGTTAACCGAGTAATAAGTTGCGCCACCTTCAATATTAAAATACTGATAAGAACCCGTAACTGAGAAGTTAGAAGATAATTTCGCTTTCAATTGACCCCTTACATTAATGTCTTCTCTAAAATCAACTTTTTCATTAAGAAATTCGTTGGTAAGTAAACCATCAAAATCTTTATACTGTGTAGAAAAACGATAGAACAACTTGTCTTTTGCTATAGCCCCAGATGATACGAACTGTGCTTGTTTAAATCCGCCATTACCAACACCTAATTTAATTTGGTTGTTCATTTTATTAGTAGGGTCTTTTGTGTAAATATTTACAGCACCACCAATGGCATTTTTACCATATAAGGCACCTTGCGGACCTTTAACCACTTCAACCAAAGCCAAGTCATACAAATCTTGACTTAATAAACTTGGGTCTGGTATGGTAACACCATCAATAACGAAAGCCAATGGAGCATCGCCACCTCTAACTTGCGGAATACCACGAACCGTAATAAAGTTTAATCCAATAGATTGCGAAGAATTGAATTTTAAGTTTGGTACTAAAGTTGAAAATGAACTTACATCTGTAATACCGGCACTTTCAATGCCTTCCGCATTCAAAGCGGTAACAGATTCTGGTGTAGTCTGTATAGATTCTGTTCGCTTACGAGATTTACCCATAACACCAGAGAACCCTTGTACGGTAACACCAGTTAATGAAACAGCAGTTTCTACCAGTTCAATATCAATTTGAGATTGCCCTGAAACTGTTATTTCTTGAGTTTCAAACCCAATAAAAGCGACAGATAGTATTGCTTCGGTAGATGTAATGCTAATATCAAAATTTCCGTTGAAATCTGAAATTACACCATTAGATGTACCTTTTTCGCTAACACTGGCTCCGGGTAACGGTTCGCCATTTTGATCTGTAATTTTACCAGTCACCAAAGTTTGTGAAAAACCTAAGGTAGAAACCAGAAAACAAATAAGTAAGAATTGTTTTTTCATGATCTGTTTAGATTAGTTTGTTTGCTAAATGTAGAAACACATCTATTAATTCTTATTAATTCTTAATACTAAAAATATTTTTAATAATTTTATTCTTAAAATAGGAATTTATGATAACAGGTTCAGGGTCATTGGTTTTTACTTCAGAGTACTTTAAAATTTTAATAGATAAGATACATGATGAGTTTATAAAAAAACATAATCTTACCCAATTACCAAAAACGTTTCAATTGTATGGTTATGGTGCTTTTGATGAAAACAAGCCTAGTCTTAAAAACGATTTTGAAGCTTTGGGCTCAGAGTTTATAAATGGAAAGTACTTATATGATAAGTTTCGAGAATTTGAAAAAGGAAAACCACTTATAAAACTGAATCATTATTATAAAACCATCATCTTACTTTTCTTAGGATATCAAGACTACGAAGTATTTCTTGCAGAGCACAAACCCTCTGAAGATGAGCTTGAAAAACAGTTAACCCTTATTAAAAGTAATGATGAAGACATTACTTATTATTATATCAATTACTATTTCGGGGAAGACAATACTATTTTAAAAGGACAGAGTATTATCTCTAAAAACTGGAAGAAGATTCAGCATATATTCATGTACCCGTTAGAGGACGGTAGCATGCGTGAATATTATAGCCACGGCAATATAAAACGCCAAGGAGATACCTTGACTATTAAGACAAATACCCTATCTGGGGACAGATATATTGATGGGGCTAGTGAAATCTATTATTTAGGACACCGAGCGCCATCTAACATTAAATACTTGATCGGTACCTATTGCACATTCGATCTATTTACAAATACCGTTGCCGGGCGTTCTATTTTAGAAAAATGTGAGAGTAAGCAAGAAATGGAACAAAAATCTATAGACCCTAGCATACCACCTTATATAGCTATGGAAATTCGAAACAAACGTATTGTAAACCCAAGTGTTGTTCCAAAACACGCACTAGAACTATCAAGCAATAGTCCGTACGCATCACTTTATGGCAAACTACCAGGCACCTATAATGTAACTTTTGACTTTGTTGATGGATTTCAGGAAAAATTGAAATTCAAAATTTTGAAGTCCAATTTTGAAATAGTAACACTTACCGATAATGTCTATATAGAAAAGGACCGAATAGAACTATTGAACAAAGGATCTGTAATTAATTTCAGATTTAACTTCTCTGGCATTATAGCTTTGGAGCGCGTAAATATCTACTTTAAAAGTTACTATTTAAAAAATAATAGTAGAAACCAAGAAGGTGTATTTAGTGGTATAGATAATGAAAATAGATTGGTGAATGGTTCATTAAATGTTGATTTTATTGAAGCATAATTTGTAAAAAAGAAATTATATTAGGAAGCGTTATACGCACCAGAAATGTCATTTTTAAAGTGTAATATTAACATATAAAGATACTTTCAAGCCGTTCATCTGAATTAATTTCTCATAATGAGACAATGGGGTACATTTCGTCTCTCAAACCTCAAACTCAGATTAATGAAACTCGAATTAGTAATTGTAGATGACTCCCATCTTTGGTTGTCACTAGCAGAAAAGCTTGCCAAAACTCACCCGTTGGTACGTAGTGTATTAACTTTTGAAGATTCTTATGATGCTTGGGTACATATACAAATAGCGAAACCACAAGTGGTCATGTCAGATATTGAAATGCCAGGTATGAACGGACTCTCTTTTCTAGAAATGTTCGCAGATCGTTTGCCATTTATATCAAGTTCTACCAAGCAAGAATTTGAAGTTGTTGCTAGAGAACTTGGCTGTGTTGATTTTGTAAGTAAACCATTTACAAAAAGTGAACTTCATAGGGCTTTAGACCTTGTTTATTATAAGATTTATGGCAAGAAAGTAAGTGCATAAAACTACATTATAACTGAATTATATTTTAAAAGAAACTGCACCCCAAACATCTTAAGATTTGGGTAAATTATATACATAAACATCAGATTGGTTATATTTACTTTTTTAGGTAAATAATTGTACTTCATAACAAACACATAACCATGACCCCCGATAAAGATATTTTTAGTAGCCGAGAAGGCAGATGGGATTTTGTAATCGCCATTGTCGTAATCGCAATATTCTCTGCATTTATTTACATGTATATGTTTAATAAAGAGGAAGATAGTTCAGTATCTGTCACAGATGTTGAAACTTTAGATGAAACACCACTACCCGCTTCTTTTCATTCTGAAGGTCGCGAATATGTATACTCTAATTCAGATGTTTATGAACCTATAACTATCCCGGCAAAAGATGCATACGACCATAATAAAAGTACAGCAGTTGTAATTTCTGATACTACACTTACTGTTTCTGATTTTAAAGAAGAAATAAATGTTGATTTAGAAGAAGAGATCACAACTGAAGTTCAAAGTATATCTAAAGGGGCATCCGACGAAAGTACATCCGAAGAAATTATAGCAGACATTGAAACTCCTATTATTGAAAAAAAAGAAACTAAAACTCCAGTAGCTAAAAAAGTCGAGCAGCTACAGGAAACTACCAAAACGGCACCAGTAGCTACTACGAATTCTTCTTTAAATTGTATTGCGATGGTAGGTATTTTTAAAGACCCTAATAATAAAAATACAATAATAGAAAAGCTTAAAACATTGGGCTATACCCATGATGAAGGCGCCTATCCAAAAGGTCTCATCTATGTTGGGGTACCAGTTGACTGTGGTAATGAAGCCAAAAGAAAGCAACTTATACTAGAATTAAACGAAGCATTCGGTATTGATTCTTGGGTGAAAAAACGGTAGTTCATCTCATCTACATTATGGCAAATCATAATCTAGACCAGAGTAAATACTCAATATCCCTATTAAAACATCATTTGGTACCATTACAATGCCATTGCTAACATAGGTAACGGTGACATTATCTGATCGGAAGTATACGGTTGATGATCCAAACCCGTCAATACTACCAGCATGACCAAATCCTTTTTTATTATAAAATGCAGGAGAGTTCAGTCCAAATCCATAACCATCGACCATAGTTGTCATAAGAATCAATGAGTCTTCAGAAATTAGCTTACCATCGAATAAAGCTTGATAAAAGATATTTACACCTTTAGCAGAAGATATAATTGAACCAGTGCCTTGAAGTATGGTGTAATGTGTTTCTAAGATAGATGTCCAATTGTCATTCTCAAGATAATATGAAAAAGCTTCATTGTTTTCAGAATTGGTAACCCCACCATTATAAGTATCAATTAGATTTAAAGGAACGGCTATTCTATCATTTAAAGATTGGTCATACGTTTTGGTATCTAAATCTTCGATTATAAAGGATAATAAAACATAATTGGTATTTGAATACTCGTACTTATCATTTGGTTCAAAAATGATCCCATTACTTATAAAATAATCTATAAGTTCAGAGCGTGTGGCAGATTCATAATTTCTCCCTGCCTCAAATTCACCACTTGTGTAATTAAAAAGCCCGCTTCTATGTCTTAGTAAATGCTCAATAGTAATAATTGCGGCATTGGGTATTTCTGGAAAGTAGTTGTCTAGTGTAGTATCTAAGCTTAATTTGTTTTCTTCAACAAGTTGCATAATCATTGTAGCAGTAAATGTTTTTGAAATAGAGCCTATTCTATATTTAGAAGCTGAATTTGCTAAAATAGATTTTTCGACATCTATAAAACCAAAAGAAGTTTGATAGTCTTCTTTACCATCTTTGAAAATAGAAATACTGCCCATTCCTAAATTTTTATCTTCAATTCGAGAAAAGAACAAGTCCATTTTGTCTCGGTCAAAATCTTCGCCAAATTCGTCCACTTCTGGCGTACAAGAAAATACTAGCAATAGTAAAAATATTACAGCAATAGATTTTAGGTAATGCTTCTTCATATGTAAATAATTGAGTTAGTTAATGTTATGATGCCAAACTTCGACCATTAAAATACACAAGGTTGTTAATGAAACAATAATGAAAGTTAAATTTAAGGTAATTATGTAGGAGGAATTCTGTAGGGATATTATTTACAGAAATTAACTTTTTTTAAGATTTAGTAGAAAGATTTATAGACTACATTTGCCGCCTTAAAATTATTATCAAGAATCTCAAAAAAGGAGATAGCAACCTGCAATAACAAGCAAGGTGCTAAATAGATAAGCCATTAATTGGAACAAATGTTAACACATGATTCTTCTAATTTATAGCTATTTCCTTTTTTAAAAATGATGAAAGAGAAATGGAAAGTACTAAAAAGATTATCCCAAAATTTTCAGCTTTAATACCCTTGTTCGTATTTGTATTGACGTTTTTAGGTGTAGGTATCTATCAAAACGATTTCTATGCACTGCCCGCTCCTATAGCGGTAATAGTTGGTATAGTGGTCGCATTTATATTGTTTAGGCAAACCATTTCTTCTAAAATTAATACGCTACTTAAAGGCTGTGGAGATAATAAAGTATTGACCATGTGTCTTATTTATTTGTTAGCAGGTGCTTTTGCCGCTATTACAAACGAAACAGGTAGTGTCAATGCTATTGTAAACCTTGGTTTAGATGTTATAGCTATTCAATACATATATGTGGGTATTTTTATTATCGCCGGATTTTTATCGGTTTCTACAGGTACTTCAGTTGGTGCCATTGTTGCATTGGCGCCTATTGTAATAGGCTTTGGAGATGAAAGTAGTGCAGATTTGGCAATACTATGTGGAGCTTTGTTGGGTGGTAGTATGTTCGGTGATAATTTATCTGTTATTTCAGATACTACAATTGCGGCAACTCAGTCTTTGGGATGTAAAATGAGCGATAAATTTAAACAGAATATCAAAATAGCGGTGCCTGCAGCTTTGTTCACCATTTCAATTTTAGTATTTCAGGGATTAGGGTTGGAGTCCGTCGTAACTGAAGCCACGGTTTATAATTATTCAATTATAAAAATAATGCCATATGTATTGGTGATTATTCTTTCCATTGTGGGAGTCAATGTCTTTGTAACCTTGTTGTTAGGTACAATTGCGGCAGGTGCATTAGGAATCGCTTACGGAGATTTCACATTAATAGAGTCCACTAAAATCGCCTATACCGGATTTACCAATATGACCGAAATATTTCTGTTGTCGTTATTGACCGGTGGACTAGCTGCCTTGGTAGAGAGAAATGGCGGAATTGAATTTATACTGGTCAATATTAAAAAACTCATTAAAAATAAGAAGTCGGCACAGTTTGGTATAGCTACTTTGGTAAGTACAATAAACATGGCAATTGCAAATAATACGGTTTCCATTATTATTGCTGGTCCCATAGCAAAAACGATAAATGACGAGTATCATTTAGATAATAAAAAGACAGCTTCAATCTTAGATATTTTTGCTTGTATATTTCAAGGTCTATTACCCTATGGTGCTCAGGTTTTAATGATTTTAAGCTTCTCAAAAGGGAAAATCGATTATTTAGATTTGGTAGGTAATACCTGGTATTTACTGCTTTTGTTTATTTATACATTACTGTTTATTGGGGTAAAGTCCCAGAAAAATGATTGATGTTAAACAAAAAATCAAATTATTAATTCCCAATAAATTGCAGTAAAGTTCGAAATGAGGTTCTTGGGTTGCTCAATTAGCAATACCTAAGGTAAAATCAAGTATAAATTTCAAATAGAGTGTTAAAAAATAACTATAGATATAGGAAATTTCCTTAAAAAAGTAACTTTGATAGACTAATTAAAAAAATGCAATTAAAATCTTAGCGATACTCTTAAGGTTGTTGGTCAAAACTCTGTTAATCAGTAGTTGATGTAGTTTTACTTTTGCTAATAAATTAGTTTAAAATCAATTTTCAACTTATAAATCATTTATTATGAAACACTTAATCGCTGTATGTGCAGCTGTTTTATTTAGCACGATATCTTATGGGCAATTGCAGGTTTCTGCAAGTTCTGGATTGGCAATTGGTAGTGCAACCATGAAATTAGGAGAACGTATTAATGCTTCTAGCACTGAGAACTCTTATGGTAGTTATGGAGAAGGTATTAATTTTCAAATAAGGGGTACCTACTTCTTTGACGATTCATTTGGTGCAGATTTAAGTATTGGGTATTTAAAAGGAACAGATCAAGATGTATCGATAGTTAATTTGCCAAGTACAGAAGTTAATGCTGTAGCTAGAGCACGTGCTTTTGGAGCTTCTGCATCTGTAGTATATAAGTTTACTAATAATATTTATGGTCGTTTTGGAGCTTTATTAAAATTAGGCGGAAAGACCGAGGGTGTTATCTATCAAAAATCTGTTTTTTCTGAAGCGGAAGCAGAAGCTTTTGGAGTGCCGGAAGGGTCGTATTCTGAGACAAATTATAAAGAAGATTTTCACGGACATTTTCCTTTAGGTTTTGTAGGTGCACTTGGTTATAAGTATGACCTAGATTCTAATTTTAGTCTTTTTGCTGAAGTAGAGTATTACGGAATCAGTTTAAAGCGTAAAGATTCTGAAATAGCTGAGTTTAATACCGATGTTAAACTACCTGATGGTACGGTTGCGGTTAGCGGATTGTATACTATTGATAATTTGCCAGAAGGAATAAACAAGACTACAACCTATGTAGATGAATTATCGAATACTAATACTGATACTTCTAGAGAATTATCTCAAAAAGTACCTTATTCATCTTTCGGTATTAACTTTGGTATTACGTACAAATTTGCACGTGCTATAAAAGAATAATTGTAAAGGTTTAGTCCTTTTAGTAATAAAGAAAAATCCCTATGAAACTTTTAGTTTTATAGGGATTTTTTTATTTTGGTTACTAAGGTTTTAAACTATCGATTGAAGAACTTCGGATAGTCAAAATCTAACTGTATGATTGAAAATAAGCTCTGTACGCTCTAAAAAATGTTTAATTAGTTTTCAAAAATTAAAAACGTATCTTGTTAATTATTATGCATGCATAATAAAAAAGTAACTAAAAAGTAACAAGTAATGACCAAGTACACCCATATTTTTGAGCCACTAGATTTAGGATTTACCACCCTTAAGAATAGAATATTAATGGGTTCGATGCATACCGGATTAGAAGAAGAAAAGAATGGCATAGATAAAATAGCCACGTATTATGCCGAACGAGCAAAAGGCGGAGTCGGATTAATAGTAACTGGTGGAATAGCGCCTAACGTACAAGGTTGGACAGGTCCTTTTTCAGCACGTATGAGCACTAAAAAACATGCAGAACATCATAAGATCATTACTGATGCCGTACATAAAGAAGGTGGTAAAATTTGTATGCAAATACTACATGCTGGTCGGTATGGGTATCATCCTTTTGCAGTTGCTCCTTCCGCAATAAAATCTCCCATCTCCCCTTTCAAGCCATTTAAGCTCAAAAAATCTGGCATTAATCGTACCATTCGTGATTTTGTAAATTCTGCTAAACTTTCAAAATTAGCAGGTTATGATGGCGTAGAAATTATGGGTTCTGAAGGTTATTTAATAAATCAATTTATTGTAGAAAGAACCAATAAAAGAACTGATGATTATGGCGGTAGCTATGAGAATAGAATGCGTTTACCGATTGAATTAGTAAGACAAACACGTGAAGCCGTTGGTAAGGAGTTTATTATTATCTATCGTTTGTCAATGTTAGATTTGGTAGAAAAAGGAAGCACTTGGCAAGAAGTGGTTGCCTTAGGTAAAGAAATAGAAAAAGCTGGTGCCACAATTATAAATACAGGAATTGGCTGGCATGAAGCCCGTATCCCCACCATTGCAACATCGGTACCCAGAGCTGCATTTAGTTGGGTGACCAAAAAGATGAAAGAAGAATTAACGATTCCGTTAGTTACCTCTAACAGAATAAATATGCCCGAAACTGCTGAGCAAGTTTTAGCAGAAGGTCATGCCGATATGATTTCTATGGCGCGACCATTTTTAGCAGATCCAGAGTGGGTCAATAAGGCTGAAGCTGACAAGGCAGATGAGATAAATACTTGTATAGGTTGTAATCAAGCTTGTTTAGATCATGTTTTTCAACGTAAGGTGGCTAGTTGCTTGGTGAATCCGCGGGCATGTCATGAAACGGAACTGAATTATAACCCAACAGAAACAAAGAAAAGAATAGCCGTTGTAGGAGCTGGTCCGGCAGGTTTGGCAGCATCAACGGTAGCAGCACAACGAGGACACGATGTTACACTTTTTGATGGTGAAAAAGAAATAGGCGGACAATTTAACCTTGCAAAACAAATTCCCGGTAAAGAAGAGTTCTATGAAACCATTCGCTATTATAATAAGCAATTAGAGCTGCATAATGTTACGGTGAAATTGAATACTCGAGTAACTGCAGAAGACTTGCAAAATGGTAATTTTGATGAAGTTATTGTAGCGACCGGAATACAGCCAAGAACTCCGAAAATTGATGGTGTAGACCATCCAAAAGTCCTGAATTACATAGATGTATTAAAATTTAAGAAACCTGTGGGTAAACGCGTTGCAGTTATCGGCGCAGGCGGAATCGGTTTTGATGTATCTGAATATTTAGCCCATGAAGGGGAAAGTACAGCTTTAAATATTGATGCTTGGCTTAAAGAATGGGGAATCGATAAGACTTTAGAAGCTCGTAGTGGTATTGAGAATATACAGGCAGAAATACATCCGTCACCAAGAGAAATTTTTATGTTTAAGCGTAGCAAAGGTAAGTTTGGTGGCAATCTTGGTAAAACAACAGGGTGGATCCATCGTTCTACCTTGAAAAAGAAAAATGTACAATTTATTAATGAAGTGCAGTATACTAAGATAGATGATGAAGGTTTGCATTATACCCAAAATAACGAGCAAAAAATACTAGAAGTAGATACTGTTGTTATCTGTGCAGGGCAATTACCCTTTAAAGAACTTTTAGAACCATTGCAAGCAAAAGGCATAAAAGTACATGTAATAGGTGGTGCAGATGTTGCAGCCGAATTAGATGCTAAACGAGCCATAAATCAGGCTTGTAGATTAGCCGCCGAAATTTAATGCAGCTAAAACAGGTTAAGGCGCTATTTTAAAATAATCTAATTTTCTAGAGGTATAAACACTCCGTTTTTATACCTCAGTTTTAGAATTTTACCGGTAGAATCCATAAAGCCCGATGGGGAATCTGGATCTCCATTAATATAACCCTCTACTAACTCATGGTATGATATTTCTTTTGTTTCGGGGTTGTATTGTGGTATCAATTCATCATGACCTCTACTTATTTCGTACATGAATTTATCATCCCCATTAAAGCAGCCATCGCAGTCTTTTAAAATACCATCATTAAAGCTTAAGAGTCTAAACATGTAAAACTCTTTGCCGCTACCGTGTGTGCCGTACGCCTTAGCTAGGTATTTGTCGTTATCGATTAACTGTACTTGATAGTGGTAAACTTCTGTATTATCTGTAATGTAATTATCCTCTGTTTTAATTGTTAAAAAGCCTACTGCTAATTCATTATTTACTTTGTACTGATACATAGAGTTATAGACGTGCCAGGTACCACCATTAAATTCATCCCAAGAAAATATCTTTAGTTTATCATCTTCTGAAGATATGATCCTCATGTATTCAGATAACGAATCGTATTTGACATTTAAAAAAGATTCCTTTCTAAGTGTTTCAGCCAATGTGTTTTGAAATCGTATTAAGATAGTATCTCTAGCTTCCCCATATTTACCACCATAGTCATGTCTATTATCACTGAACTTTTTATAAATGGAAGTCAAATGATTATCTATAGAAGCGGTATCAACCATTTGTTGAGAATGTATGATAGTACTATATCCTATGGATATAATAAAGCTGAGTATAAAAATTGATTTGTTCATTTCTTGAGAAGGACTAAACGTGCTACTATATTAAGCAAAAATTTGAACATTGGGTAAATTGATATTTAATGACAAGCAGCCTTTTAAAAAAAATGTTTTTAAAAGGAATGCTTATTTTACATAGTACCAAGATAATTATCAAATTTGATAGGCTTTAAAGTTTTCTAATCTTTGGCAGCATAGTTTCGTTCTTTTCTTGGTAGTCTTCCATATTAGAAAGAATTGTATTCAAAAGCACGAGCACATCTTCCATGTACGGACCTTTGTTTACCATTACACATTCCGAATTTAGCGCCGTAACCACATCGGTAATCTCTGATCGTGATGGCAGTCCGTTTTTCGCGAGGTTCTCCAAAACTTGTGTCGCCCAAATTACAGGTACGTGAGCAGATCCGCATATAGATAAAACTTCATGTTGCACTTGCCCAATATCTTGCCAACCCGTTTCTACAGCAAGATCACCACGTGCAATCATTACCCCAACATCTCGTATTTGCATGGCTTCTTGTAGTATTTCCTCAAGATTATCGAAAGCAAATTTTGTTTCTATTTTCAATATGACTCCGATAGTATTAAATACACCAAGTCTTCTAAACTCTGATAATAGCTCGCTCACATCTTTTTTAGAGTTTACAAAAGAGAAATTGACAATATCTGCATGCTGAGCAACAAACTCAAGGTCTTCTATATCTTTAGGGGTGAGACCGCCAGTACCTAAATTCGTATTGGGGAAATTCATGCCTTTTTCCGCCTTTAATTTAGCACCCTTCTCTACAGCTCTAGTGATTAGGACTTCAAAATTTTCTTTAGATACAGATTGTATCGCTCCTTCAATTTTACCATCATCGAATAACACTAAATCACCTTGGTTCACTTTTTCGAATATATCGGCAAACTGACATGGAATATGAGCTTTTTCAATAATCTCTCCTGTCTTACTTACAATAGCAGAACTCCCTAAAATGCTTTCTTTGGTTACAACTAGAACATCACCTTTATGGAGTAGTACCGCCTTTTGAATTTCAGGTAAAGTACCTATAGTTCCTTCTTTATTTAATTTTTTACACTCTAAAAGCATACCGCTTTTAAAAATAATCCGCTTTTTAGACCTTACAATAATTCCATTTTCAGAAGCGCTAACTACCTTTAATTTTCTAGATTTATTCTTAGCATCAATTAAGCTAAGCGTTTCATCTACAGCAAGTTGGTCTAACCAGTCCGCTTCAATAGGTATGGCATTCTCTGGTATGATTTTAGCAGTACTAGAAATCAATTCAATTTCAACAGGTTTTACAACATAACCCTCATCATCTTTCTCAGGTTTAAATTTTACGATTCTGCCACCTGGTTTAACATTACCAGTTCTAATTTTAGGTCCGGCTAAATCCATCGCAATTTTAACTGATGTCTTAAATTCCTCAGAAGCTTCTTTTATATTTTTAATAATTGCGAGCCAAACCTCAGGTGTATCATGCGCACAATTAATTCTTGCACAGTTCATACCATTTTGAACCATTGTGTTGACGAATTCTTTATCGTACGCGGCATGAGACGGCATGGTAACCATAATACGAACTCTACGACCCTTTGAAGGAGAACCTAAAAGTGCTTCTGTATTTGACTTTAAAAGAGCTTTACTCTTTTTGGTAGATAATTCTATTTTCTTAAAATCTGCTGGTTTACCATCTTTTAAACGGTATAATAGATATAGTACTTTTACCAAGCTATCTTCAACATGACCTTGAGCATTCGCAAAGCGCGTCATACCTAGGTCACCTAATTTTCTTTGACTTACCCTAAAATCTGATTTTCTAAACCTTTTATAATGCACAAGATTTACCGCACTCATTTTGTGTAATGGATGTGTTTTTTTCAAATTATGAGCTGTCTTTTTCTCCTCTTTCTTTATTTTTCGCAATACAGCTTCGACTTCTTTGATGAGGCTATTTATCTTTTTATGATTGATATTCATAGGTGCATTAATAAAAGGATTGTCTTTGAGGGCAAGGTATTGAAGACTACTTTTTTAAAATATGACAACTGTCATTTACAATTCTATATATTATAGAACAGACGGGTAGTCTATTATACACATAAACACTATTGCTCGGTTACCTTTCTCAACACAGTTCCGCTTAAAGCATTCAGTACCATAGAATTTACCTCTTCCCCTACTTCATTTAAATAAGGAGTGTCCAAATTTAATTGTATACTACCGGTGTCACTAGCATTTACTAAAACTAGGGCACGAGAGAACTCTCTATGGTAGAGTCCGTTTTCTAGTTGCGTATAGTTGCCATTGGCTATTCCAAAATTCCATGTGTATTCATCTCGCCAAGGTGAAGGGTCATTATAGGCATCGGTAACCTCTTGTTCAGAAAAATAGGTGTTACCATCGTTAACCAACCAATAACTGGCAAAGGCATAATAAAAGCCTTGGTTATCATTTGTTGAAGTATGCGGTTGTACCAAGGTGATTTTGTTTTCTAACTCGTTTACGACCACTTCGTTAATTTGAGGTGCAAAACCTTCAGCATAGTCAGATAGGTAATTTCCGTTGCTGAAAACAAGCCACCATTCGTCTAAAGCACCATCTAAATGCTGCATATAACTTTCCCAAACGCCAGGGTGTAATCTAGTATTGGTAATATTGGCGATTCCGATTTTATCATCAGCCTTAAGTCTGGTATTTATGGTCGTCAACATTGACTTGTATGCCAGTTGAAAATCTTCATCAGATTCATAGTTTTTGGGGAATATATTTTCATGATAGGTATCTAGCGTGTAAATAGCATTGTCCATTAATACTCCGTCCCAATTATTAGCAATTAGCTCGTCAACCACTTGGTTTGCCCAAAGCTGTTGGTATTCTGTATTGCCAATATCCATCTGCCAATGATCGATATAGCCGGTATACTCCAATCGATTATCATTTTCATCCACTAAAAACCATTCAGGGTAATTGCTATCGGCATATTGAAAACCCACTCCTGTTGGTAAATATTCATTGTCTTCCCCATTTTCAACGGCATAACTTCTAGTAGAAGAAAGATCTTTGTAAACCAATGTTTTAATATCAGGGTTAACAGATTTAAATTTCTGCACATATTCATGAAACCAAGCATTCATTACAATTAAATCTCGTCTTGCTGCTTCGGTTTGTATTAAGGCATCGGGTATTTCTTCGTGATGCAGGTATAACCAAAACAACTTGGTTTGGTTGACGATAGTATCAGTTGAGATTTCTTCAAGTATTATAGGTGGTTCAGTAGTATCAACCTCAGAAGAATCAATCTTATCAGTGAACGCCTCATTTTCATCACTGCTGCACCCTTGACAGATGAATAGGATAGATACCGCTACTACTCTTAAAATAAGCTTGTTCATAATTCAATTTTAATATTCGGCAGATTTGGGAATCTGTAATCAATTTACGGAAAATCATTGTTTTAACAACTATATGGATATTTCTAAACGTACATAACATAACCCCAAAATTAAAACGCTATGCGAAAATTAAAGACTTACCTATGGTTATTTAGTCTTAGTTGTGCCATAATTGGCTGTACTAATGAAGAAGCTATTTTACCAGTAAATGACAGTATTGAAGCTGAAACAGAAACAGCAGAAGAAACAGTTGAAGAGGCGGAAGAAACGGAGCCTACAACTGACGAAAATGTAACATCGGTAGATGTGGCAACAACACTCATTGCAAACGACCTTGAACCACACCCCATGCAAGATGTTGCAAAACCAGCATATTTAGAAACAATTGTAGATCCGTCGTTCGGAACACTTATTCGTAGAATTTCGAATGCAGGTACTGGCGGAGTAATTAAACCTATGTATAGTACCATACAGGCATGGAATGCAGATGAAACTAGAATGATCTTGTATGATCAAACTAATGGAGTACATCAATTACTGAATGGTATGACATATGAGTTTATTCGGAATCTTGATGATGTTCGACCAGACGATTTAGAACAACTCTTTTGGGATTTTAATAATTCTGATATTTTATATTATTTGGATGCCGTTACCGATGAATTTGTAAAGTATACAGTATCATCAGGTACTAAAGATATTCTTGTAAACCTTAAAGAAATAGCTAACTGCTCAGGAAGCATTAGTATGGGTAATGATGTGCAAATGATGTCTTGGGATTCTGATGTTATAGGATTTCGTTGCGATAACAGTCAGGGGTATTCTTATAGAATATCTACACAAGAATTAGTTACCTTCAATTTAGATGATGTCAATTATACAGCGGCAATGCCAGCACCAAGCGGAAACCTATTTTATCATAACGTATCATCTTATGATGCTAATGGTAACTTTAAGGCTAGATTGAATATGAGCAAAGCAGAACATTCTTGTCTAGGAAAGATGGCAGATGGTACTGATACAAGTTTCTCTGTAAGTTTTGATACCGGACCAAACGGCGGATGCCAGGGTAATATCATTGCTTATGATTTAAATACAGGTGATTGTCTACCCGTCATATCAGAAGATTTAGGGTATGCCTATCCGAAATCGGGAACACATATATCTGCAGTTGCACATAAGAATCCGGGATGGATCGCTGCATCCATGATCGGTTTTGAAGGAGATGGTCAGGCATTGTTAGATCAAGAACTGGTAATAGCTAGTGTTGAGCCAGGTAATGTTCAAGTATACAGAATTGGACATCATAGAGCAGATGAAGACGAGTTTGACTATTGGGGAGAACCGCACGCTGTTATTAGTCCTACAGGTACAAGAGTACTTTTTGGTTCTGATTGGAGCGGTAGTGAAGATGGTACCTCTGTAGAATCTTATGTGGTAGAGTTGCCTTCGTTTAATTAGATAACCGGCTTGTAGATTGTTAATAACAGTAAGTACTAAAAGCAAAAAAGGCATATTCATCAGAATATGCCTTTTCTATTATAATTTATGTTTACTTCAACAAAGCAAGTATACCTTGTAATTCAGTAACGTCTAAGTTTGAGCTGTTATCTGTATCTAATACATCAAAATTTTCAGCGACAGAGCCAATAGCTTCTGTAGAGCTAATAGCTGCGTCGTTATTTGTGTCCAAAAGACTAAATAGACTTGCTACTTGTTGTACTGTAGAATTAGAGCTTAAAGAACCTAATAGTTGAGCAGCATCTGAAACCTTAGAGGTATCCATATTTTTAACACTATTACAGCTGGTTAATGAAGCTACTAAAATGAATGTTGCAATTACTTTTTTCATGGTTATGTGTTTTATAATTTAGTGCAAAAGTACTCTTAAACTAGATATGGTTGTACTAAAGATATGCGAGTAGTACAATTGTCGATACATATTCAAGAAATTGATAGATGAAAAAGAATTTTTAACTGTACTTCTAAAATAAGTGGTTACAAACAAATAAGTTATTTTAACTCATTGTTAGCTTACATCTCGAGAACTCTAAAAAAAGAAAGTATTATATGGATAAAATATATGACATTGAATCAATTGAAGAACTTTCTGGCTATCTAAATGCTTTAAATACGGACGAAATAAGAAAAGCACTCGAAACTGAATTTAAAAGTTTAGTTGAATATAAAGATGCGAATGAGTGGAATAAACTTGTAAGAATTTGTGAGGTTTTTTCAATTATTGGATGGATAAATTTAGAACGTGTTGATGCTATTTGCTACAAATCAATGAATATTTGGATTACGGAGCTTCGTAATAAACAAAAGGAAGCAAGATTTTTATCAGCAAGTTGGCTTAAACGAAAAAATGGATTTATTTACACAAACCCAAGTTACCATTATAGTCCTGATATTAATGAAAAGCAAAGTATTGGTTGGAAAGATTTTCCGAAAGCAGACCTTAAAGAAATTGATGTACCTAAGTTATTAGATCAATGCAATAAGCAAAAAGTAAACCCTATCATATTTTCGGGTGTATACCAATATCAATCAAAAATTGACCGTTCAATGCTGTTTCCTTTACTCAAAGAATTGCGAATACGACTCGACAACAACCTAAATGTGGACAATTTTGGTAATGGAATAAACAAAATTTATATTCATTATAGTACAGCAAAACCCAATGAAGAAGGGATAACAAGACTTTTGAAAAGTAGATTTTCGTCAAAAGTATCAGAATATTCAGCAGACCTATTTATAGGAGAAGAATTTGTTCTGAAAACAGAAATACAAAGAAAAGAATTGCTGAAATATATTATTCTACAAGTTCTTGAAGACGTAAAGAAAAAGGTAATTAAGAATAAATTGAAATATGATATTGATCTATTGATAAGTGAAGTAAAAAATGAAGCATCAATTTGGATTGACTAATAAAACAAAGGCTAAAACCGTAAATGATTAACTGCTTGATTTTAGCCTACTAGTGAATTTTCTATTCGTTTTATATTTCTTGATTTTAATGTTTTATCACACAACTAATCATTCATTACTTTAAACCAAATATCTATAGTCGTTTCTTCTGGTCTGTCTTGTTGTGGTGGCGGTCCGCCTTTTGATCCCCCGCGACCACCGCCGCCCTGGCCTCCTCTTCCACCACCAGGTCCGCCGCCTTGACCACCACCGCCAAAGCTGATATTTGAATTTTTATCTTGAGTTTCTTTTTCCCTTTTAGGTGTAACGATACCAATGGATAATTTAGATAAGTTAGCATCGGAAATTTTATGCTTCGGAATGATCAGTTCATACTGTAACTCTTTATTTTCTTCATTATAAACGTAGTTAATAGAAACCCCTAATTGGTTTAGGTCTAAATGGAATTCTTGTTCATAATCTAGATTTGTATATTCCCCAATTTTTGGCATCTCAGCTAATAGTGTAGCAATATCAGGACCGCTTTGCTCCTCTTCTTGATCTTCTCTGCTTCCATTATTTCTTTCGCTTCTATTCGGTCTTTCAGGCGGCGCGCTGTTTATAGGGTATTGTATAGCCACATTCTTTTTTCTTTTACCCTTAACATCAAAATACACATTAAAGCCTTTATGTAACATGGTAAGCATTGTGGCTTGGTCAACAGTGCTTAGTTGTACGTGAACATTTTCATCCGTAATAAAACCATTATAATTGATGTTGTCTTGTGATTTTTGGGCTTGGATTGTTGTTGCCAATAAAACTATCATTGCTTGAAGATATAATCTCATACTTAATTGCTGTTATATATTAAGTTTCAAACTTAACATTAATGCAAAAGCAAGAAGCAAAGTTTAAGTGGCTGTAAAGTAGCTCTCAGTAAACGTATCATGTTGGGCGGTAAATGAATTAGTTTATTAATCAAACTAGTCGATAACTATTGTTTCAATGATTCAAAAAACTGTGCTAATTGATACTTTAAAAAAGCAATATCTTTGAGAGTAGAAATTAAAATTAAACAACACTTAAAAAATGGCGACCGAATCTCATATATCTGTAAACGGACATACGCATGTACTATATAAAGAAAATGCCTTGTCACAAGAAGAACTTATAAAACAGAGCGAGGTGTTTTATAAGCTTTTAGATGAACGAAGATCGGTAAGAGAGTATGCAGATAATCCTGTGCCAAAAGAAGTGATTGAAACTTTAATTAAAACGGCATCTACAGCACCATCAGGGGCGCATAAACAACCTTGGACCTTTTGTGCGGTATCTAACCCAGTATTGAAAACGAAGATTAGAGAAGCCGCCGAAGCAGAAGAGAAAGAAAGCTATGAAAGTAGAATGAGCGACCGTTGGTTGAAAGATTTAGAACCGATGGGTACGAATATGTACAAGCCCTTTTTAGAAGATGCACCTTGGCTTATAATCATTTTCAAAAAAGTACATGATTTAGATACTGATGGTGAAAAAGTGAAAAATTACTATGTAAATGAATCTGTAGGTATTGCTGCTGGCATGTTAATTACAGCGATACACAATGCGGGGTTGGTTACATTAACACATACTCCGAGTCCGATGAACTTTCTCGCAAAGCTATTAGGTCGACCGAGTAATGAACGCGCATTTTTATTGTTACCAGTTGGTTACCCAAAAACACCAACATATGTGCCAGATATAGAAAGAAAACCATTAGATGAGGTTTCTAAGTTCTACGAGTGATACTTTAAGTAAAGATATTTTAAATCCTATCTAATAATATTTTAGATAGAATTTTTTATGCACATTATTAAGTAGATTGTTGAATTAGGTAGACGGTTTTATATTCTGATTTACTTGAAATAAATTCTGCGGGTCATAACTATTTTTGATTTTAACCAGCCTCTTATAATTGTGTTTATAACTGGCTTTAATTCGATTTTGACCTTCATCCATCATAAAATTAGAATATGCACCACCGGCAGAAAAAGGATGCAAGGCTTCTTGGTATGCTTTGCACCATTCTGTTATCTCTGTAGCTTTATTTGGATCAGAAGATACACCAATGAAAACCCCGGCATATTTCGCATCTCTATATGCCCACGGCGTATCCTCAGCACCTACTCTACTCGCTGCCCCTGTAATGGGGTACAAATGCATTTGTGATAAAGGTGTCGGAATTTTAGAACCGTATTTTAAATGTTCAGCACGAATTTCAGGAGTTAAGTCATTGAAAAAATCTGCACGCCAGTACCACTGTAACCCTGGGGGTAATAATCCGTCAAACATGCCTTGTAAGCTTGGGTAAGGCATTTCGCCAACATGGGCAAAAACAGGATTCAAATCTAAAACCGGTTTAAAGATATCTGCGAATTTGTCTGGGTCACCGGTATAACACCAAACAATAGCACAGAATTTCTTATTGTGTAATTCCGCAGGAAAAGGAGATTCAGGTATTATCATAGTTGCAATGAAGCCGTTGAGGTCTTCAGACACCTCATGTATGAAAGTGTCGTACCATTCCATGATTTCTTCTACTTTTTCTATAGGCCATAAAGTGGGTCCTCCAGTAATCATTTTTACAGGATGCGCTTGAAAGGTAAAAGAAGTCACCACTCCGAAATTACCGCCACCGCCACGTATAGCCCAAAACAAATCTGTATGCTTAGATGCATTTACAGTTACGAAAGATCCATCTGCTAAAACCATTTCAGCTTCGATGAGGTTATCTATGGTAAGTCCGTATTTTCGAGATAAATAGCCTACACCACCACCAAGCGTTAATCCGCCAACACCAGTGCTAGAAATCATACCTGAAGGTATTGCCAGACCAAAATCATGTGTAGCACTATCGACTTCGCTCCATATATTACCACCACCCACTTTTACTGTATTATTAGAAGCATTAACATCAACAAACTTAATACCAGAAAGGTCAATAACTAAACCATCATTACACAGACCCAACCCAGCTCCATTATGACCTCCACCTCTTACAGCAACTAATAAATTGTTATCTCGCCCAAAGTTAACGGCAGCGACTACGTCATCAGTATTTTTACAGAGAGCGAATAGTCCGGGGTGTTTATCAATCATTGCGTTATACACTTTTCGGGTATCATCATAACTAGTGCTTGAAGGCAATACAATGCTTCCTTTTAAAAGCTTTTTAAATTCATTGATGCGGTTTGATGGTATTTCAGCAACTGTATTTTTCATTTTTTATATATTTAAATGTAAACTTTAAATGATATTATTTAATTTATTGATGTATAGTAATTAAATACTAAATTAATAATCTATTTTTTGTTACTAATTTAGTGGAGAATGATGTTCGTGGACCATTTTCCAGCCATCTGTTGTTCTAACAAACAACAAGGTTATTTGGTCATTAACTATTACTACATCTTCACCAAACTTCAAATCAAAGTCTGAATGGAATGTTAGGTTAGCAACATCGCCGTACACCGCTATCTGCAAATCTTTAGCATCGAATTTTACCACTTCGGTTACAGAACCGAAAACTGTACGTTCATGAGCTTCAGTTGCTACATCTCCATTTCGTGGTTCACCGTTCTTGAATTCTGTAAACTTCGGTCCATAAGCATGAAAGGATATCAACTTATCCATATCGCCATCTTTTATACTTTGAGCAATAGCTCCAAAAGTTTCTAAGACTTCTTGTTTTGCCTCTGGAAATTCTTCGTTGATTAAATCGATTTTTGCATCGTGCGATTCTGTTTTAGTCGAAAATCCTGTCAATAAAATTCCAGAAATCATCAATACTACTAATGTCAATTTTGTCTTCATAATTAAAAATGTTTATTTGGTTCTCAACAAAACTAGCGCAGAAGAATATCTTCAAATTCTATATTTAGACCAAATAAAAGCACTTTTAGACCATTAAGTAATTATATATAATAATCTGTATTACAGTGATTTGTAATTAAAAAATAAAACTAGATGGCTGTATTCCGTATTTTTTAAAGAAACATTTAGAAAAATAAGCGGGACTATTAAATCCTGTAGAATAGGCAATTTCAGAAATGTTGGCATCTTGTTTTCGTAGTAAAGCTAAAGCTCTATCTAATCGATAGTCTCGTAAATAAGTGTTAGGAGATTTTCCTACTAAATCCATCATCGTTCTATAAAGTTTTGATTTACTGTATCCTAAATTTTCTTCAAAACCATTCACCGTAGTAGCAGAATGAGACCAAACTTTCTCTGTAATATTCATGAGGGACATTAGAAATTCTTCATCCTTAGTTTTTACAACAATTATGGAATCGCTTTGTATGGGTTTATTTTGATTTTCACTTTCATAGAGGTCATTTACAGCTGTGGTTATCGAGAAATTACCTTTAGAGATATCACTCAAATAATCTGATGTCTTTATAGTGTCTTCGAAGATTTCGTCTTTATTGGTAACCGGTATGCCAGCGCTCATACCAATTTTAAACTCCAGATCAGGGGTGACAATAGTATTATAGCTTTGAATAATTTCTGTGGCGCAATGAATACCATCACTAACCGAGGCAAAAGACACTAGAAACGAATTAGATTCATGGCGAACCAAGCCACCATTGTATTTAGCTATTAATGTTTTTATGGCAGTAGTATATCCTCTAATAACTGCTTGAAGTGTAGTTATATCTTTAGTTCGTAAGCTTTTGTTTTTTATTTTAAGAATCATTAAAGTTCTAAAGGCGGGGTCGTTAACGATATTAAGAGTGTCGTCTTTAGATTTTTCGGGGTCTTCAATTCGACCAAGAAACGATTCTACAATAGTATCGTTGACCTCAATAATTCGTGTTGGTACGGCACCATGCGCATTTTCATGTAATTCGATAAGTGCTTCTTTACTTGGAGCTTCAATTAAGCAAAAGGCAGTTTTTCTTATCTCATCGCACCAATAGGTGAGTCCGCGGCAACCATATTCATGTTCAATATCTAAATCGGCCTTGTGCATTTCGGCAACATGTGCAGCGGTAACTCCGTCAGGTAAGTCGTGTAAATCTAGAAATAAAGGCATCCTCTTTGTTTTAGTGTAATACTACATAGTTCATCTAACAAGAATGATATATGTCGCTCTTGCTATTTTGTATGTACCAATTCTATTTAAGGGGAATGTTTTGAAATTACGTAATTTCTAAGAAGTTACGTTAATTAAAGGTGTAAATATTTGATTATCTAAAATTTAGATTTATTTGAGATAAATCAATTAGGCTATCGAAATATAACTAGGGGTATAAAACTTCAAATCCCCATTAAACTAATGAGGATTTGTGTTGCTGTAAAAGTGTAACTATCGCCTTCTACTTGCTTAAGCCATTGCCAATTCTTGTAATTCTTTGGCAGCTTTAGCAGGATCTTCTGCACCATAGATAGCTGCACCAGCTACTGCAACTGTTACGCCAGAGTTTTTAACCGCGGTAATACTGCTTAAATTAACACCACCGGCAATCGAAACTGCCACCCCTGCTCTTGTTGCTTCATCAATTAATACTTGAATAGAGTATCCGTCTTCAGCTTGCTCGTCTAAACCAGCATGCAATTCTACGAACTCGGCACCTAAAGCAATAGCTTCTTGTGCACGTTTTACTCTGTCTTTTACTCCGATAGTATCAACAACCACACCTTTACCATGTGCTTTTGCTGCTTTTACTGCACCTGCAATTGTTGAATCGCCCGTTGCACCTAAAACCGTAATATAATCTGCACCAGCACCGAAAGCCATGTTAGCTTCTAGTTCACCAGCATCTGCAGTTTTAAAATCAGCCAATACCAATTTATCAGGAAAAGCATCTTTCATCTTTCTGATACCTGCTAAACCTTGACTTTTAATAAGCGGTGTACCTAACTCGATAATATCAATATACGGAGCAACTTTTGTTGCTAATGCAATAGCGTCATCAATGTTTAATAAATCTATTGCTACTTGTAATTTTGCCATAATATTCTATTTAAAATGTTATTAATTTGTATCTATTTTTCTATTCTTAATTATTCCATATTCGCGTGACGTTTCCATAATTCAGAAGCAGAACTACCGTCAAGATCCCAAAGCGTTTGTATTAATGCATCAAATACCAAAAGCAACGATTGTTCAAAAAGGCTACCCGCATATTGTTGAGAAACATTTTCGTCACGTTCTTGCTTTTGTGCAGCAGGTATTAATACTGTTTGTATTGATAACTCAGCCAATGGAGAACTACTATTGGTTGTAATACAGACGACATCTGCACCAACATTTTTTGCGGTTTTTGCAGCATTCACAATTCCGCCAGTTGTACCAGATCCAGAACCTGCAATTAATAAGTCTCCTTCTGCAATTGCCGGTGAAGTCGTTTCTCCTACTACATGAACGCTATAGCCTAAGTGCATTAAACGCATGGCAGCAGCTTTCATCATCAGCCCTGTTCTACCTGCACCCATTATAAAAATATGTTTGGTATTTGTAATAATAGGTATCAGTGCAGCTACTTCATCATAATTTATGGTGTGTACTAGTTTTATGTGCTCATTTATAATGATATTCATTGCACTTTCAACCAATTGGGTATCCTTATTTTTTAGTAAATTTTCCATAATTACTTTGTTGTTTTTTTACTGCTTCACTAATTCGAGTACAAAGTTATGGCGGTACTTACGCTATTACTTATACAATTTGATAGATGTGTGGTACAATCTGCCCATAGCGTAAAAACCATTGGTGTTATTTCCTATTTTTGTGGTACATTTTGGAAATGACGGGATTTTAGCTTGTAAATTGTGCTTTCTAAAATCAACTATTAAAGTGCTTAAAAAATAGAATTATGCTGAGTGATAAGGTTTTATACATTAAAGATTTAGGTAACTGTCCCCCATCCTATTTAAACGACCCTGCTAGAAGAGATTTCTATGAAATTGTATGGTTGGTTAATGAGGATGCTCTACATGTACCACAACATGATTTTCAAACCTTAAAAGGAGATTGGATCTATTTGATTCCCCCACACCGGGTTCATCAATTGAATAAAGCAGGTAAAAACGGAGTGCTTATTTCTTTTAAACAAGAATTATTAGAAGGCGATCTAAAAGAGTTTTTGCTAGATGTATTTAGAATGTTCAATATACAAGGTGAGTTTTCTTGTTTACAGGTAAATGAAGAAACCAGTAAAGGATTGGCGACCGTATTACAATTATTGAAAGATGATTATAATAAGGAAACGGTAAACCTAATTATGATAAAAGCATTGTTAAAGGTGTTTCTATTAAAGTTGATCCATTTAAAGGAACAACATTTTACCTTACAGGATATAAATGAAAAGCGCGTTTATGAGTTCATGCTTTTGCTTGAAAATAATTATAAAGAAGAGCGTAATGCCAAGTTCTATGCAGAGCAATTGGGTATTAGTGCAAAGCGATTGAATCAGATATTGAAAGAAAAGCTAGATAAAACCGGAGTACAATTAATTCATGATCGATTAATTCTAGAAGCCAAAAGACAGATTATACATAGTGAGAGTACGATAAAGGAAATTGCGTATAACCTAGATTTTAAAGATCACTCCTATTTTAGTCGATTCTTTAAACAACACGCAGAACAAACTCCGCAAGAGTTTCAAAACAAGGTAAAAGAACATGTTATCTCACATGATAATACCTTGTATAGTTAATTAATAGATTTTACGATTATTTTCTTTCGATTGACTCGTGGCATTGCACTATAGATTTAGATAAGAAGTATTTTAAAGTGTATTTAATACAATAGAATAAATTATGTAACAATTTGATTGTAAGTAGTGAATTTGAAAATTGGTTCGCTTTTAAAGTTTTAATATTTGTATATTAGAATCCTATATATTTAAATAATTCAGCTGATTTTATGGTTCGTAAAAAGTTTCGGATTATTTATTTTTCATGTCTTCTAATATGTTTTTTAGGCTGCAAGACAAACGACCAAAACAACTTTGTTTTAAAAGCAAGCCTTTTAGTAAGCGAAGATCACTCTTGGCATAAAGCATTTATATTTTTCGGAGAACGCTTAAAAGCAGAATCTAATGGTCGCTTACAATTAGAAACTTTTCCTTCTGAACAATTGGCTAAAGAGGTAGAGGCTATAAGAATGATTCAGACGGGCGTTCTAGATATGACCACTACCAGTTCATTACTTAGTAACTGGACAGAAATTATGACATTTTGCGAGTTGCCTTTTTTATTAAAGAGTCCAGATGACGTTGAAATATTAATGAATGGACCTTTGGGTAAACGTATTTCTCAAGAAATGCAAGAAACCACAGGCTTAATACCACTTGGTTATTTTCAGGCAGGTGTTCGCCAACTTACTTCTAATAGACCAATAAAACATCCAGATGATTTACAGGGATTAATTTTGAGAGTGCCCAATGTGCCATCTTTTGTAACCGCATGGGATGCCTTGGGCGCAAAAACAACTCCCATGGCATTTTCAGAAGTATTTACCTCATTACAACAAGGTACTATAGATGCGCAAGAAAATCCATTAGCACTAATCAAAGTATCAGGATTTTATGAAGTTCAAAAATACGTTAACCTCACCAACCATGTAGTAAGCTGGACCTACCCGGTTATTGGAGAGAAATCATTAAATAAGCTTCCGAAAGATTTACAAAAGTTATTTTTAAAAACATCAAAAGAGATGATTGATTATCATCAAACCTTGTTTCTAGAAAATGAAAAGAAAATACGAGAAGAATTAGAAGCTAAAGGGATGATTTTTGTTGATGTTGACAACGAAGCATTTGTACAAAAATGTGGTACCACCATGTATGATATTCTTTCACCAGAAATGCAGATTATATATAATTCAGTTAAAGAAGATTTGCCTTGAAATCACTATTTAAAGCTTTTAGAAAATTGATGATATGGGGTACAATTACCAGTACTTTATTATTTATAGGGATTACATTAATTCAAATATATGGTAGATTTTTTATGGTTAAAGCGCCTTCTTGGTCAGAAGAAGCAGCTAGGGTAGCTTTTATTTATGCTATTGCCTTTGCGGCCGGTTTAGCGGTTAGGGGTTCTTATTACGTCGATTTCGGTTTCTTGGCTCAAAAACTAAAACCTCGTTTACAAAAACGGCTTACTTATTTTGTTTGGGGTGTAACTGTTATATTCATTGTACTATTTACCTATTACGCTATAGATTTTTTAATGTTGGGGTTATTAGAAAAATCGCCAAGTTTAAAATATAAAATGGCCATATCATTTTCAGGAATAGCAATTATGGGACTTTCCATTTTAGTACATCTATTAGATCAAAAACCAAAAATTTAATATCGAACTTATGATAACAATTCTTTTTGTGGTTTTTGTTGTGTGTCTACTATTACGATTTCCAATAGCATTTTCGCTTGGTATATCAAGTATGGTATTTTTGATATTTAATGGGACAGATTTGATTGTAATGCCCATGAAAATGTATTCTGGTATAGATGTTTTTGTTTTGTTAAGTATACCAGGGTTTATTATAGCAGGTAATTTAATGAACCAAGGTGGGCTAACCGCAAAGATCATTAGATTCTGTAATCATTTAATAGGTCATGTTCCTGGTGGGCTTGCATTGGCAAATATTGGATCTTCTATGCTGTTTGCAGGTATTTCTGGTACAGCTATTTCAGATACGGCAAGCATAGGTTCGGTAATGATACCCGCTATGAAAAAAGAAGGTTATGATGCAGACTTCGCTTGCGCGGTTACCGCATCTTCCTCTACCGTTGGTCCAATTATACCGCCAAGTGTACCAATGATTATAGCCGCAACCTTAAGTGGTCTGTCTGTCGGTAAATTGTTTTTAGCAGGTGCTATACCGGGTTTGTTATTGGGTGTGGCAATGTTGATACTTACCTATTACATCGCTAAAAAAAGAAATTATCCCAAACACGAGCGTAGTTCTTTAAAGGACATTTTTAGAGGATTCATAGATACCTTTTGGTCGTTATTAATGACTTTTATTATTCTTTTCGGAATAATAGGTGGTGTATTTACGCCAACTGAAGCCTCAATTATAGCAGTACTTTATGCCTTTGTAGTAGGCGCATTTGTGTACAAGAAATTGAATTTTAAAAGAACCATGGCAATCATTATTGATGCCATGAAAACGTCTGCGAGTCTAATGGTCCTTATTGGTTTTGCTAACTTGTTTGGTTATATATTGGTTTCAGAAAAAGTACCTCATGAAATATCTAATATGATTTTGGGTTTTTCGGATAATAAATATGTGGTGCTTCTACTTATAAATATTCTCTTGATTCTTGTGGGTACCTTTATGGAGACGATAGCGGCATTACTTATTCTATTCCCAATTTTATTAAAAATTGCTATAAGTGTTGATGTAGATCCAATTCACTTTGCAATTATTGCACTATTGAATTTAATTATTGGTCTAACGACACCTCCTCTAGGGGTTTGTTTATTTGTAGCCTCTGGTATAGGGAAAGTACCTTTAGAGAAAGTAAGCATAGCCAATTTACCTTATTTAGGCATTAGCTTTTTAGTGTTGATTATAGTTACCCTATTTCCAGAAATAACCCTGTTTTTACCTGAACTCTTAATGGGTGATTAATAACATTCAATTAGTATTCGTTTTTAAGTAATTATATTAAAATAGCTATAGGCTGCCAAACAAATGTTGCTTATTACTGTAAAGTGATGAGAACTTCACATTGCAACAGCACTAGATTAAAACATCAAAAAAATCTTTAGGTATTCAGGGTTTCTGAGTTAAACAGTTATACTATGCCTATGTATTATAGATTTGACAATATCATATCATTTTCTTAGAAATAATTATATTTATTTAAGTGATATTAAAGATCATTCTTATTTTAGTCGTTTCTTTAAACAACACGCAGAACAAACTCCGCAAGAGTTTCAGAATAAGGTAAAAGAGCATGTTATCTCGCATGAGAATACCTTGTATAGCTAGTTATTACATCCGTTAATAACATACTAAACGTTAATAAAAAGAAATCTAGCCCTTCATTAATTCCTCTAAATCTTCTGGAGTTCTAGGTAAATCGTCACTTAATAGCTCACAGCCATCTTCAGTGATAAGAATCATATCTTCAGTAAAAACTGATATATTTTCATCATGATTATAATACCATGGCTCAACTGTAAACACCATACCTGGTTTTAGTGTTGCGGTAGATATATTTGGATCACCGGTAGAGAGACCTAAATGATGCCCAAAAAACAAGCCTACTTGCATATATTTTTTTGCATTAGCAGGAATAATGCTATTAGTAAGTGTTTGTACCTCTTTAAATGTAATACCGGGTTTTAGAAACTTAATTATTTCATCGGCTATTTTAGTTTCCATAACAAGAATCTCTTTCTGCCTTTCGGTAAACTTACCAGATACGGGAAAGGTTCTGCCAATATCACTAACATACTGCTCATATTCACAACCGACATCAAAAATAACCAAGTCGCCATTTTCCATAACTCTATTTCTACGGTTATAGTGGGTTGCTAATATACGCCATGGCCAGTGCGAATTAGGTCCCGATTTTATGATGGAACCAAAAGCTAAGCGTTGAGATCCGTTGATTTTAAAATCGCCTTCAAGAATACCTTCTAAATAACGCTCATCTACACCAGGTTTAATCTTTTTAGCAGATTGTTTAATCGCATTTACCGTTATGGTAGCAGCCTTTCGAATGATTTCAATTTCAGCTTCAGATTTGATCATACGTACATTGGCAACTGCATCGTATATATTTTCATGTTTCAAACTAGGCTGTTTCTTGCTTAGGGCTTGTAATAAAACTTGAACGGGAGAATAGGTGGCGATATAGGCGTCAGAAGCATATCTAATTTTGCCTTGCCGACCATTATTAATCAATACAGTGTTTGCTTTTTTACTTTCAGCATCCATAAAAATGCTAAAGTCTTCAATAGATGCAAGGGTTACGCCAGTTTTTTCTGTAATGCTCTTATCGTTCAATAAAGGTCTCCCCGGAAAATCATTTACCCTAGAACCATTTTCAAAACGTAAATCTCGTTCAGGTGTATATATAATTGCCGATTGGTTTTCAACATTCATCACCAAAATGGCATTTGGTAATTCTAAACCGGAGAAATAATAAAAATCATCAGCCTGTCTAAATGTTTCTCCGAATGAAAATCCGTCACTAGCAGGTATCACGACTACTCCTAATTTGCCTTGTTCTGCTAAAAGGTTCATTAGGTTATCTCGTCGTTCACTTAACTCTTCTTTTGTGAATGGCAAGTTTGTCCATTCAAAATAAGATTGCACGGGAGTTTGGGCAAAAAGAAAGGTAGCTGAGAAAAGCAGGATAAAGAATGTGATGGTTGTTTTCATGTTGGTTTGTTACGGTTAGTCCGAATTTCGAGCTTTTTTAAAACTTAAAAGAATTTTCTTTATTAATAATCAATGATTTTAAAGTTTGAGAATATTATATGGCTTAGGTTGTACCAAAAGAAGTAAATTATTCAGATTCAAAAGTTTGTAGATGTAAAATCTTAATTTCTGAATATTAGTGCTTTATGACATATTTTTGAAGCTGCAATTAGGTAGATAAGAATTTTTTTGTAATTTTGTCAACCAAATGGTTAAACCATGTAGTTAGCAATGAAAAAGGGAAAAGACGAAAATACCGAAGAACAAATTTTAGAGGCTGCAAAGATTGTGTTTCAAGCTAAAGGAATGGATGGTGCTAGAATGCAAGAAATAGCAGATAAAGCAGGTATTAATAAAGCTATGCTTCATTATTATTTTAGAAGTAAACAATTACTTTTTGAGGCCGTTTTTAAAAATATGTTTTCTTTATTGGCACCTCAGTTAAATGCTATTTTGAATGGGGATTCTACTATTGAAGATATAATTAAAAACTTCACTTTTAACTACATCTCTTTTATAAGCGAGCATCCTTATTTGCCAAATTTTATTATTCAAGAATTGAATAGGAATCCGGAGTTTATTCTAAAAATGAAGGGTAATCCAGGTTTTCCTAACCTCGTTAAATTTAAAAAGCAAGTAGAAAAAGAGGTAGAAGAAGGTATTATAAAGCCTATAAGTGCCGAGCAGTTGTTCATTAATATTTTCGCTTTAAATGTATTTCCGTTTGTAGCCAAACCTTTAATAATGGCATTCTCTAATGTGGAAAGCACCGCATATGAACAACTTATGGAAGAGCGTAAAACTGAAGTTGCTAATTTCATTATCAATTCTATAAAGAACACTTAGTATGAAACGTATACTATTCATTATTATACTACTAAACATGCTTCCTGCTGTTGCTCAGCAAAGCATTACGTTAGAAGAATGTTATAATTCCGTGACTAAAAACTATCCTTTGGCAAAACAGTCTCAACTGTTAGAAATTCAAAATAGTTTGGAAGCTGAAGTTATATCAACTACTAAATTGCCACAATTAAGTTTAGATGGGCAAGCCACTTATCAATCTGATGTAATTGAAATTCCTATAGCCAACGCCAATATTGACCCCTTAAATAAAGACCAATACCGTGCAACGTTTTCTGTGAATCAACTTATTTATAATGGCGGGGCAACGGTTGCATCGTTGGCTGTGAAATCTGCAGAGTTAAAATCGAAACAAAAACAGGTAGAAGTCAATTTGTATCAATTAAGACAGCAAATTAATCAACTCTACTTTTCTATTCTGTTAGCACAAGAAAGCAATCTATTACTAGAATCTAAAAAAATACAATTACAGGCTAAGTTAAAAGAGGTTCGTTCTGGTGTAAAAAATGGTATGCTTCTACCCTCTTCCGATAAAGTGTTGGAGGCTGAATTATTAAAAATTAATCAACAATTTCAAGAATTAGAAAGCAATAAAATAACCTTGATAGAAACGCTATCTAGATTAATAAAGCAGCCTTTAGATACTGCTACAGAATTTAAGAATCCGCTTATAGAAACGCATCCGGAGAATGAATTAATTAGACCTGAATTAGAATTGTTTCAATTGAAAAAAGATGAAATAGCACATTCAGAACATTTGATTTCCAAACAAAATGCCCCCACATTAATGGGCTTTGCCACTGGTGGTTATGGTAACCCAGGTTTGAATATGCTAGATAACTCATTTCAACCTTTTTACACGGCAGGTGTAAAATTACATTGGAATGTTTTTGACTGGAATGCGAATAAAAAACAACGGGAGTCTTTAACTATTAATAAAGATATTGTGGATAATGAGACAGAAGTTTTCAAACTCAATACGGCTATAGAACTCAACCAACAGCAAAGAGAAATTGAGAAAATAGAAGCTATCATAACTTCTGACCAGGCTATAATCAACCTTAGAAAAGAAGTGTTGCAAATGGCAGATTCTCAACTTAAAAACGGGGTAATTACCTCTTCGGCATATATCACAGAACTTACCAATTTGTATGAAGATGAAAATACTTTAATACAACATGAAATTCAGTTACAACTTGCAAAAGTAAATTACAATGTTATTAAAGGGTAATACAGACTTAAAGATGAAAAAATACAACTATATACTCGGATTTATAGGCATAGCCACTACCCTATTTTCCTGTGGTGATTCTAATGGAAAAGCGGATGGTTATGGCAATTTTGAAGCTACTGAAATTACTATTTCAGCTGAAAATAATGGAAAGCTACTACAGTTTGATGTTAATGAAGGTGATGTGCTTAAGAAAGCTCAATTTATAGGATATATAGATACCATTCCGCTAGCCTTAAAACGGGAACAGTTAGAAGTTTCTAAAGCCGTAGTGAGTTCAAAATCTAAAGGTGTGCTGTCTCAAATTAATGTGTTGAATGCCAAATTAAAAAATGGCAATATAAACAAGAATAGAATTGAGAATCTAATTAAGGATAATGCCGGTACACAAAAACAATTAGATGATATCGAAGGAGAAATAGAGGTGTTCAAAAGCCAAATTAGAAGTGTAGAAATACAGAATGCACCTGTGGTAAACGAACTTAAATCTATAGATGTTCAGCTTAGACAGATTGATGATCAAATTCAAAAAAGTAAAATTGTTAATCCAATAGCGGGAACGGTGCTTACCAAGTATGCAGAACCTAATGAGATAACAACTTTTGGTAAACCGCTCTATAAAATTGCAGATTTAAAAACCATGCAGTTACGTGTTTATATAAGTGAAACGCAATTGGCAAACCTAAAAATAGGACAGGAAGTCACCGTTAAAATTGATGATGACACTACGATGAAATCTTATAAAGGAACCATTAGCTGGATTGCCTCTGAAGCCGAATTCACACCTAAAATTATTCAAACAAAAGAAGAGCGTGTTGCTTTGGTCTATGCCTTAAAAATAGATGTAGCCAATGATGGAAGCCTTAAAATTGGTATGCCTGCAGAACTTTGGATTGATAGAACAAAGGATAATGAAAAATAAAATATTACTTAAAAACAAAATATAAAAAAGATATAATAATGGATAAGCATAGCTATAACGTTAATGTAAACTGGACACAAGAAAGAAAAGGAACTATGTGTTCACCAGAATTAAACAACAGTGCAACTAACGAAACTAATTGTATAGAAGTTGCCACACCACCAGAATTCCCTGGAGGGATGCCTAATATTTGGTCTCCAGAACATTTGTTTACAGCCGCTGTAAGTAGTTGTTTAATGACCACTTTTTTGGCAATTTCTGAGTATTCAAAGTTAGAATTCGTGAGTTTTAAATGTGAATCTAAAGGAATTTTGGAAAAAGTAGATGGCAAATTTGTTATAAGTGAAATACTATTATTCCCAGAAGTTGTGATTACAGATGAGTCTAAAAGAGAACGAGCAGAACGTATTTTAGAAAAATCAGAAAAAGCATGTTTAATCTCAAATTCAATCACTTCAAAAATTACTATGGAAACTAAAATTATTGTTCAAAATTAAAACTGAGTGAGTATATCTATTAACCATATTAGCAAATCATATAAAACCGTAAAGGCTTTACAAGACATCTCATTTGAGGTGAATGAAGGTGAACTCTTTGGTCTAATTGGTCCTGATGGTGCCGGTAAAACAAGCCTATTTAGGGTGTTAACTACCTTGTTGTTGGCAAATGAAGGCACGGCAACAGTTGCTGGTTTTGATGTGGTATCAGATTATAAGCAGATTAGAAGAAACGTAGGTTATATGCCCGGAAAATTTTCGCTCTATCAAGATTTGACCGTAGAGGAAAACCTAATTTTCTTCGCCACTATTTTTGGAACCACTCTTCAGGAAAATTACGACCTCATACAAGAAATATATGTTCAAATAGAACCGTTTAAAAATCGTAGAGCAGGCAAACTTTCTGGCGGAATGAAACAGAAGCTGGCGTTATGCTGCGCGCTTATTCACAAGCCAAAAGTTTTGTTCTTAGATGAGCCTACAACAGGTGTAGATCCAGTTTCTAGAAAAGAATTTTGGGAAATGCTAAAACGATTGCAGCAAAAAGGTATTACCATTTTGGTTTCTACCCCTTATATGGACGAGGCTACTTTGTGTGATAGAATAGCATTGATACAAGACGGCAAAATTCTACAGATAGATACGCCCCAGGCAATTATAAAACATTATCCAAAACAGATTTATAATGTTAGCGCAAATAAAACATATCAACTTATAAACGCTTTAAAAGCCTATGAACACAACCACAGTGTTTATCCTTTTGGGGAATTTATTCATTACACCGATCAAAGGTCTGATTTTAATCCCGTTGAACTACAACGTTATTTAGCCTCTAAAAAACTATTTGATATTGTAATAGAAAAAACCAAGGCTACTATTGAGGACACCTTTATGGAACTGGCAAAATAATGAAAAACGACAACGTCATACACGTAGAGGGTTTAACTAAAATGTTCGATGATTTTACGGCTGTAGATGCCATTACCTTTGATGTAAAAAAGGGAGAGATATTCGGTTTTTTAGGTGCTAATGGCGCAGGGA
Source organism: Maribacter sp. Asnod2-G09 (assembly GCF_045063795.1). Taxonomy (NCBI): domain Bacteria; kingdom Pseudomonadati; phylum Bacteroidota; class Flavobacteriia; order Flavobacteriales; family Flavobacteriaceae; genus Maribacter; species Maribacter sp. Asnod2-G09. Next base: position 316,456 of record NZ_JBEFOA010000003.1, on the reverse strand, counting down.
AAACTACAGCCATGAAAATGCTTATCGGTATTTCTATTCCGACATCTGGTGCAGCTAATGTAGCAGGCTTTGATGTTTTTACCCAACCAGAAAGCATTAAGAAGAACATTGGTTACATGAGCCAAAAGTTTGCATTGTACGATGATTTAACGGTAAAGGAGAATATTACTTTTTTTGGTGGTATTTATGGCTTGTCACGAAAAGCAATACAAGAAAAATCAGATCTATTAATTTCTGAACTAGAACTTGAAAAAGTAGCCAACCAACTAGTAGGTTCTTTGCCTTTGGGTTGGAAACAAAAACTATCCTTTTCTGTGGCTTTGATACACGACCCCAAAATTGTGTTTTTAGATGAACCCACGGGTGGTGTTGACCCTATTACCAGGCGCCAGTTTTGGGAAATGATTTATAAAGCCGCAAATGACGGCACTACCGTTTTTGCAACCACGCACTATATGGATGAAGCGGAATATTGTGATCGCGTATCTATAATGGTGAATGGCAAAATAGAAGCTTTAGATACACCAAAAAAACTCAAAGAACAGTTCAACGTTACTACTATGAATGAAGTATTTCTAAAACTAGCTAGAGGATGAAACGGTTTATAGGCTTCGTAAAAAAAGAATTTTACCACATCTTTAGAGATAGGCGCTCCTTGTTTATACTTTTTGGGATGCCCATTGCCCAAATTTTACTTTTTGGTTTTGCGATTACCAACGAGATTAATAATGTAGATATTGCCGTGCTAGACCATTCAAAAGATGCGACTACAAAAGAAATCATCAATAAAATAGCCGCTTCAAAATATTTTAGCATAAAACAAATGATTACGCATGAAGCGGATATTACTTCCGTTTTTGAAAAAGGACAGGTTAAAGCAGTTTTAAATTTTGAAAATGACTTTAGTAAAAACCTAATCAACGACCACAAGGCAACGCTGCAAATCGTTACCGATGCTACTGATCCAAATACAGCAAATACCATAAGTAATTATGTAAGCGCCATTCTACAGCAGTATCAAATAGAATTGAACAAAGGCATCACTACTCCTTATCAAATCGTTTCTCAGACGCGTATGGTGTACAATCCAGAGTTAAAAAGTGTCTATATGTTCGTTCCTGGTGTAATGACCATTATTCTTATGTTGGTTTCGGCAATGATGACTTCTATCTCTATTACAAAAGAAAAAGAAATGGGTACTATGGAGATACTTTTGGTGTCCCCAATTAACCCCTTTCAGGTGATTATAGGAAAAGTAGTTCCTTATATTTTTCTGTCTATAATAAACGCTATAGTTATCGTGCTACTGAGTATTTTTATTTTTCATATGCCAGTGCAAGGCAGTTTATTTCTGTTAGGTTTTGAAAGTGTATTATTCATAGTAAGTGCTTTGGCATTGGGTATTTTAATCTCTACTATTTCAAAAACACAGCAAACGGCTATGATGATTTCATTAATGGGGCTCATGCTGCCGGTTATTCTATTGTCCGGCTTTATTTTTCCGATTTCAAGTATGCCCGTACCGCTTCAAGTAATCAGTAATATCATTCCTGCTAAATGGTTTATTATTATCATTAAAGGCATTATGCTTAAAGGTGTAGGCTTACAATATATATGGAAAGAAACCCTAATATTAATAGGAATGACCGTATTTTTCATCGCATTAAGTGTGAAGAAATATAAAATAAGATTGGAGTGAAATGTGTACGCAGTAACACTATTCAGTCAAAAAAAAGAAAAGATTAGCATTAAAAAGAGATTCCTGTTTTTGCAGGAAGTTTTATGAAAACAATTCTATACATCATACAAAAAGAGTTTAAGCAGATCTTTAGGAATAAGGGAATGCTACCCATCATTTTTGTGTTACCGGTTCTTCAATTGATTATCCTTTCTAATGCAGCTACTTTTGAAGTGCAAAACATCAAATTTGGCTATATAGATAATGACCATACCTCTACTTCTAGAGCGCTGGTAGAGAAATTTAATGCTTCTGAGTATTTTAATGTGTTGACAGATTTTCCGTCTGAATCAAAGGCTAGTGCAGAAATGTTGCTTGGTAATGTAGATGTGGTGCTAGAAATTCCGCAATATTTTAAACGTGATTTGCAGAAAGAAAAATATATGAACCTAGGGGTTACCATTAACGCTATAGATGGCGCAGCAGCAGGTGTTGAAAATGTATATGTTACCCAAGTATTACAACGTTTTAACCAACACTTAAAAGTTGATTTACAACAAGTTTCAGATCAGCAAATACAACCCGTAAATATTAATTCGATACCCCTGTTTTGGTATAATGAAACCTTGAATTATAAAACATTTATGGTACCCGGAATATTAGTGTTATTGGTAACGATGATTACACTATTTCTTTCGGGAATGAATATTGTTCGCGAAAAAGAGATAGGCACTTTAGAGCAAATAAACGTTACTCCTATTAAAAAGAGTCAGTTCATTATTGGAAAACTATTCCCTTTTTGGGTCATTGGAATGGGGCTATTAACTATTGGGCTGCTGCTTGCTAAGGTAATATTTCAAGTCCCCATGGTTGGTAGCTTAGCACTTTTGTATTTGTATACGTCCATTTATATTTTAGTGATTTTAGGCATAGGATTGTTCATCTCTAACTTTACGGATACGCAGCAACAAGCTATGTTTATTGCCTGGTTTTTTACGGTGATTTTCATCTTAATGAGTGGTTTGTTCACACCTATAGAAAGCATGCCTAAATGGGCTCAAATCGTAACGGAATTCAATCCCATCAGGTATTTTGTAGAAGTTATGCGTATGGTAATGCTAAAGGGCTCTGGTTTTGTTGATATTTTACCCCACCTTTTAAAAACGCTGCTCTATGCCTTTGTTATGAACGGTTTGGCAGTTTGGAGGTATAAAAAGACCACTTAGTTATCCTTATATAACAGATAACTTTATCTACAGGTAGCTACATTAAGTATCATAGTATTAATTTACAAAGACCAGCAGGATAGAGAGCCCTAGTCTATAAATTGATGATTTAATAAAATAATCTCAATTTTTGAAATAATATTAACTTTTATTTATGAATATTTAAAATTTATTAAAATAATGTCAATAAATATTAAAATTCATTAGGATTTCATCAAAAAATAGCTTAAATTATAACAACGATAAAAACAAAAATAATATATGAGGCAACTGAAGATCACTAAGCAAATTACAAACAGAGACACTAAATCATTAGAAAAATACTTTCAAGAAATATCAAAAATTGATTTGATTACTGCAGATGAAGAAGTGGAGCTAACTAGAAGAATACGTGAAGGAGATCAAATTGCCCTAAATACATTAGTAAACGCCAACCTACGATTTGTAGTTTCTACAGCAAAACAATATCAAGGTAGCGGATTACGACTTTCAGATTTAATCAATGAAGGAAATATTGGTTTGGTAAAAGCGGCAAAACGTTTTGACGAAACCAGAGGTTTTAAATTTATTTCATATGCTGTTTGGTGGATCAGACAATCCATATTATCATCGATTTCTGAGCAATCGCGTATGGTACGTATTCCACTGAATAAAATCGGAGAAATCAGTAAAATCAACAAGGTGTATTCTACGTTAGAACAATCTCTACAAAGACCACCAAGTACAACCGAAATAGCTAGAGAACTAGATATGAGTGGTACGCAAGTAAAGCTTGCTTTAAAAAATTCAGGCAAACACTTATCTATGGATGCACCTTTTCAAGAGGGGGAATCATCAAATTTATATGATGTGGTAAGCTCTAAAGATGCAAACAGACCAGATGCTGGTATGATGATGGATTCCCTTAAAACGGATCTTAATCAAGCATTAAATACACTGCCTAGTAGAGAAAGCGAAATAATCAAACTTTATTATGGCATTGGTGAGAGTCACCCTAAAAGTTTAAGTGAAATCGGAGAGCTTTTTGATTTAACGAGAGAGCGTGTTAGACAGTTAAGAGAAAAGGCTGTACGTAAATTGCGTAACAAGTCTCAAAACGAAATGTTGAAAGCATATTTGTAGATTACAAATCATTATATATTAAAAAAGCCGACTACATAAGTCGGCTTTTTTATGCAGTAAGGTGTTGTAAACGATGAAGATTACTAATTATAATTATTTTTTTCTTTTCGGCTCTTCTGACTTCATATGTAAACTAGCAGTTTGTGCTATATGGTTCGCCAATATTTTCTCTACCAATTCTTCTTTCGTCAAGTGATGAAAAATGGTTCTTACCTTAGTTTTAAATTCTTCGGACACTTCGCGATTAGGCTTGGTTTTAAAGATTTTTTTAGCCCAAAGTAAGGTGTTGTTCTCTTCGATACTCTGTGCATCTGCTTTTTGGTATTTCGAGAAAGAAATACTTAATTCTTTTTCAAAATCAAATACTTCGGCTACTTCCTCTTTTTGTAGAATGGTTAAGGAAAGTCCCTTCTCCCCTGCTCTAGCTGTTCTTCCGCTTCGGTGAACATAGGCATCGTAAGTATCAGGTAAATGATAATTAACTACGTAACCCAATTCTTTTACATCGATACCACGCGCAGCTAAATCGGTTGCTACCAATATATCGATATGACCTTCTCTAAACTGACCCATTATACGATCACGAATACCTTGAGATAAACTACCGTGTAAAGCTCCCGATGAAAATTTATTGATAGCCAAGTTTTTCGCCAGCTTATTAACTGCCGCTTTCGTTTTACAGAAAATGATACCGCGCTGCCCTTCTTTTGTGTTTAAGAAGTGCATAAGTACATCTAACTTTTCAATAGGCTCTACAACTACATATTGGTGATCGATACCTTGATGACCAAGTGTAGACATATCTGCCTCTACATGAACTACATGTTTAGACATATAGTTTTGTACCAGCTGTTTAATAGCGCCAGACATGGTAGCAGTGAATAATAAAGTACGGCGCGATTTTGGAATGCCTTCGATAATGGAATCTAAATCTTCTTTTAAAGCAGTTACCATTTCATCGGCTTCATCTAAAACCAGGTACTTCAAGTTTTTAATGTCTATAGCCTCGCGTTTTACCAAATCAACCAATCGACCTGGTGTAGCTACTACAATATGAGTAGCTTCTTTTAAACGTTCTATTTGAGGTTTTATAGGTATACCACCACATACTGCAGCGATTGATATAGCAGGACTATGTTTTGCATACGAAATTAGGTTCGTATGTATTTGTTGAGCCAATTCTCTAGTTGGCGCTAAAATAACGGCTTGCACGGCAGTATTCTCTGTATTTATTAATTGTAATAATGGTAAACCAAACGCAGCGGTTTTACCCGTTCCGGTTTTTGCCAATGCAACAAGGTCATCTTTTTTCTTTAGGACAACAGGTATACATTTTTTCTGTATATCTGTAGGAACAGTAATTTGTAACTCCTCTAAACTCTGTTGAATTTCTTTACTAACACCTAAATCTGAAAACTGCCTTGACATAAAAATATTTTTGGCAAAGATAGCGACAGTTATGCTGGTAGTAACATGAATATGATTATTAGTGAAATATAATCACTAAAGATATTAGACTTGCTGAAATACAGTGAAATAACTAATAATACATTATGTAAATATTCAATATTATTTATCGACCCAACCCCACGGAGCTTCTGGTTCATCTATAGGCTTAGTAATATCCATAACCACTTTAAAAACTCTGTCAGAACCAAGTCTTCTTAAATTATATGTAAAAGAGGTGTCGTCTAAAGTAATCCACCAAACATTGGTAGCTGCACCAGGTATCATTTTTTGAGTTGCGACATCTGCTGGAAAAAACTGAATATCTTCTTTACCGGCATTACTGGCTATACCACCGTAAAAATTTACATCATCTTCAGTACCATCTTCATGTCTATGGTCATGCTTTAAAGTAAGAATGCTATTATCTTTAGTTATTACCCATGTTCTAGATTTATCTTCACCCACATAAAACGGAATTTTAATTTCGTTATCACTACAAGATCTAACATGCATAACAAGTTTTTTGCCACCAAAACTTTCATCTTCTTCGGGTAATGCCAAAGTGCCTTCGTAAGCCTTGCCACAATGAGATTTTAAGGTGTTCCAAAATACTTCAGAAGGGCTAGTTTTTTGAGCTATAAGTGGTAACGCAAATAAAAAAGTAATGATGTAAAGTTGCTGTTTTAGTGTCATGGTGTTGAGTTATTTATTTTCTCAAAAATAGGCAAATGCATTGATAAACTTTAATACAATAGCAAAGCTGAATATTATATAAAGAATCTTAGTTCTAGGTAGGGGATTTTTAATAAGGAGATTATTCAGTAGCTTCCCAACTCCTCCACCTATCCATTCCGTCTTGGTACCACTTATCCCCTTTAATAAGCGATAAATCATTGTTACGCTCCACTTTAAACTCTATTGGCTGATTATATAATTGTCCGCCTTTCCAAGCATCAAAACATTTAATCAATGTATCAATTTCTTCATCTTTAGTTAAGTCCATATCTAATTTATACAAATCTTGAACTAAGGGAATTATTGAAGCGTCAGTTTCTTCGTCGTAATGAATTAATGGCGATAAGCGTATAATTTGCTCGTTAAGTAATTTACCCGTAGCCACCTGTAAAAACATCATGGCAATATAATTGGCAGTATCTGGCGGTTGGTATAAAATAGTTTTAGCTTGATGAAGTACGGTCTCTTTAAAAAAGTTGAATTGCGGTTTCCATTTAGAGAAAGCAAATTTCTTTCTTCTAAATATTAATGCAATTTGTTTCCAATCCCAAAAGTTTTTCTTCGCATCTGCTGACATTAAAGAATTACTGGTGCCAAGCGATATAATCTGAATCGTTTTTAAATCTACTCCTAATTTATAAGCTTCAATGATTCCTGCTAAAATTGGATTATTGAATCCGCCCAAAGCGCCATCCCATAACTCATAATATATTTCACTTTGTTTCGCTTTAAACCGTGCCGGAAAATCGAAATATTGAACTGGTGCATTAGATGATCCGTTGATGGCTTGGGTAAGTCTAACAGAATCATACGAATCGGGATTTTTTGAGAAAGATTTAAAGAATTTAGCTCGGTTATTTAAGGCATCATATGTAGCAACCACTATTTTTAGTGATTCCTTGCCAATAAGAGTTGGCAGTTCATCCATCTGAATTTTATCAATTTCAGGGAACAGATTTTCAAAAGCCTCTTTCTTTTTGGTAGCGCTATATTTTGGTCCGAATCCGGCATTGAATAGTCCCAAATAATCCACCGGAAAATAGCGATCCTTAAACGTGTTTTTATGGAATATGAGTTCTCTATTCTTCTGTTCTTTAAATAATGATATTGCCTTATCTAGAGTATAGTTTTCGGCAAGCGCAGCTAAAACAATGCTTCCGCCAGAATTGGCAATGACTAAATCGAATTTTTGTAGAATCTGATGTCCATTAATATTTCCGTATCTGTCTTTAAGGGTAAGTAGTTGAATAATAGCCCAGCTTCCGCCGCCATCTAAAGAGAGAATTTTATACATTTTCAAAAACGAATTGTTGATTTATCTTCAATTGAGATTTTAGTGCAATAAGAAAGGTCGCGGGAACTACCTGTAATGGAGTTATTAAATTTAACTATTCATTTTTAATATTGATTATAGAAAGTTATTACAAATTAAGAGGTTATACTGTTATTCGGTCTAAATTTTAACTATTTTTCAATAACATTAGTAGAATTATGCGAGTTATAATATCACAGGTATAATTATTCTAAATTTTATAAAACCGCCAGTACCGCCATTACTATATGCTAATAACTGATTCTGTACAGAAAAGACTTTATAACGTTATACTTATTATGCTTGTATTTTGTGCATCGACTTCCGCTGTACTATTAGGTCAAACTCGAGAAGAAGATTTGGCTGAGATTAAGAAAATGAGGCTTGATGAAAGTATATCAACTGAAAGCATAGAATACATTGACCTGTTAGTTCACCTAGCCAATAATTACTATTTCTACAAGCCCGATAGTACGCTTATAATGCTAAATGAAGCATATGAATTAAGTAAAAAATCTAACTATTATAAAGGACAGTCGAAAGCCCTAAATAGTCAAGGAAATTATTACAGCAATATAGGAAATCTTGAAAAGGCTTATGAGTTACTAAATGAATCGCTGTCTACTGCAAATCAATTTAGTTTACAACGAGAAAAAATCGATGCTATAAACTTTATAGGCCTAGCACAATGGCAAGAAGGTAAAAATGGATTGGCACTAACTAACTTTCTAGAGGCATTGCCTATCGCCGAACAAATTAATGATACCTATATGATGGGTGTACTTAATGATAACATTGCCCTACTATACGACGACTATAAAGATTATGAAACTGCATTAGCTTTTAATGAGAAATCGCGGAAAATTAGTTTAGCAAATAATTTCGACGTTTCAGCGGCGCAGACATTATTGAACATGGCTGTGATTTATAGAAAGCAAAAAAAATATGATTTGGCTACTAAATCGGTCGATGAATGCATCATTGTATTTAAAAATGGAAATGTCATTGATTGGTTATCATTTAGCTATGAAAACAAGGGCAGTATAGCATTAGAAAAGCATCATTATATAGAAGCTAAAGATTGGTTTGAAAAAGCAATGAAGATTTGTGACGAAATTGATTTTAACATTGGTTACACTCAAACATATAAAGGTTTAGCAGAATCATACTTAGGGCTATCTAATTTAGAAATGGCAGAATTCTATGGTCTAAAGGCATTAAAAGTATCTGAAGAGTTAAAAATTTTTGAAAATGTAAAAACCTCGAATGCTCTTCTAGCTAAAATATATCATGAAAAAGGAGACTTGTTGAAAGCATATGAATATCAATCGGAGTATTTAAAGCTTTTTGAAAAGTCATCTTTAGAAGATTATCAAAAAGGACTGGGAGTACTAAAAAGTGAAATTAAATTTGAAGACCAAAAGAAACTATTAATAGAAGAGAATAAGTCGGCGATAGCACAACAAAGACTTTATATTTTTGGGGCATTCGCAGCATTATTGGTTTTAGGAACTTTTCTAATATTATTATATAGAACACATAAAATACAAAAAAAGTACAATCATCAGTTACAAGAAAAACAAACCGAATTAATAAAACACGAAACAGAGTTACAAGAAGCAAATGATACTAAAGACAAGCTCTTCTCTGTTATTGCCCATGATTTAAGAGGACCCATAAATTCATTACAAGCATTAATAAAGCTCTACGTAGATGATAGTCTATCTAAGGTTGAAGTTGATATGATTTTGCCCAAAGCACTTCATGATATTAATGGCATTTCAGATATGCTTAATAACCTTCTGGTGTGGGCGAGAACGCAAATGAGTGGTTCAATGATAAAGCCGAGCAATTTGAATTTAGAAACCTTGGTGAATGAAAATATTAAATTATTAAATCCTTTAGCGGAGAAAAAAAATATAACACTCACTAGTACCATTCCAACAAACATGATAAGTTTTAGTGACCGGGATCATATAGATATTGTATTAAGAAATTTATTAAGTAACGCTATAAAGTTCACCAACGAAAAAGGCGAAGTGACAATTAGTGCCATAGAATTACCGGACAAATACCAAATTAAGGTGAAAGATAATGGCGTTGGTATGAGCACTGAAGCCCAGACCAAACTCTTCGATAAAAATAACACTAACACCACCTACGGCACTAATAATGAAAAAGGTACCGGTTTAGGTTTATCTTTAAGTAAAGAAATGGTAGAGAGTAATGGAGGTGAAATTTGGGTTGAAAGTACATTAAATGAGGGAACGTCAATCTTTTTTACTGTTCCTTTAAAAGCTCATAATAATAGTTGAGAACATTTTGGGTTTTAAAGTATATAGCCACGTATTGTATGCAGTACTCCCCTTTCAACATTCGAATCAATAATATTTTAAGATGATTTTTTGATGGAATTAAAGTTCTGTTAATAAAAAAGAATGAACGTTCATTTTCTATATCTTTGTACTCTGATATAATAAAAATGGCAGCACTTCAAAAAAGTATAGACAAAAGAAACGCATTGATAAATGCCACCATAGAGTTGGTAAACAATGACGGTTTTCATGCGACACCCATGAGCAAGATTGCAAAAATGGCGTGTGTTTCTCCGGCGACTATATATCTCTATTTTGAAAACAAGCAAGATTTAGTAAATAAAACCTATATAGAAGTTAAAGCGAGCTACACAGCATATGCATTTGCGACATATAATGAAACCATGCCGGTTGAAGAAGGTTTTGAAGTGATTTGGAAACGTATTGCGGAGTTTAAACTTAAAGAAAGTGCTAACGCCATGTTTCTTGCCCAATGCGATAATACACCAATGATCGATGAAGAAAGTAGACAAGAGGGCATTAAGCATTTACAACCCCTACTCGATTTATGGGCACGCGGCAAAAAAGAAGGAGTCATAAAGCCTTTATCAGATTACATGTTGTATGCGTATTCAATTAATCCACTTTCTTTTCTTATGATTACTCAAATTCGTGGTTCGGTAAAAATGGATAAAGAAGAATTAGAGCAAGCATACCAAGCAGCATGGAGTAGTATAAAAGTTTGTAACTAATATGAAAAAGACGGCAATTATTTTAGGAGCTTCTGGCTTAACTGGTGGGTTATTATTAGAAAAATTAATAGCAGATGATAGATACGAAACTATTAAATTATTTTCTAGATCTAGAATAGAAGGGCTACCTAACAAAGTGCAACAGTATATTGGTAATCTCTTGGAGTTAGATCAATTCAAAAATGATTTCACAGCAGATGAAGTATACTGTTGTATAGGTACCACAGCAAAGAAGACTCCAGATAAAGCAATGTATAAGAACATTGATTATGGTATACCAGTAGCTGCAGCAAAATTAGCGAAAGAAAACGGTATCCCTACTTATTTAGTAGTGTCTGCAATGGGTGCAAATAAAAAAAGTAGTGTGTTCTATAATAGAACTAAAGGAGAAATGGAACAAGATGTTGTCAACCAAGGCATACCAAATACTTCAATACTAAGACCGTCATTAATTGGAGGTGAAAGAGAAGAACAACGAGTATTGGAAAAAATAGGATTGTTAGTATTTAAAGCCATTCAGCCACTATTTATTGGTCCGTTGAAAAAATATAAAATTATCAATGCAGAAAGCATTGCACAGGCAATGTTGAATTTAGCAAATACAACGAGTAATACCGATGTTATTATAACATCGAACGATATAGAACAATTAGCAAAACGCAACTCAAAATAGAAAGATTAAAAATGGAATTATTAGATAAATTAAACTGGAGATATGCCGCTAAGGCAATGAATGGCGAAAAGGTAGCAGAAGATAAAGTAGAACGTATTTTAGAGGCTGCCCGCCTTGCTCCTACCTCTAGTGGTTTGCAACCATTTGAAATTATAGTGGTTAAAAATCAAGATATTAAAGAACAGATTAGACTAGTAGCTTGGAACCAGTCTATGATTACAGATTGTTCTCACCTTTTGGTTTTTGCAGCTTGGGATAATTATACAGAAGATAGAATCAACTATATGTTTGATTTAACCAATGAAATTCGTGGTTTTAAAAACGAAGGATGGGAAAATTACCGTAAAATGTTGTTAGATATGTATCCGCAGAAAGACCCTGAAGAAAACTTTAATCATGCTGCAAAGCAAGCTTATATCGCATTTTCTCAATCGATTGCTGCTGCGGCATTTGAAGAAGTAGATGCTACACCTATAGAAGGTTTTGATCCAGCTGCTGTAGATAAAATTTTAGGCTTACGCGAAAAAGGATTACGCAGTGCAGTACTGTTACCATTAGGGTATAGAAATGAAAGTGAAGACTGGTTAGTGAATTTAGTGAAGGTTAGAAAACCAATGGAAGAATTGGTAACTGTTATTGAATAAGCGGTCATTAATGTAAGTGAAGAATAAAAATTAAAAGAAAAAGAAAATGAACAATTTTGAATTTAAGAATCCGACAAAAATTATTTTTGGTAAGGATACGATAGAAAAATTAAGTAAAGAAATACCTGAAGATGCTAAAGTACTTATGCTCTACGGTGGTGGTAGTATTAAGAAAAACGGAATCTACGATCAAGTTATGACTGCATTGTCGGGCATAGAGGTTGTAGAGTTTGGTGGTATACCTGCCAACCCGGAATACGCTATCTTGTTGAAAGCTTTACAGCTTATCAAAGATGAAAAAATCACCTATTTATTAGCAGTTGGTGGTGGTTCTGTAATTGACGGAACCAAATTTTTATCTGCTGCAGCAGTATATGATGGAGATACCCCGTGGGATATTCTAACGAAAAACATTAGAACTAAAAAAGGGATGCCATTTGGTACCGTTCTAACTTTACCGGCAACAGGATCAGAAATGAATTCTGGATCGGTTATTACAAGAGCAGAGACTAAGGAAAAATTAGCAATGGGCGGACCAGGATTATTCCCTGAGTTTTCAATACTAGATCCACAGGTAATAAAATCAATTCCTGAGCGTCAATTGGCAAACGGAATTACAGATGCCTTTACACATGTATTAGAACAGTACATGACATATCCTATAGATGCATTGTTACAAGATAGATTTGCAGAAAGTATTTTGCAAACGCTAATTGAAGTAGCACCTAAAGTATTAAAAGATCCAACGGACTATAAACCTGCTGCAGATTTTATGTGGAGCTGTACTATGGCGTTGAACGGATTAATTCAAAAAGGAGTTCCGGGCGACTGGGCTGTTCACATGATGGGTCATGAGCTAACAGCATTATTCGGTATTGATCATGCACGTACGCTAGCTGTAATCGCACCAAGTCACTATAAGTATAATTTTGAGGCTAAAAAAGAAAAATTAGCGCAGTACGGTGAACGTGTTTGGAATATTACCGACGGTAGTATAGACGACAAGGCATATGCAGCAATAGAGAAAACAGAGGCATTCTTTCATGAATTAGGTATCGATACCAAGTTATCAGAGTATACCAAAGATTATGAAGGCACTGGCGAAGAAATTGCAAAACGTTTTACAGACCGTGGTTGGAAATTAGGAGAACGCCAAGCTTTAATGCCAGAAGATGCTGAGAAAATAGTTAAAATGGCTTATTAAGCTAAATAGATTATTTTATTAAAGGGCTGTCTAATTTTAGACAGCCCTTTTTTTATATTCGGCTGTGCCAATTACTAATAGAATTTGATTTTGAATTCTAGAAGGAAGAACAGTCAAAAACCAATATCTTCGCGCGCATTATGTGGATGTACCTCGGACTTTTAGCAGCGCTTTTTTTAGGATTACACAACTTATGTAAGAAACATGCCGTACAAGGTAATGATGCTTTTTCTGTTTTACTAGGTACTTTAATAACAGGTTTTTTATTGTTTTTACCCTTGTTTTTGGGTTCTAAATACTATCCGGAGGAATTACAGTCAATCGATTTATTTGTATCGGATATTTCATTGAAGACACACGGTTTTATATTTATAAAGGCAATGATTATGGCTTCATCATGGGGATTGGCATATCAAGCGTTGAAGCACTTACCAATTACTATTGTAACACCAATTCGTTCTGCTGGTCCGTTTTTCACTTTTATCGGTGCAATTTTAATATATCAAGAACGTCCTAATTTTTTGCAATGGATTGGCTTCTTTTTAATCATATTTTCTGTTTTTCTATATTCTAAAATCGGAAAAAAAGAAGGTATAAATTTTAAGAACAATAAATGGATATATGCCATTATAGGAGCCACCTTTTTAGGGGCTTCAAGTGGTTTGTACGATAAGTTCTTGATTCAGAGTTTAGCGTTAAACCCTCCTACCCTTCAGTTTTGGTTTTGTACCTATACCATGTTAATCATTGGTATGGTCGTACTTATTACACAATCTACAAACCCCAATTTAAAAGGCTCTTTCAAATGGCGATGGACCATACCAATGGTGGGTATATTATTGCAAACGGCAGATTATTTCTATTTTAAAGCTTTACAAGATCCAGATGCATTGATTATGTTATTATCTGCTATTAAGCGAAGCCAAATATTAATCGCTGTAGTCGTTGGTGGTTTTATCTTCAAAGAACAGAACAAACGTAAAAAGCTCGTACCGCTAGCAGGTATTATGCTTGGCGTCTTTCTTATACTTTATTCCTAAGAAATTGTCTTGCTTGCTTCTTATAAGAAATTAGAGTACTATAATAGGGTTAGCCCGTTGGTAGGCTGTATCTTTGCAAAATTATATATTCTTAATAAACGTAGAATTTTATAAAACATATTATGTCTTTTAAAAAACTGAATCCATACATACTTGAAACTTTAGAAGAATTTTCTATAGAAGAGCCAACAGCATTTCAAAAGAAAAGCATTCCAATTATTAAAAGTGGAGCGAACGTATATTGTACGGCAGCAAAAGACAGCGGTAAAACAACCACCTTGATTTTGACGACCCTACAAAAATTAAAATGTAAGGCAGAGGGTAATGCACCTAGAGCGGTTATTGTAGTTCAGAATAAAGAGAAAGTACTTGAACTTTATGATGAATTTTTAAGGTATACAAAATACTGTTCATTACGCGTGTATGCAAGTTATAAAGAACTGCATATAGATATTCAAAAATCAGAAATATTTGAAGGTATAGATATATTGATTACCACACCTACTACCCTACACAAGTTGTTTTTATTAAATGGAGTAAGTACTTCACAATTAAATATTTGTAGTATTGATGATGGTGATTTTTTAATTCAAAAATCAGACTATACTGCAATGATTACGGTTGCGCAAAGTATTATGAAATGCCAGTATGTGATATACTCGGAAAAAATGCATCCTAAATTAGAACGTTTTGAAGATTATTTCATGGAACGTGCTAGTCATGTGAAGTTTTAAACTAAGCTTTCTTATTGTTTTGAATATCCCTGTTTCTTTAGCGCATCAATAGTACTATTGTAACCAATATCAAAAATGGGATCTATAGATCGCATATCAAATGTAGCATATTCACAAAGCTCTTCTGGTGAAATAATTAGTTCACATTCTGAAAATTTAGCAATCGATTCTGATGCTGATTTTATTTTATACGCTCTTTCCAATACATTGTAAGAATGTTTTAAATCTTTTATTTTAATAGATTTTAGTGCGTTTACATAGCTGCCTATTATTTTATCGCAGTGTGGTTGTAAAGGCTCAATAGGGAAATTATTCAATACACCACCATCTACATAGAAAGACCCATTAATATTAATAGGTGAAAAAACACCAGGAAAAGTTGCAGATGCAAGTACTGGTTTTATCAATTCACCAGTATCAAAAATCTTTAATTCCCCTTTAACGATATCCGTAGCCGTTATAAAAAGCTCCTTGGGAAGTGATTCAAATTTATCGTTAGGGAAAAACTTTTTAAACTCATCATAAAACTTCTCGGTGTCTATAAAACCGGGTTTTTTACGGGCGAATCTGTTGGCATGAAAAATAGGAATTACTTTGAAGAATTCTAAAATATCTTCCCATTTTACACCACCTGCATATAATGACCCAACAATAGCACCCGCACTAGTACCAGATATATGAGTTGGGTAAATACCATGTTCCTCCAAGGCTTTTATTACACCAATATGTGCTACTCCACGTATGCCACCGCCTGAAAGTACTAATCCGGTATTTGTCATAACTGTTTTATGTTATATTTCTTAAAATAATCATTTTTGGGCAACAATGTCAAACTTTATCAATCCTCCATTTATTTCTGCTTTTTCTAAAAAGCCATCTTTATAATAATAAATATTCTCGTTGTTTTTAGCATTTATTTTTTTGTACGAATGATTGCCTAAAGGTATGATAGTATTAAAACTTCCATCTTGTTCAGAATAGCACCGTTCTATGTCTACTGGTTCCACAAAATATAGCAATATGGTAGCGTACTGGATATCTTCTTGTACCACTAACTCATTTTTATCATTTTTGGAAATCTGGTAATAATCTATTTCCCAATTGGTAAGAATGTCGGCATAGGGTTTATCATTGACATCTATAAGTACATTAGCCCTCTTCAATTTATTATTTTCATAGATAACATTGTACAAATAATTTACATCTATTTCTTTGATGATGCGCGTGTTTATGGTAGTTACACTTTGGTAATGAGTTTTAGAATCTTTAATGGTTTTAGAAGCTTTTAAACTACCTATTACATTGTCTTTATGTACAATATCAAAGAAAAGAGTGTTTTTTAGAGGCTTTACATCATTTGATATAGAACCAATTGATCCTAAAAAAATAAACATACATACTATAATGAAATGATTTATTGATGACATCTTTACGTGTAAAGGGGTTCTTGATTGCAATCTACTATACTAAGGTAAAAGTAAGTAATTAGGTTTTTTATAAACCTAACGAATATCATGTTTTATTGATTGGAATAAAAAAAAGGGCTTACGAATATTTTCGTAAGCCCTTGACTTTTAAAACGTTTATTTAATTACTCCATATCAATAATACCTACAACTTCATAAGCTCTTGATCCATTCACTTGTATTTTTTCATACAGTATATTAGAGTATTCATAATATGTAAATCCATCAATAGTAACTTTTTCATACCCATCAGGTATCTCGCTAACTACTGTACCAATTTCAGGATCTACAACTTCATATCCAGAATTAGCTTCTACGTAGAAGGTGCCACCAACATTAAAATACAAATGGTTATTGAAACGTACCCTAGCATAGTTTGGAGGTAGGCTATTTATTCTAAAACCAATTTTAGGTGCTATGGAAATATATCTACCACGAGATGCAGTATAGTATTTATTATTTGAGTAGTAATAATTTTGCCCATTATGTTTTACTACGGTTTTGTTAGGTACAGTCCTAACTGCTACCACTTTTTTCTTGGGTGTTTTATACTGAACTCTTTTACTTGATACTCTACCTGGTGTTTTTGTTACTGTAGTAGTTCTTGTAGTAGTTGTTTTTGTTGACGTTCTTTTACGTGTTTGTGCTGTACTTGGCAAAGCGAATGCCATAAGAAATAATCCTAGTACTACATATGTTTTAGTATTTGTTTTCATCGTTTTAAATTTAAAAGGTTAAACTTTTATTTTTACGTTCAATACTTTGACATGTAAATGCACTTGTGGTTTAAACTATATGCTAGTTATTAAGTTAGAAATAGATGAATTGGCACATTCTGTCTATGAATTAGCCTATTTTATAGAAGTACAAAATAGCCTTTTAGAAGACTTTAGTTGGTAGATGAAGAATTGTTATTTTGTTGGTCTTTTAATACCTCTCTAATAGATTCACTGTCCCAATGATTATCGTATTCGACGATACCTCTTTTAAAATCTTCTTCCAACAATCGTTCCTGCTCCTCTAATTCTTTACGAGCTTTAAAAATATAGTTCTCTTCTCCTTTTGGTTCAGCTGCCAATCTTCTTAAACTTGTTTCATCATATTTAATGAAATTCTGTACCTGTTGGTTTAAGGTATATTTTCTAAAGCCAAGCTTGCTCAATACATCTTTGGCCAATGATAAAGATGTATCTAGAGATTCTCTATAAATATTTTCGAAGCCCATATTCAAATATTCATAGGCATCATACCGATTTTGAGCACGAATCATGAGTTCAACATGCGGGTACTTTTCTTTTACCATTTTTGTAATTTCTTTGGTAACACTAGGGTTGTCAATTGCGCAAATTAATATTTTAGCTTGTGCAATACCTGCAGATTCTAATAGATCTATACGTGTGGCGTCGCCGTAATATACTTCAAACCCCATTTTACGAAGAAAGTCAACACGGTTAGAATCTTGATCTAGAATAGTGGCTTCAATACCATGAGATCTTAGAAAACGACCAACCGTACTACCAAAATGACCGAAGCCGACTAGAATAACATTTTGCGATTTAGCAATGTGATCCATTGGTCTTTTAATAGATTCTTTTGTTCCAATTTTAGGCAGAATCAATCGTTCGTTTATGATACTTATAATTGGTGTTAACGACATTGTTAATGCTGTAATTACCAGTAAAATATCCATTTGTTCTTGTTCTAGAATATTCAATTGAAAAGCAAATGAAAGAAGTACGAAAGCAAATTCACCAATTTGCGCCAAGCCGAAGGTCAGTAACAATTTCTGATCAAGTTTCATTTTAAACACCGTACCAATACCAAATAGAACCAATGCTTTAATTAAAATGACAGCAATTAATATTCCGCCAATGGTCAACGGCATTTTGGCAATAACCACAAAGTTTATCGATGCACCAACGGCAATAAAAAACAATCCTAACAGCAAGTTTTTAAAAGGTTCTAAGGTACTTTCTAGCTCATGTTTATATTCGCTATTAGATAGCACTACTCCGCCTAAGAATGCTCCTAAAGCAGGCGATAGTCCTACATATTCCATTAAAAAAGAAATACTGAACACTATTAATAGCGCAGAAGCAATTAATAGTTCTCGTACCCCAGTCTGTGCTACCTTTCTTAACATCGGTACTATTAAATACTGGCCTGCACCAATAATTAATGCAACAGAAAGAATAATGGCGAGTGTTTGGTAACCCATAGGTAAACCATCTAAAAGGTTGCTACTTGCCTCATGTGCATCGGTAGTTGCCGCCACATCTGTATTTGAGAGTAATGGAATAGCACCCAACATGAAGATTACGATGATATCTTGGAATAATAGTATAGAAAAGGCAGAATTACCAAAGGTAGTATCCATCAATCCTTTTTCTTTTATGGTCTGCATGGCAATTGCAGTAGATGATAGCGCCACGGCCATAGAAATAACCAAAGCTACTTTCCAATCAAAATCTAATAGTATAAAAAAGAGATATGAAAGTACCATGGTTCCACCAACCTGTAGCCCGCCTAAACCAGCAATAGTCTTTCGCATATTCCAGAAATTCTTTGGCTCAATTTCCAGTCCGATTAAGAACAGCATAACCACAACACCGAATTCGGCAAAATGAAGAATATCTTGACCTTCTTCACCAATAAAACCCAAAACATAAGGTCCGATAATTACCCCTGCCATTAGGTAGCCAATAACAGAACTGAGTCCTAATTTTTTCGCAATAGAAACACAAATGATTGCTCCTAATAAGAAAACAATTGCATCAAATAGTAAGCTGCCGGTCATATTGGTTGGTTTATTTGTAATGTGTTTTTAGACATTACTGTGGTAATGAAGTTATTGGTTTTATGTTTGTAGCCCGTCTATAAATGAGCTGTATTGTGCTCCATAAACCTCTAATTCATCATCTGTTAATTTATAAGTTCCCATCACGGTAAAAGGTTTATGATAGTTCATTAAACATAGATTAGCCGTCTGCTCAAAGGGTCTTAAAAATTCTGTTATGGTATAGCTATTTGTTCCTTGTGTACAATATAATTCTTTACTGCCTCCAGTGGTGATAGCGTTTAAGCAGATTTTAGAAGATAAAGCCTTTCCATTCGGACCGTAAGCCCAATTAAATTCCAGCACCATATCAATCCATTGTTTTAATAGCGGCGGACAACTATACCAATACATAGGATGATGCCATATAATAACATCATGCTCTTCTAATAATTTCTTCTCGAACGGTACATCTATATGAAAATCGGGATACTGTTCGTACAAATCATGAAAAGTGACACCTTCTTTGTCTTTGATATAATTGACCAATATATTATTTGCTCTTGATTTTTCAAACTTCGGATGTGCAAATAAAACAAGTACCTTCTTCATATTCCAATACGTTAAGAAAAATAAGTATCCTTTAATTTAGGTATTTATTTTGTAATCAGATTAAAGGAAATTTTTATTCCTTCGATAATCATACCTGTACCAATAATGGCTATAATTAAACCCATAATCTTACCAATAACAGAAATCACGTTATAGCCCACCAATCGTACAATTAAATTACTAAGCCTAAAAGTAAGGTAGGTTAGTAAACTCATAAAACCGAAAACAGCGATTACGATGGCGATATGCACAGGTTGTGCACTAGATACAAAGTTCATAGCGGTAACAATAGTACCAGGACCTGCTAGAATGGGAATAGCTAATGGAGAAACCGCAATGTTTTCATCAATATTTACATGTTTAATGTTCTTTACATTCGATTGTTTCGATTGTAGCATTTCAAATCCGATGTAGAATATTAAAATTCCGCCTGTAATCTTAAATGCGGGGATACTGATGTTGAACAATTCAAATATATATTTCCCTAAGAGCACAAATACCAATACGATTATAAAGGCAATAAGATTGGCTCTTTTATTGATATCAGCTTTGGTTTTTTCATCTGCCCCTTGGGTTAAAGATAGAAAAACGGTCATGTTAGATATTGGGTTAGTAATAGCAAAGAAGCCAGTAAAAACAGCAATAGAAAACGTAATTAAATCATCCATTATTTTAAGCAAAATTTAATCGTGCAAGAACTTGAATTCTTACTAAAATTCCAAGATTATTTTAAACCTTTTAGTAATTATTGGAATATAAGAAAAGCTGAGACTAATTTTAAATTAATCTCAGCTTTTAAAAATGTAATGTAAATTATATTTGACTATTGAAAATCCGATGCTTTAAAAGGATATTTTCTTGGTGTTTTTTGAATGGTAATCCAATGTGCTACGGTAAACGATTTCACACCCCATTGTCCATTAAAACGTCCTAGACCTGAGTTTTTAACTCCACCGAATGGTGCATAAGCACTATCATTAACTGGTTGATCATTAATATGTGTCATACCAGCTTCAATACCTTGTGCAAATGCCATTCCTTTAGCTTCGTCTTGTGTGAATACAGAACTAGATAAACCGTAGTCTGTAGCATTTGCTAAACGTAAAGCATCTTCTGTATCTTTTGCGCGAGCAATTGAAACTGCTGGTCCAAAAATCTCATTTTGAAATAATGGACAGTTTTCGTCTACATCTACAAAAACGTGTGGTGGCATATGTAAACCTTCTGCTTCACCTCCTAAAGCCATTTTGTAACCTTGTTTCTTCGCCTTATCTATCAAACCTTTTACAGTATCAAATTGTGCTTGATCTATGATTGGTCCTACAAATGTATCAGGGTCATTCATATCTAAACGTTTTAAGGTTTTTACTTTGGCAATAAACTTCTCTGTGAATTCATCATAGACTTTATCTTCTACAATAATTCTGTTTATAGCCATACAAATCTGACCTTGATTCATAAATTTACCCCAAGCAGCAGCTTCAACCGCTTGGTCAATATCTGCATCTTCCAATACCACGAACGGACTATTACCTCCTAATTCTAATTCGATATTTTTTATAATATCAGCACTCAACGCGTTAATTCCTACTTGACGACCAACTGGCGTTGAACCTGTAAACGAAATTAATTTTGAGATAGGATGTTTTGTAATTGCAGTACCAATAGTGCTTCCGCCACCAGGCAATACACTTAATAACCCTTTAGGGAAACCTGCCTCTTCTAAAAAAGAAGCAAAAATTAATCCGCCTGTTACTATAGACGTTGATGCTGGTTTTAAAACCACCGCATTACCTACTGCTAAGGCAGGACCTAAAGTACGCGCGGTTAATTGACCCGGAAAATTCCAAGGAGAAATTAAACCAATAACTCCTAATGGTTTTCTAACTGCAATAGATTCTTTGCCATCAATATCTTGTGGCAAAATTTTACCTTCTACTAATAATGGTAAATGCACAGCACTTTCAAAAACGCTAGCAACCAATTCTGCTTCAAAATACCCTTTTGCTAATGTTGCTCCTACTTCTTTTCTTGCCCATTCTGCAAACTCTTGCTTTCGGTTTCTAACTACTTCGGCTAGTTTAAGCATCATTCTACTCTTTTCAGGAGGTAGTACTGCTGCCCATTTTTTCTGCGCAACTGCTGCTTGTTCAAAAGCTTCATTCACATCATCTGTGGTAGCTCCGTTTAAGGAGAATAATTCCTCTTGGTTCCAAGGGTTAATATCCTTGATTGCTGGTCCTTTTCCGTCTTTCCATTCGCCACCAACAAATATTTTTCTCGTATAATTCGGTAATTTATCTTGTGTTTTCATTTTCAGTATGTTTTAGATGTTCTTCTATTTTTCAATCTGATTCACAAAAAAAGCTTGCATTGTAGACGCTATAATAGCCTCCTTCATTATAGCTCCCGTTTCTTGTGTGTATGGTTGTTTTCTATGGAATGCACCAGCTTCTTCATTCTTCCAATGCTCTTGAAAAACAAATGTATTTTCTTTTCCATTGATGCTGTAAAAATCAAAACGGATATTACCTTCTTCTTGCCTAGTAAGCTCCGTATGCTTAATTAATTGTTTTACAAATTTTTCTTTGTACCCTTCTTTTATTTCAAAAATGGAAAACAATAAGACTTCATTATTGTCTACTTTAATTTGACTGAAATCATTAGTTGGTAACGGTTTTTCGTTATTTAAAAACAAGGTTTTAGGTGCTTCAATTAAAGCCGATTTTACACGATCTGCAATTCCTCTTTTGTCTACCGCTTCAGAATGCGATTCTAAAGTTTTTTTACCTTCATTTATTCCGAAGACCAAAAAATTCTCTAGATTGTTTTTATCTTGAAACAACTTCATCTCTAAAGTACCTTTCTCTTTACGAACCACATCTTGGTTGGCGAGCATTTCCTTTTTAAACAATTCAACCTTTTCTGGTTTTATTTTAAAGGTGGATAGGATAGTGATTTCTGGGTCTTTCTTTTTATCATAAACCACAGACATTCCTGTTCCTTTGTTTAAGATTAAGCGCATTTTAGTGTCTGTAACATCAATCTGAATACAATCTGAACCTAAATCCATTGTTCCTAAAGTGCTTGTTCTACAGAAAAATTCATCTTGCCAATCCCAGGTTCCTTTTAATTCTTGTCCGCCAAAACTCCCTTTAATTATTCCGTCGCTAGTAGCTATAGACGTTCCGCCTTCATCACCATAATAATTGTCTGCTCCTTTTTCTATATACTCGGCTTTAGTAGTAACTCTATCCCAAGGTGTTGGTTTATACGCTACTAACTTATTATCAAAAATATAAGGCGCATAAATAATTTTTCCGTCAGTGTTGATGTCTGCAATACCTTTTGAAGAAGCATCAATTAAATAACTTTTATCCTCATCAAATGTGAATAATTGTCCCGTTGGATTACTGCTTGCCAATAAAACGCCATTTATTGAAGTGACACCATCAAAAACTCCTTTTTTGTCTGAAGTTGCAATTAACTCTAACTTTTTAGAAGTAATATCAACATTGTATAGCGACCCAAAATCTTCAGGTTTCCAAGTTGCACGCATCAATCCCTCTCCATTTTCTAACCCATAATTAGCAACAACCAAACTGTTGTTTTCTACATAAACACCATTAGGAAATGGAATTTTATCAGACTGTAACCATACCACTAATTTATCATTCTCAATAGTGTAGATTTTACCCCCTGGAACATCAGAAATAAAAACTTGCCCTGTTTTTTGATTTATTGCTAAGTCATTTAAAGAACCTGCTTCGTTTGCTGCATAACTTTTTACAATGCTTCCGTTGTCTAGGTTTATAAGATGCACTTGTTTTTGGTCGGCAACGTACAAGGTGTTTTCATAAATATCAGAGCCTGTTGGAGACGTTAATCCTGTTACCCAATTTAGGTTGTCTATAACACCATCTTTAGATACGCGACTTATAAAACCGGGAGCAGGACCATTGGTATTTGAAACGTACAACCATTTATGATTAGTTGAAGCATATACAGATTCGGGCATTTTAAATCCACCTATTTCCCATTTTACTGCTACAGAAAAATCGTTCGTAATTACGCTTCTACTTTCTTGAATTTCTGATACTTTCTCATTTTTAGGAGTTGTTTTGCCCTTGCACCCTGCAAGTATTAAAACAAACAACACGACTATTATATTTTTTAAATTTTTCATATCTCTTCTATTTGATGTAATTATTCTGGTTTTATTCTCAAATTGAGCTACAACCTTTATCATCATTTTTATGATAATGTTACAATTACTTTACCCACTGTTCTTCCTTTTTCAACTTCGGTATGGGCATTAGCCATATCTTCAAAAGCAAACGTTTTGTAAATATTTGGTTTAATGCTACCGTTTTCTAACATTTCTTTTAAGGTGTTCATATCTTCAGCACTAGAGTGTACTAAAATGTCTGAAACGGTTTTGTTCTCCTTTTTAGCTGATGCTTTTAAGTCATCTAAATCCATACCTACTGTTGTATAAGCTGTACCACCGCTTTTTAAAACTTTTACTGAATTTTCTAATACTTTACCACCTTGCGTATCTAACACGAAGTCGATATCGGATAAAATTTCTTCAAACTTTTCAGTATGATAATCAATTGCGTTATCTGCTCCAATAGAGGTAACAAATGCACCGTTTTTTGCCGAGGCAGTAGTATTTACAAAAGCTCCCATTGCTTTTGCAATTTGAATCGCAAAATGACCAACACCACCAGAACCTGCTTGTATTAGTACTTTATCACCTTTATTAATCCTTCCTTCTAAGATTTGCAGTGCAGTTAGAGCAGCTAAGGTTGTAGCTGCAGCCTCTTCAAAAGAAACGTTGTCTGGCATTATAGCTAAATGTGCTTCTGGCGCAGCAACAAATTCCGCGTAAGCGTTACCTACACCAGGAAAATTTACCATACCAAAGACTTTGTCGCCTATTTTAAAATTGGTAACATCCGTACCAACTTCTGTTACGGTTCCTGCTATGTCCCAGCCTAAAATAACAGGTCGTTTTTCTCCGTACATCATATTCAGCATCTTATCTTGATACTTTGGTTTTACGTCTGCCGGGTTTAATGAAATAGCCTTTACCGCTACTAATACCTCGTTATCTTTTATGCTTGGTTTTGCTACTTCTGCTAAATGAAGGTTTTCTGGTCCTCCTGCTTTTTCTAATACTATTGCTTTCATAGTGTTTCTATTTTTAAATTATTTTTTATTGTAGACAACGGTCATTCCCTTGCCTTGCTTAAGTGTTAAGCGCATTTTGGTGTCGGTTACTTCAATTACAAGTTCATCATACCCTAAATCCAGATCTCCGATTTTGCTGGTTCTGGTGAAGAAATTATTCTTCCAATCCCAAGTACCTGTCAAAACTTTACCTCCAAAAACTCCAAATATTTGTCCGTCGTGAGTAGCAACAGATTGCCCGTCTTTGTCACCATAAAAATTATCGGCAGCTATCTTTAAATATTCTTCTTTTGTGTTTATTCGTTTCCAATTTTCATCTACAGGTATAGCTTCACTAATCGTTGATGGAAGTGTGTAAGATGCTATTGAATTACTAAATAGAACCGGAGTAAATAACACATTGTTTTCTATAGTAATATCCGCTAAACCTTTCGGGAAGTTTCCAATTAATTGTCGCGTATTCTCATTTATAAAAAACAAGTCACTAACCGTACCTCCTGTTACTAAAAAACCATCATTAACAGCAGTTAAACCGTCTAAAGCTCCTAGTTGATAACTGCTTTTAAACCGTGTTATCGTTTTATCTTTTAGGTTAACTTTATATAGACTGCCAAACTTATCTGGTGAAATTTCTAAAGTCAATTCTTCACCAAAATTTGCAATAACCAAGTCTTCATTTTGAATATAAAGTCCGTTTGGATGCTTAATTTCAGAGGATTGAAACCAAACCTCTAATTTGTTATTTACTAATGTGAAAATCTTACCACTTGCTATATCAGAAATAAAAACCTGTCCGTTTTTAGAAACCACAACATCATTTAATGACACAACATCTGGAGAAGTAATGCTATTTACGACTTTACCATTTTTAACATTGATAATATGAAGCTCCTTACCATCGCCAACGTATAATTTGTCCCGATATAATGCCAAGCCTGCAGGCGAATTTAAACCAGTTACCCATTTATAATTATCAACTTTTCCGTCCTTTGAAATTCTACTTATATACCCTTTGTTATTTTGATTTACATTAGAAACATATAACCAATTCTCTGTTGGTGATGCCACAATAGACTCAGGCATAGAAAAGCCATCTAACTCCCAGTTTTTAACTAATTGTTGTGTTGTATTTATGTGATTAGATGCAGTATAGTTTGTTTCTTCTAAAACTTCCTTTAAAGCAAAAATGCCATTATTTGCAGCTGGAAAGCCCGTATACAAGCTTAACAAAATCATAGTTTCAGAAATCTCATTTGGCGTAGCCCCTAAATTTAATGCAGCATTTATATGCGACTTTAACTGCGACTTTGCATTAGCTTGTGTAGTAAGACTAGCTATTATTAATAATTCTTTGGTTTTAAAATCTATGCCTTTTCTGTTATAAATTTCTCCAAAACCATAGCGAATAATATAATCTGCCATATCTGGAGAGACACTTTTAAAAGCTGCTTCTAATCCTTTTGCAGCACCTTCACCATTAACCTCATTAACAATTTTTACGCCTGTTTTATAATTGTCCTCTTTTGTGTTTTGCGCATTATTTGCAAAAGAGAAAGACAATGCTAAAACCAAAATGATGTACTTTTTCATAATCTTCTTATTTTCCGTTTTGCTTTGCTGTAGCTTTTGGAGCTGCACCTTGCTTTAACGTTTTGTTTCTGAATTTTTCAGTTTGAGGAAGCTGTAGGTTTACTTGGTTTATTTCTTGAATTTCTACTTGAAGTTTGTCAAACTTGATATCTTCTAAATGTCCTCCCAGTGTTATATCTTCAGATAAAAAGTGAAAGTGCATTCCCGGAATCACTACATTTCCAATATAATCTGGCGTAAATAAACCTACTAAAGTTCCTTTGATATTTTCTCTAGTATACATTACTCTTGTATCTAAATATTCAAAAAGAGAGACATCTTCGTTTTCTACTTTATGTGCAGATGCCATTTTTAGATATCCAAACTCTCCTTTAATTCTGTAAGCATAAAAACTATTTTTAGAAGTAGAGTATTTTTGAAGCTCTTTATTTAGTTCTTCGTATGAAGTAATGTTTTCAACGGTTACCGTTTTTTTAGGTTGAAAATTTATCATCGTCATATTAGGCGATTCTAAATCTTCTGGTGCTTCTTTAATTCCGCCTTCCGCATCAATAGTATATACCACACCATCTACAGCAACCAGTTCACCTGCTAGGTGATTTACGGTACCAATACCAATATTACCTTGCTGTACCATTTGTTCTGGCGTAAAATCACCTTCATATATACTATTTAACAACGCAACCGTTGGCGCATATTGATGAATGGTGTTTTCCGTATGTGGTGCTAATCCGTTATCATCAACGTTGTGTGGATGCGGATGTTCGTGATCTTGCGTTTCTGTAGTTGAAACTGCTTCTTTTTTGTCCTGATTTCCGCAGCTTGCTAAAATTGCCAAGGAAACTAATAGAATTGCTTTTTTCATAAGAGTGCTTTTTAGTTGATTATTGATTTCTCTTAAATTTCTGTAACGAAATTCATATACTGCTTTAAATCACCAATGACAGCTTCTTCCATTAGTTTGCCTGTTTTTACTGCATAAGGTTGATTAAAGTGAATATCCCAAACATCAGATTCTTTTCTCCAATGCTCATAAACTGCTAGGGTGTCTTCTTGATCGTCTACCGTATATAAATCAAAAAGGATATTGCCTTCTTCCTCCTTTCTTGTGTGGGTAATGTGATCTTCAAACTGTTCAAGAAGTGCTCCTCTAAATTCAGTTTTTAGTTTAAAAATGAAGAAAATAATAAATACTTCATCTTCAGGATTTTCAGATTTAGAATGGTCTGGAAGCGGATTTGTATCGCCTAAAAAGTAGAAATCAGGAGCCGACTGTAAGGCGGTCTGTCCTACTTCCATTAACTTTTTGGTATGTGGCTCGTTATCGTGAGCTGTAATAGCAGCTTTGTCTGCCCAACGTTCGTAAACAAAAAACACATTGTCTTCTGCTTTAGACACAAATACTCTAATCTCTTTATTACCAGCCTCTTTTTGTGTTGCCGCTTGTGCTTCTTTAAGCGTTGCTGCAAACGTGTCTTTATGTTCTGGTTTTGCAGTAAATTTTACTATTGTACTTTTCATAATAATGTTCTTTAGAATTGAAGTACCTTTTATTTTAATGGAGTAAGTGGTACTTTTTGAATGATTGTAACCTCTTTTATTTTTGCAAATCTGTCATTTGGATTATCCTTTACAATCCAATGGTGAGAAGTAGTTGCGGTTAATTTTTGACCCTCTTTTGTTATCCCTTTCCAAACAAAATCTACGTTGACTTCATATTCATTTTCAGAAATTACTTTTACAATAAAGTTCTCTGGAAAATGACTGCTTTCCTTCAATTGTTTTGGTGTTGCATTCAACCATTGTTCTAATTGCTCTATGGTAACAATAGGTTCGCTATTTGTTGAAAAATTAAGTTTAAAACCATCTGCTAATACCTCTTTAAAAGGCGCAACATTACCATCTAACTGTTCCATATTTAAGAGCCAGTAATGCATAAGAGATAACATTCGGTTTTCTGGATATGCATCCTCAAACGTTGGATCTTTAATCTCGCCAGTAGGGTTAATATTAATTTCTGTAAACACAGGTAAAAGCGCACCAGGAACCTCTTTTAAAAATGTGCTGTAATGCAAAGGATAACTGTCATTAGAACCGTCTGACTTTAAATTTTGATAAATAATATCAGCTTCTAAATTAATAGTACCGTTCTCTAATTTATTAACTTCTATATTTTGAATATGATGCGCATTTTTCCATCCTTTATAAACTTTTAATCTTTCAGGATAATTTTCTTTGCCTTGCATTTCTCCAGCTGCAGATTTCATTTTTATATCATCTGCTAAAATTTCTAACTGATTTTCTAGTCGCTGTTTATTTTCAATATCACGTTCATAAAAAAGATACCAACGGTGATATTGTACGATAGCTGCGTGAATAATTTTTGTGTTTGTTTTCATAATATATTTAGTTTTAGAAATGAATTTTTTAATATCATTGGCTACTTCTTCCGGAACTTCTAATTGTGGAGAGTGCGATGCGTTTTCAATAACTACTAACTTCGCATTGGGGATGTGGTCTCTGTAGTACTCTGCCACATTAAACTTTACCACTTCATCGTGTCTACCCTGCAAGACTAACGTAGGTGCTTTTATAGATTGCACATCATCTTTAAGATTGAAATATTTTCCGTTTTTAATTGCAGGAATTAAAGAACCGTCAACAAAATCTTTACTGTTGTTAACCGTTTCAATCATATAATCTGCTATTGGACCTGGGAGGTCCGGTACTTTGTAAAACACACGCGAAAGCACAGCATTTAACTCTTCTTTGTTTTCAATTTCTTTACCAAAACCGCTGTACACCACGTGGTCATCTATTTTAATACCCGCAGCATCAAGTAAGATCAAGTTGGTAAGGTCATTGGGATATTTAATAGCATATGCTGCAGCGGTATGTCCGCCCATTGAGTTACCAACAAGGTTAAATTGACTCACGCCAAGTTTTTCTAAAAAGGACTTCAGAAAAGTTGCTTGTCCGTCTATAGAATAATCAAGTCCTTCTTTTCTTTCATTTTCACCGTGACCCGCTAAATCGGGTAGAATTAAATGATAATCTTCTGATAAAAATTTAGCCGTTTGTAAAAAACTACTTTTATCATCTCCCATACCGTGAACAAGAACAAAGTCTGGCTTATCATCTTCCCCTTCACTTTCATAGAAATGAACAGTGTAGCCATTTATTTCAACCGTCTTTTTCTCAAGACCCGAAGCACGAGCATAGCTGGCATTGGTTTGGTCTACAAGAACCTTTGGAAAGAAGAAGTATATGACTGCTACAGCAATCACTAATACTCCAATAATTCCACCAATTATTTTTACAAACTTCTTCATGTTTTTTTAGATTTTAAGATTGATTATAACTGAGTAATAACTGTTTCTTCAGGAAACCTAGACTTTGGTAATTTTGCATTAAAGTCACTGTCTTTTCTATAACCTAAAGACACAACTGCTAGAGCGGTGAAGCCTTTTTCGCGTAAGCTAAATTCTTCATCTAAGGCTTTTACATCTACACCTTCCATTGGGCAAGCATCAATACCTAAGGCAGCTGCACCTAATAAAAGTGCGCCCATATTTAAATACACTTGCTTTTCCATCCAGTGTGGTAAATCTTTAAGGTCATAGCGATGAATATTTGCAAATAACATACGACCACCGTGCATTTGATCTTTAAACTCTTGTGCTGCAAAGCGACCATCTTGGTCTTCTTGCTCCAAAATGCTATTCATATAATCATCGTCTGCATCTGTGCGAGCTGCGATTACAATTACGTGAGATGCATCTAAGACTTTTGGTGTATTGAATTTGAAAAATCCTTCTGTACCTTTTGCAATTCGCTCTTTACCTTCTTGAGTATCTGCAATTAAAAAATGCCAAGGTTGTAGGTTTACACTAGAAGGACTTAAACGCAGTACATCTTTTATCTGTTGAAAATCTGCATCTGATATTTTCTTAGTTGCATCAAATTCTTTTGCTGAGTAGCGGTTGTTTAATATTTCTGTTAGATTCATTTTTACTATTTCTTAACTTGTTGATTTATAATACTATCAAAATTATAGTACAAATGTAAGTGTAGAGTTGGTACGTGTCAATAACGGTCAAGAAGTATAGTATACAAAATAATTTGTAATAATATGAATATCAATTATTTGAATACATAATATTTTACTATAAAAAGTATAGTTGCATACTATATTAAAGCTTATTATCTTTGTCATATATTTAATTTTAAAGAAATGGACAGAAAAGAACTGTTTGAAAAGAAACCAAAAATTAAAATCAATAATAAAATATCATTCTGCCCAACGAGTGCAGCAATGGAATTGATAGGTGGAAAATGGAAGAGTGTGATACTAACGCATTTAATAGGTGACAAAAAACGCTATAACGAGTTGCGTAAAGAAATTCCTGGTATTACTGAGCGCACATTGAGTTTACAGTTAAAACAATTAGAAGCAGATGGTATGGTAAACAGAAAAGTGTTTACAAAAAAACCACCTTTAAAAGTAGAATATACCCTTACTGAATTTGGGCAAACATTGGTTCCTATTCTAAACCTAATTGTTGATTGGGGTTTACACGCCGCAGAAACTAAGGGAGAGTTTTTGTTTGAGAAAGAGGCTTAATAAAAAGTAGTCTTAGTTTCTGGGATTACCAAAACCGTTAGTTTTATGTCTATTTTAAAGGAGTTATAATACCATCGCGATCTTTATTTAATTTCATTTTAACCAAGACTTCATGCAGGGTTTCAGCCGCTAGACCGTGTAATACCAATCTGTATGCAACACTATAGGTGGTAGCTGGCACCATTGGGTGTTTATTATTCACCAAACCTAAATGCCCTGGGGTATTTATAATTTGAGAGGTGTAAATGGCTATGGTTTCATCTAATTGTAATGAATTTGATGCTCTAATAAAATCATTTGATGTAAGGAATAATTGGTAGTACGGCGTGAACAGTTCTATAGCCGATCTTAAATCAAGAAAGTTTGTCCATTTATTCGGAAATTCGATATGATCAAATTGATCTTCAGAAATCATATCTAAATTTATTTTTTTCGGCGGTTCAATTTTGATGCCTTTTTGTTTCAATTGATTGTTCAAATGAATTACAAAATTGTACAAATTCAAATCATGCTTTAAAAATAGGTCGTCTTTTACATCTTCAAAATCTTTAGGCTTTAAAGGATTACCTACAATTTCTGCTTCAGGAATATTGCCTGCAATAAATTGTAATATTTCGGTTCCGATATGAAAATGTCTAAAAATCAGCAAATTGGCATCTGGACTTATAAAGGTTTTTAAACCCCAAGCTAAAATGCGATGCAATATTCTAGATGAATTTATAAGGTTGGGTAAAAAGAACTTAAAAATATGAATTAAGAACATCGAAACCTTAGACCCAATATGTACAATAGGTAAAACGTATTTTGCAGATTTAGAAGCGTTGTCTCTCATCAAAGCCAACTTGGTGGTTTGATTAATAGGAATACTTTCATCTAAAAACAGTGCTAACCAAGGGTTAGGGTCCCTTTCGTCGTGTTTTGAAAAATCCATGTTTTCGTCTATCATAGCTTAATAATTACCTAATTCATTTAACTGCATAGTGTATAATTTAGCGGTAATCTTTGCAGTTTTTACTATTTTCTCAGCAACGACCATATTCATTTCTGGATGATTCAAAGCTTCTTCTAAATTATGAAAATGGTTTTCATCAGCAACACCATGATAGGTGAAAAAGGAAACCTGTTCGTCTTTCAAATTTAGTTGATCTTTTATCATTTTGCCCCAATAACCAGCCAAACGCTTGCCTATGCCTTCAATAATAAACATAGATCCCAGCAAATCAATAGGGTTGGGTTTACTAGCCTGTTGAAACATAAATGATGTAAGGGAAACCGTACCGATATTCTTTTCTCCATTTAAAATCACTTCCAAATCTTCTCCTAAAGCCACATAATTTCTTTCTAGCATTTGGTAATCTTTATGCTCGGCAGCAGTATGTTTGATAAAGGCAGAACGTAGCTCGAAAAGTTCAATATCAATATTTGAGGCAGCCCTCGATATCCATTGAGAACCGTCAATAACCTGTTGTCTAAGGTCGGTCAATAATAGCTTGTAATCAGACAAACTAAGCGTACCATTTTGTATTTTCGCTATAACGGGTACCTTAAGTAAGGCGTTTTCAAAATCAATCCATACTTGAGTTAAATTACGTATTAACCATTCTGAAGTTTCGGTCTTGTTAATAACCAACTCTGGAGATTCTATTTTTCTTAAAGGATACGGTTTTGTATCTGTATCGCTGTCACCTACTACCGTTAATTGCATGAACGAGGTAATAAATCGACCACTTTCAGGAACCATGCAAAGTATTTTGTTGCCCGGTTTTAATTTTCCTGAATGCATTAGTTCGTCGAGCATAATAAATATAGAGGCAGAACCGGTGTTTCCCTTTGAAGTTAGGTTGCTGAACCATTTATTATCGGCTATTTCGCCACCCCCTTTAAGCATTAATTCTTTAATAGGGTCTTTGAACATTTCTGAAGAATAATGGCAGCATAACCAATCGATTTCATTCGTATTGATTTTACCTTGATCAATGAGATCAAAATAGTGAGCAACTCCTGTTTTTATAACCTTATCTAATAATCGGGTGTCTTGTTGTAAATTGATGGCACCAGCCTTAGAGGCTTCTTCATAACTAGGGTAATCTAACCAAGTTTGTTCATTTTCGTTTTTATTGTCAGTCTTACCTGTATACATACAAACAGGAAATTCGTTAGCATGAGACTTTAGGTCGATCCAATCTATTTTTAAGGAAATACCATTTTCATTTTTCTTGTTTTGAAGAACAAAAGCCCCTGCCCCATCAGAAAGCATCCACCTTAAAAATTCGGCATTAAATGGTAGGTCTTTAACTCCTTGTGCTTCAAATCTAGAAGCTTTAAATAGTCGACTTGCCAATTCACTACCCACACAAACCGCATTCTCTTTTTCATCGCATTTAATTTGTGCATATGCATTTTTCAATGCCATTATACCACTAGCACACACACTTTGAAAATTAGCAACTTCACATCTGTTGAAATCCAGTCCGGCATGTACCATACTGGCAAAACCAGGTATTGGTAAATCAGCCTGAGTAGTTCCTGTACATAACAACTCAACATCGGTAGTTCTCAAACCACTTTTTTGAATTGCGTTATTAACGGCGCCAACTGCTAATTGTGCATTAGAATGAGTGCTTCTTTGATCCTTATCGATTGCATAGTATCTTGTTTTAATGCCATTTTGCTTTAAAACTCGATTTTTTGCACGGCTATCCTTACCATATATACGACCTAGGTAATCTTCCATTTCGTCATTAGTAATGGCTGTATTGGGTAAAAAAGAACCTGTACTTGTTATAAATACCTCACTCATATATTAGCGGTTATGTCTTGAAAATAATTTGTCTAAAAGATGTAATGCAAATCCGTAATTTCTACGTCCTTTGCTATGATGTTCATTGTGATGGGTGCCAAAAAGTTTCCAGTTTCGACCTTTTCCATTCCCAAACCTATAGTTACAGTGTCCTGCAAAATTTAATAAAATACTTACCAATGGATACAAAAATATAGCTACAATAGAAAATGGTACAAATGGAGCGATTATTAACGGAACCGTGCTTAGAAGAAGAGCTTCTACCCAGTGAAAACTGAAAACAGAATATACAGTAGGTACCGTAGATTTGTGATGAATTTTATGCACATGCCTCATCATGAATTTTTGATGCATTAAGCGGTGTACAATATAAAAATGAACTTCGTTCCAAATAGTAAGAATTATAAGTCCTATCAATATATTAGACCACGAATTGGGCAATAGTTCAATGTTCCCATTTCGAATTAAAAAAATAATTGGGATAATTGAAAATCCAAAAATTGCAATTGATTTTAAGGAGTGTTTTATTTCAAAGGCTATCTGCTTTTTAGAAACTTCGATAGCTATTACTATATTTAGTATTTGCTTACGCTCTAATAGCTTGCAGCTATATAAAAACAGCGTGCCCACACCAAAGTATAAGATTATAAAGTAACCGAATGTAAGACCATATAGTGCTATATAAGAATAATTAAAAACAATGTCTTTTATAAGATGGTCCAAGTCAATAATTTGCTTTGTATGTAACGAATATAAGCTCTTAAAATTGAGTAAAAGAATTAAATACAAAGTACGTTCATCTTATTAACGTAATTTATTAGGTAGTTTATTGTCTTAAATAAAAATATGTTTTTTATTGTCTGAATATTACAAAATGAATCGAGGTTTGCGCATAATAAAACCCCAACTTATAAAAGTATAAATTGGGGTTTATTCAATGTTTTTAAATTTATTTCTCTACTTCAAACAAGATAAACTGATTCAGCTGAGGACCATAAAGACTAAAATTATTATCGGCTACAACGACTAATGAGCGATTACCATTTTCAAAATCAGGTCCAAAAGTGATACCTTCAATATTGTCGACAATACCTTTGGTTAATTCATCTCTAATATCTTCAAAATTGAATAAAAGCTTCTTTGTTACTTTGGTATAGTGCTCACCTTTTAAGCTATTAAAACTACTTACATCGGTTGCTTTGCTTGCATCTACATCGTAAATTTTAACGGTATTACCTCCGTCACCGTATCCCATAGCATAAGAACGTTCTAAAACAAAAAACTTATTTTTTTCATATTCTAGAATCTCTACGATACCATTCAATTCAAAAGTAGCTCCGTCAGTTGCAGGGCGAGCAACTTTGTCCAATTCATATACTATCTCCTTCTCGAAATGCCCTGTTTCTTTATTTATAAAAGCTATTCTTACGGGGGAATCTGTTTCTTCTAAAGTAGGTTCTTCACCATCTTGTTTTAAGGGAAGTTCCATTGCAACCCAGTATCCTTTTTTATTGAAACTTAATGTGATGCCTTCGAAGACTCCGTTGTGGTGAGGTCCAAAATTTAAGTCTGAATTGGGCAAATATCGATTTGCTAGTGTAAACTCATTTACAAACACTCCGCTAGAATCAGCAATTTGTACAAAGGGTTTTAATCCATCTTTTATATTTCCTTCACTTGTCCAAATAAAAGAATTATTATCATATCGAATAGATTCAGGGTCCACTATTCCTTTAGGTATAACTTCAATAATAGAATCTTTGAAATGAGTAACGGAATTTATCGTAACCGAACCAAACCTGTTGATGTCATAAGAAATATTCGCGCTATAAAATCGAGGAAATTCGCTATCATCACTGATAGCATACCAGGTTCCATTGGCATAATCAATACCCGATAATCCCCCTACTCTAGTGTTCTCAAATGTAGTGTCATCTGGCAAAACATATTCATCTATAAAACGTAATTTTAGATTGTTTTTCGTTTCTTTAACCACATTCTTATAACGGCAAGAAATCACGGTTAATAATACTATAAATACAATTAACGTTCTAACTACGATCTTCATTTATCGGTTTTTAATAGTGAAAGTTAAAATTTGAAATTATTCCTAATTCAAAGGTAGCATCAAAAAATAACAAGCCATATTATTTAAACCAATGTATTTGTCAAAGAAAGTAATTCTTCAATCTTTTTAGCATCATATGCATCTGGGTGTGCATGTGCATAACCACCTTTGTCATTATCAAAATAGGCGTTTGTTTTCGCCATATCTGTCATACTTAAATCATACAAAATGTCAACCCCTTTTTCTGCAGGAGACCAATGTTGACCGTAGGCTTCCTTTGCCATCTTAGTATTCAATAACGAACCTGGGTTTACGGCAACAACCAAAATACTTGGTTCTTTTTTTGCTAAATCAAAACTCCACATGGTCAACGCTAATTTACTTTGTGCATAGGCATCATTAGCCCCTAAAATCATTTCACCTTTTAGTGCACTTAAAGAAACTGGGGATTGTGCCGCAGAACCAAGATTTACGATACTAGGTGCATCGGCTTTTTTCAATAACGGTAATACCGCATTTGTAAATTGATATGGTGCTAAATAGTTTACTGTTAAACGAACATCTACTCCGTTCGTGGCAGTATCAGTCTTAGCTTTTAAAACACCTGCATTGTTTACCAAAATATCAATTTTAGGCATTTTTTCAGCCACTTCTTTTGCCATTTGTTTAACCTCTGTCAAGTTTGAGAAATCAGCTAAAAAACCTACTATATTGTCATTCTTTGATTCCGCTTTGATTTCGGTTACAGTAGCCTTTAACTTAGCATCAGTTCTACCATGAACGCCAATAAAATGACCTTCTTTCGCCAAACGAAGTGCCAGTAGCTTACCTATACCATCAGTACTTCCCGTAATTAAAATATGTTTCATTTTTTTAGACTTTAGTATTTTATAAATAAAATTTTGGCAGAAAATGTTCTGCCAAAATTCTGTTTTCTTTTATTTTTAAAACGGTGCAAAGGTATCTTTGGGACCTTCTGGTAAACTCCAACGCTCGCGAGCCGTAATATTTTCTGCTACAACAACTTTTGATGTTGAATTATCAACGCTGCCATAACTATTTGCACCTCCTCGTGGTATTTGCATACGATCTCCATACAGCCATACAACCAAGTTACTACGTTGTCCGCTAGTAATTGGATGGGTAGCATGAGGTACTTTGCCAGTATGAATTATTGCCTTACCGGGTTCAAAGATAGTTTGAACAACCTTTCTTGTAGACGTATCATGAAAATCGACTTGTGAACCTGTAAATTTTTCTTCAGGTAAGTTAATATTGATATTCAAGGTAGCTGCAGAAGCATCCGTATGGGCATGCAAATCTTTATCTTTATCTGGGTTATACTGAATAGAAAAACCAAAGGTTTGGTTATCGTAGCCATAAGTACCTAGTAATAAACGGGCGATCGGACGCATATAGCGGTCCATTATTTCGTTGTAAAATGCCTGAAAATTAGGAGCTGCAATGTGTCCCTCTGAGCGCGGATCTAGCATAACTCCATGACGATTCAATTGAATACCATAAGGTGCACGTCTAGGTATTTCAGAATTTACAGTAGCCTCTAAATACTTGCGAAATTCTGCTAAGCGTTCTAAATCAAAAAACTGAGCAGAATACACACCAGGGATAATTTCTTCCCATAAATCAGCTACAGCATTTTCTTTTTCCGGATTTTCCCAAGCATCGTTTATCGCTTTTCTCAATTTTGGGTCAAGTAGCGTTTCATCAGGAATTAATAAACTGTCTTTGTTTTCTATTTCCCATTCGCTCCATGCATTTTCAAGTAACTCTCGGTTGCTATTCCAAAATTGTGACACAGAAGGATCACGGTTTAATGAAGCTTCGCGAGTTGGTAGTGTAAGTGCACGAGCTTGTGCGAGTGCATTAGTATTTGTTATTGTTTTCATGATATATTTGTTTTTTACCAAAACCTCTTTAAAAGTATTTTTGGTTTTATTTACTTATTCATTCTGATAACAAAGGTAGTATGAGACACCACTAATTTTTTGGTAGTAAAAACGGTTGTTTAGGTAAATTTCAAGGTTTTATTTTAAAGCAAAAAAATGCCCCATTTCTGGGGCATTCAACAAAACATATTAATCGGCATGTTTAGAACGTGCAACTCTAATCCTACTGCATATTTTATTATCTATTATTAGTTTTCAACCACAACTTTACCAATGGCTGTACCACTAGCTAAGTGTGCATAAGCATCACCGACTTGTTCTAATGAAAATTGATTTTCATCTACAATCGGGGTTAAATGACCTTCGTTAGAAATTTCAGCTAATTTTTCTAAAATACTACCATGATTTTCTCTTTTGAAGTTATGTAACATCGGAATCAACATAAAGACCACGTGTAATGATGCTCCTTTAAAGTGCAACGGAGTTAAATCGATTTCCAATAAGGAAACCGTTGTGGAAATATGACCGTTTAGGGCAACTGCTTCCATAGAGTTTGTCAGGTTTGGACCACCAACGGTATCAAAAACAACATCAAAACCACCATCGGTATATTTTGCTGTATAATCTGCTACTTTTTCAGTTTTAAAATCGATAAAGGTTGCCCCGAATTTTTCAACAATTGCTTTTTGTTTGTCACCTGTACCAGTAGCAAAAACTTCTGCTCCAAAATATTTAGCCAGTTGTACCGCTAAATGACCAACACCGCCAGAACCACCATGTACCAATACTTTCTGACCTGCTTTTACACCTGCTCTTGTCAAACCTTCATAAGCTGTAATTGCAACTAAAGGTAAAGCTGCAGTTTCGCGCATAGTCAAGTCTTTTGGTTTGTGACCAATTAAATTGCTATCAGCTACAATGTATTCTGTTAATGTCCCAAGTAAATCTGCTAATCCACCAGCACAACCGTATACTTCATCTCCTACAGCATAACCCTCTACGCCTTCTCCAACAGCTTCAATTACTCCGGAAAAATCCATACCTAATAAGGCTGGTAAAGCTGGTGACAATGGTAAATCTGACCCCATATTCTTAATCATCATATCAATAGTATTGACACTAGATGCCGCAATTTTCACTAAAACGTGATTTGCTTTTATTGCTGGTTTCGCTATTTCTGAAACTTCAAAATTTGCATTTTCTCCGTAACTGTTTAATAACATTGCTTTCATAATCTTTCTTCTTTATTTATTTCGTTAATCGTTAATCGTTGTTGTTTTTTCGCTATGCGCTATGCGCTATGCGCTATGCGCTACACGCTACTCGCTTCGCGCTTTACTCAAAAATTTAAAGCGATATGCGCTCAGCGTAAAGCGTAAGGCGCTCAGCGCCTTAATTCACTTCTTGAATATCCATAACCATTTGTTCCCAGTTTTTCTGATTATCGTGGTCAAATTGTGCTCCGTTATCATCTGCATAGGTAAAACGTTTTATAGCCGGAGTTTTACTTGTTGCTTGAAATAATTGGTATGCTTCTTCTTTTAAAGCTTCTTTTATTGGTAAATCTATAGACGCATATACTGCACGTTTTGAAGCTGCAATAGAATCTGCCGGAAATTGTGATATACGTTGTGCTAGGGCATCTACATAAGCACCAATTTCATCTGCGTCTAAGGCTTTGTTTATGGTTCCGAATTTTTCAGCTTCATCAGCATCCCAATCTCTAGCGCCTAAAATTATTTCTAAAGCTTTACCTAAACCTGCTTGTCTAGCCATACGCGATGCTCCACCACCACAAGGTAAAATGCCCATACCTACTTCCATTTGCATGAATTTCGCTTTTCCTCTAGCTGCAAAACGCATATCTAAAGCCAACGCCATTTCGTGTCCGCCACCTCTTGCAAAACCTTCAATTTTGGCGATTGTTGCTTGTGGCACGTTGCTTAGTCTTTCTAATATTGCTTGTAAGTCTAATAACTGTACTTCGTTTCTTGGCACAGCTTCCATAGACATATCTTTTAATAAGTTGGTATCATAATGACATACCCAATATCCTGGATTTGAAGATTCAAAAACCACAACTTTTACGCTTCTATCTCTTTCTAATCGTAAGCATAAGCTGCTTAAATCTGCTAGCATTTCTTGCCCCTGTACATTTACTGGTCCGAAGTTGATGTCTACGGTTAAAATTCCGCCTTTTTGTTCTGCTGTAAATGTTTGAAAGTTCTTGTAGTCCATAGTATTTATTTTTCGGTTGATATTTATTCTGTTTTAATTACAGTACAAAGGTATCTAGGGACACAAGGTTCAAATGGGTAAAAAACAAAGTGGTTTTGGTAAAAAAAGAGGTAAATGGTATTTTTCTGAGTAGATGAAATAAAAAAGCCAGTATTAATA
This sequence comes from Maribacter sp. Asnod2-G09, assembly GCF_045063795.1. Taxonomy (NCBI): domain Bacteria; kingdom Pseudomonadati; phylum Bacteroidota; class Flavobacteriia; order Flavobacteriales; family Flavobacteriaceae; genus Maribacter; species Maribacter sp. Asnod2-G09. Next base: position 276,136 of record NZ_JBEFOA010000003.1, on the reverse strand, counting down.
ACGATTACTTTGAACCATTACTAATACTGACTTAAAATATTTTATATAAAGCTTATGCCGATATACTTGCCTTAAAAGCCCCAATCGTCATCCCTTTATAGCTTTGGAAAGTTTTGTTAAGGTGACTAGAATCTGTAAACCCTAATTCCATTGCAATTTCTGAAAACTGCAAATCGGTATATTTTAAACGGGTTTCAACAAGTTTTAACTTGTAGTTGATGATGTACTTCTTTAATGAAACATCGGTATGCTTTTTAAAATATTCACTCATATAATTATCTGACATATGAAACTCCTCTGCCAGACTTTTGGTGGTAAGCAATTCGGAATTGTAAATATTGGCGTGAATGTAGTTAATGATTTGTTGAATTTTAGATGACTTCACATTCTTTACCGTATCTGCCGTATTAATGAATTGAATATTTCTAGCAATAAGATGTAGAATAACCGATACGGAATTTTGAATGATAAAAATATCAAAGGTCTGCTCGCTCATATATTCAGTCGCAACCATGTTAATAAGAGATACCAAGTGTGAACGGTCAGATTCGGTTGCAAATTGCATTTCACGAAGCTGATGACTTTCGCTATTTAGTATTTCTTCGATTTTTCGAAACCAATCATTTACCGGTAAGGTTTCGTTTAGCGCAGATGTTTTTCTAAAAAAGCTCTTTAAAAATTTTATAGCCACTGTGGTGGTGGCAGAATCAGGGTTTACAATATAAATATCGTCAGGAATAAAAACAAAAACACTGTTAGAAGTATAGGGTACGGTATTACCGTTTATTTTAATAGTCCCTGTTCCTTTTTCAAAATATACAATTTCAAAAAAACGAATGGTAGTATACTTACAGAACTCAAAAAATGTTTGGTCTTTGTATTTCGCAATAACGATATTCTCTATAATAGTTCTAGCCATGAGTATAAAAGGTTACTTTACAGTTTTTACTTCGTTTTCCAGGGCTAAAAACTTATGGATATCACTCACCACAATAGACCCCTCGCCTACTGCCGATGCCACACGTTTTACGGAACCTGAACGCACATCGCCCACAGCAAAAAGTCCGGGTAAACTGGTCTCGAATGTATAAGGTTTTCTATTGTTGAATACCGTTTCGTTTTTAAGGGCATTATCGCAAATGGTGAGACCCGTGTGCACAAAGCCTTTTTCATCTGTATCGATAATATTGTCTAGCCATTCGGTACAGGGTTTGGCGCCAACAAAAGTGAATAGGTAATTGATGTTATTCTCAATTAACGTCTCATTCTTTTTGATTTCAACCTTTTCTAAATACGTATCCCCGTCAACTTTAACCACGTTACTACTGGTCAATACTTCAATATTTTCGCAAGCGATGATACGTTGCACCAAGTAATCGCTCATTTTGGCACCAATATCCTCATTTCTGATGATTACATAAACTAGGTGTGCATAATTAGCTAAAAATAATGCTGCTTGTCCCGCAGAATTACCACCGCCAACAATACCTATTTCACTATTCTTGCACATATTGGCATGCATAGATGTGGCGCTATAGTAAATACCAGAGCCTTCAAATTTTTCAATTCCCTCTAAAGGCAGTCTTCTATATGCAGCGCCGGTTGCAGCAATTACCGTTTTGGCTTTTAAGGTTGAAGTGTTGTTAGAGTTGATTTCATAGTAACCTTTTTTACGTTCAATGCCTTCCACTCTATGCGGTACCGAAATAGTACAGCCAAACTTTTGAGCTTGAATGTAGCCGTTGTTCGCTAAATCCCGACCGGAAATACCTGTAGGAAATCCCAAGTAATTTTCAATTTTAGAACTCTTGCCAGCTTGTCCGCCAGGAGAATTACTATCAATGGTCAATACACTCAATCCTTCTGAAGACGCGTATACGCTAGCAGCCAAACCTGCAGGTCCAGCGCCTACGACCAAAACATCATAGATTTCATCATCTAGTTCTAACCGAACTCCCGTACACATACCAATTTCATCAATTGATGGACGAATAGAAATTTTATTCTGACTATTGATCAATACGGGTAAATCTGATTCCTTTAAGTTGAAAGTATCTAACATTTGTACCAATCCATCCTCCTTGTCAGAATCTATAAAATTGTACCAGATATCATTTTTATCCATAAAATCTCGGATAGCATACGTTTCATTAGAATGTTCGGAACCTATTAATTTTATACCCTGAACTTTGTTTTTAAGAGCATCTTCCCGCAATAAAAAGGCGTTTAAAAGTACATCGCTAATATCGCTGAATTTGGCAATGGCGCTTTTTAGCTTTTCTGGACTAATTCGTATTAGTTGTGTATTTTCTAAAGTTTCGCCACATACACCAACCGTTCTATGGGAGAGAATACTACTTGAACCGGAAAATTGATGCCTTCTATGTATGGTAAGGCTATCATCTTTTTTATCAGGATCAATAATTCTTATTCCGCCAGTAAGCACTACGAAAAAATCGTAATGTTGATCACCAAAGTCCAACACCACGGTGGGCTCTTTATAAAATTCGATTTCACCGTAAGATTTAAGTTTCTCTACTTGCAGATCGGTGAGTTCTGGATATTTAGGATCTATCATAATTGGTTGGTTTAATACGATACAAAAGCTTCATCTTTATAACACCAAAGCCATCTCTCGTTAGGTTCGGCAGAACTAATAACGGGATGGCTTGTTGTATTAAAATGAGCGGTAGCATGCTTGTTTTTAGAATCGTCACAGCATAGTGTAACACCACATTCTTGACATGTGCGTAGATGTACCCAGACATCGCCAAGTTTCACACATTCTTCACATACGTGCTCAGTAGCAGTTTTTAATTCTGAAATGGCATTAATATGTACACATGCATCTTGCTCCATGAAATATTGTTCTTATAATTAACTTACACTAGCACGTAACATCCAAGCCATTTCTTCATGTTCTTGTAAAAGTCCAGTTAAGAAATCTGCTGTACCTACGTCTTTCAAATCTTCTTCAATAGTTGGTATAATTTTTCTGATTTCAACTATAATAGTATCATGATCTGCTAATAGTACTTTCATATAATTTAAACTAGAATTATCACCTTCTATTTCTTCTGATAAGTGAGTTAATTCTAAAAATTGCTTAAGGGTACCTGGTGCATAATGACCTATTTTTCTAATACGTTCAGCTACACCATCAATAAATTCTTTAATAGCATTATAATGATCTTCAAAGAATACATGTTTTGTATGAAAATCAATACCTTCTAAATTCCAATGAGCCCTTAAGGTTTTGGTATAAAGTACATATTCATCTGCTAAAACTTTTGCTAAGTGCTCAGCGACTTTTTCTCTATTTTCTTCTGTAATTCCGATGTTCGTTTTCATATTTTCTTGTCTTTTTATTTAATTCTTAAACTTCTCAGACAAATTAAGCATAGAAATTGATTTTTGCTAGTTCTTCATAAATTGTAAATAGCTCATTTACAATAATTATTAATGCTTTCAATCGCTATTTTTCAATCTGTAAGATTTGTTTTACGAATTATGCTATTCTTAAAAAAAATGAACATATTTAAGCTCGGTTCGCACGGGTAATATGGTTATTAACTAGGACGATGAGCGAAATATGTAAACCTAAATAGTTTACATAGTCACTTCAAAATCACCGTTACTTCTAATATAAAGAACCGTTTCTTTAGCTGTTGAAATGATTGAGGTTGCGTTTTCTTCTGCGCCAAAATATGAAGGAGCGTCTAATTGATTTTTAGTTCCCTTTTTAGAAAATTGATGAGTTATACCACCAGAAAGAACTACTGTTCTAAAATTAGGACTCAAATTTTTGATTTTTCCACTGAAGCCTGCTGGCAACCTTAAAAGTGTTGCACGCAATTGATTTTCCTTGTGGCTTCCCCATAAAAAAGCAGTTTCAACATTACTCTTTGCAGAAACCCATTCAATATCGTTAGCATTTAGCCAAACCATATTGGTTTTGTCTACATTAATTGGTCTTTCGCCATTATCAAAGGCTTCAGATGTTGGTTGTACTAAATACGGACCTTCTTGAATATCTAAAAAAGCCATATTTTCATTATCGTCAGCAGCTGTAATATGTGCTTCTCCTGCTGGTTGCTGCCAATAAGATCCTGCTGGCAACCACTGTTTTTCTGCTTTTTCATCATCATTATGTAATAAACCTTGTATTACTACACCTCTATAAGTAATGTTGTGAATGTGTGGTGGCGATGAAAATCCTTTTTTAAATTTTACTAAAAATCCAGCAGGTTCATTTTTTGTACGATCTCCCCAAAGTTTTCCGGCAGCCGGACTTTTGTCTCCACGTAACGGGTTTAACCAACCCCATTCAACATTGTCTGCCGTTACCACCTCATTTACAGATTTGGCAGGATCTGTTGTTGGTGTTTGGGCACTTGTATATGCCGTTGTTATTATTGCTAATGCAAGTAATATTGTTTTTTTCATTTTGATATGTTTTATTTCCATGCTATTTCAATAAAAACACTCGAAGTGACAATCTCTAATAATGATTAATAGTTAAAATGTCAGTTCGAGTGAAATTCTAATTTCAGCATTTTGTATCGAGAACATATCATTTAAAAGATTTCTAGATTCCTTCCCGTTGATTACCATAATTTTGGTGCATCAAAATTCAATCGAAGTGACTTACTAATTTTCTTTATCTGTCTTTTTTAAATAATCTGGTAATTCTTTGCTTAACCAATCTTGACGTACAGGAACGTGAACATCTAAATCCACTGTTTTTTCCAATGCCCAAAATTCGTGCGGTACATTTTCTGGAAAAACAATTACTTCCCCGCCAGAAACAATTACAAATTCCTCTTTGCCATCAATTATAGTCTTGATTTTTACCTTGCCAGACATAATGTATGTTATCTGCTCATTAGGGTGTTTATGCCAAGGAATGTGTGCTCCTTTTTCCAAGTCAAAAATGGTCATTTGCCCTTTTTCACCGTGAAACCATTTTCTTTTAATACCTTCACCAATGGACTCAGATTCCATTTCATCAAAATTGAAATGTTGTACTTGTGAAGTGGCTACAGAGTCTATGGTATTTACTTGAGCATTTGCTGTACTACTTATAAATAATGCTGTTATAGCTACTGCTGCAAGTGTAATTTTTATCTTCATTTTATAATTTTATGTTAGATACCCGTTGGAATGAAATTTTAAAAGTCATTAGTATCGAAAAGCAAGCGTGTTCCCAAATTCTCGATACATTTTTATTTCCATGCTATCTCAATAAAAACACTCGAAGTGACATTTATGATAATGGGTTTAAAATCCTTCTAAAACAATTTTACCTTTTGCTTTACCTGTTTCTAAAAAAGCATGAGCTTTTCTAAGATTTTCAGCGTTTATAGTTCCGAAATTTTCTCCTAACGTAGTTCTAATAGTTCCGTTGTCGATTAATTCAGAAGCTTTGTTCAATATATTATGCTGCTCAATCATATCTTCGGTCTGAAACATAGAGCGTGTAAACATTAACTCTATATGCGTAGAAACCGCTTTTCCTTTAAAAGGCATTACATTTAGCGATTTTGGATCGTCTATAAATCCGAATTTCCCTTGAGGTTTAATCAGTTTAGCAATTTCATCTACGTGGTGTTCCGTAGCATTTAAGCTCACTACATATTCTGGAGCTGGTAAATTGTATTTCTCGAACTCTTCGCTCAATTTATTTCTGTGGTTAATAACCGTGTCTGCACCTAATTCTTTTAACCAAGACGTAGTTTCTTCACGAGAAGCCGTCCCAATAATATTTAGCTTCGTCAGTTTTTTAGCCAATTGCACCAAAATAGAACCTACACCACCGGCAGCACCGATGACCAAAATAGATTTATTGGCATCGTCTTTAGATACCTCTAATCGATCAAACAACATTTCATAGGCTGTAAGTGTGGTTAATGGTAATGCAGCAGCTTCAGCATAAGATAAACTTGAAGGTTTTTTACCCACAATACGCTCATCTACAACTTGATATTCGGCATTACTTCCTTGTCGTGTTAAATCGCCGGCATACCAAACTTCATCTCCTACATTAAACAAGGTTACATCTTCTCCAATAGCAGTTACAATTCCCGTTGCATCCCAACCAATTACACTCCAATTATCATCTGGAGAAGGTCTGTTGGCTCTAATTTTATAATCTACAGGATTTACTGAAATTGCTTTTATTTCAACTAAAATATCTCTTCCCGTAGCTTTTGGAGTTTCCAATTCTACATCTTGTAAAGACTTTATATTGTCAATTGGAAGATTCTCTTTGTATCCTATTGCTTTCATCTATATTAGAATTTTTAAAATTATATTATCGTAAAAATTTCACTTTCCGCTAATCTAGATTTTGGCGTTTTATCAGGAGAGTTGAAATCAGATTCCGCTCTATATCCTAAAGAAACAGCAACTAAAGAGGTGAATCCTTTTTCTCTTAATCCGAATTCTTCATCTAAAGCTTTTACATCAATACCCTCCATTGGTGTAGCATCAATACCTAAACTTGCAACGCCTAATAAAAAATTTCCAATGTTAAGATAGACTTGCTTTTCCATCCAGTGCTGTAAATCTTTTAAATCGTATTTATGAATCCCTGTAAAAGCTTTTACAGCCCCTAAAAATCCATTTTTAATATCCTCATTAGGAAATCTTCCATCTTTATCCTGAGTGTCTGCAATGTGCTGGTAGTATGCATCATTCGCATCAATTTTAGAACAAAACAATACAACAGCAGAGGCATTAGTTACTTTTGGCTCATTGAAGCTAAAAAAACCTTGAGTTCCTTTTGCTATACGTGCTTTACCTTCTGCAGTTTCGGTAACTATAAAATGCCAAGGTTGAAGGTTTACACTAGAAGGACTCTTTCTCAACAAGTTTTTGACTTTAGTCATATCTGCATCAGATATTTTCTTGCTTGTATTATATTCTTTTGTTGTGTATCTCCAATCTAATGTTTCTTGTAAATTCATCTTTTTATATTTAATACCGTTGATTCTTATTTTAAAACAAAGATATATACACAAAACACTAAAGTAAGAGTACAAAAAAAGGAGAATAAGGTATAAATAGAGGTTTTTAAGTGGTAAAATCTTAAAATATTGCCAAAAGAAGCTTGTTACAGGTAAAATTACCGGTTTTTAATACATTAATTTAATGTTAAGCCTTTATAATTACAATTCTAATTGGTAAGCTCTGTCATTTTATAAGCAGAAACATTCTCAAGCTTATCTTTAGAAGCAAGTCTATAAGCTGCAATATGGTCACTTTGCGAATGTTTTGTCAAATAATCTTGATTCACCCATTTTTCGTGAAATAAGAATAGATTGGGGTTATCGTTATCTTGATGTAAGTCATAGGCAATACAACCTTCTTCTCCTCTAGTGGGACTAACAAGTTTTAGTAATTCGGCTTTTATTTCTTCTCTAAATTCTTCTTTTACTAAAATATGTACCACTAAGGTTAAATAAGATTTTTTCATAAGATGCTTTAAATTGGTTCAAAAGTTAGAATTATAAAAGTAAAGATTGATAGCGGATAAATTAACCGATATATCTAAAGGTTAGGTTAATTCTTGGGGAAATCTGTTTTGCGGTCTTCGGTATTTTATGCTTCCAATTTTCCTGGGTAGCGCCTTGCATCAATAGAAGGCTACCATTTGCCAATGGAATATCCAACCGTTTTAAATCTGTTCTTGATACATGTTTTAATTGAAAGGGTCTGGTTGCACCAAAGGTAACAGAAGCAATGACCGTATTTTTTCGTTGTTCTCCTTTATAATCTTGATGCCAGTCTACGCTATCTTTTCCGTCGCGATAATAATTGAGCAAACAGCGTGTAAATTTAATAGGTACTTCCTTTTCTATACGTTCTTTAATGAAAAGTAAATCATCATTCCATAAATGCATTTTACTTTTTGTATTCGTGTATTTAATGTCTTTGTCAACATCTTCGTACCAAGCGGTCAACCTTGGGTAGTCTACCAAATTTCCATGAATGCTAATTTGTTCTTGCTGCCACGGCGTATTATGAAGCAGACTTTTATACAGCTTGTTACTCTCTTCAATGCTGAAGAAATTTTCGAACAACGTAACATCCGCTCCTGGTAAATCAAAAGTAGTTTTACGAACATCTTCCGTTGAAAATAAATTCGTTTGATTAAATAAATCCATCTGAAAATAACATCTAGTAATCATCTATTATTACAAAGATACTGGCTTTGATAGTATCATGAAGTAGTTACAGAGGTTTAAATGGTATAAATAAAGGTTAATATTTGTAACGAGTATTTGTTTTACACTATTTTCGTTCATATATCACTTAATTATCCTAAAAATGCAAGTATTAGAAGCGTATAAACCTTTTGAAATACAAGAAATTGAGCTGAAGGATTGGAAACAACGACCTGTTAAAAATAATTTTTTTGAGCTGGTATTAATAAAGGAAGGTGAAGGTACACAGTGCATCAACTACAATGATTACGCCTACGGCAAAAATAGCATGTTTTTGCTACCGCCTTTAAAATGCCATTCTTTTACCATTGAAAAACCGACACGTTTTGTCTTTTTAAAGTTTACCGATTCTTTCTTTAAAAATGCGAACAGAATCACTATTGATAGAAATGAGTGGTTTAAAGAGGCATCGTACATTTTGTCCAATTACAATCAGTTGCCGGGTGATATCATTAAGAACGAATTAGACCGTAATTATCTTGAAAACCTTATTGAGATGATACTTCAAGAGTCTAGAAATTATGGGGAAGAGTCTATAAATTTAGTGACTAGTTTAATGACTAGCATATTGGAAATTCTGATCCGTAATATTAAAAAGAGTAGTTATTTTGAATTGGCAAAAAATAATTCAGATGATAGAATTACTAAAATGCTCGCTTATATAAATTCTAATATTCATAAGACAGAATTGTTAAAAGTTGAGAACTTGGCAGATGTTTTTATGATGTCACCCACTTATGTTAGTGAATATTTTAAAAAGCAAGTGAGCATGTCTTTAAGAGAGTATATCATTAAGGCAAAATTAAAGCTTGTAGAAATTCGCCTGCTAAATTCAGACTATACCTTGACCCAAATAGCAGATGATTTAGGTTTTACAGATGTAAGTCACCTTTCAAAAACCTTTAAGCGCTATACAGGTTCATCTATTCGTGATTTCAAAAATAAAGGAGAATACATGTTATTAAAAAGAGCATCTTGTACATCTACCATAAGTGCTTAAATAATTAGTTTTTAAACTTCACTACAATGGCACTATTTACTTTTTCGCTAAGGCATATATTTTGTTCTAATGTGTATTATTAGGATATGAGATCCTCCTTTTTTTAACTCACAAACGGTAAATTTTAATTCATTTCCTTTTCCGTCAATTCTTATTTTAATCTAGTTAAAATACATCTTTCATTCAGCGTAACTTGGTTTGAAATCAAAAAAAAGACGCAATGAATTTAGAAGATAAAGTAATAATTATAACTGGAGCATCTAGCGGAATTGGTAAAGCAACTGCAGTAAAACTAGCAGAAAATGGTGCCAAAGTAGTGTTAATGGCACGTAGTGAAGATGAATTGAACGACCTAAAATCTGACATCGTAAAAAATGGAGGTCAAGCTTTGGTCGTGCCAGGTGATGTAACCAAAAAGGATGACTTTGAAAAAGTGGTTTCAAAAACCAAGCAAGAATACGGCAAAGTATCTGGCTTGGTAAATAATGCTGGATTAATGCCATTATCATTTGTTGAAAATTTAAAAACAGATGAATGGGAAAAAATGGTGGATGTCAACGTTAAAGGAGTGCTTAACGGAGTTGCGGCAGTGCTACCGCATTTAAAAGAAAATAAAGGTGGTAACATAATTAATGTTTCCTCAATGGCTGCCCACCGATACTTTCCTGGGGGCGCGGTTTATTGTGCAACCAAAGCGGCTGTTAAAATGCTTTCAGAAGGTTTACGTCAAGAACTAGCACCTAAATATGGTATTAATATTACCTCTATAGAACCAGGTAACGTAGATACTAATCTTCTTAGCACAATCACTGACGAGGATGTTAAAGAAAAATTGAAAGAAATGCCTCAGACGGAACCGCTTAAATCTGAAGATATTGCCAACGCTATTTATTATGCAATATCACAACCAGACAGAGTTAACATCAACGATGTATATATTCTGCCAAGCGAGCAACAGTAAAATTAACTTAAAACATAAAATATGTCTACTACAACAAAACAAGATACATTTAAAACTATAAATCCCACAACGGGAAAAGAAATAGCATCTCATTCTTACATGACAGATGCACAAGTTGAAGAAAGCATTCAACAGTCTCACAAAGCATTTTTAAAGTGGAAAACTAAAAGTGTTGAAGAACGCGGCGAGATTATAAAATCTATTGGCAAAGAACTTCAGAATTATAAGAAAGAGCTTGCTGAGTTAATGACCGATGAAATGGGTAAATTGCTTTCACAGAGCAATCATGAAGTAGATTTATGTACTTCTATCTGTAATTATTCTGCAGAGAATGCACCAGAATTTTTAAAAAGCGAAGAACGTAAATTAGACAACGGTAAAGGAATAATAACGTATTCTCCTATTGGAATTATTTATGGAATTCAGCCGTGGAATTACCCAAGCTATCAAGTATTACGATATACGATTGTAAACCTAATGGCAGGTAATAGTATTTTATTAAAACATGCCTCTAATGTCACCGGTACTGCCAAATTATTAAAATCAATTTTTGATACAGCAGGTTTACCTGAAGGTCTGTTCAATGTAATGGTCATTGAGCACGAGCAGTCAAATGCCATAATAGAGCATAAGTTAGTTAGAGGTGTTACCTTAACCGGTAGCCCTGTGGCAGGTGAAAAAATTGGAGAAAAAGCTGGCGCACAATTAAAGAAGACCGTCTTGGAATTGGGTAGTAATGATGCATATTTAGTGCTTGATGATGCAGATGTAGATTTAGCTGTAGAAAAAAGTGTTATGGGTAGAATCTATAATAATGGTGAAACCTGTATTGCAGCCAAAAGATTCATAGCTACTGAAAAAGTATATGATGAGTTCAAGGAAAAGTTCGTAAAGGCTATGGATGCCTTAAAAGTCGGTGATCCCAAAAAAGAAGAGACCGAATTAGGACCCATGGCTCGTGAAGATTTAAGGAAAAAGATTCACGAACAGCTTGAAGATAGTGTTGATAAAGGCGCTGAAATTTTGTGTGGCGGAAAAATTCCCGATGGTGAAGGCTACTTCTACCCAGCCACTGTATTAGGCAATGTTCTGCCAGGTCAACCTGCATATGAAGATGAGCTATTTGGACCCGTTGCTTCATTAATAAAAGCGAAAGATGACGAGGATGCTATGCGTATAGCAAATGATAGTAGATTTGGTCTTGGTGGAGGAATTTTTTCTAAAAATGTTGAGAAAGCTACCAGACTAGCCGCGCAACATTTTGATACGGGAATGGTTTTTATTAATTCTTTCGGATTAGCTGAACCTTCAATGCCATTTGGCGGAGTAAAAGATTCTGGTTACGGTCGTGAACATGGCGGATTTGGAATGAAAGAGTTTGTAAATGTTAAGTCCATCGTTATTATGGATAATAAATAAAAGCACTTAAAAAGGGGCAGTTGAATGACTGCCCCTTTTATATAATATAGTTGTCTTTTTATAAACCTTTGTTAAAAAATGAATGTTCATTCTTTTTTTGTAATATCTTTGAACTGTCTAATAAATATAGATTATAAATTTGCTATCAGTTATATAAAAGCAAACTAGAAATAGTACTTATTATCACATATTTCTATAGACAATAATTTAGTATAGAATTTTAATAATAACTTATGAATAAGTCCATTAATTTAAAAAAACGTCCAGTAGGTACTCCTACTCTTTCTGACTTTGAATTTGTTGAAACTGATGTAAATCCTAGTATTACTGATGGTCAATTATTGTTAGAAGCCAAATATATTTCTGTTGACCCATATTTAAGAGGTCGTATGAGCGATGCTAAGTCGTATGTACCACCATTTAATTTAGATGAGCCCATAAGCTCTGGTGTGGTTGCGGAAGTTATCGAATCTAACAACGACAAGTTTAAGAAAGGTGATTTTGTATCAGGATTATTACAATGGAAAGAAAAGCAGGTTTCAACAGGTGAAGGCTTGCAGAAAATAGATAAAAGTAAGGCTCCACTTAGTGCATATTTAGGTATCGTCGGCATGACGGGCTTAACAGCTTTTTTAGGTCTTCACGAAATCGGGAAGCCTAAGAAAGGGGAAACTTTGGTAGTATCTGGTGCTGCAGGTGCCGTTGGTAGTGTTGTAGGTCAGATTGGTAAAATTCTTGGATTGAATGTTATTGGCATTGCCGGTACAGATGAAAAAGTTGATATGATAAAATCTGAATTCGGTTTTGACCATGGTATCAATTATAAAACCACTAAAGATATGCAAGCTGCCATAAAAGAAGCAGCCCCTAACGGCGTAGATATTTATTTTGATAATGTAGGCGGACCAATATCTGATGCTGTTCTCTTCAATATCAATCAGTTTGCAAGAATTATTATCTGTGGTGCTATTTCAGTTTATAACAAAACAGAAATTCCGATGGCAGTGGCAGTACAACCATTCTTGGTGAAGAATAGTGCATTAATGCAAGGCTTTATAGTTTCTAATTACGCAGACAAATTCCCAGTAGCCATGAAGCAATTATCTACTTGGTTGGGAGAAGGTAAATTAACATATAAAGAAACCGTCGTTGAAGGCTTTGAGCATACACCACAAGCGTTCTTAGATATGATGGATGGTAAGAATAAAGGAAAAATGATAGTTAAAGTCTAAATACAAGACTTATTATAAATCAATAACTTAAAAACAAAAATAAGATGAAAATATTATTCGTATTAACCTCTCATGATCAATTGGGAGACACAGGAAAGAAAACAGGATTTTGGATCGAAGAATTTGCAGCTCCGTATTACGCGCTTTTAGACAAAGGTGCTGAGATTACAGTAGCTACTCCAAAAGGTGGTCAAGCGCCAATTGATCCAAGTAGTGATTCTGAAGACGCTCAGACAAAAGATACAAAGCGTTATAAGGAGGATAAAGATGCGCAAAGCGTTATAAACAATACCAAGAAATTAGCAGAGGTAAATGCATCTGATTTTGATGCGGTATTCTACCCAGGTGGTCACGGACCGTTATGGGATTTAGCGAACGATGCAACATCAATTAAATTAATTGAAACATTCAACGAACAAGCGAAGCCAGTAGCATTTGTATGTCACGCACCTGCAGCATTAAAAGGTGTTAAAGGAACTGATGGAAATCCTTTAGTAAAAGGAAAAAAAGTAACTGGCTTTACAAATAGTGAAGAAGCAGCTGTACAATTAACTGAGGTTGTACCTTTCTTAGTAGAAGACATGCTTCAAGAAAATGGCGGAATCTATTCTAAAAAAGAAGATTGGGCAGCGTACGCAATTCAAGATGGTAATTTAATTACAGGTCAAAATCCTGCATCATCTGAATTGGTTGCAGAGAAGTTATTGGCAGCTTTGAAATAGCATTCAGAATATTAAATGAAAAAGCCCGTAAAGTTAATTTACGGGCTTTTTTGTATTTACTACTTAATCAATCTATCAACTCTCTTCTAATAATGCATTTACATCGGTAATCAATTGCGCAATAGATGCTCTATTTAATCCGTTATAAATACCTCTTATGTGTTTGTTCTTATCAATTAATAAGAAGTTTTCTGTGTGTAAAAAATCATTAATATCCTTAGGAATACCTAAATCATTTTCTACAAAATATTCGTTTCTACCTAAGTTGTAAATTTCAGTTTTGTCACCAGTAACTAAGTGCCATTTAGCATCTATAACTCCATTCTTTTCAGCATATGTTTTAAGGACAGAAACTGAATCTATTGAAGGGGTAACGGAATGTGAAAGAATAGCTACTTCAGAATTATCTAAAAAAGCTTCTTGCACCTTCGTCATATTATTGGTCATCTTCAAACAAATACCTGGGCAACTCGTAAAAAAGAAGTCCGTAATGTAAATTTGATTCTCAAATGATTTTTGAGTCAATGTATCTCCTAACTGATCAACCAATTTAAAATCAGGAATTTTGTGAAATTGTTTTTCTTCTTCAGTATTCGGAGTTATCCAATGTGGTGTAAATGATTCATCATTATAATAAGGCAAGTGCTCTACCCTACTGGTATCTTTAACCTGTATGTCCTCTTTTTTTACTGTTTGTTTACAAGCAGCAAAAAAAAGTATAACAACTATAGAAAGTACTGTCTTGTTCATAATAATTCGTTTTCTGATCTAATTACAACTTCATCTTCTAATTGATAGCAAGAATTGGCTCTTCGTAACCCAAAAATACGTCCGTTTTTGGCTTCGTAATTTACATACAAGGTTCCATTTTTTAACCACGCTTTTTGTAATCCCTCTTCTCTACCGTTAACCAATTGACGTTCTTTTGCCAATTGACCATCTGCGTACCATTTCTTTTCTACTCCGTTCATGTTTCCATTAACATAGTTAGCTTCTTGAGCTAATTGCCCATTCTCCCACCAACTTTTATACGAACCTTCTAGACGATTATTTTTATAATGAAATTCAACTCGTAATACACCGGTATCTGACCATCTTTGTACAACGCCTTCTCTTTTACCTTTTACAAAACCCACCTTTTCAGCCAAATTGCCATTTTCATGTAAGGCTATTGAATAACCATCATAAGGTGAGTTTTTGTAATACCAAGTTCCTTCCAATTGATTTAGCTTTAATTCTTCTTTAAATTTAGTTTCTTGCTTAATCACTATTGGTTCATCAACCAAAGCTTTAGGCTCAGTTGTATTTTTACAACCAACTTGAAAAATTAGTATAAAACAAATAATATGGAAGTGAACTATTCTCATTCTTAATATCCTTGGTAAGGACCTGCAAATGCAAGGTATGATCCTGTTGTTGAATAAATTTCATTTATAATATGGTAATGATATTCTTCTTCACCATCAGTATACTGAGTAGTAGAAGTGTGTCCGCCAGAAGCATCTAGATCTGAAGGATAATCACCTGTAGAATTACATTTACGACCATAAAGAAAAACACCGTCTAATAAAACACCTACTAAATTTTCATCATCATCAGTAAATGCTTTAGGCTCTAAATGATAATGATATACTCCAGGACCAATATGAGCACCTGTCCAGTCTAAACTTCCTGCAGCTTGGTCTAAAGCGCCACCACCTTCTTGGTCGTTGAATATGGATGAACCACTAACAGCAATACCTATTGTATTTAATTCTGTTTCAATAGTACTGCCGGTTAAATTAGGTGTTGCATCTACCCGAATAGTTGTCGCATTATTATTGCTAGACATAATACTAGGTGTGGTAGCAACATCTGATTCTTCTAAATAAAGCTCATTACCTTCGCCCCAATAAACCGTTTCGTGATTAGGCAAACCAGTAGTTTCAATAACAACCTCAGACCCATCTAAATAAACAGTTACAGCATCTGAATTAAATGCAGCATATGCAGCATGTAATTCTGTTACGACTTCTTCAGAATCATCGTCATCATTACTGGCAATGTCTTCTGTAATATCATCATCAACACTATCACTACTACATGCAATTAAGGTGATGAACGATAATGCCAAAACAAATGACACTTGGGGAATTTTTTTTAGACTATTTTTTTTCATAATATTTAATTTGAGCTTAATTTCAGCGATTTAACACTACAATACTACTAACTTAGTGCATACCAGATTTTAGAAATCAGTGAATAACGGTAAACTTTAAGTGATTGGGAATTTTGTATGGGTGAATAGTTTTTTATCTACCTCCATTTTCACCTTGAGGACCTAATTCTCCACCAATTTGAGTTACTGTGCCATCAATGGTAAAGAAATCACCTGAATCTGTACCTCCGCTATATGTGCCAGATGTGTATAGACCGTTAACTTCAGTACCATTACTTACACTACCTCCTGTGTAGATTGTATATGTTTTACCTGTTTCTAGTTTTGAATTAGAATAAATGATGGTATTTACGCGGTAAGGAACTTCATATGTTAGGGCTTCAGTACCATCTTCTGATTGAATGTTCAATAATGTATTGGCACTTATACCGTCAAAAATTACAGTGTTTTGAGTACTTGCACTTTCTGTTGGGAAAGAAGTGTTTAGTGCTAAACCTAAAATAGTACCACCTGTAACCTTAAACAGATTGTCATCTGTGTCAAAACTTCCATCAGGTTCGTCTGTTCTAACGGATATGGCAATCGTAGTACCACCAGTAATCGTAATACCGGCATTACTATCTATGGCATCGTTAAGTGTGCTTTTTACAAAAGTATTTCCACCATTTATATATAAGGTTCCAATGGCGTTAAGTCCGTCATCATAGGCATCAATATTTATGGTGCCATCATTTATGGTCATAATACCTTTGGCTTCCATTCCTTCTCCTTCAGAAGTTGTGATGGTAAACTCACCACCATTTATAGTTAAATTAGGAGTAATTGAATCATCTGGTTCATCTTCATCATCAATATCGTATGATGCAACGATACCGTCATCTATGGCATTTATATTAAACGTACCGGCATTAATAATAATATAGCCTTCTCCACAATCCATACCATCACTGCTTGCATTTATATTGATTGTACCTCCATCGATTATTATATAATCATTAGTGTGCATTCCATCCGATGCTGCTTCTGATACCGTAATTGTACCGCTAATAACTCTAATGTAATCATCACTTGCAATACCATGTTTGTAGTTTCCTGCAACATTAAGAGCACCAGATCCGCTAAAAACCAATTGTCCTTCGCTGAAAAATGCTGCTTTTGCATCTTCATCATCTGGTATATCGCTATAACTAGAGGCATCGATTAGATTATTTGTACCCTCCAATAACACAAAAATGGTTTTTGATGATTGAATGTTTATGGCAGGACCATCATTATTTGTAATACTTAAATCGGTAAGTGATAATTTAAATTTTTTATCACTGTACATTTTTAACATTCCGTCTGTAGTGGTCCCTGAAACTTCATAGGCTACTTCTGATATGGAAGAGTTTACAGTTACATCTGCTCCGTCTTGTGAAATAACTACATCATCTGGAACCGGATTGGTAATTGTAACAGATGTTTCTGAAAATACAATTTCAACCGTATTTGTAAAAGTGGCGTTTTCTTCTAAATCATCTTCGTCGGCACCCGTGTTATCTGTATCACCTTCTGCCGTGCCAGATGCATTGGTACTTGTTATTTCTATTTCTTCCGTGGATATTGCTATGTCATTTTCACTGTCATCACTACTACAAGATGTAAACACTAATAGTGCTAATATGAAACTCGTCGCCGTTTTAAATGCTCTATACTTCATAATATTAAGATTTAATCGATTGTTGATTTAATATTTAATGACACAAGTATATGCATATGTTTGTAGCAGAATTTTAACATTCAGTAAATCACATATAGAATTAAGTGAATGCCTATTCTTTTATGGTCAACTAATTTTAGAAAATGAATATATAGCTGAAAATGTAGGCGTTGCAGTAACCAAACCGGTTCGGTTTTGATTAAAACAAAAATAGAGCAACTAATATTAGTTGCTCCATTTTAAATAATATCTAGATATTATTTATACATCATTATTTGAAAAAATAATCTTGTGTATTAATAAACTAAAAGCTAAAAGGCTCAATACGATCAATACGATATATTTAGAATCAAAACCTGCATTTTGTTGATTAACTATAACAAACTTATTTCCGCTAGCTTTGAGTTCTAAAGAATGCTCGTTTTCATTATTTAAAATAAACTGATCTTTACTGAAGCCATCTTTAAAAATGAACAATGCACTTTGGCTTCTACCAATATCCTTAAAGGTGGTGTTTGTTACCTGTAAGGACTGTAAATTAGAAGGTATTCCAAATACTTCGAATACGACTTTAGTTTCATGACCTAGCTTTACTATGCCTTGACCAAAGTTAATTTTTGAGCCATTGTTATAGCTAATTTCAAGGTTATTCTTAATATGCTCTAAAACCATTTGTTGAAACTCCTCGGGGGTTTTATACGGAGTTTCTGCAAAATGTGTTCGTACTTCTTGCTGAAAAGCGGTTAATGAAGAACTGATCTGTAGCACCCAGGTGTTATTTTCCTTCTCAACTAACATAGTTGTAGAGGCATCTGCGTTGTGGGCATAACTTAGCAATGAAAATAGCCCGGTTATATATATTAAGATATACTTTTTCATAATAATATTTTTAGTTTACGTATGCACCTTTTAATCCATCAATAAAGTTGTTATTACCAGCTGCATCTACATGGTAATGGTAACCTCTAGTATCATCAGAATGTCCTCGTAGTTCATCCAAATCGGTAGCATCGACACCGCTGCTATCAGCCAATTCATAAATTCCAAATCCATCCAAAGCATAACCAATTAAGGCAGCATGCCCGTCATCTTGCGCTACTTTAGTACTAAAGCCCGTTGCTGCGTGGTAATGATAACCTTGGTGAACGTTAATATGTCCGCCAGCATCATCAAAGGGAGCTAAAGTATAGGCACCAAGAATATTATCAACTGGCGCCGGAGCAGAAAATTCGATACCGTTTAATGCTACTCCACGTGTTGATGGAGCTGTTGTTGTTCCTGGACCTCCAGGGCCACCACCTGTGGTAGTAAATAGTACAGGAGTATCTTGTGAAACCGGAGTAATAGGAATAGTCCATGTTTGCGTTAAATCTGTGATATAGGAAGGTAGACATTCTACACAAAAATTCTCATATTCGTCACCAACATTAGGGTTAGCCGCATTTTCACAATCTTCTTGTGTATCGGTAATATAAATATCACCATTAGCATCGTACATTAACCAATTTGGGTCATCATAGAATGTCGCCATATTTTCAACGAAAGCACCATCTACATCATATACTTCGCCACCTTCTAACCAAATACCACCTTCTGTAGCGTCATCTTCAATATTACCGGGGCACCAAGGTCCCATTTCATGATCTCCAGGTAGACTGGTAGTTACTATTTGATAGCAATCAGTTTCTGTACCATCTGATAATGTGCAGGGTACAGTTGTAATAGTAACAGAGCCATCTGTTGTATAAAAGTAAGAAGCATCTACACTTACCGTATTTGTATCTTCATCAGTGGTGTCATCGTCTGTGTCGTCAGAAGTTGTATCGTCTTCATCTTCTATTACCGAATCATCTGTAGTTGAAGAGTCATCACTGCTACAACTTACAAAACCAATAGCGGTAAAGGCGAAAAGGAAGTAGGCCAAAATCAAATATTTGTTTTTTTGTATCATAATTTTAGGTTTAAATTGATAATATTTTAAAGGAATTAAGGTCTGTTCAATTCTTGATTCAACTTTGTGGCAATTGTTTTAGTTTTCTCTTTTAAGCTTTTAGCAATCGTCAATTGACCCTTGGTCTGTAGTAATCTGTCTATTACACTATTTTGATATTCACGACTAACAAGTAGTTCTGGGTAATTAGACTGATTCCCATAATTTTTAATACGTTGATAATTATAACTTTTCTGCGGCAAAATTTCCATAAGAGAAATGTGTTTTTCTATTACGGGTTTCAAACGATCTGTAATTATATTTTCAATCTTATTTTGTTGATTATTAAAACTATCTAATTCGTTAGGGTATGCAGAAATTAATTGTTTAAGTGAATCACTTTCAATAAACTCGAATTTATTGGTAGCATTTATAGAATTAATGGCTTCATCTCTTACTATTGTCTTGTTGTAATTTAAATTTACTATCAGAGATTTTGCATCCTGTGTTAATTTCTTGGGCTGTGTTCCTAAATAATTAATTGTATTTTGAAGCATTTGTATACTTTTTGTGTATTCTACAATAGCACTATCTAAAACAACCAAATTCGTATCTAATTCTTGGCTTAAACTTTTATATATTTTAATCTCAACAACTCTATTTTTTCTAGACTCATTCATATTATTGATTTTCCAGGCAATTAAAAGACCCACCACAATCAATAAAATTTCACCTAGAGCATAAATGAAATACGTTTTAAATTTTTCTAGTTTCAATAACTTACTTCTAACCTTTCTGAATAAGACCATACTTTTGTATTTACCTTCTTATTTTAAATAAAGCTTCATGATCACTCATGAAGCTTTGGGCTAACTTCAACAAAAATTATTGATTCAAATTTTTATTTAAAATGAGAGAAAAATTAATT
This sequence comes from Maribacter sp. Asnod2-G09, assembly GCF_045063795.1. Classification (NCBI taxonomy): domain Bacteria; kingdom Pseudomonadati; phylum Bacteroidota; class Flavobacteriia; order Flavobacteriales; family Flavobacteriaceae; genus Maribacter; species Maribacter sp. Asnod2-G09. The sequence goes on along the minus strand of NZ_JBEFOA010000003.1, from coordinate 255,859 downwards.
TCTAGGTCTTCCTTTTGGTTTTGGAGCGTCATCAAATTCTTCTTCTGATATAAAACCATCTTCATTGGCATCTATTTCAGAAAAGTTATCCTTTAAAGGACCTTTTACTTCATCTTCCGAAAGCTGACCATCTTCATCTGCATCCATTTCTTCTAAAAGTTTGGCATATGTAGGTGGTTCTTTTCTTTCTCCTCTAGATTGTGCGTTAACAGCTACAGTGCCAAATGCAACTAACATTGCAAATAGTAATCCTGTTTTTAAAGTAATACGTTTCATATATTTTAATTTTATAGTTAATATTCGAATACAAAGATGTAAGAAACTTTAATGTAATATGAGCGCATTAAGTATTTGCTATTTACTTTTAAGTGAATACCATATTATAAACAGCGAACTCTTTATTATAACCTATTTATCGCCATATTTACGGGATATGTTTGAATTTTTATTCCTTTTATTTGCATCATGAACAGACATAAGAATTTTATATTTCATGTAGCCCTATGGTTACTGATTTGGTCAATTGCATGGATTTTTAGTGGCAGTGATATTCAATTTGCAGTTGAGAATGGATTGGCACTCTTATTTCAGATTGTAGTAATTGCGATATTGATTTACTATACAGTTCCACAATTATTACTTAAAAAAAAGTATATAGCATTTACTATAGTCTCTATAATTACGGTTTTTGTAGTCACGCTAATTTTAACCAATATTGTTCCTGATCAAATACTAGGATCTGAAAATACGATTAGACAGATGCCTGGTCCTGGATTTGGACAGGGACCCGGAGCTGGCGGACCAGGAACGGGACCTAGATTTGAAGATGGACCACCATTAGATATTAATCGTAGACCACCTTCAAGGTATTTTATCAATTTATTACTAATTGCCTTAGCTTATGTGATTGCTACCCTTGTTGAAATATTTTTATTTGCTCGGCGAAAAGAAGAGGAAATCGTAATCAATAAAAATGAGGCTTTGCAGACAGAATTGAAGCTATTGAAATCACAGATCAATCCGCATTTTTTATTCAATGCTTTGAACAATATTTATGCATTGTCTGCCATAGATTCTGGAAGAACACAACAAAGTATTAGTTACTTGTCAGATATGCTTAGGTATGTTTTATACGAGTGCGAGCAAGAAATTGTGCCACTTTACAAGGAGATAGATTACATAGAAAATTACATAAAACTGTTTTGTCTAAAGAGTAGTAAAACATATCCTATAAAGACGACTTTTTCAATTGAGAATCAAAATGTTGAAATAGTACCTATGTTATTGATTCCTTTTTTGGAAAATGCCTTAAAGCATAGTAATATTGAAAAAGTAACAGGAACCTTTATTAATCTTAAAATTACTGCTACCGAAAGTAGTATTGATTTTGAGCTAGAGAACAGTAAACCTGAATTTAAGGTAGTAAAGGATGATGTTGGCGGTATTGGAATAGATAATGTAAAGAAACGTTTGGCAATTCTATATCCAAACCGTCATGAATTACTAATTAATGAAACCACAGAGGCTTTTAAAGTGAATTTAAAACTGCAGTTGAATGAATAGTATAAATTGTATAGTCGTAGATGACGAAGAATTGGCACGAGCCCTACTGATAAGTTATATCGAAAAATTAGATTTTTTGAATTTGGTGGGAGAGGCTGAAAATCCGTTAGAGGCTTTACAATTAATGAAAGCACATGATGTAGATGTTTTGTTTTTGGACATTCAAATGCCCGAGATTAAGGGGACTGATTTTGCTAAAATGGTAGATTCTAATACTAAGATAATTTTTACCACAGCATACTCTCAATATGCTTTGGAAGGATATGAATTAAATGCAGTGGATTATCTATTAAAACCAATAACGTTTGAACGTTTTGTTACTGCTGTAAATAAGGTAAAAAGCAATAAAATAGTAGAAAAGTCCGATTCATTTACTATTAAATCCGGCTATGATTTACATAAGGTGAAATTTGAAGATATTCAGTATATCGTAAGCGATAGCGAGTATGTTACCTTCCATATGGCTGACAAGAAAATTATAAGTAATCAACGTTTAAAAGCCTTAGAACAAGAGTTGCCAAGTGCTATGTTTATGAGAGTGCATAGATCATATATCATTAATAAAAACAGTGTAACCGGCTTAAAAGGTAGAGATTTACTACTGTCAGATGTGATGATACCTGTTAGTGATTCTTACTATGACCGGGTAAAAGATGAATTGTTTTAATTCGTAATTTTTTCCAATTTTATACTATTCAATTGTTCAATATTTCAGAAATTATTGAAAAACTTCTAAGTATCTAATTTTAAGTAGACTACACTCATTACTCTTAAATTGTGAATATCTATTGCATTTTTTGGCTTTTCAAACTATGACTAAGAAGTATATTTAGCACCCCAAAATAAAAGGAAATTATGAGTGCAACGTGGTACGAGTGTAAAATAAAATATAGAAAGCTAGACGAAGCTTCAGGAATGTTAAAGGTAAAAACAGAACCATTTTTGGTTGATGCCATTTCCTATACTGAAGCCGAAAGTAGAATTACCGAAGAAATGTCGGTTTACTTAAGCGATACGGAAGAAATTAAAATTACCAATATTAAGGTGGCAAATTTCGCTGAGATTCATCCGTTCGAAAATTCAGACAGATGGTTTAAATCTAAAGTGTCATTGATAGCCTTTGACGAAGAAAGTGGTAAGGAACGTAAAACGAACATGTATTTACTAATACAGGCGAATGATGTAAAGGAAGCTTATGACAATACCATAAGTGTAATGAAAGATACTATGGGTGAATACTCTGTACCCTCAATAGCGGAATCTCCAATTATGGATGTTTTTCCATATTTTTCTGGTGAAGAAGATGATATGGAACGAGTAGAAAAATTCAATGTATTAAAAGATTCGGTTCCAGTTGATAATTCAATGGATGAAGAGTTGGAGCTTAGTGATGTAATGTCAAGCGAAGAATAAGCGCTGTTAGATATATAACATGAAAAAAGAGGACCCAGTGGGTCCTCTTTTTTATTATATCAATATAAAGTTTACTGCTTTTAAGACTGTGTTTGTCACATGTACGATATCTCTATAATTTTAAAAACACGTTCTACTTTACCTAATTGCAATGTTGCAATATCACCAACATGTTTAGAAATTAATAGTCGTGCAATAGGTGATAGAAACGAAATTTTACCTTTTGCTATGTTTGCCTCATCAATACCAACTATTTGAAATTGTTGTGGTGTTTCTGCATTATCAATCACTACTGTTATCGTGGCACCGAAACGAATTTCATTTTGTGGTTGATCTTTTAGGTCTACAATTTTAGCACTTGCAATTCGCTCATTCAGTAATTGTAATTTAGCATTGATTAAATTACTTGCAATACGTCTTTCATTCTCATTGTCATGTTGTAAAGATTCTTTTTCAACCAAAAAAACATTCCTTTCTGCTAACAAATTAGTATACCCAATTTTAGTAACGTAATTAACGGCTCCGTTAGGTAAATCTGCCCTAGGCGGCACCATCGGTATTTCTTCCTGATCTTCTTCTTTTACAAACCCTCTGCTCATTGTTATTTAATTTGTAATGAAGTTAAAGGTTATGGCAATGAGGTATTAATGAGATTAAAAATATAATTATCTCAAATAATCAAATTTTAAGAAAATGGTGCTTTATAATATTAATCCTCTTTAAGTAGAAATGCAATCAGATAGCTATTTTCTATCAATATTATCAATTTTTAACCTTAAGAATTTAATGAATTGTCATTTATGTATTCTAGAAATCGGGGCTTGTACTGTTCAGAGACCGTAATGCGTTGCTTATTGATAATGATTTGACTACGTTCAATTACTTCAACGTATTTTAGAGCTACAATGAATGATCGGTGTACACGCATAAAATTAGTAGCAGGTAGTTCTTCTTCTAAACTTTTAAGACTCATAAGAGTTAATATAGGTTTAGGATTACCTATTAGCCAAATTTTAATGTAGTCTTTTAATCCTTCAAAATATAGTACATCTGCCAACTTAATTCGCAGTTGTTTGTATTCTGACTTTACGAAAAGAAACTCCTTTTCTTGCGGTATTTCTTGAGTTTGATTGGTTTTATTTCCTCTTACTAACGAAAACCACTCTAAAGCTTTGTTGGAAGCAGTTAAGAATTCAGCATAATCAAAAGGTTTAAGTAGGTAGTCTAAAGCCTCTACTTTAAAGCCTTCTAGGGCATATTGGTCAAAGGCAGTGGTAAAGATGACCTTAGAATTTTTCGGTAGCATTTTAGAAAACTCAATTCCTGTTAAATCTGGCATTTGAATGTCAAGAAAAAGAAGATCAACCTGTTCTATATTTAAAAACTGCATAGCTTCAATTGCGCTATTACATTTTTTAATCAACTTTAAATATGGGGTTTTTTCTACATAACTCTCTACTAGATTAACAGCCATAGGCTCATCATCAACAATCATACAGGTTATTTGAATTGCTTCCATATTAGTTTTTAAGATAAATTAATGAATAGTGTTTTCTTGTATTTAATCAGATATTTATTCTACAGTATACCTAACAAGCACTTCGTTATCCAAAATTACATTAGTAGACCATATAAACTGGGCATCAGCAGAATAATTATCGAAAATATCTGTAAAGTTGGTATATGACGGTTTGTTGTCTACGCCAATAACATCATTTGCATATTCAGATGCATTAGGCCATTGACTATCATCAAAGCTTGTTGATTGCCAATCTGATGGAGTTTTCCAGTGTAAGGCAAAGTAAGAGGTTCCATCATCTGAATCTTCGGTACTGCAATTATCACTTAATCTCAAAGTACCTTTTTCAGAAACACATGATAAATCTTTTATTGGTGCGGTGTAATAAGTCTGTGCTTTCCAATTTGAATTAGTAGTGGCAATAATTTCATTGTTGGCATTTTTGAAAACGCCAACCATACCACCATCTCCAGGGTGAAATGCTTTTCCCCTATTGCTTTCTGATCCTAGCCCACTATTCTCTTCCCAATCCACTAATTTCATAGCTATAGTAAAAGGGGTATTTACTTTAAACCGAACAATGTTAGAATTAAATTGAGTGAAAGGCACATTGTCTTTACCAACAGGCATACCGTTTATGTACAATTCAAAATAGTTATCGGCAAATATGTATGCTGTAATTACTTCGCCATCTGCATCTACTTCAACAATATCTGTACCATCTAATGCAGCTAAAGCCTCTTCTGCAGAAGCATATTCAACTTTGGTACACGGGTTGAACAAATCTGAAGCCAAAGGGAAATTATCATCCGTAAAATTAACTGTTGACGGTACAGTCCAGCTACTACCATCTATTGCTGTAGATGTTCCAATAGGTGCTTTTCTACCTCTATCACAATCGTATATGTTTTCAGTTATAACTGTTGCCAGTCCTTGAGAAACTGAAGCTGTACCTTTGTAAATACTAATATCTGACTGTGGTGTTGCCTCTGTTTGTGCAGTTTTATTACTATTCTTACAACCAATTATTGTAAAAGAAATAAGCGCAAGTATTACTAGTGAAGTTGGTTTCATTATTTTCTAGGTTTGTACGTTTCTATAGTTGATGTTCCATCAGGATTTAAGAATTTGTAGGTGTAAACATTTTCCTTATTCCATCCATAATTTATAATATAGTCTTTAGAATCTAAGCGATAAGTTAAAGAGTACGCGTTAGTACCTGTAGTTTCAAAATTTATAATTTCAGCTCCGCGTAAAGGTCTTAATGCAGGTCTAAGCTCTTGCGTTCTCGGTTGTGGGTAAACTTGGTTTTCAGGAGCTTTGCTTTTAGGATCTAACACTACTTCACCTCTCATACCTGCAATAAAATAGGGATATTCATCAATAGTGTGGTATTCATAAGATCCGTCTGAGTTTAATATACCTAAGTATTCATCTAGAGTCTTCGTTGTTTTTCCATAAACAGGAAAACCATCAACGGCATAGGCTACAGGGTTGCCTTCTCCTACTTGATTTTGTAAATGTAACGGTGGTAAATGATAATGGTAATCATCTGCACGACCGCAATGTCCGCCCCATTTATCTAATTCTCCAATAACATTAGCATCTTCACCTCTATTGTTTAAAGGATTAAAAATGGGAATACCATTTACAGCAACCGCAATTGCACCTTTTAAGAGATTCGTTTTTGTAGAAAGTGGATGTTCCGCCATTTTTGGATGCGTAGGTATAGCCCAACTATTATCACCTGTGTAATCTTGTTTGATAGGCACTTGTTGCTGCCAGTTTGTAATACCAACCATCATGTCATGATCTGGTAATCCATTTGATGAAACATACAGGTAGTTCTTATCTGAATGCGTTGTAACACCGTCAAATTTTTTAAAAAAAGTTTGCATTAGCGAAACATCATTTGCTGGCACTTGCACAGTACTGGTTTTAGTAGTACCGGTATTTTTACATGATACTATTAAAATGACACTTAAACCAAGTACTCCGTGAGTTAAGTATATTACTTTTTTTTGTTTTATCAATTTGAAAACAGAAAAGGACAAAAGGAAAATACCTAAACCAATAAGTGCCCAATGAAAACTTGATAATGATTGTGAATCAACCTCAATAGCTTCGCTGCTATTTAAAGAATGAATGAATTTATTCTTTGTTTTAATAAAATTTTGATCAGCTTCTGTAAAGTCTGTAATTTGAAAAGTTTGAATAGTATGATTACCGTCCATAAGCCAAACTTCACCGTTTTCATATGATATAAAATTAGCTTTGATAACTTTATTATTGGCTGGTAATTCCCATTGTCTTAAAGGGTCTCCATGACCACCTTCGTGTGCAAAAAGGTGAATTTGTACTATGAGTGAAAAAATCAGTAATAAGTTAGTTTTCATATGATTATAATTACAAATTTGTAATTAATTCTATTCAGATCGCTAGTTAAGTCTCTATCTGCAAATTGACCTTGTAGACACCATCTCTAAGTTCTTTTTTGAAAGAATGTTTATTAGGATATAATAAGTGTAGTCGTTTTTCCAAGTTCGGTAAACCAATGCCACTACCACTTTTGTCACTATCTTGTTTTGGAAAATTATGATTTTCAATAGTGAAATCCACCTTATTTCCTTTAATGCCCATGTCAATTGAAATCATACTTTTTGTACTGGCAGAAACACCGTGTTTAAAAGCATTCTCAATTAAAGATATAAATAATAAAGGCGAAATTTTAATTTGTGAATCACTTACCGGAAAACTAGATTCTACTTCAGTTTTATCTGTTAATCTTAATTTCATTAACTCGATATACTTTCGCATAAATTCAATTTCCTTTGAAAGTGTTACCAATTCTGTATTTGTTTCATATAGCAAATACCGCATTAGTTTACCTAAACTATGTATGGTAGATTTAGCTTTATCCGGTGAAATATCAACCAATGAATAGATGTTGTTTAAAGAGTTGAAAAAGAAATGTGGTTGAAGTTGATATCTAAGATGTTGTAATTCTGTTTGTAACTTAAAATTATCAGCTTCTTTTCGCTCTGCTTCTGTCTTCACCCATTTTTTAGTCGATTTAATAGCTATGGACAGTAATACAGGAGCCGCATAGGATAACATTTGCACATATATGAACAATTTAAACGGTGGTCCTTCCCTATTTGCATTTGGGGGTCTATTATTAATTAGTTCGCTAAAATAATTATCTTCAATAAACTCTTTCAATAAAATAAAGAAACCGATTAAGACTAAATTGACGATGATAAAAATCAGCGTTTTCTTAGTAAAAAGAAACCTGTCTATGAGTACAAAAAAGTTTAAATAAAATATTACGGCATAGAACAACATTGGTATTAAGAAATGTGCAATCAGCCTATTTGTATCCAAATCTTGCCCGTAAGATAGAACGAAGGGCATGCTAAACAACACCAGCCAAATTATAAGATGCTGCGCAATTACTATTTTTTTATTTTTGTACATAATTATTTATTCATAACGTAAAGCTGTAATCGGGTCTAAAGCAGAAGCTTTTCTTGCAGGATACCATCCGAAGAAAATACCTGTAACTGCACAAACAGCAAACGAAATTATTATAGAATACATCGCTACGCTTGTAGGCCAATGTAAGAACTTTTCAATAAAAACAGTAGCGCTAAGCCCTAATAATACCCCAAGCACACCGCCCGTAATACTTATTAAAATTGCTTCTATCAGAAACTGCAGCAAAATATCTGATTCTTTACCACCAACAGCCATACGTAGTCCAATTTCTTTAGTACGCTCCTTTACTGATACGTACATGATATTCATAATGCCAATACCACCAATAAGCAATGAAATACTGGCAACAGCAACTAAAAGTACAGTTAGCATTTCACTAGTAGAACTAAATGTCGATATTAATTCTTCCATAGACCGTACGGTAAAATCATCTTCTTCATTATCCATGAGCTTGTGTTCTTCACGTAGAATATCGGTGACCTCTATAACAGCATCGGGAGCGTCATCTTCGCTAACGGCCGACCCCATTATTTGATTCAAATAATCAATAGCTAAAATTCGTTTTTGAACCGTAGTGTATGGTGCAATTACAACATCATCTTGATCTTGACCAAAGGTATTTTCCCCTTTTTCTTCTAAAACTCCTATTACCTTAAACGGAATATTATCAAAACGTATCATTTGCCCTACTGGTTCTTGCCCGTCAGGAAATACATTATCGACTACCGTTTGCCCAAGAATGACCACCTTAGAGGCAGATTTTACTTCGGCATCGGTGAACATGCTACCGCTTTGAAGACCAACAACTTTAATTTCTAGATAATCAGGATTTACACCATAAATCGTACTAGGCCAATTATTTGCTCCGCTAATTACTTGACCACCGCCATTTACAACTGGTGTAACATAACTTAACAAAGTAGCTTTCTCTTTAATGACCTCAAAATTTTTAAGTGTCAACGTTTGCACATCACCACCACTACCTCTAGCCGGTCCTCTATCATCGGTACCAGGTCTAATGGTAATCATATTAGATCCCATACTAGAAATGGTATTCCTTATGCTTTCTTTAGAACCTTCACCAATGGCAAGCATTGCAATTACAGATGCTACACCTATAATAATACCAAGCATGGTCAGTAATGTTCTCATTTTGTTGAGAACAATAGCCTTGAATGCAATTTTAAGTAGATTTAATATTCTCATAATCAATGATTTTCTTGTGGCAATTTTGCTAATTCTTCTGCTGCAGATTGTACTTTATGATTCTTATAATCTTGCATAATACTACCATCTTTTAATACGATTGTTCTACTACTAAATGTTGCTATATCTGGCTCATGAGTAACGAATGTGATGGTAATTCCCTTTTTGTTCAAATCTTGAAATAGTGACATAATTTCATAAGATGTTCTCGTGTCAAGATTTCCTGTTGCCTCATCGGCCAATATCATTACTGGGTTGTTTACTAAAGATCTAGCAATTGCTACACGCTGTTGCTGACCACCAGAAAGTTGAGAAGGAGTATGATGTAATCTATCTCCTAAGCCAACCATTTCAAGAGCTTTTATCGCACGTTCTCTGCGTTCGTCTGTAGACACCTTGCTATTATATAATAGCGGTAACTCGACATTCTCAATGGCTGAAGTTCTAGCTAAAAGATTATATGATTGAAATATGAATCCGATTTTTTCATTTCTGATTGTCGCCAATTCATTTCTACTTAAATCTTTCATACTAACACCATCAATTTCATAGGTACCCGATGTGGGTTGGTCCAAACATCCTAAAATATTAAGCATCGTACTTTTACCAGATCCACTAGAACCCATGATGGTTACAAATTCACCTTCTTTGATAGTAAATGATATTCCACGTAAAGCATGAACCGTTTCGGTACCCATCGTAAACTCACGCTTTAAGTCTTCAATTTTTATAATTTCTTTACTCATGGTTATTTCTTTTTACCTCCTGGGCGTTGTGGCATAAACGGACTCTCTTCCGTACCGCCTGCAGGTGCACCAGATTGAGTAGTTTCTGATTTTAAACTAAAAACCAGTTTATCCCCTTCATTAATACCGCTTAAAATTTGAACGTTTACTCCATCACTAGCTCCTAAAGTCACCTTTTTTGGAGAAATGGCACCATTAGATTCGAGAACCCAAACCCTTGTACTATCATCATTTTCATCAGGTTTTGGTCCGCCGCCTTTTGGAGGTTCAACAGTCAATTGTTCTTGTTCATTATATGCCATCATTTCAGGGGGAGTCGGTTTAAAATTTATAGCCTTCGCTTCTACAGATAGCACATCTTTTAATTCTAAGGTGTAGATTGAAATGGTAGCCGTAAGTCCTGGTTTTAATCTTAAATCAGGGTTGTCAGCTTTAATTACCACTGTATAGGTAACTACGTTCGATGTAATCGTTGGGTCCAATCTAACTTGTGTTACCTCACCTTCAAATTCTTGACCTTGGTAAGCATCAACGGTAAAGCTTACACGTTGCCCCTCTTTTACTACACCTATATCTGCCTCATCAACGTCAGCTTCCACTTGCATTTCTTTTAAATCTTGGGCAATGGTAAATAGTGTTGGTGTACTGTAACTAGCCGCAACGGTTTGTCCTTCATCAATATCTCTTGAAAGAACCACCCCGTCTATAGGAGAGTAGATATTGGCATAGCCTAAGTTTGTTCTTGCCTGCTGTAAATCAGATAAACGTTGTGTAACCGTACCTTTTGCAGTATCATAATTAAAAAAGGCATCGTCATAATCAGATTTGCTAATTACTTGATTGTCATATAAGGTCTTTTGTCTGTCGTAAATAGTTTGTAAATAATTACGATTGCTTACCGCGTTATCATATGAAGCTTGTGCCTGCGTCATAGCCGCTCTAAGATTGGTTTTATCTAATTCAGCAATCAATTGTCCTTCTGTAACTACACTGTTATAATCCACATAAATCTTCTCTACAACACCTGAAACTTGCGTACCTACATCAACTTGATTTATAGGTTCAATAGTTCCTGTTGCTGTTACCATTGTAGTTACATCACCTTTTTTGGCAGCTACTGTTTTGGCTTCAATAGCAACAGTTTCATCACCCTTTAAAAAGCTATATGCAACAAAAGCCAAGATGACCAAAATGACACCGCCTATTATGATATTTTTTTTATTTTTCATTTTGATTAAAGTTTAATTTCGTTTCCTTGATAGAATTGTAATAATTGATGGTATAAAATATTTAGGTATTTAGATTGTAAATAATTCTGTTGGGCATTTGTATACGTATTTTGACTGACTACAAGGTCTGTAGTACTTAAATCTCCCAACTCATATTTCTTTTGAGCTAAATTATACGACTGTTCTGCGGCATCTTGTGATGCTTCTGCAGCAACTAACTGCTCTTGCGATGATAATGCGTTTTGGTATGCTGTTTCTACTTTTTTAATTACCTCTTTTTCTACTGTTTGTTTTTGTATTTCAGCTTTTTCTATATTAAAAGATGCTATTTGTACCGCGGACTTTGTTTGGTTTCTATTGAAGATTGGTATACTAAGACTTAATCCCAATCTTTGATTAAAATTGACATCTAATTGATCGGTGAAATTGTTGTCGCTAATACTTGTGTAACCAGATCCAACACTACCGGTCAATGACAACGTTGGTAAATAACCGCCTTTTGCTATATCTAGCTCTTTTTCATTAATTTCTATAGTGGTTGCACTAGCTTCAACTTCCGGTAAGTACGAAAGGGCGTTGGTATAAATAGCCTCTCTATTTAATTCTAAGTGAATTAAATCTTCATTTTCATCCACGGTTTCAATCTGTAAATCTTCTAATGGAGATAATTCTAATAACTGCTTTAGCGTGATGATGTTTAGTTCATAGTCGTTTTTAGCTGCAATGACATTGTATTTATTAGTTGCGGCTTGACTTTGCGCCTCAGTATAATCGCTCAAAGCAATAGTACCGGCTTCTAATCTAGATTTTGCCCGAATTACCTCTTTTTCAGAGGCATTAAGATTGTTTTCGGCAATAGTAATTCCTTCTTTACTGTATAATGTTTGTAGATATGATTCTAATATGCTAATAACAATATTGTTTTTGGCCTCTTGTGCCAATAAACTATTTTGTTCAATTAAAAGTTTGTTCTGCTTAACCTGATTGGTTAACTGATTACCCTGAAAGAGTGTGACGGAACTATTAATTCCAAGATTGGTACTAAGTATTTGATCAGAAACATAATCACTGGTTATAGGGTCAATAGAAGTACCGCTAGAAAAATTTTGAGAAGCACTACCAAAAAGATTCGGTAGTTTGGCAGATTTGGACTGATTGTAATCTACTTCAGAAATACTAGTATTTAAATCGGCATCTTTTAAAGTGATATTATGCTCAATGGCATAAGAAATACAATCTTCTAGTGACCATATTTTTGAAGTCGTATTGGTTTCTACATCTTGACCAAATGTAAATTGGGTAAGTAGAATGACAGCTATGAATATATAATGTTTCATTTAAGCGTGTTTATAATTAACACTACAAATGTGAAACTTTATACTTCCTTATTAAAAAGGAATATAAGTCTGCCCTATATTTTTATACAGAAAGTGGAATTTTATCGATGAGAATTTTTGGGCAATTGCTATATCAACTGCAACTGCCCATTTTTAGTTTAGTTCAATTCCACTTGTTTTTTTATGGTATTCAACTGTAATTGAAGCTCTTTTAAACGCTCTACTTCTTCATTGCCAGGTATTTTATCTGCACCGCCAACGATGTAAGATAAATAGGCAATTTGAGGCACTAGCATTTGCTGCGGATAAGCTCCTTCATCATTCTTGATTTCTTTTAATGTTTTCTCTAAAGAAGCTTTTTTGTCTCCTGTTGTTTTCTTGATTTCTTTCTCTAATTGCGATTGAAATTTTCTAGCCTCGGTCAATAGTGCTAACACTTTATTTTCAAAAACTAAATGATCTTTTATAATTGTTTCATCAATGCCTTCTTCAGCTAATCTTGGATCAACCAGAATCTCAAAAAGTTGCTCAAATGTTTCTTTACCTACTGTCAGTTTTGCCGTGTAAGTTCCTGGCAATACTATTGGTCCATTTTTGTAGCTTCTAGATTCTTTGTCGCTCCATGCTCCTTTTTGGCGCATATCCCATTGAAACCTATTAATACCTTTTTTAGTTTCCAATTTATTGTCAAAGTAACTAAAAGCCATACTAAGCCCCATATTCTCTACTTCCTCTTTACTGGATTTCACTTTTGTAGAGTCACTTATGATAGTTGCAATAGATTGATTGTTAGCATCTAAAATTTCTAATTGTACTTCGGTTTTAAATTCTTTTGGTAGGTAGTAATCAATTAGAACTCCCGTTGAAGGATAATTAGGGAATCCTTTTGCTCTTCTAGGCGTACGATATCTAAAGGTATTATCTGGTTTAAACAATACAGGGGTATCGTCTAAATTAGCAATAGCAGAATCTCTTAAAGAGGTAATGTTATCCAATACCCAAAAACCACGTCCCATGGTACTTAAAACTAAATCGCCTCTTTGTATAATGATATCGGTAATTGGTGTTACCGGTAAATTTTGCTGAAAAGATTTCCAATCTTGTCCATCGTTTAAAGAAACGAACATGCCGTATTCAGTACCTGCATATAAGATTCCCTTTGTTTCAGGGTCTTCACGCAATACTTTAGCGGTATAGTCAGACGGAATTCCGTTTGTAGCAGTACTCAATAATTCCCAAGTTTTACCATAATCTACCGTTTTATAGAAATACGGAGTAGCATCACCCAATAAATGTCTATCTACAGATATATATGCTATCGCAGGATTAAATTGAGAAGGTTCAATAGACTCCACTCTACCACCTTTAGGCATTTTCTTAGGCGTAACAGTTGTCCAAGTTTGACCGCCATCTTGTGTTAATGAAACTACACCATCATTGGAACCTGTCCAGATCAAATCTTTTTTGATTTTTGATTCTCTGATGGAATATATAGTACTATAATACTCCTCACCGGTAATGTCTCTGGTAATCGGACTACCGGAAATCACTTGCTTATCAGCTTCAAAAGCTGTTAAATCAGGAGAGATCGTTTCCCAAATAACCCCGTCGTTCCTTGTTTTATGTACAAACTGTGAGCCCATATACACAACATCTGGATCATGTGGTGAAACATGAACAGGAGCTACACGCTGAAAACGATATTTTAAATCTTTAGGATTATGACCATAAATATTAGAAGCACCAATAGAATATTCCCTACCTACGCCAGTAATTTTGTTATAGACGCTAAAACGACCTTTACAATTGTTATAAACGATATTATGATTTCCCGGTTTTGGTATTGAGGGACCAGTTTCACAACCACCCACTTCAATCATAACCTGCGTACCCTGAGCGGAAGTTCCACTAGGTGCTGAACTTGGTATGGCAATGGTGGTATTATCTTGTTGTGCACCATAGATCCAATAAGGATATTGGTCATCCACAGCAACTTGATATATCTCTGCCGTTGGCTGATTAAATTGCGATGACCATGTTTTACCACCATTGTGAGAAACATTGGCACCACCATCATTACATTGTATTAGTAAATCTGGATTATTAGGGTTTAACCATATATCATGATTATCGCCGTGTGGAACCGACATCATTGTCCAATTTTTTCCGCCATCGGTAGACTTTAATAATGGGTTGGCATTTGAATACACTATGTCAGGATTAGTAGGGTCTAATTCTATATTAATATAATAGAAAGGTCTATTGACCAACCCTTTATGATTAGATGTCTGTACAAAGGTCTTACCTTGATCTACAGATTTATATACACCGCCTTCATCACCTGGTGCTTCAATTACAGCATAAAGAATACTTGAGTCTACTGCTGAAACTGCTAAATCTATTTTACCGATTAGTCCTTGTGGTAATCCTGTTTCTAGTTTGATCCAATCTTTACCGCCATTTACAGATTTATAGATTCCTCCTTCTTTGTTTTCTCCTCCAGATATAATAGTCCAAGGTGTACGTTGTGCTTTCCAAGCAGCAGCATAAACAATATTAGGGTTTCCGGGTAATAGCTCTATATCTGCAAATCCGGTTGTGTTAGATATGTGTAGCATCTTTTCCCAAGTAACACCACCATCTATAGTTTTATAAATACCACGTTCTTCATTCGCTTTAAATGCATCGCCAATTGCTGCAACCCAAACGATATTGCTATTGGTAGGGTCAATTTCAACCGCTCCTATTTGTCCTGCTTTTGCTAACCCAATGTGATCCCAGGTTTTTCCCGCGTCTATAGATTTATAAACTCCTTTACCACTAATGATGTTACTACGTAGTCCGTCAGAACCAGTACCAACATAAACTATATTAGGGTCATTGACGGCAACTTCAATAGCTCCAATAGAGGGCGTATCAAAAAAACCATCAGAAACATTGTTCCAAGATGTACCGTAATCATCGGTTTTCCATACTCCAGCACCTGAAGCTCCTAAATAAAAAGTACCAGGTAAAACAGGTGTACCAGTAACCGTGGTAACACGACCACCTCTTGACGGGCCAATAGTACGATACTCCAATGCTGAAAAATCTTGAGAAAAAAGGGATGAAGAAATGCATACAAATGATGCAACGGATAGGTAACGAAAGAACGATTTCATTTAGGTTTGAATAATAGTTTGGTTAAGACCTAAAGTTACTTAAACCATTACGCAAAACATACGTTCAAGATGATTTTTGCGATTTTCTTATTTTGACAATTCTTTATTGAGATTAGAACTAATTATTTGATAAAATTTAAGCAAAATAAATTCCGGTACTATTTTTTGTTCAATTTGTCCGCTTCCTTAAGCTTATCATTCTCCCAAATGCCACTAATAACAGAGCCTTCTTTCTTGTGAAAAATACCTTTGCCATTTCGCTTGTCGTTTTTCCACTGTCCTTTATACTTTTCACCGTTAGGCCAAAAATATGTTCCCTCACCATTTCGCATGTCATCTTTATAGCTGCCAATATAATATTCACCATCAGGCCAATAAAAAGTACCGTTGCCTTCACGTAAATTATCTTTCCATTCACCTTCATACCTGCTACCGGTTTCAAGAACAGCAATACCTACACCATTGGCCTTATTGTTTTTTACTTGCCCTACATAATGTAGACCAGTTCCTTTTTTACTAGTAAAACTCAGATATTCACCAAAAGATTTATTGTTCAGTTGCTTACGCATGTTATTTAACTGAACTCGCGCTTTTTCTAGGGCAAAATTAAGAGAATCAATACTTCTTATTTCACTTTGCGAAACCGGAGCTACAGCAATTGAATCTACAGAGATTTTTTCTGTTCCCTTTTCAGAAGTATTTACCGTATTATTTTGCATTAATTTTTGAGCAAGGGCAATCCGTAAAGGAATAACGCTGTTCAGCTCTTCATGATTTTGAAGTGTGGTATTGTAAGATTCGATTGCTTTATTATAATCACCTTCCATTAATACAGAATCAATTGCCACTAATTCTTTATTACCGGTTACAAGTACATCCAATTCCTCTTTTGCCTTGCTACTCTCCCCTATCTCATTTTCTAGAGTACTGGATTTAACTCCGAAATAAAGAGCTAGTGCAGAAATGATAGCAAGCAAACTGTATAATGTAATATCCTTTTTTTTCATACTTTTCTTATTACTGACCCTCTAGTCCGTTAAGTGAATTTCAGGAAGTTTGTTCTTTACCTTTC
Organism: Maribacter sp. Asnod2-G09; assembly: GCF_045063795.1. NCBI lineage: Bacteria > Pseudomonadati > Bacteroidota > Flavobacteriia > Flavobacteriales > Flavobacteriaceae > Maribacter > Maribacter sp. Asnod2-G09. The sequence continues at coordinate 239,115 of NZ_JBEFOA010000003.1, read as the reverse complement.
TAAAATCAGGAGAATAGTAAACATGAAATCTCATTGCCCAGCTTTGCTTATAATATCCTCCGTTAGCTAAATCTTGCCCTTGGGAATACATTGCTCCTGCCGCAACTGTTAATCTTGGTGTTAGAATATAACCAAGTGTAGTGGTTAAACGCAAATCTTCCATAGGGCTTGCAACAACCGCTTTTCCACTTTGCATGATCAATTCTGCTTCTGGTGCAACGTAAAAAGTCTTTGGTTTTAACTTGTGATTGTTCAGAGGAATTTTCATTCTAAACATATACCTCCAACGATTTCTAAAGATGTATTCACTATTTTCCGCAAAACCTTGCGTCCATCTATGTTCTATACGAATACGATGATAAATCATCATACTGGCAAGTGATTGTGCAAACTGATATTGATGCCAAATACGCCATTCTGGTACTAAGTTACGATCTGTAGAAGCTTCATCAGTATTAAAGTTAAGTCTTAAAACTCCACCTAATCGAACATTAAAATATTTAGAGTGAATGTACCCAATGGCATGTCTATTATATACCTGGGCTACCTGACCAAAAAATGGTGTAGCTTCTGTTTCCTCTAATCTAAGGTGGGTTTGCGCATCCCAAAATAAGCGTTTGCCAATTCTAATATTACCATAAGTATTGATCCAGGTCTTTGTACCTAAATCTTTATATTTTGAATACTCAGGCAATTCTACAGCCTCTTTCTCTTGTGAAAATCCTTGAAACACTAGAAAAAATAGGAATATAAGCTTTATGCTATATGTACGAAACGTTTTCATAGGCTATTGCTTTGCAGTGTTTTGTACATTCAACATTTCTAATATAGTAATAGGGTCTTTTTGCCTCTTTAACTTGCGTTCAAGTTTTTTGGTGTCCTGGTCTTTTAATTCTAGAATCTTGGTATATGTAGCATTGATAGTGCTGTTTAATTCTTTAGTCGTATCGCAAGACAAGTGTTGGTCTATCTCATTTAAAAAATAAGGTTCTAACGTTTTTGAATAAGCTGATGTTATTCGTTTTTTAATATCCTCATCCATCAAAGTTGCCATAAACGGATTCCAAATTCTATCAGTATAGCTTTCTTTAATTGTAGTTTGATATATTGGCATTTCTGAAACCGTCTTAGATAACTCGTTTAAATTATTAAGACATTCAACTGTTGTTCTAGCAGCAGATAATCTGTTTTCTGCAGATTTCACTTTAGAATAGTCGTTTATAGTTTTACTGGTAAAAGACTTCAGTTGTTTTAAGGCTGTCGCGTATTTTAAAGGAATATTTGAACTGGTAGAATCAATAAAAACCATCATTGAATCATTTCTAATAATGATTTCTTCTTCCAAGCTAGCCAATTCGTTTTGACGTTTTTCTTGAGCAAGTGTTTCTTTTACTTCATTTGCAATAGACAATATACCGTCATAGCCCATTTTAGCAACAGCTTCAATTTTTTCTATGTTGGGAGTGTCAGCAGATATTGAAACGCTTGAAGGAATTGTATAAGATTTAGAAGATACAACACTATCTATTTGTATCTCAATATCCATTTTAGGTTTTGGAAGTCCGTTAGCAAACACATGATTGATTAATTGCTCTTGAGAAGTGTATTCCAATATGCCCAATGAATCATAACTTACAATTTCTTGAATAGGATTTAAGAAATTCTCCTTCAATTGAACTACCGTATTATATTGATAAGCAGTATTGTTATCGGATAATCTTAAGATGTTCAGTTGTGAATTATGCAAGATAGACTCACTTAACTCATGTGCTTTTTTATAATAAGATACAATGCTATCAATTTTAGTGACCTCTAAGGAATCAAGCGGGTAATAAGGTACCTTTACTTTTAACTCTGGTAGAAATTTTGATTTACCCAATTCTGATAATATCTCATCTACTTCTTGATAACGTGCTGCATTTTGCTTTAAAAGTTCAGGTAGACTATTATGATGAAGAATATCAACATCTACTTGCGAAAGTTGAATTTCTAAAGCATTAATATAACCCGCATTTAGATTGATGATTTTCGTTTGACCGTTATACCCTTGGTAAGCCTTTATAGTTTTATGATCGTTTTCATCATCTACTCTAATAGACTGTAATAGTCCATCTTTAAAAAACCAGCTTTCAGATTGGTCCATACCATTAGAAGGAAACAAGGACCACTCGTCATGCGCCAAACCATCTCGTAGAAATCTACCTACCAATGTATAGTTTTCGTTATTGATGCTAAAGTTTTGCTGTGGTACACCGTTATCGAAAGAAATAACACTTTTAAATAAGGTCTTAGATATTTCGGAATTTTCTATTTCTTCTTCTACAATAGTCCATTTACCGTTGGGCTTACCCATTTTAATTTTACCGATAGCAGATTTCTGAATTCCACTAACTAGAACTCGGTATTGATAATCTATAACTTCAGACTGACTTTTTGAATTGAATTCTCCGAATTGAAATTTCCAAGGTCCGTTTGCGGTACCGTCAACGAAAGCGCCTTTAAATTGAAAGGAATAATCTTGTTTCTCTAAGAGTTCTTGAAGATTTGAACGTAGTACCGTAAAATCGCCATCAAGAACAGTGTCGTTGTCAACAAGTTTATAAGAGTACGTTGCTTTACCGTTATACTTACCTATTTGTAAAGGTCCGTTATACGTTTGCGTTTCTTGAGCACTCATAGGAATTGATATCCCGATGATGATGAATACAAGAAATTGTAGTAATGAATTGATAGTTAGCCTAATCATGCCGCAAAAAAACGAAAATAGATTCAGACTAGTAAATTAGAACGGTAAGAGTTTTAACTTTTTATTAAATGTTTCTAAACAATTTAGAATGCAGCAATAAAAACAACATTTTTTAAGAATAATGCAACTACCAATCTATTGGAAAATAGTCTTTTAGGAATTTACCACACCAATGTTTTCCGGTATTTATACCATCAAATAATGGGTCCATAACCCTAGCTGCACCATCAACAATATCTAAAGGTGGTTGAAAATCGTGTACTTCTTGTTTCTTCTTAGCCAATTCTGCAGGGTCTTCGTCAGTTACCCAACCCGTATCCACTGCATTCATGAAGATTCCGTCTTTTGCTAATTCACCAGCAGCAGTATGCGTTAACATGTTTAATGCCGCCTTCGCCATATTGGTATGTGGGTGACGAGATTCTTTAAAGAAACGGTGGAATTTACCCTCCATCGCCGTTACATTAATAATATGTTTCTGACCAGTGTTCTCTTTCTTCATCAACTCTGCCAAGCGATTACATAACACAAAAGGTGCTACAGAATTCACCAACTGAACCTCAATCATTTCAGTGGTTTCTATTTCGCCTAACTTTAAACGCCAGCTGTTCGTTTTTCGTAAATCTACCTGTTGTAAATCGGCATCTAATTCCCCCGTAGGGAATACTTCTTGCGCAACTAAAGCATTATCAAAACTATACGGAATTTGAGATAGTTTCGCAGAAGCTCGTAAACCAATACCAGGTTCTGGTCCGTGCCAAGTAACCGGCATGTTTTGATTTGGAGAAGCTTTAGAACTGAATGATTTTAATTCATCTAAACAACTTTCATGGTCGCTTAAAACCATTTGAGCAAACTTAGGTAATGAAGAGAATTCTTTTTCTTCATTTTCCATTAAATGATGGTAGAAACCTGCAGGTCTACGTACCGTTTGTGCAGCGTTATTAATAAGAATATCTAGTTTATCATATTCCTGCTCAATGAAATTGCAGAATATTTCAACACTTGGTATATGACGTAAATCTAGACCGTGAATTTTAAGTCTATGCCCCCACTCCATAAAATCTTCCTCTTTAGAAAAACGAAGTGCAGAATCTACAGGGAAACGTGTGGTAGCTATAACGGTAGCTCCGCCACGAAGTAACATTAACGTAATATGATAACCAATTTTTAAACGAGATCCGGTAATAACCGCAACTTGACCTTTTACATTGGCATTTTGGAATCTTTTCGCATAATTAAAATCACCGCAATCGCTACACATGGTGTCGTAAAAATGATGCAGTTTAGTAAACTCAGCCTTACAAACGTAACAATTACGAGGTGTTGTTAGTTCTGGTAAATCTTTACTGGCTAATTCTGCAGCAGGTAGTAATTTTGGAGCAACAAATACATGAGCTTCACGTGCACTTCTTATACCTGTTTCTTTACGAGCATGCTTATCGCGAACTGCTTGCTTTCTTTTTTCGTTACGTTTGGCATCTTTTACCCTTTTAGCAAACTCTTGCTTGTTTGGTCGAGATAATTGACCAGCAACTTTAATTAAGGCAATTCTTCTATCTTCAGGAATTTCAAATATCTGATTGGTATCTGTTACCAAACGATTTAAAATTTCAATACAACTTTCAATCTCGGTTAAATCGATTTCAGTTTCGTTCTCGTGTTGTTTATCCTTCATCATACTACCTTAAAAAGGGCAAAAATACTAACTATGATTAAAGTACGGTAATACGCACTTTTTTCTTTTTTAATCTGGAGTTGTTTAACTCGTTTACAAGTTTATCTGATTTGCTTTTAGGTACTGCTACAAAAGCGCAATCTTGCTTAAGTTCAATGTCTCCTAATTCTTCTCTGTTCAAACCACCTTGTTTGAAGAAAAGTCCCGCAATATCACCTTTAGATATTTTATCTTTTCTGCCACCAGAAATAAATAACGTTTCCCAAAAAGGGTCCCCTAACCTATTGGTTTTACCGATGCCAATTGGTTTTGAATTTGAAATAAACCCTGGTAACGATTCTTGATCCCATTTTATAACATAGGCAGTCCCTGTTGCATTTACACGAGCAGTTCTACCATTACGATGTGTGAACTCTTCTATACGTTGTGGTAATTCGTAATGAATGATAAAATTTAATTCGGGAATATCAATACCTCTACCAGCTAAATCAGTTGCAACTAAAATACGACTGCTACCATTTCTAAATTTAATTAAAGCACGTTCGCGGTCTTTCTGTTCCATATCACCAGAAAAGCACTCATGTAGAATGTGTTTCTGACTTAGAAACGAACTAACAGTTTCAATACTATCCTTTAAATTACAAAAGATAATACCTGGTTCTTCTCCAATATATTTTAATAGTTGAACTAATGTTTTCAACTTATCTTTTTCTTCAGAGATAACTGTACTAATGGTAAGTTTTGAAGGTGTATCTTTCTTAAGATAATTGATTCTTCTAGGGTTTTCCATTCCCACAAACTTGGGAATTTTAACAGCTTCCGTTGCAGAAGTAAGAATACGTTTTTTAAGATTTGGTAATTCCGCAAGAATTTCAGTCATCTCCTCTTCAAATCCGACTTCTAAAGACTTATCGAATTCGTCAAGAATTAAAGTTTTAATATGCTCTTTGGTAAAACGATCTGCCATAAAATGGTCAAGAATTCTACCAGGTGTTCCAACTAAAATTGCAGGAGTATGTTTTAGCTCTATCTTATCTTTAGACATAGCTCTACCACCATAAATGGCATTCACTTTAAAACCAGTACCCATATTACGAATAACCTGTTCTATCTGAATAGCCAATTCGCGAGAAGGAACTAAAATCAATACCTGAACTTCAGGATCGTTATGGTCCATAAAATCTAAAACCGGTAAAAGAAAAGCCAAAGTTTTTCCTGTACCGGTCGGAGAAAGTAAAATGGTATTATTCGATGATGAGATAGTATCTAACGCACTCTCTTGCATCGGATTTAACGCATCAATATTCAATTTTGATAAAATCTCTTTTTGATTTTTCATGCGTTTTTGATAACCATTAATTTATATACGATTACGCCTCTTGAAGGTCACGTTTCGATTTTCTGTATAAATAATTTGGGAAAATTGTTCTTTTCGCGAATCTGTTCAACTTGTTAGAATTGATCATTTTCTGAAAAATAGGCTTCGTTACACCGAAGTACTCATACGTAGCACCATCAACGAAAGTAACTTCTAAAACTAAACCATTATGCTGAAAATCAGCAACACCAGAGTTAATAGACTCGTTGTATACTTCTTTATTAGCTTCTTTGGTTTCAGGAGCGATACTTACTAAAAAGTGGTATCCGTCAATAATACGACGACTTTGAACTTCAGCTTCTTCTCTTTTTTCATCACCTTCTTGAAACTTGTCTGGGTGCCATTCTTTAACTAAACCTCTATACGTGGACTTAAGTGCTTTAAGTTCAATCTCTTTTTCAACCCCGAAGAGTTTCTTGTATTCATTAATGCGCTTCATAATACAGCTTTTTTGCGGGTGCAAAATTACATCTTTATTTTGACGTGAAAGCTTGAAATTCAGTAATAAAAGAAAAAAATAACCTCTCGTTGATAGCTACTCGTTATTCAGACCTTTTTCAAGAACCGATTTGATACCCGCTAAATTTTCAGAAAATTCCATCATTTGAGAAAGTACTTGTGCCATTTCATTATCATTACCAAATCCTTTTAGCTTATTATTTTTTACAAATTGTTCTTTAATAGCACTCCAGCGCGCATCTTCTTCCGTAGTAAGATTACCGATCAGCTCATTGTACTTTAACAAGTTTGCTTCTGCAGAACCAGTTAAAGTTTGTGCTTCGTTTTCATAATGAGAACGCAACATGGTGTTTAGTTCTTTTTCGTTCATGATTGGCACTATTTGAGCCACCAATTTATTCATGTCTCTATAAGAACCTTGAAGTTTAAAAGAAGGCTCTGTACGGTATTCGTCTTGCATGGCTGCACTTTTAATATATGTTGCATTTACTTTCAACAATACATCTCGTACCCTTAAAACTTTTTCAAGTACCTTTTTATATTCTTCAACTTCTTGGCTAGAATGGTTTCCTATAAGCTGACCTTCGTCAGATTTAGACTCAATTTGTTCTACCAATGTATACACATCGTCAAATTCCTTACTTGCCAATTGCTGTAAAATAGGATTTGCGGTAAGTGAATTTTCAATTAAACTTAGTCTGAACAAGTGTTCTGTTTCGCCAATAATATCACCAAGGTTATAAATATCGGCACGGTTGGCTAACATATCTGGAATCTGAAATTTCTCTCCGCTTTCCGTATATGGGTTACCTGCCATTATTACGCAGAATTTTTTACCACGTAAATCGTATGTTTTAGGCTGTCCTTCGTATACACCTTCTATTTTACGAGTACCATCTGATAAGGAAATGAACTTTTGTAAAAATTCCGGATTACAATGCTGAATATCATCAATATATAGCATTACATTGTTTCCCATTTCAAAAGCAAGATTCAACTTTTTAAGTTCTTCACGAGCAGCACTGTTCTTTGCAGAAGCAGGGTCTACATTGGTAACCTCATGACCAATTGCCGGTCCATTTATTTTAACGAAAATTAAACCAAGTCGGTTTGCTATATATTCCATCAAGGTGGTTTTACCATAACCTGGTGGCGATATCAAAAGCAACATACCCATTCTATCGGTACGTTTGTTTGCACCTACCGTACCTAGTTGTTTCGCTAAATTGTTACCGAAAATTGGAAGATATACTTCATCAATTAATTTATTACGTACGAAAGACGTAAGCACTCTTGGCTTAAATTCCTCTAACTTTAAATCAATTTTTAGTTTTTCGGTTATTTCGTGTTTTGTCTTTTTAAACTTTAGAAATGCCGGAACTTCATCTGACACAAATAAATTCATTCTAGAAATAAAATCATGATAATTGAATGAATAAACTCCTTCAACAATAGTTTCATGAGAACCTCTCAACTCTTTTAAACTTTCATTTGGCGAAACAGCCTTGATTTTAGAAGCAGATTCATCTCTAAATAAAATGGCACCAACAATCTCATTTTCATATCTGTTTAAATTAAGATTAGCATCGACATCTTTTTTAGATTTTAAAAATGCACCTACCCATTGTTTCACCAAACGAACTTTCGATGAAAATTTTGGAGCTTCTTCAACACTTTTCTTAAACTTTAAATCTGCATTTTGAGATTTAAGTAATTTTAAAAATTCATCTTTTAATTGAATAGCAAAGCCACTATACACGAATTCAGAATCTGATTTTAGTTCTTCAAACAGATAATCAGCAATATCTTCGCTTAATAGTACGTCAAAAAGTTTCGTTTCTCCAGAAAAGACTTCTATTTTCTTTTTTAATCCCTCAATGATAGAAGCGTATTCTTTAGATTCAGGAAAATATTGTAAAACCTCTCCTGCGGCTTTTAAACCTTTATCTAATTCGGCTTTAATATCTTGATCCAAATCATTCCAGAAAAATTGGGCATACCCACGAATTTCTGGTCGGTAGGTAAGTAAATCTAATTCATGGTGTTTATGTACCAAAAGCTTCAGTATTCTTGAAGCATCAACATCATGAACCCCTTTTATATAGCCTTCAGAATAGTCGTTTCTACTTTGTTCTTGAACAAGCTTCAACAACTCTTCATCACTTAAAGGAAGTAAATCGTCTTCGGTGAACTTTGAAAATATTTTGTAAGCTAAATATGCAGCACGATAAATATCATCGGTTTCAGAAACATATTCTTGATTCCATAAGTGCCTATTCTTAACAAATTCTTCATTGTTCAGTAATTTGTAAAAATCGGTTCCTGTTAAATGATAATTGAGTTCGTTATCATGAAAAACAATGGTAAGGTCTAACTGCTGCTTGTTAACGCCGAATTTGTGTTTACCTAATCTAATAACACTATCGCCATCTTCATAAAGATCAAGCTTATCCTTTAACTTTCTAAGAGCATCTTCCCTAGCCGTTTTCAATTGGGTTTCAATCTCTTCAGCTTTACCACTATCATCAAGCTCTTGCAATTGAGAAATAATATCACGCAGCTTATTGATCATTAAATCTGACGCAAAGTATCCGTTGATTTCTACTGCAGAATTAAAACTCTGTGCCTTTTTCTGTACCCCTTTTAATATCCTGGCTGATGCATTGGCTAATGCGCTAGATTTTTTATTCCGTTTTTCAATTAAAGAGTTCTTTCTTGCATCAAAAGCAGCATAAACCTCTTCTCTCTTTTCAATAATAGTTTCGATAAATTCTTCGAAATCGGTGAATTTGCCCTCTAGTTCCTCTAATTGAATAGATGTTTTAGTTTGATATTCATCACACTTTTCTGGTGTAGATGCCATATCTAGGTAATTGATGATACTCTGATCGATCAATTTCAATTGTGCAGCAAACTCTGCCTTGGCTTCAGATATACCCAGAGAATTTCTTTTGTTTTTTAAAGCCGCCTTAAGTTCATTTATAGTTGAGAAAATCAATGAAATATCATCGATTATTTTAGTGGAATGGGCTGTATCTTCAATTTCTAGATTAGAAACAATATCGATCAGCATTTCAAGCTGAGAACTGATCTCATTAATTTCTTCTTCCTTCTCTTTAGCTACAATAACCTTTTCAACAGTAGCTATAAATTCTTTTTTATCTTTTAAAGCGTCATGGTATGGTTGTAATGCATTCGGGTTTAAAAGAAACTGAACACAACGTTCTGATATCTTTTTGGTCTGCTCCCCTATTTGTTCTTCCAGGACCTCAATATATTCTAAATCAATATATCGTACTTCTTTAAGTGAAATAGCTTCACCTCTTAAAGATCGCAATCTGGTAAGTAAGGCAACAAACTCATCAATGCTTTTAAATGAGGTGCTTTTGATTTTATTAAATAACTCCTCAGAATTCTGTTGAATTAATTTTGATTGATTTTGAGCATTTTTACGGAGTTGAACCACTTTTTCAAACTCATCAATAGCAGCGTTAGATGCTTTGTTGATTTCTTCAATAGGCTCGTTTAATTGATGTGTTTCTGGTTCTGGTAACCAATAATACGCATCTAATATATCTTTCGAGAACTTTGCAATATCACTATATAGTCCGGCGTAGTTGTCGTTTTTATTCAATAATGTAATTAAGCCATTGACTTCTGCCATAGCCTTTACAATATCTTTGTTTCCTATTTTATAAAGTAAGGTGTCTTCATGCTGAGAAGGCACGTAATCACCTTTTAAATAAGGTGTTTGCCAAATTTGAACTACATGGTGTTTTGTCTGCTCTTGCTCTGTTTTGAAATAACAAAGCTCACCGTTTTCTAAAATTGTAAATCCATTACAGATTATCGGTGTCTTAATAACCTGACTGATGATATTATAAGACATGAGGTTATATAACCCCTCGGCAGCAGAATAGAAAACATACAGGAAATCTTCTCCATTTGGAGAAATAATACGTTCTTGAAATTTTACATTAGGGATAGCATTATCAAAAATGTGATACTCTCCCGTTTGCAAGTAATAACCTGTTGGAAAGATGATACCTTGATCATCTGGCAGTAAAATACAGGCATCTTTAACAGAATCAATTTTTTGAACCTCTCGCATTTTGTCATTAAAAACAAAATAACGGGCAGCTTCTTGAAATGGTTTTATCTCTAAAATTAAAAGGTTGCCTAAATCTCCAAAACGATATTGACCGTCATCTAAAGTTTGGTCAACATATTCTACAGGTTCATCTAAAATACCCTTACCTTCAGCAGTATTGTCCTCAATTTTAATGGTAAGATCACCGCCAATGGTTTCTACAAATACCCGGTCTTTAATTGAAACATGAGAATGAACACCATAACGATGCATATCTCTAGTAGCTTCTTGCCATTTAAACTCTTGTTGAACAGGAAATTTGTATTCATGTTCACTACGGTTATCAATATATTTTAACGAATTGTCTACCACTAACCATTTAAAGGTTTTGATATCCGTAGGACTTTCACTTAGCTGAAAAACCATATGTAGATAATTTCCAATTACGGCGAAGTTGGAAAATATCGTATTTCTATAGTATTTATATAAATTGGTAAAATCTGTTTTAAAGGTCGCATCTTCTAACAGATCAAGATCAGCAGCTTTAAAACTGTAATCTGTAAAAGTGTAACTGCTAAAAACATCTTTAATATTTATTTCAGTTCTAAGACCAAAATGAACATTATAACCGAACAGACACGTATCGCCAAAAGAAACAATATCGCGTGCAATACAATTGTTTTCTGTATTGATTCTGGCATTCGCAATAAGCTTTGTTTCTAATGAGCCAAATACGGTTTTTCTATCGTCATTTAGTTCGATGAGCTTGCTCTGTAATGATTCCTTCTGCTTTTGCAGTCGGTTTTTAATTACATCGTAAGTACCACCATCTAAAATATGTTCTTCCGTTTTGTCTGTTCGGGATTCTTCTGCCATAAAAGTAACTAGGCTTTAGTATTACATTAATAATTCACTTAAAAACTCTTAGCGCACGTGGTTATTTCAGCTTTTTATCGCCCATACCTAATCCCTTTGCAAGGTTAAATAGGTTGCTAAATAACGTTTGCTCGTCGCTATCGTTAGACTTTGACTTTAAGTCCATCAGTAAATTAGCAATAGTTACGTTTTTAAGGTCTTCAGATGAAATTCCGTATTTATCAGCGAATTCTTTTACTTTCTCTAATAAGTTACCCTTAACATCATCACTACCTAAAATAGCATCTTTTACATCTTGTATGTTGGTACTGTTTTCAACCAATCTGTCATACCCTTTGGCTCTAGTAATTTGTCCAATAATTTGATCAAAGAACATTGTTTCACCACCAACGATATCAATTTTAGCAGCTTTTAAAGCATCGCCAATAACCTGTGCCTGAGCATCTGCTATATCTTTCTGAATATTGATGTGAGCAAGATCAACTTGTAATTCTTTGTCTAAACGTAATTTGAATTCTTCATGCTCTTTACCAACACCATCTAGTTTCTTCATTGCATTAGCTTTCTCTTCAATACCAGCGGCATCTGCCAACGCTTTTTCTTTGATAACATCAGCTTCTGCCAATCCATCTTTACGTTTTGCTTCTGCCTTAGCTTCAATACCAGTTGCTTCAGCTTTCGCTTTCTTCTCAATGATAATAGCTTGAACAATTCCTTCACGCTCGTAAGCATCGGCTTTAGCATGCATCACTTGCGCTTCAGACATACCAACAGTAGCTTCTTCTTTTGCTGTTGCTTCAGCTAAAATTTTACGCGCTTCAGCTTCTTTCTCACTAGCTTCTTTATGAGCTAAAGCTTCGATATTAATCTCTTCAGCTTTTTGCTTAGCAGCTTCTTTTTGAGCTTCTGCAGCCTTAATTGTTTTAATTAAGTCTTCTTGTGCATTTGCTTCAGCAATAGTAATTTTTACTTGCTTATCTCTATCGGCAGTTTTAAAAGCTTGAATATCTTTCATATTTTCCTGCTCTTCCACTACTCCCTTTTCCAACGTAACACGATCGCGAATAACATCTTGAATATTCTTCTTCTCAACTTCAACAACTTTCTCTTTCTCAATCTGTGCAAGCGTAACTACTCGCTCTCTTTCTGTAGCCTCTAAAAGTCTGTCTTTTTCAACTCTTTCAGTTTCTACAGCATCTGTACGTTGCTTATTCTTTAAAGCAACAATAATTTGACGCTCCATGTTTTCTTCGGCAACCTTCACTTTTTCACGAGTAGCGATACGAGCGGTTTCAGACTTTAAAAGTTCTTCTTCAGCTACTTTTAAAGTTTCAGCCTCTTCGCGAGATTTTATATTCGCAATTTCTCTTTTTTGCTGTTCTTCTTTTTCAGCTAATTGTTTGTCAAGTTCAAGTATAGCTTCCCTTGCTTCAACATCTTGCTTACGTATAGTTTTCTCCTCATCACGCTTAATAAGATTAGACTTCACATTTTGAGCAGCAGTTAAATCGTTAATTTTCTTAATACCTTCCGCATCAAGAATATTATCAGCTTTTAGGTGCGCAACAGCTGTTTGTTCAAGGTAATCAATAGCACAATCCTCTAATGTATACCCGTTAAGGTCTGTGCCAATGATATCTACAATTTCATCTCTAAACTCTCTACGAGCTTCGTATAATTGAATGAAATCGAACTTTTTACCAACTGTTTTTAAGGCTTCCGAGAATTTAGCTTCAAATAGTTCTTCTAAAGTTTCTTGGCGCGATGCTCTTTGAACACCAATGGTTTGTGCCACCTTTTTAATAAAATCGACCTCATTGTTAACCCTAACAAAGAATGCCACTTTAATATCGGCACGCATGTTATCCTTACAAATTAAACCTTCGGTAGCGAGTCTTTCAATTTGAATTTTCTTTACTGAAATGTCCATTACTTCAACCCTGTGAAATACTGGCACAACGTACAGACCTTTGTCCGTTGCTACTTTAGTTCCTCCAAATCCGGTTCTAACAAGGGCTTGACCTTGATGAACTTTTTTGTAGAACATTGCAATGATTGCAAAATAAACAATGATAAGAAAGAGGATGACCCCCAGACCTATACCGATAATTGAAAAGATGGATTCCATAAATGATTTAAGTTTTATTGGTTATAAGATTGTACTAGAAAATATGTGTGATCCGCAGATCTTTTGATGATTAATACCGAGCTACCATAAGTTAATGGCTTACGGTTTAAAGATTTGACATAAATAGAATGGCTATTACCATCTGCCTTTACTTCTGCGTTACCCATTTTGTCTTCAGTAATGTTTGATAGTAATGTCGCTTGCCTGCCTAAAAAATCTACAGGTGCATCGCCATCTTTATTCAATTGCTTGAAGAAGCCTTTGAACGGAGTGGTAAATAACTTATTGACAAACAACGCAGGAAAAAGTGCAGCGATCATAATAATGAAACCTACAAAGTTATCATAGGTAAACGTCAATGTGGTCATTAGAGTTGTAATCAACCACCAAACAAATATCCAGCAGGTAAACGTGAACATGAAAGGTAGACCAACGAAGTTGAAATAGATAAGGAAAATTTGCCACCATTTAAGTGGTCTACGCCTTTTGCCTAATACATCATCTTGATTGACTTCGGTATTCGAGATATCTTCAAAATCAAGATTACCACCTTCTAAACCAGAGTCAAGGTTTATATCTGCATCTACATCTATATCGACATCAACATCTAGGTCAAAATCAAGACCACCTATCATGGTAATGATCCAATACACCAGAAGGAGTATCAATAACAAGGTTAATGTGATATTTACCTCAGAAAATAATATGTCTATTAATTGATTCAAATTTTTATTTTTTGGATTTGTTAAACCCTAGTTGTTCTTTTAATTTTTGAAGTTCATCATCTGCAGCAGCTTCAGTGGTATCAGCAGCTTTATCTAATTCTTCATCAATAGATTTACTAGAATTTGCTATATCGCCATAAGCTTCAGCCAAGGCTTCTTCTTGTGCAATTTTCTCTTTCATTCTTTCAAGCATTGACACTGTACCAGTACTGTCTAATTCAGCCATTTGCTTGTTTAAATTTTTGGTCGCGTTACTTACCTTAACACGAGCTTTAAGCGTTTTAAGCTCATTTTCCCAATTACCAATGTTGGCTTTTAAAGCTTCGACATTGCCTTGCATCTGACTAACATTAGCTTCGAATTTTTCAGTTTCTATTTGGGTAGCTTCTAATTGCTTTTCGCTATTTTCTTTCTGTACTAAAGCTTCTTTAGCAAGTCTGTCTGCCTCGACAGCATCCATTTCTTTATTATTAGCCTTCTTTAAAATAATAATGGCTTTGTCTTGATACTCTTTTGCTTTGTTCTTGTATACGTCTTGATCATTCTTAGAACGTATAGCAAGTGCTTTTACTTGTGCAAGTGCTTCTAAACTTTTTTCTAAGTCTAATTTCATATCCCTAATGCCCTGTTCTGTCATCTTAATAGGATCTTCCATTTTGTCAATTGCCGAATTGGTTTCAGCCTCTCCTATTTTAAATAGTCTTTTAAATATATTCATGATTTTTTATTTTTAATATTTAGAAAATTCAATTATTTGATCTGAGTATTCACTCATTAGTAAGCTTAAAGAATTGAGACTAGCCTCAAACTCGTTTAGATCCATATTCTCGATTTGTAATGTATCTCTGAATATGACTCGGTTTGCTGTTTCGTCTAGCACAAAAGCACCATGAATGATATCTCTATTTTTCTGAAGTAAATTTTTAAAGATTTTTTCGGATTGATTATGAACAGAAAATATAAATTGTTCCATAATCAAAATTGGTGGTGACACCCCTAAAATCAAATTTTTTATCCCAGAATCTTCTTTCTCAACAACCAAAATTCCGTCTACTCTATTCTCTTTAACGATATTAAAGTTTAATTGAAGAAGGTAATCTCTGGTTATATTAAAATGGTTTTTCATATGTGTTGGTTTATGTAGGTGGTTTCTTTAATTCAATAATACAAAATATTACTGATGTGATTTCTTAAATTGAGATTAGCAACGCTAAAATGTAAACAACGACGATGAACATAATATTGTGTTTTTAAAATCGGTTAATAAAAAATACTAGCTCAAAATAATAGCAATTTGAATAATTATTGCTAATTTTGTTAGACAAATATAATAATATTTTTATCAATTGCAAATTTTATTAGCAAAATATGTCGTACTTCGGAAAGAATATTAGAAAAATAAGAAGTTTAAAAAGTCTTAGTCAACAGGCGTTTGCAGAGCTATTTGAGCTAAAAAGAGGGACTTTAGGTGCCTATGAAGAAGGGCGAAGTGAACCTAAATTAGAAACACTAATTAAAATTGCTAATTATTTTAGCATTCCTATAGATGACCTATTAACGACAGAATTAACTGTAAATAATTTATTAAAATTTAAAGGGAATTTAACTGTCGAGCAAGATTTAGGCGAGCAAGAATTTTTTATAAAAGTACCTTGTATTACGACCTTAAATCAGAACGATTATATTAAGTATTATAATAAGGATTCTTACATTCAAGACTTACCATTTTTATCACTACCGATAAATCCAGATAAGAAATTTCGGGCTTACACTGTACAGAATTTAGAAATGAGTAAGAACGAATTGGGCATGTTTCCAAAAGACATCGCCATAGGCGAATGCATTCCTCCATCGGTTTATTCAAAATTAAATAATGGAACACTTGTTTTTGTAGTTACGGATAAAAGCATCATTTTAAGGCGGTTATTTATTACCAATGATACTTATGTTTTACGTGCCGAGCACAAAAATGTAGATGATGTAGAATTACAGCCTAAAGAAATAAAAGAGATGTGGCGCGTTAGGTATGTGTTCTATCACAGATTACCAGAGACCAACTTTAATTTAGAAGAAAAACTATTTCAATTAGAAAAAGATTTCGATAGACTTAAAAATGAGCGATAAATAAAAAAGCTCTTCATTTCTGAAGAGCTTTTTCTTAAACTTGAAAGTATATATGTCTTAGATAACTTTAACGTTCACTGCGTTTAATCCTTTGTTACCTTCTTTAAGTTCGAATTCAACTTCATCGCCTTCACGAATTTCGTCGATTAAACCTGAAATGTGTACAAAGTGGTCTTTTTCAACTCCTTCTTCAGTGATAAAACCGAATCCTTTTGTGTCATTGAAAAATTTTACTGTTCCTTTACTCATTGTAATGTAATTTAATTTATAATACTTATTAAGCTGCAAAGATGACGCCAATAGTTGACAAACAGGGTTTAAACTTATTTTAAATCAATATTTTGTGAATATTTTAAGAGTTTTTGCTTGTTTTGAGTATGATTAAGGTAATTCTTACTTTTTTTGAGCAGCTAACCACTCCATAATAGTCACATTTTCACCTTGTAATAAGACTGGTTCTTTATTAAAATCAAAATTTGCATGGTTCGCGTAGCTATAAATTCTATGATAATCAAGTTAATATTTGATACTTTAGTAGAAACAACAAATCAATTATCTCAAACTTATAAAATGAAAAAAGTAATCAGTTTACATAAAATAATATCAGGTTTAGCATGTGCCCTACTCTTCAGTATTGGAGTAAATGCCCAAAAAGCAACATTCAATATGGATAAAGATTTATTGCTAGTACAGTTAGACTGCAAAACCGATATAGACGATTTACATACCGCAGCTGGTTTCGCTACATTAATAAATCACCCAGATTATAAGAACCTAAATTATCTTGCCGTTGCAGGTACTTATGGCATTCAAGAAGGTTTATATGTGCCACCAAACGAATTAATGCCAATGGTCTTTGGTGAAAATTGGTTAGATGCAGATAAAGAATGGAAAGCTTCGGTAGATAAAGTGGTCTCTAAGGCATTGAAAATCATTGAAAATGGAGGTTCTATTTGGGTGGCAGAAGCGGGACAGTCAGATTTCACGTCAGAATGGGTTAAGGAGTTGTCAAGAAAGGATATTTCGATTAAAACAAGAGAAAGTGTTCATGTAGTGCAGCATAGCGATTGGAACGAGTCGGTTACTAAACCTGTTAAACTTATGTATACAAAAACGGTTACAGATTACCATAAAATTGCAGATGGTAATGAAGTGGGTAATGGTACACCGGGTTTAAAGTCTGAAGGTAAGGTAGATTGGGAATCAAAATTAAATGATGAACACTTAACCAAAGTTTGGAATACCGCTATTCGTTTAGGAAACAAGTATAACGGAAAAGATGGCAGATATTTAAATGAAAGTGTTGCTGAAGGCGGACTTGATTTTTCTGATTTAAGTGAAGTATGCTATATTTTAAATCTAATGGAAATTAAAGATGCAGATGAATTCTTTACCTATTTTAAGGTAGACTAGAATCTTATTTAAGTTTTAAAAAGGCCTCTTGTAATCTTTGCGTTACGGGGCCTTTTTCATTTCCTGTAAATAGTAAATGATTGTCAATTTTTTGAATCGTAGCAATCTGTGTACTCGTACCTGTCAAGAACGCCTCATCAATTGTATTAATTTCTTCTTTTGCAATAGGTATTTCTTTAATTTCTATACCTAAAGAATGACAAAGCTCAATAACCACAATTCTAGTAATGCCATTAAGAATAAACTCATCTGCCGGATGTGTGTAAACGACTCCATCTTTGACAAAAAACACATTGCAATGTGATGCTTCGGTAAAAACTCCGTTTCTATGTAATATGGTTTCGTAGCACTCATGTTGCATGGCTTCTTCATTCAACATTACATTGCCCAGTAATGAAGTCATCTTAATATCGCAGCGAGACCACCTGAAATCATCTCTAGTAATTACATGGGCATTTACAGTATTTATTTCAGGCAATACTTTTGGTATCGCATACATCATAACCGTTGGTTTTATATCTGCAGGAAATGAATGTTGTCTTGGTGCTACTCCCCTAGTAATTTGAATGTACAACATGCAATCTTTATCGGTTAACGCTGCTGCTTTTAATAAAGTGGTAATTTCATTTTTAAGTGAGCTAGAATCAAACTCAATATTAATTTTTTGGAGTCCCGATTGTAAGCGGTCTAGGTGTTCTTTTTCATAAAAGAATCTACCGTTTATCTGAACCATCACTTCATATAAACCATCACCGAAAATAAATCCGCGATCGAAAACAGATACTTTGGCATCCGCAGAATTTACAATACTTCCGTTTAGATATACTTTATCAGGATAACTCATAAAACTTATAAATAACGTTGAAGGTGTTTTTTGAAATAGGTAGCGCTATCAGAAATACTCTGCATAGCGTTTTCTGCAAAATTACCGCCTTGCTCTATATAGTAATATTGTAAATCATCTTTGTTAATAGATAATAACATGCTTTTGTAATCAATAGATCCATTACCCATTTCAGAATAATCGCGAGTTACTTTGTCCATATCTTTTATATGCCACATAACATAGCGACCAGGATTTTCGGCAATTAATTCAGCCGGACTCTTATTTGCAGAATGCTCAACCCAATACATATCCATCTGTAGTTTTACCAAATTTGCATCTGTGCCAGATAAAATAACATCATAACCTTGCTCACCATTATGGTCTGTAAATTCGAAATCGTGATTGTGATAAGCGAACTGTAGCCCAGCACTAGCTACCTGCTCCCCTATTACATTTAATTTGTCCTTTAGAATCTTGAAATTTTCAATTGTACGATATTCTGGTGCCAACCAAGGCCATGTAATGTATGTACTATCTAAGGTAATAGAACCTTCTATACATTGGTCTACATAACGTTTGAGCTTTTCATTAGGTTCATTAAAACGACTAGAAAAATCATAGTGCCCACTAGAAATGGTAAAATCTAAATCATCAATCTGTTTTTTAAATTCCTTAGATTTTATACCGTAATAGGTGTCGTTCTCACCATCATAACCATAAATCTCCCCATCAACATATCCTAGTTCACGTGCATATTTAATACTCCCGATTGGGTCCTTCGCCATGGCATCGCGAATGGTGAACAATTGTAAACCCATTTTATATTTATAATCCAACGGCAATACAGACAAGGGTAGCATAGAACTTACCGAAAGCACACCGGTCTGTTTTAAAAATGTTCTACGAGAATTTGAATCATTCATGATGAGAAGTTCTAATAAAATAAATAAGTACTATAAATATAAGGGTTGCGAAAAGAACTTAAACATTTATTAACGAAAAAAGCAGCCCAAAAAGGCTGCTTTTTCAAAATCTTAGAAGTTATTCTTGTTAGTTACTCGCTACTGCTGTATTGCTGTATGATAGTCTATAAATTGCATCTCCGAAATCATCAGAAATAAGCATAGAGCCATCTTCTAAAACCAATAGATCTACAGGTCTTCCGGTAGCTTTTTGGGCTACTTCATCTAACCAGCCATCAATAAAAGTTTCACTATTTACAACTTCACCATCTTCAATATCAACCATCATAATTCGATACCCTACTTTTTTGCTTCTGTTCCAAGAGCCATGTTCTGCAATGAAAGCTTTGCCTTTATATTCCGCAGGGAACATATTACCGGTATAAAACTTAATACCAAGTGGAGCAACGTGAGCATCTAACTGTAAAGCAGGGTCAACAAAATCTGAACAAGGGCGTAAATCTCCAAATTCAGGATCCTTAACAATGCCACCATGGCAAAAAGGGTATCCGAAATGCTGACCAGCTTCGGTAACTGTGTTTAGTTCGCAAGGCGGAATATCATCACCTAACATATCGCGACCGTTATCTGTAAACCACATCTGCTTCGTATCGGGATGCCAAGTGAATCCGACAGAGTTTCTAACTCCTCTAGCATAAATTTCTCGATTGCTACCGTCAGGATCCATTCTTGAAATGGTTGCAAATCGCTCATCTTCATCCGTCTTATTACAAATATTACAAGGAGCTCCAACAGGAACATACAGTTTGTCATCTGGTCCGAATGCAATGTATTTCCATCCGTGATGAAATTCCGTCGGAAAATCATCATAAATTAATTCTTTTTCTAGGTCACCACCAATCTGATCTTCAATATTTGGGTATTTCCAAAGACTACCTACTTGCGCAACATATAAATCACCATTTCTCATGGCTATACCGTTAGGTACCTCCATAGTGTCAATCACTATAATGTTATCAGCTTTAAAATCCCCATTCGTATCTTGAATCGCATATACGTTGTTTTCTGTACGAGTACCAACAAACAAAGTTCCGTTGTCACCCATAGCCATAGAACGCGCACCATCTACTCCCCTAGCGTACACCTCAATTTCAAAACCTTCAGGTAGGTTTAAATCTAATAAGGCCAAATCGGTACTGTCAAGCTCCACTTCTTTAATGGCGCTATCTTTATTCTCTTTCTTGCTCTCTTTACAAGAATTTAGAGATATTACAACGGCGAGCGCCATAGTAATCTTCAAAAATGAACTTTTCATATTTAGGTTGTTTAGTTTAGTACGAAGATACACAACATGATTTAGTATAATAATTTTAAAAAAATAAGCCGAAATACTATTGAACTTAAAAAAGTCAATACTAACAACGTTAGAATTGACTTTTTTTAATGCTTTATTTATTGTCGCCCATTAAGCATCCATTGCTTTACCAATTAGCGTATCGCCTTGTATAATTTCAAAAGTTGAATTGATGGCAGTATCATCGTGTAAAGACCTTACCAATGTTTGCGCAACATCATCTCTGGTAATAGAGCCTTGTTTATTTAATTTAGATTCAAGTTCAATTTTACCAGTGCCTACCTCATTTGTTAATGAGCCAGGTCTAACAATAGCATATTTTAAATTAGCTGATTTTAAATATTCGTCAGCATTATGTTTTGCTTTTAAATAATCTTTAAGGTCACTAGCCTCTTCTGGGTTATCTGCACCCATTGAACTAAGCATTACAAACTTTTTGATATTTGCTTTTTTGGAAGCGTTAATTAGATTTTTAGCTCCCTCTTGATCTACTTCGACCACTTTTTTACCACCAGATCCAGCAGCAAAAATTACCTTATCTATATTTTCTACAGTATGTGACAAATCCTTCTCTAAATCACCAAGCACTGTTTTTATGTTTTCTTTTTCAAACTGTTCTTTTTGCTCTTCTTTTCGAACCATTGCTATAGGTTGAAAATATTGAGAGTTCTTTAAAAGGTTCACTATTTTTTTTCCGGTGGTACCGTTGGCTCCGGCTACTAATATATTTTCCATGTTCTTTATTTTGATTGCAAGTTGGTAAAATACCGCAGTAAACATTGATGCTTTACCATTTTTTCTTAACACGATTACCTTTATGTAAATAAAGCAACATATACTATTCATATTATTTTAAAAGAGCATGAATATTATTGGAAAGCGATAATGAAAAAGATGTAGTACCTATACCTTGTGCCTATAATACTTTAAAAAAATAATTATGGAAAGTGAAAATAAAAAAGTGGAGTATAATTCTGATGTTACAGAACAAGATTTATCTGCATTAGGAGAAAAAACAAAAAATACAAGAACAGATGGTGGGGATGATGTTCAGTTGATTGATCGAGAAAATGATGTAGATTTTGCAGGCAAAGATTTAGATGTGCCTGGTCGAAATTTGCCAAAAAATCAAATGAACCTAAAGGATGAGGAGAATCAACTATATAGTCAAGGTGGAGCCGAAAATGAAAATTTAGAGCAAGACACCGATACTATTAGATAGTAGAAATATAAAAAGCAGCCAAGTGGCTGCTTTTTATTTATAAATTATTTTTTAAGCCTTAGTTTGCTTCATTGTATTCTGGGTAATCTATATAGCCTTCTTTACCTGGAGTATAAAAAGTTTCTGCATCCCATTCCGCAAGCGGGTAATTATGCTCGAAACGCGTAAACAAATCCGGATTAGAAATAAAAGGCTTTCCAAATGCAACCAAATCTGCATTGCCTTCTTCAATTACTTTATTACCAGACTCTTGGTCAAACCCTGCGTTAATCATTAAGGTTCCATTATAAAGAGGTCTAAAATGCTTTGCAATGTGTTCTTCAGCAAATGGTACATTCGATACATCATTAAACGGCTCAGATAAATGAACGTAAGCCAAGTTATAATCATTCAGTTTCTTTATAATATATTCGAAAGTAGGTATTGTATCTTTATCTAAGGTGATGCCGAACATATCATTCAACGACGGATTAAATCGTACTCCTATTTTTTCTTGTGGAATAACGGTTTTCATAGCATCTAAAACTTCAAAAAAGAAGCGGGTTCTATTTTCTGTATTCCCACCATACTCATCCGTTCTAATGTTAGAAGTGCCATTAAAAAATTGGTGAAATAAATAGCCGTTAGAAGAATGAATTTCTACTCCGTCAAATCCCGCTTCAACAGCATTGACAGTAGCGTTTTTAAAATCTTCAACGGTTTGTTTAATGTCAGAATTAGTCATTGCTTTTGGTGTCACGGTATCTTTAAATCCTTCAGGTGTGAATGATTTCGCATTCGGATTTATTGCTGACGGAGCCAATGGCAATTCGCCATCGTGAAAATCGGGGTGAGACATACGCCCAACATGCCACAATTGAATAAATATTTTTCCGCCTTTATCATGAACAGCTTTAGTTACTTTTTTCCAGCCTTCTACCTGTTCTTTAGAATATATTCCAGCAGTATTTATATAACCTACGGCATCTTTAGAAACTTGTGAACCTTCGGTGATAATTAATCCTGCAGATGCTCTTTGTGCGTAATAGGGAACATGTAAATCTTCGGTAGGTACATTTCCTTCATTTGCCGCTCTACTTCTAGTCATGGGTGCCATAGCAACCCTATTCTTTAAGTCTAAATTTTTATGATACGGATTTAATAATGCTTGATTACTCATATATTTTTAATTTGTAAAGTGTATTGTTTGTCGCACAAAGTTCAAATAATTACATGTAGTTTCTTGACTCTTATCGTTAAAACATTGTTATAAAACGTATAAAAATTAGATTGTTAAACCCATACCCTATGTTTGCCTTTCTATAAATTTTAAAACCTTTCTAGTTTTTTATCGTAAGTACAGATAAAAACAACCTTTCCTAAATATTATTTTATGATTCATAGCCGAAATTGGGCTTTAAAGCTTACAGTATTTGTGTTATTATTGAGCGCGACTACTATTGTAAATGCTCAAACTTTAAAAGGTAACGTTACAAATGCAGAAGGTGTAGCTCTAGAAAATGTAGGTATCTTTAATCAGACCTCTGGTCAACACAGTCATACAAATTTGTCAGGTGTATTTTCGCTGACTTCCACATCCGTAAATGACTCAGTTTATTTTTCTAATTTAGGATTTAAAACTTTTATACTCCTTGTAAATCAAAACCATTTAGATGAAGGAGTACATATAAAGTTAGAAGAATCGAGTATTAATTTAGATCAAGTTGTTGTAGTGTCAAAGGTAGATGCCATGACAAGATTTGTTAATATAGATGTGCAGAATGATCCTGTAAAATCATCTCAAGAAATACTACGTAAAGTACCCGGACTATTAATTGGTCAGCATGCCGGTGGCGGTAAAGCAGAACAGATTTTTTTAAGAGGATTTGATATTGATCACGGTACAGATGTCGCAATTAGTGTAGATGGTATGCCCGTAAACATGGTATCTCATGCCCACGGTCAAGGGTATGCAGATTTGCACTTTGTAATTCCAGAAACGATAGATAATATTAACTTCGGAAAAGGACCCTATTACGCAGATAAAGGCGATTTTAATACAGCAGGATACGTTGATTTAAGTCTTAAGAAAAGCGTTGATAAAAGTATGGTCTCTTACGAGTCTGGTCAGTTTAATACCAATCGATTTGTTGGTCTTTTTAATATTTTAGAAAGTAGCAAGAGTGACGCTTATTTGGCTTCAGAGATTTATTTAACTGACGGACCTTTTGATTCTCCACAGAATTTTAACCGTGTAAATATTCTAGGTCGCTATAATTATAAGGATATAGGAAAAGAGGAATTGACATTAACCGCTTCGCATTTTCAAAGCAAGTGGGATGCCTCTGGTCAGGTGCCACAACGCGCAATAGATCAAAACATCATAGGTCGTTTTGGTGCGATAGATGATACAGAAGGCGGACAAACAAGTAGAACAAACTTGATGTTAAACCATACCAAATTCATAGGTGAAGATCAATTTTTAAAGACACGCGCTTTTGTAAGCAAATACGATTTTGAGCTATTTTCAAACTTCACTTTCTTTTTAGATGACCCTGTTAATGGAGACCAAATACGACAGTATGAAGATAGAACCATTATGGGTGCTGAAACTGTTTTTGAACAGATTGATATGGCGGTAGGTACTGACGACAGGTTCAAATACGCCACAGGAATCGGATTTAGAAATGATAATGTAGATGACGTAACACTTGAGCATACCTTAAATAGGAAAACCTCATTAGAGCAATATGCATTTGGCGATGTTGATGAAACTAATATCTATGGATTTGTAAATGGAGAGTACAAAACGGGAAACTGGACCTTTAATCCGTCTGTGCGAATAGACTATTTTAATTTTGAATATGAGAACAAACTAAGTGCTCTGTATGATAACAAAAGTGAAAGCAAAGCAATTGTGAGTCCGAAATTAAACACTTTATATTCTGTAAATAGAAATTGGCAATTGTTCTTAAAGACAGGGATAGGTTTTCACTCAAACGATGCGCGTGTAGTAACAGCAAATGAAGGTCGAGATGTATTGCCAAAAGCATATGGTGTAGATTTCGGAACAATTATTAAACCAATAGATAAACTGGTGCTTAATGCAACTTTGTGGGGGCTGTTCTTAGATCAGGAATTTGTGTATGTTGGTGATGCTGGTATTGTTGAGCCAAGTGGAAAAACCAGAAGAGTTGGTGTCGAAGTTGGTGGTCGTTACCAAATTCTAGATTGGTTATACCTTTATAGTGACGTAAACTATACGTATGCTAGAAGTACAGAAGAAGCAGATGGTGAAGATTATATTCCGCTAGCACCAGATTTTACAGCAGTAGGTGGATTATCTTTTAGTGATATCGGTAATTTTTCTGGAAACCTTAATTATAGATATTTAGGTGACAGAGCTGCAAATGAAGATAATAGTATTGTTGCAGAAGGTTATTTCGTAACCGATTTAAATCTAAACTACCATATCAAAAACTTGACAGTTGGAGTAATTGTCGAAAATCTATTTGATACCGAATGGAACGAAACGCAATTTGCTACCGAAAGTAGGTTATTCAATGAAATAGCATCAGTTGAAGAAATTCATTTTACTCCTGGTACTCCGTTTTATTTAAGAGGAAAGGTTTCTGTGAGGTTTTAAGAAAACTATTGTTTAAAAAGTATAAAGGTTGATTTATTACGTCTGTAATGAATCAACCTTTTTTTAGACCAAAGCAGCATGCAAGAAGTTTTTAAAGATTTTAGTACTGGTGGATTACTCAAAATTGGTAATGAGTTATTATTAGAATCTTATAGAAAACCAAAGCAAGCAGGAATTTATATTTTTATTAGAACTACTACACAAAAAGCTTCTATAGAGGTAGATGGTGTTCCGTATACCATTTCTGAACATAGTTTATTGGCATTGACTCCTGTCCAGTTTTTTCGATATACAGAAGGCAGCGATTTAATTGTCTATCAATTCAATAGAGAGTTTTATTGCATTAAAGACCATGACCAAGAAGTAAGCTGTGCCGGATTATTATTTTTCGGTAATGCCCACATTCCTGTAATAGATTTAGGCGAAAAAGAACAGCGAAAGTTCGATACATTGCACGAGGTGTTTGTAGATGAGTTAGAAACCGAAGACACTATACAAGCAGAAATGCTGCGTATGCTCATGGCTCGCTTTATGATTATGAGCACAAGATTACTTAAAGCTAAAGAAGGTTTCAGTGAAGCTGCCAACGATGTAAAAGTAGATTTACTAAGAGGATTCAATTTATTGGTTGAAGAGCATTACAAGTTAGAACATTCAGTTTCGTTCTATGCAGACAAATTATTTAAATCTCCTAAAACGCTATCTAATACCTTTTCTAAATTTAATACCACTCCCCTACAAATAATTCATGAGCGTATAATTCTTGAGGCAAAGCGATTACTTATCTATACCGATAAGACAGCAAAAGAAATAGCGTATGAAATTGGTTTCGATGATGCCTCGCATCTAAGTAGGCTATTTAAAAACCAAACACAACAATCTCCATCAGATTTCAAAAAACAACTCAAAAAATCATTTTAGGGAAATATCGACAACACCTTGGGTGATATTGCCCGTTTTAAGATTCATAATAACTAGATCTTTGTAGTGTAGAATTAAAACAACAAAGACATGAATTTAAAACACAAATCAATCTTCAATTTAATAGAAATATTTACGTCTAAAAAGGCGGTGGTTACTAATACTATCAATGTTGAAAAACATTGTCATCATAACCATTTATCAGATTACTACTGTGATTCTGATAGCTCTTCAAGATTAACCAAAGTATTCAATACATTTTTATAAAGGAAAAATTGACATGTAGAAAGGAAGTCTCTACATGACTAGAATATCCTTCTAAATATACCTTTGTACCAGATAATTAATAAAATAAATCAATACATAATAACATTTAAAAAAATAAAACTATGAGCACATTTAATGTACCAACAAGAGAAGAAGTAAGCGAAAATAATCAAGCAATTTTCGATAACCTAAAAAAAGCATTAGGCTTTGTACCGAACTTATATGCAACCTACGCAAATAGTGATACAGCATTAGAAAACTATTTAAATTTTGCCAATGCTAAAACATCATTGTCAGCTAAAGAAAAAGAGGTTGTTAATTTAGCCGTTAGTCAAGTAAACAACTGTATTTACTGTTTGTCTGCACATACAGCAATAGGAAAAATGAACGGATTTAATGATGAGCAAATTCTTGAATTAAGAGCTGGTAAAGCATCATTTGATTCTAAGCTAGACGCTTTGGCACAATTGGCTAAAAATATTACCGAAAACAGAGGTCGTACAGACGAAAAAGTTTTAGAAAACTTTTTTGCTGCCGGTTATACAAAAGCAAATTTAATTGACACCATTTCATTAGTAGGTGACAAAACAATATCGAACTACATACATAGCACTACACAGGTACCAGTAGATTTTCCTGTAGCACCATCATTATAAATAATTTCACAAACAATTAATAGTAATCTATCCATTTGGCAAAAGCCTTTAAATTTTAAACACATGAAAAAAGTATTATCAATTTTAGTTATCGTATTAGCATTCTCATTTAGCGCAAACGCTCAAGATAAAATGATGAAGCAACCAGTTAAGAAAATTGCATTAGAGCAAACAACTGGCGAGTTTACACAGAAATCAATTACTGTTAGCGAAGGAACTTATGTTTTTGATGTTGCAAACAACAATGTAGGTAAAGATGTTGGTTTGGTATTGGTAAAAAAAGGTAAAGATGCCTCTAAACCAGAAAACCATATTCAGACTGCATATGTAACTGCTGCTGTAAAGAATAATACTGTAGGTCATTCTAAAGAAACGAAATTAGAAAAAGGCGAATATGTATATTTTTGTCCTTTAAACCCTACTCCGCAATACAGTCTTATTGTTGAATAAGAAGTGATTAGCTATAAGTAAAAAGGACTGTTCTTAAATGAACAGCCCTTTTTTTTATATTACAAATTCTCTAA
This sequence comes from Maribacter sp. Asnod2-G09, assembly GCF_045063795.1. Classification (NCBI taxonomy): domain Bacteria; kingdom Pseudomonadati; phylum Bacteroidota; class Flavobacteriia; order Flavobacteriales; family Flavobacteriaceae; genus Maribacter; species Maribacter sp. Asnod2-G09. The sequence goes on along the minus strand of NZ_JBEFOA010000003.1, from coordinate 211,180 downwards.
TGAAAAAGAAAAATCATTCAATTTAATCTTCTGGCGGATGCCCGTGAATATCTTCAAAAACAGTATCAAAATTCTCACGCAAGTAAGCGTTCAGTTTCTTTTGGTAATCATCTTTTAACCAGCTTAAGAAATTGTAGGTACTCTTACTAATACATTTTCCGTATACATGAATACGATTATCAATATCTTCTTTTAATAATTTAGCTAAAGCTAATGCATCATAAACATCTTCGCTGTTTTCGATACACATATATGCATGGTGAGCGATAGAGCGTTCTAAAACAACTTTAGACGATTCCCCTGCAAACGTTGCTGTTTCGTAGGTTTCTTTAATATCAAAATAAGTTTCTTTAGAGTTTTTAAATTCTTCTTTGACTTCATCAGAAAGTTCAAGTTTGAAATCACTCTCAATATCCTCATCGTCTTTAATACGATCCATGTAGAAATTCGGAGACTTGAATATAGCTCCCCAATCTAAATCTGCACCCCATGGTCCAAAACGATAAAGGTTGTTACCTAAATCGATAACCGTAAATTTCGATTTGTTATTCAAAACCCTAGAACCCCTACCGATCATTTGGTAGTAAAGCGTAAGTGATTTTGTTGCTCTGTTTAAAATAATAGTATCAATAGTAGGTTCATCAAAACCAGTAGTTAAAATACTAACCGATGTTAGAATAGCATCAGGTGTTTCTTTAAACCATTTTAATATTTGCTTACGCTGCTTTTTGGTAGCAGTATTATCAAGGTGTCTTATGTTTAAACCTGCAGCCTCGAAAGTATGATATACTTGAATAGATGTTTCAATACCGTTATTGAAAATCAATGTTTTCTTGCCTTTAGAATGTTTAGTGTAGGCTTCTAAAAGCTTGCCAAGCATTGCCGGACTCGTATATAAATCAGCAGATGATTTAACGGTGTAATCACCATTAGAACCAATTTCTAGAGATGTAAGTCCCATGTCGTACTGAAATACCTCTGCCCTAGCCAAGAAATCGTTAGCTATTAAGTTTTCTATGGTTTCGCCAGGTATAAGCTCATCATAGTTTTTGTTCATTGGCAAGTCCTTATTAGAACTTAACGGGGTTGCCGTTACACCAAGAACAAAAGAATTCTCAAAAAACTTAAAAAGTTTGGTGAAAGAATTATAGTGCGCTTCATCAATAATAACAAGACCAACATCAGAAATATCTAATTGATCATCGTTCAACCTATTGTTTAAGGTTTCAACCATGGCCACGTAACAACTGTAACGCTCGTGGTCATCAAGATTTGCTTTACTATTAACTACTTTATTTACAACGCCAAAACTAGTTAGCATTGATGAAGTCTGGTTACAAAGTTCAATACGGTGCGTCATTACCAAAACTTTCTTGTTGTGGTTTTTTAAATACTGACGTACCATTTCGGAAAAAATCACTGTTTTACCACCACCGGTCGGTAATTGGTATAGAAGATGGTAATCATCTTTTTCTGAATCGAACTTGTCAAAAATTTGTTGAATTGCTCCTTGTTGATAGCTATAAAGTTCCTTATCGGTCTTTCTATCTTGTAATTCAAAAACTGTCTCTTGCATAAAATCTTCTCTGGAGTATACAAAGGTAACATTCTCTATAGTAGATTACTAATTCATGCGTTAAAAAGGGTATCTTTTGCGACCATATGTCATCAAAATAAATAGTAAGCGGAGAATTTAATGCAACACAGCCATTTTAAAATCTATAAACCCTTCGCAATGTTGAGTCAGATGACTTCTGGTGAAGACCGACAACTACGTAAAAAACGCTTTTTAAGTGAGCTTTTTGATTTTCACGATGGGATAATGCCAATTGGTAGATTAGATGAAAAATCGGAAGGATTATTATTAATGACTACGGATGGAAAGTTAAGCGATACCATAAATAGTTCAGGAATAGAAAAAGAATATTTAGTCCAACTGGATGGCTTAATTACACCTGATGCAATTCAAAAAATAGCGGAAGGAGTTACTATCGGAATATTTGGAAAGAAATATACGACCAAGCCTTGTGAAATAAAGGTTTTAAATGATTTGCCACCGCTACCCGAAGCAGACCAAGCATTACGAATTGGCAGACATAGACCAACCTCGTGGGTAAGCATAACTATTAAAGAAGGTAAATTTCGTCAAGTTCGTAAAATGACTGCAGCTGTAGGTTTTCCAACAGTTCGATTAATTCGTATACGAATTGGTAACATTCAATTAGAGGATATGAAACCAAGAGAAGTAGTTACTATTAAAATTACTCTACCGGATTTTTAGGAATACGTTTTCCTGAAAATCTTGAGAAGATTGTTAAGCTCTTTTTGCTATTAATAAAATAGACACCTGTCAATAATACAACCGATGCTATTGCTGATTGTGCGGTAATATCTTCGTTTAAAAAATACCAACCCAGAATCATTGCAATTATGGGGTTTACATACGTAGAAGTAGCCACTTTTTCTGGAGATACTAAACGAAGTAGGTAGTTGAAAGCAGTAAAAGTTACGATGCTACCAAAAACAATCAACAAAGACATAGACCAAAGCACGGGCGTACTCCATGTGGTTGGTGACGACCATTGTTCACCTAAAACTATACTTATTATCAAAAGTGACAACCCGCTAGTCAGCATTTGATAGCCAGTATTTACAAAGAAGTTTTTCGGTAAATCGGCTTTGCCAACAAATAAACTACCATAAGACCAGCTTAGCATACAGATGAAAATCAATACCATGCCCAATATTGCTCCATCTTGTGCAATAATCTCTTTTTGTCCGACCAAAAGAAAAATACCCGATACTCCAAGCACTACACCCACAATTGACATTGGTTGTATTTTTTTACCTTGAAATACGCGCATCATTATTAACACGACCAAAGGTTGCGCAGATACTTCGAGAGCGGCAAAGCTGCTATCTACAAATTTAAGCGCCCAGACAACAACCCCATTTCCAAAAGTTAGAAATAGAAAGCCTGCAAGAATAGTGTTCTTGAATTGTTCTTTGGTAATTTTAAGAGAGAAGCCTAATATTTTAGAAATAATAAAAATAAGACTACCAGCTATTACAAAACGAATACCTGCTAACATAAAGGCGGGTAATTCTGTTACTGCAATTTTATTCCATAAATAGGTAGAACCCCAAATGAAATAAATGGCGAAAAATGACAATACTACCAGAACGGTGTTACGTTGCATTTTCGCCATTAAAAATCTTTAAAACTAAATTTTCTTTACACGAACGGCGTTCATACCTTTCATGCCCTTTTCTAACTCGTAAGAAACTTTATCGTTTTCCATAATCTCATCGATAAGACCACTAACGTGAACGAAGTATTTTTCGTTGTTCTCAGCGTCTATAATGAAACCAAATCCTTTTGTAGTATCGAAGAAAGAAACTTTACCGTTTCTTACTGGATCGAATTCTTCAACATCACCTTCTTCTTTTTTAGGAATACCTAAAACGATATCTTCTGCCTCAATTTCGACTTTCATTGCCGGATCTGGCGGAGTATCTACCAAGTTTCCGTTGAAATCTACATAAGCAAGTGGAATACCAGAAGTACCACTTTCTTTTGCAGCTGCTTTACGAGCAAGCATTTTTTTCTTCTTTTCTTCACGTTTTTTTAAACGCTTTTTTTCTTTTTCAGTTTTATTAAATGTTTGTTGCGATTTTGCCATTCGAAATTTTAATGATAATAATAGATTTTGCAGTAAAGGAATTGAAATACGTGGTGACATGTAAAACAAACGGTAAGTTTTTTGAGTAAAACTTATTATTCTATTTGTTGTAAGGTCATTGCAAGAATCATCTGCATCCCTTTAAAGTTCTACAAAGATATGATTTGTATTTCAATTATTTAGCATTAGTAGGCTTCAAACTAGCAAACTTTTAAGAGACTTTATGATAATTTTTAATTCACATCATATTATATATGCTTCTATTTTAGTTTTTAGCCCTTTCTCCTACCCTTAAAATCAAATTATATTACTGGATTTTAGAAATAATGTTAAAATTGAAAAATTCTAAAATTTAATTAACATCCTGTAAATCAGATGGTAAATAACATAATCAAATAGTTTTTAGTTAAAAATAGTACCTTTTTATGCATAGTACTGTAACAAATTTCAAATACCCTCGTCTTGTAAGTATAAGAAAATTATTAATCATCAATTTAAAAACAAACATCATGAGAACTTTTATCAGAAACACACCGACAGAAACAAGAAGAAATTCATTCTTTTCAAGTTTTAAGAACAGTAAAAGAGTACAATGGGCATCATCAAGAAATCACACCCATTAAAATAGTTACAACAAACATTCATCAATCACTCGGCTAATCACCGAATCTAAAAACAAACATCATGAGAACTTTTATCAGAAACACACCGACAGAAACAAGAAGAAATTCATTCTTTTCAAGTTTTAAGAACAGTAAAAGAGTACAATGGGCATCATCAAGAAATCACACCCATTAAAATAGTTACAACAAACATTCATCAATCACTCGGCTAATCACCGAATCTAAAAACAAACATCATGAGAACTTTTATCAGAAACACACCGACAGAAACAAGAAGAAATTCATTCTTTTCAAGTTTTAAGAACAGTAAAAGAGTACAATGGGCATCATCAAGAAATCACACCCATTAAAATAGTTACAACAAACATTCATCAATCACTCGGCTAATCACCGAATCTAAAAACAAACATCATGAGAACTTTTATCAGAAACACACCGACAGAAACAAGAAGAAATTCATTCTTTTCAAGTTTTAAGAATAGTAAAAGAGTACAATGGGCATCATCAAGAAATCATACTCATTAAGATAGTTACAACAAACATTCATCAATCACTCGGCTAATCACCGAACCTAAAAACAAACATCATGAGAACTTTTATCAGAAACACACCGACAGAAACAAGAAGAAATTCATTCTTTTCAAGTTTTAAGAATAGTAAAAGAGTACAATGGGCATCATCAAGAAATCATACCCATTAAAATAGTTACAATAAATATTCATCAATCACTCGGCTAATCACCGAACCTAAAAACGAACATCATGAAAAATTTTCAAAAAGTATTACCTATAACTTCTGCCAAGTATAATTTATTAAATGCTATAAAAGACAAGCAGAGAAAGCTATTGTCTATTGAAAGACATTTAGCATACTAATAGTATAAGAGATATGAATTCATCACTCATATCTTTTTTACGTGCATATTTTGTAGATAATTCAGGCACTAAATTCTCTGTAATACGGTTATAATCGTATACGATATATTATATTTGATGTATGCTGGTTAAAATAAATTTAAGAGATCAAGTGCGCGATTACTTGTTGTCAGAGATGATTACGGGTAATTTGAAAACAGGTAAAACCATCAACTTAGCTGCACTTGCACGTCATTTGAATGTTAGCGTAACTCCAATACGAGAGGCATTAACACAGTTGCAACAAGCACACATTATTAAGGCGATACCTAATAGGGGATTCATAATCGCAGAACTTGATGTTGAAGAAGCAGAAGACTTATATGAGCTAGTAGCGAACTTAGAGGTGATGGCTATTGAAAATACGGAGTTTAGTCAAGAAGATATCGTTAATTTAAAAAATCAACAAGAGGTTTTTGAAAAGGCAACAAATGCTATCGATAGAATTCAGGCTGATTTAGAATTTCATAGATTATTGACCCAAGGTTATAAAAACAAATTGGCACTTAAAATTCTTCATGATTTAAAGACACGCATCTTTTTTTATGAACGTGCATTTACAAATGATGATTCTTTCTACAACAAATCTGATAATCAGCATGATTCTATTATTTCGGCAATTGCCGATGACAATGTACCGACAGCTTCCCTCCTATTAAAAATGAATTGGATGTTAATTTTAAATTACGTTCAAAAGAAACTTACTGAATAGAGAATTTACTCTAATTCTTGTATCAACTCTTGGGCAGATTGTGTTACCTTAAGGTATCCTTTATATGCCCATCTACAGAAAAACACCATTACTATTAATGTTACAGCAAATACTACGTATTGCTCTGTTTTTAAGTTGGTTAAAAATACATTCTTGTTCGAGATTATTTTAGAAGTTACCGGTACTATAAATAATAGTCCAATAAAACCAACTGCTATACCAATTTGTTGCAATCTTAAAAGTCTATTCTTTGTCTTCAAGTAAAACTTTAAATTTTCTTTATAAGACCCGTTCAAAATATCTATATTTTTTATTCTTTTTAAAGTTGTAAGCACCATTGTAGGTAACACAATTAGAAAAGAAAGGGTGAGTACTCCACAAACCTGTAAATACCAGGTATCTAATTTACCAAAGTTTAGCAGCACAAATAATGCTATAGCAAAACAAACTACGGCACCTAAGGTTTCGTATTTGGTAATGGTTGAGAATTTATTTTGATATTTCTGCTTTGTCATATCTAATATTATTTGGTTCGTCAATTTTTTTTGATGATTTAGTTCATCGCTCATTTGTGTCCATGCAGACTGTAGTTCTTCTAGTTTCATGATTAATGCTTTGTCATGTTAGTTTTTAATTTTTTCTTTATTCGAGATATTCTAGTGCCTACATTACTATCGTTTAGTCCTGTAATTTGTGCTATCTCTTTATAGCTTTTACCCTCAAGTAAAAGAAAAATGAGTCCTTTTTCTAAGGTATTTAGATGTTTTAGATGCTGATATAGTAATCGCAATCGCTCTTCGTAAGCATCATTATTAGTATCTGATTGCTTGTTAAAAATATCTGCAATGGGAACGGAATCTGGTCTTCTCTTTTTTTTCTTGATAAATGTGATTGCTGTATTCATTGCCACACGATACATCCAAGTTGTTATTTTTGAATCGTTACGAAACGAGTCAAAATACTTCCATAGTTGGTAGACAATTTCTTGAAACAGATCTTCTTGGTCCTCTTTATTATCGGTGTAAATTGAAGTCACCTTATATAATAGAGCCTGATGCTCTCGTATTAAATCAGTAAAGACTGCTTCTTTTTGCATTTATAAAAACCTATTTACCCATTAGTATGAGATTTATGTAGTTTGTCACACTTCAATGTAAATTCTTTTTTAAATTAGAGTAAAATATTTCTAACTCATACAACATGAGGTGTATATGTACGTTTTATTAAAAAAAATATTCTGATATGCAGTTTTTAAATCCGGAAATTGAGGCTTTGACAAAAAGAAAAAATACCCCAGCACTAGCTAAAAAGCAAGTGTCATGTGGTATTTTTCAAGATGTAAAAGATATTCCTGTTAAGGCAGAAACGGTAGTACTTAAAAAAGTATAATCTACTTTTCAAATAGCGATGTATCTAAACCAGGAATAAGGTTTAGGGTATTTTTATAGTACAATTTTCTCAACACATCGTCAGGTAGGTTCAAGCCATACATTGACCAAAAGGCATGATATTTCTTGTAGTATGGAAAATATTCATCGTTGCTTTCCAATACCCTAAAATATGTAGGGAACTCTTCTGGTTTCCAACTATCCTTACCGAACAATACCCTGTCTTGATATTTAATAAAAAAGGCTCTAGCATTTTGCGGTTGCCTACCAAGTTCTGCGATAACAGCAGATATACCCACATTCATATTTGGCATTTCATCTAATAACTCACCTAGTTTTTCAAGGTTATTCGCATGCCAACCCATGTGAGCATTAATAAATTTGGTATTCGGATGTTTTTTGAACACGTTATGTTGTTCCTGAATAATCTGTTCGAATGGCGCTGGATCGGTAGCTGTACGCTTTCTTCTAGGGTGTGTTTTTAGTTCTAGCCAACGTTCGTTATCTGAATCCATATCATCCCAGAAGGACTTTGGGTCTGCAGCATGAATTAATACTGGTACACCCATTTCAGCACATTTAGCCCAAATAGGATCTAAACGAGGATCATCTATTGCCAAGCGATTACCGGCTGCATCCTTATTTCGTAATCCTAAGCTTTTAAAAATCTTTAACCCTTTAGCTCCGTTCTTTATGTCTTGTTCTAATTGGGCAGCAGCCTGTTTTCCCCATTCCATATCTTTTGCACCTTCAAAATCTACATTGGCAAAAACAACAAATCTATTTGGATAGCTTTTATTAATATTATCAATTTTCTCTTTAAGACTTTCATCAGACCTTCCGCTTAAGTTCACCATTATGGCTTCGTTCATATTATCCATATGAGAAATTAATCCGGTTAAAGCTTCAACTGACATATCTCGTTGATGGCTATGTACGTCTATAAAAGGGAATTTTGCTTTTGTGATTTCACCACCAGGCACCACCAATGTAGATGTCGGATTATATTCTTCAAAACCCATTTCTTGGGCTAGTAATGGAGAGGCTAGTAAAGTAGTTAGAAGGACAATGAATGTATATTTTAATTTGATCATATTACGAATTAAGCGTGTTATTGGTTCTATTTATTAGATTCTGGTATTCTAGGTTTGTGTCTACATCAGCAATTTGATCTGCCGCGTCTAATGAGATAATTACATTGCTTTTATTGTTTAGAATTTCTTTAGCACCGAAATCTCCTTTCAATACAGACAACTCTTCAAACAGCAATTTAGGAAACAATGCAGGTACACCTAACTTTTTACCATAGTTAGTGGCTATAATTTTTGATGGATGTTTTATGTACTCTGCAATTAAGGAATTTAAATATTCAAAACTCAATAAAGGTTGATCAGCAAGGCAAATTAAGACTCCGTCTAAGGCAGGTCTTTGCTGAAGTAACACTTTAACTCCGTGTGCTATGCTATCACCCAATCCGTTTTCCCAATTTGCATTAACGATGATATCTATATTTTTTTCTTTTAAACTACACTGAGTGTTAATAAATTCAGCTTTTGCGCCTAAGACAACATGCAATGATTTTGCATTGGTATTTCGAACAGTTTTAATTGTTTCTAATAAGAAGTTAGAATCTTTCCAAGGCATTAATTGCTTGATGCCATCCATTCTTCTAGAGGCGCCAGCTGCCATAATTAGGACTGCTATATCTAAATTTGTTTTCAATTATGAATTGGTTTCAATCTGTCTTTCAACATTACCGGTTTTGTTTTTCGAATAACGGTTAAAATTTCTGCAAGAATTGATATTGCTATTTCTTGCGGAGTTTCAGCACCAATATTCAATCCTGCCGGTCCGTGAATACCTTCTATAAAATCTAAATCAATATCCATATCATGCTCCAGCAATTCTGACAACAATTTCTCTCTGCGTTTTATTGGTCCTAATACTCCCAAATACGTCGGACTATTACTTTTAAGCATCATTAGATATTTTAAATCTTTAGCGTAGCTATGCGTCATTAAAAGAATGGCTGTATTCTTGTCTATTATTTCAACCGGAAAATCTTCGGGTTCACAGTCCAGTAAAGCATCTATACCAGGAAAATCTGAAATTGATTTATTTTCTTTCGGAGTTACGGCAACATTAACTTCCCAACCCATACTTAATCCGAAATGGGCTAATTGCACAGTATCATGCTCACTACCTATCAATAAAAGTCGTTGACAAGGTTGCATTGTTTGGCTAAATACTAAAGCTTGAGGCTGCGTTGTAGTATGTTCATTAAAAGTGTATGACTTAGAGTTCAGCTTAATGAAGCTACCATATCCATCTAAAATGCCATATTCCTTTTGGTATGAGGTTTGAAGCTCAAAAGATTGACGATTTTCAATGACTGAGCTAAAATCTTCTATAAGTCCTTCGATTGGTGAAAAAGATTCTAATAATATGTAAAGTATACCTTCGCAACCCAATCTAAATCGACCATCATAGGTCATTAGTTTTGCAGTTTTATTCTCAAATACAGATTGTGCCTGAAACAAAACTTCCTTTTCAACACAACCACCACTAACCGCACCTATCATTACATCATCTTCACGAATAAGCATGCGAACACCAGGCTTACGATACGAAGAACCGTCTAAATCAACTACCGTTGCCAAAACGCATTTTATGTTTGCAGATCTAGCGATAATATACTCTTTAATAATTTTCTTGAATTCGTGGGTCATTAATTACTGTTTTACTACTTCTAAGTTAGTAAAATTAAGGCTAATATTTCGAAAGTACATTTGACTTAAACCTAAAGAAATATAGGTCTTTTGAGAACTTTAGACATGTAAAAGCATCCGCTTTAACAATCTTTAACATTTATTTTTTCAATCGCCATAATTTAAATAAACTTTGTCCGTTCTGCTAGTTGAACCTATAATTAATGAATATGAAGAATTTTTTTAAGAGTTTCAGTGTGTTATTTATCTTAACACTACTTGTTTCTTGTGGTAATGCAGATGATGATGTAAGCTTGAACCTAAATACAGGCGACGGATTAGGAAAAGGAACTGAAGTAGATGATTGTTTAGGACTCGAACAAGGAGAACTGGTTTTATCTATACAAGAACAATATACAACCCTACCTGGTAAAGTATCTGTATTTTTTAGAGTATCAGATACAGGCGGTAACCCTGTACCCGGTTTAACGGCAAATCAATTTACTATTTACGAGCAAGGAAGAAACGATGATTGTTTCAAGACAATTTCTACATCAGAGTCTTCTGCACGTATATCACCAAACTCACAGATTTTCTCGAATAACACATTACTAGTTTTAGATTTAAGTAATAGTGTATTGAGCAGTAGCTTAGAAGAATTAAAGCTTGCTTCTACGAGTTTTATAGAAGCAGTTATGCCGGCAACCGCATCAGAGTCCGTAAAAATGGCTATTTATTGGTTCGATGGTGAAGATGAGTTGCATTTACTAAATGAGTTGACATCATCTAGAGTTGAGCTTACTGAAGCAGTTGACGGAATTACAGATAACATCAGTAATGATCCCTCTACAGATTTGTACGGTGCAGTTATAAAATCAACAGATATTGCATCTGATTTGGTTAAGGTATCTACTGCAGATGGTAAAATTGGTGCAGCGTCAGTAGTAATATTTACAGATGGTACAGATCAAGCTTCTCGTTTTACAGAAGAAGCAGCATTGAAAAAAGTAGATGAAGCGAATGCTAATATATCATTCTTTAGTATTGGTCTTGGCGCAGAGATTGACACAGAAGTTTTAACCGCTGTTGGTAAAACCGCTAGTGTATTTGCAACCAATAAAGATGAATTAGAAAGAACATTTAGAGATATCTCTGAGAAGGTATCTGAAAGAGCAAATAGCTTTTACTTATTTGAATACTGTAGTCCTAAAAGAGATGGTAGTGGTGAAAACAACTTAGCTATCGAAATCAACACAGGTTCCAGACAAGGAGCGGTACAAACCAAATTTAGTGCAAACGGATTTACAGGTGGTTGCGAATAGGTAACTATCTATCAAAATATAGAAAGAAGCATGAAAATGCTTCTTTTTTTTTGCGCTAAACTGAAATCAACAACCTGTTGATAATCATTTTGTTGAGCTATATATTATCAATGAGATGAACATAGCTTCTGTATTTAAACATCCGTTTATCGATTTGTGCCGTATATAAGACCGATTAGACTAATATTAATTAAAAGAGAACAAAATGAAAAGATTATCCTTAGTTACTATAGTATCGGTAGCGCTTTTAACTTCATGTGTATCTAAAAAGAAATATGTTGCATTAGAAGATAACCTATCTCAAACACAGAGTACGTTACAAAAGACTCAAGTTGAGAAAGAAGAGCTGCAAGCTCAAATGACAAAAATTGAAGCTCGTGTAGAAGAGTACAATTCAAAAATCAACTCATTGAAAGATATGAACGATAGCCAGTTCACTAGCGTTGATGATGTTGCTGTTATGAGTAACAATACAAAAGCTAAGATGAGAAATACATTGAAAAATGTTGATCCAGCTAAATTAGCAGCTGCACAAACATTACAAGATTCAATGAACTTGGCAATATCTTACAAATTGAAGCAATCAATTTCTGAAGAAGGTGAAGATATCGATGTTAGTATTGATAAGACTGTAGTAATGATCAATATCTCTGATGAGTTATTATTCAACACAGCAAGCTATAATGTAAGTAGCAAGGCTAATAAAATATTAACCAAATTGGCAGATGTAATTAAATCTGAGCCAAGTATGGAAGTTATGGTTGAAGGTCATACAGATTCAAGAACAATCAACACGCCGATGGTTACAGATAACTGGGATTTAAGTGTAAAACGTGCGACTTCAATTGTACGTAAATTACAGAAAGAATACGATGTTGATCCTTCTCAATTAATTGCTTCTGGTAGAAGTAGTTACTTGCCTTTAGTAGAAAATGATTCTAAAGATCACATGGCAATGAATAGAAGAACAAAGATTATCATCTTACCAAACTTAGATAAATTCTTTGCACTTTTAGATGCAGAAGATAATATGTAAGAACTTCGGTTCTATATACATAAAAAGGGAAGCAAATGCTTCCCTTTTTTTATGCTTTAAATTTAAATCTCTTATCTAAAAATCATACCGTTTGGCACGTGTATTTCAGATTCTTTTAGGTTTACTAAAAATCCGTTAATCACAGCATATTCAATGATTCCAGCTTTTTCTAAAAAGAAAGTCGGGTTGATGCCTGGCATAATATTCAACTCTGGTACGATAAATTTTGTCCCTATTAAATGAACAGGGTAAGGAGAATTAATATTTTTTGCAGGGAATGTAGATAAACGCAAATAACCATAACCTTGTTTTAATACATCATTAAAATCCAACCCTTCAACATCGTTAAAACTGTTTAATGTCTTCGGGTAGACTTTTGCCTGTTTTATGGTATAACCAGTAGCATCTAATGTTTCATAACCATAATAGGTAGAAAGGTCACCTTGATCTAAAATTCTACTACTGTACCAAAAAGAATTGTGATCGGGGTAATCTACTTCAATCTTATTCACACCAATATCTATAGTATATGTATTACCCATAAGATTATAGTTAGCATTAACAATTTTCAAATCGAACAGTTTTCTATCGTTCTCCGGAATTTTCTCGTATTCTTCGATTCCGATAGCTTCATATGATTTTTGAGCAATAGTATAAATTGCAGATAAGATAGAAGTATAATTTAGTTTCCTGATTTCTTGCTTTTCAACATCCTCAGGAAATCCACCGGACTCAATTAAAATAGTGCTTGTTCCCCATTTTTGAATATTATCTCCGAAGGCTCTTGGTTCAAAATCATCATTATATCTACCAACTTGTCCTGGTGCATATTTCTGTAAAATATCATTCATAAAAACGATAATTTTCATGGCATTACCACGAGTTTCATTGATATCCTTTTCATAATTATAAGCCGGAGCCAAATAAGATATCGTAGCAGGCTTTTCGGTACGTTCAGCATTATAATACGTGCTTTGATCATGAAGATTGAATCCGAAATCGGCATCTAGACTATCTCTAACTCTTTTTAAAGTTTGAGATTCTGGAGACTGCAAACGCAATGCATCTCTATTGATATCTATACCTAACAGATTTCTACGCTGATAAAGCTCAGCCCCATCAGGATTTAGCATAGGTAAAAAATGAACTGTAAGGTTAGCAAGAATAGCTTCCTTTTCTTTTTTGAAATCTGCGCTATCGAAGAAATTCAAGATATCAAAAATTGCTTGTGTTGCCGTTGGTTCATCACCATGCATTTGAGACCAAAGAAAAACATCGGTTTCCCCAGTACCAATACTTATCAAGCTTAAATCTTTACCTCCAATAGATTTACCAACCGTATGTACTTTAAACTTGCTATTAGCAGAAAGTTTATCAATAAGCGGTTGAATATCGGTTCTTTTAATACGTCGTTTGCCAATCGAACTTTCTTTGTAGTTTTCGTAAGTGTCGTATAATTGGGTAGTAATATTATCTGATTGTCCAATAACCGAGAGCGAGCATAAACTTAATATGGATAGAAATATGTTTTTCATGTACTGTTATTCTTTAGTTTTTCTATTGTTTAATGGGTAGTTCTTTAAAATCTAAATTCTTTACTGCCTTTCTAACGTTAGCCATAAATTCAGGTCCCGGATCTGTTTTTACAGTTCTATAGCCTTCATCTATTTCTAGCCAAAGTGGATGATCCTCAAAAAGGGTGTATTCGTAATGTCCGATCAAGTAGTCAATATCATACTTATCTTTCAAATACTTCACCAACCAAATATTAGATTTAAATTGCGCTTTGGTTAAAGGTAATTCTTCAGTGCCACCAACATTTTCTACTCCAATAGCACAATGGTTCAGCCCTATTACATGTCGTGCCATGGTCGTTTCTGGCAAAAGTTGATAAATAGTACCATCTCTATCGACCATAAATTGAGAAGAGACATTTAAACCACTTACATTTTTAATATCGGGTCTCCAATTGGGCAAAGTTACAGGGTCGAAGGCTTCAAACGATTTTTCGAATGTGGGAATGACCGTCCAATGTAAAACAATCATTTTAGGCTCAATTTTTGGGGAATCTTGCTCTAGTCCGTATCTATTTTGAAGATACTCCAACGTTAATATTTTGCGCTCTTCATTAAAGGTTATGGGGTGTTCTACAATTGTTTTTGTATTAGAACATGATACTAACACCAAACCCAAAACAAAATAAACTATGCTACTTTTCTTCATTCAATAATTTCTAAACTATCTTTTTCAACGGCATACGAAATAGTTATTTTTCTCCTGCCCCATTCTTTTGCTTCATTTACATCTTCGCCCATGTAAATATCTATTCTATTTCGCCAACGCGAATGCATTTTATCTTTTACTATATAGACACCCTCAAAGGTATCTATCTTCACCATGGTGTTGTAGCTTAATCCTTTCTTTAACAAATCTCTAGAAACAGCAATCCATTTTTGACCTGGCTTTATAGAATCTCCCCATGCTGTAATTGCTGGGTGCTCGTATGAAGTTTGGTACGGTAAAGAATTATAGGCAGTTGCGGTAACAGTCATTGGTACCCAATCATACTTATCATTCAATGGTTTATCTGTACAACTAAGCGCTATAACAAGAGATAAAACAATGAATAATTTGTTCTTCATACCTACTAATGTAGTTTATTTTCTAAAATTAAGAGATCGGTATAGCTTTCCTTCCAAGCATCTGCTATATATTCTGGTACAGGCGTAAAAGAATAATTCAATGCGCTTAATACCAAATCATCATCACCATCATTATCAATATCGGCGGTATCCATCAAAAACCACCTACCCAATTTGGTGTCTGTAAAATGCTCTGAGGTAAAATTATAATTGGTACTGTCCTCATTTCTTAAATACACAATGTTATAATCAGGGTGCTTTTCATAATCAGGAAAAGTCGCTAAAAGGGCAAAATCTACATCACCATCTTGATCAAAATCATTGGCAATAACTCTAGTGGCGCCGTTTAAAGGAAAGAAGAAGGTTTCTTTAAAGTTATTGTTACCATCATTTAAATGAATACGCATACCATGATAAGGTTTATGAAATATAGATTTATCTGCATTATCACCGTTAACGGTGATAATATCATCAAATCCGTCTCCATTATAGTCAACCAATTCAAACCAGCTAGAACCATAAACGGGACTAAAACGAATTACTTTGTCAAGCTCAAAAGTCAAATTTTCTCTTTGGTATAATATGTACATCGCTTCATCGCCTTGTGCTGCCATTACTACTAAATCTTGTTTTCCATCGCGATCCATATCCTTTGCAATCACTCGTATCGTTCCGGGTACATTCAGTAATGTTTTGTTCTTGTAGAATCCGTATTCATCTTTTTCAAGTAACGTTAATTTACCTTTTAGGTTACCGAATTCGCTAATAATAATTTCTTCGTTTCCATTATTATTTAAATCGATATATAAGGTATGTACAGGTCTATGTAATGAATCTTGTAGAATAGCAGTAGCACTTCCATTTTTAAGAACAGATTTTCCTCTAGGTATTTCATTGGGGTCCATTATACCCATATTGGTCACAAAAATACTGTCGCCAATAATTCGAGCATCTGTAATAGCTAAATCAAAATTACCGATGTCGTTATTGGTATTAGTTGTAAGGTCATAAGCACTTAGTAACCCTCTCCTATTCCCTGTAAGTATTTGATGATGTAGTGTATCGATGCTTATAAAAGTATATAAGTTGCCCTTAACACTATCTAATGCAACAGGTTTAGCGTTAAATTGAGATAGCTCAGCGTTTTCAATTTTAATAGGATTGTTTACAACGCTATCTGGTGCCATGCTTATTATATAATCGACCAACAACTCCCAATCTTGCTCATTTAAAATAGGTCTACTCGGGTAGATTCCGGTTTTAATTATAGCAATTTGCTCATCGAAAGAGTATTCATAATAGGGGTGGTTTTCTGGGGTAATAATTCCCAATCGAGCACCCATGTCTGGCAGTATATTATCTCGCCATATATCTTTTGGTAGATCATTAATATTCGGTGCTATATGACAGCTGGCACAATAATTTTCATAAAGTACCACTTCTTTAGGACGTTTTTCTGTGTTACACGAAACAATAAAGCATAACAAAATAAGGTATAAGGCAGATTTAAGAGCCATTAGAATTAGTTGGTTTTGTTGAATTCAAATTTAAAGAATGGAAGATACCTATACCCCTATAATCTTGCAAGTGATAAATGCAGGCTTTTCTTTAAATTTGTACTGCTATGAAAAAAGAAAAGAAACCAGATAATGTAGTTTTCAATGAAGATACCCAAGAGTATCACGGAAAACTATCCCCATTTGCAACCGGAGTGTCAGCACCAAAAATTACTCCGCCAGACGTAACTTCTTGGAAGAATACACATATTTTAAGTGCCAATAATCAGTTTAAGGCCGAATATGAAGCACTACAAGCATCATACAAGAAACTGATGGATAATTTTGAATACAACAACCTTGTATACAGTGCTAAATTCAGTTTTGAGCCGATTGTTGGCAAGGAATATCATTTATACAAAGCAAAAGATGAAAGCACCTTTCTATCATTGATTTTACCTCAAGAATGTAACTTTAACCATGTTGGTAGTTTTAAACTTACATCAGATAAAACTTGGGAGAAACTAAATTAATTCAACTCCAATAATTAAATAAAGAACACCTTAAGAATGAAGAAAAGAAAACTGCTTTTAGGTATTGTATTAGTCGGTATCATTGCTGCGGCATATTTCAACTATCCTAAACTAAATTTAATATCAGGCTATGCATCTAAAAACATGGCTTCTAGTGTTTTTATTGCAGATAGAGACCCAGATGATATTACATTGAACGATAATGATATGCCTTTGATCAAATTGGCAGATACAGAGGTGTCAAATGAGAATACATCTGCCACTGCCAAGGTATACGGACTAATGCCAAGAACAGCGGTTTATAAAGAAGGACTTGGTGCTGTACTTACCAATAAAGAGTTTTCTAAACACAATTTCGATATTGTTCCCAATAGATTTAAAGTGCAAGATTCACTGCCTTTCCCTTATGGAAATAACGGAGTTGTCGATACAGTTTTAGAAAATGTAGCTTATGATAAATTAGAAGTGGCTTTCGAAAATGCTTTTCAAGATCCCGAACAAAAAACAAGATCTCTTTTAGTAGTACATAAAAATCAAATTATTGGTGAGCGCTATATTCGAGGATTTTCGAAGGATACAAAAATTCTTGGGTGGTCAATGACCAAAAGTATCTTGTCTACGCTTTATGGTATTTTGGAGTATAAAGGCGAAATAAAGATGGACTACAAACCCCTTTCTCAGGAAATTAGCAAGGTAAATCCGAAAAATGGTATTACTCTTAATCACCTATTACGTATGCAAAGCGGATTGGAATGGGACGAGAACTATTTTAAAATATCTGATGTTACCCGTATGTTGTTCTTAGACTCGGATATGACTTTGGCACAACGCAATAAAAACGTAGTTGCAGCTCCTACTTTGGTATGGAACTATTCTTCTGGTACCACTAACTTACTTTCTGGAATTCTAAGAGAGCAGTTCGCCACACATCAAGAATATTTAGACTTTCCGTATAAAGAATTAATTGATAAAATAGGGATGAACTCTATGCTTCTGGAGACCGATTTAAGTGGGAACTATATATTGTCTTCTTACGGATGGGCAACAACGAGAGATTGGGCTAAATTCGGATTGCTATACTTAAATAAGGGAGATTGGAACGGTAATCGCATCTTTTCAGAGTCATGGTCAGACTATGTAGCAAAACCCACAATCAATTCTAACGGAACTTACGGTGCACACTTTTGGCTGAATGCAGAAGGAAAATATGAGGACATTCCTACAGACCTATATTCAGTAAACGGATTTCAAGGGCAACGCATCTTTATAATACCTTCAAAAGATCTTGTGGTAGTCAGAACCGGACTCAAAGAACAGACCGACGAGCAATTCAACACACTGTTGAAAGAAATAATAGCTTCTATTCGATAAAAAGGGCAAAACTTTAACCTTTTAAATGCAATACCACATTTTTTGAGAAGTTCACAACAAAATTCTCTTGTTTGCCAACAATAGTTTCAAAGAACATTAAATGATATATACATTTACAGTGTTATTAAAAACGAATTAAAAATTTTTCATTTTCATATAGTGTTCTCGTAAAAGAGTCTGATCTTCACTGATCGGACTCTTTTTAGTTACGGGTGTTTCAGTTGGCAGTGTTCAGAAAAAAGAGTATTAAGTACTGTTTAATTGATTCGGAAACGCTTCGGGTTTCAACAATCTGCTATAGCCTTTAGCCTTTAGCCTTTAGCCTTTAGCCTTTAGCCTTTAGCCTTTAGCCTTTAGCCTTTAGCCTTTAGCCTTTAGCCTTTAGCCTTTAGCCTTTAGCCTTTAGCCTTTAGCCTTTAGCCTTTAGCCTAAAAAAGTTCATTTTTCCAAAAGGAAAAATGAACTTTTTTTAATGTAGTCAATAGCCAACATCTAAAAGCTAGCGGCCATTCTTACGGTAGCCAATTATCTTTTCCAAAATTCGGTTTACGCTTTTCTAGAAATGCGTTTCTTCCTTCTTTCGCTTCTTCGGTCATATATGCCAACCTTGTTGCTTCACCTGCGAATACTTGTTGTCCGACCATACCGTCATCGGTTAGGTTCATAGAGAACTTTAGCATTTTTATTGATATAGGCGATTTTTCTAAAACCTCTTGTGCCCATTGAAAAGCAGTATCTTCTAACTCATCATGAGGTATTACGGCATTCACCATACCCATATCTAAAGCATCTTGTGCAGAATAGTTTCTACCTAAAAAGAATATTTCACGTGCTTTTTTCTGCCCCACCATTTTAGCTAAGTAAGCAGAACCGTATCCGCCATCAAAGCTAGTTACATCGGCATCGGTTTGTTTGAATATAGCATGTTCTTTACTAGCTAGAGTCATATCGCAAACCACGTGCAAACTATGTCCGCCTCCAACGGCCCATCCTGGTACAACACATATAACCACTTTTGGCATAAAACGAATCATCCGCTGAACTTCTAATATATTCAAACGATGCTGACCATCTTGACCAACATATCCTTTCTCTCCCCTAGCCTTTTGATCACCACCAGAACAAAAAGACCATATGCCGTCTTTTGTAGAAGGTCCTTCCGCAGAAAGTAAAACCACTCCAATAGACGTGTCTTCTTGAGCATCATAAAAAGCTTTAATTAGCTCACTTGTTGTATGTGGCCTAAAAGCATTTCGAACATTTGGTCGGTTAAACGCTATACGCGCTACGCCATCACATTTTTTATAGGTAATATCATCAAATTCTATAGCTGTTTTCCAGTTGGGTGATTTCATAATTTCTAACAATTCTATTATGGTATAAAGATAAGGGTTCAAAGTATACCTGTCCAAATTTGAAAAATAGGTTGTCTGATTTAAAATATAGGCATTAACTCAATCGAGTTAGTTATCAATTTATTTGAAATAGTAGATGTGGGCGTTAACGACTATGTTTACAAAAAATCAATAGTAGCTTTCATGAAACAATCTCTTTTTACATTTATAAAATCGCTTCGTGAATTCTTAGCGAATAAACTTAACCAATACAATACCACATTACCGTATGTAATTACGGTCATTGTAGCGTTAGTAATTGTTGTTGGCGGTATTAATTTATTTGTAGAATTGACAGAAACTTTAAAGACTGAGATGCTTGCTAGCTACGATACAGCAATTACAGATTATATAATTTATTATCGAACACCTGGGTTAACCTCGTACTTTAAATTCATGACCCTTGTTGGCAACGCATATGGTTATTTAATAGTACTTGCTGTTTTTCTTTTGGTATCTCTTTTGGTATTTAAACGATGGAAATATGTTCTGCAAGCGACCTTGGTTTTAGCATTAGCTACGGGTTCTAATATGATGTTGAAACGTTTTATTGATCGTGCCCGCCCTAGTATTGAACATTTAGTATCGGTAGAAACATTGAGTTACCCAAGCGGCCATGCCATGAGTGCAATGGCTTTCTACGGATTTCTAATATTTCTAGTCACTAAATTTAATATTAATAAAGTGATGAAGTATGTTTTAATTATCGCATTGATAATAATTATTCTAAGCATAGGAATAAGTAGAATATACTTGGGAGTCCATTTTCCTTCGGATGTCGCAGGCGGATTCATCGCCGGATTTATTTGGGTAGTTTTCTGTATACTAATATTTGACTTGATTGAATTGTTTAGAAAAGATCCGAAAACATAAAGTGCAAACCTGATAATTGTCATAAAATTATAAGTTCCATTAATTAATTTTATGGCATAATAAATTACCAATTGAATTTTTATGAAAATAGCTGTTTTTAGTACAAAATCTTATGACCAAGAATACTTCGAAAAGTATAACGATGCACACCAATATACGTTCTCGTTTTATGAGACCGCATTAAATTCAGACACAGCTAAACTTACCACGGATAGCGATGTAGTTTGTGTTTTTGTCAATGATGTTGTCGACAAAGCTACGATTGAGGTATTGGCAACTAACGGAGTAAAATTAATAGCATTACGCTGCGCAGGTTATAATAATGTAGATTTAGAAGCGGCTAAAAGTCATAATATAAAAGTAGTCAGAGTACCTGCATATTCGCCAGAGGCAGTCGCAGAACATGCATTAGCACTAATACTAACCTTAAATAGAAAAACACATAAAGCCTACAATCGAGTTAGAGAAGGTAATTTTTCTCTAAAGAATCTCATCGGATTTAATCTGCATAAAAAAACAGTCGGAGTTATAGGAACCGGACAAATCGGAGCTACTTTCTGCAAAATAATTAAAGGTTTTGGCTGTAATATTATTGCTTATGATATCGCCGAGAATCAAGAGTTATTGGAATTGGGGGTAACATATGTTTCATTAGAAGAAGTATTTAAACAGTCAGACATCTTATCGCTTCATTGTCCGCTAAACAAACACACCAAACATATTGTCAACAAAACTTCTATAGCCGCTATGAAAGAAGGCGTTATGATTATTAATACAAGCCGTGGCGCGTTAATTAATACTGCAGACGCCATTGAAGGTTTAATAACTAAGAAAATTGGCTACTTAGGTATTGATGTGTATGAGCAAGAAGAGAATCTGTTCTTTGAAGATTTATCTGAACATATTATACAAGATGAGCAAATATTGAGGCTGTTGAGCTTCCCGAATGTATTAATTACTTCGCATCAAGCTTATTTCACCAAAGAAGCTATGGATCAAATAACGATAACAACCCTTGATAACATAAAGGCTTTTAAGAATAATACGGCGTTGACAAATGAAGTAAAGTAAATAGATTTACTAGGCATAATCTTAAAATTGGCTGATAATTCTTAAATTCCCATACCAATTGATTCAACATTTAAAGCAGTATGAGAAAATTAATCGCCGTAGTTGCCATTTTTAGTTTATTTACTACCATTGGGTTCGCCCAAGAATTTAGAGGGTTAGATAAAAGTCCGTTAGACAGGGTCTATTTACCAGACCATTTTGCCCATGACATTAAATTTGCTCCAGAAAGAAATCTTCCTGATTCTCCTGCATTAAGAATTGATTATAGTAGACCACAAAAAAACGGGCGACAAGTTTTTGGTGGTATGGTCAAATACAATGAAATATGGCGCTTAGGTGCTAATGAAGCTACAGAAATCAAGGTCTATAAAGATGTAGAAATAGAAGGTAAATTACTTAGAAAAGGTACGTATTCTATGTATGCAATACCTACAGAAGAACAATGGACTATCATTTTCAATACCGCTATAGATCATTGGGGTCATTACAGCTACGATCAAAATAATGATGTATTAAGAATAAGTGCTCATGTTTTAAAAAACCAGCAGCCAGTTGAAGAATTTTCGATTCAATTTGATGATTTAGAAGAAGATATAGGTGTAATGTATATTGCATGGGACATGGACAGAGTAGAATTGACTATTAGTTATTGAAATTCTATTATATAAAGTTTGAAAAACATACCTAACATATCATTTCAAGATGCAGAAAACGAACATAACTTCGAATGTTTAAATCTGACCAAGTTTTTTAAAAGACTGCCCGAAATAGAAGACCACGACCCTACGCTACCTCATAGAATTCATTTTTTCGCATTACTTATAGTAACAAAAGGTACTGGTACGCATCAGGTAGATTTAAAAGACTATTCTCTAAAAAAAGGAACCGTATTAAAATTATCAAAGGGTCAAGTTCATGCTTTTGAAAAGAATGCCAATTACGAAGGATTTTTAATCTTATTTACAGAAGAATTTGTAATGTATCATTTCTCAAAATCTTCTATAAACATCATTTCTCATTTATACAATTACCATATCACCTCTCCTATTTCTGAAAATGAAAATCTCAACAAATTATTTTTAGAACAGCTAAATACTGAGCTCGCTAATACCACCTCTTTTGCTCAGAATAATATTGTCGCATCATTAATAAATCTCTATTTATTAAGATTAGAGCGTGAAAACAACGAGGTTTTAGTCCAAAATAACTCCAAGAACTTTCCCTATTTTATAGCTTTCAAAAATTTAGTAGAACTAAATTACACGCAAACTAGAAACGTAAAAGATTACGCTGAAAAGCTTTCTATTACAACTAAAAACCTGAACGAAGTAGTAAAGGAATTCACCTTAGATACCGCCAAAACTTTTATAGACAACTATGTCATTTTAGAAGCCAAACGTGCCATTGTTAGTACTGACTTAAGTTTTAAGGAAATAGCCTTTGAAATCGGATTTGATGAGCTGACCAATTTTACCAAGTTCTTTAAGAAGAATGTACAATTATCTCCTAAAGCATTCAAAAACAAATAATTAATACAATCACACATTTACCATTCTTAGCATCATTTTGATAAACATAAACAAGTAGTCTCACTTTAATTTTGCAGTGTGAAAAATCACTAACTAAAATTAAATTGAATATTATGAAAATTAAAATAGCAGCATTAAGTCTTTTTGCAATGGCAATAGCTAGTTGTAATAATGAAGACAAAAAAGTAGAAACTGTATTAGAGGTAACAAGCTTCAATATTAAAACTACAGCAAGTGAATTAGAGTTCAACACCCTAGACGTCGAAATAGAAGAAACATTTACTAGTAAACAACCTGGTTACATAAGACGCCAAAGTGGTGTAGATGATCAAGGTAGATATGTTGTATTGGTTTATTGGAAATCTTTAGCAGATGCAAAAGCCTCTATGGATAAGTTTATGGCAGATGAGTCTGTTGCAACCTATGCCAACATGATCGAAGGTTCAACAATGAAGATGTCACGATTTACCATATCCGATGAATTTACGGCAAGCAATAGCACCTTTACAGAGGTAATGACCTTTAAAACAAAAGAAGGAACCAATGCTGAAGTTTTTAATAAGGTTAATGACAGAGTCGGACCAGAATTTAGTGAAAAACAAACTGGCTTTTTACAACGTATTACCGGTAAAAATGACGCTGGTGAACAAGTTGCCCTTGCCTATTGGGATACTAAAGCACATTCAGATGCTGTAATTCAAGATTTTATGAATGCTGCAGTTGCCAAAGAATTTATGGGCATGATGGATCAGTCAAGTATCGATATGATTAGATATCAATCTTTAACGTCTTTAAAGAACGTTACTTTAACGAATAAAGATAAAGTAGTTGCTTTATTGAACAGTTTTAATACAGGGGATCAAACTCCAATTTCATACATCAATCCAGATAAATATATTCAGCATAATTTAGGTGTTGCAGATGGTTTAAAAGGTTTTGGCGAACTAATGCACAATGCTCCAGAAGGCGGATTTAAAGCAAAGGTTATTCGTGCTTTTCAAGATGGAGATTATGTATTTACACATACAGAATATGATTTTTTCGGTCCAAAAGCTGCATTTGATATTTTCAGATTCGAAGACGGATTAATCGTAGAGCACTGGGATAATTTATTACCGGTTCAAAAACCAAACCAAAGCGGACATACTCAGTTCGACGGTACAACTGCGCTATCAGATTTAGATAAAACAGAAGCTAATAAAGCTGTAGTAAGAGGATTTATTGAGAATGTATTGTTAGGTCACCAAATGGATAAAGTGGCTAGTTACATCAATCCTAAAGAATACGTTCAACACAACCCGGCAGTTGCAGATGGTTTAGATGGTTTTGGAGCTGCAATGAAGTACTTCGCAGAAAACGGATTGGTAATGGAATATGACAATCTTCATATGGTATTAGGTCAAGGTAACTTTGTACTAAGTGTAAGCGAAGGTAAATTTGGTAAAGGAGACCATACCGCTTACTACGATCTATTCAGATTAGAAGATGGTTTAATAGTAGAACACTGGGATGTTATTGCACCGATTCCTGCAAAATCTAAGTGGAAAAACGAAAATGGTAAATTCTAACATTTTGGTATAAATACATAAGTAATAAAAAAAGGAATAGTTATTACCACAGCTATTCCTTTTCATAATTTCAAATAATATGATAACTACAGCATATAACAAAATTGAAGTCACATTGGCTGAATTATTTGAAGACGCCAAGTACGACCAATTAAGAATAATGAAAGCCTTGGCAAAAAGTATTATTGGTCCGATGACACCTTCAGATTTTAAAGACGCATATCTGTCCATCACCAAAAAACAAGGCACAGATATCGTTCAGTTAATAAAAGAAAACGAGTTAAAAAATATTGTAGAATTCGGTACTTCTTTTGGTATATCTACATTGTATTTAGCAGAAGGTATATTAGAAACAGAAGGCAGTATTATTACAACTGAACTAATCGCTTCTAAGGCAGAAAAAGCCATTGAGAATTTCAAAAAAGCCGGAGTTGACCATCGAATCGAGGTTAGAATTGGTAATGCGATAGATACGCTAAAAGGGCATTCAGAACCTATAGATTTATTATTTCTAGATGGTTGGAAAGATTTATACTTATCGCTATTTCAAATGCTAGAACCAAATTTTCATAACAGCACCATTATTTATGTTGATAATGCAGATCTGTCTGATACACAGCGGTTTTTAAGTGTTATTAGTCAAAACAAGAAGTACCATTTAGTATCAAAATATGGTGGTAAAGTAGTCCTAATAAAAATTAGATAACATGAGCGATATAGCATTATGCCCAACATGTGGCAGCAAGTCAAAATTTAAAGAGAAAAACGGCGAAACAACTTATGAAGCGGTTCAAGATGAAGAGGCTTTCAAAAAAATAGGTCAATTGAAAAAAGCTATGCAAAAGTTTAAGGCGAAAGCTGAGGCTTTAGAAAAAGAATTGAACGCGTTAAAAGCTACTTTGTAATATGGGATTTTTAAAAAGAAATTACGGGTGGATGATAGTTGCTGTTTTAGCAATTATTCCATTGTTTATTTTAAGCAGCATGTTTAAAATTGATTCAACCAATGGCATTGCTTTAAGTTTGGTTGATAACGGTGGTAAAGAAGGCATGTCCACATTAGAAATGCTTTATCATATTTCGGGCGAGTTTGCTATTCGATGGATGACAGCTGTACTAACCTGTACCCCATTCTTTATACTTTTCGGTGTCAATAATCTATTTGTACGTCAAGCAATGGGTATTGCAACAGCAGTTTGGAGCTTGTTACATTTTGCTATTTTTATTTGGGCAGAGGGCTTTTTAGAAACCTTCACACAAGTAAATTATGTAGCTGGTTTTATCGCTGTTTTAATATTGATTCCACTGCTATTTACTTCAAATAGAAAATGGATGAAGAAACTAAAACGAACATGGAAAAAACTTCAGAGTTGGGCATATGCAGCAATTGTACTTAGTCTTTTACATGTAGCAATTTTAGAAAAAACATGGTTAATTTATGCTATAATCGTTGGTATTGGTTTTATCATTAGAATACCATTTATCAAAGAGAAATTGATAGCATTAAGAACAAAAAAATCAAGCATTGCTTAAGGTAAAGACATTAAAATAATATATCATGAAAATAGCAGTAACATCAGCAAGTGGAAAATTAGGTGCATCTATTGTTAAGCATCTAGTAAGTTTAATTGGTAAAGAAAATGTAATCGGTATTGCCAGAACCGTTGAAAAGGCAACGTATTTAGGCGTAGAGATTAGAAAAGGTGATTACAACAGTCGCGAAGACTTTAACCAAGCATTACAAGGGGTCGATGCAGTTCTTTTAGTTTCTGGTATGGACGAACCTCAAAAACGTATTGAACAACACAGAAATGTAATAGAAGCAGCCAAGCAAAATGGAGTACAAAAAATAGTGTACACCAGTATTGTCGGCGATGAAGATAAAAATGCTTTCAGCCCTATTGTGCAGAGCAACAGACAGACAGAAAAAGACGTACAGGCATCAGGTTTACAATGGGTTATTGGCAGAAACGGAATTTACATAGAACCAGATCTTGAATATATAGATACCTATGTAAAAGAAGGTAGAATCGAGAACTGTGCCGGACAAGGAAAATGTACTTATACCAGTAGAGAAGAATTAGGTTTTGCATATGCTAAAATGCTCACCGAAGACAAGCATAATGGTAATATTTACAATCTCGTTGGTGAGCCTGTAACGCAAAGTGAATTGGCAGAAAACATCAATAAAGTGTATGGTACCAATCTAATCTATAATTCTGTAACAATTGAAAATTATGCTGCAGATAGAAAAGCTGCATTAGGTGATTTTATGGGTACCGTAATTGCAGGCATTTACGAGGGTATAAAAAGCGGAGCGAATAATGTGCCTTCAGATTATGAGAAAGCAGCCGGTAGGGCTCCAAAATCTCTTTTTGAGATGATTTCTGAGTTTAAGAATAATGGCTAATTACATTTAAAGACAAAGTATATGGTGTTCTAAATACCATGTACTTTGTCCTTAATTTTGAATAATAGAATATGGGAATAGTTGAATCCATCATAAAAAAGGTCCTTGAAAAGGGAAGCATTATAGAAAAAACAAAACTGTCAGATTCGGTATATAAAATCCGGATAAAGAGTGATGGCATTGCAAACTATGATTTTGAACCAGGACACTTTTTAAGACTAGGTGTCGGTATTGGTAAAGATGATATTTCTTTAAAAGATAAAGTCAGAAGCTATAGTGTTTGGGATATCGACAAAGAGAAAAACACTTTAGAAATCGCTATCGCAACACATAGTCAAGGCATCGGAGCAAAATGGGTAGAAACCTGTGCACCAAATGATACGGTGTTTTTTAAATGGAAAAAAGGTAAGTTTTTAGTTGATGTTACAGCAGATAGTTATCTAATGATCGGTGATTTATCGGCACTATCACACTTGTATATCATCAATCGAAATCTACCGGATAATAAACAAATTAAGAGTGTTATTTACAGTCAAGACAGTAACGATTTTTTTGCAGATGTTGATGGGTCAAATCCCTTTGATTTTCATGTGATGAGTGAAAATCCATCTACAGAAATCATCCAAAAATTAAATAGTATAATTCCAGAGATGAAAGGCGATACCATGGTGTATATCGCTGGTGATAGTCGCGTTTGTATTGCGTTGACCAATTACTTAAGAAAAGAATTGAATTGGAGTACCAAACAGATAAAAACAAAGCCTTTCTGGAATCCTGATAAAAAGGGATTGGAATAATTGCCATATATTACAGGGTATATATGCAATACCCATGAAATTAAAAGTCTGCCTTATTCAAGATAGTCCCGTTTTTTTTGACATAGAAAAAACCATCGATAAAATAGAAAACCTTGTAAAAACCCATGCCAAGCAAGGTTGCGAATTAATTGTATTTCCAGAATCCTTTATTCCTGGTTATCCAAGAGGGCTTTCCTTTGGAGCAGTAGTTGGCAGTAGAACAAATGAAGGCAGAAAACTCTATTCAGAATATCATAAAAATAGTCTAGACCTAGAAGGTCAAGAGCTGCAAAGACTAGTGAAACTTGCTAAAACAGAGAAGGTATATTTGGTTATTGGTATCACTGAAAAACAGTCCAACAATGGAAGCCTATATTGTTCTATGCTGTACATCTCCCCTACTGACGGATTTTTAGGCGTTCACCGAAAAATAAAACCCACAGGCAGCGAACGTATTATCTGGAGTGAAGATGATGGGAAATCCTTGGTGAGTTTTAATACCAAAATAGGTAAACTGGGCGGACTCATTTGTTGGGAAAATTATATGCCGTTAGCGAGAATGGCAATGTATAAAAAAGGAGTAGAAATCTATATCGCACCTACGGCAGATTCTAGAGATGAGTGGACATCTACCATGAAACATATTGCTTTAGAAGGCAGATGCTTTGTATTGGGCTGTAATCAGTATTATACAAAGACGATGTATCCAGAAAAATACCAACTTTTGGTTGCCAACGAACCTGAGAATTTATGTCGTGGTGGTAGTGTTATCATTTCGCCATTAGGTAAAATTATTGCAGGACCATTATTTGATGAAACAGGAGCTTTAATTGCAGAAATAGATTTAGATGAAATAGTACATGCAAAGTTAGATTTTGATGTCATTGGGCATTATTCTCGTAACGATATTTTCGAATTTAATGCTGTAAATCAGCCAGATATCAAGGTCGAAAAAGGATTAACTTAATCATACAAAATCTTCAAAAGATGAAAGCTTTTATTAAAAGAATATATGGCGGTCCAGAAGTACTACAACTAGAAGAAGTTGCAAAACCTGTAGTTAAGGATAATCACATTTTGGTAAAAGTAATTGCGAATTCCGCTAATCCTGCAGATTCGCATATTCTACGAGGTAAACCATTTTTAGCCAGATTCTCTTTAGGATTGTTCAAACCAAAGCAGCTAGTTTTAGGTACCGATTTTTCAGGAATTGTCAAAGAAGTAGGCACTAATGTAACAGCTTTTAATATAGGAGACAAGGTGTTTGGAGAATCAATAGAAGGTGGTGCTTTTGCAGAATATGTATGCATAAAGAGTCGCGTTTGTGCAAAAATGCCAGAGCATATAGATTTCCCAATAATGGCAAGTATTCCTGTTGCTGCACAAACCGCATACCAAGCACTGATTACTAATGGCAAGTTACAAAATGGAGAATCTGTTTTAATCAATGGTGCATCAGGCGGTGTGGGTCATTTTGCGGTACAAATAGCAAAAGCCTATGGAGCAAAAGTAACAGCAGTTTGTTCCTCAAGAAATGTCGATTTTGTAAAATCTATTGGTGCAGATAGTGTCATTGCTTATGATCAGGTTAATGTTCATGAGCATAATGGTAGTTATGATGTAATTATTGATACCCACGGAAACCTAAAACATTCCGACTACACAAGAATGGGAAAAAGAGGCGTTATGGTCGGTTTTACGACTATGGGTCATATGGTTTCTGTTCTTTTAAGAAAGGCTTTCAGTAAGTTCCCTTTAACCCAATTTACAGCTGAAGCCAATACCCAAGATTTAGAAATATTAGCATCACTAGTAAAAGAAGGCAAAATCAAAGTACAAATAGAAAAGACATTCCCATACACTGAAATTCCAGATGCTATAGCGCATATTGAGAAGATGCGAACACAAGGTAAAGTGGTTATGGTTTGGAATGAAACTTTATAAATAAAAACAAATCTCGTGCAATACGTTATAGTATTTCGTCAAAAACTAATTCTATCAGGTAAACAATTCATATCTTAAACATCCATTAAAAAATGATATGAAAAAAACAACCATCAGCCTCGCGACTACTCTTTTATTAATAGGATTTTCTTTAACTAGTTGCAAGGATACTTCTAAAAAAACATCAGATTCAACCAAAGATACATCTGCAGAAAATCAGTCCGATGAAACCGTTTACGCAAGTGATGTAATTCCGTTTTTCGATAATTGGAAATTAATTTTAGGGGATGGTTCTAACGCCGGCATTGCCAATAATTTCGAAAATAAAGATTTTTTCTATACTACAAATGACGGCAAAGATGACTGGGTAGTATTCAAAGCACCAAACGGTGGCGATACTCATGGTACTTCTAATAATACCAGAACAGAATTGGCGCAGATTAAAAAGTTTTATCCAGAAACGGCAGATGATAAACTGACCGCTACCCTTAAAGTAATGAATGTTTCTGCTACGGGCGATGCTCGTGTTGCAGCTACACATGCCGTTGTAGTAGGTCAAATTCATAGTGCAGACGCATTCGAAAACGAGCCACTTAAAATATTTTACAAGAAATATCCGGGTCAGACAAAAGGTTCTGTATTCTGGCATTATGAAATTAATACTGCGGGTGATGATAATGCAGGCAGATGGGACTATTCATCGGCAGTTTGGGGTAATGACTTTTCTGTAGTTGGTGAAACGGCAGATACGTATCCTGCAGAACCGGAAGATGGTATTGCATTGGGCGAAGAATTCAGTTATGAAGTTGTTGTAAAAGACGGTATTATGAGTTTGAAATTTATGAGTGACGGACATGAAACAAAAACATTTACCAAGAATTTATTAGCATCTGAATACACCACAAAAGCTGATATTCCTGCGCAAACTAAAAAACTATTCTTTCCTATAGGTCAAGATGGCGTTGAGCGTAAAGAAGCCTATGCTGGTGAAGGTTGTTTCTTTAAGTTAGGTACGTATAACCAAACCAATGGAAAATCTCCAGACGTAAACATGAATTGGTGCTCAGGTGCAGAAACGCATGGCGGAGATATTCAAAAGCAATATGCAGATGGTAACTATGCAGAAGTTTGGTTCAAAACTGCCAGTATTAGCGTTAGCGATGCAGCCGTATCAAACGAAGGGTATTTTACTAAAAACGATTAATTACACTTGCTAATTAAAACTTCTTTTTTGAACATCTCTCGTTAATAACTTATCACAATCGTAACATGATTTTGCATGCTATTTTTTTGATTATTGCGATCTTAGTTGATTCCGTTTAAAATGAATCATTCATCAATAATCAGGTATTATAATGAGCAGTATAGCATCAGTATTAGAACAAGTAAAAACCAAAGGTCCCTTAGTACATAACATTACCAATTATGTGGTAATGAACAATACCGCCAATGCATTGTTAGCTGTTGGCGCATCGCCTGTTATGGCACATGCTATTGAAGAAGTTAGAGATATTGTTACTATTTCATCATCGTTAGTTATAAACATGGGCACATTGAGCGAAAAATGGGTAGAAAGTATGCTTATGGCTGCAGAACAAGCAAAAGCAACCAACACTCCGTTTGTATTTGATCCTGTCGGCGTTGGTGCATCTGCATACAGAACAGAAGTTGCGCAGATGATTCTAAGAGCGGCTACACCTAATGTAATTCGTGGTAATGCATCTGAAATTATGGCATTGGCAAAATTGACGAATTCTACAAAAGGGGTCGATAGTACCATGGATACGCAAGATGCTGTTGAAGGTGCTACCCTACTATCAAAGAAATTCAATAACACGGTGGTAATTAGTGGTGAAACCGATTATATCATTACCGGAGATACCGTTAGCAAAATTAAAAACGGGAGTCCTCTTATGGCTAAAATCACCGGTATGGGCTGTACGGCAACTGCAATGGTTGGTGCCTGTTTAGGTGTAGAAGAAAATGCACATTTGGTGGCAACTGCGGCAATGGCAATTATGGGTGTTGCGGGCGATATGGCAAATGAAAAGAGTTCCGGACCAGGGAGTTTTCAAATGAATTTTTATGATAGCTTGTATGAAATCACTCCAGATATTTTAGACGTAAAAGTGAAGACCAATGCCTAAAGCAGAATACGCTTTAATGTATGTTACCGATGACGGCATTAGAGATGACAATTCCTTTTTCGCCATCTTAGAAGCTGCTCTAAAAGGCGGGGCAACTATCATTCAATTACGAGAGAAAACTTCTAATACGTTGGCATTTTATAAACGTGCAATGCGATGTAAAGATTTGTGTAACACCTACGGAATTCCCCTGATTATTAATGACCGCTTGGATATAGCACTTGCAATAGATGCAGACGGGGTACATATTGGTCAGACC
This sequence comes from Maribacter sp. Asnod2-G09, assembly GCF_045063795.1. Lineage (NCBI taxonomy): Bacteria > Pseudomonadati > Bacteroidota > Flavobacteriia > Flavobacteriales > Flavobacteriaceae > Maribacter > Maribacter sp. Asnod2-G09. The sequence goes on along the minus strand of NZ_JBEFOA010000003.1, from coordinate 178,760 downwards.
GACATGCCTTATGATGTTGCACGTAGATTATTGGGCAATAGTAAGATTATTGGACTATCGGTTAGTAGCAAAGAACAAGCCGAAAAACAGAATGCTCAGGCGGCAGATTATATAGGCATCTCCCCTATTTTTTCTACGAATACAAAGACGACAGATTTAGCACAGCCTTTGGGTATCTCGGGACTTAAAGAAATACGAGAACTATACAAAAAACCAATTGTCTGTATTGGCGGAATTCACAAAGACAACACTCAAGAAATTATAACAAATGGAGCAGACGGAATAGCAGTAGTTTCTGCCATTTCTAAAGCAGCACATCCTGAAGCGGCAACAAAAGAACTTAAAGAAATAGTATGCAAGACTGGTACAAACTAGCACGAGAAAATACAGATTATATTCTGGAAGCCATAAAAGGGCAAGCCTTTATCAAAGAACTGATGAACGGAACGCTACCAACAGACATTTTTCAATTTTATATTAATCAAGATGCCATGTATTTGGCGGAATATAAAAAGGTATTAGCAACTGTTGGCGTAAAATGTGAGCATGTCGATGATACCCAGTTTTTTCTAGATTCGGCCACAGGAATTATCAATGTAGAAAATGCCTTGCATCAAATTTTTCTAAAAGATAATCAGTTGGCTCACGAGCCCTCTCCTACTTGCGAACTATATACAAGTTATCTAAGTGGCATAGTGGCAAATCATTCATTAGAAGAAGCATTGGCAGCTGTTCTGCCTTGTTTTACCATTTACAAAGAAATTGGAGATTACATACAAGCGAATCAGACGAACAAAGCCGATAACCCCTATCAAGATTGGATAGATACGTATGGTGGCGAAGCATTTGCAACCTCGGTAAATAATGCAATAGCCATAACAAACAAATACGCAGCACAAGCTTCTGATGATGTCTTACATAAAATGGAAGCAGCTTTTGAAAAAGCATCGAAATTAGAATGGATGTTTTGGGACAGCGCCTATAATAAAGAAGCATGGAAGATATAAAGACGCCATACAATAGTGTATTGTCCATAGCCGGAAGCGATTCTGGTGGTTGTGCAGGTATTCAAGCAGATATTAAAAGTATTAGTGCCTGCGGAGCATATGCTGCTACAGTAATTACAGCAACCACGGCACAGAATACAACGGGAGTCTCAGATATACACGCCATACCTATTTCTCATATAGAAAAGCAATTAGAGTCCGTACTTAGTGATATTCAATTCAGAGCCATTAAAATTGGAATGTTGCATTCGTGCGAAGTGATTAAAATAGTACAACAAAAACTAGGGGAATATGAACTAAAGAACATTGTTTTAGACCCAGTGATGGTCACTACATCTGGTCATAAATTAATTACTGACGATGCTATTGAATGTCTAAAAAACTTTCTACCCCACGTAAGTTTAATCACTCCCAATATTCCAGAAGCTGAACTATTAATTGACGAAGAAATTAATGGCGATAACATGGAAGCCATGGCAAAGAAAATAGCAGAACACTATAAAACCTCTGTACTTTTAAAAGGCGGACATATAATTGACAACAACGAAATGACCGATGTTTTTTATGAGTACCCTACAGGTAAAACAATAACTATCACTAACCCTAGGATAGCTACCAATAACACCCACGGTACCGGTTGTAGTTTATCATCAAGCATTGCAACATTCTTAAGTTTGGGTGAACCTATGGAGATAGCCATTAAAAAAGGCTGCAGTTATGTTAATAAAGCCATAGCAGCAGGTCAATACAAAACCTTAGGTCAAGGTAGCGGACCAATTAATCATTTTGGGCTTTAAGGTTTCTTTTTCTGAAGATTTAAATTAAACTCAAAACGTATTTTTGATAAAAAATCTTATAAATATTACCCCAGACTTTAATTAAATCACAGGATTGTCAACATGTCGAAAAGTCAAATAAATATTATTTTAAATAATCAAGCTAATTTAATTCTTGAATTAATTACTGCGATAAATTTCCTTCGAAACTTTCCAAAATATTTAGAATTTATAGTACATCAGGAGCCAAAATCTTTATGGTTTATTCATAATACAATAAGAGATAGCTCAATAATAAAACTAACACAACTATTTCATGGTAAAGAGAACTATTCTTTTAATAAGCTAAGATCCGTATTAAAAAAACAAACTGATTTAGATGAAAAATTAATGATAAAGTTTGATTCAGAAATAAAGCCTGGGAATAAATTGTTTTCTCAACTAAAAATTCTCAAAATAAGAAATGAGCATGTTGGTCATCTTCTTCCAAAACGAACATTGTCATCTATAGATTGGGATTTAGCAAATAATCTTGTTCATGTAGCAATTAAATTACATGATCTAGTAAATCAAGAAATTTTTGGAACTATTAGCTATTGGTTTTTTGATGAGGATATCTTGTGTGAAATATATATTAATGATTTACAATCACGTGAAACTTTTAAATTATGGAGACAAATGTTCCATGAAGGACAAAAAGAAATAAAGAGAGAAGAGTTTGAAAAGTTAGTAGATTTAAAATGGCCTATGAACAAATAAAAATCTTATTCATATAAAATTATTGAATTTAGAATTAGTTATTCTGTTTTTCTTATGGGTCTTACTGTTCATTTTTAATAAATTGTCTAAATAAAGCTGCGCTCCGCTCAATATAACGAAAAACTCAATTCAATTATTGATGTATCTGCAACAATATTGCTAGAACCAATCTAGTTTTATACTTTTGAGAGACTTTAAAATCAGCTATGGAATACGCAGAAAATATACTTGGTACAATCGGTAACACACCTCTTGTAAAAATGAATAAACTTACAGCAGAGTTACCTTGTTTAGTATTAGCTAAATACGAGACTTTTAACCCTGGTAACTCGGTTAAAGATCGTATGGCGTTGAAGATGATCGAAGATGCAGAAGCTGATGGAAGACTACAACCTGGCGGAACCATTATTGAAGGAACCTCGGGTAATACTGGTATGGGGCTTGCATTAGCTGCAATTATAAAAGGGTACAAATGTATTTTTGTTCTGGCTGATAAACAGTCCAAAGAAAAGTGCGATATTTTACGTGCTGTGGGTGCTGAAGTTGTGGTTTGTCCAACTGCTGTAGAACCAGAAGACCCAAGATCTTATTATTCTGTATCTAAAAGACTAGCAAAAGAAATTCCAAATAGCTGGTACGTAAATCAGTATGATAACCCGAGTAATGCAAAAGCACATTACGAAAGCACGGGACCAGAAATCTGGAAACAGACCGATGGTAAAATCACGCACTTTGTAGTTGGTGTAGGAACTGGAGGTACAATCTCTGGCGTAGGTAAGTACTTAAAAGAACAAAATCCGGATATTAAAATTTGGGGAATTGATACCTATGGTAGTGTTTTTAAAAAGTACCATGAAACAGGCATTTTTGATGAAAAGGAAATTTACCCTTATGTAACCGAGGGTATCGGTGAAGATATTTTACCAAAAAATGTGGACTTCAGCATCATTGACGGATTCACCAAAGTAACCGATAAGGACGGTGCAGTATACACGCAACGTTTAGCGAAAGAAGAAGGCATGTTTTTGGGTAATTCTGCCGGATCTGCCATAAAAGGAGTGCTGCAATTAAAAGAACATTTTACAAAAGACGATGTGGTCGTAGTATTATTTCATGACCACGGTAGTCGTTATATTGGTAAAATGTTCAATGATGATTGGATGCGTGAAAAAGGCTATATAGAATAGCCTTTTTCAAACAGTTCTTACATACTTTCAACAAACTTCAGGAATACTTTTTTGTGAAGCTCCACATCCATATTCGGAGAAAGAGATACACGGGCTATATAATCCTTATCATCTTCTTTGGTAGTGCCTTGGGTAGAAGTTGCCGGTATTGTCCAGTAACAACCATTTAACTGTCCGTAACTAACACAGTATTTGCTCTCATTTGGTATTTCGGTAATCATTAGGTTGATTAGCCTATGGTTCATTTCTCTTTTATACGTTTCTCTTTCTTCAGGACTATCGCCTTTGGTGGGCAAGTCTAATGAAAAAACAGATGGCGTAAATCCTTCTTTTGCTAATTCTTCAGATACAAAATTGATTTTAGCGGCAGGTAATGTCTTCTTTATAAAGTTTACAAAATCAAGGGTATTTACATAAGCATCGTAAATTCTCTGTATCATTGATGGCATTTGCTTTGCCAATATTTCCATTTGCAAATCGGTAGCTTCGTTATCACAAAGACCTAAATGCAAGCCGATTTTATCCATTAAAGGTTCCGCTATTTTATTAGCGATGCAATAGCCAGCAGTGCATTTACCGCCACTTGGAAATTTTGAGCCACTAGCAAATGAAATTGTTCTTACAGATGAAAGAATATCGTCATCACCTAGAAAGTGAACATTTGGGCAGAACGTTTGATCTAATATAAAAACAGGATCTATAGCCTCACTCCCACTTGCCGTTTTTCGTTTAGCACTTAAAACATCTCTTAATTTATGAACATCCGGAACTTCAACTCTTGGGTTTGTTGGTATTTCTGCAATAATAAAAGGGATGGCATCTTCTTTGGCTAATTGATTAAGAACCTTATCAATACTTTGTACCATATCATTATCCCCATCCACTGGTAAATCGACTATTTCAATAGCACTGCTACAAGCGGCAACACGTCGAGCTTGGTCGTTGGTGCCACCATAACAATTTGGAGGAACAACAATTTTAATCGCCTTCCCCTTGTGGTCTTCCAATGCATGGTGTACCAATCCCATCATAATAGCATATTGAATAGATAGTCCGCTAGAAGCAACTAATGGTGCTGTACTACTTCCAGAAACATCTCTTATAGCATCTAATACCTTTGCCTTATTCTCAGCTACATTTGTTTTATAAATATGCGTAGAAGGTTGATCAACTAAAGATTGTAGCGCATTAAGACAATTAGCCGGAGTCATAGCAACAGTTTCTCTTCTTCTTACATGCTGAATATCTGAAATATAGGTATTGTTCTCTTCTCCGTTAATCAGTAAAACACTACCTAAATTGGCATATATATCTATGTAAAAATCAATATTGGTATTAAGGTCCGAAGCAGAAATCTCATCATCATGCGATACGAAAACTGTACTACCGTCGAACGCCACTATATCTGCAATATTATCAACTTTCTTTAATTCAAAAGTATAACCGTAAATATCACGTAATACATTGGCATCAAAAGAACTGGTTAGTTCTCCCGTGTAAGCAATAAGCGTATTTCTATTCTTTAATAAATTTGTTCTAAGGATGGATAAAATAGGAGTCGTCTTTGATAAAAAACTAATCACCTGATCTGGTGCTATATCGTTTAAATTACCAATTGCCCATTCTAAAATACAAGATAACGGATGCCCAAGTCTAATGTAATCATAAGCTGTAGGTAAATTTTCTAATGCATCTGCGCTTGAATTATGCTCCTTCGCTAAAACTTCAAACTGGTCTAAAAACTGAACTTTTGCTAATTCTTCGTTATAAATATCCAATCGATGGGTTGTTAATTTTAACCAATCAGAAGGCATATTCTCCAATACATTTTTTAAATAATCTAGCATTTTATTTAGCTCCATTTTTATCCTCATTTTCACTATTCAAAATTACGTAATAAAAAAAACTTTATTGAAAATTATACAATTTCTATGTGAATGACGTTTATATAATCTCCCCCCAACAATTTTGTGTTTTAACAAATAGAATAGAAGTATGAAGCTTTTTATTTTAAGTTCTATAAACCTATTACAATCTATAGAATCTTTCTTTTCTGACCCAGATGTTATACAAACAATTATTGCTGTTGTTATAATTCTATTTGGGCTTGCACACTTGTTTAGATTAGATAAGTATAAAGGCTTAGGCTGGCTTGTTAGCCCTGCTAGTAGTAGGCAAAGAGCTTGGTTTAACACCATTGGCGAAAAATGGTACAGCAGATTAATGGGAAGTATTTTTACAATCTCCGGTTTTTTATTATTGTATTTAATGTGGGGATTTTAACATCTAATAGATTAACAAACAATACTTTATAATCAATAATTATTCAACCAAAACTAAAAATTAAACAAAATGGGATTAAAAGACATGTTCATCAATCTAATGAGAAAAGTTGACACCGGTTTCGATACGGAAGATTATACGTATGAACAATTAAAAGAAATGGAAGGGCAAGGCTTTGATGTAAAAGAATTGCTTGAAAAATTCGAAAAAGGAGAAAATAAAAATCAACTTTTAGACCGTATTAGGTTTGAAAACGTGGATATGGAAACAAGTAAAATTCCGAATCCTACCGACGTTAATTTACTGAAGCCATACATGTATTCAAAAATTGATATCAATTCAGAATTATTCAAGAAGAGCTTGTCTGCACCTTTAATGGGTAAAGACAAATGGTTAGAAAAAGTAAAACAGGGCGAAGTTATTTTGTCTACAGTAGTACAATGTGCACCCCAACTATGGGAGGTGAATGAAGATGTAGGCTATGGCATGCTGGTATGTGCTTTAGTTGAAGAAGGTGAATACAAGAACAACCCTTTGTTCTTAAAAGCAATTAGCGAGCTTCTAAATAATTTTAGAGACTTGGTAGAAGATGAATTACCAGAAGGTTTATCAGAACAAATGAATAAACTGTATTATGATTTAGATAATCCGGATTCTACTTTCGATATTAAAATAGACCAAAGTTTATTGGACGCATATGCGTTCGAATTCGATAATAAAAAGGTTAGTTCAAATGATATTAGAGTTGCAACTATTGGTTTTTCAGATATAGAAAATGATAAACTACCTAGAAAAGCTTTAGGCTCTGACGGACTACTACCATTCATTGCTTTTAATGATCGAAATGAATTTCATGTAAACAATTACAAAGTAGTACACGGATCGCTATACAGTATTTAAAACGATATAAATTATATTATCAATAGTCTCATAAAATCATTTGTGAGACTATTTTTTTAAATTACAACGAATGGATAAAGAAACTTATAAAAAGAATTTTACTGAAGAAGATGCTGTCGGTTGGTTGTCGATAGATAGTTCATTGGAAAAAATTTATGGAAAAACTGAGCCTAAGCATTATGGTCCGCTATGTGGTATGCATTATTCAATTGGCGGTACTGATCCTATAGATGGCGCCAGTATTTATGAGGCTACAAATCAAGAACCACATAAGCATATTGTAAGTTATGGTATGTCTGAGCTGTATTATAATGAAGATAAAACAGATGAAGAGTTTAGTAAATGGGGATTTGAATTTACCTTTAGAATAAAGCCTTTTAAAGAAGATAAAGACGAACCTATTTGGGCAATTCAAGTAATGAATAACCTAGCTCGTTATGTTTTTGAAAGCGGAAAATGGTTTGAAGAAAATCATTTCATACCTGCAAACGGACCTATTCGTTTAAATACCGACACAAAAATTGTAGGTTTTGTATTTGCCATAGACCCAGAACTAGGTACTATAGAAACACCACACGGCGAAGTTGCATTTTTGCAACTAGTAGGTATTACAGAAAAAGAAGTAGAACGGTTAAAAGCAAACCCTAAAACTACTGAAGTCGAAAAACTGATTAATGAGTTAAGGAAAGATAATCCGTTATTGATAACAGATTTAGGGAGGGAGTAACCAATGTGATAAGTGCTATAAACAATACAAATACGAAGCCTTTATATCCTTTTGTTTGCATAACTAAAAGAATACAGTTTTCTAGAAAATAAAAACTATAGACAATGATTTTTGATTTTAAAGGTTTCGCTAAATACAAGTATGATATTTTAAATAATAAACTTCCAGATAGTTCAGAATCAGGTATTTCATTTACGCCGACTAGAGTTATTAATTCAGAATTTCTAGCCGATAACTTGAGTTTTATAGAGTTCAACAATTACGATTTCAATGAATCTACAATTGATTTTTTGAAAACAAACAGTACCTATCTAAATCAAATAAGTCATTTAAGTTTTTGGAACTCAAAAATCATAGACCTTTCATTATTACATTACTTTAAGAAGGTTGAATTTCTAAGTGTTTCACATATCTCACACCCTAATTTTAGCTTCAACGGTCTAGAATTTTTAGAAAACTTGAAAACACTTTGTCTATTAAAAACAGGTAAAATCAAAGACTTTAAATCTATTGTTTCAAATAATACAATTGAGAATTTTTCAATCATTCAACCCACAAACATTAAACAAACTTCTGGATTAGGTAATTTAAAGGGACTAAAATATTTGAATATTGAAGGTTCAGCAGATAAGGTTTATAACCTAGAAACACTTAATGAAATTGAGACATTAGCTTCTTTAGAAAAAATAAAATTACGTAGGGTTAAAATTCCTTTTCAAGAATTAATGTCCTCACTTAAATTAACCAGAAATATAGAGTTTGAAATAGACACAAATATTTATGAAACAGAACAATACAAAGAGCTAAGTCAAGAACTTAAAAATGTGAAGTCATCAGTTTTTAATCCGTATATAGAAAGAAGAGACTTTTTTGAACCCATAGGAAAAGGCAAAAGAATCATTAAAAAAACGGACAAAAAGTTAGTTGAGAAATTAGAGATTTTACAGAAGGAATGGGGTCATTAATTATTTTAAATGCTTCTCTTTAATAGATTTGCTTTTAAAATCACAAGAAGTGTTTGACTATTAACTCTATAAAAAAATACCATGATCGAAAAAATAGCTGAATTTGAGACACTTACTGAATTAGAAGCTTATTTGTTTCAACAAACTGATATAGAAGGTTTAAGAAGTAAACTTTTAAGCGAATTCTCAAAATATGCAGATTATAAAAATGCTGAAGAGTGGAATAAGGCCGTACATATTTGTGAAAGCTTAGCAATTATTGGTTGGGGTGATAACGAACCAGTAGAAGCATTAAAAGGAATGTTCTTTAATGGCAACCCAATGACTTATTTTCTTAATAGGTTTGGAGAATTTCGGTTTGTTGATGCTATTTGGTCAAAAAGAAAAGATGGCTATACCATGGAGCAAGGTAGAACTAGTTTCCATGCAAGTGCCGACGATAGCCAGCAACGAGAAACTATTCTATCTGATTACATTACAAAAGAACATATTCAAGATATTAAACTATTAAGTCAGCGAAATTGGATACCTAAAAACCCAATAAGAATTAGAGCAGGACTTAGCAATTGTTATGAAAATTCTAAGCCGGTAATCGAGTCATTACAAAAAGACCTTCAAATAGCATTAAACAGAAAAATGCAGCCTGAAAAATATGGTAGAAGTGTTAATAGGATTATTATAACCTGTTCATTTAGTTTTTTTGACGACGACCATTGTAAGACTAACTATATCATAAAAGAAAGTGACAAAAAAATAAGTAGTAAAAATGCTTATGTAGAAATACAAAAAATGTTTTCAAAAAAAGAAATTGAAAAAAATGGATATTTTTTGAGAAATAGATTTGAGTATGGCCCTTTCAGAAAAGATACAGGAAGAACCAGAATTACAATACATTTTGAAAAAGGGTTTAGTGAATTAACGCATTCAGAACAAAGAGATAAATTAGGCGAATATTTTATAGTTGCCTTAAATAAGACTTCTGACAAATTGAAGAAGAAACTAGATTATGACTTTGAGCTATTGATGAATGATTTTACAGGAATCTTGAATGATTGGAAAGAACACGCCTAACTAAATAGGTTATTTAACAACATTGTGATAAATCAGGTAATACCAATAGCAGTTTCCTTTTTTTAATTTCACTTATTACCATTGCATTCAATTTTTGAAAGAACGAACTTCGCTGTTATCTATTAGGTAAATCAAAACGTCAATTAGTTTACCGTTGACATTAATTTGAAATAAATGAGAAGTACCCCTGTAAAAATCATTACCGGTCTTATCCTATTGGCGCTAAACCTTACAGCGTGTAATTCTCCTACAACTATATCGGGCACATTAAAAGGATTAGAAAAAGAAAACACTATAATCTACTTAATTCAACCCGAGGACTTACAACATGTGGCAGCATCTTATTTAGGGAAAGTTATAGACTCTGCCATTGTAAATGCTGATGGTCGTTTTGAGTTTCAAAACCCACCAACTACTAAAGACCCCGTTTTATTAGAATTAGCTGTGCAACCTACTGATAAAGCAGGTAATTATTTACTAACCAACAATCATAACAAGGCTAACTATATGCCTATTGTTTGGCAATTCGGAGAACAGCTTCAAATCGTAGCGCAGTTTGATGAATTTCAAAAAAGTTTTACGATAGATAATCCTTCAGATTTGAATAAGGCTTTGTTAGCGGTAAGAGATATCAAAACAAAAGCTTACCAAACCCACCTTGCCAATAAGCAATGGAATGTGGAAGAAGGTGATGAATTAATGGCGAAAGAACATGCCATATTTCAATACCAAACAGCTTTAATGGATTTTGCAAATAGCACTCCGCACCTACTACCAGCTATGATGGCCTTACGTTGGGTTAGTCCAGAAAATGATTATGAACGCATACCGGAATTTTTAGTAGACCAATGTATCAAATGGAAGAAAACACAACCCGATCACCCATGGGTCAAACAACTGTGTAAAAAAAGTGAGCCTACTAATTTACCTGTATTAATCGGAGATAAATTTCCAAATATTCAGTTTCCAATGATGGCAAAAGATACGATACATCTAAAAGATGTGTTGGGCAAACAACTTACTATAATTGACTTATGGGCGTCTTGGTGTGCACCTTGTAGATTAGAGAACCGTAAGGTTCTAGTACCGCTTTACGATGAGTATCATGACCAAGGCTTACAAATTGTTGCCTATGCCTTAGAAAGTGATGAAGCAGCCTGGAAAGCCGCTGCAGCGCGCGATGGTGCAGATCGTTGGTTGCAATCTTCAGATTTACAAGGTGATGATGCCCCTTTTTTAAAAAAAATACGTGTTCGTACCATTCCTGCAAACTTTATTTTGGATAGTAACGGAGTGGTTATTGCTAAAAATTTGCATGGCAAAGAATTGATGGATTTAGTGAAAGGTAGCTTCTAATAGTTTAAAGCCATTTTATTAACATTTTCGTTAATAAAATGATTACAACCCCTATTGTAAGTACTTGCTTTCAATATCTGAAAGAACGAACTTCGTTATCATCCGCTAAAAGGAATTGAAACTCCCTTTAGCTCCCCGTTAGCAAAAATTAGATGAATCACTTGAAAATAATTACTTTCTTAGAGATTTTAGTTAAAATTTCCATAGCTATTTCTTTATTATTTATAGTGACAGGTGTTGTTGTTCATATACTTGATATATATATAATATACTTAGAAATAGCTTTTTTATAGGAATACCTCTTTTCCTGATTAGTCTAATTTGCTACTTATCTTTAAGGATGTTTCGAAATTTAAAATTGAAAAAACCAATAATTAAGTTATTAATGAGCTTAATTATTCTATGTTTAATCACCACTGGTTTATATATACTATTTGGTAAAATAATGGAAGCTGTATCTCATTAAAAAACTATAACTTATAGTAAATATTAAAACAAAATGAATAAAATTATACTATCAATACTAGTTTCATTAATTTTTATTTCGTGTTATGCCCAAGAATTAAAAACATATAATTTAGATGAAGCTTTAGAACTAGTGGATAAAAGTGAAGTGTTAATTTTAGATTTACAAGATGAATATTTTGAAGAAATACCTAAATCAATTTTACAATTTAAAAATTTAGAACAATTATTTATTGGAGGTAACTCTTCACTTACTAAGTTTCCCGATTTTTTAGGGGAATTTAAGGAGTTATGGCATTTACATATTGGACCAAATGATTATACAGAATTACCTGAAAATTTTGGGGATTTAAAAAAATTATCTAGACTTAAAATATCAAATAATTCTATTCAGAAATTACCAAAAAGTTTCATTAATTTACCGTCTTTAAAAAAATTATATTTAATTAACAACAAGATATCAGAATTACCAGAAGACCTTGGGAAATTAATAAGTTTAGAGCAGATTATTATCCAAAAAAACAATGAATCTAAATTAAGCGGACTACCTAAATCTATAGGTAAATTATCAAACTTAAGATTGCTTGCCTTAAAAAGATGCTATCTTACCGAGGTTCCTAAAGAGATTGGTAATCTTGTTAATTTGGAAGTTTTAGAGCTAAAAAACAATAGATTAAATGAGTTACCCGACATTTCAAAGTTAAGTAAATTAACGCATTTAAGATTATTTGGAAACAAGCTAAAAGAATTGCCATTTTCAATTAGATATTGTAAAGAATTGATAGAGATAGACGCTTCTTGGAATGATTTATTGTCTATATCATCATCTTTATCTCAATTAGAAAAGTTAACTGTATTAAAGTTGAATAATAATGATATTAAGATTTTGCCAAATAATATTGGGCAACTATCTTCTCTTGAAATATTATACTTGGGTGCAAATTTTAATGCAACTATTGCAAATGAAAATATCGCAGATTTAATTAATCTTAAAGAACTCTATCTTAGTCAAAATCGGTTATCTAAACTACCTTCATCTTATACAAAATTGACAAATTTAAAAATACTTGATTTATCAGAAAACAATATTATAAAAAGTGATTTGGAAAAAATAAAAAAAAGTTTTCCTAATTGTGAAGTGTATGAATAACTTTTGCTAACAATGTATAAAAATAATAGTGAGTTTTGTGCCGAATTCAAAGTTTGTATCTTTGTATTAAGTTCAGTAATAAATTAAAAAGTAAGTGCTTTTTAATTCGCTACTATTCTTATACTAAACGATAACGAAACCCCAACTACACCCTATTCTTTTCTAAAATCTTTTTACCCATAAATTTTTGGTAGAAGTTAGGACTGTGGATTAAGGTTTAATCAAAAAAAAGCTAAGCTTCGTGAACAGACAAAAACTAAAAGTTTATTTGTCTGCACATAAAGCTTAGCTTTAATATTGCGTTCAAGATATTACACAATTAAAATATCAGTAAATCAATTATTTCTTCAACTTCACGAAATAATCGAAGATTTCAGGAACATTTGCACTTGCCATACCATCATCGAAAGCAGCCTGTAGGCTAGCAGATGTAGCAGAAGCAACCTTAGATTCTGTGCCAAGATCATCCATCATCTGTACAAAATAACCTAAATCTTTATTCGCATTGGCGATAGAAAAACCTAAATCACTTACATGATCTACGGCGTAGTTTTTACAAAACTTCATGAACGGTGAATTCGAAGGTCCAGAAGACATAATATCGAAAAGTTGTTGCCCATCTACACCAGCAAGTTTAGCCGCTGCAAAAGCTTGTGACATTGCTACAACAGTAGTCATACCCATAAAGTTATTAATCAACTTCGTAGTATGACCAGCACCTAGAGGTCCTAAATGAAATACATGTTCTCCTTGCACATCTAATATAGGTTTTACCTTCTCAAAGGTATCTTTATCGCCGGCAGCCATAATGTTTAGCAATCCGTCTTTTGCATGAGCCGGTGTACGACCAAGCGGAGCATCGATCATACCAGCGCCCTTTGCAGCGAGGTCTTTACCAATTTTCTGTGTAGATGCAGGAATTGATGTTCCGAAGTCGATCAAAACAGCACCTTCTTTAATACCTTCAAGAATACCATTTTCACCGTAAACGATTTTTTCTACAACAGCAGAAGTAGTTAAACAGAACATGATAATGTCACTATTTTCTGCTAATTCTTTTGGAGAGGCAGCTTCTTTAGCATCACCGCGAGCGATAACAGTTGCTACTGCATCTTTGTTAAGGTCCATTACATTTAGTTGGAAACCTCTTTTTTGTAGGTTCTCAACCATGTTGGCGCCCATTAGGCCGAGTCCTATAAATCCGATAGTAGGGTTTTTCATATTTGTTTCATTATTTAGTGCAAAGATATAAATCTGCTAGTTAACAAATTTTACTAGTTTTAAAAAGAAACTCATCAACTCACCCCCTATTCTTCACCTCAATCCATTTGCTCATGAATTTAGTAGCAGTCATGGTTTGATGCTGTAATAATGCTCCGGTGAAGTTTTTTGCTCTGTGAGATTTTAATCCCTTTTGAAGTTGGTCTATTTTTTCTAAAAGAATACTTTCTAAACTGGTTTTAGCATACAAAGTATTCACTAATGTTTTGCCTTTCTCTTGAGCGTTTTTCCATTCAGGTTCAGTTGCGTATAAACATACAGCGGCATTAGCAAACTCGTTAGTATCGTTTTCTATGTAACCATTCCAATCTAAAATTCCGTGCATACCTTCGGCACCAATAGTTGTGGTGACACTTGGTGTTCCGTTTTGCATGGCAGAAAGTAGTTTTCCTTTAATTCCCGCTCCAAAACGTAACGGAGCTAGACATACTTTTGCCGATTGCATGACTTCATTAACATCTTCTGCCCTACCATATACTAGAAATCCGCCAGCAGGATTATTCATTTCTACTATTTGCTGTGGTAAATAAGCTCCGTAAATATGTAATTTGGCTTCAGGTAATTGGGTATGAATTAGTGGCCAAATAGTAGTTTTCAAGTATTTAACCGCATCGATATTAGGAGCATGCTTTCCGCCACCAATGAAGATAAAATCTTTTCTATCCTCAAAAGTTTTCCAGGTAGTTTCGTTATTAATTTCATCGACCATAAAAGGAAGTAACAACAATAGACTTTTGTCTATTTTGATGGTATTGGTCAGCAATTTCAGCTCATAGCTAGAAATGATCAAAGAGAGATCGCACCGATAAATACTGGCAATTTCTCGTTTGGTTTTATCATCTGCTAACCAAGCATCTGTAGTAAATGGAATATCTTTTTTAAAGCATTGCTCACGCACATGACGTAGGGAATGTAAATCTTCAGTATCTAAAATACGAAGCGCATCAGGGCAGTTTTCCGTCACGCGCCACCCAAACTGCTCTTCGGTCAAAAAACGATCGAACAACACCACATCAGGATTCATATCTTTTACAAAAACATCAAAAGAACTATCGTTCATCTTAATATCCGCCGTTTGAAAACCAAGAGCTTCTATATCCACGGAATAATCCGATTTAGAAGCCGCCGAAGCAACGGTAATACCATATCCCTGCTTTTTAAACACCTCTATTAATTGCATCATACGAACCCCAGCAGCAGTAGATGCAGGCTCTGGCCATACGAGGGCGATTAGGAGGAGGGTTCTGGTGTTGTTCAAGTATTTTTGAATTAGGAGTTAGTGATGAGTTATGAGTTATGACTGTTGAGTACAAAGTTCGTGAAATGGTTGTTGGTTGGCAAATGTTTAGTTCTACAACGTCTTTGCGATGAGCATTTCGCGACGTGGCAATCTGTTCGTTGATTGCTAGAAGATAGTTTTCAGTGCTCAGTTTCAGTAGGCAGTCTTAGTTTTAAGTTAAACTATCAGTCTGAGCGCGGTCGAAGACCCTTGCTAGTACGTTATTATGACAACTGACGTGTTCCAAAAAATAGTATAGCCGAGCTTTGCTCGCAATTAGAGCAAAACAACCAACAACCAACAACCAACAACCAACAACCAACAACCAACAACAAACAACCATCAACTAATCCTCCCCAGAAACACCAATTTCATCAAGCACTACTACCCCATAATCTGTTTGGTCAAAAATAAACTTGATAGACCTTATGGCTTCCACATTAAATTCCGGATTTAAATTAGAGAGTGTTTTCATTGGAAAATGGTAGGTCTGTAACTGCACTTCCCAATCATTACCGATCATTTCTTTATCCAAGAACTTAAATTTGGTGAATCTTGTTTTTAAAGGTTTCGTTATGCCTTTAATTTCACTCACTTTTAAAACACTGGTTTGTCCCGAATCGTCAGTTAATTGCACCGTAAAATCTAGTTGGGGTACTTCCCGTTTATCATCATCATCACTTTTGGCTTCCTTTTGTGCATCCGTAACATTAACATCTAGCCATTCGTGGTTTCCTGCTCCCAGCGTGAATTGTAAACTAGAGTTTGTTGAAAACGGAATAGAATCATCCGCAGAAAGCGTTAGTTCATACATTCCTTTTTCCGAGGAATTCGTTGCGTTTTCATCATCCCATCCTAAGATAACCACGTTGTTTTCTTGACTACCATCATCGCGCGTAGGTAGGTTTTGTTCTTTCCATAAGGCAATGTTAGTCGCTTGTATTTTTGTGGAATCTATTGCCGTAGTAATATCCATATCTTCCTCAAAATCCGCTATAGTATGAAAATCAGACGACTCAAAAGAAGTCAAATAATGCTCAACGGGTAACCATTCTTTTGCCGTAGCTACGTTCTTGAATATAGAACGATATGCTTGATTTCCTTTTAAAGTAGCTTCGGCAAAAGCACTGATGAATACCTTGGCGGCTTCTTGCTGTTCGGCTTCTTTTAGCAATGGCTCTAGATTTAACAACCATTTTGAAGGTGCTCCAAAATCTGAATTGCCCCAAGTGGAATTAAACTGCCCGTGATTAGCATGATGAATATACACTCCCGATTTAAATCGAGAGATAGAATCCGTATACTGCAAACGTCGGTAAGGTCGCATTCCCCAGAAGCTCACTTCATCGGAATCATAAGAACCCTGTATACTCAAGAAATTTATATTGTTCAATACTATTTTACGGTCATATCTATAATCTGTAGGTGCCAATGCCACTACCCCTTTAATATTAAAATTAAAATCGAATTTCTCTTTAGCCTGATCAGGAAAATAGGGCAACGGATTATAAGCAGCAGCAATGGAAACCGCCTCACCACCACGAGAATGACCAACGAGCATAATATTATCCATATCTACTTTACTTGCAAGTTCATGTCCATCTTCAGCATTCCAGTTTCGCCACTGTTCTAAATGTTTTAGAAGCAGCCAAGCACGAGCTGGCATTTCTTTACCCATAAAATCGCCGGACCAATGCCCGTTTAAAAAATTCTCATCGACAGAAACAGTTATGATTCCCCTACTTGCCAAAAGCTCGCCCAGATAGCCATAACCATCATCTGAGTAATCGATCATACTATGGTTGCCATGAACAATAAGCGTTAAGGGAAATGGACCATCGCCCTCGGGCATATATACTCTACCGTTTAAAGGAAAGTTCTTGGCACCAAAACCCCAATAACGTTCACGCCATTTTTTCTTTTTGTCTTTCCAATCGGGAATTAGCCAGGTACCATCTACGGAATTGGTTGTATAGGTGACACCTGTAGAGAACTCCGCTCGTTGCTCATCGGTTCCACTACCATAAGTAAATGTTTTAACTGTATAAGTACCAACAGCAGCAGGGTTCTCTAATGGTAACGATGAAGGCAAAATGTTTTCATTTTCAGAGAAAGCCAAAGGCACTTCTTTATCATAGGGGTCAGCGCCGGTATCAGCCAAAATGAATAGGATATAACCGCTACCGATTAGCATGATAATTAAAAATACGTTTGATGAAAAAGTTCTTTTTAATTGAAATCTATAAATAGCAATACATAGTAATATACCAACTGCAGCAATACCGCTATAGAGTATTGTTGGCCAACCGAAACCAAAATATTTTAATATGATAAAAACTACGATACCGCTTAGAATAGCAGTAATAGATTTCAGTGGAATATTTCTGATTCCTTTCCCTAAAAAATTAAATACTATATAAACTACTAAGTTAATGACCGCCCCTATAAGAATAGCTATGAGCATCATTACAATGGGGTGCCAACCAGTTAAAAAGTGGTAACCGGCAATTGCATAAAAGACAAGGGTAAGAAGTAAAATGAGGGAGAATAAGCGGTTTTTCATTAAAAGAATAAATTCTGGTGGTTGTAGCACTTGAATTTAAACAACTTAAGTGGATATAAATAACGTACGAAGTCTTTTTGACTATCCGCTAATAATGACCAACCTAGAATATAGAATTGATAATGAGACCTGGTATAATTCTGAATATCTAACTCCCAAGGAATTTACATTTTCGCAGCGAACATTTTAGAGATTTTAGAACGCAATTTTCGTTCATAATCTTCTTCTAACCATTCTTTGTAATTCTTGGTATTGTTCATAATACAATATGAATATTGGCGTACGCGATATTTGATTTCCTCTTTTAATTTTTTGGCTAGAATACGAGCATCAAAAACATCTTCAGAATTTTCAACACATATTTTGGCATGCTGCTGAATACTTCTTTCAAGAACCAATTTAGATTTTTCGCCGTTGGCAAAACTCTTTTTGTATTCTGCTTTTATATCAAAATCTATGTCTGTAGATTTAGCAAATTCAGCACGTAGATCTGCGGGCATTTCGTAAACGAATTCTCTTTCGATCTCTTCGTCGTTTTTAATATTCTCTAAGTAGAAATCAGGAAAATGAAATATTTCTTGCCAATCGATACCTGCATTCCATAATCCAAAACGGGCAACATTGTTCCCCATATCAATAACGTTGAATTCTTCTTTATGAGGTAAGTATCGAGATCCACGACCAATCATTTGAAAATAGAGCGTCAAAGAACGTGTAGCACGGTTTAATATAATGGTCTCTACACTTGGTTCATCAAAACCGGTAGTCAAAATACTTACCGATGTCAAAATAGCATCAGGTGTTTCTTTAAACCATTTTAATATTTCTTTTCGCTCAGTAGCATTATTCTTATTATCAAGATGACGAATGTTGTAACCCGCCTTTTTAAAAGTTTCACAAACATACCTAGACGTGTTAATACCATTATTGAATATTAAGGTCTTTGTGCCTTTACCAATTTCATTATAGGCAGAAACAAGCTTGTTAAGCATGCTGTGGTTACCATACAATTCATCAGAAGATTTTACTGTATAATCACCGCTAATACCAAGTTTTAAAGTCTGTAGGCTAACATCATAATTATACATATTTGCCTTTGCCAAGAACTTTTTCTGAATCAACGATTCTATAGACTCGCCCACGATCAACTTTTTATAGTTGTCTTTCATGGGTAGTTTAATATTAGAACTTAACGGTGTTGCCGTAACCCCAAGAATAACGGAGTTTTCAAAGAATTTAAAAAGTTTACGGAACGAGTTATAATGCGCTTCATCAATAATAACGAGTCCGATATTACTAATTTCGATTTTCTCTTCTTGTAAACGATTATTCAGTGTTTCAACCATGGCCACAAAACACATGAACTCATCTTGGTCTTGCCATTCTTTTACTTCGCTATTTATAATCTTGTTCTTAACACCGAAGCCGTTCAACATTCTAGACGTCTGCTGACTTAATTCTATACGGTGGGTCAGTACAATTACCTTTTTATTGGTTCTTGCAATATAGCGTTTGGCAATTTCAGAGAATACCACCGTTTTACCACCACCGGTAGGCAATTGGTATAACAAATTAGAATTATCGCCATTCTCATCTAAATATTTAAAAATGGAATGTAGATCCTCCTCTTGATAATCGTACAGGGTCTTCTCAGTAGTATCGTTATGTAGCTTCAAAAGGTTTGTAGGCGTTTATTTATGTTAATAATGCAAAAA
Source organism: Maribacter sp. Asnod2-G09 (assembly GCF_045063795.1). Classification (NCBI taxonomy): domain Bacteria; kingdom Pseudomonadati; phylum Bacteroidota; class Flavobacteriia; order Flavobacteriales; family Flavobacteriaceae; genus Maribacter; species Maribacter sp. Asnod2-G09. The sequence continues at coordinate 159,276 of NZ_JBEFOA010000003.1, read as the reverse complement.
CCTTATAAAATTATGAGATTTTTATGGGTCTAGGAAATAAAAAACTTGAAAAAAACAATATTAGTAGCCCTTGTCAGAATCTACTAGATTTTGCAGTTTCTCCCTAGAGTTTAACCTTTTGTAGTTTTCAACAATCTGCGGAATTACGGAGTTAGTATCGGAAACACTGGCGTAATGCGGAGTCATGTGTACTTTTTTATGATTCCAAAATGGATGTGTTTTCGGCAGTGGTTCTATATGATAAACATCTAAACAAGCCCCAGAAAGATGGTCTGTATCTAACAGCTCAATTAAATCATCATCCACCAAATGACCGCCACGTGCAACATTAATGACGTATGAATTTTTAGGAAGTTGAGACATCAGCGCATTGTTTAGAATACCTTCGGTTGCGGGAGTTAGGGGTAATAAACACACTAAAATATCGGTAGTTTTTAAAAACTCTTGTTGTTCATCGGCACCAGAAAAAATTGTAACGCCCTCAATATTCTTTTTACTCCTACTCCACCCTTGCACTTTGAATCCGAATTTGGTAAGATCAGCAGCGGTAAGTGCACCCAATTCTCCCAGACCTAGAATACCAACGGTTACATCTTTAATTCTTAAGTACTCTTTAGGTTCCCATATATGTGCAACCTGATCTAATTTATAAGTGTTTAAATTCTTTAGATGAGCAAGTATAACACTAAGTACATGTTCAGACATATCGCTGGCAAGGTACGGGTCTACAATACGTGTAATAGGAATGTTTTTGGGGCGTGTATCATCTTCAAAGATATAATCTACCCCTGCACCTGCTGATGCAATGCATTTAAGGTTAGGGTAATTAGCAAGTGTACCGGTAGGATGCTTCCATATCACCGCCATGGTAATATCCTCTTTAGGGTGGTCTTCGAGATAACTGTATACCTTTAAAGAGTTATCTGCCTTTTGTAAGGCATTCTTCCAAAGTTCAATTTTAGTATCTTGTCTAATAACTACTATTGCCATATGCTAATCTATAATATCTAATGCTTTTGAGAACTCGTCTTCAAATAGCCATTTTTGATTTTGTGTTTCGGTATATATTTTTAAGATACGCTCTCTAAATTCAGGAAATACACCCTGCACTGTTGTAAATTGAATAACCTCATTAAATGAATTTAGCATACTTCTATAAAAAGAGTCGGGTACATTCTTTTCCATTGAGAAGGTTTGTGCGATTTCTAGATTATAGCACATAACATCTGCAATTAAATGTGGGTCAACTCCTAATTTGATAAAATGCTTCAAGAATTTTTGAGCAACAGAACGTCTTGCTTTAGGTCTTCTTCGCTTGAGCGGAAAATATTCATTAGATATTTTAGCTTTTGCATCTTGTACCAATTTATCTTCTTTGGGGTTGAATGCAAAATCGTAATAGGTTTTTACGGCAGGAAATTTCTCGTACAACTCTATGATTTGCTCTTCAAGCGCCTTTTTTGGAAGCTTGGATATATAAGATTTTAATGCCCTTTTACTCATAAAAATACAGTGTCTATATTCAAAAATACGCTTTACAGAAACAACCTCCTAAAAGCATAATTCTTTGTTAAAGCTAATAAATGCTGTAGAAGTATAGTGAATTTGATTAGGAAATACGGATAAAAAGCGGTATGTTGTAAACTTGTACAACTTCTAAATTCCATACACACATATGAGGCAACTAAAGATTATCAAGCAGGTAACGAATCGTGAGTCGAAATCACTGGATAAATATTTGCAAGATATCAGTAAAATTGATTTGATTACAGCGAATGAAGAGGTAGAACTAGCGCAGAAGATTCGCGAAGGTAGTCAAGCAGCTTTGGAAAAATTAACCACTGCAAACTTAAGATTCGTAGTTTCCGTAGCAAAACAATATCAAAATCAAGGTCTTAAATTACCGGATTTAATTAATGAAGGAAATTTAGGCTTAGTTAAAGCAGCAAAAAGATTTGATGAAACAAGAGGATTTAAGTTTATATCCTATGCCGTTTGGTGGATCAGACAATCTATACTACAAGCTTTAGCTGAACAATCTAGAGTTGTTCGTTTACCATTGAACAAAATTGGTTCAATTAATAAAATCAAAAAGACATTTTCTTATTTAGAGCAGGCACACGAACGTCCGCCTTCTCCAGAAGAAATTGCAAAAGAATTAGAAATGACGGTTTCTGAAGTGAAGCAATCACTTAAGAATTCAGGTAGACACGTATCTATGGATGCACCTTTACGTGAAGGTGAAGATTCTAACCTATATGACGTTTTACGTTCAGGTGAGTCTCCAAGACCCGATAATATTTTATTACAGCAGTCATTAAATACTGAAATCAATAGAGCTTTAGATACATTATCGCCAAGAGAGGCAGATGTTGTTAAGCTTTATTATGGTATCGGTGATCAACAATCAATGACTTTGGCAGAAATTGGACAGACATTCGATCTAACAAGAGAACGTGTAAGACAAATTCGTGAAAAGGCAATTCGTAAATTACGTCATGCCTCTAGAAGTAAATTGTTAAAGACATATTTAGGTTAAACCTTATTATTGTTTTAAAAAAAGAAAGCGCCCGTTTATTCGGGCGCTTTCTTTTTTCATACTGTTTTGAAACACTATGAATAGGTTAATTTGTTGATATTAAAATTTACGAGGATGCTATTAAGATCCTGAATAAAGTTTTGATAAGATGAAAAATCTTGATTTTGGTGTGCCATGGGATTATTTTTTTTGGTTTTGGTTTATTTGACTTTTACATATAGTCCAACTCAGCCAGTTCGTTGATACTAAGAATCTCATTTAAATCTTGAAGAAAAATTAAATATTCTTCTCCGTAGGTGTCGTAAAGCATATTGTAGGTTTAAAAGTTAATCTTGATTTGGGTATTCATATCTTGAAGTAAATATATACCGATGATAAGGGTGTCACAACAAAATGTGGTGAACCAATTTAAATATGTTGTAAAACCCATGAAAAGGTGTTGTAAAGCATATTAAAGTGCTGAATCCCCTATTTTACTAGGCTTTACAAGGGTGTATTTCATCCTGTTTATTGGTATTTTAACGATATAAAGTTTAAAACCAACTTATTTACAGGCAGTTATCTATTTAAATTCCTTTAATAAAAAATGATATATTCTTTAAATTAAGGTTATAAAATTTTTATTTCTTCTTAAACATAAAGTTGTGCAACATTAATAAAGCATATTGAATAACCCTTTTACAATACCATATCTATATATTCGTTTTAAAGTGACCTTATTAATATTACATTACTAAAGTTGAAAATTAAAATCTAATGAAGAGATACTCCCCTATTCTTTTGAGATACAAATTAGTTTTACTAGTAACTATCCTTTTTATAACAATTCCGGTAAAAGCAGATGGTTTATATTTAGAACCTTCTCCTACCCAAAATTTAGAAGCTGCAGCATTAGTTTTAAATAGCCATAGTTTTAATACACATGAGCGAAGTACATTTACGTATGAATCACAAACCGAATCTATAGAACGCGGATTAACGATTGTGCATCTACAAGCAGACAACAAGTTTGAATTCAAGACTTTTGATACCTATGGCAGTAAAGAAGATGTAAAAGCATTATTAGAAGTAATTACTCAGATGAAAGCAGCTAATGCAATCTTTGCAATACTGGCACATGATTCTGCAGCAGCACAATTAACAGGATTCGAAAAGCAGTTGTCTGATTTAGGTTTTCTACAATTAAGTACCTTAAAAGGAAGGCAAGCATACATTATGCATAATATAAATGGTGTTATCACCGAACAGGTAAATGATAATTCCGTTTCAGAGACCTTAAGTATTACATCAAGCATTGGTAGTACAGCAATTTACTTTCCAAAAGAGGTGTATGAATTTGAATCTAGCATAGATAGATATATTGCACATGCCGGAGGAGAGATTAACGGAGTAAAATCTACCAATTCGAAACATGCTTTAGATGAAAACTATAAAAAGGGATTCCGCAATTTTGAATTGGACATCATAGAAACATCTGATGGGAAATTGGTAGCGGCACATGATTGGAATATGTGGGCACGTTTTACAGATTATTCAGGAAGCCTACCTCCTACGCATGAACAATTTATGAAACAGAAAATTTATGGTGATTATACAACCTTAGATATGGATGGAATAAATGCCTGGTTTAAGAGTCACCCTGATGCAACATTAATTACCGACAAAGTAAATGACCCAATTGCCTTCGCTGATGCATTTATTGATAAGGACCGTCTAATAATGGAACTATTTAGTGTAATGGCAGTAGAAAAGGCTTCTGAGCACGGTATACACACCATGATCTCTCAAGAACCATTAATGGCTATTAAAGGAGATAAAGTAAACTTTCTGAAAGTTAACAATGTAAAACATGTAGCGGTTTCAAGAAGAATAATTGCAAGCCAGAAAAAATTGATGCTGCAGTTAAGAGATGCGGGAATTAAAGTATATGTCTTCAATGTAAACTTCGATACTGGCAAAGATGAGCAATACGTGTACGATAATGAATTAGGATTGGTGTATGGTATGTATGCCGATAAATGGATAGCTGCCATGCAGTCTAAAAATTAAACTCATAAGTTAAACCTGCAGAGATAGAATAAAAATAGCTGCCAGGATCAAAAGATTGCTCTTGTCGCAATACCCCTACATTTGTTCTATACGCACTAAGATTGTTTTTACTTGTGAATTGATATTCAAAGCTTAATCGTTGCGATTCAATATAAAGTAGTGTTTCTGCCAACAATTGATCGCCCGAAGTAAACTGTCTCAACTCAGGTGAAAAACCATAACCTACATTTAACCCCATATAATTTTCGGCATCCTTTAAATATTTGCGCACTAACAGATTACCCGAAACCCTAGTAAGGTTATTAGACTCAGGCGTTATATAGGAACGTAGCGAGAAATAATAGTTGCCTTTATAATAGCCTAAAGAGTTGGTAATTGACTTGACATCTTTAGTAGCAAAATTTATGAATCTACCACCGGCAGAAAACTCAACACCGCTTTTATGATTATAATATATATCACTACCCATCTTGTGGTTTGGGTATAGGTCAGATTCGGAATAGCCATAATTTACATAAGCATAGAATCCCTTAGCTATTTTCGGATACAAATCGAGGTCTAACTGAATGCCGTTCTTACCTACTCTATTACTATTATTTATTCTTGGAATAATGGATCCAAAAGGAGTTTGTCTTTTATAAGCAATACTAGTCGTCGTAATAGGATCAAAACGTTGATCAAAGATTGTAACAGCACTATTCACCATAACAGATTTTTTTAGTTTCTCTTCTGTTACCGGTGTTTTTCTTAATAGTTCTTCGTTTTTACCATTGACTTCTTTCGTTACAGTTTTTTCAATTTTTTCGGCAGCTACAAATTTAGTTTTGACATCACTTTCTACATTATACCAACCTTTATCGGAATACGACAAACCATTTATGCCTTCAGTAGCTATTGCTTGAAGTCTCATTAGTTCTGCATCATTTTCTATATGCAACAATGCTTTATTTGACAGGCCCAATGCTGTAGCATAGTTTTTCGCATATAGTTCGTTTTTAACAGTAGAGATCCAAACTTCTCTATTGCTCTTAGTAGTTGATAATATAGCGTTGAATTCGGTACGTGCTAAATCATAATCGCCTCGCCAGCTCAACGTACTTGCCCATAATATCGAAGTATCTATATCGGTAGCAGGCTTATTAATCATTAAATACAGCATATTATGTGCTGTATTTGTTTTGCCCTCATATGCCAAAGCATAAGCAGTATCAAAATTACCCGCAGAATCCTGTCCTGTAACGCGAAAAATTCCGGCTATTAGAACCATAAGAATGATATGTAAATACTTTTTTCTCATTATTTGATAGATGCAATGGTATTAGCAGGTTCTTTTTGTTTATGAACTTCAATACCGGCATTTCTTGCAATTGTTCGTGCCCTTGAAATTTTGTCTGCAATCTCATTGGCACTAGAACTATTTGCTTCAACTTTTTCGATTAACGCTAAACCTTCTTTCAATTTATCTGACCAATAGTAAACATCAAAAAGTGCAGCATAAGAATCTATATAATTCGGATTAATAGAAATACATTCTTGCAATATTTCAGCTGCCTTTTCATGGTTACCTTTCCAAGAATTCACTCTTCCCATTAATATTTTGGTGTCGATATGACTAGGTGCACCAGAAAGGTTGTAACGACAAAGTAATAACGCTTTGTCCCACTTTTTATTCCATGCTAAATCCCTCGCCTTAAAATATCCCTTATCAGAATCTTTACCATCGTAAACACTGTTCAACCAAACGGTTTCACTATCGGTAAATAATTCTTTTTGAATCGTAAATATTGCCAAACTATCAGGAATTATCTTGTTCTCTGTAGTAACATAATGATTCACAGATTTAAATCGTTCTAAAATAGTTTCAATAGCACTACCGCCAAAAGCAGAGCTGATGTTCATGTCTTCGTCAAGCTCCATGATGTCACCATCGGTATACAATTTTTCTCCGCTGATGTACTCTTTCAATTCATTCTTATTACGCATCAACGGAATGTTTTTCGTTGACCTAAATGCAGTTTCCATATCAAGGGCACCACCCATCCACGCTACTTTTTTAGGCATTTTTAATTCGTATGAATTTGAGAGTAATGCCAATATAGACGGAGTAATATCGAAATGAGATGAAACAGAACTCATTTTACGGGTCGTTTTCAGCATAGGGCTGTACATAATCATCGGTACATGAAAACGGCTAATATTATTACGTTGTGGTATCGGTATTAGTCTATGGTCGCCAGTAATGATGAAAATGGTATTCTCATAATTTGGTTGCTTTTTGTAAGATTCCATAAACCATTTTATAGCATCATCTGTATACAAGAGTGTAGCAAAAACATTATCATTCTTCGCTATCACTTTCTCGACCCTAGAGTCAAAACTACCATTTGCGAGTATATTTTTTACTTTACCTTCAAACAGATCTTGATTGGGCGGAATAAAAGGTTCGTGCGTACTAATAGTCATATAAACCTCTAATCGTGGTTGATTTGCACTTCTTTCAAAACTTAAACTTTTCTTGAACAATTCCATATCAGGATATCCCCAAGAAGAACCAGCAGCATCTTCAGCTTGTTTTTGATATTTACTTCCGAATCCTGATTTATCTAACACAAAATCAACATTCTCACTAGTTAAAAATCGGTCTACCTTATCAAAAGAACTATTGGTACCTTGATAAAATGACGTGTGATACCCATTATTTTTAAGCACACTGAACATGGTCAGTTTGTTTGGATATTCCTCCAACTCCATGAATCCGCTTTTACCAAAAGGCAACGAGCCTAATAAAGATGGTAGCACTCCGAAAGTTCTACCCGTATTGCTCAAGAAATTTTCCCAATAAAGAGATTTTGTTGTCAAGGAATCTAGATACGGAGTGAAGCCGCCGTACTCGGCACCTTCACCAACAAAATCACGACCAAGACCTTCAACCATTATAAAAACGATATTGGGTTTCTCTTCTTTAAGATCAAAATACTCACCCAATACATTTTCTATATTGGCACTTTGCACCAATGGGTATTCTTCTGTTGACGTATACGAATTGTCTTCGGTACTTGTGTTGTAAACGTTAACAGCGAGGTACTGTACTTTATTCTGATTAATAGGTTTACCGTCTGTAAATAAAGACGCCATAAAAAGACTGAACAAGACAATCGTAAACGGGTACATTTTGCTAATTCGATGATAGACTTTAGAAGTGATTCTATAAAGTATCAAAAACAGACTTATTAATATAGCTATACCCATGAGCAGATAAACTGATATCATGAATCCGCCAGAATTAGCTATCGTTATTTTTATATCTTCATAGCTATATCCTAAAATATCTGAACCTAAAGGCACTAATGTTGTACAGTAATATGCAGTAAGTAGCGCTTCGAATATGAGTACAAAACTTAATAAAACGAAGACCAGGTTAAAGCCATATTTGGAGCGCAAGTTTTCCCAAAAGTTGAAGGGAAATACCATAACAATACCCATTAAAGCGGTAAAGCCTATTTGGTGAACAATAGCTTTTAAAAAGCTTACCGAAAAAATAGTATCGATAACCCCTTTGTAATACAGCATGCCGTATTGAAAAAGCGTTAACACGAACAAACATCCGAAAAAGGATATCATAAGCCGTGTGTACTGCTTTAGGGAATATCTATCTATTTGACTTGTGTTCATTGCTTTTTATGATGCTTTTGCAAAACCTTTTCTAACTTGGGATCCCCAACCAGATTTTATTTTGAATAATTTTTTATAGTTACCTCTAACTGCAGCATACACTACAATTGGGTGAAAAATGAAAGGTTCTAGAATTGCCAGACCCATTAATATTAGAATGTCTTTTGTTTTTCGGTATTGGTTGTACGAATACACATCCCAAAGAATGGCATAGAATGAAATCATGATAGAAAACAAGAATATCGCCAACGTAATCATGAAGAAGAATTCCCAATTTAAAATGCCTAAGTAGGCAAAAAGCAAAATGGTAAAAAAGCCAAAGAACTCTAATAATGGAGAAAGCCATTCATAGAAAAACCAATATGGATAACTTAATAACCCAAGTCTGCCGTATTTAGAATTGAACAACATGTCTTTATGCTTGAACAATGTTTCTAAATTACCACGAGCCCAGCGGTCTCTTTGGTTTACAAGAATATTAAGATCTTCAGGTACTTCGGTCCAACACAATGGATCAGGTATATATTCTATCGTATAGGGTTCTTTTCTATCATGCATATAACGACGCATTTTAAAAACGATCTCCATGTCTTCACCAACAGTATCGGTATCATACCCACCTACCGCTAGTGCAATTTCGCGTTCAAAAAAACCAAATGCACCAGAAATAATAAGAAGACTATCAATTCTACCCCAAGCCATTCTACCTAAAATGAAGGAACGGGTATACTCTAAAAGTTGAAATCTAGCCAGCCAATTTGTAGGCAATCTAATTTCTTCAAGCTGACCACCTTGTATAATACAAGAGTTTGCTACACGAATTACCCCGCCAACGGCAATCACTCTTTTTTTAGAACGTTGAAAAAATGATTTGACCACGTGCAATAAAGCATCTGGTTGTAATAAGCAATCGACATCGATACAACCTACATACTTACTGGTAGACAATGAAACACCGGCATTTAAGGCATCGGACTTACCACCATTCATTTTATCAACAACGGTAAGCTTTTCAAAAGCCCTATTTTTTGATTTATAGATACCACGAACAGGTTTAGATTTCCATTCGGGATCCATTTCTAAATCTATTTTCTCAAGGTCATAAGAATCTATCAGTTTCTGTAAAGTATCATCTTTACTTCCATCATTAACCACCATAACGTCATAATTGACATATTGTAGTGATAATAACGAACGAATATTTTCTACTATGGTTAAGCCCTCATTATAAGCGGGAGCAATTATAGTAATTGTTGGCGCCAAAGGTGAAGCCATTATTTTGGTGATATCTGTAAAACTGTTTTTATTTCTATAATGAAGAGAATTCTTTGTAGAGAAATACGCCATTAATGAAAACAGTACAAACAGAATTATGGTAAAAACAAAAAATACAAAATTGATGTATTCGAGTACCACACCAAATAGTTCACTATCCATCTTTCTTTTTGTATAAAGAGTTGGATATGGAACATAACTGATCGAATAAGGTAGAACCATTTTCGTTCGAAACAGTTCCTTTATATTTTATTGAATTATTTACGTCTAACTCAAAACCGACATTTAAAATGGAATCTTCGTCTGCTGTACTTTTAGGCTTATCATCAAGTTCTAATAACTGCGACTTTATATATTCTAAAGCCTCACTAGCCTTATTCACGAGTATTTTTGATTCAGATCGAATAACGCTTTCTAATAATTCAATTTCTTTCTGGTCACCTACCTTTTTTATTTCACCGATAAGCATAAGCTTTGTCTCATAATCAGCTAGATGATATATATCGGTAAAAACACTCTCGGCAAGGTCATTATCTTCTGAAAACAACTCATTAGGTCGTGGTGATTGGTAAGAAAATTTCTGTATTAATTCATTTGCTCTTTCGATAACTACTTCAGAACTATTTTCTTCAATAATTTGATATAAAAGTATTAGTTCACGACAATCGCCCAGCTCAGAAATATTTTCTAACATTACCATGGCATCAAGCTCATCTTGAGGCATAAAGTTCGCCGCAAACGAAACATTATCATTTTCAAAAGAAATAAGTTCCTCTGCCGAATCAGCTGCTTTAATAACCACTTGATTCTGCTCTTGTTCTTCTACATTTAGGGTAGACCAATCAATTTCATCTGCAATATTTGTTAAAATATTGTCTTGATGAATTATAGCAGTTTCCGCTTGTACTTCTTCTGTTGATTCATCGTCTAATTCAAATAACGGTTTAAAATCGTCATCTTCAAAAGCGATTGCAACTTCTTCAATAATATCTTCTTCTACCACAAATGGCAGAAAACTAAAAGTAAATTCTTCTTCTAATTCTTCATTTTGCTCCTTATCAACGACATTTACAGTTTCTTCTGTACTTTCTTCTACTACTTCTTCATCTTTAATATGTGGTAAAAAGCTTAAATCTATATCATCTATTGAGTTGATCTTCTTTAAATCATTGTGCTGCCATTCTGCATCATATTCTGTATCGGCATTATTAATAAACTCTTCGTTCATTACTTCTTCAGTTTCTTTATTTGTTGTGTCTTCTTCAAATGAATCAGATATTTCTATTTTTGTTTCAGTAGCTATAGGTTCATTTTCTATCTCAGTCGAAACAGCTGCGATGTCATCATCTAATATTATATCTTCATGATTGTCAGTTATTGAATGCTCCTCTTCTTGCATAGCATCATCAAATTCAACATCATAAAAATCTGGCGTAGAAATATTTTTGGTAGGCAAAACTCTTTCAGGATCAATTTTGTTGAGCATACCTATTACTTTGCTTTTTATATTAAAGTTACGTTCTGTCAATTGCAGATTTTCTAAGAAAGAAGCTTCTGCCTTTGTACCTAATTCACCAATGGCATCTAAAATTGCAATTTTAATATCATGGCTTGCCTTTGAATACACCAATTTTAGTGTCATTAAAGCATTCGAGAAATGAAAATCTTTAATACACTCAATAGCTTCGGCTTGAATATCGCGGTTCTTATGTTTTAAAAGCGTTATAATAGATTGCTCAGCTCCGTTCTGACTATAATATTTGATCAAACGTAAAGAGAACAATACTACATGGGTATTAGTAGACGTCAACCAGAGTGCGAATTGTGGCGGAGTGTAATTAGGTTTATGTCTAAGTACATCTAACAACTTCAATTGTTGCCATTCAGCAATCTTAAATTTGGTATTATCAAGAAAATATTTGATTCCCTCTTCCCTAAGGTTTACTACGGCAATTTCTGCCTGCTTACGTATGGTACTTTGCCTGTGGTTTATGAACTTTATAATAAGTCCGTACGAATCATCCACCTCCATAGTGGTCAATTCTAATATTCCACTAGAAACAATTTGCCATTTTCTGCTCCTTAATTTTTCGTACGCATCGTGATGCAGTCCTAAATCTTTATATAAATCAATCAATACTTTTTGAGATTGACCAGACAAATCTTTTCGTAGATCAAGTAAAACCTCTGTAAGTACATCTCTATCGAAATTATTTTTGATTAATTCTCTAATCTGTACTTTTAGATTTAAATAATTCATTTTTTCCTCCTTAGTATTAGAATCCTCATAGAATAGAAATTCATTGATCATGGGGGAAAACTCGACCTTTTTATCTTTGGTTCTGTTGTTGTTCGATGTTATTTTATTTCTGATAATGAATACACCAACAAAATAAGTTACCGACAATACAAAAAACAGTATTGTCAACCACCAGAGATATTCTAAATTGAATTCTGGTGCAGTTATTAGCGATATTTTGATTTGATTAGGGGGAATCAACAAATTTTATCTTATTTACTTATCTATTTCTCTTGCTATTCTAACTAATAATTCTGTTGGACTTACTGGTTTAGTAATAAAATCATTTGCACCTAATTCAAAAGCGGTTAGAACATTTTGTTCATTACCTGCCGATGATATTATAATTATAGGTGTATTTGATTTAAGTTCGTTTCGCACATAATCTATAAGCTCGATACCAGAAAAATAAGGCATCATAATATCACTCACGATTATGTCGGGCATCGTATTTTCTAAATACTCTTTAACTTCTTTTCCGTTAACGGAATGATGTACTGCATACCCGCCTTTTTTCAGCCTAAAGTTTAATAAAGAGGCTAAAAGTTGGTCGTCATCTGCTAATAGTACACTTTTTTCCATCTTACTTTTTATTCATTTTTTCTAGTTCATTACTCAAGTTCTCTTCTAATAATGGATAATCATTCAAGAAAGCTTTATACAACTCTTTTACTTTTTCTGGTTGATTAGTTTTACAACTATTTTCCACTTCAACAATTAACTTTCGCATACCGTCTGCTTTTATCATAGCAAAACCAGCTTTTAATTTATGGGCAGATAAAGAAATTTCCTTTAAATTCTCTGTCTGTAAATGAATTTTCACATTACCAATAAACTCAATTACGTTCAGCTTGAACAACTTTACCAGTTCATTTAGCATATCTATTTCTCCGAAACAATCTTTCAATAGATGATTAAGGTCTACAACTGTGGTTTCTTTTAATTCTATCATTGGCTTTTGAAGTATTGAAGTAAAATCTGTAGTATCTGTATTTAGTTTTTTATTCTTTATAATGGTTGACATCAAATCGTCTAAAGTGTATGGTTTCAATAGAAAATCATTAATTCCTATTTCTTTACAATCTTTACTATCCTGCTCTGTAAAATCTGCACTAAAGGCAATAATTGGAACTGAATTTACTTTTTTGTTTTTATGATCTCGTATGGCTTTAGACACCTCAAATCCGTTTTGACCAGGCATTTTTAAATCCATCAGAATAAGGTCAATTCTTCTAGAAGACAGTAAATACAAGCCTTTATCTAAGTCAACGTCCACATGAACTTGGCAACCCCATTTTGTTAATTGCTCCACAATTAGGTGTTGGTTCATTATATTATCTTCAAAGACCAAAATCTCGGTACCAGCTAATAAGCCGCTGTTATTCTTTTTGGTAACCTTTTTTAAAGATTTACGTGGAGATGTGGTAGCGTGACCAATAGCATATGGCATTCTAAATCGTACAGTTGTTCCGCTATCTATAGTGCTATCAATTTCAATTTCGCCATTAAGTTTATCTATAATTTCTTTTGTTATGGTCAACCCAAGTCCTGTACCACCATATTTTTTAGAAGTATCATGTTCTGCTTGTGTATAGCCTTTGAATATGGTCTTAATTTTTTCTTTAGAAATACCAATACCCGTATCGGCAACAGAAAACTCTATAAGACATTCATCATTAATTTGTTCTTTAGTATAAACCTCTAATTTTATAAATCCTTGATGAACGAATTTCACCGAATTACCTAAAAGGTTAAGAAGTATTTGAGATAGTTTAGATGGATCACCCTTTATAATTTTAGGTACGTTCTCATCGATATCGATCAACAGTTCTATTTTGCGATCTACAATTAATGTCTCACATAAGAACATAACATCTTTAAGTAAGCTATGCAGATTAAAATCTACCGTTTCAAAATTATTATTACCAGAAGATAATTTAGAATATTCTAAAACTTCGTTAATGAGTTTTAAAAGTGTATTTGATGCAAACTGTATGGCATCTACTTTTTTATGTTGCCCACGCGTTAACTTTTCTTCTTTTAAAAGATTTGCATACCCTATTATACTATTCAACGGAGTTCTAATTTCGTGACTAACATGAGTTATAAACTGCTTTTCTGAAATCTCTTGATTTTCTGTTGCAGCAACCTCTTTTTTCGTAGAAACTATTTGATCCGATTTAGGCGTATAAATATGTCTTTCCAAACTAGATCGAAAAATATTAAATGAGCTTTTTAACTCTTTAGCTTCAGCAGCATTTAATTCTTCAAAAGAGAATTCGCTAACTGTTCTTTCTAGTTGTGATAATTGACCAAGTAAATCCTTAGTTTTTGAAATTGACATAAATAGGTATTCTTTAGTTTACGGGGGTTGTTATTTATAATTACCTAAAAATGCATCAATACCACTGCGAGAACAATAAAATGTTCTCTAAGGGTGGTTATTTGTTGTGAATACACTTAAATTGTAGGTCTAAACTTACTCTATGAAGCAGCTTATCTATTTATTATGTATTACAACCGTAATCTCTTGCGGAGAAAAAAAAGCGAAAATTGAAGAAACTACCTTAGAAAAAGCACATCGAATTCATGATGATGTTATTACTATTGATACACATAATGACATCAATGTCAAAAACTTTGTAGACAGTGTAAATTACAGTCAGAGGTTAGATAACCAAGTTAATTTACCGAAGATGAAAGAGGGTGGTTTAGACGTCACTTGGCTTATCGTTTATACAGGTCAAGATACACTTACAGATGATGGCTATGCCAAGGCAAAAGAGAACGCAATGTCTAAATTTGAAGCTATTCATAAATTGTGCGAAGAAATTGCTCCTGAAGAGATAGAATTAGCGTTAACCTCTGCAGATGTAAAACGTATTGTTGGAGCTGGAAAAAAAGCTGCAATGATCGGTGTTGAAAACGCCTACCCTATTGGCACAGATTTATCGCAGTTTAAAACCTACCATGATTTAGGTGCCCGTTATATTTCTTTGGCGCATAACGGCCATAGTCAATTTTCAGATTCTAACACCGGTGAAGCCGATGACGTATGGTTGCATAACGGCTTAAGCGATTTGGGCAAGCAAGCTGTAGTAGAAATGAATAAGCTCGGTATAATGATAGACGTTTCGCACCCTTCAAAAGAAGCCATGAAACAAATGATAGCATTATCAAAAGCACCGATAATAGCATCTCATTCATCTGCAAGGGCATTATGTGATCATAGTCGAAACTTAGATGACGAACAATTAATGATGATGAAAGAAAATGGCGGCGTAGTACAAACCGTTGCGTTTAGCTCATACTTAAATACTGAAAAACATGATGCTAGAGCTGCCTACATGAAATCGATTTATGAAAAAGTAGCTGATTCTTTAGATATTGCTTGGTACGAGCGTTCTCAATTTTCAAGTCTATCTGATGCTGATAAAGAAGCCTTTATGGAAAACTACCCAATGGTTTTAAAAATAGGAAAGGAATTGGTTGTCAACAAGCCTGATGCTCCGGAAGCTGTAAATGTTTCAGATTTCGTAGACCATATAGATTATATGGTAAAATTAATCGGTATCGACTATGTTGGTATCAGCTCTGACTTTGATGGTGGCGGCGGAATTGAGGGGTGGAACGATGCTTCTGAAACCTTCAATGTTACCCTAGAGCTTGTAGAACGTGGTTATACAGAAGAAGATATTGCAAAATTATGGGGTGGTAACCTTATGCGGGTACTTGATCAAGTACAGGCGATTGCTAAAGAAATGGGTGAGAGCTAATGCTCCTCACCCATTGCCGCTAGGCGATCTTTTACAAATTCTATTTTAGTTTTACCGTGTGCAGCAGGTTTTCCGTTTTCACCAAGGTTTACCATAATAATGTTGTCTACGGTAACAATTGTCTCATGGTTCATTTTATTACGAACCTCACAATTTAGGGTTAATGATGTTTTGCCAAACTTAACCACTTCGATACCAATTTCAATAACATCGCCTTTAACGGCAGCGCTCATAAAATTAATTTCTGACATATATTTAGTAACTACTTTACCATTTTCTAATTGAATTATGGCATAAAGTGCAGCTTCTTCATCTATCCAAGCTAATAATCTACCTCCAAACAATGTTCCGTTAGAATTCAAATCACCAGGCTTTACTAATTTTCTAGTATGAAATCTCATAGTCTCTTTTTTTGAAAATTTACGTTGCAAAGTTATGTCTAAAAATTCTCAACAGCACAATTTTACCGTTGTAAGCAGTCCGATTTATCAATTGTAACAATTGCGTATTTAATACTTTACATATTAACAATTGTGTCTTGATAGAATTATCATAACCCTAATTTCTACAGCTGTTTTTTGACTTGAGCGACTTTGTTCATAACAGGTTAAAAACTTATTTAAAGGATTAAACACGCATTTTATCTAATACGTACCTTTAAGTAAAATCAAAATATAATGGACAGGACACAGAAATTGCAATCAATTCGACCAACAATTACCTCTGCCAAAATAATGCCCAACATGAGTGAAGACGAACGTTTTCAGAATGAAACGTTACGCCCAATTCTTAAACTTCAAAATGATTTACTTCTGGCTTCTTTTCAGAATTACATCAACAAAATGAAGAATACATTTTACGAGCTCAAGCTTGAAAAACGTATAGATTACATTACTAAAGCCATTCAAAAAGATATAAAATATAGAAATTCTTTAAAGGGAATGATTATAGGTCAATTTACAATTGAAGAATATGAAATTTATATTCAAAACTCATCAGCACTAAATAAACGTATGATGAATATGGTCGTAAAAAGAATTCAAGATCAAATTCAATATTTTGAAAAATATGATTTAGTCCAAAAGTGATTCGCCATTTAAGTTCGTGGTAAGAATATTACTCATTAGATCAAAATAAGGTCGTATTGCTACAAAACTCTCGTCTACCTTATTAGCAAAGTCATCTGATAAGACTTCTTTATCGGTAAAATGCTTAACGAAAATAAATTGCTTTTTGCGTATGTATTCAATGTTAGGGTCTTCCTTATCAAAACCTTTAGGGGCAGTTTTTAACTCATCACCAACTAATGGTCCCCAGATAGCCTTAAATTTTTTATCATCGATAATGTCTGTCAAATCTGTAGTGTCTATCTCCCACTCTTTTCTAATACGCAATAAGTCTTCCTTTTCAGGATTCCAGAATCCGACGGCAACAAAACTGTTACCTGGTGCTACTTGCAAGTAATAACCACCTCTACGATGTTTACCCGCTCTAGAGAAAGATGCTGATAAATTACTTTTATACGGAGTTTTATTTTTAGAAAAACGAACATCCCTATAAATTCTAAATACTTTTAATTTTTCAATTTCATCATGTGTCTTTAGCTTTTCAAGCACATGATTGAAAAAGCTCTTTACTTTAGTTTCCTCGGCTTTAAATTCCGCTTTATGTTCTGTAAACCACTCTCGATTATTGTTTTTCTTAAGCTTATTTAAAAATTGAAAAGTGCTTTTTGTAATCTTCGTTTCTAACATTCGACTTACCTGTTGTGATTTTAAGCTAAAGTTAACCATTAGATGAGAAGTACTTTTACTTATTTGGTTAATTTTGATGAACTAATGAAGACCCATGGACCATCGATCTATAATCGAAAAGATTAATACCCACAAAAAACAACCGAATTTAAGATTTCGTTTAAAAAAGAATACGGAGAAATTTACCGACCTTCTTTTTTATATGTTGTTTGATATTGAAACACCAGTAGCAGAAAGTTTAGATGAACTTGAAAAGCAATTTGATGAACTTGTAGATTTAGCTTGTTGGGAAAGCGATAAACCTTGTAAGAAGGTTTGGGAGAATTATGTAGAGAAACTTCCTTTAGTTCTTGAGAGCTTAAATCTTGATGCTGAAGCGACGGTAAATTGTGATCCTGCATCATTATCAATTGAAGAAGTTTATATGGCTTACCCAGGCTTTTATGCCATTTCAGTATATAGATTGGCTCACGAGTTATATAAAACAGGTTTTCCTTTAGTACCAAGATTAATGACAGAATATGCACATAGGCAAACTGGTGTCGATATTAACCCAGGTGCACAAATAGGAAAGTCTTTTCATATTGACCATGGTACCGGAGTTGTAATTGGTGAAACTGCCATTATAAAGAATGATGTCAAAATATACCAAGGCGTAACTTTGGGAGGACTTTTTGTTGCTAAAAAATTACAGCAAACCAAACGTCACCCAACCATAGATAATAATGTTACCATTTACGCAAATGCCACTATTTTAGGTGGTGATACCGTTATTGGTGCAAATAGTGTTATAGGAGGAAATGCTTGGATTACGGCATCTGTACCGCCACATTCCACAGTTTTTCACACACCAGAAATTAAAATTAAAACATTACCGCATGTCTAATACCTTATTATCTCTTATTGGCAATACTCCGCTAGTAAAGTCACGAGCTCTTAATACCAACCCTAATGTTTCTGTTTATTTTAAATTAGAAGGGCATAACCCAGGTGGTAGTGTAAAAGATCGCGCCGCTTACAATATGATTAAAACCGGATTTGAAAATGGCGATTTTACCGTTAACGATAAATTAATAGAAGCTACAAGTGGAAATACCGGTATTGCTTTAGCTATGATTGCAGGTGTTTACGGTCTTGACATTGAACTGGTAATGCCAGAGAATGCTACCAAAGAACGTGTACAGACCATGAGAGCGTATGGTGCCAAAGTAACTTTAACCTCTAAAGACGTAGGTATTGAAGGTGCACGAGATTACGCAGAAAGTAAGGTTGCCAACGAAGGTTATATAATGATGAACCAATTCGGAAATGAAAATAATTGGAAAGCACATTATAAAACTACAGGTCCGGAGATATGGAAAGATACCGATGGTAAAGTCACCCACTTCGTTTCTTCAATGGGCACAACCGGTACTATAATGGGAACTTCTACATATTTAAAAGAAAAAAATATCGACGTACAAATCGTTGGTGTACAGCCAAGCGACAATGCTAGTATACCAGGTATAAGAAAATGGCCTCAAGAATATTTACCAAAAATATTTAACCCAAAGAAAGTAGACCGCATTATGGAAGTCAATGAATTGGAAGCCAAAACTATGGCTAGAAGATTAGCAAAAGAAGAAGGAATATTCTCTGGTATGAGCAGTGGCGGTGCAGCAACAGTAGCTTTGCGTTTAGCTCAAGAATTAGATCACGGTGTTATCGTTTCTATAGTTTGTGATCGCGGAGATCGCTACTTATCATCAGATTTATTTGAACTATAATATTTTTCAAAATAGAATATAAAAAAAGAGCCGTCTACACGGCTCTTTTTTGTTTTAACAATAAAGCAATACTATTTATCTAGCATCGCAGTATCACCTGATTTACTGTACTCTTGTACTAGAAATTCTAAATTCTCACCATGCTCATTAGTAAAAATGTAGGTGGTCTTATTATCTAGAGCCGCTTTACTTTTTAAACTCAAATTTTCAACAATTTTTAAGTTTTCTCCTTCGTTCATGGCAACAACCAATTCGTCATTTTTAGAAACTAAAACAAAATCTTCTGGAGTTTTAGATTCATAGCTAAAGACAATTTTTTCATCGAAAGCATCGTCATCATCATTGTCTATTTCTACTATTTTGATAATGGTCGAAACACTATCCACTACTCTATCTTGGTTTACTTTCCCTTGGTCCTTTTCAGCATTTTCTACTGTATTTAATCTTTTCGTAGTAATTACTACCGTATTCTTTACCAATTTCTTTCCGTCGTTAATTGTGTATGATTTAGAAATTTTGGTATCTAATACTTCTTGATTTTGATTCTGTGCCAATAAAGTGCCGGTCATTAAGAACAGTCCCGCAATTGACATATAAATAGTTTTCATTTTCATATATATATTATTTTAGTTAATAATAGACTTAAACACAATACTATATACTGTACTTAAATCACTCATATCTAATATTTTAGATATCAGCAAGATATATGATAAGTAACAATAGCAATGACCCATTACAATTAATCTTTAATGGAAATGCTTTGTTATACTATCTGAAAATCGAAAGTTTGTGAATGAAGATTACAACCACTTTTTCTTTTTAAAATAAAACATCATTCCTATAAAAAGAACAATCATTACAGCCCAAACCACGTAGTATCCGTATTTATAATGAAGCTCGGGCATGTTTTCAAAATTCATACCGTAGACACCGGCAATAAACGTAAGCGGAATAAATATGGACGCCATTATGGTCAAAACCTTCATGACCTCGTTCATCTTATTACTCATGTTACTCATGTACATTTCCATTAAGCTCATAGACATCTCACGATAAATCTGTAAACTTTCATTTATTTCAATGGTATGATCTAATACATCGCGCAAGAATAGTTTAGTGTCTTTGGTAATAAGTTGATTTTCTGTATCAATTAACCTACTAATCAATTCTTTAACGGGAAATACCCAGCGCCTGATCTTTAATACCTCTTTTTTTAACTGCTGTATATTTTTAGCAACTATCGGCTCAGGATTTTGATACACCTCTTCTTCTAAATTCTCAATTCTATTATTAAGGTTTTCTATAGCTAAGAAGTAATTATCGACAATGGCATCGAGTAAGGCGAAAAATAAGTAATCAGCTCCCCTAGTTCGTATACGCCCAAGTTTACCGGTAATTCGATCTCGCAATCCGTCAAAAACATCAGCTTTAACTTCTTGAAAAACCAAAACAGTATTTTCATGAAGTACAATTGCTATGTGTTCACCAATAATTTCATCTTCCTCAGAAATGTATAGCATTCGAAAAATTCCGAAAATATAATCGTCGTATTCATCTATTTTAGGGCGCTGTTCGGTGTTAACGATATCTTCAAGCACCAAAGGATTCAAATTAAAGTGCTTACCTATTCTTTCAATAAATGGTTCATCTGTAATACCAACAACATTGATCCAAGATATTTTGTCGGCGCGCTCTTCTTTAAAAAACTGATCTAAGTTTGCAAATTCATTAGTTTCAAAACCATCAGCATTATAGGTGGTACTGAAGATTAAACTATCACTTCGCTCCTTATCACCCATGTAACTTATGGTTCCCGGTGCTTTACCAAGCTTATTATGCTGACGAGATTTTTTCTTTTTACGTTTAGGGAAGTTGAGCTTCTTATTTACAGCCATGAACAATTTTTTATAAATATATTAAAACTATAAACTACTTATTAAAGTCCAGTTTTTTTAAAATTAAACCCGAACCAGGTGCAATACTATTTAGTTTATGGGTAGAACCAGAAACTAAAGATGCCTTAATTTCTTCTAAGCTAAGCTCATGCTTACCAAGTTGCACTAATGCCCCCATTATCATGCGAATTTGATATCTCATAAATCCCTTTCCATTAATTTTTAAAATATAACTATGCTCTGGAAAAAAATTGGCTGTTAGAATATCATTAGCTACAATAGTGCATCCTTCAATTTCTCGAACTGCAATCGTAGTAGGTTTTAAAGATGCTGTATACACACTAAAATCATGCGTACCTACAAACAGAGATGCTCCCAGTTTCATTAATTCCAAATCTAGTTCTTCTATGTAATTGGTTATGAAAGGTGCGCTAAACGGGTGATTCTTGCATCCGAAGGAAAAAAAGTAATTATACTCCTTCGTTTTACTATCCTTGATAATATTAAAATCTTGACCAATAGGTTTAATAGATAGTAAACGAATATCTGAAGGTAGATTTTTATTGAAATCTTTTAAGAAAATTGCTAAGTCTAATAATGGTTCTTCAACAAAAAGTTCAAATGCACCATCTAATGAAGAAACCTTAGCGTCGGTTCTACCAGCACCCAATATTTTAAAAGGACTATCGGGGTATAAAAAGGTAAATGTTTTATTGAGCATACCTACAATAGTACGTAGCTTAGGTTGCACTTGCCAACCATTAAATCTAAAGCCCAAATACTGCAGACGTACCAAATAACAAAAACGCTGTTTCTTCATAATGTAAATGTAATTACATTATAATCATTACTAAACAACTCGCTTAAAATCTCTTAATAAACATCTACTTACATGCTATATTTTACGTGGTAATTACATTATAAATTCCTACACAATTATTATAAGTAAATTATTGTTAATGTTTAGAAAAAATAGTAATATTATGGTATGGTTATCTTAATATCAAGGACTTGAACAACGAAGTTAACCGTTCATCGAATTGTTTTAAGTAATACCACAGCTTCCCCGTAATTGCAACGAAACTAAGGTTCTCCCGAACCCATGAAAACTAAATTTTATGAATTCTATCAAAGGATTATTTACTTGGAAGCGAACATTAATTGTATCAATTGTTGTGCTTTTTTTACTGAACATCTTTAGTTTTTACGGGTTGTACACCAATAAATTTTACTTTTTCAAAATAGAAAACTACATCTTTCCTATTTTATCAGTTATTCACTTGGTATTTTTATATGTACTATGGTTTAAGATTAATGAGAACGAATTGAGTGATCCACCAATGCGAACCTTAGAATATGTACTTTACGCGATATCATTAGTATACATATATAAAATGGTAGAGACAATTATAGTATTGTCTAGCTATTCTGATTTTGAGAATCATCTTATACCAGGTACATTTTTACCTCTCGGATTTGTAATGATAGCCTTATACGCGGTGTTATTACTAGTAACATTTTTAGCCGTTGCATATAGAAAAGAAATGGTAGGCACTTACATATTTGACGATATGAACCAACATGTAGATCATTGGAATAACTAAAAATCAATAACATACACAGACTTCGATAAGAAATTATCGAGGTTTTTTTTTGCCCAATAGTTTTTGACAACCCTATGATTATATACTCATTAATGGGAATAATTATTTGATGTTCATGTAATTATCAAAATATTATGCGACCTATTATGAAGCAAAATCACCTTCTACAAACTGTTTTTCTTTAAATGTGATTTTTCTGTGATACTTTTTTTCTTTATTCGTAATTGATTATGAAACGTATACTTATTATTGAGGATGATCCTGAAATCATTAAGCTATTAGAACTACATCTATCTGATGTTAGTTATGAAACCACTATGGCGATGGACGGCAACGAAGGGCTAAAATTAGCCCTCGAAAACGATTATGAGCTAATTCTATTAGATCTTACCCTACCTGGCTTAGACGGAGTTGAGATTTGTAGAAAGCTTCGTGCCACCAAAAACACGCCTGTAATTATGTTAACCGCAAAATCTGAAGAGATAGATCGCGTGTTAGGTTTAGAGATAGGTGCAGATGATTATATGACGAAGCCTTTTAGTATTAGAGAGCTTTTAGCAAGAATTAAGGCAGTACTTCGCAGATCTAATAAAGTGGAACTGAAACAGCCAGATACTTCAATTATTTTGGCAGAAGGACTTTCAATTGATATTGATAAGCGAAAAGTGGTCTTAGGTGATTACAAAATAGAATTATCACCAAAAGAGTTTGAATTATTAGTGTTAATGGCATCGAACCCTGGTAGAAACTATACCAGAACCGAATTGTTAAATATTATATGGGGATATAATTTTGAAGGCTACGAACACACCGTGAATTCTCATATCAACAGGTTACGAGCCAAAATAGAATCTGATATGGCAAACCCAAATTACATTTTAACGACTTGGGGCGTTGGGTATAAATTTAATGAAGAGATAATGGCATGATAGATAATAATAAAACCCTTACTCCGAAATTAGTTAAGAAACTATGGGGCGCTTTCATATTTTTGATTGTGCTGATGGGAGCCTCGTATATTTTCATTACAGGCTACCTAACGTTGAATTACAACCAAGCTATTACACAGCGTATTAATGCGAATGTGGCAAACCATGTAATTCAAGAAAAGTTTCAAAATGCCGCTCCGTTTTTAGAAGATGGCACCGTTAACAAAGCACTTTTCGGAGATCTTATGCACGATATGATGGCTGTAAATCGTGGTATAGAGGTTTATCTTTTAGACAAATCTGGTGACATTCTATATTCTGTGGTGCTCGAACACAATGACAATGAGCCGATGAAGTCGGTATCTCTAGACCCTATCAATAAATTTATAGAAACCAAAGGTGAAGAATTTATTTTAGGTGACGACCCACTAAATCGTGAAGCGCAAAATATATTTTCTGCTGCACCATTCTCTGTTGACGGTCATGAAGGATATATTTATATTATAGTAGCAGGTAAAGAATTAGCATTGATAAGCGATAGTTTATTCGGAACCTATTTTACCAAGCTGAGCATCGGTGCTATAGTTCTGACCATGCTTTTTGCTGCACTGATCGGAATTTTAAGTATTTGGTTCTTGACTAAAAATCTTAGGTTAATTACCCAGACAGTACGTAAATTTCAAGAAGGTGATTTAGATATTAGAATCGAAAATCCTGAGCAATCAGATATTGAAGTGGTAGCCTTGTCTTTTAATGAAATGGCAGATACCATTGTAGATAACATGGATAAAATGAAATCTGTAGATAATCTACGAAGAGAATTAATTGCAAATGTCTCTCACGATTTACGTACACCGCTAGCTGTTTTAAAAGGGTATATTGAAACACTACAGATTAAGAAAGACTCGCTTACCGAACTTCAAAAAGAAGAATATTTACAGATTACACATAATAATATAGACAAGTTCTCAAGTCTAATTAATCAGTTATTTGAATACTCAAAATTAGAAGCTGAACAAGTAACCCCTATTAAAGAGCCATTTTCAATTACAGAACTATCGCATGATCTAATAGCTAAATTCAAGCTATTGGCTGAACAAAAACAAATACAGTTACAATTAGAGAACCCTGAAGAAAACTGTATGGTTTATGCAGATATAGGTTTGGTTGAAAGAGCGCTACAGAATTTAATTGAAAATGCCATCAAATACACTGAGCCTAATGGTAAGGTTACTTTAAGTCTGGTGAAAATGGGTAAACAGATTGAAATAAATATAACCGATACTGGTAACGGTATACCAGTAAATGATCAACCCTTTATTTTTGATCGCTACAAGCAAGTCGATGAACATACCAAGAAACAAGGACTCGGTTTAGGTTTAGCCATCGTCAAAAAAATTATGGATTTACATGATACAACCATAGTAGTTTTAAGCAAACCCTATGAAGGAAGTTCTTTCATATTTAAACTGCCTGCTTATCAATTACAATAATTTTAATATTGATATGAAAAAGAGAAAGCCCTATCCGATTTGGATAGGGCTTTTTTTTATAATGTAGATAGTCAAAATAAAACTATCTAAGCTACATTCTTAGTTAGAAGTGCTAGTTTGTGTAATAGTATACACACCATCTAAAACTTCTAATTCAAAAACTGGTATTCTATCATTTGCAGGTGCATTGTTTGCAACAAAAGTATATGGTCCATTATAAGTTCCACCATTTTCATCAAGGAACGTGAACGTTACTGTTTCAGAAACTGTACCATCAAAATCATAGGCAATCAATTCTATAGTATACGTACCATTTGCTAATGGAGAAAAATCTAATTTATTTATGAATAACTCTTCAGAACCATTAGTGCCAGTAAGCGTAGATTCTTCTACATCTCCTGCTGAATTATAAACCCTTAAATCAAATAAATCATCTTGAGTTGTCCAAGTACTTGTAATTTGTAATCCTTCGCTAATTTCAGTAGTTGAAATTGCAATAGACCCTACAGAACCAACAATAACATCATCATTTTCAACACTGTCAATAGAAACAGTAATTACATTTTCACCTTCAGATGTTAATTGGTTGTCATCTGCATCAATAGAAATAAACTTAGATGTTTCGCCTGCTTTTATAATAACTTCTCCGTTAGTATAAACGCTATATCTACCGTTATCACTTTCTCCACTAAAATAAACAACAATATCTTCATTTAACGCTTTACTTAAAACTATCTGTAATTGATAGAACGAGTTTTCTTCTATCGTTATAGTTGAAGAATTAAAGCCGATTATTGCTTCACCATCTGTAATATCTATTTGTAATATACTACTATCCGCACTAGGTGTAATAGTATTAGATAATTCTGCTAAACTGATTACAATGTTTTCTATACCGCTTTCAAACACACCATCAGATATAATAGTAAGTTCTGTTGTACCAGTAAGTTCACCAGCAGCAACAGTAATTGAACTTGAACTTACAGAATAATCAGATTCTAAAACTGCAGAGCCTGCAAAGTTTAATTGAATAACTGCATCTTCTTCTTGTGCCGTTTCAATTGCAGCAGAAATAATAATTACTTGCGCATCAGACTCTGTGGTCATCGAAGCACTTGACGCTAAAGAAACTTGAGATAAATCGATTGCCGTAGGCACTTCAACAATTTTCTCTACTTCTACTTCTGTTTCTACAATTCTTTCTACTTCTACTTCTTCCGTTTTGGTACACGAAAATAGCAAAGCAGCAACTGATAAATACATCAGGGGTTTTCTAATAATGTTCATAATAATTAATGATTTTATATAATGTTTGAGTTAAAGGTATGTTAATACATTTATAAGCGAAAACGATAATAAAAAGCTATTGAAGGTATTATCTTACAAAACGTGTTTAACTGGCTGTAAATCAAAATATAACAAATCGTTAAATATTTACATTTAGAGCAATAAAAAAAGCCCTCTCATTATTGAAAGGGCTTTTTTACTAAATATCTTTTAAGAAACTGCTGTAGAGGTCTTTAAACTCAAACCCGTCGGTGAAACGTTGTTTGTTCAGTTTTTTGTAAGAAACCAGTCCCCAAAGCAAAAGCTCTTTTAAGAAGTAAACATCTTTAGCATCATAATCTGGTTGATGGTCTTTTAACAATTGATTTAATGCAGGTATGCTATCTAAAGCACGTTTATATTCTTCATCTGTAAAGTCATCCATTAACTCAATTCCCTCACCTTGAAAGAACCAATGCAACAATTCGTCATAAACGGTTTCTTCATCTTTTCGCTCCAGTTTATTGATTTTTGGAAAATACTCAGGGAATAAAGATTTCACGGCATCATCGATTAATATCGCAGCAACTCCGTCTGCTCCCTCCTGCTCTCCTTCGTATACCAATTCTATCTTACCTGTAATTGCAGGAATGATTCCTAAGAAATCACTTAAACGAACCATCGTATGATCTCCACCATTTAACAATGACCTTAGCTCTGCTGTACTCAATAAGTTTTCAAAAGCAGTGATACTGGTACGGGCACTTACACCACTTTTAGCATCTACATATTCACTATCACGCGCTTCAAAAATAATTTGCTCTAACAAATCTTTTGCTAAATCTGGCACATATACAACATCCGTTTGGCGTGAATCTAGCTTCGCTTCTTGTTCTGTAATTTTTCTAGCTATTTCAATATCATCTGGGTAATGCGTTAATATCTGAGAGCCTATTCTATCTTTCAGCGGAGTAACAATACTACCTCTATTGGTGTAATCTTCTGGGTTAGCAGTGAATACGAACTGAATATCTAAAGGCAGTCTTAGTTTGAATCCGCGAATTTGAATATCTCCTTCTTCCAATATATTAAATAAGGATACCTGAATACGAGCCTGTAAATCTGGTAATTCGTTGATAACGAAAATACAACGGTTCGCACGAGGTATCATTCCGAAATGAATCACTCTATCATCTGCATAAGATAATTTCAGGTTTGCTGCCTTGATAGGATCTACATCTCCGATTAAATCTGCTACTGTTACATCTGGAGTAGCCAGTTTTTCGGCAAAGCGCTCGTCTTTATGCATCCAAATAACGGGAGTATCATCACCTTTTTCTTTGATGAGTTCCATCGCAAAACGAGACATGGGTTTCATAGGGTCGTCATTGATTTCTGAACCTTCTACAACCGGAATATATTCATCTAACAGATTCACCATTAAATGCGCCAATCGAGTTTTTGCCTGACCACGTAATCCTAATAAATTAATATTATGACGAGAAAGAATAGCGCGCTCCAATTCAGGAATAACGGTGTCTTCATAACCCCAAACTCCAGGAAAAGCATCTTCTCCTTTTTTAATTTTCTCAATAAGGTTATCTCGTAATTCGTCTTTTACACTCTTTGTTTTATATCCGGCAGCTTTTAACTCCCCTAGTGTATGTATTTTTTTATAATCTAATTTCATAAAATTTTCTTAGTCTTATTTCAATCTTTTTTTTCTATTAGCCTCGTAATCTTCAAATATCATTTCTCCCAATCCTTTTAATCCGGTAAAAAATGCCTTGCCTTTATTTGCCTCGGTAAAGTGGCGAATAAACTGCATTAAATAAGGATCCTGCGCAATCATAAATGTCGTGATAGGAATATGCAATTTACGTGCCTGTCGCGCCATGTTATAGCACTTCTCCACAATAAAATCATCTAGTCCTACACTATTCTTATAATAGGTACCATCGGGCATGCGAAGGCAACTTGGTTTACCGTCGGTGATCATAAAAATCTGTTTGTTGGTATTCCGTTTTCTACGAAGCATATCCATCGCCAATTGTAATCCGGCAACGGTATTGGTGTGATACGGACCTACTTTTAAATACGGCAAATCTTTAATTGGTATTGGCCAGGCATCATTACCGAAAACTAAAATATCAAGTGTATCCTTCGGATATCTCGTCGTAATCAATTCTGCCAAAGCCATTGCCACTTTTTTAGCAGGCGTAATACGATCCTCACCATACAAGATCATACTATGGCTAATATCTATCATTAGAATAGTACTCATTTGCGCTTTGTGCTGCGTATCTTCTACAACGAGGTCATCTTCACTCAGTTGAAAACTACCCATACCATGATTGATCTGAGCGTTTTTAATACTCTCGGTCATAGATATGTTTTCTAGACCATCGCCATAACGGTACTCTCGCAAGTCACCCGTATGCTCATCTCCTTGTCCTGATTTGCCAGTTTTATGATTACCAGCACCACTCCTTTTAAGTTTACCGAAAATTTGATCTAAAGCACGTTGACGAATAATGCGTTCCATTTTTGCGGTAATAGAAATATCTCCACCACTAGAACCTTCTTCCCCGTCCTGTGCGTCGCCTCCGCCATCTTTAAACTCTTCGTGTATGTAACCCTTTGCCTTTAATTCTTCAATAAAGTCTTCAATGGTATAGTCTTCAGTAGTAAGTTCATACTCCTTGTCTAATTCTCGTAACCAATCAATAGCCTCGTCAAAATCTCCAGATGTATGTGTAATAAGCTCTTGAAAAATATCAAATAGCCTATCAAAAATTGATTGTTCGGGTGCTTCGTAAGTTTCAAAGCGGAACCCTTTTCTTTCATTCATAGCCATAGTATAAAATTAACACTTTTACGGTGGATGCCGGTCGTATTTAAGAAATGTTAACGTTGTTGTTTAATCTTTTGGTTGTTGGTTGTTCGTTTTGTGCTGAGCGCAAGATGCATTTTCTTATATGCTTAGCGCATGGCTTGCAGCGTTGTGCGCAAGGCGTTTTCAAGTTCGTCTTTGCGAGGAGCTTTTCAGCGACGAAGCAATCTGTTTGTTTCGGGTACCTAAGTTACAAATTGCAATGTATGCATGTGATAAGCGCGTGGCATTTAGCGCTCAGCGCATAGCGTTTTCAAGTTCGTCTTTGCGAGGAGCTTTTCAGCGACGAAGCAATCTGTTTAATTCCTGTACCTAAGATTCAAATTGCAATGCATGCTGGAATTAAGCAACTGGCGCATGGCGAAAAGCGCTCAGCGCATTGCGTTTTGCGCGTAGCGTTATAAAAAGTAACTTCGGCTACGCTCAGTCACCGGTATTCAGCAATACTATTTACAAACAAATAATAATAAGTACCATCAACCGACAACTGACAACCATCATCCAACAACCAACAACCAACAACTAAAAATTATCAATAAAGAACAAACAACTATCAACCAGCTCAAAAGCTTTTTAGCTACACCACCAATATGGGAGGGTGTACAGTTTGGGGTGACGCAATTTGATTTCCCTGAGGTGGACTTGAATGAGATTACTCAGACAGAAATTCCAGAGAAATTGCGGTTGGGGCATCAAATGGAATATGTTTGTAAGCAACTTTTGGATGCCAGCGATGAATATGAAGTGTTATTGCATAATTTGCCTATTCGGGAAGGAAAACAGACGATTGGAGAAATAGATTTTATACTCAAAGATACAGCTACGCAACAATTGATTCATGTTGAACTTACCTATAAATTCTACTTGATTGATACCGCAATTGAGAACACAATTCATCAATTAATTGGACCAAATAGAAGTGATGCTTTTTATAAAAAACTAGAGAAAATAAAGAAACATCAATTCTCTTTAATATATACCGATATTGGGCAAACAGCACTTTTAGAAAAAGGAATAGACACTACAAACATTAAACAGCAAGTTTGCTATAAAGCACAATTGTTTCAACCCTATAAAATTGCTTCTTTAGATATATCACCAATCAACTCCTACTGTATTGTGGGTTATTGGTTACGATTGGAGGAGTTCAATACTCCTAAATTTGTGGATTACAAGTTCTATATTCCTAACAAAAGTGAGTGGGTGTTTCATCCATTTGAAGAAGTCGCATGGGTTTCTCACGATGAAATTGTTATAACCATTACAGAACGTCTAAATAATAAAAGTGCTCCCATGGTTTGGATGAAGAAAAATAACTCCACATTTGAGAAGTTCTTCGTAGTATGGTGGTAAGCCTTATTTCTTAGTTTAAATACTCAAATACCTGTTAATAACTGTTGATAGGTCTTTTTTAATGTGGGTGAGAATTAGATTACTTTTATAGATGGAATATGTGCAATTGTACATATACAATTGTTAGCAAACATTATGAAGAAAGCATTACCAGAAAAATTAAGTGTATTTGCAGTGCTAACTGGTGTTCTAGTTTTTATCTGGGGGCTAATACTTTTTTTAAAGGAATCGAGAATAGATTTTTCAACAGTAATAAACCCAGAAAGATTTGCGCAATTTGGAGATTTTATTGGAGGTGTTATTGGGTCAATTTGGGCGTTAGCCGGCGTTATACTTTTCTATCTAGCTTTAAAAGAGCAACGAAAAGACTTTGCTACTAACCGAAAGGTTCTAAATGCGCAAACAGATGCTTTAAAACAACAAATCAAAGAATTTGAACTACAACGAGAAGAATTACATGAAACTAGAAAAGTCTTTATTCTCCAAAATGAAACTTTAAATTTCCAACGGTTTGAAAGTACATTTTTCAATTTATTAACTCTTCAACACAAAATTACAGAGGATATTAATTCTAACAAAATGACTACTGTTGAAACAAAATCATCATATACTGAAACTAAAAATAGGAATTTATATGGTTACCCAGCCAATTTCACGACTATCGAAGGTTCCCTACAAGGAAAAGAGTTTATTAAGGCTATGTCAAGACTTTATGCCAAAATAGTTGAAGATGAGGGCTTAACAGACTACTCTGGGTTTTTTAAACAAATTCAAAGTAACGGCTACAATGGACTCGATTTGTATTATAAAAATTTATACAGTTTGTTCAAATTCATTGACAATGCAGAAATAAGTTCTGAGCCTGATGATAATAATAGATTAAGGGAGCAATATTTCGATATTTTAATTAATCAAATGTCCGAATTTGAGTTAATATTAATCTATAATTTTGAAGATAAACATATTGATTTTAGACCGTACTTTGATAAATACAATGTAGAGATAACAGTTAATCACAGAAAATAACGTTTGCTAACACAACCTAAACCTTATGCGGACTTTAGGGCAAAACCGAAAGGTCTGTGTATACCTGCCTGCCGGCAGGCAGGTTTATGAAGTCGCTAAATCTTATGGATTTAGCTTTGGAACAAAAAAAGAAAAAGCAAAACAATAAGCTTTAGCTACGTCGGCAAACGGAAACGAAAAGTTTCCTTGCCTCCTCACTACGCTTAGCTAAACCGTTATCACACAGGCTGACAAACCATTAATGTAAACAAATAGAATTGGGAGAAGTTTTTATTGTAATAAGTGTTGGAGCACTCTTTTGGATAATTTTCAAATATAGCATTGTAAATGCAGAACTTCCAATTAGTGAAATAAAGGAGTATTTGGATAAAAATAATCTTATTTATGTACGTCATAAAAGAGTGAAAATACCGTGGAATCCAAATTTCGAAAATGGAGAATCAATTTTCACCCCTTTTGCTTATCGAAAACATCAATACGAAATTGATGCTACGGACTGTGATGGAAATCCTAAATTAATAAGAGCAAGATGGTACCAATCAATGTCCTTTTTTCATAAAAACATGGTTTATTATGAAATAGAAAAACGTGTGAACAAAAAACTATTGCATGATGAAAATTAAAACTCCTTTACCAACATTGGTTATAAAAAAAGTGCTAACAAAGATTAATAAATTGGAAGTAAATTGAACTTCATAGGTATTTGATTAAATAGGGCTTTAATAAATTTTCAAAAGAATAGATGACGAGAAAAGAAATCACCAAAATCCTCAAAACTGAATCTGGAATTATCCTTGTTCAAAAAGAATCTGAACAGTTATTCTTTGAATCTATTTTAAACAACTCAAATTCAGTTTTTGCCCCTATTTATTTTTTAGCTAGTAAAAAACTTGATTCTTTAATTCTAACTAAAAAAAGAATTTTATTAATAGTTCGTAATAAAATCGAATTCGAAAAAAACTTAAACGGAAGCGAATCATTGGTTTATAATGGTATTAAATCTTCGTTAGAAATAACCGACTTCAATAAAAAATCTATAATAAGATTGAATAAATTGCGAATTAATTTTGATGAGGGAAATTTAATCAAACAGAAGCTAATCGAATTTGAAAACTAAAAAACCAAGCCCTAAATTCTTTAGCGCTTAGTTTTCTTTTGATATCAATACCCTTTCTACTATACCGTTTAGATTACCGTATTTTTCTTAGCAACTCTAAAATACCCATGAGCGTAATTATCTGGGTTGGTTGTGTGAATACAATTTCCTTTTACGTCAACTGAGGTAGATTCAAAAATACCTACTCTGCCAGTTTTATCAAGAACTATATCCATGTAATTTTAAAAGTGTCTTCCTATAATTTAGTAATGGGGATTAAAGGATATATTTTCTTATCCGTTCAAACTAAAACCATATTAGCTACAAATTTCATAGCATCTGCTTCAAAATTACTGTAATTATAAATTAATGGGTGATAAATTTACATAAGAACAATAATTTAACATTAAATAAGTATAGTTATGAAAATAAAACCAACCACATTTATAATCACTTTATTATTCGCATTTATATGTCAGGCACAATCTGATATAGAATTTCCGATTGAGGTGGGCATAAAACCTGAAAGTATCACTAAAGGTTTTCACGATAATTATTATGTAACCGTAATGAACGCAAAAGAACCAGGAGATGGTGAATTGGTAGAGATATCTAAAAACGGTGTCAAGGTTTTTGCCAAAGGTTTTGATGAACCCAAAGGAATTGTTTACCTAAATGGGTATCTATATTTCTCTGATGTTACGAGAATTTGGCGCGTTGATAAAGAAGGGAAAGCCAGCATTTTTGTTGATAAAGACGATTTTCCTGAAACGGCTCTCTATTTAAACGATGTTTCATTAGATGGTAAAGAAAACGGAATGTATGTAGCCGATATGGGAGCTACCCAATACATGCGTGATTCTAATAATGATTTATGGCCATTAGACAGCGAAGAAGCAAAAAATGTTCCTGAATTAGGGCGTATTTATCATGTAGATTTAAATGGGCATATCACTATAAAACAAGATACTTCTCCTCTAATGCTAAACCCCAATGGCGTAGGTGTTGACAATGATGGAAATATTATGGTAGCAGCTTTTTTCAATGGTAATTTCTTGGTTACTAAAAATGGTGTACTTAGTCCGCTAAAAGGTCTATATAGAGGAGCTGACGCCGTAGAACAAGATAGTAAGGGCAATTATTATGTTAGTAGTTGGGTCTCTGGAAAAGTTTGGAAAATAGACCCTAAAACTGAAGTGTCTGTCGTACTTATTGAAGGACTAGAATCTGCCGCAGATTTTTATCTTGAAGAAGATAAAGACAGGTTATTAGTACCTGATATGATGGCAGGAAAAATATATGCGGTACCACTTAAAAACTAGTTTTAAAAACCAAGTTCAACTAACTCATCCAAATTTCTTTAAAGTATTTTTCATAAAGAAATTTGGATGAGTTTGAACACTACTTAATAACTTACTTTAGACTTATTATCCAACTTTCCTTCCATAAGTGGATACAAGTCATAGGTAGGATAAAATTCGGATTTGAAAGCTTTCCATGCAGTTTTCTCTATCGCCAAATTCACGTCCCTAAGTTTAGAAGCTGGCAATTCTAATACTACCATTTGACCAATACCCATTACTACATACCAATTAACGACCGATACTCCTTCTGGAGGAAAATTTTCATAAAATCCCTGTTTGGTCCTAACCTCTTCTATCTCACTTAGATTCATTGACTGATCGTGTTTCAAGAAAATGGTTAAAAGCATTTTCTCTGTATCACCTTTATACCCATCTTTCTTTTCAGAAGATTGGGCATAGGTGCAGTTTGAAATACATATCAAAGCCAATGCGGCAAAAAGCAAATTTTTCATGTGCTGTATTTGTTTGAAATTTATAATTAAAAAATGTTCTACTTTACAATATCTCAGCAAAAGAGATATTTAATACCTATGCTTCGCTCAATTCGAAGGTAAATGATATCCCATCTTAATTATATAATAAATTATGCGTTGTATAGCAAAAATGTAGCATTCCCTCTTTTTAAAAGTATTTATAAAACCTGTACGTTAATTCACAATTTTGTACAAAGGCAATCAATAAAATCTTCATGCTAATTTGGCATCAGATAAAGATAGTTACCCATATGCAACACCATTACCAGTCATTGCATGATTGGTTATAATCTTAGACAAGCAACTCGTTTATATTTACTATCATAAACATCAAGGAATGATTCGCAATTTTAATATACAAAAGTTAACAAATAGAATCACATTACTGCTGATTTTAATAGGTGCAAATTCTGTTTTTTCGCAAACGACTATTCCAAAACAAGCAGATAGGTTACAGCAGTATTTAGGGTTCTGGGTCAGTTCTGTTGATCATACAACAGATAGTGTCGCCAACACGCCCCTAATAAAAATGAACAATTATCCTAAAATTGATAATACTGCAATGTCTGTAGATGTGTTTCAAAAAGATGGCGAAATTTACAACCATACCTTAACAGAACTTATTGGGCTCGATACAAAGACCGATTCAATTTTTGCATTGGGAAAAAGTGCTCAAGGTGATATGTTCTTGGGTAAAGGAGGGTTTACTAGCGACACAGACTGGATAATGAAAGACCGTGACTTTACTGGTAAGGAAACTATGACGGTTACTTTTGATTTTAAAAATCAAACAGATGTTTCTTTAAAGGGAATAAACCCACAGAAAAAAATTCTATGGCAAACACGATATATCAAGAAAAATCCTAAAAACAAAAATATTGGTATTCAACTAGTTTCGGTACATGAAGAAATGCAGAAAAATCCTGAGGAGACATTGAAGTACCTTGATAGAATGGGTTTTAGCTATATCGAAACCTTTGTTTACAAAGACCGTTCTTTTTATGGACTATCTCCATTAGATTTTAAAAAACTGGTAGAAGGTAATAACTTGAAATTTACGGGGTCGATGTCATTTTACGACCTACCATCTGATGATAAAAAAGCTTGGAAAAAGGCGATGCAATGGTGGCGACAATGCATAGAAGACCATAAACAGGCAGGTGTTGAATACCTTACCATATCAAACAATCAAATTAAAGATATTACTACCATTGATGAACTTAAAAGATATTCTGAGTATTACGATGCCATTGGAAAACTTTGTAAGGAAAGAGGAATTCGGTTTGCCTACCATAATCACTCCGATGAATTTAAAACGATAGAAAACAAAGTGGTTTATGACTACTTCTTAGAAAATACAAATGCGCAATACGTTAGTTTTCAGGCCGACTTGTACTGGATGCATTTTTCCAAAGTTAACCCAATTGACTACTTCAAAAGATATGAGAACCGTTTTATAAGCTGGCATGTAAAAGATTACAAAGAACTTGGGCAGAGTGGCAAAATGGATTTTGAACTATACTTTAAATATGCGAAAACCGCGGGTCTTAAATATACTGTGGCAGAAGTAGAAGCCTTTAATTACCCAGTATGGTATAGCATCAATGCTGCATGGAACTATTTATATTTTAATATACTATAACAATTTACAAGCAACACCTGACTTTATGAAAACCAAAATTTTACAATTATCATGTTTTATCATTTTATCTTTTAACCATATGGCTTTTGCTCAAGACCAGTTTAAGGTGTTGTTGTTCACCGTACAAGACACCTGGCATTATGAGTGCATACCCAGTGCGGTAGATGCTTTCCATAAAATGGCGGAAGAACAGCAGTTTAAATTCGATTGGACGCAAAGCCCAGAAGATCTTGCCAAAAAATTACCATCTTACGATGTGGTTGTATTTTTAAATGCTAATACAGA
The DNA here is from genome assembly GCF_045063795.1 of Maribacter sp. Asnod2-G09. Lineage (NCBI taxonomy): Bacteria > Pseudomonadati > Bacteroidota > Flavobacteriia > Flavobacteriales > Flavobacteriaceae > Maribacter > Maribacter sp. Asnod2-G09. The sequence goes on along the minus strand of NZ_JBEFOA010000003.1, from coordinate 122,824 downwards.
CAATTTAACCAATGAACAGCTTGATGTTTTAAAAGCGCACATACACAATGGGAAAGGTTTCGTGGGAGTCCATTCCACATCTGATAGTGACATTAGAAACCTTTGGTTTGATAATCTTGTAGGCGGAATTTTTAAAGACCATCCCAAATTTCAAGCTGCTGTATTAACTAACCATGATGCAAATTTCCCATCAAACATACATTTACCAGAAAAATGGTTGTGGAGCGAGGAATGGTACAATTTTAAATCCTTAAAATCTGAAGATATTACAGTACTTCTTTCAGTAGATGAAAGCACTTATGATTACCAAAAAGGATATGATGAAATACCGCTTGAAGGTATGGGAAAAAATCACCCTATAGCTTGGTATCAATTCTATGAAGGAGGTCGCTCTTTTTATACAACACTTGGTCACAAACCAGAAGCGTTTCAAAATCAAAAGTATTTAGACCATTTATTTGGTGGCATCTATTGGGCTGCTAAGGGCGAGATAAAACAATAATAGTGTTGATAAATTTGAAAGACTGTTTTATAAATAAAAAAACCAAGCCCTAAATTCTTTAGCGCTTGGTTTTCTTTTGATATCAATACCCTTTCTACTCTACCGTATAGATTATTGTATTTTTCTGTGTTACCCTAAAATAGCCGTGAGCATAATTATCGGGGTTTGTGGTATTAATACAATTACCCTTTATTGCTACAGGCGTTGACTCAAAAATACCGACACCGCCAAGTTGATCGATTACAATATCAATATAATTGTAATAGGGTCTAGAAATACTGTGCATGTTTATGGTTACCACATCACCTGGGGCTAATGGTTTTATATTGCCTTCTTCATCATCATCTTCATCATCATTTATCTCGAACCACCAATCTACCTCGTTACCGTTTATAAATTCATCATCTCCTGATTCTAGTATTGGTAAAAGATCTTGTGGTCTTTCATACTTAAAAAAGTAATTATCACCTTCCGCCTCAAAATCGTTAAAAACAATATGTAACTCAATGGTTTCATCATCAAAACCATCTTCTGTATCTTGAAAAACATCTATAATATCTGCCACCGGATTCATGGTATCATTTGCAGTATATGTTTGTCCGTCATAAATAATTTCTAACGTATAACTAGCTTCTAGTTGCGGATTAAATGTAGTGGTTGTATAGGTTCCATCATTTTGGTCTGTAAAAAGATAAACTTCTCCATTAACATCATTGGTTACCTTTACCTGTGCCCCAACTACATCTGTACTTTGGGTATCAAAAAATGGTGTAGATGTACGTAACGTTATACTTTGCTCATTACCAGCAGTACCTTTTTCCCAATCTAGAGAAGCTTCTACCACTAAGCGTATAGTATCGGTCTGTACATCAACATCAATCACATCTGTACATGAGATCATGGTACATAACAATAGAAGTGCTATAAATTTTATTGGATTTTGCATGTTTTAAAATTTGAAATTATACGTTAATGAAGGCACAATACCGAAAATAGCAGTTCTGGTAGCTTCATTAGCCCCTGTTTCTATATTCTGACCAAATGATATGGAAGCCGCATTTTTACGGTTGTAAGCATTATACAGCCCTAATACCCATTCTCCTTTTAATTTCGCATTCGGTTTTTTATTCGGTTTATAATTAACCGATAGATCTAAACGATGATAAGCAGGTAGGCGATCTGAGTTTCTATTGGCATAGCTTGCCACTGAAATACCTTCATACTCATATTGACCATTTGGGTATGTAACCGGTCTACCTGTTTGAAAAACAAGATTGGTTCCAAAACTCCATTTGTCATTTAATTGATAGGAGCCAGAAATGGAAATATCGTGAGTTCTATCATACGGAGTATTATACCAATTACCATCGTTAATACCTAGTCCGCCAGCAGTACCACCAGGAGTTCTCTGTTCAGATTTAGAAAGGGTGTAAGCAATCCATCCTGTAAATTTCCCTTCGTTCTTACGGAACAATAGCTCTAATCCGTATGCTCTAGATTCCCCAGTTAAAATTTCGGTTTCAATGGTATTTTGTCCAATAAGGTCTGAACCATCTATATAATCAATTCTATTATCGGTATTCTTATAATACACTTCAGCTTCCATAGAATAAGCTTTGTTCTTAAAATTACGGAAGTAGCCCAAAGCATATTGATTAGATAGTTGAGGGTCTATATATTGTCCGCTTGGTGCCCAAACATCTAAAGGAGTTGCAGAAGAAGTATTCGATAATAAATGAATGTATTGCGCCACTCTAGAGAAACCCGCTTTTAATGAAGAATTATCATCAATTGTATAGGCAAGTGAAGCTCTAGGTTCTAGATTTCCAAAAGATTTAATGGCATCTTCATTATCGTAAACCGTCTCATCTACCGCTGTACCGCGCTCATAGATACCTAAGTCTGAATTGTAGACTACCGGTTGGTTATTTTCATATTCCGTCATGGGTTGACCACCCAATCTTGTAAACGCACTATAACGCAACCCGTATTGAGCCGTTAGTTTATCTGTCAATTTATGTTCTGCATTTATGTAGACACCACTTTCAATAGCCTTTTTATTATCTAACAATAAAGGATTTACAGCAGAGGTTTCAGAAGTTGGCTTTATCTCGCCTGGATCAAACTGGTAATATATTCCGCTTGCGCCAAAATCTAGTTTAAATTTATCGCTGAAATAATATTTAAGATCATATTTAAGATTGTAATTGGTAATAGACGAAACCCAGTCGAACTCAGCAAAAGTAAGACCTAACTTATAATCGTACTTACTATAAATAGCAGAAAGGTTTGAGAAAAGCTTGTCGTTAAAAATATGATTCCAACGTAGGTTTCCGGTAGAATTACCGTAAGAATTACTGAAAGTATCCCCTAGTTCAAAAGAATCCCTTCCAAAATAACCAGAAAGAAAAAGCCTGTTATTTGCATTGATCTTATAATTGGTCTTTAGGTTTAAGTCATAAAAACCAACACTATTATCTTCCCCAGCCGCTTTTAATAACAGATTGGCATATGAACTTCTACCAGCAATTAAAAAAGAACCTTTTTCTTTAAATAAAGGAGCTTCTAAAGCCAATCGGCTAGATATGATACCTATACCACCCGTGGCGGAAAACCTTTTGCTGTTTCCATCCTTTTGACGTACATCTAAAACCGAAGAAACACGACCACCATATCTAGCAGGTATACCACCTTTATATAATTTTACATCCTTTATGGCATCAGCATTAAACACAGAGAAAAAACCGAACATATGCGATGTGTTGTAAATAATAGCCTCATCTAACAACACCAAGTTTTGATCCCCTGCACCGCCACGCACATGAAATCCGCCAGTACCTTCACCATTGTTGGTAACACCCGGCAACATCTGTAAAGACTTTAGAATATCAACTTCCCCCAAAACCACTGGCATTTGCTTTACGGTTTCAATGTTCATTTTAAGAACACTCATTTCCGGTTTACGTAACACGGCAATCTCAGATTCTTCTGCCGTAACTTCCACTTCATCTAGCTGTGTAGATATTTCCGATATTTCAAAATTGAAGTTTTGGTTTCGATCAAGATTTACATCTTGTTTAATATCGGCATACCCCATATAAGTAATAAGTAAGCGATATTCGCCCTTTGGTGCGGTAATGGAATAAAAACCATATTCGTTGGTTACTACACCAATTGTGGTTCCCTCTAAAAAAACAGATGCCCCAAAAAGGGTTTCTCCGTTGTCAATGTCGGTTATTTTACCGCTTATGGTATAGCTTTCTTGAGCTAAAACCGGAGTGTAACTAAGTAATAAAATAATAATACTTGTGACGCTAAGCCACCTTAAGCGCACTTTACGCTTTCCTTTTTTAATCATGTTGTTTGTTTAATTGATTGATGAATACCGCAATATGACTATATCCTTTTAAAAATGTTACACCAAAAATGAATATTTAAGAAAATACTAACATTGACAGACAAGAATTAAAATCTATATTGTTTTAAAAATTTGCACTGTTTTTTAATTAAAACGGTAAATTTCAGGTCTAACTTAAAACTCAGCTTACCAAATGAAAAACCTAAACAACATTGCGCTAGTTTTCTTTATATTTTACAGCATATCCATTACTGCTCAAGAAACTGAATACGCTAATCTACTTCAAAATATAGATGCTAGACAAAAGACATCATTAAATGGAAAATGGGATATTATCGTAGATCCATTAGAAAACGGATTCTATAATCACAGACTGCAAGAATATGATAAAGGCTACTTCAAGAATGCAAAAATGCAATCTCCGTCAGACCTTATAGAATATAATTTTGACACCAGCCTTCAGTTAAATGTACCCGGTGATTGGAACACCCAAATGGATAAGCTATACTACTATGAAGGCACATTGTGGTACAAAAAAGATTTCAACTATACCCCTACTTCTAATCAAGAAAGCTTTCTATATTTTGAAGCCGTAAACTACGAAGCCATCGTTTATTTGAACGGAGAAAAATTAGGTAAACATGTTGGTGGTTACACTCCGTTTCAATTTAATGTCACAGATAAACTCGTAGAAGGAAATAACTTTGTTGTCGTAAAAGTCGATAACAAACGTAAAAAAGAAAATGTGCCAACCGTAAATCAAGATTGGTGGAATTATGGTGGAATTACAAGATCTGTACATTTAATAAATGTACCTAAAACCCATATAGAAGATTACGCTGTTCAATTAGAAAAAGGAGTCACCAATAAAATAAGTGGTTGGGTAAGTTTAGCCAATGCAAAAGAGGGTGATGCTGTAAGCATTCAAATACCTGAGCTAAAGAAAACCGTAAAAGCAATAGCAAAAAATGGAAAAGCGTCATTTACCATAAATGCGAAACCAAAACTATGGTCACCAGATTCCCCTAAATTATACGAAGTAATTATAGAAACCAATACTGATAAAGTTGTAGATCAAATAGGATTTAGGACGATAACCACAGACGGCTCTAAAATATTGATAAATGGAAAAGAAACCTTTCTAAAAGGCATTAGTATTCACGAAGAGGCAGCATTTAAAACAGGTCGCGTAGTTTCTGCTGAAGAATGTAAGGTACTATTGAATTGGGCAAAAGAATTAGGTTGCAATTTTCTGCGATTAGCACATTACCCACATAGCGAGGCAATGGTGAAAGAAGCAGAGAAAATGGGTTTTTTAATATGGTCAGAAATACCCGTGTACTGGACTATACAGTTCGATAATGAGGATACTTATGCCAACGCTGAAAATCAGCTTACTGAAATGATCTCTCGTGATAAAAATAGAGCTTCAGTTGTGCTATGGTCTATGGCAAATGAAACACCTGAAAGTGAGCCACGTTTATCTTTTATAGGCAACCTAGCCAAGAAAGCGAGACAATTAGACAATACAAGATTAATTACCGCTGCATTAGACACACAAGGTAAAGGTGATGATGGTAATTTAATAGAAGACCCATTAGGTGAAGTTGTTGATGTTATCGGGATCAATAATTATTGCGGATGGTATTATGGTGATGTAGATTCATGTAGTAGTATTAAATGGGCAAGTGCTTACAACAAACCAATGATCATGAGTGAAATTGGCGGTGGAGCTTTATACGGTTTACATGGTGATAAAAATGAAAGATGGACAGAAGAATACCAAGATGAACTCTTTAAATCTAATATTAAAATGATGAAAAATATCGATTTTATGGCAGGTTTATCTCCTTGGATTTTGATGGATTTTCGTTCATCAAGACGTCCTTTACGTAGAATACAAGATGATTTCAATAGAAAAGGATTGATCTCTGAACAGGGCATGAAGAAGAAAGCTTTTTTCACCTTACAAGAGTATTATCTTGATATGGATAAGAAATAAAAAATATTGATATTATTGAATATAAAAGCGATTGATTACTACAGTGTAATCAATCGCTTTTATACTTTTAAAACTATAGTTGTTCAGTATACGCTCCAGAAGAATACGTTAATTCATAACTGTGCGTGTATACTTTAAACAACTCAATCAAAACTAATTAGCATCATTACTACACAACAAAATTGAGAATTATGGGTTTTACTTAAAAATTATCGGTTTTTGATTCAACTATTTATTGTTAAGGTTGTCAATCAAAAAAAATGAAACCACTATTAATCAGCTTACTACTATTAATTCTCCAGTCCATTGTAATTAGTTGCGGACGACGAAAACTGATATAAGAAAAACGTACAATGAGTAGAAAAAAGAAACCTATCAGAGTATATTCTCAAGCAGTAATAGAAACACAACATGTGTTTACCGAAAACGACCAAGTATTTATAAAAGACAACAACTCGTCGACATCAAGTAACAACGAAATGTGGTCACCTATACAGTTCAAATGGGTATCTATTGGTAGTGTTCAAGATTGTTTAGTTCTTGAATAAAACAAATACATAAGTATATTTGGGTAGTAGCATTGCTAGAATTATGAACTCAAAAATCATACAAATAACTTCCAAAGAAACATTACCGATTAGACATCAGGTAATGTGGCCAACTAAACCTTTAGATTACGTAAAGCTACCTAATGACGACAAAGGTCTACATTATGGACTATTTTTAGATGATACATTAATTTCAATAGTATCCTTATTTATTAAGGACGAAGAGGCTCAATTTAGAAAATTTGCTACATTAGAAAATTACCAAGGTAAAGGATATGGCAGTTTACTACTAAATGAAATTATACAAGTTGCTGGTAAGAAATCATTGAAAAGAATTTGGTGTAATGCCAGAACAAATAAAATGGATTATTATAAAAAATTTGGAATGGTAGTCACAGATAGCACCTTCAGAAAGGGAGGTTTAGATTATGTTATCATGGAACGGATATTTTGACACCTTATTCCTGAAAATTCCTGCTGATATATTATGGTATTGATAATAATACTAGTTATAAACAATACCAACAAGTAATCCCATAGATTCATTTAAAAATTATCTTATTTTAGAACGAAATTTTCTTCTAGGTAATTATTTAAATAACAGTTATGCAGATGTTTACTAAGCTTATAAAATCTATATTAGTTGTATTAATTGTCAGTTCAAATCTAACTGCCCAAGAAAATTCCAGCCAAATGAGTTCAACTGAAAAAGAAGAAATTGCATTCTTGCTTTTCAACAACTATGAAACCCTTGATGTATTTGGACCTGCTGAAATATTTGGACGATTAACCGACTTATATACTTTAAAATTCTATTCACTTGAAGGTGGTATTGTGACCAATAGACATCAAGTCCCTATAATGACAGAAAAACTAGCAGATATCAATAAAAAGCCATTTGCCTTTTTAATTCCTGGTGGTTTAGGAACAAGGGTAGAAGTAAATAATACAAAGCTAATAACTTCTATTAAAGATATAAGCCTATCGAGTACATATGTTATGACCGTCTGTACAGGAAGTGCCCTCTTAGCAAAGTCGGGACTTTTAGATAAAAGGCAGGCTACTTCAAACAAACGTGCATTTGCATGGGTCGTTACCAACGGACCAGAGGTGCAATGGGATAAAGAAGCTCGTTGGAAGGTAGACGAAAATTATTATACCTCTTCAGGTGTAAGTGCAGGTATGGATATGGCTTTAGGATTTTTAGCCGACCGACATGGTTTAGATTTTGCTAGAAATGTAGCTTGGGAAATAGAATACAACTGGATCGAAGATAAAGATAATGATACGTTTACTGCAGAATGATAAACTTCATCAAAAGCAGTTAACGTATCATTTGAACTTATAAAATCTATTTCTGCCTTTTCATTAATTCAGCTTCAATATCTTTAAGTGTAAAGCCTTTTGCCTGTAACAGCATTAAGTAGTGAAATAATAAATCTGCACTCTCGTACAAGAACAACTCATCATTATCATCCATTGCTTCAATAACAGTTTCCACAGCTTCCTCCCCTACTTTTTGGGCAATTTTATTTATTCCTTTTTTAAACAAAGAAGCTACATAAGATTTGCTATCGTCAGCAGTAGTTCTTCTTTCTTTAATAGTATCTTCTAACTCTGAAAAGAATCCGAATTGTGAATTGTTTTCTTCTTTCCAACAGGTATCTGTACCGGTATGACATGTAGGTCCTACAGGATTTACAGTAATTAAAAGTGAATCATCGTCACAGTCATTTTTAATAGAAACTAAATTCAAAAAGTTTCCGCTTTCTTCACCTTTAGTCCATAAACGCTGCTTAGAACGACTAAAAAATGTAACCTTACCACTATCAGTAGTTTTTTTCAAAGCTTCGCCATTCATGTAGCCAAGCATCAATACATTCTTCGTACGTGCGTCTTGTATAATCGCAGGTACTAGTCCGTCACTCATTTTCTCCCAATTAGGTGTATTAAACTCCATATTCTTTTTATTCAATTTCAATTCTATTAATCATATTTTTTAAAAGACGATATACTTATCGTGAACACAAACTTTCGATTGCACCTGCCACGGCAAGATAAACTCCAAATAACATCTCGTTTGACAATTTCAATTCGGTCACTGATCGTAGTCGAAGTGACATTTCGCTTATCAAATCTGCAAACTGAACAGTGATACTGTTTACTAAAAACTGTAAACTATAATCGAACAGGAATACCGTTATTCTTCAAGTCAGTCTTCAATTCTTGAATACCTATTTCCTTAAAGTGAAAAACACTAGCCGCCAAAGCTGCATCTGCTTTACCTTCAACAAAAGTATCAGTAAAATGCTGTTTGTTACCTGCACCACCTGAAGCAATTATTGGAATATTTAACTCCGTTGACAATTTTGCCAATGCTTCATTTGCGAATCCGTCTTTAGTGCCATCATTATCCATTGAGGTAAAGAGAATTTCTCCTGCACCTCGTTCTTCTACTTCTTTTGCCCATTCAAATAATTTTCTGTCGGTCGGTACTTTACCTCCAACCAAATGCACTATCCACTCTCCATCAATCTGTTTAGCATCTATAGCAACAACAATACATTGTGACCCAAATTTGGCAACCAAATCGTTAATCAACTGCGGATTCTTTACGGCAGATGAATTTATTGAAACCTTATCCGCTCCGTTATGCAGCAAAATATCTACATCTTCAACAGAAGAAATTCCGCCACCAACAGTAAACGGAATATTAACTTTTTCTGCAACGCGATACACTAAATCTGCCAATGTTTTTCTTTTCTGTTCCGTTGCCGAAATATCTAAGAACACCAATTCATCTGCCCCTTCGCGACTATAAATTTCAGCCAACTCAACAGGGTCACCCGCATCACGTAAGTCAACGAAATTGACACCTTTTACAGTTCTACCATCTTTGATATCTAAACAAGGTATTATTCTCTTAGCAAGCATATTTTTTTAGTATTAAGCACTAATTACTCATTTTTAATATTCAAATCTACTCCGTCATAAAATCCCAAATCTTTTTCTTTAATCAGTTTCACATAAAAAGCAATTTGACCGGTATGGTATGAATAATGTTCAACGGCATGCATAATTGCACCAACCCCCGAAAAAGACATTCCTTGTACAGATCTCACTTTTATCAACTTATCGGCTGTAGAATCAAATATGACACGTTTTACGGAATCTACCGTATCTTCCAACTTATGTAATAACTCTACTTTTGTTAGACCTGAATTAACAGAAAACTCGGCATCTCTATTTCTATTATCATCGATCTCGCCTATAGAAGAAATTACATATTGTGTCATATTACCACACAGATGTAAAATAAGATTAGCTATACTGTTTAAAGAAGCATTAGGTTTCTGCCAAATTTCTTCTTCCGATATTTCAGAAAGACTTTTCTTGATCATACGTGTACTTTCATCCATACGGTACATCGCATTTTCAACAATTTCTTCAACTAAGCGTTCTTCTTTATCCATTACCTAAAATATATGTTTCTAATTGCTTTAAGCTTATTCTATTTTCATAAATAGCTTTACCGATAATGGTGCCTTCACAACCCATTTCTGCTAATTTAGGTAATTCATCAAAAGTTGATATTCCGCCACTGGCAATTAATTTTATTTGTAACACAGATTGGTCTTCAACTGCGCTCAGACTGACATCTGTTTGTGCAATTATCTTCTTGTATAAATCAAAAGACGGACCTTCTAACATACCATCCTTACTAATATCAGTGCAAATTACATATTGAATTCCTTTTTGTTGATATGATTGTATAAATGGAATCAATTCTTCCTTTGACTCTTCTAGCCAACCAGAAACAGCTACCTTTTCATCCATAGCATCTGCACCTAATATTATTTTATCAGCACCATGCTTTTCTATCCAACCAAGAAAAGTTTTAGGGTCTTTTACTGCAATACTACCACCAGTAATTTGTCTAGCACCACTTTCAAAAGCAATACGTAAATCGTCATCAGTTTTTAATCCACCTCCAAAATCAATTTTTAAACCTGTTTGCGAGGCAATCTGCTCTAAAACTTTATGGTTGACGATATGTTTAGATTTTGCACCATCTAAATCCACTAAATGCAGATGCTTAATACCGTGTGCCTCAAATTCTTTAGCTACCTCTAACGGGTTCTCATTATATATTTTTTTGGTATCGTAGTCTCCCTTAGAAAGGCGGACACATTTACCATCAATGATATCTATAGCAGGAATAATTCTCATTCTTTAATCTAAAATTTGTTTATCAACAGACATCCACAATGGTGAATCTCCTATTTTATTAAATCCGAAACGCTCATATAACAAATGGGCATCTTTAGTTTTTAATGCTAATGTTTTAAGTTTTTTAATGGTAGTATCTTCTAACATCGCTTTCACTAAAATCTTACCATAACCCTTACCTTGAAATATATCTAGAATAATCACATCCATAAAATATCCGAAATAAATATAATCGGTGACTACTCTGGCAAAGCCAATTTGATCATTTTCTTTAGTGTATATTCCAAAACAGTAAGAGTTTTCAATCGTTGTTTTTACTTCTTCTAATGTTCTATTGTCACCCCAATATGAATTAGCAATAAACTGTTGAATTGCATCTACATTGACAAGGTTTTTATCAGTTGAAATAAAATAATCTTGCTTCATTACATTTTTAAAAAATTCTCTAAAATCTTCTCCCCTACGTCACTAGATTTCTCTGGGTGAAACTGAGTACCGTAAAAATTATCTTTTCTCAATGCAGCACTATAATCTAAACCATAAGTACATTCAGCAATTGTTTCAGAACACAATGGCGCATAAAAACTATGCACTAGATAAATATGCTCTTTTTCTTCAATACCATTAAATAATTCAGATTTCAAATTTGTAATCTGATTCCATCCAATCTGTGGAACCTTTACTGTATTTTCAAACTTTACGACATCAACATCAAAAATTCCTAGTCCAGTAGTATTACCTTCCTCAGACGAATGACACATTAATTGCATACCTAAACAAATACCTAAAACAGGTTGCTTCAATGTGGGAATTAATTTATCCAATCCGCTATCACGAAGTTTGTGCATAGCGCTACTCGCCTCACCTACTCCTGGGAATATTACCTTATCGGCTTTTATGATTTCCTCAACATCATTAGTCAAAACTGCATCATAGCCTAACCTTTTAATGGCGAACTTAATACTTTGAATATTTCCTGCCCCGTAATTTATTATTACTATGCCCCCCCCGCCCCCAAAAGGGGTGCTTAAAGGTGACTTCTTACTTTCTAAACTCATAATACATTATTTGAAAATTCCCCCTTTGGGGGTTAGGGGGCATTTAAAGGACTCCCTTCGTACTTGGTAACACCATCTTCTCAACATCTCTCTTCACAGACATTTTTATGCTCTTTGCAAAAGCTTTAAAAATGGCTTCAATCTTATGATGTTCGTTGGTACCTTCTGCCTTAATATTTAGGTTTGCTTTTGCTCCGTCAGTGAATGATTTAAAGAAATGATGAAACATTTCTGTAGGCATATCACCCACCATTTCACGCTTAAAGTCTGCATCCCAGACTAACCAATTTCTGCCACCAAAATCTATTGCAGATTGCGCTAAACAATCATCCATAGGTAAACAGAAACCGTATCGTTCAATACCTAATTTATTTCCTAAGGCCATATGAAATACTTCACCAAGTGCAATACCTGTATCTTCTATAGTATGGTGTTCATCAACTTCTAGATCACCATCTACCTTTATCATTAGATCCATTTGCCCATGACGAGCCAATTGATCTAGCATATGGTCAAAAAATGCCAATCCGGTTTTAATATCACTTTTACCAGTACCATCCAGGTTCAGTTTTATGGCAATATCAGTTTCATTAGTTTTTCTATGAATTTCAGCCGTTCTGTCATTCAATTTCAAGAACTCATAAATCTTCTCCCAATCATTGCTTTCAATAGCAATATGGCTATCTAGTTCATCACGTTTTACCGTAATTTCACCCGTACCCAAGTTGGTCTCATCATTTATGAAAATACCTTTAGAGCCTAAGTTCTTAGCCAATTCCATATCGGTTAATCTATCACCTATTACATAAGAATTTTCTAAATCATATTCATCAGAAAAATACTCGGTCAGTAAACCAGTACCAGGTTTTCTAGTATCAGCATTTTCATGTGGAAAAGTTCTATCTAAAAACACCTTATCAAAAACGACGCCTTCATTTTCAAAAGATTTAAGAATGAAATTGTGCACCGGCCAAAAGGTATCTTCAGGAAACACATCTGTTCCTAATCCGTCTTGATTGGTAATCATCACCAACTCATAATCAAGTTCTTTGGCAATTTTACCAAGAAAAGTGAATGACTTTGGATAGAATATCATTTTCTCAAATGCATCTATTTGCTCATCTACGGTTTCTTTGATTATGGTTCCATCACGATCTATAAATAGTACTCTTTTTTTCATTGCTTTTTCATATAATGGTAAATAACCTCGGGACAAGTCCGCGAGGCATTGAATTGAAAATAAAATTAATACTTCGACGCAAGCGTCCGAGCATTTAAATCTCGATTATCGAGTAAATACTAAGACAATTTAGAATCATCTTTAGGACCTTCAATTGCTGTTTGTTCTTTAGATCCAAAAAAGAATTTCTTTGCTCCTGCAAATAACGCTACTCCGCCTATTGCTATAAACTTCCAAAATTTAAGTATTAAAGCAAAGAATCCGGCTTTAGCCAAAATTTTACCAGCGATTAAACCTCCTATTCCGTAAGCAGCAACATCATCAAAATCAGGATCAAATTCAGAATACTTGTAACCTGTATTAAACGATACACTTCCTAAAATTGGATCTAAGTTATTCTCAACATCTTCAAGCGTGTCCATGTCACCAATAACATTTAGGTTCATGTAGCCCTTACGACCTAAAACTCTAATATTGTAATTTAAAGTACTGGTTTCCTCTTCTTCAAAAAGTAATTCTTTTGCCCAGTATAATTTCTTGTTTTCTGAATCATAATAAGGCTTTGTTGCCCAACCTATCAAATCTACAGTCGGGTATCCCATACTAGATCTTTGCGGATTTGCTTCTTTAACATCATCTTGCATTTCACTTAACAAGTCATCATAATCCATGTCTTGTGCATCGTCATCCTCAATATATCCATCTTCTGAATACGATATTTCAATAGCGTAAGTTGTTTCTACTGGAGTTTCATCTTCTTTAAGCAAAAGCCCCATAACAGACTCATCTCTTGGGTTTCCCCAAATATCAGAAAGTACACGCTGCGCTTGTTCACTATCTAAAAACTTATAGCCTTCTGGCACCATTATTTTGGCAACATCACCATTAAGCATAGACCTATCATAAATATAGGTAAAGGTATTTTCTAGGCTATCAGAATACATTTTATAACTGATCAACGCCTCTGTTTCTTCATCACTTAGATTAAGACTGTCGGCTATAAATTCTAGTCTTTCAATATCTTGAGCACGAGCTATACTAACAGTAACTAATAATGTAATAAAATAAATGAACTTGCTTTTCATTGGTTTTGGTTTAAAGGTTATATCATTTTTAACGCCTCAGCAAGTGTTTTATTCTCTACAGCACTACCTACAGTAAAACGGAGGGTATTCTCACATAATGGTTGTGTAGTACGATTTCTAACTACAACCCCTTTAGCTAATAATTGTTTATACCTAAGCGTAGCATCATCAACTTTTGCCAAAATAAAGTTTGCATCTGTAGGATAAATTTTTTCTACAAATGAAACTGTTTTTAAAGCCTCTTCTAATTTTGTCCTTTCAGCTAAAATTTCATTTACCTCGTTCTTAACAGAATTTAAATCTAACACACGAGTAGTTGCTTTCTCTTGTGTTAACTGATTCACATTATATGGAGGTTTAATTTTGTTCACCACCGCAATAATCTCCGCTGATGCAATACAAATACCTAAACGTATACCAGCCATACCATATGCCTTTGATAAGGTCTGAGTAATAATTAGATTCGGAAACTCTGCAAGTTTTGATGTCCAGCTTTCTTCGGATGAAAAATCGATATATGCCTCATCAATAACAACTAGACCATTGAAAAAATTTAAAAGCTCACTGATACTTTTTGTGGAAAAACTATTTCCCGTAGGATTGTTGGGAGAGCAAATGAACAACAGTTTCGTATGCTCATTAATTGCCTTTTTGATTTCAGAAACATTAGGCTGAAAATCATTAGTCAATAATACCTCTCTATTTTCTACTAGATTAATCCCTGAAAGCACCTTATACATTCCGTATGTAGGTGGAAGCGTTATTATATTATCTTGTTTAGGCTCACAGAAAGCCCTGAACAACAAATCTAAAACTTCATCGCTACCATTGCCTAAAAGTATATTTTCTTCCTTTATACGCTTCTGTTCAGCCAATGTAGCTTTCAAGCCTCTCTGTTGAGGATCTGGGTATCTATTAACTCCATTTTCAAACGGATTCTCATTTGCATCTAAGAAAACCATAGTCGAACCATCGGATACATATTCGTCCCGTGCAGAAGAATACGGACTCAAGCCCTTTACGTTTTCTCTTGTTATATTATCTAAATTGAAACTCATCAGTTCAATATGGTGTTGGTCATTGAGCGTAGCTGAAATGACATTATTTTAAACTATTTAATCTTAATGTTACTGCATTTTTATGTGCTTCTAAACCTTCTGCTTCTGCCATCAGTTCAATAGCATTACCAATTGTTTGAATACCATCTTTTGTAATTTTCTGAAAAGTCATACTCTTCATAAAACTATCAAGGTTTACACCACTGTATTGCTTAGCATATCCATTTGTTGGTAAAGTATGATTCGTGCCAGAAGCATAATCACCGGCACTCTCAGGAGTATAATTACCAATAAAAACAGAACCCGCATTCAGCGTATTATCGATATAGAAATCTTCATTATCTACACAAACAATGTAGTGCTCTGGTCCGTACTCATTTATTAAATCAATAGCATCTTGATCATTATCAACGTAAATCAATTTACTATTTGCAATTGCTTGTCTGGCAATTTCTTTACGCGGTAAATCTTCTAATTGAAGCGCAACCTCTTTCTCCACTGCATCAATCATTTCTTTAGAAGTAGAAACCAAAATCACTTGACTATCGACCCCATGTTCTGCCTGACTCAATAAATCGGAAGCTACAAAAACCGCATTTGCAGTATCATCGGCAACAACCAATAATTCAGAAGGACCTGCAGGCATATCTATAGCGACACCGTGCTTTGTTGCAATTTGCTTTGCTACGGTTACATATTGATTTCCTGGTCCGAAAACTTTATATACTTGCGGTATGGTTTCAGTACCAAAAGTCATACCGGCGATAGCTTGAATTCCCCCTACTTTTACAATTTTGGTTACTCCACATAAATCTGCCGTATACAAAATAGCAGGATTCAATTTCCCTTCCTTATCTGGAGGAGAACATAATACTATCTCATTACAACCTGCAATTGTAGCCGGTACCGCCAACATTAAAATAGTAGAAAACAAAGGAGCCGTTCCCCCAGGAATATACAATCCCACTTTCTGTATCGGTCTTTTTTCTTGCCAACAAGAAACTCCCGCTGTGGTTTCCACTTCAACCCTACCCGTTTTCTGAGCAGTATGAAAAACTTCGATATTCGATTTCGCTAGTTGAATAGCGGTTTTAAGGTCTTCTGAAACCAATGTTTTGGCTTCTTTAATTTCATTTTCTGAAATCAAAAGACCATCTAAATTTACCTTATCAAACTCCGTTGTATACTTTTTTAAGATACTATCACCACCAAGCTTAACTTCCTCAAAAATAGTGTTGACCAATCCTTCAATATCGGCAACAGTTTGGGTCGGACGCAAAAGAACATCTTTCCAATCTTGTCTTTTAGGATTATATATTTTGTTCATTTCTTTAACTAGCTATTAGCCTTAAGCTGTTCGCTCTTGGCAAAAAATAATTGTTTACAATAGCTAATAGCCAAAGGCTAATAGCTTAATTACAATACCATTTTCTCAATTGGGCAAACAAGAATACCTTCTGCACCTGCTTTCTTTAACTCATCGATTACTTCCCAGAATTTATCTTTATTGATTACAGTGTGTACTGAGCTCCAACCTTCATCTGCCAAAGGCAATACTGTCGGACTTCTCATTCCTGGTAAAAGTTTTAGAATGCCATCTAATTTATCATTTGGTGCATTAAGCAATACATACTTAGAACCTCTAGCTCTTAAAACAGACTGAATTCTAAATTGTAATTTTTCAAGCAATTCTTTTCGCTCCTCGGTAATTTTTGGAGAAACAGCGAGTACAGCCTCACTTGTCAACATTACTTCAACCTCTTTTAGGTTGTTTTTAAATAATGTACTACCACTAGAAACGATATCGCAAATAGCATCTGCCAGTCCAATATTAGGTGCAATTTCAACAGAACCACTAATAATGTGCAAATCAGCTTTAACACCTTTATCTTTCAAATAGTTCAATACTGTATTTGGGTAAGATGTTGCAATACGTTTACCTTCAAAATCTTTAACTGAATTGTACTTAACTGACTTTGGTACCGCCAAGGATACTTTGCATTTAGAAAAGCCTAGTTTTTCGGCAATTGAAATATCTTCGCCTTTTTCGATTAATACGTTTTCACCAATGATAGCAATATCTACCACTCCGTCTCTTAAGTATTGAGGTATATCTCCATTTCTTAAATAAAACACTTCCATTGGGAAGTTTCTTGAGGAAGCTTTAAGCTGATCTTTACCATTATCAATGGAAATTCCGCAGTCTTTTAAAATTTGAAGGGACTCCTCATTAAGTCTTCCCGATTTTTGAATAGCAATTCTAATTTTAGTCATTTTCTTTATTTAATGCTTGGCAACCAAAAGAGATTTAAATACAAAACCCGTTTGATTGCTCAAACGGGTTTTTAAAATATGTTGTTCTACTACAATACATTCCTACCTCGCCTGAGCGTGAATATGGAAATGATGATGTGTAGTTCTATTTTTCATTATACTGTAAAAGTAAAAGGTATTTTTCATTTCACAAAACAAAAGTTTAAAATGAAACAAAAATAAATAAGTCCGTGTTTTAGTTATTCCCTAAAATTAAAGGTAATCCTGAGTCTCCACCACCAACTACAATTACTTTAGAATTAGGTGATTCTGACAATTTTAATGTCGCATCGATACCTTTATCTTGAAGAATTTTATCTGTTAACGAAGCACTTAAAATTCTGTTCGCATCTGCTTTACCTTGTGCTTCAATAGTTACTTTTTCAGCTTCTTTCTTAGCGGTAACCAAACGAAACTCATATTCTAATGACTCTTGCTCTTGCTTTAATTTTCTTTCAATTGCATCTTTAATAGTCGGTGGCAAGGTAACATCTCTTACCAAAATCTCGTTCAATTGAATATATTGACCTGAAACTATTTTTTGAGTCTCATCAAATATTTCTTGCTGAATGGCATCTCTTTTACTTGAATACAATTGCTCTGGTGTATAACGACCAACTACTGAACGTGCCGCAGAACGTATGGTTGGTAAAAGAACTCTAGAAATATAGTCTTCACCTTTTTCTTGATGTAGTTTTCCTAAATCATTTCTAATTGGCTCGAACCAAGCAGATGCTTCCAATTTTATATCAAGACCATTACTAGAAAGTACATTCATTTTTTCAAGAACCTCTTGTTGACGTACTTCATAAACGGTAACCCTATTCCAAGGTGCTACTAAATGAAAACCTTCACCCATAGGTGGCTCATCAGTCACTACACCCCCACCAAAAGTTTTATACAAAACCCCTGCTTGACCAGAGTCTATTGTAACTGTTGATTTTGAAATTGCAATAATTACTACAATAAAAATAAATATTGCGGGTAACGCAATCTTTGGTAACTTATCCATTAATGTTTATTTAAATTAATCCGTTATATTTTCTGATAAACCATTCTGCTGCAAAGGCAAATACTATAATTGCCAAAAGCATTCTGAAATCAATCAAAGATACGATATTTTCAGTGCTTTTCTCGGTTGGCACATAAGCATCATTTTCTTTCAAATCTGCGAGTAGTTCTTCAATTTGAGAAGGATAAAATTGTTTTCCACCAGAGTTAATAGCCAGCTTTTCTAACTTTACATTATCGCTTGATACAAATTGATTCTCCATATCAAACTCAGAAATTACAAAATTACCAGTTTCAGTTTTTGACTCATTCGCTACAGAAACTACAAATTCATATGACCCAGCGATTAAATTAGATAGGTCTGCTTCGAAATATCCATTTTTAAAAACCATTGGGTTCGTTTGGACCTTTTTAGTATCTGTATTCGTTACTTTAATTTTCACTTTGGCATTTGGATCAAATAAAAATGCTTCATCAAAATATGTCGCCGTGATTACGGTATTACTACTACCCTCGTACACCTTTTCATAATCAACATTCAATCTCGACTTGTTCTTTGAACTAGTGAGATATCTAATTAGATTACCTATAAACTCATCGAAATTGACAAATTCATTTGTATTCCTAAAAGTCTGTACTCTCCATTTCCAAAGGTTCTCCCCCATTAATAGTGCAATTTTCTGAGAATTCTTCTCCATTACCGACAACAATGGTTGCTGAATATTCAGACCTTTTATTTGAGTGCCCAATAAAGATTCGTAGGGCAAAGTAATAAGTATTGGTCCAGCATCACTAACTAAAGGCGGAAAATCTGTTATATCAAAATTTGAAATATCATATTTTGTAAAAGCATTATTCAATAAACCGAACACCTCTTGCGGCGGATAACCATTCTCTATTTCAAAAGGTACATTGGCGTTATTCAAAAATGAGTAATCTGTTTGAGTACCGGTTATAATAAAGGTATTCGCGTTTTTACTCTTAGCGTATTCAAAAGAATTCTTGAATCTAGCTGTAGGCTGATAAAAAATAAACAAGTCTATATCTTCTAAAATACTATTTGCTACATTAGATTTTAAAATTGAAATTTCTCGTTGCTCATTACTTTCAATAGCCTTTTTAAGCGCACCCAAGTCCGGATGCAGAATATCTGAAATTAAAGCAATCTTAGTTTTCTCATCGATTACTTCGATACTCGTAGTTCTTCGATTATTCTTAATATTTCGTTCTTCTGCCAGCTGTGAAACTTCAACAACCAAATTTTTAATTCCCACTGAATTCGCCTCTACCTCAATAGAAATGGGTTTGTAATTATTCTGAGAATTTAATTTTACAATCTCTTTATGAACAACTTTTGAATTCATTTTAATAGCTACCGTAGCTGAAACAGCACTGTTACCTTGATAAGATACAAAGGTTTCTAACGGAAATTTATTCTTTAAAAAGGCGTATTTGTTGGTTTGAATAGTCCCAACCGAAATGTCTTTGTACTTAGTTGTGTCGCCTAAAACAACCGTGTAAATACTATTATTTTGATCGGATTTAAAATAGCTGTAATCTTGCCCAATAGTTTGATTTCCATCAGACAATAGAATAGTAACTGTCTGTTCACGTGCGTACACTTCTTTTAAAGCAGATAGCGATTTGTAGATATTGGTGTTTTTCTCTTGAAAAGAAAGACTATCAAAAATTTGTAGGTCAGCCCCAAAACTATAATCGGCAATTTTAAATCTATCTGCAATATCTTTTGATGACTTTATTTCAGATAATATTTCATTTAGTTGTGCTGCACTCTCAGTAATAGAGGTAGAATTATCAGCCAATATCACCAGATTAGGCTTCTCTAAAGTGTATGATTTTTGAGAGAACTGCGGATTGATGAGTAAAAGCAATAACCCGAAAATAGCTATAAAACGCAAAAAGGCTAAAAGCCAATGAATTTTGCTTTTAGCCTTCTGCTTATATATATATTGAAAAGCAACGATACCCAATGCTACAATAGCAGCAAGAATAATATACAATACCGTTATGCTTTCCATGTATAAACTAAAGTTATTCTTAAAAAGGAATCAAAAAAATAACATTCCTCCTGAGTTTGTTTTTGACTTAGGTTAACATACCTCCATCAACATTCAATACTTGACCAGTAACGTAACCAGACAAATCTGATGCAAAGAAAAGACAAGCATTTGCTATATCTTCAGTAGAACCACCACGTTTTAGAGGTATCCCATCTCTCCAACCTTGAACGGTTTTCTCATCTAACTTATCGGTCATCTCAGTTTCAATAAAACCAGGGGCGATAGCGTTACATCTAATATTTCTAGAACCTAATTCAAGAGCCACAGACTTTGTGAAGCCAATCATACCGGCTTTAGAAGCAGCATAATTTGTTTGACCAGCGTTACCTTTTACCCCAACAACACTACTCATGTTGATGATAGAACCACTACGTTGCTTTAATAAGGTTCTTTGTACTGCTTTCGTCATATTAAAAACAGATTTTAAATTGATATCGATAACTGCATCAAAATCAGCTTCTGACATACGCATAAGAAGATTATCTTTTGTGATACCAGCGTTATTGATCAATACGTCAATTCTTCCACCAAAATCTTCTAAAACCTTAGCTACTAATTCTTCAGCTTCTTTAAAACTAGCCGCATTACTTTTGTATGCCTTGGCATTAACGCCTTTTGCTTTCAATTCTTTCTCCAATTCTAAAGCCGGAGCTTCACTAGAGCTATAAGTAAATGCAACATTTGCACCGTAATCGGCAAAAACCTTGGCAATACCCATACCAATTCCTCTACTTGCTCCTGTAATGATGACGTTTTTATCTTGTAATAATTTCATAAGTCCGTTATTTAAAACCGAAGTTTACCAAATATACCTTTTGTTTAATTTATAGGCTAAAAAAAATCCCGCTATAAACGGGATTTTATATGAAAAATATGAGTTCTTAACCCATTACCTCTTTTACTTTTAAGCCAATTTCAGCAGGAGAATCCACAACGTGAATTCCACATTCTCTCATAATACGTTTTTTAGCTTGAGCAGTATCATCGCTACCACCAACAATTGCGCCAGCATGGCCCATTGTTCTACCAGCAGGTGCAGTTTCACCAGCAATAAAACCAACAACTGGTTTTTTACTTCCACTTGCTTTATACCACTGAGCAGCATCTGCTTCTAACTGACCACCAATTTCACCGATCATAACCACACATTTAGTTTCTGGGTCATTGATCAAAAGCTCAACAGCTTCTTTAGTAGTTGTTCCTATAATTGGATCACCACCAATACCGATTGCAGTTGTAATACCTAAACCTTGACGTACTACTTGATCAGCAGCTTCATAAGTTAATGTACCTGATTTAGATACGATACCAACATTACCCTCTTTGAAAACAAAACCTGGCATAATACCAACTTTAGCCTCACCCGGAGTAATAACACCAGGACAGTTAGGGCCGATTAAACGACAATCTCTATTTTTAATATAGTTGGCAACCTTAACCATATCGGCAACAGGAATACCTTCTGTAATTGTAATAATAACTTTAATACCTGCTTCTGCAGCTTCCATAATCGCATCTGCAGCAAAAGCTGGTGGAACAAATATGATAGTAGTATCTGCACCTACTTTCTCAACAGCTTCAGAAACCGTGTTGAAAACAGGTTTGCCTAAATGCTCTTGTCCTCCTTTACCGGGAGTAACACCACCTACGATATTAGTACCGTACTCAATCATCTGACCGGCGTGGAAAGTACCTTCACTACCAGTGAAACCTTGTACGATTATTTTGGAATCCTTATTTACTAATACGCTCATACTACTGTAGTTTTATTTTTGATTAGAACAAAAA
Organism: Maribacter sp. Asnod2-G09; assembly: GCF_045063795.1. Lineage (NCBI taxonomy): Bacteria > Pseudomonadati > Bacteroidota > Flavobacteriia > Flavobacteriales > Flavobacteriaceae > Maribacter > Maribacter sp. Asnod2-G09. The sequence continues at coordinate 100,610 of NZ_JBEFOA010000003.1, read as the reverse complement.
TATAAGTTGTTAATGACTTTTATAGCATTTACACCCTTATTTCTTATCCATTTTTTTAATTATTTCTGGAATCTTCTTGATATATGCCAATTGTTTCAACTTTTCACGTGATTCTTCGATAGGAGTACCGAAATAACTCTTACTACCTTTCACTGATTTTGTAACTCCGGTTTGACCCATTATTACCGCTTTTGCACCAATTGTTATTCCGCTATTGGTTCCCACTTGTCCCCAAATCGTAACTTCATCTTCTATAATAACACAACCAGCTATACCGGTTTGCGAAGCAATTAAACACTTCTCACCTATTACAGTATCATGACCCACATGAACTTGATTATCTAGTTTTGTACCAAAACCGATTGTTGTATCACCAGTAACACCTTTATCGATTGTACAAAGAGCACCAATATCTACATTATCTTTTAAAACGACTCTTCCACCAGATATTAGTTTATCGAATCCTTCGGGTCGTTTTTTATAATAAAATGCATCAGCACCTAAAACACTACCTGCATGTATGGTAACATTATTACCTACAATACAATTATCATAAATAGTAACGTTTGAGTGTATAAGGCAATTATCACCTATATCAACATTATTACCTATAAAGCAATTGGGTTGAATAACGGTATCTTTCCCGATTTTCGCAGTAGCAGCAATTGTTTGACTACTTGGCACAAACGGCTGAAAGAATGTAGTTAATTTATTAAAATCTCTAAATGGATCATCTGAAATTAACAATGCTTTACCTTTAGGGCATTCTACATTTTTATTGATTAAAATCACCGTAGCCTTAGACTGCAGTGCTTTATCATAGTACTTTGGATGATCTACAAAGACAATATCTCCGTTTACTACAACATGAATTTCATTCATGCCTAAAACCGGAAAATCATCATGCCCAACATATTCGCTAGATATAATATCTGCAATCTGTTTTAATGAAAAAGTAGTCGGAAATTTCAATTAATTCGCTTAATTCTAATTAATTAATATATTCTATTCTTTTACACGTTCCATATAAGAACCTGAAGAAGTATCTATCTTAACTTTATCACCTTCGTTAATGAATAACGGAACATTCACCTCTGCACCTGTCTCAACTGTAGCAGGCTTAGTAGCATTAGTAGCTGTATTTCCTTTAACACCAGGTTCAGTATATGTAATTTCTAAAACTACACTTGCAGGCATTTCTACAGATAAAGGCATACTATCTTCTGTATTGAACATAATTTTAACCACTTCACCTTCTTTTAATAGTCCCGGTGCATCAAGAGAACTCTCTTGCAATGTAATTTGGTTGTAATCATCGGTATTCATAAAGTGATATGTTTCACCTTCTGGATATAGATATTGGTAAGAACGTGTTTCTACACGTACATCTTCTATTTTATGACCAGCTGAAAAAGTATTGTCCAATACTTTACCAGACGTAACACTTTTTAATTTGGTACGAACAAAAGCAGGACCTTTACCCGGTTTTACGTGTAAAAATTCAATAATCTTATAGATATCGTTATTATATCTTATGCAAAGTCCTTTTCGTATATCTGATGTAGATGCCATTCGTAATGTGTATTAATATTGTTAACTTAAGTTTAAAGTAATTCTTTAATTATTGCTGAAATAACCTTTCATGATTCCACGTTGAGAATCACGAATAAATTGCAAAATCTCGTCACGTTCAGGTGTTGCTTCCATCTCCGCTTCAATTATTTGAACAGCTTGAGTGTTGTTATAATTCTTTTGATATAGAATTCTGTAGATATTCTGAATTTCCCTAATTTTATCAGATACAAATCCTCTTCTTCTTAATCCCACAGAATTGATTCCCACATAAGATAAAGGCTCTCTTGCTGCTTTTACATAAGGCGGAACATCTTTTCTTACCAAGGAACCTCCAGTTACAAAAGCATGTTGACCAACAGATACAAATTGATGTACTGCTACCAAACCAGCCAATATAACATTGTCACCAATAGTAACGTGACCTGCTAATGTAGAGTTATTTGAGAAAATACAGTTATCGCCAACCAAGCAATCATGTGCCACGTGGCAATATGCCATTATCAGACAATTTTTACCGATAACAGTTTTCATACGATCAGAGGTGCCTTTGTGTATGGTAGCACATTCTCTAATAGTAGTGTTATCGCCGATTTCAACGGTAGTCTCTTCACCATCGTATTTTAAATCTTGTGGAGAAGCAGATATTACGGCACCAGGAAAAATATTACAATTCTTACCAATACGAGCACCTTCCATTATGGTCACATTTGACCCGATCCAAGTGCCATCGCCAATGATAACGTTATTATGGATAGTTGTAAACGGTTCAACTACTACGTTTTTAGCAATTTTAGCTCCCGGATGTATATAGGCTAAAGGTTGATTCATTCTATGTTCTTTTAACTATTTGCGCCATTAATTCAGCTTCACTCACCAATTTGTCATTTGCGTATGCATAAGCTTGCATATGACAAATACCTCTTCTAATCGGTGTAATTAAACTACAGTGAAATATTAATGTATCGCCTGGCAATACTTGCCTTTTAAATTTCACCTTATCTATTTTCATAAATAAAGTCAAATAATTTTCTGGATCCGGCACAGTACTTAAAACTAAAATACCACCTGTTTGTGCCATCGCTTCTACTTGAAGCACACCTGGCATTACAGGAGCACCTGGAAAGTGACCAACGAAGAAAGGTTCGTTCATCGTCACATTTTTCATACCCACAACATGCTTATCTGATAGTTCGATTATACGATCTATTAATAAGAAAGGTGGTCTGTGAGGTAACATATCCATTATTTTATGGATATCCATTAAAGGAGGTAGACTTAAGTCGTACTTCGGAACTTTATTTCGTTTTTCTAATTTGATAATTTGTGAAAGCTTCTTCGCAAATTGATTGTTTACGTAATGACCAGGCTTGTTAGCAATTACCTTACCACGTATACGTGTACCAATTAATGCTAAATCACCAATAACATCTAATAATTTATGTCTTGCTGCTTCGTTAGGCTGGTGTAATGTTAGGTTATCTAAAATACCATTTGCCTTAACAGAAAGCTTCTTTTTATCAAAAGCCTTCTCTAATTTCGTCATGGTAGCTTGAGAAATTTCCTTGTCTACATAAACAATAGCATTGTTTAGATCACCACCTTTTATTAGTCCGTTTTCCAAAAGCATTTCTAACTCGTGTAGAAAACTAAAGGTACGGGCATTTGAAATTTCAGATTTAAAATCAGAAAGTTTTTCTAATGTAGCGTTTTGGGTTCCTAAAACTTTAGTTCCAAAATCAACCATTGTCATCAACTGATATTCGTCTGATGGTATAATTGTTATTTCACTACCTGTCTCTTCATCCTTAAAAGAAATTACATCTTTAACAATATATTCTTCACGTTCAGCTTCTTGCTCAACGATACCAGCATTCTCTAAAACTTCTACAAAGAATTTAGAAGAACCATCCATAATAGGTGGCTCTGCAGCGTTCAACTCAATTAGTACATTATCTATTTCAAGCCCTACCAAAGCTGCCAAAACATGCTCTGAAGTCTGAATTTTAACACCATTCTTCTCTAAGTTGGTGCCTCTTTGTGTGTTTATAACTAGGTTAGCATCAGCTGGTATAATTGGTTCTCCTTCTAAATCTACCCTTTTAAATGCATAACCGTGGTTTTCATCTGCAGGTAAAAATTTAATGGTAACATTGCTTCCAGTATGTAAACCAACTCCCGTTAGGCTTACTTCTTTACTAATTGTTCTTTGTTTGTTGTTTATTGTACTCATCGTCAATCTTTCTTTTCTAAGGTGTCGATTCTACTTATTATTCTCGGTAAATTCTTAAAATGAACATATGATTTGTTGTAATCACCATAATTTAATGCAGGTGATCCTTGCAGCACTTCATTATCCTTAACATTTCTTCCTATACCCGATTGTGCCTGTATTTTTACATTGTCACCAATAACGATATGACCTACGATACCTACTTGCCCACCGATCATACAATGCTTGCCTATTTTTGTAGAACCCGCAATACCAGTTTGTGCAGCAATAACCGTATGCTCGCCAATTTCAACGTTATGTGCAATCTGTATTTGATTGTCTAGCTTCACTCCTTTTCTTAAAATTGTAGAACCTAAAGTTGCCCTATCAATTGTAGTACCGGCACCTATATCAACATTATCTTCTAAAATAACATTACCGGTTTGTGGCACTTTTACAAACTCACCATCTTCATTTGGCGCGAAACCAAATCCGTCAGCACCTAACACAGAACCACTATTAACGACACAGTTATTACCGATAATGGTTTCTGAATAGACTTTAGCGCCTGCAAAAAGTATTACGTTATTACCAATTTTTACATTATCACCAATGTAAACATTAGGGTATACTTTCACATTATCTCCCAATGTTACGTTATTTCCTAAATATGCAAAAGCACCAATGTAAACATCGGCACCATAGGTTGCAGTATCCGACTTAAAAATCGGTTCTTCAATACCTACCTTATTGTTTTTGACCTGGTTATAGTATTCTAGTAATTTAGAAAACGATTTATACGCATCTTCAACCTTTATTAAAGTGGTAAATAAATCTTGTTCTGGAACAAAACTCTTATTGACTATCGTAACCGATGCCTTTGTCTTGTAAATGAATGAAGTATATTTCGGATTAGCTAAAAAAGTAAGGGAGCCTTCTTCGCCTTCCTCGATTTTAGCAAGTTTATGTACGGCTATTTCTGGATTTCCATGCACTTCTCCTTCTAAGATACCTGCAATCTGACCTGCTGTAAATTTCATGAGCGTAAAAGTAAGAAAAATTGTTAAACCCCTTCTTTAGGATAACACATATAATATTTGGTTACCGTTTTTGAAAGTGCATTTAAATTAAGGTGATCAGATAATTTGGCTACGTCGGTTATCTTTCCGTTTTTTCTTAAAATGTTGATAGTCTGATGTTGCCTGTCGTATGCTTTATTTTTCAGCTCGCCTCTGAAGACAAAATAAGACGTTTCTTCATCGGTAAGATTATAGTGTGTTTTTACCTTATTAAACTGAGATAAAAACTTACTTTCTGTTACCGGTTCTTTCTTGACCTTAATATGTAGCAGTTTTCTATCGATAATCATTTCACAGAGTGATGATAATACAAAATCATCTGAAAATTGCCATTCTTTTAGGGCTGCGAGAATATCAACATCATCTAGTTTTGCGAATTTTGCTAATATTTCGCTGTTAAAATTATTGATATCAATATGATTAGATAAGAAATACTTTAATGCATCACTACAATTTAAAGACTCCCCTTTTTCGATAAGAAAGCGTGCTCTTTTCAATATACTAATTAGCACACGTTCGGCTACTACAGCGGTTTTATGCAAATAAACTTGCCAATACATAAATCGACGCGCCATTAAAAATTTCTCAACAGAGTAGATGCCTTTCTCTTCAATAACCAAATTACCATCAACTACATTTAGCATAGTAATTAGTCTTTCGGCATTTGTATTACCCTCGGCAACGCCTGTATAGAAACTATCTCTTTTTAAATAGTCTAATCGGTCCATATCTAACTGACTAGACACCAACTGATTTAAGAATTTTTTTGAATGATTACCCGTAAATATGGATATTGCCTCCGTTAAACTTCCGTTAAATCGCTGATTGAGTTCTTCCATAAATTGAAGCGAAATAAACTCATGGCTTACACCTTCAACAATACTATGCTCCATAGCATGAGAAAAAGGACCATGCCCAATATCATGTAAAAGAATAGCTATTAACAGTCCGTCTTCTTCACCTTGCGTTATCTCAACCCCTTTAAAACGAAGTACTTGAATAGATTTCTGCATTAAATACATACAACCTAATGCATGATGAAACCTGGTATGGTGTGCCCCAGGATAAACTAAATACGATAACCCCATTTGAGAAATTCTACGAAGCCTTTGAAAGTAAGGATCTGCAATCAGGTCAAAAACGAGCGTACTAGGTATTCTTATAAAACCGTAAATTGGGTCATTAAAGATTTTCAGTTTGTTTGATGTCTTCAATATTGTATTGTCTTTTCTAAAATTAACATTTCAAAGTTATACAAAAGCAATAGGATAGAAATTGATTATCAGTAAAATAATAATACAATGAACAAGATAAAAATACTTTGGGTAGATGATGAAATTGATTTACTCAAGCCACATATAATCTTTTTAGAATCAAAAAACTACAGTGTTATCACCTGCCAAAGCGGACAAGAAGCATTGGAGGAATTAGCCGAGACCAGAGTAGATATCGTTTTTTTAGATGAAAATATGCCTGGTATATCTGGTTTGGAGACACTTTCAGAAATTAAAATAATAGATAATTCTTTACCGGTTGTAATGATTACAAAGAGTGAAGAAGAATCTATAATGGAAGATGCTATCGGTTCTAAAATTGCCGATTATCTTATAAAACCAGTAAATCCGAATCAGATTCTGCTTTCCTTGAAAAAGAATTTAGACCACTCAAGGTTGGTTTCTGAGAAGACCACTAGTAATTATCAGCAAGAATTTAGAAAGATTGCGATGGATTTATCTATGGTAAATTCATATCAAGAATGGGCAGATTTATATAAAAAATTGATTTATTGGGAATTACAGTTAGAAGAAATTGAGGACAGCGGAATGTTTGAAATTCTAGAATCTCAAAAAACGGAAGCAAATCAACAATTCGGCAAGTTTGTAGAGCGTAATTACGAAGATTGGTTTACTGATGCCGATGCCCCTATAATGTCTCATACTCTATTCAAGGAATGGATAGCACCTGAAATCAAAGATTCAAAAACATTATTGATAGTTGTCGATAACTTACGTTATGATCAATGGTACGCATTTGAAGATACGGTCAACTCATTTTATAAAAAGAAGAAGGAAGATTCGTATTATAGTATTCTACCAACAGCTACACAATACGCACGTAATGCAATATTCTCTGGTCTAACTCCGCTTGACATGGAGAAAAAATATCCAGAATGGTGGAAAAACGATACCGATGAAGGCGGTAAAAACTTATTTGAAGACAAATTCTTAGGTGCTCAATTAAAAAGACTCGGTTTAGATTTAAAATGGGAATACCATAAAATTAGTAGCCTAAAACAAGGAAAGCATTTAAGTCAGAATTTCAAAACTCAAAAAGATAATGACTTAACGGTAATCGTTTACAATTTTGTAGATATGCTATCCCACTCCAAAACAGAAATGGAGGTAATTAAAGAATTGGCTTCAAATGATAAATCTTATAGATCTCTAACCACCAGCTGGTTTAAAAACTCACCAATGCTAGAGATTATTCAGCAAGCACAGACATTAGGAATGAAATTGATCATAACCACTGATCATGGTACAATAAATGTAAAATCACCATCTAAAGTAGTTGGTGATCGAGATACGAGTTCAAACCTACGTTACAAAACTGGTAGAAGTCTTACCTATGAAAAGAACGATGTACTAGCCGCCAAAGACCCTAAATCTATTTACTTACCTAGTATAAATATGAGCAGCTCTTATATTTTTGCTAAAAATGACTTTTTCTTTGCCTACCCTAATAACTACAATCATTATGTTAGCTACTATAGAAATACCTACCAACATGGCGGTGTCTCATTAGAAGAAATGATAATACCTTTTGTAGTTTTGGAACCTAAATAGATTTACACCCATGGAATTCATTTATACGAAAAGTGACTTAAAAAATATAGCACAGCAAATAATAAAATCAACGAGCAGCATGACTTTGGCATTTTACGCCCCTATGGGTGCGGGCAAAACAACATTAATCAAAGCACTTGTAAAAGAGTTAGGTAGCAATGATAATGTTAGCAGCCCAACATTCGGACTCGTAAACGAATATGCGTTAGATTCTGGTGAATTACTAGGTTATCATTTTGATTTTTATCGTTTAGATGATGAGGAAGAAGCGATGGATATGGGACTAGATGATTACTTGGCTTCTGGTAGTTGGATATTTATAGAATGGCCCGAAAAAATACCAAGCCTAATACCTACTGATGTTCAGTATATAAAAATAGAAATTTTGAATGAAGAAACTAGAAAATTGACGCTTTCATAATATGCCCAAATAACTTTGATGCGACAGTTTTGAACAAAAATTAAATTCACACATCGTTTAGCGTTAATTTTTATTGCATTTTTTCGATGAAAAACCAACAATTCGACAAAACGCTCAATTAATCGGTTAAAAGGCGCAATTTTAACGATAAAGGGAATTTTATCTGTATATTTTTTCTTACGTTTGTAGGAGAACTAAATATTTAGTATAACCAAAAACCCCTTGAAAATGAAAAACAAAAAAACATTCTTAGCATCAATCGCTTTAGGCGTTTTCCTTTTAGCAATGGCTGCACCAGTTATTGATATTGACAATCAACAAGTTGGAATAGATAAAAGAAAATTAAAAGAAAAGATTTAATTTTAAATTTTTTCTTTTAAAAAAGGACGTATTCTAATACGTCCTTTTTTTATACTTTTTCTTGAATATCGTCGTTAAAAGTCTATAGATAATTGTTAATGACGCGCAAAGTAAAGAATAAGGAAGCCCAAAGGAAGATTCTTATGGAATCTATAATGGTTTTTTTTATAGCCATTTCTCCCTTTTTATATAAGCTTTATGAATATATTCCAGAAGCTACAAATAGCTCTATTACCATATTAGGTATAACTATAGATAGTCATGGATTTGCAGATGTCTCTACCTTCATTTGGTTTATGATGGGTAAGATAGTCCCTTTGTATTTATTGATATTCTGGTTTCTTACAGTTAAAAATTGGTGGTACCATATAATTCTTATACCAATTGCTATGTATGCATTTCAAATTTTCGAAGTGCTATATAACTATGATAATGACATTGATACGGAAAATCTACTTTGGCTACTTCCTATTTGTATAATAATTATTCCGTTTGTTTACTTTTTGAGAATTAAACTGTACGACAAATATGTTTTAGGCATTGACTTAGAGGCTATGGATGCTGAACTTGAAGAACTAAAAGCAAAAGGACTTAGCAGTAAAGATGACTACAGTGAAATAAATACATCCGATGAGCAAGACGCTGAAATCCCAACCATAGCTGAAGATATAAATGAAAAATTATCTACAGGAAACTTAGAGCATATTTTTAAGACTGTTCAAAATCGTATTCAAGGCTGGTTACAGTTAAAATCTTAACTATTCAATATCTTTAAAAAAGTACAAATCATTCATTTCTTTAAAAATTGTACATTTGAGTTTCAAGTCATTGATTTGAACAACTCATTATTAAGTTATGAACCAACCCACTTCACCTTTTAGTAAGCACCAATTAATTCCACAAGAGGAAACCCTAGAGGTTTTGCGTCAAAAAGGAGAATTGTACATTGGCATCCCCAAAGAGAATCAATACCAAGAAAAAAGAATTTGCCTTACTCCCGATGCCGTAAATGCAATTACTGCAAATGGTCATCGTGTTTTAATAGAATCTGGCGCTGGTGAAGGCGCTCATTACTCTGATGCTGATTATGTTACTGCTGGTGGAGAAATTACTCGAGACACCAAGAAAGTTTTCGCTTGTCCGTTAATTTTAAAAGTAGAGCCTCCTACCCTAACAGAAATAGAATATATAAATCCGCAAACTACTATTATATCTGCACTTCAGATTAAGACACAGTATAAAGAATATTTTGAAGAATTAGCAAGAAAGCGAATTACCGCTATTGCATTTGAATACATTCGTGATGAAGAAGGTAAATATCCTGCAGTTCGTTCACTTAGTGAAATTGCCGGTATTTCTTCAGTACTAATCGCGGCAGAACTAATGGCTGCCAACAATAATGGTAACGGACTAATGTTTGGTAATATTAGTGGTGTACCACCTGTAGAAGTCGTTATTATTGGCGCAGGAACAGTCGGTGAATTCGCAGCACGCTCTGCAATAGGTATTGGTGCAAATGTCAAGGTTTTTGATAATTCTATTACCAAACTTAGAAACATACAGACCAACTTAAAACAAACAGTCTATACATCTACTATTCAGCCTAAAAACCTATTAAAAGCCTTAAAACGTTGCGATGTGGCTATTGGAGCAACAAGAGGTAAAGATAGATCTCCTGTTGTGGTAACCAGCACAATGGTCGAGCACATGAAAAAAGGAGCTGTTATTATTGATGTAAGTATTGATACTGGAGGATGTTTCGAAACTAGCGAAATAACTGACCACAACAAGCCCACTAGAAAGAAATTTGACGTCATTCACTATGGCGTACCAAATATTCCGTCTAGATATCCAAAAACAGCATCCGTTAGTATAAGCAACATATTCACTCCTTATTTATTAAAAATTGGAGAAGATGGCGGATTAGAAAATTCTCTTCGTTTTGACAAAGGTTTGCGTAACGGACTTTACATGTACCACGGAATATTGACTAATAAATCTGTAGGAGAATGGTTCGATTTACAATACAGTGATATAAATTTCCTTATTTTTTAGAATACTAAGTGCATTCCTTTTCCTATCCATTTTAAAAGGCATAATTTTGCGATCCTAAAAGTATGGAAGCATGAATATGGATTTTATCAAAAGGTTAGGTTTTTTCTTGGTTGGCTTATCTATAGGCATCGTATTTCTGACCTTTTTTCTAAAAAAGAAATCTCAAGAAACGGGAGTATATTTCTGTTACCTACCAGACTGTAGAACATTAAAAGACATTAGATCTAAATCTATGTATTACAGTGACGAAGCAACACAAAAGCTAAAAGAGTTTGAATTAGATTCTATTGGTGTTACCTATATTTTAACAGAAGGAGATGTTGATTTCAGTAAAAGTGATACAAAATCCGTTCCTTGCAAAACCTACATTGTAGAGTCTGAGTACAAGGAACGAGATTATATATTTACAGTAAGAAATTGCAGAGAAAAAGCTTCTATTGATAAAGTAGAACGAAAATAATCTCAATTAAATTTTTCTGCGTTTTCTTTCTGCTTTCAACAATGAAAGCTCTCTACTTGTTTGTCCGGCAACCGATGTATTTTCATCTGCCCTTCTAATTAAATAAGGCATCACATCACGTACTGGTCCGAATGGTAAGTATTTAGCAACATTATATCCATTTGAAGCCAAATTATAGGAGATATGATCACTCATACCATATAATTGTCCGAACCAAATATGGGTATTATTTTTTTCGATACCTCTTTCCTCCATTAACTCCATTAAACGATAACAACTATCTTCATTGTGTGTACCAGAAAATATAGATAACGAATCTAGATTATCTATCATATATTCAATAGTTGCATTAAAGTTATCGTCTGTTTCTTTTTTGGTTTTACAAATAGGAGAAGTATACCCCTTTTCTTTTGCACGATCATTTTCCTTTTCCATATAAGCACCTCGAACCACTTTCATACCAACTAAGAATCCATCTTTCTTTGCTCGTTCTTGTAGTGATTTTAAATAAGGCAGGCGATCCCACCTGTAAGTCTGTAACGTATTAAATACAATCCTTTTCTTTTTGTTGTATTTACGCATCATGTCTTCAGCAAGGTTGTCTGCCGCATCTTGCATCCAGCTTTCTTCACCATCAATAAGCAATGATACTTCAAGGTCGTGTGCCTTTTTACAAACTTTATCAAACCTATTAATAACACGTTGCCATTCTGCTTCTTCATCTTTGGTAAGTTCTTTTTTCTCGCTAACCTTTTGATACAAAGCAAAACGACCAAAACCTGTTGGCTTAAAAACAGCAAAAGGTATTGCCTCTTTTTCTTTAACAAAGTCCAAAATGGTTAAGATTACTTCGGTAGCAGAGTCAAAGGGATCCTCTTCTTCTTTACCTTCTACAGAATAATCTAAAACCGAACAAACTCCCTTTTCCCACATTCGATCAACCACAGGCAAACAATCACGTTCATTTACACCACCACAAAAATGGTCAAAAACAGTAGCTCTAATTAATCCCTCGACAGGTAAATGAGCTTTAAAAGCAAAATTTGTAATAACTGAACCCATTTTCACTAAAGGTTCATTTGAAATCATCTTAAAAAGAAAATAAGCTCTTTCTAATTCTGAATCTGATTTTAAGGCAAATGCCGTTGCTGTATTTTCAAAAATTTGGTCCATTCCTTATAATTTCTATAACGATCAAATATAATCACAGAATTTATAATCCTAAGACTAAAAATTACCTTTATTTTGCGGTCATATAGTCATTAATATTAAGTCATTTTTTCGATGGATTCTATAATTTCAGATTCTTACGCAGTACATTTCAACGAAAATGCTTTTCAAGCATTGAACAATCATCTAACAGAAAAAAGATATTCTACTATTTTTATTTTAGTGGATGAAAACACGCATGAGCTTTGCTTGCCAAATTTTATGGCAGAAATTAATGGTGACTATCAGTTTGAAATTATTGAAATTGAATCAGGAGAAATAAACAAAAATATTGAAACCTGTGTTGGCGTTTGGGAAGCTTTATCTGAATTAGGTGCTGATCGTAAAAGTATCTTAATAAATTTAGGTGGTGGTGTATTAACAGATATGGGCGGCTTTATAGCATCTACATTTAAAAGAGGGATAGACTTTATTAATGTACCTACTACCCTATTATCTATGGTAGACGCCTCGGTTGGCGGAAAAACTGGTGTTGACCTAGGTTCTTTAAAAAATCAAATTGGCGTCATTAATCAGCCTGAAATGGTTCTTGTAGTTCCTGATTTTCTTGATACATTAGAAAATAGACAAGTTATAAGCGGATTTGCAGAAATGCTAAAACACGGTCTTATTCAAGACACAAGCTATTGGGAAGCACTGAAAGAAGCTGATGGCTTAGAAGATATGAAAAAGCACATTCTTACATCTATTCAAATTAAGAACAAGGTGGTGCTTCAAGACCCTACAGAACAAAACATACGTAAGATTTTAAATTACGGACACACACTTGGTCATGCCATAGAATCTTATTTCTTAGAAAGCGATTCAAAAGAAATGCTATTACATGGAGAGGCAATTGCCATTGGTATGATTCTAGAAGGATATCTCTCTAATAAACTATTAAAACTTTCAAATGAATCTTTAGCCGATATAAAAACTACTTTTTTAAATAGATATGATAAAGTAGAATTTTCAAATGAAGATATTGAGAACATTCTTAAACTAATGAAGTACGACAAGAAAAACTCTCATGGTAAAGTGAATTTTGTATTATTAAAGTCTATTGGAAGCCCTGAATATGACATTGAAATTCCTGTAGAATTATTCACTGAAGCATTCGCTTACTACAAAGTTTAAAAAGTTCACATACTTAAAACAGCACTTTCACAACTCTAAAAATTGACTTGTTGCAATTATTGCTAGTTTAGTTATAGATAAACTCAACCTTCTATAAATAAATAAGTTATGACAAGACGCCTTATTGATTACCGTAAATTAGACCACCAATTAGCAACATTTTTAATAGAAACTTATCCTCATGGATATGGTGATGAAGATATCATTTGTTTTAAAAATATTAAAGGAGATTATGTCGAAGCTGTAGAGCTAAAAACCGCCGAGACCTTATACTTAGTTAAAATAAGTAAAAGCCTTTCTAACTTCATTGCAAACTTTGAAGAGAACATAGAAAAAGAGTTAACACCTAAAACACCAGAAGAAGTTATGCAATCGGAAAATATGACCAAAGCACTTTATTTAAACTTCGAAATGGAATCTGAAGAAGAGCTAGATTAATTAAAATAGCGTTCTTGTAAAATATTTTCATGATGCTTTTGGTGACCACTGATCACTAGACCTAATGCAGCTACAGACCAAGGAATACCACTAGCGGTACCCATTCTTTTTTGATTTGCATTTAGCATAGTATCGAACAAACTAATTGAAGAATCACGAACATTAAGATATTCTTTTAATATATCTTCTTTTGTACGCTGGTTGGCATTACTTTCTGTAACGAAGGTATTATGGTCAAAACCTGGTAATGAGGTTTTGTCGTTTCTAGATATTCTAAAAGCACGATACTGAAACACACGTTCCGTATCAATTAAGTGAACCAAAACTTCAGCTACAGTCCACTTATCTTTTCCATAACTATATAAAAATTGTTCATCAGTTAAACCTTGAACTAAATCTTCAAAACTTTTTCTACCGCTTAATAACGCAGATTTTAAATCTTCTTCTTCATCAAGAGTTTTCAAATAAGTACCGTAAAAAAATTGTAATTCGTCTTCTTGTAAATCCTTAACTGTCATTCTGAAAATTTAAAAATTGAAAATCAAAAAAGCCCAATCATAAAAGATAACCGGGCTTTTTTTAAGTTAGTTGAATAAGTTAATATCTATAACTCATTAAAAATAGTATGCATCAAACGTTTTTTATCATTAAAACTTTCTTCTAATGAAATCATCGTTTCTGTTCTACTAATACCATCGATATCATCTATTTTAAAGATAATGTTTTTAGCATGCGTAGTATCCTTTGCTCTAATTTTACAGAAAATATTGAATTTACCTGTTGTAATATGTGCAATAGTAACGTTTGGTATTTGATTTAAACGCTCAAGCACAAATTTAGTTTGATGTGTTTTTTCAAGAAAAATACCTACATATGCTATAAAGGCATAACCAAGTTTCACATAATCCAAAGTAAGTGATGAACCTTTTATGATTCCCGCTTCTTCCATTTTCTTAACTCTTACGTGCACCGTACCGGCAGATATAAGAAGTTTTTTTGCAATATCAGTAAAAGGGGTTCTAGTGTTGTCAATCAACATATCTAGAATTTGGTGGTCTATTTCGTCTAATTTGACTTTGCCCATAGTTGTAAAATTTTTGCCAAAAATAAAAAATAATCACATTAAATTCATTGAAACTTGATTTTTTTTACTGAAAACGTAAACAATATTACATTTTCAAAGAAATAAGACAATAAATATCACGAAAGCAGCTGCAACAAATCCTTTTCTTTGAGCCACAAAATATCATTTTCATCATTGCAGTTCAATGTCTTATGACCAAATATAGCTTTAGGCATCTTATCAAAATGATGTAATTGAGGTTTAAAGACTATTTCACCCTCTGTCAAAGCCTCTCTATATTGTATGGGTACAATTTCAGTTTTAGTGATACTATTTTCAATATAATTAGGATTAACCACCAAGATATCTACAAATTGTTTCCCGTTTTCTGGTATTGATAAATACTGCTCTACTGTATAATCAGAAATAGTACCTTTTGATATCACTTGAATTCCTTTTAGTATTGCTTTGTAAATAAGCACCCTAGTTTTGTCTCTGTCGTAGTCACCAGGATAATGCCCTGATTCGAACAATATAGTAGGTGTTTCTCGCATTTGAAAAGCATCACCAACACAATTAGCGTTAAAACCATCATCATATCTACCAACCTGCCCAGGTATTTCTTTTTGCAGTTTATCATTCATTGCCGCAATAAGCTGCATACTTAAGATACGAGAAGGCGAATTATTTCTGTCTTGGTCGAAAGCAGGTGCCAAAAAAGAAACCGTTGCTGGTTTGCTTGTATCACCCACATTAAATATGGTTCGCTGATCGTGAAGATTAAAACAATAGTCCGGCTTAAATTCATCATAAACCGCTTTTAAAACATGACTCTCTGGTTGAGACAAATCTTGTGCATCTCTATTAAGATCAATTCCGTTAGCATTGACCCTAGTATAATCGCGAGCTCCATCAGGACTTAATATTGGAATAATTTTTAGCGTACAAGATTTAGATATTTCTAAAACTTCAGCAATGTCTTGTTTTAAATAACTTAATAAATCAACAACCGCTTTGGTAGTTGTTGATTCATTGCCATGCATTTGAGACCACATTAAAACTTTATTTGGACCACTACCAAACGTGATACTTTTTATAGATTCTTTTCTTACCGATTCTCCAACTACTTCAATTTTAAAAGAAGTCGGTAACGTTTTTAAAAACTCATTTATATGGTCATAGTTAATATACCTTCTAGAAATGGTAGGTACCATTATTTTATTATAATCCAAATCTTTCATTCTGCTAATGCTTTAATACTAGGCAAAAATACTACAGCCTTTGTTTACAATTGTAAACATAAAGTATTTCAATATTTACTTCGTTCTTTTAATGTAATTTACAATTTTAACTTTTTCTTATATTTTAATATTAATACACTATAAATCAGTACAATAAAACATTTAATATAAAGGCAGACTTTACTTTATTTTTTAGTTTTATAAGTATATCAATAACCTTTTAACAATCTAAATTAAAGAATACATTAACTTTGTAAACATGCTAGATACCACTTCTTTTCTATCAAGATTAAAGACCATTTTAGCGCACAATGAGTTATCATCTGCTGCGTTTGCAGATTTAATACAAGTGCAAAGATCTAGTATTTCTCACTTGCTAAACGGAAGAAACAAACCAAGTTTAGAGTTTATTATTAAGGTCGATCAAGCCTTTGCAGAAGTAGATTTACAATGGTTGTTATACGGAACAGGAACTTTCCCTAAAATTAAAACCAACCCCACTACAGAACTTAGTGACGCCAAAGATGCCATAAAAAAAGTTACTAACGAGAAGAAAGAAAAAAGCTTAGAACGAATAATTATGTTCTATACTGATGGTACTTTTAAAACGTATTCTGAGTTTTAAAATCTATTCATAATCACGCACTATTATTACGTTTTTCTACCAACTTCACTCCTATTTTCTTTAATTTGCAGTATGAAGAAAAATTTGATTTTGACAGCTGCTCTAAGTATAATTCTTTGCTCATGCTATCAACCTGAACGTGATTGCGAAAAGTACAAAACGGGGTCTTTTAAGTTTACCTACGAAGTTGGCGATACTATAAAAGAAGGAAAATTTATAAGAACAGCTGATTATAGTGTAGACTATTATGAAAATAAAATAGATAGCGCCACGGTACGCTGGTTCAATGATTGCGAATTCGTTTTACAAGACATTCATAGCAAAACTGCGATTCAATATAAAATTATTAGCACAACCGACTCATCATACACCTTTCAATACAAAAGTGCCGTGAAGGATCCGAATAAAAAACTAATTGTAAAAACGGGAACTGCAATAAAAACTAACTAAACATTGTTTAGATTTTGTTGAATAAAGATACCTAAATCACACTACCAACTTTAGGGTTTTCAGAAATAGATTTAAGTGCTAATATTATGATTACCAAATCTATTGTTGTTAGTGAACTAAACCCTGATAAAACAAGCTAAGTACCTAACAAGCATACACTTTTAACACCATTATCCGCGCTTCAATCCTAAAAATATCTAAGGAACCATTTTGCGTTTTCAACACTGACTGCGTGACTTGTAACATGAAGAAATTCATAAATTGAAAAGGAACAAAAAAATCTGTAACCGCAATAGAGCTTAAAGTCTTCTTACAATCTCAAAAAAAAGCTCCAATTAAGCATTTGCTTAATTGGAGCTTTTATAGTTACTACTATTAGTTTAAAAAGATATATAATTCTAATTAAGCCCTTTTAAGACTTTAATTAGGTCTATCAAAGGTAACACCAGGATTAGCCTGTTTTTGTTGTTCAGACAGTCGCTGTTGCTGCTTAACAGTCATTGTACTACCGTCATGACTCCATCCCGGAGGTCCGAATATATACATCAACTTGTGACTTAATTTTTTTGATTTCTTAGTATCTGCCCAAATATCTTTAAACTCATGTGTTAAAATTACTATGGGGTTGTTAGAGTTTGGAGCATGAATAACACCAAATTTTACATCAATATTTTCATCATATTCTTTCCACGTACCAAAAATCTTATCAAAGAAATTCAAAAATCCACCATGATTCTTATCTAAATACTCCACATTTTGAGCGTGATGTACTTGGTGCATTGTATGCGTGTTGAATATTTTCTCAATGAATCCCATTTTTGGAACATACTGAGAGTGCAATTGAAACTGCCAGAATGACTCAATTGCTAAACAAACTACCACCATTTCTACAGGGAAACCAATAATAGGCATCCAAACATAGAAAAAAGGCTTGTAAAGCAAAGTAAACCAACCATTACGAATAGCAGTACCAAGATTAAAGTTATCTGAAGAGTGATGTACTATGTGTGCCGCCCAAAGAATACGAATCTCATGATTTGCTCTATGAAACCAGTAGTACGTAAAATCATCTGCTAATTGACAAAGTAACCAAACATACCAAGCATAGCCGAAGGACTTATACCCCATAATATTTGTTCTTACACCATCAACCAATGGGTTAAATAACTCGTAAGCATACTCAAAAAGAACAACTAATAAAATTACTTTTAATAAAGGACCAATTATGGCAGATCCAATTCCCATAACACTACTAGCTGCAAAATCTTTCCAATCATAAAGATCATCATCTCCATGAGTTTTGCTGTAGGTTAATTCTAATAAAATAAAGGCAATAAAGGCTGGTGCGCCATACACCAGGGGGTTAGTGAAATCCATTAATTCAAAATTTTCGTAAAGGTAGTTATAAAAGCAATTATTCTTTCAATTTGTCTAATCTTAACATTCTATCTTACGATAAGACAACTCAATAATTAAACAGTTTAATTACTTTTTATTTTTAAGTATGGCGTTTTGCTCTTTCAATAGCTGCTCCATACTAGATAACAAGGCAATATTTTTAGGAGTTTCCACCTCTTTGTTTGTTGGATCTTCAGATTTCTCTTTAAACCTATTTATAAATTTTACCATAACAAAAATGGTCAGCGCTATGATTCCAAAATCTATTAGAGACTCTATTAGTTCACCATAACCAATAGCTACCTCCTCTACCGAATCAGAAGCTTCCCTAAGAATCCATTTTTTATTTGAAAGATTAACATCATCTGTCAACAAGGAAAGTGGAGGCATAATAATAGCGGATACAATAGTACTTACAACTTTGTTAAATGCAGTACCAATTATAATACCGACAGCCAAATCTATCATATTGCCTTTTATGGCAAAATTCTTAAACTCTTCGAAAAATTTTTTCATAATTCCGGCTAATCAAATAATGTTGGTTCATCTGCAGATGCACCATCTTCACCTTTAGAATTCTCGGCATCATCACCAGACGCTACAGATTCTTCATCTACAACTTCAATATTTTCAACTTCTTCAGGAACCTCTGGTTCATAAGGCAGAGGATCAAGAAGATTGATATTTTTAACCTTTTCAGTAATAAACTGATTACCTAAAGCTTTAATACCCTTAATCGATATAAAATCCTCGACATCAACAGATTCATTATCCTTAGCTTCTTTACCTCTAGGCTTAGGAAATTCAATTTCAACCATTGGCTTCCAGTCTGTAGAAACAAGCTCTAAATATGATTTTGGATGTTCTGAAATAAACAATTCCTCTTTGTTTTCACTTTCAATCATAAATCTTTTGATATAAAAACGCTCTTTTTCACCTTCCCAATAAATAGCAGAAATCGGTTTTTCGGGCACCCATTTCTCTAACACAATCATATCATCATCGAAATGAGATGTCAGCACAGGTAGAAAGGTTTTTGCTATTCCTTTTTGATTAATAACCAATAGTAAATCATCACCTTTAAACTCGCCCAATAATTCTCCCCTACCATCAACATTCAATCTACGTACTACATCATCGAACCAGATTTTTCTTGGCTTCAGGGTAGATACACCTTTTTCTTTTAACTCAATTCGTTTAACAGAATACTTCGTTACAATATTACCTTTCGAAGCTCTACCTTTTATAAGAACGTCAGAAAAATCAATATCCCACTTCAGTTTCTTGACACTGCCTACCTGACGAAGTAAAACTGTTATTACTTCAGCCTCACCATTAGGGTTAGCAGAGAAATACAACACCTGAGAACCAGCTTTACCAGTAGTTAAATCGTACTCCCTATCTCTAGTGATACTAGTGACATTAAAACGTTTAATATATGTAGCCCCGCCTTTACCGTCTTTATAAACAAGGTTATAGGTAGTACGTTTATCTTTTTTCTTGAATACAGCAACATGAATGATGCCTTTGCCTACGAATATTTTGGAATCAACTTTTGACACCATCATTTTACCTTCATTGGTAATCATGATAATATCGTCGATATCACTACAATCAGTAACATATTCATCTTTCTTTAAAGATGTGCCGACAAAACCTTCATCTCTATTTACATATAGTTTGGTATTTCTAATTGCAACCTTAGTAGCTTCAATATCATCAAAAACACGAATTTCGGTCAAACGCCCCCTGTCTTTACCGTAAGTTTCCTTAAGATTCTTAAAGTAGTTTATTGCAAATTCAATGAGATTAGCCAAATGATGCTTCACCTCTGCAATGCGTTCTTGCAAACTCTCTAAATGCTGCTGAGCCTTATCTAAATCGAATTTTGAAATTCTCTTTATTCTTATTTCTGTTAATCTAGTGATATCCTCCTCGGTAACCGCTCGCTTTAAGTGTTTTGTAAATGGCGCCAAACCTTTGTCGATTGCGGCTATTACACCCTCCCAAGTTTCCTCTTCTTCAATATCTCGATAGATTCGATTCTCAATAAAGATTCTTTCAAGTGAAGCAAAGTGCCATTGCTCCTCTAATTCCTTAAGCTGAATTTCGAGCTCTTGCTTCAATAAATCTACTGTAGAATCAGTAGATCTTCTAAGCATTTCCGTAACTCCGATAAACAAGGGCTTATTATCTTCAATAATACAGCCAAGCGGAGAAATAGAAGATTCACAAGCTGTAAAAGCATACAAAGCATCAATGGTTCTATCTGGAGAAATTCCAGAAGGGAGATGAATTAAAATCTCAACATCTGCGGCAGTATTATCCTCAATTTTCTTGATTTTTATCTTGCCTTTATCATTGGCTTTTAAAATAGAATCAATTAAACTACCAGTATTAGTGCCATAAGGTATCTCATTGATTACTAATGTGTTCTTATCTAACTGAGATATCTTCGCTCGAACCCTAATTTTACCACCTCTGAGTCCGTCATTATAATTCGTGACATCAATAATACCTGCAGTAGGAAAATCTGGATAAATTTTAAATCGTTGTCCCTTTAAATGTTTTATGGAAGCATCAATAAGCTCAATAAAGTTATGAGCCAGTACTTTTGTTGATAAACCAACAGCAATACCCTCTGCACCTTGAGCTAATAATAAAGGAAATTTTACAGGTAAATTTACCGGCTCTTTCTTTCTGCCATCATAAGAAGCTTGCCACTCGGTAATTTTAGGGCTAAATATAACTTCTAAAGCGAATTTAGAGAGTCTTGCTTCAATATATCTTGACGCAGCAGCCCTATCACCCGTCAGAATGTTACCCCAGTTACCTTGAGTGTCGATCAAAAGGTCTTTCTGACCAATTTGCACCATGGCATCTGCAATACTAGCATCACCATGAGGGTGATACTGCATGGTATGACCAACTACGTTAGCCACTTTGTTATAACGACCATCATCAAGCTCTTTTAAAGAATGCATGATACGACGTTGCACAGGTTTGAATCCGTCTTCAATAGCAGGTACCGCTCGTTCTAAAATTACGTAAGATGCGTAATCTAAGAACCAATCTTTATACATGCCAGATACCCTGGTTAATGCATCAGATGAATCTGTATTCTCATTATTCTCTTCGGAAAGGTTTTCGTTTATTTCCTCGTTCAAATCGTCATTTTCCTCCATTCAGAAGCAATCGTATTAATCTAGTTTATACTACTTTATCTTTAATTAAATCAACTTCTACTTTAAGGTTGTTGATAATAAATTTTTGCCTATCGGGAGTGTTTTTTCCCATGTAAAAACTCAACAGTTCTTCAATAGACATAGCCTTATCAAGCATAATAGGTTCTAGCCTAATATCATCACCAATGAAGTGTCTAAACTCATCTGGCGAAATTTCCCCTAGACCTTTAAATCGAGTTATTTCTGGTTTCCCAGTTAATTTATTTAATGCATGCTGACGCTCTTCATCACTATAACAATAAATCGTTTCCTTTTTATTACGAACCCTAAACAAAGGAGTTTGCAAAATATAAAGGTGATTTTCTTTTATCAACTCAGGAAAAAACTGCAAAAAGAATGTGATTAATAATAAGCGAATATGCATACCATCGACATCGGCATCGGTAGCGATTATAATATTATTGTAACGTAGATCTTCAATGGATTCTTCGATATTCAAAGCAGCCTGTAAAAGATTAAACTCTTCGTTTTCGTAGACAATCTTTTTAGACATGCCGTACGAATTCAGAGGCTTACCTTTTAAACTAAATACGGCTTGTGTATTTACATCTCTAGACTTTGTAATAGAACCCGATGCAGAATCTCCCTCAGTAATAAATAAAGAAGTCTCTAATCTACGATCATGCTTTATGTCACCTAAATGCACCCTACAGTCGCGAAGTTTTTTATTATGTAGACTAGCTTTCTTAGCTCGATCACGGGCCAACTTTCGTATACCCGAAAGCTCTTTACGCTCTTTCTCTGCCATCATAATCTTACGCTGAAGCTTTTCGGCAGTATCGGCATTTTTATGAAGATAGTTATCTAAATATTTACCAACGAAATCATTGATATAGGTTCGTACCGTCGGAAAATTACCTCCCATATCGGTAGACCCTAATTTGGTTTTGGTCTGACTTTCAAAAACCGGCTCCATCACTTTAATGGAAATTGCAGAGATTATAGATTTTCTAATATCTGATGCATCATACGTTTTGCCATAAAAATCACGTATTGTTTTTACGATAGCTTCCCTAAAAGCAGCTTGATGCGTACCACCGTGCGTTGTATGCTGACCGTTAACGAAAGAATGATACTCTTCGCTATACTGTGTTCTACTATGGGTAATAGCAACTTCTATATCTTCTCCTTTTAAATGAATAACAGGATAAAGCATATCATCCACATTATTATTATCCTCAAGAAGATCTTTAAGTCCGTTTTCAGAATGAAACTTTTCACCGTTAAAAACAATCGTCAATCCCGGATTTAGATATACATAATTCTTAAGCATGCGTTCTACATACTCATTTCTGTATTTGTAATTTTTGAAAATAATCTCATCAGGTATGAAAGTAACTTTCGTACCCTTTCTTTTGGTTGTTTCTTCTGGTCCGACTTCATTTTCGAGATTACCAGAACTAAACTGCGCCGTTTTTAATTGATTTTCTCGAGACGACTGAACTTCAAAAAAGCTAGACAATGCATTTACCGCCTTGGTACCTACACCATTTAAACCTACAGATTTTTTAAAGGCACGACTATCGTACTTACCACCAGTGTTCATCTTAGAAACTACATCGACAACCTTACCTAATGGTATACCGCGACCGTAATCTCGAACTTTAACCACTTTATCTTTAATAGATATCTCTATAGTTTTACCTGCACCCATTACAAATTCATCGATACAGTTATCGATAACCTCTTTCAGCAGAATATAAATTCCGTCATCTGCAGAAGAACCATCTCCCAATTTACCGATATACATACCAGGTCGTAATCGGATGTGTTCTTTCCAATCGAGCGAGCGTATATTATCTTCAGTATATTGAGTAGTGTCTTGGGACATTTAAAAAAGTTTAAGAAAGTTGCGTTAAAGATAGCACCACTCGGCAAAAGATAAAACACCTATCTGTTAAAGTAATTAACAATAAATAGGGCTTCTTTGTTGATAGCTATAGTGAGTACCGCAATTTTTACAGAAAAGAATACGGTAAAAAATCAGCAAAAAGTTTATTTAAAGAATGATTTACGTCATAGGAATAATTTATTCCTTTTTATATCTTTAATGTAGATTCTGAATACTTATGGATTTTATCGATTATTACAAAATTCTTGAAATTGACAAGAAAGCTACGCAAGCTCAAATTAAAAAGGCATACCGTAAATTGGCGCGAAAACTTCATCCAGATTTAAATCCGAATGATAAAACCGCACAAGAGAAATTTCAACGTGTAAACGAGGCAAATGAAGTTTTAAGCAATCCTGAAAAAAGAAAGAAATACGACCAATATGGTAAAGATTGGCAACATGCCGATGCTTTTGAAGAAGCAAAGAAAAATCAACGTAGCTCATCAACAGGTAATAGAAGAAGTTATTCTAGCGCTGGTGGATCAAATGAGGATTTTTCAGATTTCTTTGAATCTATGTTCGGTGGAGCTGGCGGAGGTTTTAGTGGTGGCGGGCGACAAAGGTCGACACAATATAAAGGTCAAGATTTAAATGCAACATTAAAGTTAAATTTACTTGACGTTCTTGAAGACCAAAAACAAACACTCGACCTTGGTGCTAAAAAAATTAGAATAACCATACCTGCAGGTGTTGAAGATGGGCAAACCATAAAAATATCTGGCTATGGCGGCGAAGGCGCTAATGGCCGACCAAAAGGAGACCTCTACCTTACATTCGAAATTAATAACAATACAAACTTTCAAAGAGTAAAGAACGATTTATATAAAAATGAATCTATCTCTTTATATGATGCCATTTTGGGCAGCTCAATCGAAGTAGAGACTTTAACAGGAAAAGTAAAACTAAAGGTAAAACCAGAAACCCAAAATGACACTAAGGTGAAGCTAAAAGGAAAAGGTATGCCAGTTTACAAGAAAAAAGGTGTTCATGGAGATTTATATATTACCTATAAAGTAACCATGCCTACCAAGCTTTCAGAAAAAGAAAAAGAATTATTCAAACAACTTTCAGAATTACGATAATATGAATTCAGAAAACTACATACAAATAGAAGTATACTGCCAACAAACTCAAACTCCGATAGAATTCATAGATGATCTTTTAGAGTTCGAAATGATCGAAGTACAGCAAATAGAAAATAAAACTTATGTTGAACCGCAATACATCGTTGAAATAGAACGTATATATAGGTTACGAGAAGATCTTGGTATAAATATGGAAGGTATAGACACCTTAAACCATATGATAAAAAAAGTCAACCGATTAGAGCAAGAATTAAAACTGCTACGTGATCGGTTGACTATATATGAACATTAAACATTGAAACGGAAATGCATTACATCACCATCTTTAACAATGTACTCCTTACCTTCTACCCTCATTTTACCGGCTTCTTTCACTTTTGATTCACTACCAAAAGCAACGTAGTCATCATAAGCAATAACTTCTGCCCTAATAAAACCTTTTTCAAAATCGGTATGTATTACACCTGCAGCTTGTGGTGCAGTTGCACCAACAGGAATTGTCCAAGCACGAACTTCTTTAACACCTGCTGTAAAGTAAGTCTCTAAATCTAATAATTTGTAAGCTCCACGAATCAGTTTAGCAGAACCAGGCTCCTCTAAACCTAAATCTTCTAAAAACATTTGACGCTCTTCGTATGTCTCCAACTCCGTAATATCAGCTTCGGTACCTACCGCCAAGAAAATAACTTCTGCATTTTCAGCAGCTACCATTTCTTTTACTTTTTCTACATAGGCATTACCAGAAACAGCGGCATCTTCATCAACATTACAAACATACATAACAGGTTTATCTGTAATAAACTGAAGCGGCTTAACAAACTCTAATCTCGATTCATCATCGATTTTAATTGCCCTGACAGAGGCACCTGATTCTAAGCCAGTTTTTACAGCAAGCAAAACAGCTTCTTCTTTCTGTGCATCTTTATTACCAGTTCTAGAAGCTCTCTTTACTTTTTCTAATTTCTTATCTACAGTCTCCAAATCTTTTAATTGAAGCTCCATATCAATAGTCTCTTTATCTCTAATAGGATCTACGCTACCATCGACATGCACGATATTGTCATTATCAAAACAACGCAATACATGTAAAATAGCATCAGTTTCACGAATATTACCCAAAAACTGATTCCCTAATCCTTCACCTTTACTAGCTCCTTTTACCAAACCAGCAATATCAACGATTTCTACAGTAGCAGGCAAAACCCTTTCTGGAACTACCAACTCTTCAAGTTTTTCTAATCGTGCATCTGGCACATTTACAACACCAATATTAGGTTCAATTGTACAAAAAGGAAAATTTGCACTTTGCGCTTTAGCGTTAGACAAACAATTAAAAAGTGTTGATTTACCTACGTTTGGCAATCCTACTATACCTGCTTTCATAATTTAGAATATTTCAAGGGTGCAAATATAGTTTTTAGTTACAGATTTTACGTTCAAATTATCATCAATAACTATAATGTAATTTTTATACAATTTATTTAAATTAAAATCAAACTTTTTAGCTTGATGACAGTTAAAATATTCATTTTTAACATATTTTAAGAAATAATTCTTAAATTGGCTGTAGAACATGTAAGAATTTATGGAACTTCATTCAGATGAAACTATATGGTATTTTTTTAAAAAGGGCGAATCCCATGGGTTCAGCCTGCTTTTTAAAAAGTATTATCCACAATTACATGTGTATGGATTAAAGTTGAGCAATAGTCAAGAAATCACAGAAGATTGCCTACAAAACTTTTTTATTCAATTATTTGAAAGCAAAGAAAAATTAGGACACATTAATAGTCTGAAAGCTTACCTTTTTGTTTCTTTTAAAAGAAGGTTAATAAAACAACTTCAAAAGAATCAAAATAATATTCCTATTTCAGAGGCTCAGCTATTTAAAACCAATTTTACTTTTTCGACTGAAGAGATATCCATTAATCAAGAGATAGAATTTCTTTGCACCGCTACCCTAGCAAGCCTTATCAATCAGCTATCGCCAAGACAAAAAGAAGTTATCTATTTAAAATATTATAGCGGAATGAATAGTTCAGATATCGCTGAAGTAATGGATATGAACTACCAAAGTGTTTTAAATACTCTACAAAAAGCCTTAACAAAACTCCGTATAGCATCTGAAAATCAACAGATTAAATCTATTTTGAAAAAAAATTGAAAAAAGTAGGGTATATTTTTAAGAACTAAGCCTCTTACTAATGGAACACCTTACTATATGAACAACAATAATAAATTCGACTTAGATTACTTTCTATCGGATGCATCATTTGAAAATTGGGCAAAAGGCTTAAATAAAAATGATATCGCCTATTGGAATAATTGGATTCAGAACAACCCTGAACATATTGAGGCTGTAGAGAATGCCAAGTCTATTATTATAGGAATCAATTTTGATCAACAATACCCTAGCAGTGAAAGAGTAAACGATGCTTTGGCAAATGTTTTAGCAAAAATAAAGCTAGAACCTACTCCCAAAAAAATCATCAAAAAGACGCGTACAGTTAACAGTTCTATACTAACTGCTGCAGCCGCAGTATTACTAATTCTTATAAGCTGGACAAGTTACTCTCTTCTAAATACTGAAACCACAACCATACATAAAACCAATTTTGGTGAAATAATCGATTTAAAATTACCAGATGGCACCTCTGTTGTGCTTAATGGCAATTCTGAAATATGGTACGAAAATGAAAATCCTCGTCTTATTAATTTAAAAGGAGAAGCATATTTCAAAGTAAAATCTATACCAAGTACAAATGCAAAGTTTTGGGTAATTACAGAAGATTTAAAAGTCGAAGTACTTGGTACACAATTTCATGTAAACACTAGAAAACAGAAAACAAATGTAGTACTTGATGAAGGTTCTATTCATTTAGAATTAAAAAACGGAGAAGTTACCAAAATGATACCGGGTGAAATGGTTTCCTTTTCAAATGAAAGCAAAGAACTAACCCACCAAAAAGTGGACATAGAAACCCCGTATGCGCTATGGCGTGGTGGCACCTATGCTTTTAATGAAATACCGCTAAAAGAAGTAATGTTCAACCTAGAAATCACCTATGGTCTCGAAGTTGAGTACGAATCGGAGCATTTAAAAGAGTTACCAATTTCTGGTGGTATACCTAACCAGAATTTACAAATATGCATCGCCGCAATAGAAAAAGCTACAGGAACTAGAATCATTAACAAAGACAATATATTACGCGTACAAGAGAACCCTATTTATTAACTAAACTATTTATTTATGAGAACGAACAAACTAATGAAATTGCTGCTTGCAGTAATGCTTTTTTCAAGCATTACCAGTGCAAAGGCAGCGAATGAACTCAAAGAAAACGTAACCCTAAGCGATTTTCTTAATGAGATCAGTGCAAAACACGAAGTGTTTTTTACTTACAACCCTACACTGGTATCAAGCACCAGTTTAAATCCTGAGGAGTACAAATTCCCAGTATTAGATAAAATCATCAACAAACTAGAGCGCAAGACTAGTTTCGATTTTGAATATTTAGGTAACAAGTATTATGTTGTTTACCACAAAAAACCAGAGAGAGCAAAGATTCTAAAAATCAATTCAGCTACAAACGGCATTACTGCTTTGACTTTGAATGAAAAAATTCAAAATAGCATTACCGGTAAAGTAACAGACGATTCTGGAATGCCATTAGCAGGAGTTAACATTGTTGAAAAAGGTACAACTAACGGTACAACTTCAGATTTTGATGGAAACTATACTATAAATGTAACTGATGATACAAAATTAGTATTTAGCTATATCGGATTTGCAACTCAAGAAGTCTCTACTGCAGGTAAAAACACCATTAACGTTCAGCTATCGGAAGGTATGCAACTAGACGAATTTATAGTTGTAGGTTCTCGTACTGCACCTAGAAGTAATGCTGACACGCCGTTACCAGTAGATGTAATTGGAGCTAAAGATTTAAGTTCTACAGGTCAAGCTACTTTTGATAAAGCATTACAATATAAAATACCATCTTTTAACACGGTACAAACTCCTGTAAATGATGCAACATCTTTATTGGATCCTTATGAAATTAGAAACATGGGGCCATCTAGAACATTAATATTGATTAATGGTAAGCGTAAAAACTTAAGTGCCTTATTATATACGCAAACATCTCCAGGTCGTGGTGAAACGGGTGCTGACATTTCAGCCATACCAACGGATGCGATTAAAAGAGTTGAAATCTTACGTGATGGTGCTTCTGCACAATATGGTTCTGATGCAATTGCTGGTGTAATGAATATTATATTAAAAGATTCTCCTAACGAAGGTTCTGCTACTATTAGAACAGGAATCACTTCTGAAGGCGATGGTGAAATGTTCGGTGTTTCTTTAAACAATGGTTCTGCTATTGGCGAAGACAAAGGTTTTATAAACTATACTATTGACTTATCTAAAGTAAATCAAGCAAACAGACCAGGTACTGTTGATGCTGCTGGTGAAGCTGGTGATTTTGGTGCAGACATTGCAGATGTTCAAGAATTTCTTTCTAGAACACCAGACGCTGGAAATATCAATGGATCTCCAGAAACTGCCGCTGCTAAATTCTCACTTAACTTAGGTTATGAATTAAGTGAAAACACATCAATGTATGGTAATGCTGCATATGTTTACAAGGCTGTAAATAGTTTCGCAAACTACAGAACTCCTTATTGGAGAACTGTTGAGGATTTTCCATACTTGGCAGATTTCTTCCCAGGAAACAATCCAAACAACGCTGGTGGTTATGATGGTTATGTTCCAACATTTGAAGGAGAACTTAGTGATTACAACGCAACAGTTGGATTTAAATCAGTTATAAACGATTGGAATCTTGATGCAAGTTTTACAACTGGTGGAAACACTCAAACGTACAAAGTGAACAATACTCACAACAGAAATGTTGTTTATTCTCCGTCAGTATTTATAGATGCAAATGGCAACGGTTCTGTTGACGATGGTGAAATTACAGAAGGTTCTGAGCTTTATAGAGAAAATAGTCAGCAATCATTTGATCCAGGAGGAACAAGATTCTCTCACAACGTTGGTAACATTGATATTTCAAGATTATTATCTGATAAAGTAAGTATTGGTGTCGGTGCTGAGTTTAGAACTGAGACTTTTGAAATTATAGAAGGTGAATTAGCTTCTTATGATGGTGGTGGTGCAGATTCATTTGCAGGTGCCTCTCCTCAAAACTCTGGTAAATTCAACCGATACAATATTGGTGGATATTTAAGTTTAGATTATGATGTTACCGATGCTTTTTTATTAAGCGGTACTGTTAGAACTGAAAACTATTCAGATTTCGGAAACACTTTCATTTATAAATTTAGTTCTCGCTATAAGTTTAGTGATGCATTTACATTAAGAGGTTCTATATCTTCTGGATTTAGAGCACCTACCCTACACCAAATCTATACTCAAAAAGCGCAGTATAGTTTTGTGCCAGGGCAAGGTATTCAAGTTGGTGGTTTAATCAACAATGTATCTACTCAAGCTAAATTATTAGGTATACCTCAATTAGATGCTGAAACATCTACTAACTTTACTATTGGTTTTGGCGGTAAAATAGCTAACAAATTCAGCTATACTTTAGATTATTACAACATTAAAGTAAAAGATAGAATTGTATTAGGTAATGAAATCGGAGGTAGTGGTGACCCAACAAATCCTTTAGATGTTCTTTTAGCAAACAACAACTTAAGTGATGTTAGTTTCTTTTCAAATGCAATAGACACGAAGACTTCTGGTATTGATGTTGTTCTTGCCTATAAAGGAATTGAAATTGGTGAAGGAAGTTTAGATTTAAACTTATCTGGTAACTATACTATTCAAAATGAACTTGACGGACCTGTAAATAATATTGACTTAGTTGCCAATTCAGGTCAATCTGTAGTAAACCAAACTCAAGAAGCTTTATTCTTTACTTCAAGACCTAAGACTAAATGGATTTTAGGAGCTAATTACGAGATAAATAAATTCGGTTTTTCTCTGAACAACACCTTATTTGGTAAAACAAGCTTCTTCCAACAAGGTTTAAGTACTGATGCAAATGGTAATTTCAACCTTGGTACTGAATTTGACCCTAAAGTAGTTACTGATTTAGGAGTTAATTTTAGCGCAACTGATAAATTGACTATTGCACTTAACATCAACAACTTGTTAAATGTATTACCTGAATGGAATTTTGTTTCTCAAAATGCTGCAGGAGATGCTATTCTAGCTGATCCAGCTCAGACTCAAAACCAATCTAACTTGATTACTTTCAACCAACGTTATTCTCAAATGACATATGATGGGTATCACTTTAGCCAGTTAGGCACAATGTTCAACCTATCGTTGAATTATAAATTTTAGTTTTGATTTAGTTTTAATAAAAAAGCTACCTATTAATTTAGGTAGCTTTTTTTATTTAATATAAGTATGTTAAGTGATTTCTAAGTTTTGCTAATAATTCAATTAATAGTATGTTACTTTCTACTCACATTTTAATCTCAAGAATTCTAAATCCTCAAGAAAATAAATATAATTTTTACTCTGGGTGCATGAAACGTTGCTTCGCTAAAAGCACTTCTTCAGTTTCTACATGGTCATCATCAGGTACACAACAATCAACAGGGCAAACTGCTGCACATTGTGGTTCTTCGTGAAAGCCCATACATTCTGTACATTTATCAGGTGAGATGTAATAAACTTCATCACTTATAGGTTCTTGAACTTCATCAGCATCAACTTGCTTACCGTCAGGCAATACAACACCACCCTTTAAAGAGGTACCATCACTATAACGCCATTCATCTGCACCTTCATATATTGCAGTGTTCGGACATTCTGGTTCACAAGCTCCACAATTTATACATTCCTCTGTTATTATTATTGCCATAATTTCTTCTACATTAAAATGCCCAAAAAAGAACGGGCATGCTTATTTTTGCACAAAGGTAATTCCTACCGAATTAGTATACAAATATAATGACCCATAGCAACCTTAGTATAGAAGCTTTTGTTAAACTTGGAAATTTTCTAAGTACATTTTGTGGATTAATCACATCAAACACCATTTCTGATCACTTAAATGACAAATGGATCGAGCGTTTTAAAACTGAAGCCGAAAGGGCGCAACATTATAACGGGTGGTTTTCAGAAGAAAATGTTGTTCATGCTTTTAAAGAATGGTCAAATACATTAACCCGCAGCAATCTAGAAAATTGGTTAAATGCATATGATATTGACACCAATGAAGAAAAAACGGTAGCACTGATAATGGCTGGTAATATTCCTCTAGTAGGGTTTCATGACCTACTATGCGTATTGGTTACAGGAAATAAAGCATTGGTAAAGCTATCTAGTAATGACCAGAAACTTATCCCACTGCTTATTGATTATCTTATAGAAATTGAACCTTTTTTTAAAGACAGGGTAACCTTTACAAAAGAAAAGCTTGAAAACTATGATGCCGTAATAGCAACCGGCAGTAATAATACCGCCAGATACTTTGAATTTTATTTCGGTAAAAAACCTAATATAATTCGTAAAAACAGAAATTCTGTAGCCGTATTAACAGGCAAGGAGACTACTGAAGAATTAACCGCACTTGGTGAAGATATTTTCAGGTATTTTGGATTAGGATGCAGAAGCGTTTCAAAAATCTATATTCCGAAAGAATATAATATTGATACATTTTTCAAAGCTATGTTTCCCTACAGTGATATTATAAATCACAATAAATACGCCAACAATTATGATTATAACAAGGCCGTTTATTTGATGAGTGAATTCAAAATCTTAGATAACGGATTCTTGATTTTAAAAGAAGAAAAAAGCTTTGGATCCCCTATTGCTTCTTTGTTTTACGAATATTATGAAGACATTCCTACTTTAAAAAAATATCTAAATAACGAGGAAGATAAAATTCAGTGCATAGTCTCATCTGGCGTCATGGAAGGTGAGATATCATTCGGGCAAACACAAAAACCTTCGTTAAACGATTATGCAGATGGTATCGATACGGTTGATTTCTTGTTGAGAACATCTTTGAATTAAATGGTCATCCTGACTGAAAATTCTTAAAAAATCCTGACATTTGCATCCTTAAATTACAAACAAAATGAAAAAACATAATTTTAGCGCTGGTCCTTGTATACTGCCAAAAGAAGTATTGTTAAAAGCTTCTGAAGCGGTTATGGACTTCAACGGTTCGGGGCTTTCTCTTATTGAGATTTCGCACAGAAGTAAAGATTTTGTTGCCGTAATGGAAAACGCAAGATCATTGGCTTTAGAACTACTTGACTTAAAAGATAAAGGCTATACTGCCCTTTTTCTTCAAGGTGGCGCGAGCTTAGAGTTTTTAATGGTTGCATATAATTTGTTGGAAACAAAAGCTGGTTATTTAAATACCGGTACTTGGAGCGACAAAGCAATTAAAGAAGCTAAATTATTTGGAGAGGTTGTTGAAGTTGGGTCATCTAAAGATGAAAATTTCAAATACATCCCTAAAGGCTATTCTGTGCCATCTGGATTAGATTACTTACATATAACTTCAAACAATACCATATTCGGAACACAGTTTAAGAAATTTCCAAAAACTGATTGTCCTTTAGTTTGTGATATGAGTTCTGATATTTTTTCTAGAACTATGGATTTTTCTCAGTTCGATTTAATATACGCCGGAGCACAAAAAAACATGGGTCCTGCAGGTACTACTTTAGTAATAGTAAAAGATGATATATTAGGGAAAGTTTCTAGAAAAGTCCCTTCTATGCTTAACTATCAAACGCATATTGCAAAAGATAGTATGTTCAATACTCCGCCAGTATTTGCGGTATACACTTCTATGCTAACTTTAGAATGGTTGAAAAATCTGGGAGGTATAGCAGCTATTGAAGAAGAAAATGAGAAAAAAGCAAGATTGTTATATTCTGAAATAGATTTAAACCCTGTCTTTGAAGGTTATGCAAATATTGAAGATAGATCGTTAATGAATGCAACCTTTAACATTACAGATGAAGTTTTAAAAACGACATTTGATAACATGCTAAAAGAAGCTGGTATTAATGGTTTAAACGGTCACCGTTCTGTTGGCGGCTACAGAGCTAGCATGTACAACGCACTTTCTCTTGAAAGTGTTGGTGTATTGGTTGATGTAATGAGTGAAATGGAACGTAAAGGATAATCAATTCAAACGATTATCATTATTGATTTACATTTCAATCAGTATTTAACTTTCAATAAAATAATTCGAGATAAACTCACGGAGTATTTCTAAGTGAGCCTACGTGATTTTTTGATATCTACCCGAACAGAGTGGACAAGAAAACATCGGAGCATTAAAATCTCGGTAATCGAGTAAAACATATGAAGATATTAGCAAATGATGGTATTTCTCAAAATGGCATTGACGCTTTAGAGAAATCAGGATTTGAAGTTTTAACGACAACTGTTGCACAAGAACAGTTAGCAAATTATATAAACGAACATAAAATCGATGCCTTACTAGTACGAAGTGCCACTAAGGTTAGAAAAGATTTAATAGATGCCTGCCCTACCCTAAAATTAATAGGCAGAGGTGGTGTTGGCATGGATAATATTGATGTTGATTACGCAAAGTCTAAAGACATTCATATTATCAACACGCCTGCGGCATCGTCAGAATCTGTGGCAGAATTAGTATTTGCCCATCTTTTTGGTGGCGCACGTTTTTTATATGATGCCAATAGAAATATGCCTTTAGAGGGTGATAGCAACTTTAAAGGTCTTAAAAAATCGTATTCAAAAGGTACAGAACTTAGAGGCAAAACTTTAGGTTTATTCGGCTTCGGTAATATTGGTCAAGCAACGGCAAAACTTGCTATTGGCGCGGGTATGAACGTTGTGTATTGTGACCCAGAAATAGAACAAACCGATATTGAACTTTCTTTTTTCGACGGTCAGAAAGTGACATTCAATTTAAAGAATACAGCGAAAGAAGACTTGTTGAAACAAGCGGATTATATATCGTTGCATATACCCGGTCAAGACAACTATGTGCTAGGTAAAACAGAATTCTCTCAAATGAAAAAGGGAGTAGGTATCGTAAATGCAGCCAGAGGCGGAGTATTGGATGAAGTAGCTCTAATTGAAGCATTAGAAAATGGCTCTGTTGCCTTTGCTGGGTTAGATGTTTATGAATCTGAACCAACACCAGAAATTAAATTATTGATGCATTCTAGTATATCGTTAACACCTCATATTGGTGCTGCAACTCTAGAAGCTCAAGAAAGAATCGGACTAGAATTGGCCGACCAAATTATATCGCTATTAAAATAGAGGCTTAAAAGGCAATATTCTGGTCTCTTTTTCGTATTTTACAATGTAAACATTAAATTAACTATTACAATGGCAGGATTATTAGATTTATTAAATAGCCCAATGGGGCAACAATTAATTAGTGGAGTTGCAGGTCAAACAAACCAACCAGCAGATAAAACCGCAAATGTACTAAGTATGGCTATGCCACTTATTCTTGGTGCAATGAAAAAAAATGTATCTACTCCAGAAGGTGCTCAAGGGTTAATGAGCGCATTATCTAGTAATCATAATGGTGGTATCTTAGATAACTTAGGCGGTCTTTTTGGCGGCGGTGTTGATGATAGTGTAATGGCAGACGGTGCTGGTATTTTGGGTCATGTATTTGGAGACAAACAACCTCAAGTGGAAAGTGCCCTTAGTGCTAAATCTGGTATAGATGCAGGTTCAGTAGCTTCTATTTTGAAAATGGCCGCTCCTATAGTTATGGGAATGATCGGAAAGCAAACTGCACAAAGTAACGTAAGTGATGGTACAGGTATGAATGCACTTTTAGGTAGCATGCTAGGTGGGCAACCACAAGAAAACCAAAGCTTAATTACTACTTTGTTAGATGCAGATGGCGATGGTAGCATACTAGACGACGTTGCCGGCATGGTAATGGGTGGTAATAAAAGTAGTGGTGGAATCGGAGGTCTTTTAGGAGGTCTTTTCGGTAAATAAAAATTTAAAGATTCTATTTATATAACCCGCTTGCAACTGCAAGCGGGTTTTTTTGTATCTTATATATTATGAAAACGAAATACACCTCTTTTTTTATCATCCTCATTTTAAGCACAATTTCTTTACTTCTACTTAATTGTGGCGCATCAAAAGAACCTTTATCTATTTCGAATAATGAAGAACAGGCTTTTAATCAAGTACAAGGTGACACCATTACTATCTCAAGTGACAAAACTGAATATGAAATCATTATTATAGAACCAGGCTTTAATGTTTGGCTAAGTTCCGTTGCTAAACCAGAAGGATATTATTCTCAAAATTTTCTTGAAAATAGAAATTACATCATGGTTGTAGAATGGAATAACAGAGTTATGCAGCCATCTAGATTTGACCCCAATTTATATGAATTACGCATAGATTACTCAAATCAAATAGATTATGGGTATGAGGTTAATTACAAACTTTATAATTACTTCATCTATTTTCAAAGAAAATATAATCAACGTTTAGGTCCTTTTGTACCCCGTATTTAAAAAGTATATTTGCGGCATTCAACACATGTCATGCAAAAATTAAAAGAGCGTTGGGGCGTTACCAGCAATTTTCAATTAACAATTATTTTTATTGTTTTTTCCATTACCGGGTCATCTTCTGTCTTTGTGGCAAAACCTTTTTTAAATTTAATTGGCTTACAACAAGCTAATTTTCCAGATGCGTGGTGGGGAACAACAATGTATTGGATTTTACGAATTCTATTAATTTTCCCCTTTTATCAGATACTATTGGTAATATATGGCTGGTTATTTGGGCAATTCAAATTCTTTTGGGCTTTTGAGAAAAAGATGCTCAAAAGATTAGGACTTGGATTTCTGATCGGTTAATTTAATACTTCATTAACAGTTCTAGAGTACTCTTATTACTTAGATTTGTAGATATGCTTTTTCTAAAGGAAAGAATACTATATCCGGTTATTGCCATTTTTCTTTTGGCAGGATTATTAGGTCCTTATATTGTAAAAATTTCACATGCATTATATGAACATGAAGATTTACAATGTGTCTCTAAAGAATTACATATTCATGCAGTTGAGTTCGATTGCGAGTTCGAACATTATCAGTTAGCTTCATTATTTTACCCAGATTTTGTTTACCCAGATTTTATGGCAATGGTTTCTATCACCGAAGCTATTATAAATAATTACCACTTTTTAAGCAAATATCAGCAACTTCATTTTGTATTAAGAGGACCACCTACCTGTTAAGATTTCATTTCAAACACGGTAAAGTCTAAAAATCTTAATACAATTTTATATGAAAAATATTTATATAACGATGCTGTTCGCATTGTTTGCACAATTTGCATTCGCACAAAACACATTACAGGGTACTATTAATAGTAAAGATGACCAAACACCTTTAGAACAGGTCTCAATTTATTTTCCTCAATTAGAAAAAGGAACGGTTACAAATGCTGATGGTTATTATGAAATCAATAATTTGCCTTTAGGTAAATTTAAAATAGTAATTTCTTTTATAGGCTTTCAAACCTATTCACAAACTGTTGAAATTAATAGTACTAATACCCAACTATCTCTAGATTTAGCGCCAAGTGCTATAGAGATGGAAGAGGTAATTGTATCTACACCGTTTCACAAACTACAACGTGAAAACGTAATGAAGGTTGAAAGGACCAGCATTAAAGATTTAAAATCTACTGGCGCTATCAATCTCTCTGAAGGTATTACAACTATACCAGGTGTTGAAAGTGTATCTACAGGCGTTGGAATTGGCAAACCTGTTATACGTGGTCTAAGCTCTAATAGAGTACTTACGTATACCCAAGGTATTCGTTTAGAGAATCAACAATTTGGTGATGAACATGGCTTAGGTATAAGTGATGCAGGTATAGAAAGTGTAGAGGTTATAAAAGGGCCCGCATCTTTATTATACGGCTCAGATGCACTTGGCGGGGTATTATATTTGAATCCTGAAAAATTTGCAAATTCTAATGATATAGAAGGTGACCTTAATTTAAATTACTTTAGCAATACACAAGGTTATAATGGAAATGCTGGATTTAAGGCTTCTTCAGAAAAGGTAAAATTTCTACTTAGAGCTGGCGGTAGTTCTCATGTTGATTATAAAACTGGCAACGATGAAAGAGTAACTAACTCTAGATTCAATGAAAAAGATTTAAAAACAGGTTTAGCGTATCAATTATCGCATTTTAAAACAGAATTACGATACAATTACAATAATTCTGAATTAGGTATACCAGAAGAAATTGGCGAACAAACAACCAGCCGAACTGCTGTTGAACCGTTTCAAGACATTACCAGCCATATCATAAGTTCTAAATCTAATTTCTACTTTAACAATTCTAGTCTTCAAGCTATTATTGGATATACACGAAATGATAGAAAAGAATTCGAAGACCATCATCACGAAGAAGAAGAAGAAGAAGAAGAACATGAAGAAGAAGGCGCCGCATTAGATATGAAACTTGAAACCCTTAGTTATAATCTACAATATAATATGCCTAAAATAGGTGCAGTAGAGACTATAATAGGTTTACAGGGCATGAATCAAAAAAATAGCAATTACGGTGAAGAGATATTAATACCAGATGCTACGACAAATGATATCGGTCTATTAGCTACTTCTCACATTCATTTAAACAAAAGCGATTTTCAAATTGGCGTTCGCTATGATAGAAGAAGTATTGATGCTGAAGCATCAGGCACAGCAGGTGAAGAAGGCTTTATAGAAACTGTAGATAGAAGTTTCAATAGTTTTAATATTGCCGCAGGATATAAATTAGATGTTTCAAAAAATTTTATTGCCCGTTTAAATGTAGCCTCTGGCTTTAGAGCCCCTAACCTAGCTGAATTAACTTCTAACGGTTCACATGAAGGAACGAATAGATTTGAAGTAGGAAATGCCAATTTAAATAATGAAAGAAATATACAGACCGATTTGGCTTTTGAATTTTCAAATGAGCATTTTGAATTCTATGTCAACGGATTTTACAATTCCATTTCAGAATATATTTATTTAGAACCGAATGGAACGACCTTAGATGGTGATGCTGTTTTTTTATATCAACAACAAGATGCAAATCTTTATGGTGGTGAAGCAGGTATACATTATCACCCACACCCATTAGATTGGTTACATATGGAAAGTAATTTCTCTACCGTGACCGGAAAATTAAATAGTAATGGTAATCTTCCATTAATACCTGCTAATAATTGGGCAAATACCTTGCGATTCGAGTTTAATAAAATCAGTGAAAGCTTTAATAATGGATATGGGTTTCTAACCCTAAAATCTTATTTCGCACAGAATAAAGTAAGCGATTTTGAAACTTCATCTAAAGGCTATTCCCTTTTAAACTTAGGGTTAGGAGCCACAATAACTATTTCAAATCAACCTATCGATTTAAAGTTAAGTGCAAATAACATCTTAGATAAAGAATATATATCGCATCTATCGAGACTTAAAACTGATGGAATATCTAATATTGGAAGAAACATTAATTTAGGTATTAGTATACCTCTATAAACTTTTTTTCAACCTATAAAAGAGCTTGATACTGCATGCAGTTGATCAAGCTCTTTTTTTTATTATTCTTCTAATTGATACCAATCAACATCTGTTAAAACCGCTCTCCTACCCACTTTTTTTGGCGGATAATTGGTTACTAGATAATTAATGATAATAGTTTCGTTCTCACCTAAATCCCAAAGGTTTTGAGTTTCTTGCATCCACTTAATGGTAGATTTCCAGCGTTCCGCATTCATTCTATTTTGAATGACCAATTTAGAAGAATGGCAATTAGTACAGTTCTGAATAGTCTCTGTCATACCTGGTGCCTCTATAAATCCAGTACTTACATGAATTCCATTTTCTATTTTATCAAAGTCATCTTCAACTGATATTTCAACAATTTCCGTTTCTGGTTCGTTTCCTTTGAAAGCAGGTAGACTAGGATTTAAAATAAAGTATATCAAAGCAATACCTCCAATAGCCACAATAACACTTGCTAATATTATCTTTCTATACAGTCTTTGAAAATTTCGTTTCTGATTGTCATTATTTTGCTTTTTCATCTATGCGATTTTTACAGCTATTCTATGACAAGCATTATTTAAATATCCTTTGGGGTTCCATCCTGGTAATAACATTGGCTGGCCAGCACCATTAGTATCTGTAGCTTTTGCCCAAACCTCGTAATACCCTTCTTTAGGAAATGAAATTTCTGCAGAGAAATGTTGCCAAGCTAAACGGTTCGCAGGTTTTTCAATGGTACAGTTGTTCCATGTGGCACCAAAATCTATAGAATATTCCATTTTAGCAACTTCCAATTCACCAGCCCATGCATGCCCTCTAATATTCAATTTCTTTCCTTTTGATAGTGTAGCTCCAGACTTAGGATATGTAATTAAAGACTTAACCGGCATAGATTCTATGATACACATATCTTCATCTGCCACTTTCTCACCAGGAGCAACGGGTTTACATGGAACTCTATAAGCCGTACCCGTCATTTTAGTTCCATCATGAACTATATTTCTAATACTAATTCGCTTTAACCATTTTCCAGAAACCGAAGCTGGCCAACCACCAGCAATTACCCGTAACGGATAACCGTGGGCTAAAGGAATATCCTCTCCGTTCATTTTAAAGGCTAATATAGTTTCGTCTTGCAATGCCTTTGACATTGGTGCACCTCTAGAAATTGGTTCTTTTGTTGGGTCTCTACTTAAATGTACATCTGCAGCATGATAACCAAAGTAAACGGCATCGTCCTTAATACCTACATCTTCTAAAACATCTCGTAATCTAATACCTGTCCAGCTTGCACAATAAACGGCACCAATGGTCCATTGATTACCCTTCGCCGGTGGGTCAAATTCACTTCTACCATTACCACCACATTCAAGGGTTAATTGATAGGTGTGATGTTTAAATTTGGATTTGAGTTCTGCAAGGGAGTACTTTTTTTCTTGTTGGACAGATTCGCCATCTATGGTGAGCGTCCAGTTTTCAACATCAATTTCTTCAGGAATGAGTCCGTTATTTCTAATAAATATAGATTTGTTGGGTGTTACTTTATCATCTAAGAGATGTGCTTGAGCTTCTATATTCCAAGGTTTATCGTTTAAAACGACCATCCCTTTGTCCTTATTGAATAATTTGAATGGATCTGAATCTTGTAGGGCTACAGGAGTGTAACCAGCTGGCATTACATTTTTATAAACTATATCTACACCTAATAAGGCAGCTAGACCGCCTAAACTAGATTTTGCGACAAAATTTCTTCTCTTCAAAACTCAAGTTATTTGAGTTAAAGTTAAGGTATTTAATAAAATTAAAAGTAAGATTTAGACTTCTATTGTTTGTCCTTTTTTAGCAGCCTTAAAAACGTAAGTATATAACCACATAAGTGTAAATGATGGTATAATATCAAACCCTGGTATAATCTCTTCTAAGAAAGTAAATGCACCTGCAGCTTGCCCTACCTTACCTTTATACATTCTGGTCATGAGCCAACCAGCAAGGGGCGCCCAAACTATATCTGAAAATTCACCTACAAATGGTATAACAAAAGACAGCATACCTATACCGTCAAAAAGCAAGCCCATAAAAAGTTGCTTGTATTTTTTATCTTTTAAAATTGACATATTGAAAAATTAGTTATTCTAACTTAAGAATGCAACAAAGATGCCAAATTTTAAAAAATAAAAAGAGGATTTAAAACCTTCTAAGAAAGTTTTGCACTAATTAATTTCAAGAATTCATTTCTGGTTTCAATCTTTTCAAACTGACCTCTAAATCCTGATGTGGTAGTTACCGAATTTTGTTTCTGAACACCACGCATCATCATACACATGTGCGATGCTTCAATTACAACCGCAACACCTTTTGGTTTCAAGGTATTATTGATGCACTCTAATATATCGTGAGTTAGCCTTTCTTGCACCTGTAATCTTCTTGCAAAAACATCTACTACACGAGGTATTTTACTTAAGCCAACAATTTGACCATTAGGTATATATGCAATATGTGCTTTACCAAAAAATGGTAACATATGGTGTTCGCATAAAGAATACAATTCAATATCCTTTATAATAACCATATCATCATAATCTTCTTTGAACATTGCCCCTTCTAAAATCTCTACAGGATCTTGTTGATACCCTTGAGTTAAAAATAACATAGCTTTAGCTGCACGTTCTGGGGTTTTAACCAAACCTTCCCTTTCTACATCTTCGCCAATTTCTTCAATAATCGATGAATACCTGCTTTTAACTTCATCGGTAATTTCAAGATTGTACTCTTCTAAATTTCTATATGGGGACATAAATTATATTTGTGTTTAACCTAATTAAATTTAAGTTGAACAAATTTAGCATTTTCTTTTATCATCCAACATAAATATTTCATAAATAAATCTTGATCCATTTAATGCTGCATATTAGTAGTAAACGCAACTTAAAGAGAAATACTATTTTTAGCGTGCTCCTTTTTCATTAATTTTGAATTTCAGCATAATAATACACTAAACACAAACTTTCATATGATAAAAGCTTCTAACATTCATAAATATTACGGAGAATTAGAAGTTCTTAAAGGTGTTGATCTTCATATTAAAAAGGGCGAAATCGTTTCTATTGTTGGTGCCTCTGGTGCAGGAAAGACCACATTATTACAAATTCTTGGAACTTTAGATGTTCAATCGAACCGTAAGGATAGTACGCTACTTATCAATAATATAGAAACTACCAATCTTAATGATAAAGATTTAGCAAAATTTAGAAATGAACATATTGGTTTCATCTTTCAATTTCATCAATTGCTTCCAGAATTTACAGCCATTGAAAATGTATGCTTACCTGCATTCATAAAAAAGACGCCTAAAGCAGAAGCAGAAGCTAGAGCAAAAGAGTTATTAGAGTTCTTAGGTCTGTCGCATCGCTATAATCATAAGCCGTCTGAGTTATCTGGCGGAGAACAGCAACGCGTAGCAGTTGCCAGAGCCTTGATCAACAACCCATCGATAATCTTTGCTGATGAACCTAGTGGAAATTTAGATTCTGAAAGTGCCGATAATCTTCACAAGTTGTTTTTTGAATTGCGAGAAAAATTCGGACAAACCTTTGTTATCGTTACCCATAACAGCGAACTGGCAGAAATGGCAGACAGAAAACTAACCATGGTAGATGGTAAAATTGTAGATAAAGAAATCATTTTAGCATAAGGGAAAACAAATGCTAGAAGAACTTTTATTATTTGCAAAGAATCCGGTTTATGAACAGGATATTACAACTTCATTCTCGAACAAATTAAGAACTTTTTTTAAATTATTGCTTATAGCATTATGCATAAGTATTGTGCTATTGATAGTTGCCAGTTTAGCTGAAAATCTACTTCAACTTGAGATGGGCAAACATGCGATGGACGATTTGTTCGATAACT
Source organism: Maribacter sp. Asnod2-G09 (assembly GCF_045063795.1). Taxonomy (NCBI): domain Bacteria; kingdom Pseudomonadati; phylum Bacteroidota; class Flavobacteriia; order Flavobacteriales; family Flavobacteriaceae; genus Maribacter; species Maribacter sp. Asnod2-G09. The sequence goes on along the minus strand of NZ_JBEFOA010000003.1, from coordinate 57,320 downwards.
ATTCAATAGCGCTTATTTTCTTTTTAGCTGTAGTGATTGCGCCATTTTTTGAAGAACTATTATTTAGAGGACCACTTGTGTTTTTCAAAGATGCTAATTATTTCAAAATAGTCTTTTATGCATTTACCATCGCTTTCGGCTTCATGCACATTAGTAATTTTGAACTGAGCACGCAAGTATTACTGTTTTCACCATTATTGGTCGCTCCGCAAATTGGTGTTGGTTTTCTATTAGGATTTATACGCGTTAAATTCGGACTAGTTTGGTCAATGGCACTGCATGCTTGTTACAATATGGTGCTGATAGTACCCATACTGATAATGCAAATTTTAGATATCCCCATTGAATGACAAAAAGTGAATTAAAAGTATTCTTAGACGAGAAGGTTATTCAGTATAATAATCCTGAATTCTTAGAAACAGATCCTATACAGATTCCACATCTTTTTACATCAAAAGAAGACATTGAAATAAGTGCTTTTTTAACCGCTACCATAGCTTGGGGAAACAGAAAAAGCATTATTAATAATTCGCATAAACTTATGGAAAGAATGGGGCAAAGTCCGTATGACTTTGTACTAAACCATGCCGATGAAAATCTTGAAAATTTAGCCGGATTCGTTCATAGAACTTTCAATGACATTGATCTTACCTATTTTATTCAGAGTCTTAAAAACATTTACACCAATCATAAGGGTTTAGAAGGTGTTTTTACAAAACATCAAGGCAAGGACAGCTTACAGCCCACAATTTCAGAATTCAAGAAAATATTTTTTGAATTACCGTATGAGCAACGTACCACAAAGCATGTTTCTGATCCATTAAAAGGTTCTGCCGCAAAAAGAATAAACATGTTTTTACGGTGGATGGTAAGAGACGCTTCTACCAATGTAGATTTCGGCATCTGGGAAAATATTAATCCCTCAAAATTATCCTGTCCATTAGACGTTCACTCTGGTAATGTAGCCCGAAAACTAGGACTTCTAAAACGGAAGCAAAATGATGCAAAAGCACTTGCAGAATTAGATAAAAACTTAAGAAAACTGGACCCATTGGATCCAGTTAAATATGATTTTGCCCTTTTCGGATTAGGAGTATTTGAAAAATTCTAATTCAGGTTTTCAAATTGTTGATCGGTCAATGTTTTCATAAAAGCGATTATTGCTTTCGATTCTACTTCAGTTAGCTTTAAAGAATCTGGCGGTAAGGTTTGATACGGTACATCTAAGCCCATACCTAATCCACCACCAACATTATAAAACTCTACCACTTCCTCTAAAGTTTTATATACACCGTTATGCATGTAAGGTCCTGTTAAATCAACATTACGTACCGTTGACGTTTTGAAGAAATGCTTCTTCTCCTCTACTTCGTATGGGTAATACTGACCCCAATCATCATCTAAAACAGGATTCTCAAAACTTGCATTTTTAGGAACCCCAAGATTCTCAAACTCACTCTCCATATATTTTGGAGGTACTGTACCGTTAAAAGCTGGTGGAAAATGGCAAGTTGCACATGCGGCTTTTCCCATAAAAAGATTAAAGCCGTCAACTTCCTCACTAGTCATGGTTTCTTCTAATCCGTTTATATTTCGGTCAAATTTAGAATCGAAACTAGAAAGACTTCTAATATAGGTAGCAATCGCATTTCTTGCATTCATATTGGTTATTTTACCATCGTAAAGCGAATCAAATTGAACTTTATAAACTGGCTGTTCTTTTATTTTTTCTTCCAATTGTTCTAAATCGATATGAAATTCGTTTTCATTATTGGTAACGCCGACAATTTGATCTTCTAGTCCGTCTGCCCTACCATCATAAAACAATGAACGCTGATATACCGCATAAGTTAGTGTGGGTGAATTGCGTTGTAATTCTTTTCCGTTAATACCGATTGCTTTTGTATGACCGTCGGTAAAAGCTTTTTCTTTAATATGGCAAGTAGCACAACTAATTGTACCAGTGCTAGACAACGCTTTATCATTAAACAATTGGCGCCCTAAAGCTATTCTTTCTTCTGTAATTTCAGGAGCTCTTTGCATCGAGAACATTTTCATATTAAAAAAGTTCTTTTCAAATAAACTGGTAGCATTCGGGTTTAATGAGCGAGAATCACTTAACTCAACATCCCAATCTTGAGCTGTTGTCATAGCTAATTCAAGCTGACGATTGGTATGATCTTTTATAAAAGAATAACGGTCAAATTCATCAAAATCACTTTTTTTCAATTCTGCAATGGCAGAAGCTATTTCTGCACTCCATTCTTCGAATAAATTTTTATCATAAAAAGCTTCCTTATAAATATCTAAAACCTTTTGTATCGATTCATAATTATAAATAGCCTCATTTAGAGAATTCGCTAACATAGGCGAATCAAAACCGGTAATGCCTTTTGTTGCGATATTTACAATAGCATCTCGAATCATTTTTAAATGATGTCGATCTCGCTGTGCAATTAAAATATGATTCTTTTTTATAAAAGGTATTCTAACCTTTAGGTATGTTAAAACGGAATTCAAATCTTTATTAGAAAAACCATCTTCAGCATATAAAAGTTCTTCTAAAACTTGAAAACTCTTTGGGTTTTGAATTTTAATATCTTGATGGTCATCTATTTCCACCTTTAATAAATTAGGTGCATTCATAGATACATAATTCTCATAATCGTAAGCTATAAGCATTGGCTCTACCCTTTTATACCATGCTCTACTTTTAAGAAAAAGCTCTTTATTTTTTAATAAAGAATTCAAGGTATCTATCTGTTGCATATAATGCGAAGTACTGTCAAGGGTAATAAAATAATAATCACGTATAGCATCATTAAACATTGATTGTTCGCTATTGGTAATCATTAATTTAGGTTTTGACTCCTCATGTTTACAGGATAGAAAAATACCCAGCATTAGTATCAAAATCCATTTATTATGAACTGCTCTCATGTTATTTATTGAAATTGTAATGAATAGAAAAGGTTCCCAATGAAGGGAACCTTTTTAAAAAAAATTATAAAGTAAATTATCTAGGCAAGCCTGTTAATTTAAAAAGAACAGAACCTTCTAAAGAAGCACTACCCTCACTAATAGCTGTTGGATCAACAAATTTAAGTCCGTCAGCCCTTACCGCAGTTTCAGGTGTAGTACTAAAATTCCATCCATGTACTTGAGCACCACCAATAAAGGTTGGTTCAGATGCACCAATGATATCAGTAACGTCGAATAACCCCGTAATTTCCCACATACTATCAGTATTTCCAATACCAACGCTAGATGCAAAAGTCTGGTTACACTCCATCACTTCAACAAAGCTACCTGTGTTTAAATCTAATTGCCATAATTTTGCGAATCCGGTAATATCGGCGTTTAAATCACTATAGCCATTTGGATCTTCTTGAACGTAAGCATAGTTTTCAGTAACCATAATATTATCAGGAGAATGCATACCGTCACCTTTACCACCTTCGATATCACCATCAACAACTACCGTAAGAACGGCATCAGCAATTGGGTCAGTATCATTTAATTCTAATTTATACACACGACCAAAACCAGTACCTCTTAAGTTAAGATCAGGGTTATCGCCACGAATTCTTCCCGTTGCATTAAAATATACTTCTCTTTGCGAGTCGGCAGAACCTCTTCTCCAATCTATATCTTCAATTCTTTGAAAACCAATTGCAGAAACATCAATAGCTTCTTGATTTAACTCATCGATAGTTCTTTCAGTAACTTCTACCCATTCTACGTCGTAAGCAACATCTTCAGACATTCCCATTTCAAATAGTTGTCCGCCTTCACCAGGTAAAGACTCTACAGGATTCTTTCCTCTTAAAACATATAATTTTCCACCGTAAAGATCACCTCTAGCAGCAACATACATTCCAAAATGAGCTTGTGGGTAAACATTATCGCTATGGTCATCTCCCATAAAAATAACAGTTTGCGAAGCGTATGCATCTTTACCGATTGCTACGGCATTTTCTGTAGACCATTCGCCTAAAGCAGGTAATCTTTCTACCTCTACTCTATCTTCTTTTGATCTAAAAGGATTTACCTTATAAACACCTTTAGCATTACCGCCCCATTCTCCACCAGAAAGATATAGAGGTCCGAAACCATGCTCTTCAACAGTTATTGCAGAACCAGAACACATAGCCGTAAATGCTGTAGCTGTTGAATTAACGATATAATCACCTTGTAATGGCTGAAGATCAGCGTTTAACATTATTCTCGCAATAGAATAATCTGCTTCTAAATTATTGATCAAAGCGTAGTTACCATCTTCAGTAGGAAAAAGTGCTGCACCATCCATATAAGAACCGTAAACAAATGTAGAATCAGACTCTAATATATCGGCAGAAGACATAATCATATTAAGGTCTGCAGATCCTGTAAATGCCCCTTTAAGCTCAAACAATTCATTCGGAGTTACAGAATTAGTTAATGGTATTGATTCTGCCAAAGTTAAATCTTGACCGTCAGCACCATCTTCTCCGTTAGTACCATCAGCGCCATCGACACCATCAATACCATTTGTTCCATTTGTACCATCAGCACCATCTTCGCCCTCACAGCTCATTACTGCAAATCCGAGGCAAGAAAAAAAAACAGCTTTTAATAGTAAATTTTTTGATTTTTTCATTATCAATATAGTTTTTAGGTTATGAATGCCAAAACTATATAGACAACCTTTTAAGAAGGTTCACTGAAAATTAGCAATTGATGAACAGAAGTTTATGCTTATGTTAAGATGTAAAATTAACTTGAATTTGAAGTGATCTAAACTTGAAATTCAAGTTAACTTAAATGTAATACTTCTGATTTATAGAATGTTATGATACTATACCTAAATCACCTAAAGACAGCGTTTGTTCTTTACCACCTTCTGCGATTGATTTGTAAATAGCTTCAACGATAATCATATCTCTTTTTCCCATTTCACCAGGCGCGATGTTTTTGGTACCTAATAACACATGCTTAGCAAAATCGTCCATCTGTAAAGCCTGCTGTCTTTTAAATGGGAATTCTATAGTATTACCGTTAGATGTTCTTCCGCTAATTGGTCCGTAACTATGAGCAGGATCCAACTCAAACCAACCATTACTACAATGACATTTTAATCGATTACCATTTGCGTTGTGTGAAGTCATCATATGTGCAACGGCACCATTAGCAAACTTAAATTGTGCGGTAATAGTTTCATCGGTATCCTTAAAATAATCTGGTCGTGTACTAAACTCTTGTGCAGAAACGGAAATAGGATTCTGCCCCGTACCATAAATACTGGTTTGTATGGCATATACACCCATATTCATTAAAGCACCACCACCTGACAATGCCTTATTCAATCGCCATTGATCAGGGTTACCATTAGAAATATATCCGGCATCCGAAGAAACAAAAAGCACATCTCCAAAAGTTTTCTCTTTCACGTATTTCTTTACCTCATTGGTATAAGGGTCGCTCTGCATTCTATAGCCAACACCTAACTTTACGTTATTCTCTTTACAAGCATTAATAATAGCATCACATTCCTCAACACTAACAGCCATTGGTTTTTCGCAAATAACATGTTTACCGGCTTTTGCAGCCCGAATACAAAAATCTACATGCATACTATTCGGTAACGCCACATAAACAATATCTATATCATCGTTCTTTGCGATAGTATCAAAATTATCGTAATTATAAATATTCTTTTTAGACAGGTTGTATTTCTCTTTCCAAATGGCTTCTTTCTCTTTGGTTCCGGTAACAATGCCCGCCAAATAGCAATGGTCTGTTTCTAATAACGATGGTGCAAGTTGATGTTCACTATAACTTCCTAAACCTACTAAAGCAATACCTAATTTTTTATTTATAGGTTTTGCAGTAAATGCTTTTGCTAGTGGCATGTTAGATAACAATGTTGTTCCTAATATTCCTTTGGCAGCTATACCGCTAAATGAGCGTCTTGATAATTTCTTCATGTGTCTATTTTAATGCTCTAGAAAATTAAATAAAAATCATTGAACTTCATCAAACCTTTAATGAATTTTATATTAAGAATATACAGTACTATTAAGTATCGTATTCTGTATTATAATCCTAAAAAATGAAGAATTGACATTAACAGTTTATTCAATTATGGTTGAAGTAAAAATTGAGCTTTTATGCTTATTTTCGTTTAACAACAGAACCTTATCAAACCATGAAAAAACTACTGCAACTATCAATTTGTTTGGCAGCCACCTTTAGCGTTGCCCAGTCTAGAGAATTACCCATAGACACTGTAATTACCACACAACATACTGCTACCATAAACGGAGCAACTTTTTCGTACACCGCGCAAACAGGTACACAACCGGTATGGGATGAAAACGCGAAACCTATTGCTTCTTTACATTACACCTATTACACTAGAAATAATATTAAAGATCGCGCAGCTAGACCATTATTAATATCGTTTAATGGCGGACCAGGTTCTGGATCTGTTTGGATGCATTTGGCGTATACAGGTCCAAAAATATTAAAGATCGATGATGAAGGATACCCGGTACAACCATATGGCGTAAGCGCAAATCCGCATTCGGTTTTAGACGTTGCCGATATTGTATATGTCAACCCTGTAAATACAGGATACAGCAGAACCATACCTGCAAGCGGAAAAGAAGTTGATAGGGATAAGTTCTTCGGAATTAACGCAGATATCAAGTATTTAGCTGAATGGTTGAACACCTTTGTTACTAGAAACAATAAATGGCGCTCACCAAAATATATCATTGGTGAAAGTTATGGAGGAACCCGTGTGATGGGACTCTCATTAGCATTACAAGAACAACAGTGGATGTACCTAAATGGCGTTATTATGGTTTCTCCGGCCGATTATAAAGTAATCCGTAATTCAGGACCAGTAGCAGAAGCAATAAACCTACCCTATTTTACAGCCGCTGCATGGCATCATAAAATGTTACCACCAGCATTGCAAAGTAAAGATTTACTAGAAATTTTACCAGAATCGGAAGCATATACGATAGATAAATTAATTCCCGCATTGGCAAAAGGCGGATTCTTAGAGTCCACAGAAAAAGAAGCTATTGCAGATAAAATAGCATATTATTCAGGATTAAACAAAAAAGATATTCTTGATCAAAATTTGGTAGTGCCCACCTCTTTCTTTTGGAAAAATCTTTTAAAAGATAAAAGTGGTTATACCATAGGTCGCCTAGACTCAAGATACTTAGGTATTGATAAACAATTGGCAGGTATGAAGCCAGATTACAATTCAGAATTAACATCATGGCTACATAGTTTTACTCCGGCAATTAATTACTACTTACAAGAAGAATTGAATTTTAAGACCGATGTAAAATATAACCTATTCGGCCCTGTACACCCTTGGAATAATGAAAACGATAATACAAGAGATAACTTAAGACTGGCAATGGCACAGAACCCATATTTAAATGTAATGATACAATCTGGATACTACGATGGGGCTACTACCTATTTTAATGCGAAATATACCATGTGGCAAGTTGATCCAAGTGGGCGCATGAAAGATAGATTCAGCTTTAAAGGCTACCGATCAGGGCACATGATGTATTTAAGAAGAGAAGATCTAAAAACGGCAAATGATGATATTCGCGATTTTATTAAACGCACTGTCGCGACCGATAGAAGTGCGAAATATTAAAAAAAGCCAAAAATTTATTTTTCTAAAACAGTACTAGACATTCCCAATATAAGCAATGAATTTATTTCTGTTGTTTCTATTGGGAATTTCTTTTGAAATCTGACATCGGCAGATTTAATAGCATCTCGATATAGTTGTTCTCTTTTGCGTTGTTTTTTCTTTTTGAAAATATCGATTGTAACTCCCACCGTAGCACCACCCAATACAGTAGCCAATAAATCTTCATTGCTCCAACCTCCATATTGCTTTTGGTCAATACTTTCTTTTGCCAAACCAATTAACAAACTACCACCCACAGCACCAATAAATGTCCAGGTTCTATCACCATCAGAAATTTCATTAGCTACTCCGGCACCAACCAATCCATACAGATTTCCTCCTAAAAAATGAAGTACTTTATCTTGTTCTATTTGACCGTATGCACTTTGTAGTGTTAAAGTAGCAACAATCATTATGAGTATATTTTTCATACTGTGCAAAGATAAAATTCTATATCATGCATATGGTATAAAAATCGTTACTATTAGTAGGTTAAATTCTCTGTAGCTGTATTTTATATTATCTTACAATTTTAAAAATTATATGGAACTAAAAAATTTTATCAAGAGCCTTTCTATCATGCATTTATTCTTACTTATTGGCTTAAGTATTTTTACCATTTGGGTGATTTTTCAAATCAACACCTTCAATACAGACAGTAATGCTGGGAGTGCGTTTTTATATGCCGTACCCATATTTGCTATGTTAGGTTATTTTGGTAGTCAATGGATATTTAAAAAAATGACTTCTAAAATTCAGTTAAACACACAACTAGAAGACAAATTAAAAAAATATCAATCTGCCTTACATATAAAATATGCACTTATTGAAATGCCTGCCTTTATTGGTCTCTTCGCCTATTATAATACAGGTAACGCATTACCACTGGTAATCTCAATTTGTTTGTTAGCATACTTAGCGGTACAAAGACCAAATAAAGATCACATCATTAAAAATGTACCATTGACTGGAGAAGAACAAAGTCAAATTCAACAAGCGTAAACAACCCACAACATGAAAAGAGCAAACAACTTAATTTTAACCTGTATGTTATCATTCTTAGGTTTAACAACGATTAATGCACAAGACTGGGCAGATTTAAAGCGTTTCGAAGAAGCTAATGCCGAAGTACAAGTAGTATCAAATAATGAAGATCGAGTTGTATTTATGGGCAACTCCATTACTATAGGTTGGTTAAATAAGCGACCAGAATTTTTTGAGGGCAAACCATACATAAATCGTGGTATTAGTGGACAAACAACACCACAGATGCTTATTCGTTTTAGACAAGATGTAATTAATCTGAATCCGAAAGTAGTAACAATACTAGCTGGCACTAATGATATTGCAGGCAATACAGGTCCGTCAACCTTAGAAATGATCATGGATAATATAAAAGGTATGGCAGAACTTGCTCATGCAAATGGTATCAAAGTAATTTTATCTTCTACCCTACCCGCTTACGATTACCCATGGAAACCTGGCTTAGAACCATCAAGTAAAATAATTGAACTGAACAAAATGATCAAAGAGTATGCCGATGCTAATGGACATATTTATTTAGATTATTTCTCTGCCATGGTCGATGAACGAAATGGCTTACCAAAAAAATACGCCGAAGATGAAGTACACCCTACAGTTGAAGGCTATAAGGTAATGGAGCCATTGGTTGAATCTGCTATTAAAGCAGCATTAAATAAATAAAAATCAACCAAAATATTGATTCTAAAATCTACCTTTTAAAACTAGATAAGATTTGATTATTTTTGGAGAAATTTGATTACTATAAAAATGAAAAAAACACTATTTCTATTGGTCGCTACGGCCATGTCATGTAATTCTTCTCAAAAAACAGTTACCGATGCCGCAACAGAAGAAGCATCATCAGTCGCATCTGAAATTTCATTTGCAGAAACAATTACTGAAGCAGAATTAAAAGAGCACCTATACATTTATGCTTCAGATGAATTCGAAGGCAGAGAAACTGGTCAACCAGGCCAGAAAAAGGCTATAGCATACTTAAAGGGCGAATATGAAAAATTAGGTATTCCTGCAGCTAAAAAAGATGGTAATTATTTTCAAGAAGTACCCTTAGAAATCAGCAAACTACCAATTGGTAAATTAACTGTTGACGGTACCGATTTCGCTGTTGGCGAGCATGTGTTAACTTTTTCTGCAGCCAACACATCAACCGATGATATTGTTTATGCAGCTTATGGAATAGAAGATGATTCCTATTCTAATTACGATGACCTTAATGTAGAAGGTAAGATTGTTTTAATGAAGTCTGGTGAGCCAAAAAATGCTGATGGCACCTTTGTAATTTCTGGTACTACCGAAACATCTAACTGGAGCAATATGTCTGAATCTTTGACTAAAAGAGTTCAAATTGCTATGGATAAAGGTGCTATCGGTGTCTTGTATTACGATGCTGGTAATTTCAGCCGATTTAAGCGCAGGTTCGAATCCATGAAAACCAATAATAGTGGCAGAATGGAAGTAGTAGATAATAGCGCTCCTGAATTCTATAACTTATTCATTGACCAAACGCTTGCAAAAAGCTTTTTATCTACTATTGACACAGATGATAAGCCACAAATTTTAAGCAAAAAATTACAATTGTCTTTTGAGAGTTCTAATGATAAAATTTCATCGGAAAACGTTGCAGCTATTTTAAAAGGTTCTGAGAAGCCGAATGAATATTTAGTTATTTCTTCGCATTTAGACCATATAGGTATTACTGGTGATGGTGAAATTAACAACGGTGCAGATGATGATGGATCTGGTACTGTTGCGCTTTTAGAAATTGCTGAAGCTTTTAAGAAAGCTGCAGATGCAGGTAACGGACCTAAAAGATCTATTGTATTCTTGCACGTTACTGGTGAAGAAAAAGGATTGTTAGGATCACAATATTACACCGATGTAGATCCAATTGTTCCGCTTGCAAATACTGTTGCCAATTTAAATATTGATATGATTGGTAGAATAGACCCTGAACGTGAAGGAGACCGCAACTATATCTATTTAATAGGTTCAGATAAATTAAGTTTAGAACTTCATAATCTTTCTGAAGAGATAAATAAGAAATTCATGAATATTGAATTAGATTATACCTATAATGATGAGAACGATCCAAATCGTTTCTACTACAGAAGTGACCATTATAACTTTGCCAAAAACAATATTCCGATTATATTTTATTTTAACGGTACTCACGCTGATTACCATAAACCAAGTGATACACCAGATAAAATAAACTACGATCTTTTAGAAAACAGATCTCGATTAATTTTTTATACGGCATGGGAAATTGCTAACAGAGAAAATAAGTTGAAAGTCGACTAAAAATCAACTACTTAACAATAAAAAAAAGCCTTGTGATCATAATGATTTACAAGGCTTTTTTTATGCTTTTTCTTAGGTAAGCAAATGGTATAAAACAAAAAAGTCTTAGAAATGAATCTAAGACTTTTTATCTGCTTTTAGGGTGGAAGACCGGGTTCGAACCGGCGACCCTCGGTACCACAAACCGATGCTCTAACCAGCTGAGCTACAACCACCATTTGTAAGCGAGTGCAAAGTTAATTTTTTTAAACAGTTCTAACAAATAATAATTTAAAAATTCAATAAATATTTAATTTTAAGAAACATTAATTATAATTTTTTTAACTTTAAGTTTTATTTGAAACAACCTACTAAGCTTATACCGTTATACATAATGCATTCTAAATCAAATAATAAACATAATTTTTTACTATTCGCATTTGTATGTTTCAGCTTTTTTTCAGCCTTTTCTCAAATAGATAGTGTTCAAGTTTTTAAAGAAAAAATATCTGAATTAAGGGAATGCCCAGATTTTTCAGAAAATGACTTCGAGTATATTGATAAACTGAACCAGCTATCTTATTACCAACGTTTAATAGCGCAAGATTCAATGTTAATAAACTCAGAGCGAGCACTTGAACTGAGTAGAAAAAATAATTACAGCTATGGAGAGCTCGAAGCTTTAGCAAATTTTGCTTTTTTTTATCTCAACGATGGTCCTACTGATAAAACAATTGAAATTTGTTTAGAGACTATAAAAAACCCTGATTTAAAAAAGTACCCAAAAACAGAAATGAAAATTTATAATCTTCTTGGGCAGGCATACTTTTATAATAATGATTATCCTTCCACCTATACTCAATTTTTACATGCTTTAGCAATTGCAGAAAAGACAAATGATCAATTTCATTTGTTTCGTATGAACATGAATTTAGGCACAATTTTTAATCGCCTTGAAAATTCTGATGAAGCATTAAAATACTACGCTGCAGCTTTTGAAGCTGTCAAAAAATTAAATGACCCCACTAAAGAAGCCATAATGCTAAGTAATATGGCATATTTAAATATAGAGTTAGGCAATCTAGAGGACGCTAAAACTAATTTGGACGCCGCTTTTAAGGTTTTTGAAATTCATAATAATACCACTTGGTTAGCATGGACCTACTCTACCCTTGCATATTATTACCTAGAATTAAAAGATTATGAAAATGCAATCATAAACTATCAGAAGAGCATAGACATGCATGATGGCTTTAATGATGTAAAAACTAAAGCAGATATCAAATATGGCTTGGCAAGAGCATATTTAGGCTTAAATAATCTACCAGAAGCTGAAGCAACTATTCTTAAAGGTCTCGCACTTTATGAATCTTCAAATTATGAAGCAGGTTTAGAACAAGCGTATAGGACACTATATGAAATTAAAAAAGAACAGGGTCAAGTAGCAGAATCTTTAAATTATCTTGAATTAACCGAGAAACTTTCTAATGATAATTACAAGAAAAAGAACAGACGAAACTTAATGATGCTTAATGCTAAATTAAACTTTGATAAAGAAACAGAACGTTTAAAAGCAGAAAATGAGCAGGCATTAAATGAACAACGTAAATATGTTAAATGGTCTCTTGCAGGTCTATTTACATTAATGTTCATAGTATTTATAATCTTAAAAGCTAATCATCGTGAAAAAATTCTAAATAAAAAACTAGCCAACCAAGCAGAAATTTTAAATAAAAACCAAGAAAGCCTTACTCAAATAAATGCTAATCAAGATCGATTGTTTTCAATCGTAGGTCACGACTTAAGAGGACCTATTAATTCATTGAACGATATTCTAAGACTGTATTTAGAAGACCCTGAAGGCAAGGTTTATTTTGAACAATTTGCTCCACAACTTAAAGAAGACCTTGAACAAGTACAATTTACAATGGACAACCTTCTGCATTGGGGAAAAACACAAATGCAAGGTAGCACCATTAATGTGCGAAGTATTTCTGTTAAGTATGAGTTAGATACTATATTACAGCTGTATAGAAATGAAATTAAGAAAAAATCTATCGTCATTAACAACCAAGTAGCAGCTAACCATAATGTGTTTGCTGATCAACAGCAATTCAATATTATTTTTAGAAATTTAATAAACAATGCCATTAAATTTACTCCTAATGATGGGTTGATTACTATATCTACCGAAATAAAAGATAAAAACCTGGTTATTCAAGTTACAGATACTGGTGTTGGTATGACTGAAGCCGATATACAAAAGTTATTTAGTAACACCGAGAATTTCTCTAAATATGGCACAAATTTAGAAAAAGGCACTGGTTTAGGTTTACGCCTGGTAAAGGCGATGGTAATAAAAAATAATGGTGAGATAATGGTTAAAAGTCAACCCAACCAGGGTAGTCAATTTATAGTTGAATTACCAGGAGACATGGTATAACTTTAGCCTCATTTTACCTAAACTTTTATTCATAATTTACTTGTAATAACTAATATGTTTATATTAATTAGCACTTTTCGATTATCAGTTTTTAAACCAACAAAAGCTTAATTCATCGACGAACTACATATATAGAACGTTGAAACACACAATAAAGCGCGTTTCACAACATTTATTACATTTCCGCATTCTTCTAGGTTAATTTTAGAATCGCATAATTGAGCGATAACTATGAATCGAAGAATACTGAAACCATTTTCATTACACTACCCATTACGGGTGTGCATGGTTGTATTCTTATTTTTAATAATAGGTAATCATTCAATTTCAGCGCAGAATTCTAAAAGAGATACATTAATACAAGAACTAGAGGATCTAAAAAACTCTACTTCTTTCAGTGCTAAGGATACCTTATATATTCAAAATCTAATTAATCTTGCTGCTGAATATCGTTTTCACAATTTAGATACTTTATTTACAATCAGTAAAAAAAGCCTAGACCTTAGCAAGAAGGCAGGTTTTATAAACGGTGAAATTAGTTCTTACCATGCTTTTGGCGGTTATTATTCAGATAAAGGAAAAATAGATCAAGCAATTGAGTATTTCACAAAGGCTTATAACCTTGCAGCAGAACAGGATCAACATTTTTTAAAGGCTAGAACTTTAAACGATTTAGCTAAAGAATATGGGTATAAAGGCGAATACTCTAAAGCATTAAAATGGTATTTGTCTACTATAGAAATTGCAGAAAAATATGATTATAAAAATATCATATCAATTGTAAACGACAATATTGCACATTTATATCTTGAACAAAAAGATTATGAGCAAGCAATGGTTTATTTCCAAAAATCTAAAAGCATTCATGAAGAAATAGGTAATCCAATTTTTCTAGCAGAAACCCTAAGCAATATTGCCTCTACATATGCAGATATGAACGAGTTAGAATATGCCATGTATAATATTAATGTAAGTATCGCAACTTTTGAAAAAGAAAGAATATTAGAATGGTTAGCGTACTGTTACGAAATAAAAGGAAAGATATACCTCAAAAATAATAAAAATACCTGGGCTCTTTATTGGTATAAACAGAGTGAATTACTACATCAAGAAATAGAAGATGACCGTGGTAAAATAGACTTATTAAATGGTATGACCGAAGCTTTTTTAAATCTTGAAAAAGATAGTGTAGCCGAAGTATATGCGCTAGATGCATTTAACCTTTCAAAAAAAATAGGTTTAAGAACAGGAATAAAAACTAGCGCACACAAACTATCTAAAATTTTTAAGGACAAAAAAGATTTTGAAAAATCGCTCTGGTATCATGAGCTTTACCAAACGACTTACGAATCTCTTTCTGCAACTAGTAATGAAAAAGCATTGAATATGCTTAAAACAAGGGTAGCATACGACCAACAGAAGCAGCAGTTAATTCTTGATAATGAAAAAGCACTGGCCAAACAAAAAATATACATTTACATATTTATTGTAATACTATTCATTTTCGCGATTATAACATTCTTAATTCATAGAAATGAACAAGCACAGAAAAAATTAAATCTAGAACTTAGAAATAAGAAAACTGATTTAGAAGAGAAACAAGCGTATTTAAATGAGTTAAATCAGACTAAAAACAAACTGTTCTCTATCATCGGTCATGATTTAAGAGGACCAATAGGTGCATTTCAAGGACTTTTAAAATTGTTTAAAGAAGGAGAAATGACAAAAGATGAATTCTTAAATTTTGTGCCGAAATTGAAAGTAGATATCGATACGATTTCGTTTACCCTAAATAATTTACTTTCATGGGGCCAAACACAAATGAATGGATCCATCACTAGACACTCCGTAACTAATTTAGATTGTATTGTTGAAGAAAATATTGCGCTTTTGTCTGAAATTGCAGAAGCTAAATCTATAACGCTAGTAAATAGAATTGAACCTAACTGTCAAATTTGGTCAGACCCAAATCAAATAGATATTATTATTAGAAATCTTTTAAGCAATGCTTTAAAATTTACTCCTAATAACGGTCAGATAATCATAGGTGCCATACAAAAAATTAAAACTTGCGAAATATATGTGAAGGATAATGGAATGGGTATGAGCGAAGATATTATTGATAAATTATTCGAAAAAGACTCTAACCACACCACCTACGGTACCAATGATGAAAAAGGTACCGGACTTGGACTATCTTTATGTAAAGAAATGGTCGAGAAAAACAATGGCAAAATATGGGTACATAGTGCCTTAGGTAAAGGTTCTAGCTTCTATTTTACCATACCAAGAATACAAAAAAGATATAAAGAATCTGCTTAAATTAAATGGTCAAGCGAATCGACCGCTACCAATCTTTCAACAGTAAAGCCCTCCGCATAGTCGACACCTACCAATCTACCTAAATCTTTGGCTCTATAGTGCACACTTTCAATAAAGGTTTTACTACTAATTGGTGTTTCAGGCTCATTACTTTTAGGATCATGAAACTGAGATGTATATGCTAAAATTGCATCAGTCTTTGCTGTAATATAATCACTGATATCTACTACAAAATCTGGCGTAATGTTCTTCCACTGAATATAATGATAAACCAATTTAGGTCTCCATTCTTGCTGACTCTCCTCCCCTATTTTCGTTTCTATCCGTCTTAATCCGCTTAAAAAACAGGCATCACTAACAAGCTTACTACCTTTACCATGATCTATATGTCGATCATCAATAGCATTACACAAAACCGTATGCGGCTTGTATTTACGAATCATTTTAATAATTTCTAATTGATGCGCCTCATCGTTAGTAAAAAAGCCATCTCTAAACCTTAAATTTTCACGAACTGCTACTCCCAGAATTTTACCTGCATTAGCAGATTCTTGATCACGAATTTCTGCGGAACCTCTAGTACCTAATTCACCACGGGTTAAATCTACAATACCTACTTTTTTACCCAGTGCTATTTCTTTGGCTATGGTACCACCTGCTCCTAGTTCTGCATCATCAGGATGCGCTCCAAATACTAAAATATCCAACTTCATGCTATGCTAATTGTAATTGATATAATTATTTTAAACTTTCTAAAGCTTGCAAAATATCTTGCTTTAAATCTTCTACTTCTTCAATACCTACCGAAAAACGAATTAATCCGTCTGCTATGCCTTGTTCTGCTCTAACTTCGGCACTCATTAATGCGTGAGATGTTTGTGTCGGTGATAAAACCGTACTCTCTACCCCTGCCAAACTCATTGATGGTTTTATTAATTGTAATGCTTTCTGAAATTGAGATGCATTAAAACTAGCATTTAATTCGAACGACAACATCCCTCCAAAGCCCTTCATTTGCTTCTTGGCGATATCATGATCAGGGTGCGATGGTAGACCAGGATAATATACTTTTTCTATATCAGCTAAATCATCAAGAAAATGTGCCATTGCCAGTGCATTCTCATTTTGTGCTCTTACACGAATACCCATCGTTTTCATACTTCTTTCTAACAGCCAAACCGTATAATCACTAAGGCTACCACCAAAGTTCTTTGCCAAATGAAAAATACGCTCCATATGCTCGGTCGTTGAAGCAACTGCACCTGCACAAATATCTGAATGACCACCCATATACTTGGTAGCACTGTGTATTACAACATCAATTCCGAAATCAATTGGGTTTTGATTTACCGGACTAGCGAAGGTATTATCAATCAAAGTTATGATTCCGTGTTTTTTTGCAATGGTAGCAACAGCCTCTAAATCGGTAATGGTCAACAACGGATTAGATGGTGTTTCTATATAAATAACCTTTGTATTCTCTTTAATTTGAGCTTCAAACGCTTCGGCACTCCAACCTTCTGTAAAAGAATACTCTATTCCGTATTTAGAAAACTCTTCGTTCACCAAATTATATGTTCCGCCGTACAAGGTCTGTTGTAAAACCACATGGTCACCCGCTCTTAAAAAAGCTAATAAAGCTGTACTTACTGCAGCCATACCGCTACCAAATATAAGTGCCGATTCTGCATGCTCTAATGCCGCAACCTTCTTACAAAGTCCTTCTTGATTAGGTGTATTAAAATATCTAGGGTATCGTTTTACGTCAACATCTTCGTATGCATAAGATGTACTCATGTATAATGGAGAAATAGCCCCCTTATGTTGTGTATCTTCCAATTCCCCTACGTGGGTACAAATAGTATTCAAGCCTTTTTTATTCGAATTCATGTGCTAATAATTATAGAAAATAAAGGTAAGAAAATAGAATGTAAACGAACTCACTATCCTACTTCTGTATGTTATCATTAAAACAATATGATATCGGTCTAAAAAGAGGGCTTAAACTTTCAATAAAAGTTACTTAAAAACCGATGTCTAAACTTTTATTAATTAATACTCATCTATCAATACTTTATTAAATGGAGTTAACTATTAAGAAATATGGAATACTTCTATCTAATTCCTTTTAAACACACTTACTTTCCCATTTTGTTTCTAGATTTAAACATCAACATTTCAAAACCTATATAAATACAAACCAATGAAAAAGAAATTCACTTATATAATTTTACTTGTTTTCGTTATTTCAGCATGTAAAAACCAACAACCTGCAGCAAAAGGATACCAAGGTCAGGGAAAAAGCGCCGTAGTCTCTACCCTATCTAAACCTGTTCAAAAACAATGGAAAGGTATTTGGACCTTTGATGAAGGCGCAACCTTCTTTAGTAATGATTTTGAAAGCGGAAGATTAAATGGTATAATTTCTGACGGAAACAATCACTACACCGCATTAATCACAGCTGAAAACACTCCTGTAAACGTAAGTCCGTGGTATGCATTTAAAGTTTGGTCAAAAACAACTAAGACTATCACTATTAAAATGACTTATCAAGATTCTAGAAGTAGATACTACCCTAAAATTAGTACTGATGGTGAAACCTTTACACCTTTAGATAGCACCAATTTTACAGGAATAAATAAAGGAACGGGTGATTTCGGAATTAAGGCAGTACCAGAAATGGTAGAAATAAAAGTAAACATTAGCGAAGAGCCAACTTACATAACCGCTCAAGAACTATACGGATCCACAAGAGTAAAAAGTTGGATAGATTCTTTAACCACCAAAGATTTTATATCTACTTATGAAATAGGAAAAAGTAGAGAAAATAGGGCAATGAATTTAATGGAAGTTAGTAACGGTGAACACAAAAAAGCTGTTATGGTTATTTCTAGACAGCACCCACCAGAAGTTACCGGGTTTCTTGCCATGAAGTCTTTTATTGAAACATTAAGCGGAGACTCGCCAAAGGCTCAAAAGTTTAGAGAAAGCTATGATTTATTTGTTGTTCCGCTAATGAATCCTGATGGAGTTGATAACGGCAATTGGCGTCATAATATGGGCGGTATCGATTTAAACAGAGATTGGCAAGATTTCAACCAACCAGAAACCAGAAGTGTTAGAGACTTTTTGGTGAAGAAAGAATCTGAAGGATATGAGTTTGTTTTTGGTGCAGATTTCCATTCCACTTGGGACGATATCTACTATCCTATTGACACTACGATTACTGGCAAGAAAGGAAAAATTGTTTTTGATTGGATAAATAATATCACCAATAGATTACCTCAAAAGCATACGAATGTAAAGCCTTCTACAACTATAAAACCGACAATGGTTTCACGTAACTATTTCTATGTTAACCACGGTATGCCAGCCATTGTTTTTGAATTGGGTGATAATACCCCTAGAGATTTCTTAAAAGAAAAAGGAAAGATAGCCGCTGAAGAACTAATGGATTTACTTGATAGTCAAAACTAAATTTTCACAAACTACTAGAAATAAAAAAGCCTCATGAAAATTTCATGAGGCTTTTTTATATAAGATATTTATCTTATTTACTATAATTGACTTTATATCTCCAATAACTGATTCCGCCTAAAACAAGTACACCAGCAACTAAGTAGTATATAAATGTTGGTGTAATTACTTGCGCACCACTAGCGTAACTATGCAGACCTACCAGGTAAAAGTTTACCCCAAAATAGGTCATCATAATACTACCGAAGGCAACAACACTCATAAAGTTGAACGTCCATTTACCTCTTAATCCCGGCACTAGTCGTGTGTGTATTACAAAAGCATAAATCATAATAGAAACCAGCGCCCAGGTCTCCTTTGGATCCCAGCCCCAATAACGACCCCAACTTTCATTTGCCCATTGTCCTCCTAAAAAGTTGCCAATGGTAAGCATCACCAGTCCCGTGGTTAAAGCCAATTCGTTGATTATGGTCAATTCTTTAATATTGATTGCCATTCGTTTCTTGTTCTTCTTGGTGGTCAAAATCATCAAAATCAATGAAACTAGACCCAAGATCATACCCACCGTCAACGGACCGTAGCTACCAACGATAACAGCAACATGAATCATTAACCAATAACTATCTAAAACTGGCTGTAGATTGGCAATAGAAGGATCTATCCAACTTTGGTGCGCTATCCATAAAAGCATAGATGTTACAAAAGCAGAAGCTGCAAATGTCATATCACTTTTACGACCTAAAGCCCAACCGATACCCATGGTTGCCCATGCTACATATAAAATACTTTCGTAAGCATTACTCCAAGGTGCGTGACCCGAAATATACCAACGCATGACTAAACCTGCAGTATGCCACAAAAACAATAGCATAATAGTTCCTTTAAAGAAATAAATTGCCACCCTCCAAATAGAACGATCTTTAAATATTTGGAATATTAAAGTGAAGAACATTAGCAAACCAACAAGCGCATAAAAACGATACAACCTATTGAAAATGTTCAATTTATTATAGATCACCTCAAGATCTACTTTCTGTTGCGATGGTAAAACTTCGCTACCATGGTTAAGTTGATTTTGGTGAAAAGCACCTAATAATTTATCTGCTCCTGTATAGTCTCCACTTTGTTGCGCCTTACCCAAAGTCATTAGGTAATACGGCATGGCATTCTTTACAAAATTAGAATACAGTGAATCTCTAATTTCGTATTGTCCCCCTCTATATTCTACTGCTGAAATCCATTTGTTATTCTCATCATCTAATAATGGAAATATCTTAACGATATCTTGCCCTAAAGCTTGATTTAAAAGACTCAATCTAATATTGGCATCTTTAAAATCTTGTTGAAATTTATTAGGATTAGCTGTAGCTGTTGCCTCTCTTAAAAAAGGTTCTAATTTATACTGCCCTTTAGAATCAAAGAAATCTGTAGCCTTTACATATTCCTGCCCTGAAGGGATACCGATAACATTTCTAATACTATCGTTCTGTGATTTTTTATCTAACGCAATGAATTCCGTATTATACCAAACCGCAGGGTTCATCATCATAGAAAGTAAAATCTGATCAGAAGTATACCCCAAATAAGTATCTTTCAGACTTAACTTACGAAGTAGTTCTGACGAGAAGGTATTGATTGGCTTCATTCGCCCACCTTCATCTTGTATAACCAGTTTACCGAATTTATCTGCATGATCTTTACTAACCATACTGGCTTCAAGCAAGGAATCGATTTGTGTTTTACTTGGTGCCTGTTGATGACCTTCTTCTGGCGTATGTTGTTCTTGTGCAAAAGATGAGAACGAAAACGCCATTAGAACAGCGATAACACCAAACATCTTTTTCTTCTTAATTTTTAATTCATCTAAAGAATTAGCTAAATCTTTAAAGCGTGTTTTTCCAAAAAACATAATCCCCATTAAACCGATATATAAAAGAAAATAACCAATGTAGGTAATCCAAGTTCCCCAAAAATCGTGGTTTACCGATAAAACAGTACCTTTTTCATCGGGATCAAAGCTAGATTGAAAAAAGCGATATCCTTGATGATCCAAAACATGGTTCATAAAAATATCATAGTCAAAAGGACGCTCATCTTCAATAGTTACTCTACTCATGTATGAAGAATACCCTTTCTCTGTACCAGGATATTTTTCGGCGATAAAATCATTTAATTTAATACCAAATGGCAAATCATACACTTTAGATCCGTATCGAATAGAAAAATTGAGTCCGCCAACATTCACTTTCTCACTAAAATCTGAAGGTCCCTTATTACCTAATAATTTAATTTGTTTGGTTTCTCCGTTAGCAGTAACATCAAAAACAATCGCATCTTGATCTATTTTAGATTTCTCAGCATCAGGTATTTCAACGATACCATATGAACCTTGGGTTACAGAATCTGGAATAACAAATTGCATACCGGCAGTATTATATAACGAACGCAATACTAAAGGTTGCAAACTATCTTTCACCAAAACACCTTGAAACTGATCAGCCATACGCATATAGTTACCGTCAAAAGGAGAATGAACTTGATACACCGAATCTGTGGTCATTATATTAATAGCACCATCTGTATTATTATTTAATGCAAAAAGTACATTATGTATACTGGCAACCTTACCATCTTCTAAATAGTGGTCATGACGTTCACCATCACCGGCCTCTACAATTTTTAAAAATTTTGTGCCATTAGAATCTGGCAATAAACCTTGTTTGGCACCTTTAATAAACTCTACATAAGAAACTTCAAAATCTTCCCCATTAAAATCAGCTTTCCAAGGTAAGTTAGATTTTATAGCTTCGGGAGTAACAATCAAGTCATCTTCCAATACTTTTCTTCGTGCTTCACCTTCAATTTCACCATCTACATAAACCGTTAGATACGTTTTATCAGAATAGAAAACCTTTTCCGTTTTTCCTTCACGAATAGGCATCATACCCTCAAAACTTATATAACGTGTTACAAAAGCACCAATAATAATTAATACCCAAGATAAATGCAGCACTAAAACGGGCCATTTCTCTAACCTTAGAAGACGGTATCTAGAGATATTACCAAAAAAATTGATTACAAAGAATACCATGATAACTTCAAACCACCAGGCATTATAAATCCAAATTCGTGCAGTTTCTGTGCTATACCAACTTTCAATAAAAGTACCGAATGCCATTGCTGTGGCAAAAACGATAAATAAGATGGACATTAAACGTGTGGAGAAAAATATTTTTTTAAACATTTCCGTCATGGAAGATAGGAGTTGATTTTCAAGATGCAAAAATAAGGTCTTTTCATGATTTACGGATGCCTTTTACTGCTTTTAAACTTCAATGAAACTGTTAATTTTAATACAACAAGACTTCTATAAACTTTGTACTTTTGCTACATGATATCAGTCGTTATAGTTGGTACAGGAAATGTAGCTCAAAATCTTTATCAAGCATTTGAAAAATCAGATGATGTAAGCATTAAGCAAGTAATTGGTAGAAACCCAGAACATTTGGCTTTTGTAAAGAACAACATTGCTGTTTCTACCACCTTTAATAATATTGCGACTGCAGATATTTACATACTTGCAATATCAGACGACGCTATTAAATTAGTTGTCGATAATTTTAAAGATGTAGCCGGAATAGTAACACATACTTCAGGCGCGACTTCTCTAGAAGCATTAAAATCTGCAAAACGACCAGGTATTTTTTACCCTTTACAGACTTTTACAAAAGGTAAAATTATTGCATTTGATGAAATTCCTATTTGTGTAGAAGCAAGAAATGAGAATGACCTTAATTTGTTAATACAACTTGGTAATACATTAAGTAACAAGGTAGTTGAAATAGATTCTGAACAACGAAAAACCCTTCATGTAGCAGCAGTATTTGTAAATAATTTTACGAATTACATGTACACGATCGGTTCTGAAATTTGCGAAGAACATAAAATCGACTTTAACCTATTGCAGCCTTTAATTAAAGAAACTGCTGCGAAGTTAGATACGTTAACACCATTGCAAGCCCAAACGGGACCTGCAAAACGCGGAGACCAAAAAACATTACACAATCATTTACAAATCATAAAAGACAAACACCAACGGGAACTGTACACCCTATTAAGCAACGCAATTAAAGAAAAGCATGGAAAAGAGTTATAAGGAATATTTAAATGACATTACCACATTTATTTTTGATGTTGATGGAGTATTTACAGATGGCAGCCTTTTAGTTACTAGTGAAGGAGAATTGCTACGTACAATGAATGTGAAAGACGGTTATGCCTTAAAAGTAGCTTTAAAAAAAGGTTATAATGTTTGTATTATTACCGGAGGAACAAATGAAGGTGTTCGTACCAGATTAAGTGCTCTCGGAGTAACAGATATTTATATGGGAGCTCATTATAAGATGGATGCTTTAGAGGAATATATGGGTATTCACCACATTGAACCAGAGAACGTATTATTCATGGGTGATGATATTCCAGATATTCCACCAATGCAAGCGGTTGCTATAGCTGCCTGCCCACAAAATGCTGTTGCAGAAGTAAAAAGTATAAGTCAATACATTTCGCACATAAACGGTGGTCATGGGTGTGTACGTGATGTGATTGAGCAGGTTTTAAAAGTACGTGGAGATTGGACAAGCCATTTCAGTGCTGCAAACGATTAGTTTATGTTGAAGAATAAATTAAAAGAATATCATTTAATTCTGGCATCTGGCTCACCAAGAAGACATCAGTTCTTTAAGGATATGGAACTTGATTTTGAAGTCCGTATTAAATCTGTAGATGAAATTTATCCTGAGGAATTAAAAGGAGCTGAAATATCAGATTACTTAGCTAAATTGAAGGCTGAGATATTTAAACCAGATTTACAGCCAAAAGATATTTTAATAACCTCAGACACTGTTGTTTGGCATAATAATGAATCTTTAGCCAAAGCTGAAGATAGTACAGAAGCTGAATCAATGCTTAACAAACTATCTGGAGATTGGCATCAGGTAATTTCTTCTGTATGTTTTACAACTACTGAACGACAGATAGTACAACATTCAATAACCGAAGTGAAGTTCAAGAATTTATCGAAAGATGAAATTCAACATTATATAAAAGAATATCAACCCTACGATAAAGCGGGTGCATATGGTATTCAAGAATGGATCGGACTTATAGGTATTGAAGAGATTAAAGGTTCATATACTAACGTAGTTGGTTTACCAACACAGCTAGTTTATGAAACCTTATTACAATTGGTAACATAGAATAATTTAAAATTATGACAGGCATGAAACTATTAAAACTAAACAAGGCAGTTTACAACATTTTCGGATTAGTAATACTTCTATCTAGCTGTAAAGAAAAACCTGAAAGTAATAGTGATACGTTAGCCATGTCAACCACTGAAATAAAAACAGAAGCTCCTAAAAAAGAGCTTTCTGAAGAATTTAAAGATTATTGGTATAACGGTACTGCAGAAATCACTTCTTACAATTTAGAACAAGCTAGATATGGCGAGATGAGAGCAGGTAGTGCTGTATTAATTTATGTAACGGAACCATTTTTACCAGGCGCTCAAGTGAAGGCAGATAATAGCAACAAAAGCAACGTTCCTGTTTTAAAATTGAATACCACCAAAAACTACATTACGGGTATTTACCCCTACTCTATTATGACGACTAGCTTCTACCCTGTGCATGATAATCAACATGCGCTTAAGGTATCCTTTTCTGCACAAGAATGGTGTGGTCATGTATACGCACAATTAAACAATAAAGATGATTTCGAAATTATGAGTCATTCTTATTTTGAATCTGAAGGTGATCAAAATTACCAAATAAAGAAAGCTGTATTAGAAAATGAAATCTGGAATAAAATCAGAGTAAATCCAAAAAATCTACCTATCGGTGAAATAAACATGATTCCGTCATTAGAGTTTATCAGAACAACTCATGAAGAATTTAAGGCATACAAGGCAATCACTTCTTTAACTGAAAAAGATGGAATAAATACTTATGAGATTAACTATCCGCAGTTAGAACGTACTTTAAAAATTATGTTTGAAAACAAGTTTCCATATGTAATAGAAAGCTGGACAGATACCTTTCATGATGGGTTTGGCGACAACAAAAAAGTTTTAACTTCAAAAGCTACAAGAATTAACAGGATTACAACACCCTATTGGCAGCAGAAATCGAATAAGGATTTATCTTTGCGCGATAGTTTAGGGTTATAGCATATGAAAGAGTTTATTAATGAGCATTACAATGAGTTAATATATAGTCTCATTGTTTTAATTGTTATTCTTATTTTAAAAGTATTATTTGCCACAGCGATAAGAAAGGTTAGTAAGATTAGCGAATACAATCCTGTACGCACTAACCTAATTCTCAAGTTTACAAACATTGCACTTACTATCATTGCGATAGTAATATTAACTCTAATATGGAGTGTCAACTACAGAGATTTAGGGGTAATGTTATCATCGGTATTTGCTGTTATTGGCGTAGCATTATTTGCACAATGGTCAATATTAAGTAACATAACCGCAGGTGTCATTATCTTCTTTTCATTCCCCTTTAAAATAGGGAATACCATTCGAATTTTAGATAAAGAATTGCTTGACCCGAACAATACCGATTTAGACAAATTCGTAATAGAAGATATTAGAGCGTTCCATTTACATTTGAGAAGAAGCAACGGTGAAATTTTAACCTACCCTAATAACCTTGTACTTCAAAAAGGAGTAATACTGATATCTACTTACCAACAAGGTGAATTTTTAAATACAGAAGAAGAGGAAGAACAAATTATTTAATTCTGTTAAAGAAGTCGTAAAAACAAGTACGCTTAGGACCTAATCTTATTATATTTGGAATTACTACCAAAACCAACTTGAAATGCGATATTTATTAGGGTTATTAACCTTCAGTATTTTTGTACTCGGTAACGTTAAAGCCCAAACCCCCAAGAATAGTTCTGCAACCGACATTTACCACTCCATTGAAAAGCTTAATTTTTTAGGTACCGCACTTTATATAGCGGCACACCCAGATGATGAAAACACCCGTTTAATATCATATCTATCTAACGATGTTAAAGCAAGAACAGGCTATTTATCATTAACCAGAGGTGATGGAGGTCAGAATTTAATTGGTCCAGAATTACGAGAACTTTTAGGTGTGCTTCGAACGCAAGAATTACTTGCAGCAAGAAGAGTTGATGGTGGCGAACAATTTTTTAGTCGCGCTAATGATTTTGGTTACTCAAAACAACCAAGTGAAACTCTTAAAATTTGGAATAAAGAAGCTATTCTTGGCGATGTTGTAAGAACCATTCGCAAGTTTAAACCAGATGTAATCATTAATAGATTTGACCACAGAACACCTGGTACAACACACGGCCATCATACTTCTTCGGCAATGTTAAGTTTCGAGGCATTCGATTTAGCAAATGATTCTAATGCTTACCCAGAACAATTAGCATCGACAAATACTTGGCAGCCAAAACGATTATTTTTTAATACTTCGTGGTGGTTCTATGGTAGCGAAGAAAAATTTAAAGAAGCAGATAAATCTAACATGTTACATATGGATGTAGGTACCTACTACCCTATGTTAGGCATGTCTAATAACGAAATAGCATCATTAGCTAGCAGTCAACATTTATGTCAAGGTTTTGGAAGACTGAGTTCTAGAGGAACAGAAGATGAATACGTTGAATTATTGAAAGGCGATTTACCAAAAGACAAGTCAAACCTTTTTGATGGTATTGACACTAGTTGGTCTAGAATTGATGGAGGAAAAGCTATCGGTGAAATTCTTTACGATGTACAAGATAATTTTAATTTTAAAGACCCTACATCACATTTGCCAAAGTTGCTTGAAGCATATCAGTTATTACAAAACATATCTGACGAACATTGGAAAAATTTGAAAACAGAAGAATTAACTACAATCATTTCAGCTATTACGGGATTGCATTTAGAAGCTTTTACGAAAACGGGGTATACAAATCCTAGTCAAAACGTCGATGTTCAAATTCAAGCATTAAATAGAAGTGATATTACTATTGAACTAAAATCGATATTTCTGAATGACCAGAATAGTAACGTTGATAATACTGTTTTAAATAATAATGAATTGTTTAAAAAGAAAATTGAATTAAATATTCCGGCTTCCACAGATTTCACTAGTCCTTACTGGTTAATGGAAAAAGGAACTTTAGGAACATATACCGTTAAGAATACCGATTTAATAGGAAAACCAGAAACACCACGAGCATTTAATGCTACTTTTAATTTGAACATAAATGGTGTTTTAATTCCTATAATCAGACCTATCGTTTATAAATATGCAAAACCCGATAAAGGAGAAATTTATCAGCCTTTTGAAGTGGTGCCAGAGGCAACATCGAGCTTTACCGATAAGGTTTTAATATTTGCTGATGCTTCACAAAAAAGAATTCCTGTTACTATTAAAGCTCACAAAGACAGTATTTCAGGTACTGTAGAATTAAAATATGGTACAGGTTGGCAAGTAGATAAAAAAACGCAACCGTTCTCAATCATTAAAAAAGGCGATGAGCAAACCGTATACTTTACATTGAGCCCACCAGCTACAGAAAATGAAAGTAGCATTGCTCCAATCATTAAACTGAACGGTAAAGAAATCACCAAAGAGTTGGTAGCCATAGCTTATGACCATGTACCAACACAAACTGTTTTATTACCTTCAGAAACTAAAGTAGTTCGATTAAACATTGAAAAAGCAGGAGAAAATATAGGTTATATTATGGGTGCCGGTGATGAAGTACCTACGAGTTTAGAACAAATTGGGTACAATGTTCAACTAATTGACCCTGCAACCATTACAAAAGAATCATTAAAAAAATATGATGCCGTTGTATTAGGTATTAGAGCATATAACGTAGTAGATGAGCTGAAGTTCAAACAACGATTTATTCTAGATTATGCCAAAAATGGTGGTACAGTAATTGTGCAATATAACACAGCTAGTAGATGGGGATCACAATTCGAAAATATAGCACCTTACGACATAGAAATTTCAAGAGACCGGGTAACGAATGAGAATTCTGATGTAGAAATAATTGCAAAAGATAATTCACTCGTAAATTTTCCTAATGAAATTAACCAGAGTGATTTTGACGGTTGGGTTCAAGAAAGAGGATTATATTTTCCGAATAAATGGAGTGCAGAATTTACACCTGTTTTAGAAATGCATGACGAAGGCGAAGAATCAACAAAAGGTAGCCTTTTAATTGCCCCGTATGGAAAGGGAAACTATATTTATACCGGACTGAGCTTTTTTAGAGAATTGCCGGTTGGTGTTCCAGGAGCTTACAAATTATTTTCTAATATGCTTTCTGTTGGAAAAGATAAAGTTGAAACAAAAGCCAAAATCAAAGGATGAGCAACGAACGCGATGAAAATAAAACTTGGAAAAAAGAGTACACCATTGTCTTGGTGCTCAATCTTATATATGTTCTTATTTTCTATTACGTAATGACTTCATTCAATTAATATGGAAGGATTAGATTGGATTATTCTTACCGGTACACTTCTCTTTATCGTAATATACGGAGTTTGGAAAACCAAAGGAAGTAAGAACGTAAACGACTACGTTCGTGGCGGTAATGATTCTAAATGGTGGACAATAGGTTTATCGGTAATGGCGACTCAAGCCAGCGCTATTACCTTTTTATCTACTCCGGGTCAAGCTTTTCATGATGGCATGGGCTTTGTTCAGTTTTATTTCGGACTCCCCTTTGCCATGATTATCATTTGTATGGTATTTGTTCCGCTATACCATAAAATGAAAGTATATACGGCCTATGAATTTTTAGAAGGGCGTTTTGATCTTAAAACTCGATCATTAGCCGCAGTACTATTCTTAATTCAAAGAGGTCTAGCTGCAGGTATTACCATTTTTGCTCCATCCATTATTTTATCTGCCGTACTTGGTTGGGATTTACGCACGTTAAATATTATACTTGGTACGCTAGTAATTATATACACTGTGTCTGGTGGAACAAAAGCTGTTAGTGTCACTCAAAAACAGCAGATGTTCATTATCATGACAGGTATGTTCATCACCTTCTTTTTTATATTAGGATATTTACCTTCTGACATTACCTTTAGTAAAGCCATGAAAATAGCTGGTGCCAGCAATAAATTGGAAATATTAAATTTTGATTTAGATACCTCTAGTAGATATACATTTTGGAGTGGTATAACAGGCGGACTTTTCCTTTTTCTAGCCTATTTCGGTACAGATCAAAGTCAGGTACAGCGTTATTTATCAGGTAAATCTGTAAGAGAAAGTCAACTAGGTCTTATTTTCAATGCCGTTCTTAAAATACCAATGCAGTTCTTTATTCTTTTGGTAGGTGTTATGGTATTTGTCTTTTATCAATACAATCCGTCACCATTAAATTTTAATCCGTCTGCGACACAGGCAGTAATGGAGTCAAGTTATGCCGAAGATTACCGTCTACTTCAAGAAGGGCAAGTAGCGCTAGAAGCTGAAAAAAGAATTGCTCAAAATAAGTTTTCAGCGGCATTAGAAATAAAAGAATTTTCAGCAGTTGAAGAAGCTAAAAAGCAAATTATTCGAATTAATCAAAAAGATAGTACCAATCGAATAGCCGCAAAGTCTTTAATTAGTCAGGCAAATGATGCGGTTGAAACCAACGATAAAGATTATGTCTTTATACACTTCATAATCAACAACTTACCCACAGGTTTAGTTGGGCTGCTATTAGCTGTAATTTTATCTGCTGCAATGTCATCAACAGCTTCAGAATTAAATGCACTTGGTACGATTACCGCTTTAGATTTATATAAGCGTAATAGAGCAACCGAAAATCTTTCTGAAGAGCATTATGTAAAAGCTTCTAAATTCTTCACTTTAATTTGGGGTATTGTCGCCATATTAATAGCCTGCGTAGCAAATCTGTTTGACAATTTAATTCAACTAGTAAATATCATTGGTAGTATATTTTACGGAAATGTTTTAGGTATATTCTTAATCGCATTTTTCTTTAAGTTTATAAAAGGCAATGCCGTTTTCTTTGCGGCCGTGGTTACTCAGGTTATTATTTGTATTATTTATTACTACCTAATTCATATTTATCCTTCAGGTCAAGAAAAATTAGGCTATCTATGGCTTAACTTTTTCGGTGCGGCATTGGTTATTATAATATCGTTTATATTTGAAGCCTTTGACCGTATGCTCAAAAAGCCTTTACCCACAACATAAGAATAATAGATTTTTATAAAAAACTAATGGTACATAAACAAATTACGTCCTATTTTATAGAACATTACAAGACTACACCTACCCTTATTAAAGCTCCGGGACGAATCAATATAATTGGTGAACATACCGATTATAATGAAGGTTTAGTACTACCTGCCTCTATAGAAAAAGGGATTTATTTTGCTGTTTCTGGCAATGACCAAAATAGTATTCAGATTGAAACTTTTTTAACCCAGCCAGAGAAAATTATATTCCAATTAAATGGCGAGCATCAAAAATTTGAATCTTTTTGGGGCAACTATTTTAAGGCTATTATTGAAATTCTAGTCGCAAAAAACTATCCCTTAAAAGGCATGGATTGTGTTTTTGGTGGAGATATTCCTATAGGATCTGGTCTCTCTTCTTCTGCTGCATTGTGTTGTGGTTTTATTTACGCCCTAACTAAAGTATCAGGTAAAGAGATTTCAAGAGAAGAAATTGCTTTAATCGCACAAGAAGCAGAACATAAAATAGGGCTTAATTGCGGATTAATGGATCAATATGCCGTGCTTTTCGGAAAAAAGGGAAATGCATTTTTCTTAGACTGTAAAGATTTGAGTCATACCTACATCCCTATAAATCTTGAGGGTTATAGTTGGGTATTAGTGAATTCTAATATAAAACACAATTTAGCTGTTGATTCTGAATATAATAAACGCCGCGTTTCTTGCGAGAATATTGTAAAAGAAGTACAGAAATATAAACCTGAAATTACTTCGTTACGTGATGTTACGCTAGAAGATTTAGAACAGGTTACAGCTGTTGCCAACGCAATCGATATTAAGCGCGCAAATTATATTATCGAAGAAAACAATCGCGTTCGCAAAATGATCAAGGTATTATCTGATGGTGATGCCAATGCTGTTGGTGCCGTACTTAAAGAAGGTCATTGGGCAATGTCTACACAATATGAAATAACCACAAACGAATTAGACGCTTTGGTTAAAATTGGTGAAAGTTTAGATGGTGTGCTTGGTTCTAGAATGATGGGTGGCGGCTTCGGCGGTTGCACTATCAATTTAGTAAAGACAGAAGAACTAGATACAAGTATAACATCTTTGCTAGACCAGTATAAAGAACAAACTGGTATCGATGCTGAATACTATCATTTGGCTATTGATGACGGCGTCAAAGTATTTGAATAAAATTTAAAATATTTTCCATAAAAAAAGTCCGCGTTTTATAACACGGACTTTTTAAGTTTTATAAAGATGCTAATTACTTAGAACTCCATTCCTTAATTGAATCGTTGTTCATTTTAATGTAATCATTGTTACCAGCTGCAGTCGCACCTGTTAATGATTTCTTGGCAGCTTCGATTGCTCCTTTTTTATCACCAGCCTTAGCTAAAATTAAAGACTGCTGTCTTAATTGCCAGAATGCAGGCTTATCTGTCATAGACATTGCTTTGTTCATCCATTCTTTGGCTTTATTGATATCTTTACCTTCGCTAGAATAGTATACTGCAGCAGCATAGTAATCACCAGCAGATGGTCCGTTTAACGCTTTATCAATACTGCTCATTACAGTAGCATCCGTACCAACAGTAAAAGGAATTGCTACATAAGTGTTTTCCCAAATGATACCAATATTTGCTCCGTTAGAAGTTACATCATCAAAAGTGATCGTAAAAGTTTCAACAGGCATTTCAATTTTGTAAACAGGTACAGATAATTGAGCAACTACTTTGCTTTCTTCCCAGTTACTTGGCGTACCACCACCTACAGTATCAGTGTAGATAAAAACTTCCCATGCAGAAGCTCCTGGTTTAGTGAAAATAGAATATGTTCCCGCTTTAACTTCTTTACCACCGATAGTTACGTCAGCGTCAAAAGTTACTAAAGTGTATCCGTTTGCTCCTGTTCTCCATAATTTATCAAAAGGCACTAAGTTTCCAAATACTTTTCTACCTCTCATAGAAGGTCTAGAATAGTCAATACTTACTTCTGTTAAACCTACAGTCTGCATTAATTTAGCTGCGGGAC
Source organism: Maribacter sp. Asnod2-G09 (assembly GCF_045063795.1). Taxonomy (NCBI): domain Bacteria; kingdom Pseudomonadati; phylum Bacteroidota; class Flavobacteriia; order Flavobacteriales; family Flavobacteriaceae; genus Maribacter; species Maribacter sp. Asnod2-G09. The sequence continues at coordinate 24,745 of NZ_JBEFOA010000003.1, read as the reverse complement.
TAGGTGCTGGTGTATTTATTTGTGCTTCAACAGTTAAGGAAGCTACAATTGCTAATAAAAATAGTACTACTTTGTTCATGATTATTTTGCTGATTAGTTATTTATCGCAAAACTACTTATAAAGGAGGGGTCGAAATGTTAACAAATTCTTAAATACGAAGGTCGTTATTAATAAACGGCAAAAGATTTTGCAACTATACCATCTTCTAAGTATAAAGCCAAATAATAAATTGAAGATTCTAGATGATGCGAGATAACACCCTTTTTGCTTATCCCTCCCGATTTTTGCCATATTTCTTTACCAGATAAGTCATAAATAACCTGTCCGAAAACCGTTTTATCTGTGGCGATGGAATAATGGTAAAGATTTGAAGAATTATCTCTGTAAATAATCAATTTACCCTCGTCATTAGAATTCTCAGGAACTACAGGTGTTATTGGATCTGCAGGATTCTCACTTTCTTCAGGGTTTTCAGGTTCCTCTGGAGACTCAGGGTTCTCTGGCTCCTCTGGAGTTTCAGGCTCTTCGGGATTCTCTGGTTCTTCGGGATTCTCCGGTTCTTCCGGGTTCTCTGGATTTTCAGGCTCCTCCGACACAACATCTGAAATCTGAAAAGAAAATAACCGTGATGGCGATTCAATGGTAGGTGCTTGCCTTGAATAATATTCCGATGAAAAGAAATAACTGCTCGAACTGGTTTGCGTTAGTCCCTCCGCTTGAATAAAATTAAGTCCTAAAGATTGTTGTGTGTATCCTTCAAAAACAGCATTAAAATTTAAATGTTCTACAATACCCACAAACGGAGTCAATATCGAAGAATACCCGATTACAACCAATCTGTTTGATTCAGCATCATAAGTTGCATCAGTAATCAACCCCACTTCTTCAATATTCCCTACAATACCTGCCGTATACTTTCCTGGAAATTTAGAAAATTCATAAGCCACTGACCCTTGAGATTGCCATTGTTTTGTCAATACCACTATTCTATCATCGATAACAAAAAATGCTTCTGCATCCCAATCACTATTTCCATTGTTCTCGAAGGCTTGCTGATCCTCGTACGAAAAGTTTATGGTCGTTGCGGTAACGGTATTAGAACTTAGATAGTCTTCTTTTAAAATTCTATGAACCGCTAAGTCCGTTCTTATACCCACATTATTACCAAAATCCCCTATGTAGATATATTCATCATCTTGAGAAATCGCCTCCCAATCAATATTTTGAATATTGGTAACATTCACTCTTCTCTGTATAGATAGCGTCAAAGTATCTAACTCATAAAGTACAGCTTCATTACCCGAATCATTATGTGTAATTAAATTGCCGTTAAAGTAAATTAATCCAGATGTTTCAAACACATCATCGGGCAGTTCGCCAACAGTTTGCACATTCTCTTGCGCAGCTAACGTAGCTGTACTAATGAAAAAAATAATAAGACCCAACTGTTGAATAAAAAGTTTCATTGCTGCAAAATAAGCTAGAATAATGTTAATCACCTGTATTTAAGTGACCTAAATTCAATTTAATCGATAAAGTCAATTTTTACGACTATTACAAAGCATTTTTAAATAATGTTTAAGTATTTTTGAATATTGTTAGACATTTATACAGTCTATCTTTATTAAATGTGCATAAATGAAATTATATCAATTACATTCAAAACAAGCGCTACCTATTGGCAAAAAACAAGCATGGGAGTTTTTGTCTGATCCAGCAAATTTAAAGGTTATTACGCCCGAACATATGGGTTTCAATATTCTTTCAGGAGCAGATAGAGCAATGTTTCCTGGGCAGATTATACAATATAAGGTATCCCCTTTTCCTGGTTATACTACAAAATGGGTAACTGAAATAACCCACGTAGATCAAGGTAATTATTTTGTTGATGAACAAAGGTTCGGTCCATATTCACTTTGGCATCACAAGCACTTTATAAATGAAATTGATGAAGGTGTAATTATGGAAGATATTATAGACTATAAAATTCCATTCGGGCTTTTAGGTCAGTTAGCTCATCCTATCATCGTAAAAAAACAGTTGATGGAAATATTTAAGTTCAGAGAAGACAAATTGAAAGAGCTCTTCGGCACTATAGATTCCATCCCTAATGAACTTCAACTAAAATCTTTTTAAATGAAAAATATATTATTAATTGGAGGGTCTCATGGTATTGGACTTTCAATGGTAAAAGAATTACAAGAAACGCATAACATATTTGTTGCATCACGAACAGATGAACAATTGCAGTACGAAAACATAACTCATATCGAATTCGACGTTACTAAAGACGAACTAGATATTTCTCAGCTACCCGAAAAACTTGACGGATTTATATATTGCCCTGGCAGCATAAATCTAAAGCCATTTAAAATGATGTCATTAGACACCATGAAAGATGATATGGAACTTAATTTCTTTGCCATGGTGAAAATCGTGAAGCAAATAATTTCATTGATGAACGACGACTCGAGCATGGTCTTTTTTAGTACTATTGCGGTAGGTACAGGTATGCCTTTTCATACTAGCGTAGCTGCTGCTAAAGGTGCTATTGAAGGTTTCGCAAAGTCAATGGCGGCAGAGTACGCACCTAAAGTACGAGTTAATGTAATAGCACCATCTTTGGTAGATACACCATTAGCAAAACGACTTTTGAACAATGATAAAAAACGTGAAATGATGAGTGAACGTCACCCATTAAAAAGAGTCGGAAATCCTGAAGATATTGCAAATGCAGCAGTCTTTCTTTTGAGTGATAAAAGTACATGGATGACCGGACAGATTATAGGTGTAGATGGCGGACTCTCAACTTTAAACATCAACTAAATGTCTAAAAAAGTATCTATATTTTGGTTTAGAAGAGATTTAAGATTAGACGATAATGTCGGCTTTCTTGAAGCTTTGAAAGGTAACCACCCAGTATTACCCATTTTTATATTTGATAAAGAAATTCTTTCAAAATTACCGAAAGATGATGCAAGGCTTACATTCATACATGAGACCCTGCAGCATATGCGAAATCAGTTACAAGAAGAGCATGATAGCTCTTTAGCTATGTATTTTGGTAAGCCTTTAGCTATTTTAAAAAGTCTTACTCAAGAATACGAGGTAATGTCTGTATATACTAATAGAGATTATGAGCCTTACGCAAAAGAAAGAGATGAAAAAATAGCTGGTTTTTTAAAGGAGAATTCAATTAAATTTAAAACATTCAAAGACCAAGTAATTTTTGAAAAATCAGAGATTGTTAAAGGTGACGGAGATCCATATGTAGTCTACACACCTTATAAGAATAAATGGCAAGAGCATTTTAGTGCCGATAAAGATTTGGTGATTCATTATACGAGTCAGCATTTAGCTAATTTGATTAAAAACTCTCGTTTACCCAATTTATCATTAAGTGATATCGGTTTTGAAAAATCTAATATTGAAGTGCCCAACTACGATGTCACCCCTTCTCTCATTGATAATTATGAAGATACCCGTAATTTTCCAGCAAAAGAGAACGGAACATCTCACTTAGGTCCGCATTTACGTTTTGGTACTGTATCGGTTCGTAAGATGATGAAAAAAGCCATCGCCGAGAACAACAAAGTATTTTGGAGTGAATTGATTTGGAGAGAATTTTTTATGACTATTCTTTACCACTTTCCACATACTGTTGACAACGCTTTCAGATCAAAATACGACCGTATAGAATGGCGAAATAATGAAGAGGAATTCGAAAAATGGAAAACTGGAACCACTGGCTATCTTTTGGTAGATGCCGGTATGCGCGAACTAAACGAGACTGGTTATATGCATAATCGTGTGCGCATGTTGGTAGCAAGCTTTTTATGCAAACACCTTTTAATAGATTGGCGTTGGGGAGAAACCTATTTTGCCGAAAAGTTATTAGATTATGAATTGAGTTCAAATGTGGGCAATTGGCAGTGGGCCGCAGGTAGCGGTGTTGATGCTGCACCTTATTTTAGAATTTTCAACCCTATGACACAAGTCGATAAATTCGACAAGAACAAAGAATACATAAAAACCTGGATTAAAGAATTTGGTACCGACAAATACCCAGAAAAAATGGTAGATCACAAAATGGCTAGAGAACGCTGTTTAACAACATACAAAGAAGCCGTTAGCTAAGACTATTTCGCCAATTGACGATTTAGCTCTTGCTGATTTACAACTCTTCTTTTTAGCATATTTACATAACGCAAAGCATCTTTATTTTCGTAGTCTGTATAGGCTTTAGAAGCATATTCTATTGCCTTGTTCAGGTTACCGTTAATTTCGTTGCTAATGGCCATATTGTAATATGCTCTACCCGCAACCTTACTTTTGGCATTGTTTAAATCGGCATTCCATAAATCTGCGGCACCATCCCAATCACCAGCTTTTGCGCGTCTATCGGCAATTTCTAAATTGTTACTTCCTATTATAAAATAATCTCTAGCAATACGAATTTTTTCAGGTCTTGTAAAAAGAGCATAGTTCGCACCTAATTTAGAACTTACACTTAAAACAGCCTCTTTTCTACCAATAACAGCCTCTAATGCCTTTACAGGATTAATTCCTTCACCAGAAGAAAATAGTCTATCATTAGAAACATATTCATCTATAATTGTTCTATTAGACGGGTCATAGATTCTCCATCCGTTTTTAATTGCTGTATTTAGTTTTATTCTATGTCCCGGTACGTTTGCCTCAATACCTAAATTATTAGGTATTTTAACTGTCGTAATTTCATAATCGGCTGCGGTATCAGTATCATAAAATTCTAATGAAAATAGAACGTCTACGTCATTTTCCTTGCAAATTCTATCAACAATTTCCCAAGAAATTTCTGAAGGAAAAATGCTTAATCCCTTTTCTATATCTTTTTGATTCTCAATTACCTTAACAGCATCAAATCGATTACTACGTTCTAATTCATATTTGAGTCCCGTTACGGCATTTTGAGCGCCTTCCTTATCCAAATTAAGTCCCTCTAAAGATAAAATCTTATCAATATTATCTACAACCTTGTTCTTTTCTGATGCACTACTTCTATTAACTATACCAATATTAATTACATCATTTGGTATCGGTACTTGAGCAGGTTGGGTAATACCCATCGTCATTCTATTGGTAGAACTACACGCCATTATTGAAAAAAATGCTGTGATCACGAGTACTTTATAGGCTAGGTTTTTCATAATTCGAAATTTTTAAAACTTTGGGATTTGAGTAATAACGAAAAATTGGACATTAAATTATATTATTTACAAGCGATTGCACTCTCAATTTTTGAATCCAAAATAATTCATTAAAAATGAGTCGAACTTAGATATACGCAATTAGAGCCCTCATTTACAAAGTGACATCTAGCGTTTTATTTTGGTATATTTACTAGGACTTTAATCTGAAGTTTAACACTACTAATGATTAGGGAACTAACAACCAAAACGACTAATATGAAAAAAACAGTATTATTGGCACTTTGTTTATGTATGAGTGCTTCAGTTTTTTCTCAGAAAATGAGCAAAGACAAAAACCTAATTATCGCTTCTGTCGAAAAACACAAAGAAGAACTTATTAAAATTAGTGATTCTATCTGGGCACTAGCCGAAACTGCTTTTGATGAAACAGAATCTTCAAGAATTTTAGCTGATTATGCTGAAAAGAACGGATTGACCGTTACTAGAGGTGTTGCCGATATACCAACAGCTTTTACCGCAACGTATGGTTCTGGTAGCCCTGTAATAAGTATTTTGGGCGAATTTGATGCCCTACCAGGAATTTCTCAAAAAACATCTCCTGTAAAAGAACCTTTTAAAGAAGGAGCTGCAGGTCATGGTTGCGGACACAACATGTTCGGTACAGCTAGTCTTGGATCTGCAATTGCGATTAAAGAACTAATGGATGCCGGTAAAATAAAAGGAACCGTAAAATTCTTAGGCACACCAGCTGAAGAAAAATACTTTGCAAAAGTATGGATGGTAAAAGCCGGATTATGGGATGATGTCGATGTCAACGTTAGCTGGCACCCATCTGCAGGTATTGAAGCCGATGTACAAAGCGGATTATCACTTATCGATTTTGTAGTTGAGTTTTACGGTCAGGCAGCACATGCCTCAATGGATCCTTGGAACGGTCGTAGCGCATCTGATGCGTTAGAATTATACACAACAGGCATCAACTATTACAGAGAGCATATTTTACCATCTTCTAGAATTCACTACCATATACAAGATGGTGGTCAGGTTGTAAACGTGGTACCAGATTACGCTAAGCTTTGGGTACGTGTTAGAGACCCTAAAAGATCAAATATGTTACCAACGTATGAACATGTAAAAGCAATGGCAGAAGGTGCTGCTATTATGGCGAATGTTGAGTATAAAATTTCATTGGTATCAGGTATTTATGAAACATTGGTTAACCGCTCTGGCGGAGAAATCATGCAGAACAATTTAGAGTTACTAGGTCCGATTACCTATACCGAAGAAGAAACGGTTTTTGGTAAAGCAATTCAAAAAGCAACCGGCAAACCAGAAGTTGGTTTTGATGGTACCGTTCACCCATTGAGAGAAACGTTAGAAAACCCGGGCGGTGGTTCTACAGATGTAGGTGATGTAAGTTGGAATGTACCTAATATTAATTTAGGGGTTTCTGTAGCACCTACAGGTACACCTTGGCATTCTTGGGCTGTTGTTGCCTGCGGCGGAATGTCTATCGGACATAAAGGAATGATTCATGCATCTAAAGCAATGGGCATGACGATGTTAGACTTATTTCAAAATCCGAAATTAGTGACGAAGGTGAAAGAAGAGTTCAAAACCCGTAAAGGTGATGAAGTTTATGAGCCAATGATCGATGGTCCACCACCGTTAGATGGAGAATAAAACACAAGTAACAAAGAAGCTATCTTAACAGATAGCTTCTTTCATTTTTAAGTAACTTGAACCATCAAACTTAAACATCAACAATGAAAAAGATTATCGCATTATTCATTTTTATTACGGGTACTTTTGCCTCGGCCCAATCGTTCGATTTTCAATACGATCATTACTCAGTTATCGTAAAAGATTTGGATAAAGTAGGCGCATTTTATAAAGATGTTCTGAACTTGAAAGAGATTCCACACCCTTCCGCCCCTTCGGGTTTTAAATGGTTTGCAATACAAGGAAATTCACAATTACATTTAATAGGAAAAGATAGCGTAGCTATGGAACATAGTAAAAGTGTACACCTTAGTTTGGCTACCCAAAAATTAGATGAATTAATAGCTTCTCTTGAAGAAAAGAACGTTCCGTATTGGGATTGGCCAGGGAAAGAAAATACAGTAACCTTAAGAGCTGACGGAGTAAGACAGATTTATTTAAAAGATCCTGAGAATAATTGGGTGGAGATTAATAATGCTCAACATTAATTTTATATAATCTTAAAATTATGAAGAGCACAATTAAAAAAATATTTCAACTAGGCTTCCCCTGGCAAACACAAGATCCATTTTTATTCTGTGTATATCATTTGGACCACTACCCTAAGGGAAACGGAAAACTAGGTCCTGATGATTCTTTAGTAGGAAGAAATTTAGGTAACGATTTTCAAATTAAAGACGGGTATAGAATGTATCAAGGAACTACGATACCCGGATTCCCCGCACATCCGCATCGCGGCTTTGAAACTATAACAGTAGTGAATAAAGGATTTTGTGACCACTCTGATTCATTAGGCGCAGCAGGACGATTTGGAGAAGGAGATGTACAATGGATGACTGCTGGCAGCGGAGTACAACATTCAGAAATGTTTCCGCTAATTCATACAGAAAAAGAAAATACCCTAGAGCTTTTTCAAATATGGTTGAATTTACCTGCTAAAAGTAAATTTGTGGATCCGCATTTTAAAATGCTTTGGCATGAAGATATTCCGGTATTAAAATTAGAGCAGTCCACAGTTAAAATTATTGCCGGTAGTTTTGGTTCTGAACAAGCATTAAAACCTGCCCCTGATTCATGGGCATCAGAGTTAGAAAATGATGTTGCTATCTGGAATATAAAAATTGAAGCTAACGACGCTCTAATATTACCAAAAGCAAATGAAGGTTCAACTAGAACAATTTATTTCTATGATGGTGATTCTTTAGAGATTTTGGGCGAAATAATAACCCTCAATCATGGTATTGATGTAGATGCAAACACTGAAATAACATTGAAAGCCATTGAAAAAGAGGCTAGTATTCTTGTATTACAAGGCAAACCTATAGATGAACCTGTGGCTAAATATGGTCCGTTTGTTATGAATACTGAAGAAGAATTAGAAGATGCTATGAATGAGTTTAGAACTACGCAGTTTGGTGGTTGGCCTTGGAGACATCCTGATCATGTACACGAAAAAAGCAAAGGACGTTTTGCAAAATATCCTGACGGCACTTTAATTGATAAATAAATGTTAGAGACAATACGTTTAATTTGCGATAGTGGTTTATTGGTACTAATTTGGATTGTACAATTAATAATATATCCGAGTTTCTCTTATTACAAACATGTAGATCTTTTTCAATGGCACAGTAGCTACACCAAAAGAATTGCTGTTATTGTAATTCCATTAATGGTCACGCAATTAATCATAAGTCTTATTCAAGTATATACAACCCCTGATTTCTACAGCATATTATATAGTAGCTTAGTTATAGCAGCATGGATTATAACTTTTATAATGTTTGTACCATTACATGAAAATATATCTAAAGAAAGAGATGTAGAGATATCTATTAAAAAGTTAAAACTCCATAATTGGTTAAGAACCGTATTATGGAGTTTTATTTTTATGCTTACCTGTTACTTAAAATTTACATTCTTGTAATTTTAGCACCTATTGCACGTAGTCTTTCGTCTATATTTTCGTAGCCACGATCTATCTGTTCAATATTATGAATCGTAGAAGTCCCTTTTGCAGATAAAGCAGCAATTAGCAATGAAACACCAGCTCTAATATCTGGCGATGTCATTGTAGTTGCTTTTAAAGTAGACTTAAAATCATGACCTATTACTGTAGCTCTATGCGGATCACAAAGAATAACCTTCGCTCCCATGTCTAACAACTTATCTACAAAGAATAATCGGCTTTCAAACATCTTTTGATGTATAAGCACTTCTCCTCTAGATTGTGTAGCAACAACTAAAATGATGCTCAATAAATCAGGGGTTAGTCCTGGCCAAGGTGCATCTGCAATGGTTAAAATAGAACCATCAATATAGTTTTGAATTTCGTATCCGTCTAAATGAGCAGGAATATAAATATCATCACCTTTTCTTTCTAACGTAATACCTAGTTTACCGAATACTGTTGGTATTTGACCTAAATCGTCCCAACTAACATCTTTAATTGTTAATTCACTTTTAGTCATAGCAGCCAAACCGATCCAGCTACCAATCTCAATCATATCAGGTAACATACGGTGATCCGTACCACCTAATTTATCTACCCCATCAATAACCAAAAGATTAGAACCTACACCAGATATTTTGGCGCCCATTCTATTCAACATTTTACAAAGTTGTTGTAAATATGGTTCACATGCCGCATTATAAATGGTAGTTTGCCCTTCAGCTAAAACCGCTGCCATAACAATGTTTGCAGTTCCGGTAACGGAAGCTTCATCAAGCAACATATACGTACCTTTCAACTTATCTGCTTCAACACCGTAGAAATATTCTTCGCGGTTGTAGCGAAATTTGGCACCTAATTTTATAAAACCTTCAAAGTGTGTATCTAAACGTCTACGACCAATTTTGTCACCACCTGGTTTTGGAATATAACCTTTACCAAAACGTGCCAATAATGGTCCTACCAACATAATAGAGCCTCTTAAGCCCCTACCATCTTGCTTAAACTGATCAGATTGTAAATATTCCAAGTTAATATCATCGGCTTTAAAACTATAAGAACCTTTGCCTTTCTTTTGAATTTTTACACCTAAGTCTTCTAAGAGTGCTATAAGTTTATTAACATCAACAATATCTGGAATGTTGTTAATTGTTACTTTTTCGTCTGTAAGTAGTACTGCGCAAAGTATTTGAAGTGCTTCGTTCTTTGCTCCTTGAGGTGTTATTTCACCAGATAACTGATGCCCTCCTTCGATTTTGAATGTCCCCATCTAGAGAAGTGGAAATTTAATAGCGTTTTTTACCGCGGTTATTATTATTTCTTTGATTTTTCTTTCCTGAATTATTCGAGCGCGGTGTTTTCGCAACTCGATTTTTAAGGAACTGACCGCTATCTGTCAAACTTTCGCCTTCAGCAGCTAAATCTATGCGACCATCACTTAAATCGAATAAATGTTTAAAAATAGCTTTATCATCAACTACATCTTTATTCCAATTCAGGTAACATTTTTTCATGTGATTGGCAATCGCATATTCCAAACCAGAACGCTTATCACCCTTCTCCCACTCTACGGCAACATCAACCATACGTTTAATGTTATTACCGTAAAAACGATATTTAGGAAAATTTTGAGGATACTCTAAAGCCTCTGGTCTTTTTCTCAATATCTCTTTCGAAGTAATTGGAAAAGGAGAATCTACATCCAATTTAAAATCGGACATAATGAACAGCTGATCCCAAAGTTTATGTTGAAAATCAGGTACATCGCGCAAATGGGGCTGTATATTTCCCATTACACTAATGATCGCTTGCGCTACTTTATTTCTTTCTTCACGGTCTTCAATTGATATCGCATGGTTCACCATTTTTTGAAAATGACGACCATACTCTGGTATAATCAAATGTTCACGCTCGGTATTATATTCTAGGTTTTCTACTAATTGCAAATTGAAAATTTTAGCTTAATGTTTTTGAGAAGTATTCTTATAACGATGCCAAATTAATAAAATTATAGATGAAATGCTATTTTACAAGGATATTACGCCCTCTATTTCACCTACTTTTTTATATTTTTCAATAACCGCATCAGGGCTATTTAAGTTTACGGTAATAGAAACACTGGTATATTTACCATTTTTAGATTCTTTTAGATTGATAACCGCACCGGTATTATCAAAAATGGTATTTATTTTATCAATTTTATCTGTTTTTGTCTCAACAATAAACTTATACAAATAGTCAGAAGGCCATTTTGAAGTTTCTGTTAATTGCTCCTTTAATTTCTTATAGAATTCAACTGGGTTATTTTCGTCCATCACTAGTATTTTATGCAAAGATAAGTGTAATGAACCAGTTTTTTAATATTGTTGGTTTATGTACTTTTGCTGAACTAAATTATGAGTTTGAAAAGCAAGAGAATTGTTGTAACAGGAGGTCCGGGAACAGGAAAAACAGTATTAATATCATCACTTGAAGAAAATGGATACCATTGTTTTCATGAGGTAATTAGAACGATGACTTTAGATGCATTAGGCGATGTATCTTTAGAAGACAAATTAGTGAATCCCATTGATTTTGTAAAAGATTCAAAAAGTTTTAATGATGAATTGATTGATGCCCGTTTACAACATTTTATCAATGGCCAAAACATACATAAAGATCATTTATTCTATGATCGCGGGTTACCAGATGTTATAGCTTATATGGATTATTTTGGGCAACCTTCAGAAGAACGTTATGCCAATTTATGTTTAGAACACAGGTATGACGAGGTATTGATCTTACCACCTTGGAAAGAAATTTATGTGCAGGATAATGAACGAATGGAAAATTTCGAACAAGCTTGTGGCATTCACGATAAGCTTGAAAAAACGTATATTGATCTTGGGTATACGCCAATAGAAGTTCCATTTGGCACTATAGAAAATCGTATGCAATTCGTAGTAGATTTTATAAATAAAACGGGTGAATAATACACCAAAAGAAATTTTATCAAAATATTGGGGTTTTGACAGCTTTAGAGGCTCTCAAGAAGAAATCATCAATGCCATTTCTAATGGTCAAGATGTTTTAGGTTTATTACCCACAGGAGGTGGTAAATCGCTATGCTTTCAAGTACCAGCAATAATGAAAGAGGGGATTTGTATTGTTATATCTCCGCTAGTAGCCCTAATAGAAAATCAAGTCGACAATCTTCAAAAACTAGGCATTAAAGCCATAGGTCTAAAAGGCGGACTCAAATTTACTGAAGTAGATAAGCTATTAGATAATTGTATTTATGGCAGTTATAAGTTTTTGTATTTATCACCAGAGCGCTTACAGCAAGAATTGGTACAAGAACGTATTAAGGCTATGAACGTTTCTATGTTCGTTATCGATGAGGCACATTGTATTTCTCAGTGGGGTCACGATTTTAGACCTGCCTATTTAAGCTGTTCCATATTACGAGAGCTACACCCCACCCCACCAATGGTTGCTTTAACGGCAACTGCAACTAAAAGAGTTAGCGATGACATTATTTCTTCATTAGATCTCAATTATCCTTTTGTAGTAAAAGATTCCTTTTTTAGAAAAAATATAGGATTCGGAGTCCTACTGACCGAAGATAAAAATGGTCGCTTAAAACAATACTGCCAGCAAATAAAACACAGTGCCATTGTATATGTTAGAAGTAGAAGAAAGGCAGAAGAACTATCTAAATTTTTAGTAAAGAATAATGTAAAGTCAACGTTTTATCATGGCGGTGTTGATCAAAAAATGAAAACAGAACGGCTCAATCTTTGGTTAGAAGATAAAGTTCAAGTTATGGTTGCTACCAATGCTTTTGGTATGGGTATAGATAAACCAGATGTTGAGTTGGTAGTTCATTATCAAATTCCCGATAGTTTAGAAAATTACTTTCAAGAAGCAGGTAGAGCCGGAAGAAACGGAGACTTTGCAAAGGCAATTCTACTTACCAATACTACCGACAAGGTATTGGTAAAGAAACAATTTATCGAGATTTTACCAGATGTTGCCTACGTGAAAATGATTTATAAAAAATTAAATACATTTTTTCAAATTGGCTACGGAGAGTTTACCGATGCAAAGTTTCATCTAAATTTTAATGAATTCTGTAACATATATAAGCTAAATACATTTTTAACTTATAATGCATTACAGCTACTAGACAGAAACTCGGTACTATCACTATCTGAAAATTTCTCAAAAAAAATTACTATCAAATTCATAACAGATAAGGATACATTATATAGGTACATTGACAAAAATTCTAAACTTGCCGATTTCATAAAAGTAGTTCTACGCACCTATGGCGGACTCTTTGAATTCGACACACAAATTAACATGTACTTATTATCTAAAAAAACAGCTATATCAGAATCAGTGTTACATCAAAACTTTGAGCAACTAGCAAAAGATGAAATTATTGAATACACCAGTGTTTCAAGTGATTTAGAAATGCTGTTCTTGGTACCACGAGATGATGACCGCACCATTAATATTTTCGCAAGAAATATTGAAGAGCAAAATCAGCTCAAAATTGAGAAGGTAACGAAGATGCTCAACTACATTGAAAATGACACTGTTTGTAGAAGCATTCAGCTATTGGAATATTTTGGGGAGGTTCAAGAAAAAGAGTGTGGAATATGCGATGTGTGCATCAGCCAGAAATTAGGCAATACAGATGTTGTACACGCCAAAATAAAAATCATTCAACTTTTAAAGCAGAAAGCTGCAAGTTCGCGAGAATTAGAAAAACGATTAAACATCAATCAAGACATTGTTATTGCAGCCTTACAAGAACTATTAGAAGACAATTACATAACATTAAACACTATAAACGAATACCAACTATTATAATATGGAAGCATTGAGAATTGTATTTATGGGCACCCCCGATTTTGCTGTAGGCATTTTAGACATGCTTGTAAAAAAGGAATATAATATAGTAGGTGTGATTACGGCACCAGACAGACCCGCTGGTAGAGGCAGAAAGATAAACGAATCTGCAGTTAAAAAATACGCTGTTGAAAATAGCCTTACGGTTTTACAACCGACAAATTTAAAAGACACAGAGTTTTTAAGCACCCTAAAATCATTAAATGCCAATTTACAAATAGTAGTAGCCTTTAGAATGTTACCGAAGCTTGTTTGGGATATGCCAGAATATGGGACGTTTAATCTTCATGCATCGCTTCTACCTCAATACCGTGGCGCAGCACCTATTAATTGGGCAATAATAAATGGTGAAACAAAAACCGGAGTTACTACATTCTTTATCGACGAGAAGATAGATACAGGTGCCATTATAATGCAAGACGAAACTAACATTGAAAAAACAGATAATGCCGAAGACTTACATGACAGACTAATGCATTTAGGTGCAGAAACTGTCGTAAAAACTGTAGCAAGAATTCAAGAAGGAAATTTTGAAACTACAAAACAGACAAATTCCGAAGATTTAAAAGATGCTCACAAACTATTTAAAGAAACATGTGAAATAGATTGGAGCAAGTCGAAAGAAGATATCTACAACTTTATAAGAGGATTGAGTCCGTACCCAGCAGCATGGACAACTTTGACAAACGGTGACCAAACGATAATTACCAAAATTTACAAGGCACATATAGAAGTCGAAGAACATGAACTAACTACCGGAACTCTGATTTTTACTAAAAAAGAGATGAAAGTCGCAGTACAAGATGGCTACTTAAATCTCGATGAAATACAACTTCAAGGCAAGAAAAGAATGCTTGTAAGAGATCTGTTGAACGGCCTTAATTTAGAAAAAAACGCAAAAATGGGGTAAAGCCCCGCCGTTATTGGGCTGCGAGAAACGTAAAAAAAAACCTACTTTATCAACAAACACGCTGAGTTATCAACAAAATCAGGGATTTCCCCTTGTTTTACTTGTGTTGCTCAGAAATCCATATAAATTTGTTAGTAGGTATAAATTATTTAATCACAATTAATTATCACATTATGAACAAAACAGAATTGATCGATGCAATGGCAGCAGACGCTGGCATCACAAAAGCTGCGGCTAAAAAGTCATTGGAATCTTTCTTGGGAAATGTTGAAAGTTCTCTTAAAAAAGGAGATAGAATTTCTTTAGTAGGTTTCGGTTCTTGGTCCGTATCTAAAAGAAATGCAAGAGAAGGTAGAAATCCATCAACTGGAAAAACTATCCAAATCGCTGCTAAAAATGTAGTTAAGTTTAAAGCAGGTGCTGATTTAGGCAAAGCTGTAAACTAGTTTTACACAAATAAATTTATTAAAAGCGCCTTAATTGGCGCTTTTTTTATTTCTATGTTTTTGCATTTAGACGGATTTGTCTTACTTTAGGTATATAATCATCGTAAATTAATGATCGCATTAAAGCCAACCAAAGGAAAATTACTAATTGCAGAACCTTCTTTAACAGGAGACGTTTCTTTCAATAGATCTGTTGTACTGTTAGCAGAACATAGCAATGAAGGCTCTGTTGGTTTTATTTTAAATAAGCCATTAGAGTATCAGATAAACGATTTGGTCACCGAAATCGAAATACCTTTTCAAGTATATAACGGCGGACCTGTAGAGCAAGACAATCTTTACTTTATTCATAAAGTACCACACTTAATAGATAATAGTGTAGAGATATCTGATGGTATTTACTGGGGCGGTGATTTTGAAACTACCGTAGAACTCATCAATAAAGAAATTATTTCTGAAGATGACATTCGATTTTTTCTTGGTTATTCTGGCTGGTCATCTTTACAATTAGATGAAGAACTGACTTCAAAATCATGGATCGTTGTTGAAAACGAACATGAAAGTAGAATTATTCAAAAAGCCGCAAAAGCAATTTGGAAAGAAAATATGATCCAATTAGGTGGTGATTATCTACTTTGGTCAAATGCTCCAGAAAACCCGAGTCTCAACTAAACACTGGCAGTTAAAGACATTCTAGCCGCGGCATTCAATTTACCTATTAAGTTTTTTGCAGTGGTATTGACAAAATCTTTCTTTCTATATTTTGTAATAGAGATAATACCGTCAATATTATTTATAATGAATAACTCATCTGCTTTTTGAAGCTCAAAAGGCGATATACTATCCTCAAGAAATTCAAAATCATTAATTTTTGAAACAATATCAATAAGCTTTTTTCTTAGAATACTATTAATACAGCCATCAGTCACTGGCGCTGTCTTAATCTGATTACCTTTTACTACAAACAAATTACCATTTAGAGCCTCTATAACTTGCTTTCTCTCGTTGAGCAACAAACAATCTTGATAATCATTTTCTTGGGCGTAAATCGCTCCTACTACATTTAAAACTTTATTGTTGGTATCTAGATTAGATAACATACTAGAATTTTTATAGAAATCTTTAAAAAGTTCTACTTCGTATGCACCCTCATTAAGAATAAAAAATGGGTTTGTTAATGTACTACTGGTAATGAAATATGAAATACTATTATCTGATTTAGAAAAATCGGTCTGACTATTTCTAAAAACGGTGAATTTTATTTGTTTTGACTCTTTTAAATCGTTCTCAGATAAACCTTTTAGAATTTCTTCTTCCATGAACTCCATCGTAAAGTTCATAGGTATCTCCATTCTTAGAATTCTCATAGAAGACATTAAGCGTAAATAGTGATCCTCTAAAAATACGATATCACCATTTAACACACGTAACTCTTCAAAAACGGCATCACCAAGCTGTACTCCCCTATTCTTTTCGTTTAAAAAAGATGTATTATCCTCAAGAAGTTCACCATTAAAATTGAACATAAAAAAAGCCTTAAAAAATTAAGGCTCAAAGATACTGTAAATAAGGGTATTTTTAAGATGATCCCAATACCTGTTTTAAATCAGATACTTGGTTCGTCCAAAGCATTTTAGACTCCTCAATTTCATCATCTTCTGCAAAATCAGTTATAAACAATGAAACATCTTTAGTTATTTCATCTACAATTATTTTCATTTCAAAAAAGCTATCATCTTCTGCTTCATCCCAAGCAAAACGTACAAACTCATCAGATTTTCTTTTTAACAACTTAGCTTCTTCTTCAGCTCCGTCCCAAATAAATGTAAATTTCTCTCCTCTAGAATTCACATTATCTGCAAACCATTCTGACAGTCCAGAAGGTGTTGCCAGGTACTGATATAACATCTGTGGTGAAGACTGTATTACAAACTCTATTTCAAATTTTATTTTATCGCTCATGTTCATGCTACTTTATTGCGGGCAATATATATATTTCTAAATGATAAAAAAATAAATGTGAGGTATTATTTTTTTCATCATTTTTTGTTGAAGAACAAATAAATTACCACTATATTTGCAGCCGTTTAAAAATAATATGGCGAGGTAGCTCAGTTGGTTAGAGCGTCGGATTCATAACCCGGAGGTCGGGGGATCGTGCCCCCCTCTCGCTACATTAGTAAATTCAAGTAAAACAACGGTTTAGTTCACTCTAAACCGTTTTTTTATGTCTATATTTCTGCATGCAATTACAATTGAACACGAAAGTGAACACGATTTAGAACACGATTTGTCTACAAAACCAAATTTTTCAGTACCAAAAATCTATACCGCCAAAGGTGATCTTTCTAAAAGATGGTACGTCTATTTTTCATTTAGGAACCCAAAAACTAATAAATTGGAACGAATGAAAAATATTTATGGCAAGGCAAATAATTATAAAACAAAGGCAGATAGATTAACAATTCTAACCTCGTACCGTAAAAATCTATTAAAATTATTGAGAGCAGGCTATAGCCCATTGGAAAATCAATCGGTCGATAAAATTCATGAACCGGATTTAAAGCATGTAAGAGTAGATAAGAAAATAGAAAAAATTAAAACTGAATATACAGAGTCTACTAACAAAATAGCGAATATAGAACTACCTACTCAATCGGAAACAAAGGATTTAGGAATGCCCCTAAAAGATGCCTTCGATTACGTTTTAAAGTTGAAGAAAAATCAAGTTAAAGCTAGAACAGTTCAAGATTATCGACTTAAAGGTCAAGCCTTTTTAAAATGGCTATCAAAAAATTATCCAAATATAAAATACACCCATCAGCTAACTAAAAAAATGTTGCTTGACTTTTTAAACGAAATAGTCATCAATACAAGCCCAAGAAATAGAAACAATTTCAGATTGACCCTTGGTACTTTTTTACAGACTTTAGAAGAAAATGAAATTATAAAATTCAACTTTATAAAAACGATTAAGGTTTTAAAATCTATCCCAAATCGGAATAAAACATTTTCTCTCGAGGTAGAAAAAAGTATATTCAAACATTTGACGAAAGAAGACCCGATATTATTACTATATATCAAATTCGTTGCATATAACTTTCTAAGACCTATAGAAGTATCTAGGCTTCGTATTAAAGACGTGGATTTAGTAAACAGAACACTTACCTTCCAAGCTAAAAATAGTAAGTTAAAAAAGAAAATAATACCCCAAATGCTATTTGATGAAATACCAGACTTATCAAATTTGAATCCAAATGATTTACTTTTTACCCCTACCGAAATTGGCGGAGCTTGGGATACTAAAGAAACCAACAGAAGAAATTATTTCTCTAAACGATTTAAACAAAAAGTGAAAGAACATTTTAATCTAAACGAAGATTTTGGATTATACAGCTTTAGACATACGTATATCACAAAACTATATCGGGTAATATTAAAAGATGCTACACCATTTGAAGCCAAAAGTAAATTAATGTTGATTACGGGTCATAATTCAATGTCCGCCTTAGAAAAATATTTACGTGATATAGATGCTGAACTGGCCGAAGATTACTCAAATCTTTTAAAAGAATAGAATGGATACAAGCAAAACACTTAAAAATTTAATAAAACAGCTCTATACACCTCTTCTATTTTTTATTCCAAATAGTATCATTCCTTTAAGTGAACTCAGTGAGTTTAGAAATATTAAAACAGAAGAATTTTTTAATACCATTGTTTTTCTGTCTGAAAATAATTCAACAGAAAAAGTATTAGCTATAAAAGATTGTATACCGTTATTAGAGAAGGCGTCTATTCTTAACTATAATACAATAAAGTTAATAGACAAAAAGGATAATACAAGTCCATTACAATTTTCAACGCTTTTAGAAAACTATATAATGCATTTGCGGTTTTATACGTTCATTACTAAATGGATGAATGAAAATGTGACATCTCATTGCGATGCCAATAAACAAATCAAGGGATACTTTAAACTTCAGGCAGATTGTTTTCAATATCATAAAGTCCAAATTGAAAACAAATTCAGTATTCAAATAATTCCAAATCTTAATTCAGCTGAAGTTCTAACCTATATTAAGAATGACAATGTTCAGCTATTAAAAAATGTATTTAAACACCAAGAAAAGTTAGATGCAATTGAAGCTAGTCCTACACCCAAAAGTCTAAAAAAAGTAGGGTCACAAAAGCCGGTTTTAATTACCGATGAAGAATCAATGGAATTTCTTTTAGAAACTGTTTTTAATTCAAATTAGAAACAACTCCCCTATTTTAGCTAAGGTTAGTTAATTAGCTACCCTACCAAATATCTCGGAAAATCCATTAATTATGCGTCAAACATACGTACATTTAACGCTAAATGGACACGAAACACTACATCTGTAATTATTGTCATGAAGAATTCATACCCAAAAGACGGCATGTGCAAAAATTTTGCAGTGCCACTTGCAGGTCTAAAGCTCATCATCAGAAAACAAAAACATCAAATTTATTACCCTTTAAACAAGCTCCGAAATTTACCAGTAAAATTGAAAAAATGAGTGCTGCAGGAATTGGAAATGCTACTGCTGGAGCACTTGCTGCAGATGTCTTAAAAAATGCTTTTACCAATAACAATAATAAACCAGCAACTAAAGGAGATATTTTATTATTAAGAAAAAGCTTTGATCGTTACCAAAGGATTCTTAATATACCTGTAAGGCCTGACGGAATGTTACCCTACTTCGATATGGAAACAAAATTTCTCGTTTATTTAAAACCTCTTAAATAAATCTATTTATCATACTCATTATTTATTTTGGGTAATATCCATATAATTTTGCCACTTCACTAAAGTATATTTTTTAATTCCATCGTTTTGAATATTTAAAAAACCATATTCATATACAAATAAATAAACATCTCCTTTTTGATTTTTCCAATAATGGGTAAAAAATTTTGGATTAAAACCTCTATCAATTAATTCATTTCTACGAACAGTAGTAAAACCAGATCTATTGTAACTCTTTAAAATCTTTCTATTTACTTTCAAATGACTATCAACCTTAAAAAAGAACTGTTCACTTTCTTGACGTTTTTCATACTGGTTTATAGATTTACATTTCAGTGAGCAAAACAATTTATCAACTCTTCCTGAAATCGGTGTTGAACATATCAAACATTTTCTTTCCTTACCCATTTGTAAACGTATATTATACGTATAATATACTGCTAAAAATTATATATATGTTTAATCTTGTAATATGAATTCTGTAAAATCTATAACACTTTACCATCTAATGATTAAAAATCAAAAGATGATAGGTATAAAGTTTAGCCCAGATAAACTGATACAGAACTTGATCAAAGGACTCCCAGACCCCAAGTGGAGCAAACAATATAACATGGCATATATACCTAATACTAAGACAAACTTGGGTATAATCTTTACAACATTCAAAGGTATTGTTTGGATAAATTATAATCGATTCTTTACAAATAAACCTATTAATACTAACAACGAAACAGTAGATGTACAATGGTTCAGAAATAGGACTAATGTAACAGAATATAGACTTTGTCCTGAAGAGTACTTATTAAAGTTGGAACTTAAAAGATACGCCAATAGTACTGTACGCACATACGTTTCTTTTTTTGAAATGTTTATTAATTACTATAAAGAAAAAGAATTAATAACTCTTGATGAAAGTGATATCAGAAATTTTCTTCAGCACCTCATTCACAGAAATGTATCGAACTCTTACCTTAATCAAGCCATAAACGCTATTAAATTTTATTATGAAGTAGTTTTAGGTATGCCAAACCGTTTCTATGAAATAGAACGACCTAGAAAAGAATCCAAATTACCTAAAGTAATTTCAAAAGAAGAAATACTTACAATTATTGAAAACACTAACAATTTAAAACATAAATGTATTGTTCAATTATTATATGGTTCTGGTTTAAGAAGAAGTGAACTTTTAAATTTGAAAATAGAAGATATTGATAGTAAACGAATGCTAGTTCGTGTTGTAGGTTCAAAGGGAAACAAAGATAGGCAGACGTTGTTATCAAAAAATGCCTTAAATGACTTGAGGCGATACTTTACGAAATATGAACCTAAAATATATTTATTTGAAGGTAAAAATGGAATGAAATATAGCGGTGCTAGTGTATTGAAAATTGTAAAGTCCGCTGCTGAAAAAGCTAACATACGCATAACTGTTACACCACATATATTACGACATAGTTTTGCTACGCACCTACTAGAATCTGGCACAGATTTAAGGCAGATTCAAGTACTTTTAGGACATAGTTCAAGTAAAACAACTGAAATTTACACCCATGTGGCAACTAATACTTTTGAAAGTATTAAAAATCCACTAGATTAGTAATCCTAAATAAGAAATAAACGTACCTAGGTACGTTTATCCAATTGTTACCACATATTTAAAATGAAAACCTTTATTCTCTTTTTTTTAACTTCAGTTGTTTGTCTCTCTCAGCATACAGAAAAGTTTAAAGAATTGACCGATGTGATTAAAAAGGATAGTATTCGAAAGGATACCACATATTACGGAAATGGAAAAATACACTACCTAAACGAAACCTCTTTTTACTCTGAAAAAGATTTTGATTTAAAGGGTTTTACTGGTCAATCAAAACTATTTTACCGTAGTGGAGTATTAGCAAGAGAAGATATAAGGGACAATTTTGGACTTTGGTTGACTTCCAAATATTATAACAGAAAAGGAATTCTAACAAAAGAATGGATTACTACAGAGTTGGACACAAGTGCTAAAAATTTAGATGATTTTTTTTCTTCATCAAATCATATTGATGTTCGGAGAACAATTAAGCATTATAAATTTTCAAAAAAAAACAATGCTTTTTACGCATATAAAATTGAATACTTGACTGTGATTTCTAATATTGATGGCGGAAAAATTGATTTTTTAAATGAGGACGGAAAAATAATTCGGACAAAAAAACTGAAAGAGAAACCGCATAAAAACATGTGGTAACAAAACCTATAAACAATACGGGTTTCGGGCTTAAACGAAAGGTTTGTGTATATTTATAATGTCGCGAAATCTTTGGGATTCCGCTTTGACACAAAAAAAGAAAAAACAAAACCAAAAGATTTCGCTATGTGCGTGGCGGAAAGCAAACGCTAGTTTGCTCCCGTACTGTTCATAGCTCAACCGTTACCACACATTTCAAAAATGACAGAACAACATGCAATAATAGGGAGATTTATAAATTCCAATAATTCGTTCGAGTTTCAAATAAACATAATTCTGGAAATAATTTTTGATTTTATAAGAAAAGAAAACGAAGGGAGCTTAAAGATTGATTTGATTGATTATTTCCATGAATCGAGCCTTAATAAAAGAATGGAGCTATTAGTGTTCAGTCTTCTCACTCTAAATATCGGAGAACGAAAATTTGATTCTGAGATTTTATTATTACTAGAAATTAAAAACTCCTTCACAAAAAAATTTCAAACTACCAGAGACTTAGTTGCACACAATCCATTAATTCCAATTGCTGGCGACTATCTTATAACCTCTTCGAGAAGATATAAGGGTAAGTCTAATTCGATAGGTCTTGATGAATTAGAAAAATTGAGTGATGATTTAACTAAGATTAATCAATCTTGCAATGAACTAGCTAGTATGATTCAAAGCAAATTAAAAATAGAACCTGTACGTGATTTGCCAGACAAATAGAATTGAAAATTGAGCAGATGGACTTTACTCGGTCGTAATCGTTGAGAATATGGACTTGCCAAAATTGCGAAAAAGGACTAATGGAACGGGATGAGTGCGAATAGTAACGTGCCAATATAACACAAGAAAAACGTGTGGTAACAATGCCTAAACGTAATGCGGACTTTAGAGCTAAAACGAATGGTCTGTGTATATTTATAATGTCGCTAAATCTTATGGATTTAGCTTTGGAACAAAAAAGAAAAAGCAAAACAATAAGCTTTAGCTTCGTGCGCAGACGGAAACGAAAAGTTTCCTTACAACCGCACTACGCTTAGCCCAGCCGTTAGCCACCATTAGGTACGATATACAAACATCCTTTACAGAGTTATAGAAACATCGTTTACACTTTTTAAGTTGCATTTGAAACCAAAATTCAGATGCTATGCCTTGGAAAGAATCAACGATTATGGAACAAAAANATGGAAGTCATATAATTGGGTTTACCTTTCCGCTTCGCTCCAAGGTAAACACATCGGAGCACTGGACATTGGCAATGGTATTTGGAGAGTATTTTATAGAAATGTATTTTTAGGTTACTTTGATGAACATGTATTTAGAAAAAAAGAACAATCAGTGAGGTTAGAAACTAATTTAGTGTAAACTCTAATCTATAACTTTTGTAAACCATGTATATTAACGAACATTATAAAAAACCAATAGAACTGAATGAATCTATTCAAAAAAATATTTGGAAATAAACCAAAACCTGAAAACGGAACAGATGCTCAAGAGAATGAACAGTTAGAAAACCCGACTGAATTATTAATGGTAAAACTTTTCTTTGAAGATAAACCTATCCTTAACGATGAGCTTATTGAAAAAGAGCTGAAAAACAGGTTTGAAATAATAGAATTTCCGGAAACCTTGGATAAAACTGAAAATTCACGACATTACTTTTTCAAAGATTACGAAGTAAAATTTGCTGAGGGAAATATTCCTGCTCAAGCAACTATATTCATACCTGACGAAAATAAAATTGAATATTCTGAACTGAACAATTCTTTCGGACAATCTTGGAATTGGGAACATGCAGAAGAGACAGTTAAAAAATGTTCTTACGAAATCTTATTGACAGACTTAATGTCAAGGAATTTAGATTATAAAGAACGAGTAGAATATTTTCAAAAATTTGTAGCAGGTATAGTTTCTGCAATGAAACCAAATGCTGTATGGATTCGAAATAGTGAAGTTATTTTAGAGCCAAACGATTTTATAGAAAAGAGTAGTCAGAATAACTATCAAAATGTAAATGCTTTTATGAATGTTCGCTTGTTCAATATTCAAGAAGAGGAGAACGAAATGATTATGGATACTCTAGGCTTAAATTCACTTGGACTTCCAGATTTTGAATTTCGATTTACGGATTATGACCCTCAACAAATAGCTGGACTTTTATTCAATTATGGTAATTATATCTTTGAAAACGGTGTTGTAATTGAGCACGGTAATACGATTGAGGGAATTAAAGAAAATGAAAAGTTGAAGTGCTACTTTAATGATTCTCAGCTTGAACCGAAAAGAATCGTTATTGAAATAAATAACGGTGGCTAACACAACCTATAAACAATACGGGCTTCGGGCTTATTCGCAGGGTTTGTGTATTTTTATGAAGTCCGCAAAATCTTTGGGATTTTGCTTTAAACAAGGAAAAGAAAAAACAAAACAAAAAGATTTTGCTATGTGCGAGGCGGAAAGCAAACGCTAGTTTGCTCCCGTACTGTTCATAGCTAAACCGTTGTAAAACATTTGGTACGATATACAAACATCCTTTACAGAGTTATAGAAACATCGTTTACACTTTTTAAGTTGCATTTGAAACCAAAATTCAGATGCTATGCCTTGGAAAGAATCAACGATTATGGAACAAAAA